>NZ_JBHTCY010000004.1:0-498253 GCF_042666595.1 Brevundimonas sp. GCM10030266
CCCTGGGCGCTGACCTCGAAGCGGTTGGCCCCGCCGTTGCCGCGCACGGTGTGCGACCCGGCCCCGGTTCCCTCGACGCGGACATTCTCAACCGCATAGACGCCCACGGCCGTCCCGCCGACCGTCGCGGTTCCCGCCGCCAGATCCGTCGTGCTCGACGCCCCGCGCAGCACTGCGGTGTCGATGCCCGCGCCGCCGGAAACGATCGCTCCGGTCGCCGCGCCGCCACCGGTGAAGACCAGGGTGTCGTCGCCGTCCTCGCCATTCAGGGCGTCCCCCGCGTCGCCGCGAATGATGTCATTGCCCGCACCGCCATACATCTGGTCGATGCCCGTGCCGCCGGTGAGGGAGTCATTGCCCGCGCCGCCGTGGAGGATATCGTTGCCGCCGGCGCCGTCGAGGACGTCATCCAGGATGTCGCCGGTCAGGGTGTCGGCCCCTGCGCCGCCGGTCAGGATGATCGGAATGATCATCTCGACCCGCTGGTCGGCGAATTGCAGCCATTCGATGCCGGTCAGGGTGTCGGTGCCTTCGGGGCCGCTGACCGTCACCGTCGAGCCGTTGACCGTGATCGTGTAGGCGGACCGGGGACGCGTGTAGACCGCCGTGTCGACGCCCGTTCCGCCGGTGATGGTGTCATTACCCGCGCCGCCCGTGATCAGGTCGTCGCCACTGCCGCCATCCAGAACGTCGGCGCCCCGTTCGCCGTTCAGCACGTCATTGCCGCCCATGCCCGAGAAGCTGACGCTGTAGACCTGGCTGTCCAACGACTGGGCCGTCATGACGTTGGCGACATCGCTGCCGGTGATCGGACCGCCGTTTCCGCTGTAGCCCAGGACGACGGTGACATTCTCGATCGAGGTCAGGGCCGCCAGTCGGTTGGTTCCGACGCCATAGAAGCCGGTCGTCAGATTGACGGTCTGCTGGCCGGAGACCTGCAGCGTATCCGAACCGGATCCGCCGTCCATCAGGGCGTAGGCCCCCGTGGTCGGCACGGCGCCGGCGAAGCTGAAGGTGTCGTCGCCCTCATCGCCGTAAACGTCCGAGTTCTCGTTGGCGTAAAGGCGGTCGTTCCCCGCGCCGCCGCGCCCGACGGTGTAGAAGTCCGAGCCTGCCCCGATGGTGTCGTTGCCGTCGCCGCCGTGCAGGACCGAGCTCGAAAGCTGCGATCCATAGAGCGTGTCGTTGCCCGCCCCCGCATCCACATGGACGGTGCTGGTGTGGTTCGTCAGCATGATGGTGTCATTGCCGGAACCGGTCAGATACCGTTCCAGCCCGCTCAGCGCATAGGAGGTGCCGGAGTACTGATCGCCGAACCGCAGCGTCAGTTCCGAGCCGTACAGGCCCATCCAGATACCGAGCGTGTCCCCGCTGATATCCAGTGTGTCGGAGCCTGCCCCGCCCTGGATGACCAAACCGGCGGACCAGCCTGTCGGGAGCGGCGTTGTGGGGTTGAACACGAGGGTGTCCGAACCGTCGCCGCCGATCATGGAGACGTGGTACTCCCGGGCCGTCAGGACGTCATCGCCGCCTCCGCCATCCAGACGGGAGTTTGCGCCGCCGCTCAGATGGTCGGCATGGGCGGAGCCGAGCACTGTCTCAATGGAGACCAGCCGGTCAGATCCCATGCCGCCGCCGACGCTCTGGACCGTGGTCAGGGTCAGGTCGACGGTGACGCCGCCGGTCGCATTGCGGTAGTCGACCGTGTCGGTGCCGGCGCCGCCATCCAGGATGTCGTTGCCGGCGCTGGCGATGAGAATGTCGTTACCATCAGCGCCGAACAGATGGTCGTCCCCCGCGGTGCCCTGCAGGGTGTCTGCGCCGGGGGTGCCGACCAGGCCGGCCAGGCTCATTTCCTGATCGCTGAAGACCAGACGCTCGATGTTGGTCAGGGTGTCCACCCCGTCCGGACCGGTCACCGTCACGATCCCGCCCTGGACGGAGATGGTGTAGGCGGATCGCAGGCCCGAGAACACGGCGACGTCGTTGCCGAACCCGCCGTCCAGGATGTCGTCGCCCAGACCGCCGGTCAGGCGGTCATCGCCCTGGTCTCCGTTGAGCGTATCCTTGCCTGCGCCGCCGGAGATGACGTCATTGTCCTCGCCGCCCGACAGGGTGTCGATCCCGTCGCCGCCCGTGATGGTGTCGACCCCGTAGCCACCCTTGACGATATCGTCGCCCGCGCCGCCGTTGAGCTGGTCATTACCGCGGCCGCCGTACAGGGTGTCGTTTCCGGCGTCGCCGTTCAGGGTGTCGTTACCAACGGCGACGTTGTCGTATTCACTGCGGGTTTCAGCCCAGAGGATGTCGTTCCCGTCCCCGCCGTGCAGCACGTCCGCGCCGCCTTCGCCGGACATGAAATTGTCGGCGATGTTGCCGGTGATGATGTTGTTGAGATTGTTTCCGTAGACGCCCTGATAGACGTAGGTTCCGGTGTTTCCGAGCGAACCGATCCAGACCAGGTTCTCGACGTTCGCCGCCAGACCCGCGCTCCGCCCGCTGAGGACGATGGTGTCGATCCCCGCGTTGACGTCCTCGAAGATCGAGTCCGACGTGTATTCGTTGTCGCCGAGGTAATAGGTGTCGTCGCCTGCGCCGCCGTACAGCTGGTTGCGTCCGAAGGCTCCGCCCGTCAGCTGATCGTTGCCGTCTCCGCCGTACAGGGTGTCGGTGCCGCCGCCGCCAAACAGCCGGTCGTCGCCGTCCTCGCCATACAGGGTGTCGTTCTGGTCGTAGGAGCCGTCGGCCGGGCCGCCGTAGATGATGTCGTCGCCGCCGCCGCCGCGCAGGGTGTCCATGCCCGACCCGCCGTAGAAGGTTTCGGCCGCGGCTCCGCCCTGGTGAATGATGCCGATGTTCGTCGCCGTGTAGTAGCTGTAGGTGCTCTCGAACCAGATCGTCTCGATGTTGATCAGGGTGTCGAGCTTGCCGTCGCCCGTGCGCACATAGATGACGCCGGCCATATCCCTCCAGATATCGGTGACCAGTTCGCCGTCACCGCTGCCCGCCTGGCCCCAACCCTTGTAATATACGTCGTCCCAGTCGCCGCCGCCGTCGATACGGTCTGCGCCGGCGCCGCCCCAGAAGACGTTGCGCCCGCTGTCGCCGGTCAGCACGTCGTCGAAATTCGAACCGCGCAGATATTCAAAGCCGCTGATGGTGTCGATGCCGTCCGCGCCGGCGTCGACCACGCCCTGGTTCGCCAGCGACACCGTCACGCCGTTGGCGGCGCGGGAGTAGTCGAGTGTGTCCGTCCCATCGCCGCCGATCAGAATGTCATCGCCAGCCCCGCCGGCCAGCACGTCATTGCCGCCGCCGCCTTCGATCCGGTCGTTACCGGCCCCGCCGCGAATGGTGTCCGAGGCGACGCTGCCGATCACCACCTCGATGCCCGAGATGGTGTCCATGCCGTAGCCGGTATTCTGCGGCCCGGTGATGCTGAGATCGATGCTAAACGCATAGCTCATGAAGGTGAGGGTCAGGGTGTCGATCCCATCGCCGCCTTCGATGATGTCGTTGCCCATGCCGCCGTCGAGGAAGTCATCGCCCGCTTCGCCGCGCAGGATGTCGTCGCCGTCGCCGCCGTAGAGGCGATCACCGCCGCCGCCGCCGTAGAAGATGTCTGCCCCCCGGCCGCCGACGATCTCCTCGCCGCCCGAGCCGCCATGGACCGTGTGCCCGAAGGACCCGCCCAGGAGCAGGCGTTCGATCGACAGCAGCGAGACGGCGCCGTTGACGGCGTCGTTCATGCGGATGGTCAGCGCTGAGCCGATGTTCTCGAGATTGACGATGTCGAACCCGGAGCCGCCGTCCAGGGTGACGCCGATCATGCTGCCGCCGACATCGAGGCGGAACTGGTCGTTGCCTTCCTCGCCGTAAAGCGTGTCGCCAGTGCTGAAGATGAAGCCGTCCGCGCCCCAGCCGCCGTACATGGTGTCGGCGCCCGCGCCGCCGTGCAGGATATCGTTGCCGTCGTCGCCCCAGATCAGGTCGTTGCCGTCGTCGCCCCAGATGACGTCATCGCCGACGCCGCCGTGCAACTGGTCATTGCCGCCCCGTCCGGAAATCTGGTCATTACCGGCGTTGCCGAAGATGATGTCGTCCTGATCGGTGCCGAGAATGCCTTCGGACGCACCGGTACCTTCGTAAGTCGGCATGTTTGAATCCCCCTGAACGACAAACCGTTAGAGGAAATCGCGGGTATCCGACAACCGCAAAGGCGACGCTTGTCTGAAGATCGCGCGAAAAATTCCGGTGAGGGATCAATCCTCTCCCGTCAGGGGAATTCGCGAGCTCCCGCCTTTCCCTGTCCCGGCGTGCGGCCGGGGCAGGGGAGGGTAAGCCGGACGACTAGCGCCCGAACTTCTGGAACTTGATCCGGCTCGGGATCAGGCTGTCGGCGCCCAGGCGGCGCTTCTTGTCTTCCTCGTAGGCTTCGAAGTTCCCTTCGAACCATTCGACGTGGCTGTCGCCCTCGAAGGCCAGGATGTGGGTGGCCAGGCGGTCCAGGAACCAGCGGTCGTGGGAGATGACCACGGCGCAGCCGGCGAACTCCTCCAGGGCCTCCTCGAGGTTCTGCAGGGTCTCGATGTCCAGGTCGTTGGTCGGTTCGTCGAGCAGGATCAGGTTGCCGCCCGAGGCCAGAGTCTTGGCCAGGTGGACGCGGTTGCGCTCACCGCCGGACAGTTGGCCGACCTTCTTCTGCTGGTCGCCGCCCTTGAAGTTGAACGAGCCGACGTAGGCGCGGGAGTTAATCTCGCGCTTGCCGACCATCATGATGTCGGTGCCGCCCGAGATGGCCTGCCAGATGGTGTCGTCCGGCTTCAGGTCGTCGCGCGACTGGTCGACATAGGCCAGCTTGACGGTCTCGCCGACCTTGATGGTGCCGCCGTCGGGCTGTTCCTGGCCGGTGATCAGCTTGAACATGGTCGACTTGCCGGCGCCGTTCGGGCCGATGACGCCGACGATGCCGTTGGGCGGCAGCTTGAAGGTCAGGTTGTCGAACAGGACCTTGTCGCCATACGACTTCTGCAGGCCCTCGACCTCCAGCACGACGTTGCCGAGGCGCGGTCCCGGCGGGATCTGGATGACGGCGAAGGACTGGGCCTTGGCCGAATTTTCCTGCTCGGCGACCATCTTCTCATAGGCGGCCAGACGGGCCTTGGACTTGGCCTGACGGGCCTTGGCGCCCGAGCGGACCCATTCCAGTTCGCGGGTGAGGGCGCGCTGGCGGGCTTCCGATTCCGACTGCTCCTGCACGACGCGCTTCTGCTTGGCTTCCAGCCACGACGAGTAGTTGCCCTCGTGCGGGTGGCCGCGGCCGCGGTCCAGCTCCAGCGTCCACTTGGTGACCTGGTCCAGGAAGTAGCGATCGTGGGTGACCAGGATCACGCAGCCCGGGAAATTCTCCAGGTGGTGCTGCAGCCAGGCGACGGATTCGGCGTCCAGGTGGTTGGTCGGTTCGTCCATCAGCAGCATGTCGGGCTTCGACAGCAGCAGGCGGGCCAGGGCCACGCGGCGCTTCTCACCACCGGACAGGTTGGTGACTTCCCAGTCGTCCGGCGGGCAGCGCAGGGCGTCCATGGCCATTTCGATGCGGCTGTCGATGTCCCAGACGTCGCCGGCGTCGATCTTCTCCTGGAGGGCGGTCATCTCCTCCATCAGTTCGTCGGTGTAGTTCTCGCCCAGTTCGGCGGCCACTTCATTGAAGCGGTTGACCCACTGCTTCTCCTCACACCAGGCCTCGACGTTCTGGCGGACGTTCAGGGCGGGATCCAGCTGGGGCTCCTGCTCTAGATAGCCGCGCTTCACGCCGTCGGCCGCCTTGGCCTCGCCGCTGAACTCCTTGTCCAGCCCGGCCATGATCTTCAGCAGGGTGGACTTGCCCGAGCCGTTGACGCCGACGACGCCGATCTTGGCGTCGTTATAGAAGCTCAGCCAGATGTTCTCGAAGATCTTCTTGCCGCCGGGAAAGGCCTTGGTCAGGCCCTGCATCTGGAAAATATATTGCTGCGCCATGAGGTGCGGTGCGCCCTGTCGTTCGATCGAATGGGGAGATTGCCGCGGGATGTAGCGACCGCGCGGCTTCAGGGCAAATCACTAGGCGACGCAGGCGGCGGTTTGATGGCCGTGGACTGGCGTCCGGAGGCGGGCCGCCGCCTCCGGACGGGACGCCCTCAGGCCCCGATGCCGCCGTCGACCAGAATGCTTGTGCCGGTGATAAAGCCCGCGCCCGGTCCGGCCAGGAAGGCGACCGCCGAGGCGATGTCCTGCGGCTGGCCGAATCGGCCCAGCGGAATGCCGGCCAGCAGGCCCGCGGCGTTCGGGCCGTCGGCGGGGTTCATGTCAGTGTCGGTCGCGCCCGGCTTGACCAGATTGACAGTGATCCCCTTCGGTCCCAGCTCACGCGACAGGCCCAGGGTGAAGGCCTCCAGCGCCGACTTGGTCGCCGAGTAGACCGTCACGCCGGGGAAGGGCACGCGGTGGGCCAGCACGCTCGAGATCGAGATAATCCGGCCGCCGTCGCCGAGGTGGGGCAGGGCGGCTTTCGAGGTCAGGAAGACCCCTCGCACATTGACGTTCAGCAGGGCGTCGATCTGGTCGATGGACTGGTCGGCGAACATCGACTCGCCCGCGATGCCGGCGTTGTTCACCAGGATGTCGAGGCCGCCCAGACCGGCGACGGCGCCGTCCACGGCCTTTTGCGGGCCTTCGGTCGAGCCGGCGTCGGCCTGCACCACCACGGCCTTGCGGCCGAGGGCGCGGATCTCGGCGGCGACCGCCTCGGCCTTCTCGGCGGACTTCTCATAGGTGATGGCGACGTCGGCGCCGTCGGCGGCCAGCTGCTTGGCGATGGCGGCGCCGATGCCGCGGCTGCCGCCGGTGACGAGGGCGCGTTTGCCGGAGAGGGGGAGAGAGGCGGTCATTTCGATGATCCTTGGAAGCGGTCGCCAATCTGTATCGATTGGTACAGAATAGCTGGGACGCTTGCCTGATCCGCGCAAGGGATTATGTATCAACTATTCCAAAATAAGGTCCGGAAGCCGCCATGGCGGGACGTCCCCGCAATTTTGATCGCGACGAAGCCCTCTCCAGCGCCCTCAAGGTGTTCTGGTCGAAGGGTTATGCCGACGCGTCCCTGAGCGACCTGACCTCGGCCATGGGCATCAATGCGCCCAGCCTCTACGCCGCCTTCGGCAGCAAGGAGGATCTCTTCCGTGAGGCGGTCCGGCTCTACACTGAGACCGAGGGCGCGAGCCTGTGGGCCTCGATGCGCGACGCCCCCACGGCGCGCGAGGCCGTCGAGGGCCTGTTGCTGGCCACCGCCGCCGTCAGCGGCCAGTGCGGGCGGCCGCAGGGCTGTCTTCTGGCCCTGTCGGGCGTCAACCCCGACGCCCTGCCGGACAAGGCCTGCAGTGAGGTGAAGCAGGTGCGCACGGATTCGATGGCGTCGATGCGCGACCGGCTCGAGGCAGCGCGGGCCGCGGGCGAGATCGCCCCGACCGCCGATCCCGCCGCCATCGCCGCCTTCTACCTGACGGTCCAGCAGGGCATGACCTTCCGCGCCCGCGAAGGCGCCGGCCCCGACGAACTGAACGCCACCGCCCGCGCCGCCATGCTGGCATGGGACGGGCTGGCGGGCGTCACGCGCAACTGATCCGGGACATCGGCAATCCGCGGGATTGCGCCGTCCATTGTCTCTAATATATGTAGGCACCTACATTGTTGCGTAAGGGGCATGACATGGGCGGTCGGATGACACGACGGGGAGTGGTGGGCGCGGCCGCCGGGCTGGGTGCGCTGGGCTGGGCCGGTTCAGCACTGGCGCGTGACGGAGGCCCCGACATCGCCGCGCAACTGGACGCCGCCGTGGAGCAGGCGATCATCGATGCGGACTTCTCGGGCGCCCTGATGCTGAAGCGCGGCGACCGGATCGTCTATCAGCGCGCGGTGGGGGAGGCGGATCGCGGGTTCGGCGTGGCGAACCGCATCGACACCCGGTTCAACATCGCCTCCATCGGCAAGATGTTCACAGCCACGGCGGTGCTGCGTCTGGCGGAGCAGGGGCGGATCGATCTCGATGCCCCGATCCTGCGCTACCTGCCCGATTATCCGGCCCCCGCCATCGCCGGACAGGTCACGGCCCGTCAGCTGCTGTCCCACAGCTCCGGCGTCAGCAGCTACTGGGAAGAGATGGCGGAAAAGCCGTCCCAGGCCTTCGTCGAGACCCGCGACTTCCTGCCCCTGTTCGCCAACAAGCCGCTGGAGTTCACGCCCGGAGAGCGGACCGGCTATTCCAACGGCGGCTATGTGCTGCTGGGCCTGATCATCGAGGCCCTGACCGGCGAGGCCTACGCCGACCACATCGGGCGCACCGTTTTCCAGCCTCTGGGCATGACCGGCAGCGGCTACTGGCCGCTCGACCTCGTCGTTCCGAACCGCGCCGACGGATACACCCGCGACGAGACGACGCCCGGCGCCTGGCGCAGGAATGTCTTCGTCAACCAGTTCAGGGGCAATCCGGGCGGCGGCGGCTATTCGACCGTCCAGGACCTGTCGATCTTCATGGCCGCCCTGGCGGACGGTCGGCTGCTGTCGCCCCGCATGCAGAGGGCGGCGACCACCGGCCTGTTCGATCTGGGCCGCCTCCGTTACGGCCTCGGCGTCATGGTGGACTCCATCAACGGTCATCGCATTCTCGGCCACGACGGCGGCCACCTCGGAATCGCCGGCGAGGTCTGGCGCTATGAGGATCTCGGCTACACCTTCGCCCTGCTGAGCAATGGCGAAGTCGATGCCTACTGGGGGATGAACGTCGCGGTGAAGGACATTCTGTGCGGACCCGGCCCGGCGACGGCCGGCTATCATCTGGGCATGGCCATGACGGCGACGGCGCGGGACGACAGCGTCGCCGCCGCCCGCGCCCTGTTCGATGCGAGACCGCAAGGGGGGCGACCGCGTCTGGTCTTCGAGGTCGAGGCGGCCAAGGCGCGTCATCGCGGCAATCCCGAGGGCGCCGAGCGGATCACCCAGATCGGCGCCCTCGTTGAGGCGACGGCATGACCGATCTGAAGGGCGGCCACGGCGCGACCATCGGCGCCCAGTTGCGGCGTCTGTCCGAGCGGATCGACCGCGACGTGGGCCGGGTCTACGCCCACCTTGGCATCACCTTCGAGCAGCGGTGGTTCGGCGTCCTGAACCAGATCGTCCAGAACGGACCCATGACCGTCGGCGACCTCGCCGCCGCGCTGCGCATCACCCATGTCTCGGTCAGCCAGTCGCTGCGCTCGCTCGAGGCGGCGGGCTATGTCCGGGCGCTGCCGGATCCTCAGGACGCCCGTCGTCGTCGCCAGTCCCTGACCCCGGACGGCGAGGCCCTGGTCGCTCGCCTGACCCCTCTATGGCTGGCCATGAACCGCGAAGCCGAGGCCATCAACCGCGAGGCCGACGACGTCGCCGCCCGGCTGGAGCGTCTGGATCAGGCTCTGGATCAGCGCTCCTTCTTCGACCGGCTCAAGGCCACGGTGGAGGCTGACGATCCTCAGGCGTAGTTGAAGCTGATCGAGATGCGCTCGGTCTTCGCCGCGTTGACCGGCACCTCGTGGCGCAGCCAGCTTTCCCACATCAGGATCGTGCCGGCCTTGGGGGCCAGATAGACGAAGGGCTGTTCGGCCTCGGGCGCGTCCGGGCTGACGCCGGGCCGGGCCATCATCATCGCCAGCCGGGGATCCTCCAGCTTCAGCGCCGAGGCGCCGTCCGGCACCTCGACATAGATGGTCCCCGACAGGAAGGCGTGGGGGTGGATATGGCTGGTGTGGCCGCCGCCGGGCTTGAGGATATTGACCCAGATATTGTCCAGCCGCGGCTTGCGGGCCAGATCGAAATTCAGAGCCTTGGCATAGGCTTGCGCGTGCTTGTCGAGGTGACGCTTCAGCTCGGCGAACTCCGGCAGCCGCACCGGCAGGTCGGTCAGGGAGCCGTAGGAGGTGTAGCCGCGATAGCCGTGCGCCCTGCACCACTGACGCCCCGCCATGTCCTCGGACGCCAGCATCCGGCAGGCGTCGACCAGCTCCGCATTGAACGCCTCGAACCCCGCCGAACCGGCGAGGGAGGCTTCATAGACCTGGGTGACGAAGAGGGGGCGCAGGGACATGGGGGCTGGCATAGCTTGTCGGGGGCGGCGGGAGAAGGGCGTGTCAGACCGTCTGAGCGGCCTCTTCACCCGGACGCGGCTTCGGCTGGAACAGACTCATGACCGCCAACACTGCGATGACGTAAACCGCTCCGTAGGAGACCGTGAAAGCCAGGGCATAGCGATCCTTGGCACCCGCCGCCCGCATGATGTCATCCATGGGGACCAGCGTCCTCTGGCCAATCACTACGACGACCGCAAACGCGGCGATCCAGACCCAGAGGCGATAACGTGGAGCGAACCTCCAACGTGCGCCGTGGGCGATCTCCTGCCCGATGCCGGCGAACAGCAGAACAAGAGCAACTCCGTCCCATGGGATGACACGTGTCGCGGCAAACCCGCTTAGCGTCAGGGCGAGAAGGGCGACAAGCGAACTGAAAGGTTCGGAGAAAAGCAGCCCTGACATCGGGGTCACGAACATCCCGAAGACGCAGATCAGGGCGCAAAACATCAGGACGGAGAGCGTCGCGACTGTCCCCGCTCTCGATTGAATAAACGTCCGGCTCATCACTTCCATCTCTGATGCACGGCGGCGCGGGCCCCTCCGCACCCTACCACTCCAGCCTCGCTTCCCCCCGCAGGATCGCCTCCGCCTCCGCCGAGTGCTTCGCCCCGCCGCGCTCGTGCAGCCTCAGCGGCGGCAACAGCCTCAGCGGCGCCTTGCCGGTCTTGATGGCCTGCACCAGCACCCGCTTGGCGGGCTCATCCGCGAACGAATGCACCGGGCGGATCGAGAACGACCCCGCCGTCTCGCCCAGCCCCGCCAGCAGGTCGGCCAGTCGGTCGGCGCGGTGGATGACCACGATCCTCCCGCCCTCGCGCACCGACTTCAGCAGGAATTTCGTCCAGGCCCCCAGCCCGTCGTCGGCCATCCAGGCGCCGGTCTTGCCGGGGGCGGGCGCGCGCAGGGCGCCGGGGTCGTCGAAGAAGGGCGGGTTCGACACCGCCCGGTCGAACACCGGCAGGTCCAGCGCCCGGAAGCCCTTGGCCACATCGCCCTCGACCACCACGGCGTCCGCCGCGTTCAGTTCCGCATTGCGCCGCGCCAGCGCCGCCATGGCCGGATCGCGCTCCAGCCCGGTCAGGCTGACGCCCGGCCGCCGTGCGGCGATCTGCATCAGCACCGCGCCCGCGCCGCAGCCGGCCTCGATCACCCGTTCGCCCGGCGCCGCGTCACAGGCGGCGGCCAGCAGGGCGGCGTCCATTCCGGCGCGATAGCCCTTCGCCGGCTGCAGGAAGCGGACACGCCCCCCGAGAAGCCCGTTCTCGACGATTTCCGATGCAGATTCAGTTGCGGATGTGACGGTCACGCGGCTTGACCCCTGTTGGCCCGATCACCATTGTGCGCCGCATCGTCGCCGGGCAAGGCGGCGACCGGATTTTCCGGCGCGATCCTTCCGCCGCGCCCCGCCTGAACGAGTATTCCCTTGGACGCTGTCACCGTCGCCGAGATCCGCCGCAAGGGGGAAGTGGAGCCGTTGATCCGGCTGTCGCGCGACGACATGGCCGTGGTCGACGCCCTGATCGTCGAGCGGATGCAGTCCGACGTGCCGGTGATTCCGCTGCTGGCCGATCACATCGTGGCGGCGGGCGGCAAGCGCCTGCGTCCGCTGCTGGCCGTGGCCGCCGCCCGCGCCGCCGGCGCCCCGAACGGCATGGACGCCCCGGTGCGTCTGGCCGCCTCGGTCGAGTTCATCCACACCGCCACCCTGCTGCACGACGACATCGTCGACGCCTCGGACCTGCGCCGGGGCAAGGTGGCCGCCCACCTGATCTGGGGCGCTCCGTCCAGCGTGCTGGTCGGCGACTTCTTGTTCGCCCGCGCCTTCGAACTGATGGTCGAGACCGGCCAGATGCGCGCCCTGGGCATCCTCGCCACCGCCTCGGCGGTGATCTCCGAGGGTGAGGTGCTGCAGCTGACCCGCGCCCATGATCTGGGTCTGGATCAGGACACCTATCTGAAGATCATCTCGGCCAAGACCGCCGAACTGTTCGCCGCCGCCGCCGAATCCGGCGCCGTGGGGGCAGGGGCCTCCGAGGAACAGGTGAAGGCCCTGCGCGACTATGGCCTGAACCTGGGTCTGGCGTTCCAGCTGGCGGACGACGCCCTGGACTACGGTGGTCAGGCCGAGGCGCTGGGCAAGAACACCGGCGATGACTTCCGCGAAGGCAAGGTCACTTTGCCGCTGCTGCTCGCCGCCGCCCGGACGAAGGGCCACGACGACGGCTTCTGGGAGCGCACCATCAACAAGGGCGACCGCCGCGAGGACGACTTCGCCCGCGCCCGTGAGCTGGTGCTGGGCGCCGGCGCCGTCGCCGCCACCCTCGACGTGGCCTGGGACTACGCCGACAAGGCGCGCGACGCCCTGTCGGTCCTGCCGGACAGCGAGTGGAAGACCGCGCTGGAGCTGCTGGCCGATTTCGCCGTCAGCCGGGTGGCCTGAAGCGCGTCCCGAAACCCTGCCGCTGACAGGGTTTTGGCTATTTCCCCACCGTGAGGCTGTGCTAGAGCGCTGCAACCGGTCGGCTTGAGTCTTCGTTCAAGACTTGCGCCACCGACGCCGTCGCCGTACGGCAAGGATTGAGACAACAGCCGCCATGGCGGCATCAGAAGGCAGAGACACCATGTCCGACACCCTGGAACGCGTCCGCAAGATCGTCATCGACCACCTGGACGCCGATCCGGACAAGGTCACCGAAAAGGCCAGCTTCATCGACGACCTGGGCGCCGACTCGCTCGACAACGTCGAACTGGTCATGGCCTTCGAGGAAGAGTTCGACATCGAGATCCCGGATGACGCCGCCGAGCACATCCAGACCGTCGGCGACGCCGTGAAGTTCATCGACGAGAAGCTGGCGGGCTAAGCCCCGACGGTTCTTTCGAACGGTAAAGAAGCCGCCGCGCAGTCCCTGCGCGGCGGCTTTTCCATGCGCGCCACACGCCGCCCGTCCTGAGCGCGGTCGGGGCGGGAGTTGAGGCCCTCCGTTCCGGATTTTTTCCGCTTGTGGTTTATCGATAAATCAAAAAGGAAGATCGCAGACGTCGGGTGTTCCTGATGTCGCCCCGAGGTCGGTCGCGCGTCCCTTCAACGCCGGCCGGCCTCTTCCAGTTTTCCGGCGCCTTCCATGACATCCGATCTCCGACCCGCGCGGCTCGCGACCCGACTGGCCTTTCTGGCGGGGGGCTACGGTCTGGCCGGCTGGGCGCCGCTGGTGCCCTTCGCCAAGGCGCGGCTGGGCATTGATGAGGGGATGCTGGGCCTGCTTCTGCTCTGCCTCGGCGTCGGATCGGTTCTGGCCATGGGGCTGACCGGTGTGCTCAGCGCCAGACACGGTCCGCGGCCGATCATCGTGGTCAGCGGCCTGCTGATGGCCCCCGCCACGCCCTTCCTCGCGATCGCCGACACGCCGCTGACCCTCGGCCTCGCCCTGTTCGTCTTCGGCGCGGGACTGGGGTCGCTGGATGTGGCCATGAACATCCACGCCGTCGAGGTGGAGAGGGGCGGCGACCGGCCCCTGATGTCCGGCTTCCACGCCCTGTTCAGCATCGGCGGCTTCGCGGGCGCGGGGGTTGTGACCCTCCTGCTGTCGCTTGGCCTGTCGCCCCTGATCTGCGCCCTGACCAGCGCCGGCGTCGTCGCGGTCGCCGTCCTGCTCGCCTGGCCGCGTCTGATGGTGTCCGCTCCGGCCGAGGAGGGGGCGCCCCTGTTCGCCGTCCCGCGCGGCGTCGTTCTGCTGCTGGCCCTGCTGGCGGCGTCCACCTTCCTGACCGAGGGGGCGATCCTGGACTGGAGCGCCCTGCTGCTGACCGGCGCCGGTCTGGTCCCGCTGTCTCAGGGCGGCGTCGGCTACATCGTCTTCGCCCTGGCCATGACGACCGGTCGTCTGGTCGGCGATGCGGTCACGGCGCGGATCGGTGATTTCAGCACCCTGTTCTGGGGCGGGATCGTCGCGCTCGCCGGTTTCGCCCTGCTGCTGCTTGTCCCTGTTCCGGTTCTGGCGATCAGCGGCTTCGTCCTGATCGGGCTGGGCGCGTCCAACATCGTCCCGGTCCTGTTCCGCCTGGCGGGCGCGCAGAAGGCCATGCCGTCCGGTCTGGCCGTCGCGGCCATCACCACCACCGGCTACGCAGGCATTCTGGTCGGCCCGGCGGGCGTCGGCGCCGTGGCCCATGTGATCGGCCTGCCCGCGGCCTTCTGGTGTCTGGCCGTGCTTCTGGCGCTGGTCCCGCTCTTCGCCCGCGCCGTGACGACATCGCGTCAGGGGGGCTAGTCTGGTCACATGAGCCGGGTGCAGCGGGATCGGGTCAGGCTGGAGGACGTGGCGCGGGTCGCCCGCGTCTCGACCATGACCGTCTCCAATGTCCTGAACGACCGGGGCCGGGTCAGCGAAGACACCCGGGCGCGGGTGCGCGAGGCCGTCGCCGCCCTCGGCTATGCGCCCAATCTGTCCGCCAGCCGTCTGGTCGGAGCCAGCCTGTCCCGGGTCGGGGTCATCTATCCGTCCAGCGACTCCATCTTTCTGACCGGCCTCGTCGCCGCCATCGCCGCCGAGGCCGCGGGCAGGGGGCTGCAACTCATCCTGCGACCCGTCCCGCCCGAAGAGCCCGGCCTGACCCTGCTGGCTCAGGACGCAATCAGCGCGGGCGCGGAGGCCCTGATCCTGATCCCGCCCTTCGCCGAGCGGCTGGACGCTGAGGCGCGTGGGGCGATCACGGTCCCGGTCGCAGGGCTGGTCACCGCCGCGCCCATTCCGGGCATGACGACCGCCCGCATCGACAATGAAGCCGCCTCATCGGCCCTGACCGCCCTGCTGATCCGGGCCGGACATCGCCGTATCGGGGTGATCACCGGCCCGATGGATCATTCCGACAGTCTCGCCCGCCTGAACGGCTATCGACAGGCTCTGCGCGACCACGATCTGCCGGTCGAGGCCACGCTGGAGGTCCCGGGCGACTTCGGCTTCACCTCGGGCATCGCGGGCGCCGAGCGGCTGCTGGCGCTTCCGGAGCCGCCCACCGCCATCGTCGCCGCCAATGACGAGATGGCGGCGGGCGTCCTGTGGGTGCTGAACAGCCGCGGGCTCCGTGTGCCCGACGATATTGCCGTCTGCGGCTTCGATGACACCCTTCTGGCCACCCGTGTCTGGCCGACCCTGACCACGGTGCGTCAGCCGCTCGCCGCCCTGGCCGGTCAGGCGCTGGAAGACCTGATGAAGGCCTTCCGAAGCCGGGGCCGCGCCGTCGTCAACGCCGACACCGTCCTGCCGTTCGAACTGATCGAGCGGGGCTCGACACGGGAAGCCTGAGGCGTCTTCAGAAGGCCACTCGCACCCCCGCCGTCACCGCGCGACCGCCCAGCGGGGCGCGGTAGCGCAGGAAGGAGTTGTGCGGCCGGGCCTCCTCATCCAGCAGGTTGCTGGCGTCCACGAAGGCCTCCCACTGCCCGCCGGGCGCCTCGAGGGCGTAGGCCAGATGGGCGTCAACGAGGGTGTAGGCCTTGGAGCGCGCCTCGTTCTTGGCGGTCTTGTCCTGCGCCTCATGGTGCACGGCGCCCAGGGCGGCGTTCCACGGCCCCAGCGCCCAGACCACCTCCGCGCCGTAGCGCGACACCGGCATGCGGGGCAGGAAGTCGCCATCCAGATTGCGCCGGAAATACTCCTTGTCCCACGCCGGGGTGGTCCGCGACGAGGTGAAGGGGCTGTAGCCGTCCGGCAGGGTGAAGCGCGGCTTGCTCTCCACCTGATCGCCGAAGGCGCTCAGCTCGAAATCACCCCACGGCGTCGCATCGAAGCGGACCGAGGCCTGAACCTCCAGCCCCTCGATCAGGGTGTCGCCCTGCCGCCATTCCCGCACGGGCAGGGTCCGCGAGACGCCCGTGTTGCCCAGATAGATGTAGTTCTCATAGTCGGTGCGATAGGCATTGGCCGTCAGGCTGTAGCGACCGGCCCGCAGGCCCAGTCCGAACTCGACGTTCTCGGCCTTCTCGATGTCCAGCCGGGAGTCGCCCTGTTCCTCGGTCAGAATGCCGAAATGGTCGCCGTTGGCGTACATTTCGATCAGCGACGGGGCCCGCTCGGCGCTGTCGTATCGGGCCTCGGCGTACAGGCCGAAGGGCAGGTCGTAGCGCGCCGAGATCGAGGCGTTGGTGGTGTTGAAGCTCCGGTCCCGCGCCAGCGAGCCCAGGCCGCGCCCGTCGCGGATCGTCGCCTCGTCCACATTGTAGACGATCCGGTCGTGCCGCAGGCCGCCCTTGATGGTCAGGTCGCGCCAGACGAACTGCTCGGCCCAGAAGACGCCGTCCTCGGTCATCGCCACGGACGGCAGATAGGCCTTGGCGCCCTCGGTGGTCAGGTCACGGCGGCTGGCGTGCAGGCCCACGACGCCCGTCAGGCCCAGCCAGGGCGTGTGGGTCACGTCTACCCGGAAGTCGTCGGCCTGATTGATCAGGCGGGTGTGGACGGCGCCGTCGATGACCTCGCGGTCATCGCTCTCGCTGCTCATCAGGCGGATATCGACCCGATCCACGCCCAACGCGCGGGGGTAGAAGCCCGCCCGGAAGTCATAGCGTGTCAGCTCGACCTCCAGATCAATCGGCGACGGCTGCGGATGGGCCGAGGTGATGTAGGCGAAGCCCGGCACGCCGTAGTCGCTGGCGTAGTGCTGGACGCTGGCCCCGAAATAGCCGTCCGTGGCGATCCGGCTGCCGCCGAGGGTGAAGGCGGTGGTGGTCTGCGCGCTGTTGGGCAGGCGGCCGTCGGCCCCCGGATTGCGGTCGGTGATGATCTGCCGCTCGGGCGGGGTGCCGTCGACCCAGCGTCCGGTCTGCGGGTCGCGCACCCAGACCGGGGTCGCCAGGCGCACCTGACACAGGGTCTGCATGTCGACGCTGGAGACCAGATCGGCCCAGCTGCGGCAGGCGTCGGCCTTCGAGCCGCCGGGAATGCGCAGGTCCGGGCGATCCCGGTACAGGGCGTCCACATGCCAGGCCCATTCGTTCCGGCCGCCGTCCAGCCGGACCATGGCGGTCAGGTCGCTGTTGTAGCCGCCGCTGAACTGGGCGCGTCCGGAGAAGTCATCCGCCGGAACGGTCATGGGAATACGCCCGTCGGTCACCTCGATCGCGCCGCCGATGGCCGAACCGCCGTAGAGCACCGCGGCGGGCCCCTTCAGCACATCGATCCGGTCCGCCAGGAAAGGCTCGATCGGCGCGGCGTGGTCCCCGGACAGGGCCGAGGCGTCACGCGACTGCATGCCGTTGACCACCAGCGCCACGCGGGGACCGGCCTGTCCGCGCACTTCCGGACGTCCGGCGGAGGGGCCGAAGCCGCTGTTCTGCACGCCGGGGATGCGCGCCAGCGTCTGGCCGAGGGTCGGGGCGCGATCCCGCTCCAGCGCCCGCCCGTCCAGCACCTCGCGGGGGGCGGTGGACAGCAGGGAGGCCGCGTCTGCCGACCGTTCGCCGGTCACGATCACGGGGGACAGGGCGACGGCGCGGTCCTGCTCCTCGTCACTGGCGAAGGCGGGGGAGGCGAGGGCGACCAGAAGGGCGGGGACAGAGATCGCGGACAGGTAACGCAAGGGTACAACTTCACGCTGGAGGAACGACGGACGGGCCGTGCAGCGCCGCCAGCGCATTCGATATGTTATACCGTAACGATTCTCAAGGCAGCTTGGCCGTTCTGGGGCTTGCGGCGTCAGACAACGCCGTTGTCACGCCCGCCTAGCGGTTCCGCTCCCCACTCTCTATTCTCTCGCGCGAGATTCACTGTGAAGGATGCAGGAATGCGTCGCGTCGTCGTTACCGGCCTTGGCCTCCTGACCCCGCTCGGCTGGGGTGTCGAACATACCTGGAAGGGTATCGTGGAAGGCCGGTCCGGCATCGGGCCCATCACCAGCTTCGACACCGAAGGCTACGGCTGCACCATCGCGGGCGAGATTCCGTCGGTGGACGGACGCGGCGGCGGCGTCGCGGGCGAGCCGGGCGTCTTCGATCCTGAAAAGGTCATGTCGCCGAAGGACCGCAAGCGGGTCGACGACTTCATCGTCTATGCCATCGCCGCCGCCGACGAGGCTCTGGCCGACGCGAACTGGAAGCCCGAGACGGACGAGCAGAAGGAGCGGACCGGCGTCATGGTCGGCTCCGGCATCGGCGGCCTCGGCCCTATCGCCGACACCGCCATCATCCTGAAGGAGCAGGGCCCGCGCCGGGTCAGTCCCTTCTTCATCCCCATGTCGCTGATCAACCTGACCTCGGGCCAGATCTCGATCCGCCACGGCCTGAAGGGCCCGAACCACTCGGTCGTCACCGCCTGCGCCACCGGCGCCCACGCCATCGGCGATGCGGCCCGCATGATCGCGCTGGACGATGCCGACGTCATGGTCGCGGGCGGCGCTGAAAGCTCCATCGTGCCCATCGGCATCGCCGGCTTCCTGGCCTGCAAGGCCCTCTGCACCGCCTTCAACGACACGCCCGAGAAGGCCAGCCGTCCCTACGACAAGGACCACGCCGGCTTCATCATGGGCGAAGGCGCCGGGATCATGGTTCTGGAAGAGTACGAGCACGCCAAGGCGCGCGGCGCCAAGATCTACGCCGAGGTCGTCGGCTACGGCATGAGCGGCGACGCCTACCACATCACCGCCCCGTCCGAGGACGGCGAGGGCGGTCTGCGGGCCATGAAGGCGGCGCTGAAGCGCGCGGGCCTGCAGCCCTCGGACCTCGACTACGTCAACGCCCACGGCACCTCGACCATGGCCGACTGGATCGAGCTGAAGGCCATCGAGGGTCTGGTCGGCGATCACGCCAAGGATCTGGCCGTCTCCTCGACCAAGTCGATGACCGGCCACCTGCTGGGCGCCGCCGGCGCCATCGAGAGCATCTTCTCGGTGCTGGCTATCCGCGACCAGATCGCCCCGCCGACCATCAACCTCGATAATCCGGAGATGGAGACCCCCATCGATCTGGTCCCGCACAAGGGCAAGCCGATGAAGATCGACGTTGCGATGTCCAACAGCTTCGGCTTCGGCGGCACCAACGCCTCGGTCATCTTCAAGAAGGTGGACTGAGTGTTCCGTCGGTCGGTGGAGAAGGGTTCATCGGGACGCAAGACGGCTTTCCTGGCCGCGACGGCGACCTTCAGCCTGTTCGTGATCGCCGCCCTGGTGGCGGCGTGGAGCGTCTTCTATGCGCCCGGACCGTCCGCCCGTCAGGGCGAGGTGACCATCGTCACCCTGCCCAGCGGGGCCGGGGTCAGCGCCATCGCCGCCAATCTGAAGGCGGCGGGGGTCATCCGCTCGACCGACATGTTCAAGGCCGCCGCCAGCATCACCGGCGCCGACCGCAAGCTGCGCGCCGGCGAGTATGAGGTGCCGTCCGGCGCCTCGCTGCGCTCGGTGCTGGCCCTGCTCGTCTCGGGCAAGGTGGTGCGCCACTATGTGACCATCCCCGAGGGCTGGAGCTCGGCCCAGGCCGTCGATATCCTGATGCGCGAGCCGATCCTCACCGGCGCCGTGGACGAGGTGCCGGAGGAGGGCACTCTCTGGCCCGACACCTATGAAATTTCGCGCGGCGAGACCCGCGCCTCGCTCATCGCCCGGATGCAGCGCGCCCGCGACGACAACCTCGACCGCCTGTGGGCTACGCGCGGCCCCAACAGCGTCGTGCGCACCCTCGACGAGGCGGTGATCCTGGCCTCCATCGTCGAGAAGGAGACCGCCGTCGCCGCCGAGCGCCCGCGCGTCGCCGGGGTCTTCTCGAACCGCCTGCGCATGGGCATGCGGCTGGAGAGCGATCCGACCATCGTCTACGGCATCACCAAGGGCCGTCCGCTGGGCCGGGGCCTGCGCCGCTCCGAGATCGATGCGCACACCGACTGGAACACCTACCAGATCGACGGCCTGCCCCCGACGCCGATCGCCAATCCGGGCCGCGACGCCATCGCCGCCGTGCTCAATCCGCCGACAACCGAGGACATCTTCTTCGTCGCCGACGGCACCGGCGGCCACGCCTTCGCCCGCACCTATCCGGAGCATCTGGCCAATGTCGCCCGCTGGCGCGCCATCGAGCGCCGCCGCCAGGGCCTCCCGCCCGAGCCCGCCACCCCAGCGACGCCCGGAGCCGCCCCGGACGGCGCGCCTGCCGGCGTTCCCCCGGGTGTCAACGTCCCCGCCGGCGCCCAGGTCATCCGCATTCCGCAGCAACCGGCGCCAAGCCAGGGGGCCGCCCAATGAGCAAGCCCATTTCCGGCATGACCGGCTTCGGCCGGGCCGACGGGGCGGACGGCGACTGGAGCTGGTCGGTCGAGGCCCGCTCGGTCAACGGCCGCAATCTGGAGGTCCGCTTCCGCGGCCCGCCCGGCTTCGACAACCTCGAACGTCTCGCCAAGGCCTCCGGTCAGGCGAAGCTGAACCGGGGTCAGGTCACCCTGGGCGTTCAGGCCAGACGCGCCGAGGCCGGCGCCGCCGCGCTCAAGGTCAATGAAGAGGTGCTGGCCCGCTATCTCCAGCTGGCCAACCAGTTGGCCGAGGACGGCGCGACGCCGCCCTCCGCCGACGGCCTGCTCAGCCTGCGCGGCGTGCTGGAAGCGCCCGAGGAGGACGCCGACGTCGACGCCCGCGCCGCCATCGAGGCGCAGATCGCCGCCAGCATCGACGCCGCCCTCGACGCCCTCAAGGCCTCGCGCGAGCGGGAAGGGGAGCAACTGCTGCCCGTCATCACCGGCTTCATCGACCGCATCGAGCAACTGATCGCCGACGCCGAACGGGGAGCCGCCGCCCAGACCGACGCCATCCGCGAGCGCTTCACCCGCCGCATCACCGAACTGGCCCCCGACGCGCCGGGTCTCGAGGACCGCATCTTCCTTGAGGCCGCCGCGCTCGCCACCAAGGCCGACGTGCGCGAGGAGCTGGATCGCCTGACCGCCCACGTCGCCTCGGCCCGCACCCTGTTGCAGCAACCCCCCGCCGGGCGGAAACTCGACTTCCTGATGCAGGAATTTATGCGCGAGGCGAACACCCTCTGCTCAAAATCGGCTACGACCGCGCTCACCGGAATCGGCCTTGAGCTGAAGGCCGTCATCGAACAGCTCCGCGAACAGGTCCAGAATGTCGAATGAACGCACGCCCCGCCGGGGCGTCCTCCTGATCGTCGCCAGCCCCTCGGGCGCCGGCAAGACGTCGCTCTGCCGCCGCCTGATGGCGGACCACGGCAAGCTGGAGCTGTCGGTGTCCATGACCACCCGCGACATCCGTCCGGGCGAGGTCGCGGGCCGCGACTACAATTTCGTCAGCCAGGCCGAGTTCCAGCGCCTGATCGACGAGGACGCCTTCCTCGAATGGGCCGACGTCCACGGCAACCGCTACGGCAGCCCGCGCGCCCCCATCGACCGCGCCCTGGCCGAGGGTCGCGATGTCCTGTTCGACATCGACTGGCAAGGCGCTCGCGACATCGCCTTCAAATGCCCGGAGGACGCCGTCCGCGTCTTCATCCTGCCGCCCAGCCTCGAGGAACTGCGCCGCCGTCTGGTCACCCGCTCGCAGGACGCCGAAGAGGTCATCGAGCGCCGCATCCGCAACGCCAAGGGCGAGATCGAGCACTGCGACGAATTCGACTACGTCTTCGTCAACGACGACTTCGACCGCAGCTACGCCGAACTGGCCCACATCTACCACGCCGAACGCAGCCGCCGCCGCCGTAACCTCTGGGTCGAGGGCTACCGCAACGCCCTGCTGAACGAGGCGGTCTGACCTCTCAAAGCTGCCTGATCCTCGGCCCCAGTCCGGCGTTGTCGATCAGCAGGTCCGTCACCGCCCAGACCAGCGCATCCGCCCGGTCCGGGCTGTCGCCGCCGTCGGACCCCAGCCCCATCAGCTCCTCCTCCAGCGCGTCCAGACCGACGGCGTGGCGGACCCGGCCCTGTTCGTACAGGGCCGCCACCGGCTCGGCCCGCGCCCGCTTGCCCAGCGTCGCCCGCACCCGCTTCACCGGACAGCCGACCCCCGCCGCCTTCAGCACCGCCTCGACCATCTCGCCGCCCTGATTGGCCTCGGCGATCACCCGCACGGCGCCGTAGTCCGCGACCGCCTTCGCCACCGCCCCGGCCCAGCCCTGCGGCGACCGTCCCCGCACCGTCCGGTCCGCCAGCACGACGGCGGTTCCCCGACTTCGACCGGCGACGACAATCCCGCACGCGTCCCCGCCCGTCGAACAGGTCGGGTCCACCCCCACCACCACCCGCTCGAAGCGGTCCGGCAGGGCGCCGTCACGCCGCGCCCCCTCCACCATCTCCAGCGTGAACAGCGCCCCGTCGCCTTCCACGACCCGCCCCTCCAACTCCTGCGCGGCCAGCCTGGTCCCGCCGTACAGCGCCTCCAGCCCGTCCAGAAAGGCCGGCGCCAGATGCGCCGCATTCACCCGCGTGGGCAGGTCCGACCGCGCCAGCCCCGGCTCCTTCAGTAGCCGCCGCAGCGCCGCCGACGGGTTCGGCGTCGTGGTGATGACCAGTCGCGGCCGCATCCCCAGCCTCAGTCCCATCCGCAGCAGGGCCAGGGTGCTCTCCGGTCGCCGCCACGCGCACCATTCATCCGCCCAGGCTGCGCCGAACTGCGGCCCGCGCAAACTCTCCGGATCCTCCGCCGAGAAGGCCGTCGCCACCGCCCCGTTCGGCCACACCAGCCGCCGCCGGCTGGCCTCCCATCGCGGTCGCCCGCCAAAGGCGTAGCGGGGCAGGGCGCGCAGCCCCGACGGCCCCTCGATCATCACCTCGCGCACATCATGCAGGCTCTGCCCTACCAGGGCGATCCGGCCCCCGCCTGACGCCCCCTCCCGCGCCCGGTCGGCGATCCACTCGGCCCCCGCGCGCGTCTTGCCGCCCCCGCGCCCGCCCAGCAGCAGCCAGGTGCGCCATTCCGTCTCCGGCGCCCGCTGCCCCGCGTGCGCCAGCATTACCCAGTCCGCCGCCAGCCGCCGTCGCTCCTCCGCCGTCAGGGCGGACAGGCGCTTCTCCAGTTCCTTCTCCCGATGGGAGAAGGTGGCGGGGCGGAGCCCCGTCGGATGAGGGTCGGCTGTTTCCGTCGGCGTGAGCCGCCGCTCCCGGCGATCGACCGTCACCCTCCCTCTCCCGTCGGGAGAGAGGCCAGATCGCCCAGCACCTTCCGCCTCACCGCCTCGAACGCCGCCGCGTCATCCAGATTTTCCCCCGCTGGGGCAGGGGGGAGGGGACCACCCCCGTCACCGAACCGCTCCGCCGCCCGCGCCATCACCTCGGCCGCCCGCGCGGTCGCGGCGGCCTCGCTGATCCGTCCCAGCCGGGCCAGCCGCACCGCCTCGTCCATGACCGCCCGCGCGGCTTCCATCGGAGTCATCGGCGGCGCGACCTCGACCTCCGCTTCCACGGTCTCGATCCCGACCAGCTCGGCGTCCCGTCGCGCGAGGATTTCCGCGTCCCGCGCCGCTGCCACCGATCGCCTGGTCCATTCTTCCTTCCAGATGCGCCGGCGGATCGACGGCACGCTCGGCCCGTACCGCGCGCTGCACACCCCGGCGCTGTCTCCGGCCAGATAGTCTTCCCTCAGCCGCTCCCAGACCTCGGGGCCGAAACAGGCCCGGCGGCGCGGCGGTTTGGGGCGAGGGGCGATCGTCGGGTCCATCCGTCCATTATCCCCCCGTCTGAAAGGGGTGATGGAAGATGACGCTCGGCGATCGACCAAGCGCTGTCAGATCAAGGACTTACCTGACCGAATTATGATGGCTCAGCGCCTCGGCGCCCGCTCAGTCCGCGAAATTCGGCGCCCGTTTCTGCAGATTGGCCATCACCGCCTCGACCTGATTGGGTGACGCGACCAGCGCGGCCTGTTCCACGCTTTCGGCCAGCAGGATCGCGCCCGCGCCCTCATCCCGCGCCAGATTGGCCAGACCCTTGGCGCGGCGCACGGCGTCCGGATTGCGCGCGGCGATCTCCCGCGCCAGCGCCATCGCCTCGGCGTGCGGGTCGTCGGCCAGACGGGTGACGAAGCCCAGCTCCACCGCCTGTTCGCCGGTGAACTCGCGCGCCGTGTAGATCAGCTCGCGCAGCACATCGTCCCGCACCAGCCCGCGCCACAGGGCGAAGCCCGCCATGTCGGGCACCAGCCCCCATTTCATCTCCATCACCGACAGTCGCGCGTCCGGCCGGGCGATGCGGATGTCGGCGCCGGAAAACACCTGCAGCCCGCCGCCGAACACCACCCCGTGCCCCGCCGCGATCACCGGCACGGGCAGGGTGCGCCAGCCCCATGCGGTCTGCTGGAACAGATTGGCCAGGTCGTGGGTGCGGCTGACGATATCCAGACCCGCCCCGGCCAGCCCGGCCATGGTCTCCATGTCCAGCCCGGCGCAGAACCCGCGCCCTTCGCCCGACAGCACCACGGCCCGCAGCCCGGGCAGGGCCGCCAGCCGCGCCGGCGCCTCGCCCAGCGCCTCCAGCATCGCCATGTCCAGCGCGTTCAGCTTGTCGGGCCGGTTCAGCCGCACATCGGCGACGCCGTCCTCGAAGTCGATGCTCAGGCGCTCGGTCATGGCTTTCCCTCCGGACTGAACCTTGGTGTTAGCGGGCTGACCGTGCGGAAGGGAAGATAGGCCAACTGCGGGAAGGGGGCGGGGCAAAGTCTCCTCCCCGTCGCACAGCGATGGGGAGGGGACCGCGAAGCGGTGGAGGGGCTCTTTACCTCACGCGCCGGAAGCGGACAGGGAAAAGGTCGGCAAGGGGTGGAAAGCGGACATTGCCCGCAGTTAACGGGACATCGTGCAAGCCGCCTGATACCCCCGCCATCGGCTTGGCACAGACCTCCTCATTGTGCCGTTCTGTTCCGCATACTGAGAGTAAAGGTCGTCCCAAATGAAAATGCTCGCGGTCAGCGCGGCTACCCTGACGCTACTCCTTGGTTCAGTCGGATGTGCATCGAACATCGGACCAATCGATCAGGGCTCGGCCTCTCGTCAGTCCCGCAATGTCGCGCTGGCAAGCGAGATACAGGCCCTCTTCGAACAAGATCAGGCGATGTTGGCGACTGTCGCTCAAGCACGAAGTCGTCCTCACCTAAAGGGTGAGTATGAGCGGCATCTCGCCGACATCAGACGTTCCGGTCGGCGCAGTTTTTACGATGTCGAGGTCTACACTCACTGGGCTGCTGAGCCAGAAGCCCCTGCGGAGGTGGTGGAGTATGTAGCGTTCCGCGCTCGCTCTCATGAGCAACTGCTTTCAATCATCGAGAAAAATGGGTGGCCGACGCGCGGCATGGTGGGGGACGAGGCAGCAGCAATGTTCATGTTCGTCTTCGGGCATGACGATGGTTCGAACGACTGGCGGATGACTCAGCGTCCCGCCATCGAACGAGTTTTTCGAGAGGATCGGTTGAACCCTCGGATGTTTGCTCACCTGATGGACCGTTTGGAGGTGATCGGAGGGAGGCCCCAAATCTACGGCACGATCATGGGGCCGAGCGAAAACGGTGGTTCGCTTTATGAACCTCTTAGCGACACGGCGGATGAGACGGACGAGCGGCGGGTTTCGATCGGTCTGCCCACGATGCAGCAAGACCTCGCCAAGTTCACCGCTGGCGCGTCCATTGGTCCATACATGACGCCGATGACGCCTGACTTCGAATACACCATCGCAGATGTGTGGGTGCAGCCGACGTGACGGAAGGTGGCCCGCTGACCGTCGTAGCGACTTCCGATGTTCATTACGGGTCGGGAAGCGAAGCTCGGCTAAGGGGCGAAAGCCGAACCTGACCACTCTCCGCGAACGCGTCCCTGCCTCCATACCGCCCCGCTTGCTCCGCACCCCCGCCACACCCATCTCCCCCCCTGTTGTTTCAACACTCGAAAGGAGGTGGTCGAATGTCTCATTGTCTCATGCCGCACGCGGCTCTGACGGACGCGACTTCCGCCCTCATGGGGGCGCGCGCCTGATCGGCCGCACAGGCTGAACAATGCAAAGGGCCGCTCCGGAAGGGGCGGCCCTTTTTCTCCTTCTCCCCTTGGGGGAGAAGGCTTTCTACGTCTTCTTCCGCCGCATCAGCACCGCCCCGCCGTCCGTCGGCGCCGTCGGCTGTTCGATCCCCGCGAACGCCCGCGCCAGCCGCAGGAAGCCGTCCAGGTCGATCACCTCGGCCCGATCCTCCGGCGAAATCCCGGCCTTTTCGCACAGCTCGGCTCCGCCCAGCTGTTTCAGGCTGGAGCGCAGCATCTTCCGGCGCTGGCCGAAGGCTGCGGCGGTGACCCGCTCCAGCGCCTTCAGCAGTTCGCGGTCCGGGCGATCCTCACGCGGGACCAGATGCACCACGGCGCTGGCCACCTTCGGCGGCGGGGTGAAGGCGGCGGCGGGCAGGTGCATGACCAGCTTGGCCTCGGCCACCGCCTGCGAAATCACCGCCAGACGGCCATAGGCGTCGTCACCCGGCCGGGCCACCACCCGCTCGGCGACCTCCTTCTGGAACATCAGCGTCAGCGACGCGGGCGTCCACGGCCCGGTCAGCCATTTGATCAGCAGCGGCGTGCCGACATTGTAGGGCAGGTTGGACACCAGATGCGCCGGCCCCTCGACCAGTTGGTCCTCGCGCACGTTCAGCGCATCGGCCTCGACCACGGTCAGCCGCCCGGCGCCGTCATCAAGCTCGTTCAGCAGGGGGATGAAGCGCGGGTCCTTCTCGACCAGCACCACCTTGCCCGCGTCGCTCTCCAGCAGCGCCCGGGTCAGCCCGCCGGGGCCGGGGCCGACCTCGATCACCGGCCGCCCCTCGAACGGCCCGGCGAAACGCACGATCTTCCGCGTCACGTTCAGGTCCAGCAGGAAATGCTGGCCGAAGCTCTTCTTGGCGGCCAGCCCGTGGGCGTCGAGGTGTTCGCGGAGGGTCAGGTCCATGGAGGGGTTCATAGGGCGCCCCGCTGCTATCGTCATCCTCCGGCAAGCCGCGAAGCGGCGCAGACCGGGGGACCCAGCGGCGCCGCGACGGCGGCGAAACACTGAAGTCTGCAAGTTGAAGCACCGGCGCTCTCGACAGCTTCGCGCTCTCGCGCGCTGCTGGGTCCCCCGGTCGCTCCTTCGGAGCGCCGGAGGATGACGAAAGCAGGACGAGCTACCCCGCGCGCGCCGCCGCCATCACCCCCGCCAGCCGGATCGCCGCGATCAGGCTGTCGGCCCGGGCCACGCCCCTTCCGGCGATCTCGAAACCGGTGCCGTGATCCGGCGAGGTGCGCACGACCGGCAGGCCCAGCGTCGCATTGACCCCGCCCCAGAAGTCCAGCGTCTTGACCGGGATCAGGGCCTGATCGTGATACAGGCAGAGGGCGGCGTCATAGGTCGCGCGGGCCTCTTCATGGAACAGGGTGTCGGCGGGCAGGGGGCCGACCACGTTCAGGCCCTCGTCGCGCAACGCCTCCAGCGCCGGGCCGATGACCTCGATCTCCTCCAGCCCCAGCGCGCCGCCTTCGCCCGCATGCGGGTTCAGGCCGGCGACGGCCAGACGCGGGCGGGCGATGCCGAAGTCGCGCTTCATCGATTCATGAACCACGCGGGCGGTGCGCTGGATGCGCTCGACGGTGACCAGTTCGGGCACCTGGGCCAGCGGCGAGTGGATGGTCACCAGACAGGCGCGCAGGTCTTGCGCCGTCAGCATCATCACCGGGCCGCGTGTGCCGCTGAACGGGGCGTCAGCGGTCAGCTCGGCGATGAACTCGGTGTGGCCCGGAAAGCGGAAGCCGGCGGCGTAGAGCGGCGCCTTGGCGATCGGGGCGGTGACGACGCCCGAAGCCTCGCCGGACATCGCCAGATTGACCGCCTGCTCGATCCAGTCGGCGACGGGGCCGGCGTTGGCGGGGCTGGGGACGCCGGGCGTGACCGGGCCGGGCAGGGGCTGGTCCAGCACCGGAATGGCGCGGGCGAAGACGCCGGGCGCCTCGCTGATGTGCGGAATGGGCTGGACCGGCTGGCCTTGGGCGCGCAGCAGGGCGGCGTCGCCGATGACGGCGAAGACCGGGCCTTCCGCTTTCAGGGCGGCCCAGGCGCGGGCGATGATCTCGGGCCCGACGCCCGCCGGCTCCCCCATCGAGAGCGCCAGCGGGGCGGGCGACGGGGTCATCAGTTCTTGTACTCGATCAGGGCGTCTTCACGCAGGTCGCGCATGTAGCGGCGGCCCAGGGTCGCCAGGGTCTGGCGGAACAGCTGGTTCTCGACGACGCGGGCGTCCGGGGCCTCGGTCCCGCCGACGCGACGGCCGCAGACCGCGAGCAGGTGCACGCCCAGCGGGGTGCGGACCGGCGAGCTGATCGTGCCGATCTCCGACGAGCGGGCGACCTGCTGGAACTGCGGGGCCAGGTTCTGCACGTCCGCCTCGCCCAGATCGGCGCCCAGCAGGCCCTGTTCCGAACGGGCGCGGCCCAGGATGTTGTCGCAGGTCAGCTGACCGCGAATGCCTTCCAGCCGCTGCGTCGCCGCAGCCACATCCGCCTCCGACGCCGTCTCCGGCAGTTCGACCATCACCTGCTTCATCGACACCAGGCTGGCCGAAGCCCCATCCCGCTTGTCGCGCATGTAGATGATGTAAACCCCGCCCTCGACCGGAATCGGCCGTGAAAGCTGGCCGGGGGCCAGTTGGTCCAGCGCTTGCTGAAGGGCGGGCTGGACGGTGCCTTCGGCGATCCAGCCGGCGTCGCCGCCGCGGGTGGCCGAGGGGGCGGAGGAGAACTGCTGGGCCACGTTCTGGAAGGGCGCGCCCTGAACCATCTGGGCGACCAGCTGGGTGGCGCCGTTCATCGCGGCCTGCTGACCGCCGACGCGGGCGGCCTCGATGTAGATCTCGCCGACCAGATACTGCTTCTTGGTCGCGGCCTCATTGGCCTGGCGGACCGCGGCCTCGACGGCGGAGCGGCTGACGCGGGCCCGGCCCTGGAAGCGGCCGCCGACCAGTTGCGACCAGCCGATCTGGGTGCGGAGCTGTTCACGGACGGTCTGCGGGCGAATGCCGCCCTGGGCGAGGTACTGGAGGTAGGCCTCGGGCGTGGCGCCGACTTCCTGCGACATCGAGGCGATCTCGCGATCGACCTCCTCGTCGTTGACGACCAGGTCCGGATATTTCGCCAGTTCCTGAATCTGCAGCCGCTCGTCGATCAGGGCGTTCAGCGCCTGCTGCTGGATGGCGGGAAGGTTCTCGTTGGTCGGCTGGACCTGCGTCATGGCGATCAGCAGCAGCATGCGCTGGCGAAGATCAAAGCCGGTGATGACGCTGTCGTTGACGGTGACCAGAATGCCGTCGGTCATCTGGAACTGCGGCGCGGCGGCCGGAGCGGCCGCGGGCGCGCCTTCGGCGGCCGGGTTCAGCGTACCTGCGGCGGTCGGAGCCTGCTGCCCCGGTGCGGTCTGTGCGACGGCCGAGCCGGCCACCAGCGCGGCCATGGCCACGCCCGTCAAGTAACGCTGCAAACGCATGTCAGTCCTGATTCCTCATGCGGCGCCGCCGGTTCGACCCGGAATGCGCGGTCTTCGCGCAGCCTGAGTCGCGCGTCGGTCAGCGCCCGTCGCCCTGTCCTTACCCTGTACCGCCGAAAGTGGCGAGGTTTAGGCGGATATAGATGCCCTCGGACGGTCCACTGGGCCGGACCTGTGTGTTGTCCCGGCGCCACCCCAGCTCGAAGCGGAAGCAGTCGTCGTCGAACAGGATGCCGACTTCGGAGCGGGTGATCAGGTCGCGTTCCAGATCGGCGATGCCCGAGGCGGCGACACCCCAGTTGCCGTAAATGAACTGCTGGCCCGAGACCTGGACGAACTCGTAGTTGCGGTTCTCGGGGCCCGAGAGCGGGTTGGAGCGATCCACGATGTAGGTCATCGTCGCCAGATTGCGCGGCCCCCAGCGACCGTCGATGGCCGCCTCGGCGCGTCGGATATCGCCCGAGGAATCGATGGTCGCGTGGGCCCAGCCGCGGATGCGGTCCGAGGGCGAAAAGCTGCCCTGCACCACCCAGTCCGAGGTGTCCGCCGCCAGACCGGTCGGGTCGTAGAGCTGGGCGGGGGCGTCGGGCACCGGGATCAGGAAGGCCGATTCCTCCACATCGCGGAAGCTGCGTCCGACGAACAGGCTGGCCTGACGGCTTTCGCCCCAGCGCAGGGTCGCGCGGGCGCCCGTCGTAAAGCGCATGCCGCCTTCCAGCAGGTCGTAGCCGGGGAAGCGGTCGGTGCGGAACAGGGAGCTTTCGTCCAGCTCCAGTGTGGCGCTGTCTTCGTTCGGGATGCGGACATCCAGATCCGGGTCCGTCGAGACGGACAGCTGGGCCATGGGCTCGATGATCAGGTCAGCCCCGGCGTTGATGCGACGGATCAGCGGCCAGGAGACGTCCAGACCGGCGGTGGCCCGGCTGCGGGTCACGGTGTCGTCCTCGGCGCCCAGCATCGGCGGCAGGTCGCTGATCGAATAGACGTCCGCCCGGACATCGACGAAAGGCTCCCAGCGCACGCCGATGGGCGAGATCATGGTTCGGCGCCATTCCGCCTGACCGGAGACCCGGCGGCTGTCGATGCCGGAGAAGCCCGCCGTGGGGCCGACGGGGATCGCGCCGGGACGCAGCACCGGACTGCCCACATACTCTTCGCGATACAGGGAGACGGCGGAGCCCCGCAGTCGCAGGCGACCGCCGAACACCGGACCGTTCGGCTCCCAGCGGGCCTCGATCAGCGGCGCGACATAGGGTAGTTCGCCATCACTCTCGAAGACGTTCAGCGCCGGGGCGTCGAAGTCGAATTCCTTCACCCGCAGGCTCTGGATCGAGAAGGCGGCGACGGAGAGGTACGACCGCTCGGTCTGGCGTTCTGCGTAGAGCTGGGAGATCAGGCGGCGCTCATCGCCGTAGTACAGGCCGTTGTCCTGATAGGGCTCGCGGATGTCGTAGCGGTCGAACAGGGTCTTGTCCGAGGTCCGTTCGGCGGTGAAGCCCCAGCGCCACGGACCGGCCGGATCGAAGTCGCCGTGCGCCAGCAGATAGCTGCGGTTGGTCCGATCACCGAAGCGGACATGCTCCTCGACCTGACCATCATTGTCGGTGTCGAAATTGCCGAAATTGCGCTCGTGGGTATAGCCGCCGCGGACGACGATCGTCCCGTCAGAGAAGCGCCGGCGCCATTGCAGGTTCAGGAACGGCGCGACGTTGGTGTTGATCTGCGGACTGATCAGCCAGTCTTCCGACGGCGAGATCACATGCAGGTAGGGGACTTCGATGCTGACGCCGCGGTCCTGGTCGAAACGCGGGGTGGGGACCAGGAAGCCCGAGGCCCGTTCCACGGTCGGATCGGGGTGCGAGAACAGCGGCAGGTAGAAGACCGGCACGCCGCCGATCCGGAAGACGGCGTTGCGGTACAGGATGGCGCGCAGGGCCTCGTCCTGGACGACCTTCTCCGCCTGGATCGAAATGCTGGGCTGCTGGGTGGAGCCGTCCTCGTCGCAGATCGGGCAGGGGGTGAAGATGGCGTAGTTCAGCTCGTTGACGTTCTCGCTGCGTCGCACCGCCGTAGCCGCCATCAGACTGGCGCCGTTACGGAAGCGGGTGGCGAAATCGACCGCGACGCCCGCCTTCATGTCGGAATCGATCTGAAGCTGGCTGGCGAAGATCTGGTTGCCGCCGGGATCGGTGAACTCGACGCGATCACGGGCGCTGGCGACGCCCTGCGTCAGATCATAGCTGACTTCGCCGGCGCGCAGGGTGGTGTTGCGGAAACGGGCGAGCACCCGTTCCTCACCTCCCGTGGCGACGATCGTGTCGCCCGTCCGGGTGGTCGAATCGGCCTCGATATAAGCGGCGTTGGGCACGAGGCCATCCGGTCCCGGCTGTGCGGGAGGGGCGGACTGCGGCGCCGTGGTCTGGGCGTGGGCCAGCCCGTTGCAGGCGATCAGCGCCACCGCGCCCGCCCCGGCCAGAAGCCGGCGACGCAAGGCTGCGGTAGAGGGCCGACGGCGGTCACGCTGCATGCAGGATCACTTCAGAAAAGGCAGGCCGGGGGGAGCGACGGATCGCTTAGCCGTCCTCGGTATAGAACAGCAAGGTGAAGGCGGCGAGCGCCGTCAGCAACGGTGGAAGCCAGGCGGCCAGCCAGGCGGGGATGACTTCGGCCGAACCGAACGCCGAGGCCGCCTGATTGACGAAGAAGAAGGCGAAGCCGAGCACCACGGCGGAGGCGCTCATCCGGGCCAGATCGCCCAGGCGCATCAGGCGCAGCGAGAAGGCCGCGGCGAGGATCGACATGGCCGCGAACATCAGCGGCGTCGCCAGGAGTTGCTGCAGCCGCAGGTCATAGCCGGTGGCCGAGAAGCCCGCGTTCTCGATCCGCGCGATCTGGGCGGGGAGGGACCAGAAGGAGGTCGACTGGGGGCGGGCGAATCGCTCGAACGCTTCCTGATCGGCAAGGCTTGATGGCAGGTCCAGTGTGGCGTAGCGCACGGCGCGCTGGCCGATCTGGGCGCCGACCGCATCCACCAGCCGCCAGCGTCCGGCGCTGAGCGAGGCCGAGGCGGCGTCGATCCGCTCGGAGAAGGTCCGCAGGCCCTCGCCGTCGTTGACGTAGATGAAGAAGGTCACGCCCAGCAGGCGTCCGCCGGTGCGGTCCTGACGGTCGGCGCGGATGACCATCTGGCGGGTGTCGTCGCCTTCTCGGATCCAGACGGCCTGCGGCGCGTCATTGCCCGCGACCGAGCCGGACAGCCGGCTGCGTTCACGCTGGAACAGGCCGTCCGCAGCCGAGGCGGCGGGGCCGAGCGCGGTGACGGTCAGGATGCCGAACAGGAAGGCGAAGCCCGCCGCGGGCAGGACGAAGCGCCAGGCCGACACCCCCGCCGCGCGCATGGCGATCAGTTCGCTGCGCCGGTTCAGGCCGACGAAGGCCGCCAGCGTTCCGAACAGGAAGACGAAGGGCAGAAGCTGGATGATCACCTGCGGCGATTTCAGCAGCATCAGGCCGAGAATGCGCAGGGCGGGCAGGTCCACGTCCGAGCCGACGCCGCGGGAAATCTCGACGAAGTCGATCAGCATGATCAGGGCCGCGATGACCCCCAGGGCGACAGCCAGGGACCGCGCCTGCTGGACCAGCACATAGCGTTCGATGCGGCCGAGGCGCAGGCGGGGCGCGGGCAGGGACAGACGGGAGCTCATGCGGAGGTCGCCTTCAGGCCGCCGATCCCGAACCAGCGCCGCCTGCGGCGAGGCTTCAGGGCGCGGAACAGGATGCGCAGGGCGATGGCGGTGGCGACGATGGGCAGCAGATACTGCAGCACGTTCAGCCATCCGTTCCAGGCGCTGCCGGCCACGATGCCATAGCCGAGGATGCGGACGGTCAGGAACGCCGCGGCGGCCTTGGCGATCCGGAAGCTGTATCCGGTGCGGCTGAACGAACCGCCCATCAAGGCGGCCAGCGCCATCGCCATGCCGGCCAGGGCGTAGAGCGGCGACGACAGGCGCGAATGGGCTTCAGCGGTCAGTTCGCCGGCCGATCCGACCCGATCGAGATCGCGGGGCGACGGGTTGAGCAGCTGGGGCAGATACAGGTCCGACGGCTTGTAGCGGACGGTGTCGTTCACATCGACATACTGGGCCAGCGGCAGATCCTGGCGGCCGAAGGACAGATATTCCAGCACCCCGCGCGACGAGTAGCGCTGCCAGGAGCCGTTCAGCAGGGTCAGGTAGGGCTGGCCATCGATGCGGCTGAACCGGGCCTCGGCGGCGTCCCAGGTGGTCGTCTTGTCGCCGTCCTGGATGTAGACGAACAGGTTCTTCAGCAGGCCGTTCTGTTCGATCTGCTGGACATAGACCGTCAGGCCTTTCGGCCCCTGGACGAAGTTTCCTTCCTCAACCAGCAGGGCGGCGAGGTCGCTGCGCACGGCGAAGGTGGCGTTGCGCGCCTCCCGCTGCGCCCACGGCTGGGCCACGGTGGTGATGAACAGGGTCAGCACGGCGGCGATCATCGCCAGCTTCATCATCGGACGGATCGCCTGCCACCGGGTCACGCCCGAGGCGAAGATGGCGGTCAGCTCCTGCTCGCGCTGCAGGCGGGTCAGGGCGGTCAGGGCGCCGACGAACAGGCCGATGGGGATGATCACGGCCAGCAGCTGGGGCAGGGCCAGCAGGGTCAGCTTGACCATGACCCAGACGCTCTGACCGCGCTCGACGATGAACTCGAGCTGGTCGAGGCTCTGGCTGAGAATGCCGATTCCAGCCAGCGCAGCGCACGCCGCCAGCACTGGGCGGCCGATCTGCCGGAAAAGGTAGCCTTGAATCAATGTCATGAAGGAACGGAAATCGCCCGTTGCGGCCAGCGGCGAGGGAGCGCATCTAATACACACCCGTTTGCGCCGGTGAAACCGCGCGAACAATCCCACTCGCACAAGACCGGGGCTTTCATCCCGGCGGGAGCAGTAAATGAAGATCGAATTCGTCGCCTCGGCCGCCTCCGCCGAGGTTCTGGCCGTCCTGGTCCACGACGGCCGCGCGCTGGCCGGTTCGGCCGGTCAGCTGGACGCCGCCTCGTCGGGCGCCCTGACGAAGGCCATGGGCGCCAGCCGCTTCACCGGTGGCGCGAACAGCACCCTGATCGTGGCCGCGCCGCATGGCGTTGACGCCAACGTCGTGGTGCTGACCGGCGCGGGCGCGCCGGACAAGTTCGATGATCTGGCGCTCGAAGCCGCCGCCGGCGCCGCCTATCACGCGGTGAAGATGTCGGGCGCGACCATCCTCACCATCGACGTCGGCCACCTGTCGGCCGATCAGGCGGCGCGCGCGGCCTTCGCCGCCCGTCTGGCCAGCTACCGCTTCCTGAAGTACCGCACGACGCTGAAGGCCGAGAAGGCGGCGTCGATCGAGACGATCCGCGTCGTGGCCGCTGACCCGAAGGCCGCCGAACACGCTTATGGCGCCTCCTATGCGGCCGTCGCCGAGGCCGTCGAATTCTCCCGCGATCTGGTCGCCGAACCCGCCAACGTCCTTTACCCGGCTGAGTACGCCAAGCGCGTGAAGGGTCTGGAGAAGCTGGGCCTCGAGGTCGAGATCCTCGGCGAGAAGGAGCTTGAGAAGCTGGGCTTCCGCACCCTGCTGGCCGTCGGTCAGGGCAGCGTGCGCGAGAGCCAGGTCGCCATCATGAAGTGGAACGGCGGCGCCAAGGGCGATCAGCCCATCGCCTTCGTCGGCAAGGGCGTCTGCTTCGACACCGGCGGCATCTCGATCAAGCCCGCTGAAGGCATGGAAGAGATGAAGTGGGACATGGGCGGCTCGGCCGCCGTGGTCGGCCTCATGCACGCCCTGGCCGGTCGCAAGGCCAAGGTGAACGCCGTCGGCGTCATCGGTCTGGTCGAGAATATGCCGGACGGCAACGCCACCCGCCCGGGCGATATCGTCGAATCCCTTTCGGGTCAGACGGTCGAGATCCTGAACACCGACGCGGAAGGCCGCCTCGTCCTGGCCGACTGCCTCTGGTACACGCAGGACCGCTTCAAGCCGAAATTCATGCTGGATCTGGCCACCCTGACCGGCGCCATGATCGTTGCGCTGGGCCTGGAGTATGCGGGCGTCTTCTCGAACTCGGACGAGCTGGCGAACAACTTCCTGGCGGCCGGTCCGAAGGTGGGCGAGAACGCCTGGCGCATGCCGATCCCGGCCGCCTACGAGCGCCACATCGACAGCCCGATCGCCGACGTGAAGAACATGGGCAACGGTCGCGCCGGGGGTTCGATCACCGCCGCCCTGTTCCTGCAACGCTTCACCAACGGCACGCCGTGGGCGCACATCGACATCGCCCCGACCGCCTGGGTGAAGGACAGCAAGAGCCCGACCGTGCCCGACGGCGCCGTGGGCTGGGGCGTTCGCACGCTCGACCGGATGGTCAAGGATTCCTACGAGTCCTGATTGGGCAAGGGGCGCGCCCTGACCGGGGCGGCCCTGCATTCTCCGCAAACTCGACAACCCCGTCCGCGATCACTGGATATGCGGGCGGGGTTTCGTCATTCTGGACGCCATGACGACGCCGTCGCCCGAAATCTGGTTCTATCATCTGGAGCGCTCCAGCCTGGGCGACGTGCTGCCCGGTCTGCTGGAGAAGACGCGCGAGCGGGGTTGGCGGGCGCTGGTCCGGGCCACGAACGCGCGGTTGCTGGACGATATGGACGAGCATCTTTGGACCTGGCGGGACAGCAGCTTCTTGGCCCACGGCCGCGCCTCCGAGCCCAATGCCGACCGCCAGCCGGTGCTGCTGACCGAAACACTTGAGAACCCGAACGCCGCTCAGGCGCTGTTCATCCTGGACGGGGCAGAGCTTGGCGACACGGAGACCCTGGAACGATGCTTCATCCTCTTCGACGGACGCGACGAGACCTCGCTGCAAGGCGCGCGGGCGCGATGGAAGATGCTGAAGGACGCCGGGGCCAATCTGGCCTACTGGAAGCAATCGCCCGAGGGGCGCTGGGAAAAGGCGGCCTGATCGCCCTGACCGCGCTGGCCGCCGCCTGTTCCTCGGCGTCGTCGGACGTGGCCCGCGCGCCCGCGCCGCTTGCGGTCGAGGAGGCCCGGCAGAACCAGCCCATCGGCACCCGCTCGCCGGCAAACCAGAACGCCGACCTGTGCCGGGCGGGCGACCTGCAGAACCTTGTGGGAAGACCCCGCTCCGAAATCCCCGTGCCTGTGGATGTCGTCAACCGCCGCGTGACCTGCACCACCTGCCCGGTCACCGAGGACTATTCGCCCTACCGGCTGAACATTTTCTACAACGAGCAGACCCATCTGATCGAACAGGTCCGGTGCGGCTGAGCCGATCTTCCAAAGGAGAACTCCGATGAGAACCCTGATCCTGAGCCTGGCCGCCGCCGGACTTCTGGCCGCCTGCGCGCCGACCGCAGGCTCCGACCCCGTCGCGCCGCCGCCGGAAGACGGCCCGGCGACCTGCAAGGCCGACCAGTACCAGCGGCTGGTGGGCACTAACCGCGCGCAGCTGCCGCAGCAGCCGGCGGGCGAGACCTGGCGCGTGACCTGCACCACCTGCCCGGTGACCATGGATTACAATCCGCAGCGCCTGAACATCGTCTATGACGAAGCGACGGGCGTGATCCGCCAGGTCAAATGCGGCTGATCGCGCTGGCGGCGGTGATCGGACTGGCCGGAGCCTGCGCTCCGGTCCAGCCGACGCTTGATCCGGACGCGCCGAAGACCTGCGACGCCGCCGGCGCCCGGTCCCTGATCGGCAGCCATGTCGGCGCGGTGGATTTCGCGGCGGGCGCCAATGTGCGGATCGTCTGCACGACCTGTCCGACGACGCGCGACTACCGGCCTGACCGCCTGAACGTCCGCTTCGACGAGGCGACTGGGATCATCCGCAGCGTCGACTGCGGCTAGAACGGGTTTGAAGGCTCCGGCGTCAGGCTGGAGCCTTCAGTCCTACCGGGCGGCCTTGGCCTCGCGGATCGCGGCCTCGATGGCGTCCGGCTGGATGCTGGACTGGGCGCGGCCGTTGACGAAGAAGGTCGGGGTGGCCTGCAGGCCCAGCGCGAGAGCGGCGGTGTCGGTGTCGACCAGATGCCGGGTCATCTCCGGGCTGGCGATCGCGGCGCGCGCCGTGTCCATGTTCACGCCATTGGCGACGAGGATGGCGTCGATCGAGGCCGGGTTCAGGTCGCCTTCGGCCATCAGGGCGCGGAAGACCGGCAGGTATTTGCCCTGATCATGGGCCGCCTGGGCCGCACGGGCGGAATAATGCGACGGTCCGGACGGATCGCCCCGGTCCAGGATCGGCCAGTCCTTGAACACGAAACGCACGTCCGGATTGGCCTGCATGATGCGCAGGATGTCCGGCGCGGTCGCCTTGCAGCCGGGGCAGCGGAAATCGAAGAACTCCACCACGGTCACCTTGGCGTCGACCGGACCGAAGGCGGCGTCGCGGCTGTCAGCGGCCAGCAGCGTCGGATTTGCGGCGGCCTGACGCGTGATGGCGTCCGACAGGGCGCTGTTCTGCTTGGCCTGCAGGGCGTTGCTCATCTCCTGCAGCATTTCGGGATGGTTCAGCAGATAGCTGCGGATCGCCGCGTCGGAGGTTCCACCGCCGAAATAGGGGAAGACCGCCAGTCCCAGCGCCGCGACCGACACCGCCAGCGCCGTCACGCCCGCGCGGGGGCCCTGCAGGAAGCGGGACAGGGCGGAGGGTTCCGTCGGGCGGATTTCAGGCGTCTCTTCGGTCATGCGGTGCTTTCAGGCGTTCTGGCAGGCGTTCTGGCGGGCGTGAGGGTCAACTGGTCGCTGGGGGCGCGACGACCGATCGATTGCGGCTGTTGCGACGGTCCAGGTCGTCAACATCCTGTTGGGTGGCGCCGGAGGCGAAGACGATGTCCATCGCGCGGGTCCATTCATTGCTGCCGGGCTCGAGCATGTCCCGGGCCCGCAGGGCGAATTGGGTGGCCTGTTGCTCGGCGCCGAGGGCGAAATACATCTCGGCGGAGGCCAGTCGCGCCTCGCCTTCCTTGCCCTGGGTGGCATAGGCCTGCGAGAGCAGCCGCCAGCCCATGGAGTTGTCCGATTCCATCGCCGTCGCGCGCTTCAGCTGATCGACGGCAAGGGCGAGCTGTTCGCGATCCTGGGTCTCGATCATGGCGTGCGCCAGGTTGATGCGGAGGAGGGGGGCGTCCGGCTTCAGGTCCACGGACCGCTGGTGCGCGCTGATGGCCTCGGCGGGGCGGCCTTCCTCGAACAGAACCTGACCGCGCAGTTCCCAGTAGTAGGGGTTCTCGGGCTCTTCCTGCAGCAGCACGTCGATCGCCGCGAGCGCCCGGTCCGTCTGGCCGTCCTTGTACCAGGCGATCGCGCGGGCATAGCGTGCCGGCAGGCTGGTGTCGGTCTCGGGATAGGACTGCAGGGTCGTGTTCGGCGGGTCCATGAAGGCGTGGATCTTGGCCAGGATCAGCGCGTGCTGGGCGACCCGCTCGGGGCTGTCCTGACGACCATAGTTCGACTGTTCGGTGACCAGCCGGCGCAGGTTCTCGATCCGCTGGGACGACAGCGGGTGGCTGCGGAAATAGGGGTAGCGGCGGGCGTCCGAGAAGACTTCCTGCGAACGGAAATTCTCGAAGAAGGTCAGCAGGCCGCGACCCGATTCACCGGCCCGTTCCAGGGCGCGGGCGCCGGTGTTGTCGGCTTCGCCTTCCTGGTGGGTCATGTAGCGCAGGGCGCTGAGGGTGCCGAAATACTGGCTGTTGCCGAGCAGGACAGCGCCGGCGTCGGGGGCGCCTGCGGCGATGGCCAGGGCGCCCAGCGCCATGGTCATCAGCAGCGGCTGCATGCCCGCCTGCTGGGCGCCGTCGCGCAGGGTGTGGCGATTCTTGATGTGCCCGGCCTCGTGCGCGATGACGCCAAGAAGCTCGTTGGCGTTGCGGGTTCGCAGGATGAGGCCGGTGTTGACGCCCATGATCCGCCCGCGCGTGGCGAAGGCGTTCAGATCACTCTCGTTGATGAGAAGGATCTCGATCTCGTCCGGCTCCAGCCCCATCGCGGTGAACACGGGGGCCGACCAGTCGTGAATGATCGCCTCGATCTCGGTGTCGCGGATCGCGCTCTGGGCCGAGGCAGGCGACGCCGTCGCCAGCATGAGGCTGACGACGGCGGTTGCGCCGATCAGACGGGCGGTGCTTCGAGACAGCCAGCTCATGGTGAACTCCTGTGAACCCGGACGCCCCCGTCCATCGAGATGGTCACAATCTAATCACGGCCTTTCAGCGGCGCCACCACCCACGCTTCGGCTTTTCAGGCGGTGCGGCGATCTGGTTCGGGTCTTCCGCGATCAGGGCGGCGACATCGACCTCAGGCTTCGGCGCCTCGACCGGCTCGGCGACCTCGGCCACGATCGGCTCGGAGATGGCTTCGGCCTCGGCTTCCGGCTCGGGCGTCACGACCGCGTTCGGCGCGACGTCCAGCTCGACGGGTTCGTCGACCGGTTCGATCTCGTTCGGCTCGACCGTCGACAGCGGCGCTTCGTCGGCGGCTTCCGTGGCCGCGGCGGAGACCTTGCGGCGCACGCGGCGACGCTTGGGTTCCTCGGCGACGACCGGCGCGGCCTCGGCTTCGGCGTCCGGGATGATGACCGCCGCCGGCGTGTCGGGCGAGCCGTCCGCGGGCATGCCTTCGTTGGTGGCGCGGGTCTCGGTCTTCACCTCGTGGGTCAGGCCGGCGTCCGAGCCGCGATCCCGGCCGCGACCGCGACCGCGACGGCGGCGCGAACGACCGCTGCGCTCGCCGCCGATTTCGCCTTCGGGGCGTTCACCGATGACTTCATCGACGTCCGAAGCCTCGGTTTGCGCCGTGGCGGCCTCGGTGCGCGACGGACGCTCGGGGTTGATCGGGTCGAACCAGACATAGGGATCGTCCAGCGAGGGCGTGCGGCCGCGGACCCAGAAGAAGGAATCGCGCTCGGCGCCGCCTTCCTCGCGCATGCGGCGTCCGCCACGGCGACCACGGCGACGGCGACGGCCGCCTTCGCCATCGTCCTCGTCGTCCTCGCCGGCAGCAGGCGCGGCTTCCGCCTGACCGGCCTCGGAGTCGTCACGACGTCCGCCGCGACGGCGGCGTCGACCGCGGCCACGCTCGCCGTCATGACGCTCGGCCCGCTCGCGCGGCTGGTCGTCGTCCTCGTCCTCGCGGTCGAGATCGGCTTCGTCCTCATCGTCCTCGATGATTTCGTCGTCTTCCTCGTCCTCTTCGTCGGACCAGGCGCTGTCGTCGAAGTCATCGTCCAGGTCGATGAAGGGCTCGGCGCTCTCGGGCGGGGTGAAGTCCTCGTTGGTCTCGGTCCGTTCGATGGTGCTTTCGCCCTGACCGAGGGTGTCGTCGATCAGGATGACCACGTTCAGGCCACGCTGGATCAGCAGGCTCTGCAGATAGTCACGCTTGTGGTTCAGGATGTAGAGGGCCACGGCGGTGCAGACGCGCAGGTTCACTGAACCCGCGCCGTTCTTGCCGGCCTCGATGTCCACGGCGCGCAGGGTGACCAGGGCGGCGCTTTCCGCCGAGCGGACCCGGCCGGCGCCCTGACAGTGCGGGCAGATCTCGGTGGCGCCCTCGATCACGCCCAGACGACGGCGCTGGCGGCTGATTTCCATCAGGCCGAAGCCCGAGATGCGGCCCATCTGGATCCGGGCGCGATCCTTGGCCAGCGCGTCCTTCAGCACCTTCTCGACGGCGCGGTTGTTCTTCGACTCATCCATGTCGATGAAGTCGATGACGATCAGGCCGGCGAGGTCGCGCAGGCGGAGCTGGCGGGCGGCCTCGGCGGCGGCCTCCATATTTGTCTTGAAGGCCGTGGCCTCGACGTTCCGCTCCTTGGTTGCGCGGCCCGAGTTGACGTCGATGGCGACCAGCGCCTCGGTCTGGTTGATGACCAGATAGCCGCCCGACTTCAGGTTCACGACCGGCTGGTGGATCTGGGTCAGGGTCTCTTCAATGCCGTTCGAGGCGAACAGCGGGCGCGAGCCCTGATAGAGGTGCACCTTCTTCGCCTGCGAGGGCATCAGCACCCGCATGAAGTCGCGGGCTTCCTTGAAGCCCTGCACGCCCTCGACCTGGATGCCGTCGAAATCCTTGTCGAACATGTCGCGCACGGCGCGGCGGACGAGGTTCTCTTCCTCGTAGATCATCGCCGGGGCGTTGGACGCCAGCGTCGTCTCGCGGATCGTCTCCCACAGGCGCAGCAGATATTCGTAGTCGCGCTTGATCTCGGCCTTGGTGCGCTTGGCGCCCGCCGTGCGGATGATCAGGCCCATGCCCTGCGGCACCTGCAGCGCGGCGGCGGCGGCCTTCAGGCGACGACGGTCCGAGGTGTTGGTGATCTTGCGCGAGATGCCGCCGCCCTTGCCGGTGTTGGGCATCAGCACGCAGTAGCGACCGGCCAGCGACAGCCAGGTGGTCAGGGCCGCGCCCTTGCCGCCACGCTCGTCCTTGACGACCTGCACCAGCAGGATCTGGCGGCGCTTGATGACGTCCTGGATCTTGTAGCGACGCATCAGGCGGCGCTTCAGCCGCTCCTCGTCGGCCAGACCGCCTTCGTGGTCGCCGTCATCGCTGTCGCGGCCCAGATCGTCGTGGTCATCCTCGTCCGAGTGCGCCTCGGCCATGATGGCTTCGCGGTCGGCGACCGGGATCTGGTAGTAGTCGGGGTGGATCTCGTTGAAGGCCAGGAAGCCGTGGCGATTGCCGCCGTATTCCACGAACGCAGCCTGCAGGCTGGGCTCTACGCGGGTGACCTTGGCGAGATAGATGTTGCCGCGAAGCTGGCGCTTCGCGCGGGACTCAAAGTCGAATTCCTCGACCTGACGGCCCTCGACGATCGCGACGCGGGTTTCTTCCGCGTGCGCCGCATCGATCAACATGGTCTTTGACATCGGTAGTCTCTCTCTGGCGCGCTCGGGCCGGTCCGGTCAGCGCGTGGCTGAGGGACGCGGCGGCTCGCCGAATGGGGGTGAGGGTGGCGCGCGCCGTCGATGCCTCGTCGCCACGGCGAGCGCCGCGGGCGAAGTCGGTCACATCTGACCGGAGGTTGAGGCTGGCGTATGCGCCCATGGGTCGGTTCGGTCCTGGACCTTTCCGCGCCTGTCTATAAGGCGGCGTTGCGGGCCCGGTTCGTTGGATCGGCGGCGCCTTTGACGGCCGGGCGATCCTCGGATCAGTGAAAGCAGCGCTGCGAGGAGGGCGCGTCCCGGCCCGACTGAGCGGACGGACGCGATCATTCGCGAGCGGACAAAGCATAGTCACTGGAAATGTGAATTAAAAGCCGCATCGGCCTTAACCCGTTGGCGAGGACGTTCGTGCAGGGTGGCTCACCACAATGGTGGGTTATCCAGTTCAATGAACGCCTTGTCGCGTATCAGGCTGTCGCAGTGGGGCGTCCGGGAGTGGGCGATGACGGCGCTCGCCTTCATCGTCTTCTGCACCGCCGTGCTGGTCGCGGGCCGGGGTCTGGCGTCGGGCGCGGCGGGCGAGGTCATTCGTGTCCGCTTCGGCGGCGACGCCGAGCGCACCCGGGTGGTGGTCGATCTGGACCGGACGTCGCGCGGGCAGGTGATCCAGCCGGGATCGGATGGACGGGTCGTCGTGGCCCTGTCCGGCGTGGCCGCGCCGCGCGGCATGTCCGGAGATGGCCTGGGGCTGGTGCGTGGATATCGCGTGGCCGGCGCCGGCGGGGCCTCGCGGGTCGAGCTCGACCTGGCGTCCAGCGCCGAGATCGAGCGCCGCTTCCTGCTGCCGCCGGGCGACGGGGTGAACCACTATCGCTATGTGATCGACCTGAAGGCCACCGGTCGGGCGCCGACGGCCCCACGCCGCAATGCGCCGCGCACGGCCCCGCGTCCGGCGGAACGTCCTCTCATCTATATCGACGCCGGGCATGGCGGTCGCGACCCCGGCGCCCTGGGCGCGCAGGCGAAGGAGGCGGACGTCACCCTGGCGGCCGCGCTGGCGCTGAAGCAGGAACTGGAACGCTCGGGCCGCTATCGGGTGCGCCTGACGCGGGACAGCGATGTCTATGTCGGCCTGAACCGCCGCCCGGCCATCGCCCGTCAGGCCGGGGCCGATCTGTTCATCTCCCTGCACGCCGACGCCATCGCCGATCCGGCCACCCGCGGCGCCAGCGTCTATACGCTTTCGGAGCAGGGCGCCGGTCGCGCCGTGCGCGAGATCACCCGCGATGAGAACTGGCACCGCAGCCTCAACCTGCCGGGCCGTGACGCCTCCGTGGACCGCATCCTGCTGGACATGACCCAGCGGGCCACCCAGAATCGTTCGGCGGTGCTGGCCCGCAGCCTGCTGGGCGAGATCGAGGCCGCGAACCATCCGTTGCTGCGCCGCAGCCACCGGGACGCCGGTCTGGCGGTGCTGCTGTCGCCGGACGTGCCGGCGGTCCTGCTGGAGATGGGCTACATCACCAATCCCGAGGACGAGCGCCTCCTGACCGATCCGCGCGCGCGTCGTCGCCTGATGCGCGCCGTGGCGGCGGGCATCGACGCCTATTTCGCCGCCCCGACCGGCGCCTTGCAGGTCGCGTCGAACAGCGAAGCCGGCCAGCCCTGAGACGGACTGTCGCGAAAGCGGCCTGAAGCGACTATCTGGGTCTCATGCGCCTGCGTGTCGTGGATCTGGAAACCACCGGTGGAGACCGGACCGCCGAAATTATCGAGGTCGGCATTGTCGACGTCGTGAGGGACGGGGAGGGCTGGCGCGCCCTGCCGCCGGTGACGAAGCTGTTCCGGCCCCGTGGCGAGATTTCGGTGCACGCCATGGCCGTGCACCACCTGACGCCGGACGATTTCACTGACGCCGATCCGCACTGCGACGAATACGCGCTGCGCGAGATGTTCGCCGAGCCCGCCGATGTGATGGTGGCCCATGCCGCCAATTTCGAGCGCGGGTTCATCGCCGACACGGCGCACGGCGGTCTTCCGTGGATCTGCACAGTCCGGTCGGCCAAGGCGGTCTGGCCGCAGGCGCCGGGGCATTCCAATCAGGTGCTGCGCTACTGGCGACAGTTGCGGCTCGATCCGGCCGTCGCCAATCCGGCCCACCGGGCGGGGCCGGACGCCTGGGTCACGGCCCATCTGCTGATCGATCTGCTGAAGGAGGCGACGGTCGAGCAGATGATCCAGTGGACCCGGGAACCCCGTCGGCTGGACAGGATTCCGTTCGGCAAGCATCGCGGCAGCCGCTGGTCCGAGGCGCCGGGAGACTATCTGCGCTGGATGTCCGGCCAGTCTGACATGGACGCCGATGTCGTGGCCGCGGCGCGACAGGAGCTGGAACGTCGCGCCTCGGCATCCACAGGCGCTCTGGCGAACGGGACCGACGCGGGCTAAAGCGGTTTCCATGCCGCAGCCGCGCCTTCCGAACATCAAGGGTCTCAAAATCGCCGAACGGTGGTTCGTGCTGGCGGGCGTCGGCCTGCTGGGCGCGATCACGCTGGCGGGGCTGGTCGTGACCATCTACGCCGCCTGGCTGTTCCATGACCTGCCGGACGCGTCCGAGCTGGCGGACTACCGTCCGGCGACGGCGACGCGTGTCTATGCGGGCGACGGCACCCTGATCGGCGAGTTCTCGGACGAGCGCCGAATCTATGTGCCCTATGAGCAGATCCCGCTGCCGGTGATCCAGGCCTTCCTGTCCGCCGAGGACAGCCGCTTCTTCGAGCATGGCGGCGTCGATGTGTCGGGTCTGGGCCGGGCGATGTTCAAGAACGTCTTCAACGCGGCCACCGGGCGGCGTCTGGAGGGCGGTTCGACCATCACCCAGCAGGTCGCCAAGAACGTCCTGCTGACCAACGAATCGAGCATCAACCGCAAGGTGAAGGAGGCGATCCTCGCCAACCGCCTCGAGGCGACGCTCAGCAAGCAGCAGATCCTCGAACTCTACCTGAACGAAATCTTCCTCGGCTATCGCTCGTACGGCGTGGCCGCGGCCGCCTACAACTATTTCGGCAAGTCGCTGGCCCAGCTGACGCCGGACGAGGCGGCCTTTCTCGCAGCTCTGCCCAAGGGGCCGAACAACTACCACCCCAAGCGCCATCCGGACGCCGCCAAGGGCCGTCGTGACTGGGTGCTGGGCGAGATGGGCGACAACGGCTTCCTGACCCCGGCGCAGGTCGCCGAGGCGCAGGCCCGTCCGCTGGCCGCGCAGGACGCGCCGCGTCGCGCCCAGTACGCCGACGCCGACTTCTTCGTCGAGGAAGCCCGCCGCCAGGCCATCCGCCAGTTCGGCGCCGAACAGGTGAACCGCGGCGGCTACTACATGCGGACCACCCTGGATCCGAAGCTGCAGTCGGCGGCGCGCGACGCGTTGATGAAGGGGCTGGAGAACTATGACCGTCGTCACGGCTGGCGCGGGGCCTGGGGCACGACCGACTTCGCCGACGGCTGGCAGGCCGAGGCCCTGCGCGGCACCCGTCCGCCCGAACGCCGCAGCTGGGAAGCCGCCGCGGTCGAGAACGTGGCCGGCAACAGCGTGCGCATCCGCAGCGCCAAGGACGACAACACCGGCTATCTGCTGACCGCCGACGCCGCCTGGGCCAACGCCAACCGTCCGCTGAAACGCGGCGACCTGATCTTCGTTGAACGCCGGGACGGCCAGTACGCCCTGAAACAGGTGCCGCGCGTCAACGGCGCCCTGGTGGCCATCGAGCCCCAGTCGGGCCGGGTGCTGGCCATGGTCGGCGGCTATTCCTACGGCCTGTCCAGCTTCAACCGCGCGACGCAGGCGCGTCGTCAGCCCGGTTCCGCCTTCAAGCCCTTCGTCTATGCGGCGGCGCTGGAAGGGGACTACACCCCGTCGTCGATCGTGCTGGACGCTCCGATCAGCTTCGCCGGCGGAGCCAATGGCGGGCGCTGGAGCCCCGAGAACTACAGCCGCGAGTACTACGGCCCGCAGACCCTGCGTCGCGGTCTGGAGCTGTCCCGCAACGTGATGACCGTGCGCATGGCCCAGGACGTCGGCATGACCAACGTCGTCGCGCTGGCGGACAAGATGGGCGTCGGCAAGATGGAGCCGAACCTGTCGGTGTCGCTGGGCGCCGGGGAGACCACGCCCTACCAGCTGACCGCCGCCTACGCCGCCTTCGTCAACGGCGGCCGCCGGGTGACCCCCTATCTGATCGAGATGGTGCAGGACCGGGATGGCGAGACCATCTTCCGCGCCGACCAGCGTCGCTGCCGCGACTGTGGTCGGGCCTTCAGCGGGCAGGAATCGCCCCGGCTGGACGGGCGTGGCGAACAGGTCATCGACCCGATCACCGCCTATCAGATCAGCTCCATGCTGGAAGGCGTGGTCCAGCGCGGCACCGCCACCGGCGCCCGCGGCCTCGGCCGCTGGGTCGGCGGCAAGACCGGCACGACCAACGAGTACCGCTCGGCGTGGTTCGTGGGCTTCTCGTCCGACATCGTGGTCGGCGTCTTCATCGGCTTCGACGACAACCGGCCGCTGGGGTCGGGCGAAACCGGGGCCACCGGCCCTGTGCCCGTGTTCAACGAGTTCATGCAGGTCGCCCTGCGCGAGCGTCCGGCCCGTCCGTTCGTGCGGCCCAAGAACGCCATCTTCCGCACCGTGAACGGTATCGAGGAAGCCTTCCGCCCCGGCACCGAGCGTCGCCGCGAGGAGGAGCAGGCGCCCGCGCCCGAGATCCCGCTGGGTCCGCAGAACTACAACGACATCCTGCGCCGCGAGGAGGAGGAGGCCACTGGTCAGACGTCGCCCGCGACGCCGCCGCCGACCACGCCGACGCCGCCCCGCAAGGAGCCGGCCGCCGATCTGGACGGTCTGTACTAAGGGATGGGGCTTCGGCCCTTCCCCTTTCGCCCGGCGCGCTCTATGTCCGCGCCTCACTTTACGTATCGCCGGAGATTGCGATGAGACCGGATGTCGAGGCCATGAAGGCCGACATCGAGCAGAGCATCGCTCTGCTCAGGAGGCGTCTTTGACTGGGATGTCGCCCTTCGAAAGCTCGATGAGCTGAACGCCCGCGTCGAGGATCCGACGCTGTGGGACAATCCTGAACAGGCCCAGGCCGTCAGCCGTGATCGCTCGCGACTGGAAGCCCAGGTCAATGCCGTGAAGGAAATGGAGCAGGGCCTCGAGGACGGGGTCATGCTGGCCGACATGGCCGACGAGGAAGGCGACGAGGCCGCCCTGGACGGCGCGCGCGCCGACCTGAAGGCGATCAAGGACCGCGCCGCCCGCGCCGAGCTGGAAGCCCTGCTGTCCGGCGAGGCTGATGGCAACGACGCCTATCTGGAAGTGAACTCCGGCGCCGGCGGCACCGAGTCCAACGACTGGGCCGGGATGTTGCTGCGCATGTACAGCCGCTGGGCCCGCGCCCATGGCTATGAGGTCGAGATCGAGGCCGAGGAATCGGGCGAACAGGCGGGCATCAAGTCGGCCACCATCCTGATCACCGGACCGAACGCCTATGGCTGGCTGAAGTCGGAATCGGGCGTGCACCGTCTGGTCCGCATCAGCCCCTATGACGCCGCCGCCAAACGCCACACCAGCTTCGCCTCGATCGGGGTGTCGCCGGTGGTCGATGACGCCATCGAGATCGACATCAATCCGTCGGACGTGCGCACCGACACCTATCGCGCGTCCGGCGCGGGCGGTCAACACATCAACAAGACCGACTCCGCCGTGCGTCTGACCCACGTGCCGACCAATACGGTCGTCGCCTGTCAGGCCGGTCGTTCGCAGCACCAGAACCGCGAACAGGCCTGGAAGATGCTGCGCGCGCGCTTGTACGAACTGGAACTGCAGAAGCGCGAGGCCGCCGCCCAGGCGCTGGCCGACGCCAAGACGGACATCGGCTGGGGTCACCAGATCCGAAGCTACGTCCTGCAGCCGTACCAGATGGTGAAGGACCTGCGGACCAACGTCGAAACCTCGGACACCCAGGGGGTGCTCGACGGCGATCTGGACGCCTTCATGGGCGCCGCACTGGCCGCTCGCGTGGGCGAGACGCGGGGCAGCACGGTCGAGTGAGGGACAGCGGCCGGCAGGCTGCCGGAAAGTGATTGGTGGTTAGTGGTTAGTGGTTGGCCTTGGATCGAGAGCAGTTCTCGGGAAAGCGACCTCCGGCGTTTGCCGCCGCATCCACTAACCACTAGCCACTAATCACTAGCCGGGCTCCGTCCTCCAAGGCGGCCCGCCAAAAGCAAAAGGCCCCGGAGCGATCCGGGGCCTTTCTCGTTCTGGAGCCGTCCGTCGCCTCAGGCGGCAGGGGGCTTCATGTCGATGACCTGCGGGGCGGCTTCGACCGGACGCGGAGCCGGAGCCGGGGCGGCGGGCGCCGGGGCTTCGCGGCGGCCCTGCAGGACGCGGCCCTGGAAATAGGCGCCGATGTCGATCGACAGCTGCTCGGCGGTGATGTCGCCGTCCACATAGGCGGTGGCGATCAGCTTGACCTGCTTGCCGGAGACGGCGCCGACGACACGGCCGCGCACCTCGACATAGTCGGCGGCGACATTGCCTTCGACCGCGCCGGTCTCACCGACGATCAGGCGGCCGACGCGGACGTCGCCCTTCACCTGGCCGTCGATCTGCAGGTCGCCGGCGCCCGAGACATTGCCTTCGAACTGCAGGTCCGACGACAGGGTCGACAGGCCGCGCTGGGCCACGGCGGGCGCGGCCGGACGCGGCGAGGTGGTCGCAGCGGCCGGGGCGCCCGGAGCCGGCAGGTCCGGCAGCGGCGGGATGGAGGAGCCGGAGTCGGCGCGCGACTGGGGCTGCGGGGCGGGGGATTTAGTCTTGTTGAACAAGTTGGTCTCCGGCTCTCATGAAGCGGGCTGGGTTTTGCGGGCGGCCGTTCATCCACACCTCATAGTGCAGGTGAACGCCGGTGGAGCGTCCGGTCGTTCCCATGGCGCCGATGCGCTGGCCAAGCGTGACATGCTGGCCCGTTTGCACGGCCATGGAGTTCAGATGGGCGAAACGGGTCTTGAAACCGCGACCATGGTCTATCTCAACGACGTTGCCATACCCTGAACGAACGCCAACAAAAGACACGATTCCGGGAGCCGTCGCGTGGATCGGGGTGTTCAGGGGACCGGCGAAGTCCTGACCCTGATGCACAGCCGGACGACCGTTGAACGGATCGAAGCGGACGCCGTAGCCGGAGGTGGTCCGGGCGTTCGTCGGACGGCGGAACGGCAGGCCCTCGGACGCGTCAGCCAGCATCCGCATGTCGTTCAGATTGTCGGAGGCATGCTGGATGCGCAGGGCGAAGGCCTCGTCCACGTCCAGAACGGCGGCGAGGGCGCGGGGATCGCGCGCTTCGATCAGCGGGCCGCCCAGGGCGGTGTCGTTGGCGGCGTAGGCGGCCGGGTTCAGGCCGGCCAGTCGGAAGGCCAGACGCAGGCGTTCGGCGCGGGTGCTGGCCACCGCCTCGGTGCGGGCGATCAGCCGCTCCTGATCCATGCGCACGGCCACGACGCGCTGCAGGGGGGTGTTGCGGTCGGCGTTGAGGGCAGGGGCGGGCATCAGCGCCTGCTGGGCGCCGTCGACGCCCTGGAACAGACCCATGACCCGCGTCAGCGCCGCATGGCGGCGTTCCACCAGATGGGCCATCTCGTCGATGGAGCCGGTGCTGGAGCTCATGCGGATGACGGCGGAGTCGAGCCGGGCCTGCAGGTCGGCGTTCAGGCGCTGGGCCTCGGCGCGGCTGCGGGCGACGGTCCGGTCAGCCTGGCTCTGGCGAACCATGTCGAGGGCGAAGCCGCCCGAGGCGATCAGCACCCAGCCGCCCAGCAGGACGGCGCCGATGGCGGCGGCCATCTGACGACCCGGCGTCAGCGCCCAGGCTTTCACGTCATCGCCGTCACGCAGATAGAGGTATCGCGTCGGGAACCATCGCCCGATCAGCGACTGTCTGCCTTCAGCGTCCAGTTCACTCATACTCAAACGCCCCCACGTCCGGGGCGTTATCAGCCACGACTGTGGAGAGACGACAAGTCTCTTCACGACTTGTTAACTACGCTGGGCGGTTAGGAGGCGAAGAACTTCGCGATATGACGCCGTTATTCGCCTGACAGGCGTATCCGCCGCGGGTCAGAGGGATCGGGCGGCGGCCAGAACCTCGGCGACGTGGCCCTTGACCGAGACCTTGCGCCAGACGCGGCGGACAACGCCTTCGGCGTCGATCAGGAAGGTAGCCCGCTCGATGCCCATATACTCGCGGCCATAGAGCTTCTTCTCGACCCAGACGCCATAGCCGAGGGTGACGTCCTCGGGCTCGTCGGAGGCCAGCACGACCTTGAGGTCACGCTTGTCGGCGAAACGGGCCAGCTTCTTCACCGGATCGCGCGAGACGCCGATGACCACGGTGTTGGCGGCCTCGAACTCGCCGATCAGGGCCGAGAAGTCCTGGCCCTCGGTGGTGCAGCCGGGGGTGTCGGCCTTGGGATAGAAGTAGATCACGACGGCCTTGCCCTTGAGGCCGGCCAGCGTGACCCGCCCGCCGTCGGCGGTGGCCATGTCGAAGGCGGGGGCCTTCGTGCCTTCGGTGATCTCGGTCATCAGACGGGCCTCACCAGAACGATCTTCTTCTTGCCCGCGGCCAGCTTGAACACGCCGTCCGAGTTGACGTCGGCGGCGTCGATCAGGCGGGCGCCGTCGGCGACGGCTTCATCGTTCAGGCGCAGGCCGCCGCCCTGGGCGAGGCGACGGGCCTCGCCGTTCGAGGCGGTCAGACCGGCTTTGGTCGCGACAGCGGCCAGCATGGCGCCGATGACCTCGTCACGGGCGATCTCGACGGTCGGAAGGTCGGCGGACAGCTGGCCCTTCTCGAAGGCGCTCTCGGCGGCGGCGCGGGCCGTCGCGGCGGCTTCGGCGCCGTGGAGCATGGTCGTCGCGGCGTCGGCGAGAGCCTTCTTGGCGTCATTGATCTGCGCGCCTTCGAGGGCTTCCAGCGCGGCGATCTCGTCCAGCGACAGGTCGGTGAACAGGCGCAGGAACTTGCCCACGTCGGCGTCGTCGGCGTTCCGCCAGAACTGCCAGTAGTCGTAGGGGCTGAGGCTGTCGGCGTTCAGCCAGATGGCGCCCTGGGCCGTCTTGCCCATCTTGCCGCCCGAGGCGGTGGTCAGCAGGGGCGTGGTCAGGCCGAAGGCGGCCTTCTGGTCCACGCGGCGCACCAGATCGACGCCGGAGGTGATGTTCCCCCACTGGTCCGAGCCGCCCATCTGGAGCGTGACGTTGCGGGCGCGGTTCAGCTCCAGGAAGTCCACCGACTGCATCAGCATGTAGTTGAACTCGAGGAAGGTCATCGGCTGCTCGCGCTCGAGGCGCAGCTTGACCGAATCGAAGGCGAGCATCCGGTTGACCGTGAAGTGGGTGCCGAAGTCGCGCAGGAACTGGATGTAGCCGAACTTCGACAGCCACTCGTCATTGTCGACCATGACGGCGTCGGTCGGGCCGTCGCCGAAGGTCAGGAATTTGGCGAAGACCTGCTTGATGCCGTCGATGTTGGCCTGGATGGTTTCGTCGGTGAGCTGCGGGCGCGAGGCGTCCTTGCCGGTCGGATCGCCGACGCGGGTGGTGCCGCCGCCCATCAGGACGACCGGCTTGTGCCCGGCCTGCTGAAGGCGGCGCAGCATCATGATCTGGATCAGGCTGCCGACGTGCAGGCTCGGCGCCGTGGCGTCGAAGCCGATGTAGGCCGTGACGATCCCGCTCGACGCGGCTTCGTCCAGCTCGGTCGGGTGGGTGATCTGATGGATGTAGCCGCGCGCCTGGAGGGTGCGCAGGAAGTCGGACTTGAAGGTCTGGTCGCTCATGGAGGCTCCGTTAGCAGGGAAGCCGGCGAGCGTCTCGGGGGTATTGCGCGCCGGCAGGTGCGGCGCAGGGGTTCGCGGGCCGCTCGATCAGATCGAGGGGCGGTAATACAGGCCGGTCAGGGTGGCGCGGGCGAACATGGGCGTCTGGGTAGCCGCGACGGTTGACCGGCGTCAAGGGCGGGGTATCGAGGAGGGATGCTGGTTTCACTTACAAAACATCCTGCGACACCCTCCAGCCCTGTGGAGCGTATCCGGGTCGAGTTGGAGCAACGAGGACCTCGCTTGCGATTGAGGTTCATGGTTGAGCACGACTTCTCGAGAGTTCCATGGCCGGCAGTCGTTGCAGGGGAGCGCGCTGACGGGCTCTGGCAGCACACATGCTTCGAAGCCTTCATCCCGACAGGGGACGGCTATCTCGAGTTCAATATGTCACCCTCATGCCAGTGGGCCTCGTACCATTTTGAAAGCTATCGGTCCGGAATGAAGCCGGCTGAGGCGCAAGTGGCTGTCCGTCTGCAGGACGGCGATGAGGATTACATCGTTATAGAGGCTGACCTCGATCTTCCGCCCAAGGCGGCGTTCATCGGTTTATCGGCGGTCATCGAGGACATCGAGGGTAACATCTCCTATTGGGCCTTGGCTCATGCGCCGGGTAAGCCGGACTTCCACCATCCCGACTCGTTCGCGCTGGTCCTGCCGGCCCCGGAGCTCCCATGAAGTTCGGTCTCGACCGCCTGCTGTCCGATCCCGCCCTGAGCGCGCCGCTCAGGGGGCGCCGCGTGGCGCTGGTGGCGCATCCGGCGTCGACGACGCAGGACCTGACCCATGCGGTGGACGCGCTGGCGGCGCACCCGGACATCACCCTGACCGCCGCCTTCGGGCCGCAGCACGGGATGAAGGGCGACCTGCAGGACAATATGATGGAGAGCCCGGACTATACCGATCCGGTGCACGGCATCCCGGTCTTCAGCCTGTATGGCGAGGTCCGGCGGCCGCGGGGCGATTGGATGGAGACGTTCGACGTCGTCCTGATCGACCTGCAGGACGTCGGCTGCCGCATCTACACCTTCGTGACGACCCTGCTCTACATGCTGGAAGCCGCCGCCGAGCACGGCAAGGAGGTCTGGGTGCTGGATCGCCCGAACCCCGCCGGACGGCCGGTCGAGGGCACGACGCTGGTCGAGGGCTGGGAGAGCTTCGTCGGCGCCGGACCGATGCCGATGCGGCACGGGATGACGCTGGGCGAGATGGGCCTGTGGTTCATCGACCACTTCAAGCTGGATGTAGCCTATCGCGTCATCGAGATGGAGGGCTGGGAGCCCGCAGAAGGGCCCGGCTACGGCTGGCCGCTGAGCGCGCGGAGCTGGATCAACCCCAGCCCCAATGCGCCGAACGTGTCCATGACCCGGGCCTATGCCGGCACCGTCATGCTGGAGGGGGCGACCCTGTCGGAAGGGCGGGGGACGACCCGGCCGCTGGAGCTGTTCGGGGCGCCGGACATCGACGCCCGCGCCGTGATCGCCGAGATGAAGGCCTTCGCGCCGCAGTGGCTGAAGGGCTGCGTGCTGCGCGACATGTGGTTCGAGCCGACCTTCCACAAGCACGTCGGCAAGCTGTGCTCGGGGGTCCAGATCCACGTCGACGACCCGGCCTATGACCATGAGGCTTTCCAGCCCTGGCGGGTGCAGGCGCTGGGCTTCAAGGCGGTCCGGCGGCTGTATCCGGACTACGACCTGTGGCGCGACTTCCCCTATGAATACGCCTTCGGCAAGCTGCCGATCGATGTGATCAATGGTGGACCGGGCCTGCGCGAATGGGTCGATAACCCGGCCTCGACGCCTGACGATCTGGACGCCATCGCGACCCCGGACGAGCAGGCCTGGCTGAAGACGCGCGAGCCCTTCCTGATCTACCGATGAGCGGTTCGACGAACCGGCTGGTCGGGGTCGGCTGCGGCCTCGGGGCCGGGGCCATGTGGGGTCTGGTCTTCCTGGCGCCCAAGTTCGCGCCGGACGCCTCGCCCATGCTGATGAGCGCCGGGCGCTACCTCGCCTATGGCCTGCTGGCCGCGGCCCTGCTGGCGCCGCGCTGGACCAAGGTGGCGCCGCTGCTGGACTGGAAGGCCTGGCGGGCGCTGGCCTGGCTGAGCCTGGCCGGGAACATCGTCTACTACCTGTTCCTGGTGGTCAGCATCCACTTCGCCGGCGTGGCCGCCTCGGCCCTGATCGTCGGCATGGTGCCGGTGGTGGTGGCGGTCTGGGGGCTGAAGGACAAGGACGCGCCGCCGCTGCGCAAGGTGGGGCCGCCGATCCTGCTGGCCGCACTGGCGGTGGGGCTGATCGGCTGGGAGAGCCTGTCGCGCGAGGCGCTGAACCGGGATGTGGGACAGGTGCTGCTGGGTCTCGGCTGCGGACTGGCGGCGCTGGTCAGCTGGTCGGCCTATGCGATCGGCAACAGCCGATGGATGGCGCGCCTGCCGCAGGTCAGCGCCCATGACTGGTCCCTGCTGACGGGTGTGGTGACAGGCGGGTTCGCCCTGCTGCTGGCGGTCCCGGCCATCGCCGAGGCCAATGGCCAGACGGGTGACCAGTGGGCCCGGCTGGCGGCGGCCAGCATGGGGGTGGCGATCCTGGCCTCCATCGTCGGCAACGCCTTCTGGAACCAGGCCAGCCGCCTGCTGCCGCTGTCCATGCTGGGCCAGATGATCGTGTTCGAGACCCTGTTCGCCTTCGCCTATGGCTATCTGTGGGAGGGGCGGGGGCCGACCGTCATCGAGATCGTCGCCATGGTGATGATGGTGGTCAGCGTCCTCTGGTGCGTACGGGCCCACCGCCCGGCGGCCGTGGCGGCGGCGGAAGGCGACCACTGACCTGCGGCCTTTCGCCCGGTGCGGCAACGCTGAGGCCCTGACATCGTTGGAAGCGGGGAGCGGGGCGCTCAGGCTCCGCAGCGACAGGGATACGGGACACGATGACAGCCGAGTGGCTGGGCCAGCCCATCTGGATGTGGGTCGGGTTCATGGGGGTGGTGCTGGCGCTGCTGGTGCTCGACCTGGGGGTGCTGAACCGCAAGGATCACGAGATCGGGGTGCGCGAGAGCCTGTCCCTGTCGGCCATGTACATCGCCATCGCCCTGGCCTTCGGCGGCTTCGTCTGGTGGCGGCTGGGGGGCGAGCGCGGGCTGGAGTACTTCACCGGCTTCGCCATCGAGAAGAGCCTGGCGATGGACAATGTCTTTGTCATCGCCTTGATCTTCAGCGCCTTTTCTATTCCGCGCCTCTATCAGCACCGGGTGCTGTTCTGGGGCATCCTGGGGGTGATCGTCCTCAGGGCCATCATGATCGCGGGCGGGGCGGCGCTGGTCAGCCGCTATGAGTGGGTGCTGTACATCTTCGCCGCCTTCCTGGTGTTCACCGGGATCAAGATGTTCGCCAGCCGGCGCGAGACCGAGACCGACATCTCGGACAATGCGATGCTGCACTGGCTGCGGCGGCATATCCGGGTGACGGACAGGCTGCACGGCCATGACTTCTTCGTGCGGCAGGAGACGTCGAGCGGGAAGCTGGCGCTCCACGCGACGCCGTTGTTCCTGGCGCTGGTGGCGATCGAGCTGGCGGATGTGGTGTTCGCGGTCGACTCGGTGCCGGCGATCTTCGCGATCACGACCGACCCCTACATCGTCTACACCTCCAACATCTTCGCCATTCTGGGCCTGAGGGCGCTGTATTTCGCCCTGGCGGCGGTGATCCACCGCTTCGCCTATCTGAAGCAGGCGCTGGCCCTGCTGCTGGTCTTCATCGGCGGCAAGGTGTTCGCCGCGCCCCTGCTGGGGCTGGAGAAGATCCCGCCGGCGATCTCGCTGGGCGTGACGGCCCTGATCCTGACGGGCGGGGTGGTCTGGTCGCTGTGGCGGACCCGACGGGAGAAAAGTGCACTCTGAAAAAAATGGAGTGCACATCGTGCACTTTTTCGCGTCAGGCGGGGTGCAGGACGGCCGCTTCAACCGTGAGGGAGCGCTTCGGGCGCGAAACCGGGTGCGCGCAGAGGGGCACGGCGAGGTTTGTGGCGCGGCGGGGCATCCAGCCTGTGCTCGACCCTGAGGGAGCGTCACGGACCGCGATGTCAAAGAGCGGAATTCAGTCTGACATGCCGGTGCGTCAAAATTGGTCGTGTGGGATCAGGCTGGGGTCTGAAGTACGGACACGCCGACCATTGCCGCCGCCGCTTCCAGTCCCTTGTCGAAGGTCGCGAGCGTCAGGTTGAAGTCCGCGGCGATGGCCAGATGCAGCGCGTCACCCGCACGCAGACCCGTCGAAAGGGATCGCACCAAACGCATCGCCGAGAGCAGGTGCTCCTCGCTGACAGGCGTGCGGGAGAAACTGTTCGGCAGGGTGTGAACCTGACCTGACAGCACCTCGAAGTCGGCGCTGGTCAGGTCGCCGGTCCGCACCTTCTTGGACAATCCGGAGAGGGTCTCGACAAGAGTCCAACTGCTGAGCGCAATGTCGAACCGGTCGTATGCGGCAATCAGTTGCCGCGCTTCGCGGGTTCTTGCTTCCTCGGTCAGGGAGGCGACCAGAACCGAGGCGTCGAGATAGAGGCTCAATAGGCGGCTTCGTCGCGCAGTCGCCGGAAGAAGTCGCCGGCGCTTTCCTTCTGGCGGGACATCCTCCTGCTGGTCGCCTCAACAGCGGCCCAGTCGAAGGGCTGGGAGTCGACGGGCGGGAGCAGGCGGCGTGGGGCGGCGGTCAGGCGAGCGGCGACGCGGCCATTGAGGACGATCTCGACGTCCTCACCCGCCTCTGCGCGGGAGACGAGCTCTTCCAGATGGGTAGCGGCGTCCGAAACGGTGACCCTGTCCATCCGGCTATTCTACCAGACATGGAACAGGGTCGCCACTCGCGGCGTCAGGCCGGCTTTTCTTCCAGACGCTTGTCCAGATAGGCGCCGACGCGGGTTTCAACGGCGTCCATGTGGTCCTGCCAGAAGTGGCTGGCGCCTTCTTCCAGTTCGTAGTCGATGACGATGCCCTTCTGGGTGCGCAGCTTGTTGACGACGCGCTCGACCTCGACCGGCGGGACGATGCTGTCGGCGGTGCCGTGCAGGAACAGGCCCGAAGCCGGGCAGGGGGCCAGGAAGGAGAAGTCGTACATGTTCGACGGCGGCGAGACCGAGATGAAGCCGTCGGTTTCCGGGCGGCGCATCAGCAGCTGCATGCCGATGTAGGCGCCGAACTGGTAGCCGGCGACCCAGGTCTGGGTGGCGGCGGGGTTATTGGCCTGCAGCCAGTCCAGGGCGGTGGCGGCGTCGGCCAGTTCACCGATGCCCGAGTCGAACTCGCCCTGGGACTTGCCCACGCCGCGGCTGTTGTAGCGCAGGGTGGCGAAGCCGCGCTTCACGAACAGCTGGTACAGGGTCACCGCGACCGGGTTGTTCATGTGCCCGCCGGCCTTGGGGTGCGGGTGCAGGATCAGGGCGATCGGCGCATTCGGACGCTTGCCCGGGGAATAGCGGCCTTCGATACGGCCAGAGGCGCCGGGCAGGATGACTTCAGGCATGGGCGGAGCGAATTCCCGTGTTCAAACATCATTTCGCAGCTGCGTAATACTTGACCGCAGCAGTAGGACTTTCTAAGTCCACCGCGCGCGTCGACGCCTTTGCGAAGGCGCGGGTTCTAGCACAGGAGCCCCGAAAAGCGCGCGGTTTTTAAGGGTGTGCGAATGCGTCTGTCGGCCAAGGGACGATACGCCGTGATGGCGATGGCCGATCTGGCCCGGAACGGACGCGACGCCGGAGGTCAGGCGCGGGCTGTTTCGCTGGCCGAAATCGCCACCCGGCAGGAGATTTCCCTGAGCTATCTGGAGCAGCTGTTCGCTCGCCTGCGCAAGAGCGGACTGGTGTCCAGCGTGCGTGGTCCGGGCGGCGGCTATCGCCTGTCGCAAGGCGCCGAGGTGACCATGGTGGCGGATATCGTGCTGGCCGTGGACGAACCGATCCGCGCCACCCGCTGCGTGGCCCATGGCACGCCGAAGGGCTGCATGCTGGGCGGCGAGCGCTGCATCACCCACGACCTGTGGGAAGACCTCGGCGCTGAAATCCACGCCTATCTGGCGGCGGTGTCGCTGGAGGACGTGGTGCTGCGCCGGACCGGCGCGCGCCGCCGTTCCGAAGCGTTCAAGGTTCCGGTCGCGGGAGTGGCGGCATGACCGGCCTCCTGACCTTCATGCTGGTCGCCATGCTGGGTGAGCCGACCCGGACCCTGACGCCCTGCGATGACCTCCGGAGCATTCCGGTCGGCACGGAAGTGATTGTCGAGGGGCGCTACTTTACGGACTTCGTGCATGGCGAGGCCCTGCAAGCAGATAGCTGCCAGGTCCGTATTGGACTGGGGGCGAGTGCAAGCGGGCCCCTGGCCGATCGATTTCTCGATGCGACCTGGCGGCAGCGTCCGTATCCCATGAGCGATAGCGGCGGCGTCACCCTTCGAGTGAAGGGCGTTGTCCAGATGGAGCCTCATGGGCATCTCGGCATGTCTCCCCAGCCGTTCATTCGGACCGCAGAACTCCTGAACGTCACTGTTGATGAGGGGCGCGGCCAATGAGCGTCTATCTGGATTACAACGCCTCGGGTCTGGTTCGTCCGGAAGTTCAGGAAGCCATGGCCAAGGCCCTGGCCGACAACGGCAATCCGTCGGCGGTGCATGCCGCCGGTCGCCGGGCGCGGGCGCGCATCGAGACGGCGCGGGCGCAGGTGGCCGAGCTGATCGGCGCCGATCCGACCGCGATCACCTTCTCGTCGGGCGGGACCGAGTCCAATGCGCAGGCCATCGTCAGCGCGCTGAAGGGCGGCTGCGAGCGGCTGATCGTCAGCGCGACGGAGCATCCGTGCGTGGCCGAGGCGGCGCTGGCGTCGGGCGCGCCGGTCGAGGTGCTGCCGGTCGATGCGAACGGCGTGGTCGATCTGGACTGGCTGGCCGAGGCGCTGGCGCGTCCGGGCGTGGCCGTGGTCGCCATCCATCATGCGAACAACGAAAGCGGCGTGATCCAGCCCATCGTCGAGGCGGCGAAGCTGGTGCGGGCCGCGGGTGGCTGGCTGCACGTCGACGCGATCCAGTCGGCGGGCAAGATCCCGGTCGACATGCGGACGCTGGACGCGGACAGCCTGACCCTGTCGGCGCACAAGCTGGGCGGGCCGCAGGGCGTCGGCGCCCTGGTGCTGAAGCCGGGCCGCGAGGCGGTGCGCATCCTGCACGGCGCCGGACAGGAGCGCGGCATGCGCGCGGGCACCGAGAATGTGCCGGGCCTGACGGGCTTCGGCGTGTCGGCGGCCTGTGCGGCGCGTGATCTTGACGACGCGATGGCCCACGTCGGCTGGCGCGACGCCGCCGAGGCGCGGGCCAAGGCGGCGGGCGCCGTGATCATTGGTGGCGCGGTCGAGCGCCTGCCCAACACCCTGTTCATGGCGGTCGAGGGCTGGGACAGCCCGCAGCAGCTGATCACCCTGGATCTGGCCGGGGTGATGATCTCGGCGGGCAGCGCCTGTTCGTCGGGCAAGACCAAGCCGTCCAAGACCATCAGCGCCATGGGGCTGCACGATCTCGCCACGGGCGGGGTGCGGGTCTCGGGCGGCTGGGGCACCACCGAACAGGACTGGACCCGTTTCGCCGACGCCTGGGTGTCTGCGTACGAAAAGCATAAGTCGCGCGTCAGCGAACGCGCGAAGGAAGTCGCGTAAGTCATGGCCGCCGTTAAGGAAACCGTCGACGCCGTTGCCGCGCTGGAGAAGTATGCGCACGGCTTCACCTCGGACATCGAGCAGGAGTTCGCGCCCAAGGGGCTGAACGCCGACATCGTGCGCTTCATCTCCGAGAAGAAGGGCGAGCCGGAGTGGATGCTGGAATGGCGGCTGGCTGCCTTCGAGCGCTGGCAGGCCATGGAGGAGCCGACCTGGGCGGCGGTGAAGTATGAGCCGGTCGACTATCAGGACCTGTATTACTACGCCGCGCCGGTGAAGAAGGAGGGGCCGAAGTCCCTCGACGAGGTCGATCCGGAGCTGCTGGAAGTCTACGCCAAGCTGGGCATCCCGCTGAAGGAGCAGGAAGTGCTGGCGGGGGTGCAGGGCGCGCCGAAGGTGGCGGTGGACGCCGTGTTCGACAGCGTGTCGGTGGTGACGACCTTCAAGGCCGAGTTGGCCAAGGTCGGCGTCATTTTCATGCCGATTTCCGAGGCCTTGCGCGAACATCCTGAGCTGGTGCGTCAGTACCTCGGCTCGGTCGTGCCGGTGTCGGACAACTATTTCGCGGCGCTGAACAGCGCGGTCTTCAGCGACGGGTCGTTCGTCTACATCCCGCCGGGCGTGCGCTGCCCGATGGAGCTGTCGACCTATTTCCGCATCAACGCCAGCCAGACCGGCCAATTCGAGCGGACCCTGATCATCGCTGACAAGGGCAGCTACGTTTCCTATCTGGAGGGCTGCACGGCGCCGATGCGCGACGAAAACCAGCTGCATGCGGCGGTGGTCGAGATCGTGGCGCTGGACGACGCCGAGGTGAAATACTCGACCGTCCAGAACTGGTACCCCGGCGACGCCGAGGGCAAGGGTGGCATCTACAACTTCGTTACCAAGCGCGCGGACTGCCGCGGCGACCGGTCGAAGGTGTCGTGGACGCAGGTGGAGACCGGCAGCGCCGTCACCTGGAAATACCCATCCTGCATCCTGAAGGGTGAGGAGAGCTCGGGCGAGTTCTACTCGATCGCCATCACCAACGGGCATCAGCAGGCCGACACCGGCACCAAGATGATCCACTTGGGCAAGAATTCGAAGTCGCGGATCATCGCCAAGGCGGTGTCGGCGGGCAAGTCGGACTCGACCTATCGCGGCCAGGTGTCGGTGCATCCGAAGGCGACGGGCGTGCGCAACTTCACCCAGTGCGACAGCCTGCTGATCGGCAAGGAATGCGGCTCGCACACCATTCCCTACATCGAGGCCCGCAACGGCTCGGCCCAGCTGGAGCACGAGGCGACGACGACCCGCCTGAGCGAGGACCAACTGTTCTACGCCCAGCAGCGCGGCTTGTCGCAGGAGGAGGCGGTGGCCCTGCTGGTCAACGGCTTCGTCCGCGACGTGCTGCAGGAACTGCCGATGGAGTTCGCCGTCGAGGCGCAGAAGCTGGTGGCGATCTCGCTGGAAGGGAGCGTGGGCTAGTGTTCGGCTGGTTCGAACGTAGGAAGCCGACCGCGGACGCCACCATCGGTGTTCCGCCCTATGACTGGCAGCCGAAGCGCATGGTCGCGGTGACCTATGCGCTGGCCGGGCGCGACGAGGCCGAGTGGCAGGCGTTTTCCGCGCGGGCGGAGGCGAAGGCGGACTTCCGGCCCCTGAAGGATTTCGAGCCGCTGCAGGGCGAACCCGCCAGGGCCGGCCTCGATCCCGACGTCCGCTGGTGGGCGCGGGTCGGCGACGAGCTGTGGTTCCTCGCGGATCGCGACTGGTTCGACTGGCCCGATCCCCAGCAGTACGCCCTTCTGGTCGGGAACCGGACCGGGAAGAAGTTGATGCAGTTCGGCAATTTCGGGGTGCTGCCCGCCGCCTGGACCTTGCCGGCCTCTGAGCTCGCCGAAAGGAGCGTGGGATGAGTTCCGCCATCGAGCTGCTTCTCGCTTCACCGCCTGAACGAGATTTCCTGACCTGCGAGCTTCTTCAAGATGACGAGGTGTTCGCTGAGGTTCGCATTGAAGGCGCGGGGTTCGCTGTTGAACTCCGCCCCCGACATGGCGGGGCCTCGTGGGACCTGAACTACGACGATCTTCTCAAGGCGCTGACCGAGGCCAAGGGCCATCTGTCGGCTGTCGATACCAGCGTGATTATCTGATGCTCTCCATCTCCAACCTCCACGTCACCGTCGGCGAGAAGCCGATCCTCAAGGGGCTGACGCTCGAAGTGCCGGCGGGCGAGGTGCACGCCGTCATGGGGCCGAACGGGGCCGGCAAGTCGACGCTGGGCTACGCCCTGTCGGGTCGTCCGGGCTATGAGGCGACCGAAGGCTCGGTCCAGTGGAACGGCGCCGATCTGCTGGAGCTCGATCCGGCGGAGCGCGCGGCCAAGGGCGTCTTCCTGTCGTTCCAGTATCCGCTGGAGATCCCCGGCGTGCCGGCGATGACCTTCATCCGCACCGCCCTGAACGCCCAGAAGCGCGCGCGTGGCGAGGAGGAGGTCTCGGCCCCCGCCTTCCTGAAGCTGGTCAAGGCGGCGTCGCAGGCGCTGAAGATGGACTTCGACATGCTCAAGAGGCCCTTGAATGTCGGCTTCTCGGGCGGTGAGAAGAAGCGGATGGAGATCCTGCAGATGGCCCTGCTGGAGCCGTCGCTGCTGATCCTCGACGAGACGGACTCGGGCCTGGACATCGACGCCCTGCGCATCGTGTCGGAAGGCGTGAACGCCCTGCGGTCGCCGGAGCGGTCGATGCTGGTGATCACCCACTACCAGCGCCTGCTGGACTACATCAAACCCGACCGGGTGCACGTGCTGGCCGCCGGCCGCATCGTCGCCTCAGGCGGCCCGGAGCTGGCGCTGCAGCTCGAGGCCGAGGGCTATGACAAGTATGTGGCGGAGGCGGCGTGAACGCGCTTCCCCTCATTGATCTGAAGGACGCGTCCAGCTTCCCGTCGCGGCGGGTCGAGGCGTGGAAATATTCGGACCTTCGGAAGTATCTGCGCGAGGCGCCGGAGCCGTCGCCGTCGGCGGCGCTGCCGGTCGCGGGCGGCGGGCCGTTCGAGGCGCTGGGCGGTGACGCCATGGTGTTCGTCAACGGCCGGGCCGTGGGCGTGGACACTCTGATGGCGTCGGGCGAGCAGACCCTGCGCCTGCGCTTCGTGTCGAAGGCTGAAGGCACCGGCCATGCGGCGACCGCCCGCATCTCGGCGCGGGCCGGGGCGAAGCTGCTGCTGCTGGAGACCCACGAGGGGACCGGCTCGGCCTATGTGGCGCACAACCGGCTGGAGCTGGACGTGGCGCGCGGGGCCGAGGTGATCCGCGTGGTGCTGATCGAGGAGCCCGCGGACGCCATTTCGGTGACCCAGGCCGAGGTGCGGGTCGAGGCGGGCGGCGTCTATCGCCAGACCGTGCTGACGACCGGCGCCAAGCTGCAACGGATCGAGACCCAGCTGCTTCATTTCGCGCAGGGCGCGGACGTGCGTCTGGACGGCGCCTATGCGCTGTCGGGCGAGCGGCATGCGGACCTGACCACGGTGGTCGATCACGTGGCCGCCGACGGCCTGACCAGCCAGCTGACCAAGGGCGTGGTGCGCGACACGGCGCGCGGCGTCTTCCAGGGCAAGATCATCGTGGAGCGCGGGGCCGACGGCACCGACGCCCGGATGCAGCACCATGCGCTGATCCTGGGCGAGCGCGGCGAGATCGACGCCAAGCCGGAGCTGATCATCTACGCCGACGACGTCCAGTGCGCGCACGGGAACACCGTCGGCAATCTGGACGAGGCGGCCCTGTTCTACATGCAGCAGCGCGGCATTCCGGCCGATGAGGCCCGCGCCCTGCTGGTTGAGGCCTTCCTGATCGAGGTCGTGGACCGCATCGCGCACGAAGGCGCGAGAGAGGCGGCGAGGGCATGGCTGACGGAACGACTGTGACCCGCTTTGACCCCTACGCCGCCCGCGCCCAGTTCCCGATCCTGTCGCGGACGGTGAACGGCAAGCCGCTGGTCTATCTGGACTCGGCCGCCTCGGCGCAGAAGCCGCGGGCGGTGATCGACGCCCTGACGGCGGCGATGGAAGGCAGTTACGCCAACGTCCATCGGGGCCTGCACACCCTGGCCAACGAGACGACCGAGGCCTTTGAGGCGGCGCGCGAGAGCGTGGCGCGGTTCCTGAACGCCGAGGGGCCGGACAACATCGTCTGGACCAAGGGCGGGACCGAGGCGATCAATCTGGTGGCGTCCAGCCTGGGCCAGTCCATCCAGCCGGGCGACGAGATCATCGTCAGCCAGATGGAGCACCACTCCAACATCGTGCCCTGGCATCTGCTGCGCGAGCGGCGCGGGGCGGTGCTGAAGTGGATCCCGCTGCTGGACGACGGGTCGCTGGACATGGAGGCCTATGCCGAGCTGCTGGGGCCGAAGACGAAGATCGTCGCGGTGACCCACATGTCGAACGTGCTGGGCACCATCAATCCGGTCGCAGAGATCACCCGAATGGCCCACGCGGTCGGCGCCAAGGTGCTGATCGACGGTTGTCAGGGGGCGGTGCACGGCCTGCCGGATGTGCAGGCCATCGGCTGCGACTTCTACGCCTTCACCGGCCACAAGTTGTATGGCCCGACCGGGATCGGCGCCCTGTACGGCACGACCGCCGCGCTGGAGGCCCTGCCGCCCTATCAGGGCGGGGGCGAGATGATCGAGACGGTGGAGATGGAGCGCGTCACCTACGCGAAGCCGCCGCACCGGTTCGAGGCGGGCACGCCGCCGATCCTGGAGGCCATCGGGCTGGGGGCGGCCATCGAATGGCTGAACCAGTACGACCGCGCCGCCATCGACGCCCATGAGCGCGCCCTGTACGCCCATGCCCGCGCGCGGCTGGACGGGGTGAACTGGCTGAAGGTCATCGGCGAGGCGGAAGGGAAGGGCGCGATCCTGACCTTCACCGTCGAGGGCGCCCACGCCCATGACATCGCCCAGGTGATGGACCGTTACGGCGTGGCCGTGCGGGCCGGACTGCACTGTGCGGAGCCTCTGGCCAAACGATTTGGCCTGACGTCGAGCGCCCGGGCCAGCTTCGCCCTATATAACACCCTTGAGGACGCCGACGCCTTCGCCGACGCCCTGATCAAGGCGCGTGAGTTCTTTGCATGACCGACCAGACGACCCCTGCTGAAGCCCCTGCTGTCGAGGACGACGGCGGCCGCGCCGCCGCGGTCGAGTCCGGCAAGATCAGCCAGCAGGAACTTGACCATCTGACCGACGGCATCATCGAGGCGCTGAAGTCGGTCTATGATCCGGAAATCCCGGTCGACATCTATGAGCTGGGCCTGATCTACAAGGTCGACCTGTCGGACGAGCGCGACGTGGCCGTCGAGATGACCCTGACCGCGCCGGGCTGCCCGGTGGCCGGTGAAATGCCGATCTGGGTCGAGCAGGCTGTGATGAAGGTCGAGGGCATCCGTTCGGCCCGCGCCGAGATCGTGTTCGATCCGCCGTGGGATCCCTCCAAGATGAGCGACGAGGCCAAGCTCGCGCTCAACATGTTCTGAGGCCCGGGATGAGCGAACTGCAAGCCACGCCCCGTCCGCGCCGTCCGCGCCCCGCGATCGTCACCCTGACGGACGCAGCCGCCGCGCGCGTGATGGAACTGACCGCCGACAAGCCGGTGAAGGGCCTGCGCGTGGGCATCAAGAACGGCGGCTGCGCCGGTCAGGAGTACACCTTCGGCTTCGCCGAAGAGGTGGGGCCGCTGGATGAGGTGGTGACCGACAAGGGCGCCACCGTGGTGATCGACGGCAAGGCCGTGCTGTATCTGATCGGCACCCAGATCGATTTCGAGACGACCAAGCTGGCCTCGAAATTCGTCTTCCGTAATCCCAACGAGACCGACGCCTGCGGTTGTGGCGAGAGCGTCACCATCGTTCCCCTGAAGGCCGACTGACATGATCCGCCTTGAGGGGGTGACCCGCCGCTATCGCAGCGCGGCGGGCGAGCGCGTGGCGCTGGACAGCGCCGATCTGGAGATCGCCAAGGGCGAGGTCTTCGGCGTGGTCGGTCGTTCGGGCGCCGGCAAGTCGACCCTGATCCGCACCATCAACCGTCTGGAGACGCCGGACGCGGGCAAGGTGTTCGTGGACGGGCAGGAAATCACCGCCCTGAACCCGGCCGAGCTGCGCGCCGCGCGCCGTCGGATCGGCATGATCTTCCAGCATTTCAACCTGCTGAACGCCAAGACCATCTTCGACAACGTGGCCTTTCCGCTGCGTCTGGAAGGACGGCCCGACGCCGAGGTGAAGGCGCGGGTGAGCGAGTTGCTGGCGCGGCTGGGCCTGTCGGAGCATGCGAACAAGCATCCGGCCCAGCTGTCGGGCGGGCAGAAGCAGCGGGTCGGTATCGCGCGGGCGCTGGCTTGCGGGCCTTCGGTCCTGCTGTGCGACGAGGCGACCAGCGCGCTGGACCCGGAGACGACCGAGGACATCCTGACCCTGCTGGATCAGCTGAACCGCGAGCTGGGCCTGACCATCGTGCTGATCACCCACCAGATGGAGGTGGTGCGCCGGGTCTGCGACCGCGTGGCCGTGCTGAAGGACGGCCGGATCGTCGAGCAGGGCGCGACGGCGGACGTCTTCCTGCACCCGCAGCATCCGGTGACCCAGGCCATGCTGGCCGAGGGCGAGGAGGCGTTCGACGCCTCCGTCGTGCCCGCCGGCGCAAAGCTGGCGAAGCTGACGTTCCGCGGCGCCTCGACCTATGAACCCGAGCTGAGCCGCGTCGCGCGGTCGGTGGGCGTGGACTATTCGATCCTGTCGGGCCGCATCAGCCGCATCCGGGGCGAGCCCTATGGCCAGCTGGTCGTGGCCTTCACCGGCGGCGACGCCGAGGCCGCGACGGCGCAACTGACTGCGCGCGGCGTGCGGGTGGAGGCGGTCTGATGTTCGATAATGTGGCCAAGAACATTGACTGGACCGAGATCGGCCGGGCGACCATCGACACCCTGCTGATGCTGGGTGGATCGCTGGTGCTGACGGTGGTGCTGGGCGTGCCGCTGGGCGTGCTGCTGTATCTGTCGGGCAAGGGGCGGCTGGCGGCCAATCCGGTGCTGAACGCCGTGCTGTCCTTCGTCGTCAATGTGCTGCGCTCGGTGCCCTTCATCATCCTGCTGATCGTCATGCTGCCGGTGACGGTGCTGCTGGTCGGGACCTCGCTGGGCGTGGCCGGGGCCATTCCGCCGCTGGTCGTCGGCGCGGCGCCCTTCTATGCGCGACTGGTCGAGACGGCCCTGCGCGAGGTGGACAAGGGCGTGGTCGAGGCGACGCAGGCCATGGGCGGCTCGACCTTCCAGATCGTCACTCGCGCCCTGCTGCCCGAGGCCCTGCCCGGCGTCTTCGCCGGGGCGACCGTCACCGCGATTGCTCTGGTCAGCTACACCGCCATGGCGGGCGTGGTCGGGGCCGGTGGTCTGGGCGACCTGGCCGTGCGTTTCGGCTATCAGCGCTTCCAGACGGACGTCATGGTCGTGACCGTCGTCCTGTTGCTGGTGCTGGTTCAAATCCTTCAGATGATCGGCGACCGTCTGGTCACCGCCGTCTCCCACCGCTGATCGCTCCCCCCGAAAGGCTCACGCCATGATCCGTCGTTCGCTCCTGCTCTCCGCCGCCGCCGTCCTGACGCTCGCTGCCTGTGGCGCGGGCGGTGAGAAGAAGGGCGGGGAGGGCGGCGCCCTGATCGTCGGCGCCACCGCCGTGCCGCACGCCGAAATCCTGGAGGTCGTGAAGCCGATCCTCGCCGCCGAGGGCGTGCCGATCGAGATCAAGGTGTTCAACGATTACGTCCAGCCGAACACCCAGCTGGCCGAGAGCCGCCTGGACGTGAACTACTTCCAGACCAAGCCCTATCTGGACGAGTTCAACGCCGCGCGCGGGACCAGCCTGATCACCGTCGCGGGCGTGCACGTCGAGCCGCTGGGCCTGTATTCGCGCAAGCACACGGCGCTGGCCGCCCTGCCGAACGGGGCGCAGATCGTGCTGCCGAACGACGCCTCGAACACCGGGCGCTCGCTGCTGCTGCTGCAGGCGGCCGGGCTGATCACCCTGCGTGACGGCCAGAACCCGCTGCAGACGGTGCGCGACATCACCGGCAATCCGAAGGGCTTCGTCTTCCGCGAGGTCGAGGCCGCGACCATCCCGCGCATCCTGCCGCAGGTGGACGGGGCGGTGATCAACACCAACTACGCCCTCGACGCCGGCCTGAAGCCGCGCACCGATGCCCTGACGCTGGAAGGCGCCGACAGCCCCTACATCAACTATCTGGTGGCTCGTCCGGACAATCAGAACGACCCGCGCGTCCAGGCGCTGGCCCGCGCCCTGCGCAGCCAGCCGGTCAAGGACTTCATCGCCCAGCGGTATGAGGGGGCGGTGATTCCGGCCGCTTAGGTTTCAGGTTCGAGGTTTCAGGTTCTGGGGACTTGAGGCGCCCTGAAACCTGAAACCCAGAGCCTAGCCCCTGCCTTCGGCTTTGCGCACCTCATCCGGCGTCGGCACCTGAACCGCGGGTGTCACCGGATTTCCGGTGGCTTCGGCGATCAGCTCGGCGGTGCGGCCTTCGACAGCGGCCTCGAGGCGGGCGAGGAACTCGTCCTTGGGCAGGCCGGTGGGGATGGGGGCGAGGAACTCCAGCGTGGCCGTACCCGGATGCTTTTCGAACGCCTCCTGTGGCCAGAACAGGCCCAGATTGGTGGCGAGGGGCACGACCGGCATGTTGAAGTCGCGGTACATGTGCCAGACGCCGGAACGGTAACGGAATTTCTCGCCGACCTTGGCCAGATTGCCCTCGGGGTAGATGAGGATCTTGCGGCCCTCGGCATGGGCGTCGGCGGCGCGGTGCTTCAGGGCCTCGCGGGCGGCGCGGCCGCCGCAGTTGTTGACCACGATGGCCCCCAGCTTGCGCAGGACCGTGCCCAGCAGCGGAAACTTCTCCAGATGGTCGCCGGTGACGAAGGCCAGGTCGGTGAACCGGTCGTAGGTGGCGAAGCCATCGCCCCAACTCTGGTGCTTTGAGGCGATGATGAAGGCGCCCTTCGGCAGCCGGTCCTCGCCGCGATACTGGATACGGATACCGGCCAGCACCCGCATGGCCCAGACCATGCGGCGGACGTAGCGGCGGATGATCCAGCCGGTCGCCTGACGGCCGGGCGCCAGCGCCGCGACACAGGCGGCGAGGGTGTAGGTGATGGACAGCGACCAGTAGGCGATCGCGAAGGCGAAACTGCGCATGGCCGGACTATGCCCGGTTTCGACGGGCCGCCAAGGGCTCAGGCGGCCTGTTCGAGGACGTCCGCGGCGGTGACCCGGTTCCGGCCCGCGCGCTTGGAGGCGTAAAGGGCGGTGTCGGCCCGCTCCAGCAGGGTGGAGGCGGTGTCGCCCGGACGGTGCAGGGCGAAGCCGGCCGAGATGGTCACGGCGCCCAGTTCGTCATTGGTCGAGCGGCGACGCAACGAGCGGGACGAGATTTCCTTGCGGATCGCTTCCAGCGCCGTCGCGACATGGCCGGCGTCCTCGCGCGGGAAGATCACGGCGAACTCCTCGCCGCCATAGCGGGCGGCGATGCGCGGCAGCTGGCCGAAGCGGCCGATGACGCTGGCGACATAGCGCAGGACCTGATCGCCGGTCTGATGGCCCCAGGTGTCGTTGAATCGCTTGAAGTGGTCGACGTCGAGCACGGCCAGGATCATCGGTTCGTTGGTCGCATTGGCCTGTTCGCAGGCGGCGGCCAGATGCTCGTCGAAGGCCTTGCGGTTGGCCAGATTGGTCAGGGCGTCGGTCATCGCATCGCGACGGACCTGCTCCAGATGCTCGCGCAGGCGGGCGACTTCCTTGGTCGAGACGTCGAGGCGCTTCTCCAGCGTCTCGTTCTCGCGCTGGATGCGGCGGGTGGCGGTGGTCAGGTTGCCGACGATGGACTTCAGCGCGGCGCCGTCGCCGGCGGACTCGATGCTGCTGGCGGCCTTGTCGAGGGTCTGGCCATAGGCCGACTGGGACTTGTGGGCGCGCGAGATGGCTTCGGCGACGCTGGACAGCTCGCGGTCCAGCACCCGACCGGCGTCGCGGATTTCCTCGGTCAGGCGACCGCGCGGGAGGTATTCGGCCGCCAGCATGTCGGCGGTGGCCTCGGTGAAGGGCTCCTGCTCGGCCAGCAGGCGCTGGATCTCGCGGCCCAGGGCGCCGTCGGGATCACCGAGGTAGTGCAGCCAGAGTTCGAAATTCAGCGGGGTCGGCCAGACGCCGGCGGCTTCCATCTCATCAATGACACGACGCGAGAGGTTGTAGGCGCCCGGTTCACGCAGCGTGGTTTCGACCGATGAGGCCATGCGGAATTCTTCCCCGAAGCATCGATCCCTTCTGACCGACGCAGGGCAGGACGATAGAACGAGGGTAGGTAACGGGGGGTTAAGCGGGGCCATTCGGCCCGCGAAAAACTCAGCCCTTGATGGTCACCGGACGGCGCAGGAAGGCCGGAATATCCGCGTCGCCGAACGGGCGGCCGTTGCCGGCGCGCGGCTCTTCCGTCGAGGCGGCGTCGCGACGCTCCGAGCCCCGGCCGCGGCCCCGCTCGCGGCGCGGTTCGCGACCAGTGGAAGGGGAGGCAGGCGGCGCTTCAGACTCGACCTCGGCGACGATTTCGGCCGGGCTGGCGACGTCGGCGACGACCTCGGGCGCGGGCTTGGCGCTGCGGCGGCTGCGGGTGCGGCGCGCCGGAGCGGCCTCGGTCTCGGCCGCGACGGCGGGGGCGACGACGTCCTCTACGGCGGTCTCGTTGACGGTTTCGGCGGCGTCCTCGCGGCGGGCGCGGGCAGGGCGGTCGCCCCGGTCACGGCCGCGGCCGCGCTTGTCGCCCCGACCGCCGTCACGACCGCCGTCGCGACGCGACTGGTCCTTGATGGCCGAGAAATCGACGCCGTCCAGCGGCAGTTCGACCGGATCCTTCTTGATCAGCTTCAGCACCTTGTCGAGCGACTTGTCGTCCGACGGGGTGACGATCATGAAGGCCTCGCCCAGACGCCCGGCGCGGCCGGTGCGGCCGATGCGGTGGACGTAGTCGTCGGCGTGGTGCGGGACGTCGTAGTTGAAGACGTGGCTGACGGCCGGGATGTCCAGACCGCGCGCGGCGACGTCGGAGGCCACCAGAAGCTTCAGCGCGCCCGAGCGGAAGTCCGCCAGCGTCTTCATGCGCAGGGACTGGTCCAGGTCGCCGTGGATCGGCGCGGCATCAAAGCCGTGCGTCTTCAGCGACTTGGCGACGATATCGACTTCCGACTTGCGGTTGCAGAAGACGATGCCGTTCTGCACATCGCCACGCTCGATCAGCATGCGCAGGGCGGTGCGCTTGGCCTTCGGGTCCGAGGTCGGAAGACGGGTGATGTGCTGGGTGATGGTGTCGGCGGTCTGGGCCGGACGCGAAACCTCGATCCGGGTCGGATCCTTGAGGAACTGGGTCGTCAGGCGGGTGATCTCCGGCGGCATGGTGGCCGAGAAGAACAGGGTCTGGCGACGCGGCGGCGTCAGTTTGAAGATGCGCTCGATGTCCGGGATGAAGCCCATGTCCAGCATGCGGTCGGCTTCGTCGATGACCATCAGCTCGACGCCGGTCAGCAGGATCTTGCCGCGCTCGAACAGGTCCAGCAGGCGGCCCGGGGTGGCGATCAGGACGTCGACGCCCTTGGTCAGCAGGGCGACCTGGTCGCCCATCGACACGCCGCCGATCAGCAGGGCCCAGTTGAGCTTGGTGCCCTTGGCGTATTTGGCGAAGCTTTCGGCGACCTGGTCGGCCAGTTCGCGGGTCGGGGCCAGCACCAGGGCGCGCGGCATGCGGGCGCGGGCGCGGCCCGAGGCCAGACGGTCCACCATCGGCAGGGTGAAGGCGGCGGTCTTGCCGGTGCCGGTCTGGGCGATGCCCAGCACGTCGCGGCCGGCGAGAGCGACCGGAATGGCCTGGGCCTGGATTGGGGTGGCGGTCGTATAGCCGGTGTCGGCGACCGCTTGCAGGGTCGTGGGCGAGAGGCCCAGTTGCGAAAATTCAGTCATGGGTCCTTGGGACGATGGAAGGACGCCCCGCGCATCGGGCCGTCGTGCGATGTCTCGGAACCGCCCTGTGCCGTGGGCGAGCGGGCGGCGCGAATTCGCCAATCCTGTCCCGTAACGTGGGCCGCATATAGAAGCCCCTGCGTGATAGTCAACTATTCGTATGGCGCCGTTCGGGGGTTGGCAGGACCTAACGGATTGTTAATAGTGCCCTCGCCTTGGGAAGGGTCTTAGTGAGGGTCTCTGCATGTTGCGTGCGCTTGCCGTAGCGACCATTGCGGTCGTGTGTCTCGCCGCTGGTCCGGGCCGGACCGATATGAACGCCGCCTTCGGCAACACCGTGGTGTCCCGCTATCCCGACGGCGGATGGGTCAAGCACTGGTTCAACGCCGACGGCAGCTATGCCGCCCAGTTCTCCGACGGCCGTCGCCTGGCGGCGCGCTGGAGCGTGCAGGGCGAGCGGGTCTGCCTGACCAATATGCGCCCCAACATGCTGATCCCGCGCTTCTGCACGGCGATGATCGAGGCCGATATCGGCGACTCCTGGCACTCGCGTGATCCGCTGGGCCGCCGCGTTCAGAACGTGCTGGTCGCCGGTCGCCCATAAGACCGGACGTCAGTCCAGAATCTTCCGCCTGTAGACCTTCAGGAAGACCCGTCCGCGCGCCCCGCCGGACGGCAGGGACGCATTGTCGGCCGGTCCGAACCGCACCACGCCGTTGAAGCCCTCGCGCGCCGCCTGCATGCCGGGATCGGTCACCGCATCCACCGGCGTGGCCACGCCCTGTCCCTGACCGCCGTGGCGCACCAGGACCGCGCCGGTCGTGGGTTCGATCCGGAAATGCAGAAGCTCGTTCAGCGCGCTGACGCCCTGGATATGCTCGTCGAACCAGAAGCGACGGTCGATCTCGAAGACGGGGTTCTCGAGGCTGAGCTGAAGGGCGAACTCCATGGCGCGGCCCTGTCCGGTTTCGGCGCTCAGCGGCGACATCAGATAGAGGGACGCGGCCGTGCGTTGGGGGTCGTACTCCTTCTGCCCCTTCGGCTGGCCGTCAGGTCCGATCTCCGGCGCGATGAAGTCGATCAGCCGGTTGTCGGCCTTCTTCGTGAAGGCGGCGGGGAAACGAACGCCGGAGGCTGTTTCGTTGCGGCGTTCGTGCAGGCGGACCTGCTGGCCCCGGACGGTGGCGATCACGTCCAGTACATAGTTGGTCGTCGCCGTCTGTCCGGTCCTGAGCTTTCCGGCCACATTGTCGGGGACCCGGATGGCGTCCAGCCGCACGTCCACATCGACCCGCCAGTCGCCGAACAGGAAGCGCCTCAGGTTCTGGTAGCCCTCCTCGGAGTTGACCATGCCCAGCGGGCCGCCGTGGGCGCGCGAGATGTAGGCGCGGGGCGAGTGCTGACGCTGATCACCTGAATCATCGACGGTGTAGGCGTTGCTGCACATGACCAGGCCGTCGCTCAGCTCTCCCGTCAGATGTTGCTGGGCTGGTCATAGTCTTTCCAGTTGGTCCCGATGATGCAGAAGGTCCGGTCGACCTCGAGCGCGCCGTCCAGATCGCGGGCTTCCTTCGGCTGGCCCTTGGGCCCGGCGCCCAGGCCGAGGTAGCCGCGGATGACCTTGCGATTGAAGTTGCGGGTCTGGAGCACGGAGACGGGCCCCAGGTCCGGCACGTTCTGGCCCAGGAACTCGATGCCGTTGTGCGGCGTGCCGTAGGTGAACAGGCTGGCCACCAGCGACCCGGAGCCCAGGTCCAGCGCCGGGTCGTCGAGGTAGGGCTTCTGGCGGCAGATCTTCTGCAGGTACGAGCGGGCCACAAGTCCGCCTTGCGAATGGGCGACCAGATGCACCTTGAACGCCATGCGGGCGGCAGCGTCGGTTCCACAGACCTTGTCACGGATCTTCAGGATCTGGCGGCGCAGGTCGAGGGCGTAGTCCTCCAGCGGCAGGCGCTCGCCATCGTAGGTCGATGAGGCCAGGTCATAGTAGCGGTGCAGCCAGATCGACTTCCAGTCGACCTTTTCGTCCGAGTCGTAGCCGGGCAGGTTGGAGCGGTAGCTGGGATCGTAATCATGATCCTTCATCAGCCGGACCACGACCGACTCGAAGAAGAAGGGGCGGATGGCGCCGCTGGAGTCCTGCCGGGTTTTGGTCGAGCCCTGCTCGAAGCCGAGGAAGGCCTGATCGACCGCCCCCTCGATATCGGACTTCGACGCCGCGAATCCGCGGATCAGGACGATCGGAAACCAGGGCGCTTGCATGGCGTCGCTCCGCACAACCTTACGGAGAGTGTAGCCGAAACTTGTGAGAGTGGGAACCGTGGCGCTGGCGGGGCAGGGCCCGAAACACAAACGGCCGCTCCCGAAGGAGCGGCCGTGTGGTCATCGTCAGGGACAATGGAGAGAAACGAGGTGCGCCACTTTCGTGAGAAAGTGGCGCGAGTGACGGGGCTCGAACCCGCGACCTCCGGCGTGACAGGCCGGCACTCTAACCAACTGAGCTACACCCGCGTTTCCCGGCCGAAGCGCTGGTGCGCCGCGGCGAGGGGCGTCGTTTAGGCGGGCTCGCCGGGCGCGTCAACAGCTCGTTTGCGGAAAAATTCGGATCAGCGTTTTTCAACCCCCGGACCGGCCACGGCGGCGGCCTCCGGCGGGGCCGACGGACCCGTCAGACCGCCTTCCGCCGGGGTCTGGATCGCCTCGGCGGGCGGAGGCGGCTCATAGTGAACGCCCACGCCCGGCCCCAGCGGCAGGTCCAGCGCCACCCAGGCGGCGACCATCAGCAGGCCAGCGACGAGGAAGGCCCCGGCATAGGGCAGCATGGTCGACATCAGCGATCCGAGGCCGAACTTCGGATCCCAGCGCTGGGCGAAGGTCAGGATGAGCGGGAAGTAGCTCATCAGCGGGGTGGCGATGTTGGTGACGGAATCGCCCATCCGGTAGGCGGCGGTGGTCATCTCCGGGCTGATTCCCAGCAGCATGAACATCGGCACCACGATGGGGGCCAGCGCCGACCATTTGGCCGAGGCCGAACCGATGAACAGGTCGAAGAAGCAGGAGACCAGAACGACAGTGATCAGCAGCAGGGGCGTCGGCAGGGCGACCTCCTGCAGGCCCGCGGCGGCGTTGACCGCCAGGATCGGCCCCAGACCCGACCAGTTGAACATGGCCACGAAGTGGGCGGCGAAGAAGGCCAGCACGATATAGGGCGCCAGCTGCGACAGCCCCTCGACCATCATCCGCACCATGTCGCGGTGCGACTTCACCGATCCGGCGCCGGCCCCGAAGGCTCCGCCCGCCACGAAGAAGGTGATGGCGAAGAAGGCGACCAGCGAGCGGTAGAGGGGATTGTACTCCTGACCCGCCTCGGCCTCGAGATCGACGAAGGGGGAGCCGGGCAGGAGGGTGATGGCGGTCCACAGGGCGATCATGCCCAGAACGGCGAGGCCGGCCCAGGCCAGGCCGCGCTTCTCGGGGGCGGTGAGGGGCGTCTTCTCGTCCGCCGCGGGGGCGTCCTTGGCCGAGGTCGGGGTCCACTGGCCCAGCCGGGGCTCGATGATCCGGTCGGTCAGGAACCAGACGATGGGGGTGAAGACGACCACGACGCCGACGATGAAGAACCAGTTGCCGGCGATGTTCACCGAGTAGGAGGGATCGATCAGGCGGGCGGCGGGCTCGGTGATGCCCAGGATCAGGGCGTCGGAGGCGCCGGGGAAGAGGTTGCCCGCGTATCCGCCGGAGACGGCGGCGAAGCCGGCGGCCAGACCGGCCAGCGGATGGCGGCCCGCGGCGGCGAAGATGACGGCGGCCAGCGGGATCACGACCACATAGGAGGCGTCCGAGGCGTGGTGGGACATCATGCCGACAATCACGACCACGGGAGTCAGGATGGCCTTGGGCGCGTTCAGAAGGGCCCCGCGAATGGCCGTGGCGAACAGGCCGGACCGCTCGGCGACCGAGGCGCCATAGATGATGGTGATGACGATCCCCAGCGGCGGGAATTCGGCCAGGGTCTTGGGCATGCCGATGATCAGCCGCTCAAGGTTTTCGGCGGAGAGCAGGCTCTGGGCGGCGAGGGTGTCCCCGGTGACTGGATTGACCGCGGACCAGCCCAGCCCGGAGCCGACGAGGCTGAGCACGACCAGTCCGAGGATCAGCCAGAGGAAGAGGAAAACGGGGTCGGGGAGGCGATTCCCGATCCTCTCGACTGTGTTCAATACGCGCGCGCCAATGGCCATTCGTCTGTGTCCCCGACGATGAAGTTTACGTGACGCGAAGGGACGCGACGGGACGTTTCGACGCAAGGGGAACGACGTGCGACCAACTGTCCTGAAAATTGCGAACGATTCTCAGGAAAATCCTTTTGCCGCATGGGTTTGAACCTTGGGCGATCCGGGTCTAGAAAGCGCCGATTCCGCCTCTCCCAAACCGGCGGACGAGGTCCATACGGATGAATGCATTCTTTCTCGAATATCTGCCGATCGTGATCTTTCTCGGGATCGCGGCGGTGATCGGGCTCGTCTTTATGCTGGCGGCCTGGATCATGGCCCCCACGAACCCCGACTCCGAGAAGCTGTCCGCCTATGAGTGCGGCTTCAATGCGTTCGACGACGCGCGCATGAAGTTCGACGTGCGGTTCTATCTGGTGTCGATCCTCTTCATCATCTTCGATCTGGAAGTGGCCTTCCTGTTCCCCTGGGCGGTGTCGATGTTCGACCTGTCGCAGGCGGGCATGGTGTTCGCCTTCTGGTCGATGATGATCTTCCTCGGCGTTCTGACCGTCGGCTTCATCTACGAATGGAAGAAGGGCGCGCTCGAATGGGAGTGACCACCAACAACGTCCCGCTGATCGGCATGGGCAATTCCGGCGCGTCGCCGGTCGGGCCGGGCGCCTCGTCGCCGGTCGCCTATGGCATGGGCGCCCGCTCGATGGTCGAGGGCTATGATCCCGCGATCCACGACAAATTCTTCGAGCAGGTGAACGCCGAACTGGGCGAGCGCGGCTTCCTGACGACCTCGCTGGACGACGTGATCCAGTGGGCCCGCACCGGCTCGCTGATGTGGATGACGTTCGGCCTGGCCTGCTGCGCCGTCGAGATGATCCAGATGTCGATGCCGCGTTTCGACGTCGAGCGCTTCGGCATGGCGCCCCGCGCCAGCCCGCGTCAGTCGGACCTGATGATCGTCGCCGGCACCCTGACCAACAAGATGGCCCCGGCCCTGCGCAAGGTCTACGACCAGATGCCCGACCCGCGCTACGTGGTGTCGATGGGCAGCTGCGCGAACGGCGGCGGCTATTATCACTACAGCTACAGCGTTGTTCGCGGTTGTGACCGGGTCGTTCCGGTGGACGTTTACGTGCCCGGGTGCCCGCCGACGGCGGAGGCGCTGCTGTACGGGCTGCTGCAGCTGCAGAAGAAGATCCGTCGTACGGGGACCATCGAGCGATGACCTCTCTGGTGAAGCAGCAAGAGCTGGAAACGGCCCTGACGCCGCTGGGCGCCGAGATGGTGGCCGAGCTGGGCGTGCAGGCGCAGGTGGCGTTCGGGGAACTGACCCTGGTCGCCGAGCGCGAGCAGATCCTGGACGTGCTGAAGGCGCTGAAAGAGCGTTTCGGCTTCCAGCAGCTGATCGACCTGTGCGGCGTGGACTTCCCGGATCGCGCGGAGCGGTTCGAGGTGGTCTATCACCTGCTGTCCCTGACCCGGAACGTGCGCGTGCGCGTCAAGGTGACGACGGATGAGGTCCAGCCGGTGCCGAGCGCCGTGTCGGTCTATCCGTGCGCCGACTGGTTCGAGCGCGAGGCGTTCGACATGTACGGCATGCTGTTCTCGGGTCACCCGGACCTGCGCCGCATCCTGACCGACTACGGCTTCCAGGGGCATCCGCTGCGCAAGGACTTCCCGATGACGGGCTATGTCGAGGTGCGGTACGATGAGGAGCAGAAGCGGGTGATCTACGAACCCGTCAAGCTGACCCAGGAGTTCCGTCAGTTCGACTTCCTGTCGCCCTGGGAAGGCGCCGAGTACCCCGCCCCGGTTCTGCCGGGCGACGAGAAGGTGAAGTGATGGCTGAGGGTTCGAGCATTCCGGCTCCGATCGGCGCCACCGACGTCTTCGACGACATGGACGATGGCCGGACGGCGCACGCGCGTCAGATGGACGATCGCAAATTCACGATCAATTTCGGCCCGCAACACCCGGCCGCGCACGGCGTGCTGCGTCTGGTGCTGGAGCTGGACGGCGAGATCGTCACCCGCGTCGACCCGCACATCGGCCTGCTGCACCGCGGCACCGAGAAGCTGATGGAGGCGCGCACCTACCTCCAGAACGTGCCCTATCTGGATCGTCTCGACTACGTGGCGCCGATGAACCAGGAGCACGCCTTCTGTCTGGCCATCGAGAAGCTGCTCGGGATCGAGGTGCCTTACCGCGCCCAACTGATCCGGGTGCTGTATTCGGAGATCGGCCGGGTGGGGAACCACCTGCTGAACGCGACCATGCAGGCCATGGACGTCGGCGCCCTGACGCCCCCGCTGTGGGGCCACGAAGAGCGCGAAAAGCTGATGGTGTTCTACGAGCGCGCCTGCGGCGCCCGTCTGCACGCCAACTACTTCCGCCCGGGCGGCGTCCACCAGGACCTGCCGATGGACCTGATCGACGACATTGGTCGCTGGTGCCAGACCTTCCCCGACGCCCTGAAGGACATCGAGGCGCTGGTCACCGAGAACCGCATCTTCAAGCAGCGCAACGTCGACATCGGCGTGGTGTCCAAGCAGGAGGCCCTGGACTGGGGCTTCACCGGCGTGATGCTGCGCGGCTCGGACATCGCCTGGGATCTGCGCAAGGCCCAGCCGTACGAGTGCTATGCGGACCTCGAGTTCGATGTGCCGGTCGGCAAGAACGGCGACTGCTGGGACCGCTACCTCTGCCGCGTCGAGGAGATGAAGCAGTCGGTGCGCATCATGGAGCAGTGCATCCACAAGCTGCGCAACTGCCCCGGTGAGCCGGTGATGGTCGAGGACAACAAGATCGTCCCGCCGCGCCGCGGTGAGATGAAGCGCTCGATGGAAGCGCTGATCCACCACTTCAAGCTCTACACCGAGGGCTTCCGGACGCCGGAGGGCGAGTCCTACGCCGCCGTCGAGGCGCCGAAGGGCGAGTTCGGCATCTATCTGGTGTCCGACGGCTCGAACAAACCGTACCGGGTCAAGATTTCGGCCCCGGGCTTCCGTCACCTGCAGGCGATGGACTGGATGAACCGTGGCCACCAGCTGGCCGACGTGTCCGCCATCCTCGGCTCGCTCGACATCGTTTTCGGAGAAGTGGACCGATGAGCGTTCGTCGTCTCGCCAAGGAACAGCCGGCCTCGTTCGCCTTCTCGAAGGCGACCAAGACCAAGTGCGACTGGTGGATCGCCAAATATCCGGAAGGCCGCCAGCAGTCGGCGGTGATCCCGATCCTGTGGCTGGTCCAGAAGCAGGAAGGCTGGGTCTCGGAGCCCGCCATCCGCGCGATCGCCGAGCTGCTGGGCATGCCCTACATCCGGGTGCTGGAGGTCGCGACCTTCTACACCATGTTCATGCTGGAGCCGGTCGGCACGGCGGCGCTGATCCAGGTGTGCGGCACGACGCCGTGCATGCTGCGCGGCGCCAACGACCTGATGGACGTCTGCAAGAAGAAGATCGGGCCCAAGCAGACGCTGAGCGCCGACGGCCGCTTCACCTGGGAAGAGGTCGAGTGCATGGGCGCCTGCGCCAATGCCCCGATGGCCGCGATCAACGACTACTATTTCGAGGACCTGACGCCGGACGATCTGGCGAAGATCATCGACGACTTCGCCGCCGGCAAGAAGCCGAAGCCGGGGTCGCGCGTCGGTCGTCACACCTCGGAGCCGGTGGGCGGGGCCCTGACCCTGACCGATCCGAAACTGTATGACGGCTCGGCCGCCAAGCCGATCAAGAAGCTGCCCAACAGCGATCCGGTGACCGCATGAGCCAGCATGATCTCGACACGGAGGAGGGCCGTGCGGCCTACCGGGCCGAGCTCAAGGCTGTCGGCCGTCCGTTCCGGCTGGGCGGCCTTGCGCTGATCCTGCTGGGCGCCGGCTATGTCGTCGCCACGCGTTACGACGCGCTGCCGGAAATCGAAGCCCTGATGGTGGTCGCCTATGGCCTCGTCGCCGCCGGCTGGGTCTCGTTCCTGACCGCAACCTACCTGCGTACCCGCTACCACAAGCGCCGTCTGGCGGAAGGACTCTAGGAACCATGGTCGGTATCCTCGAAGACAAGGATCGCATCTTCACCAACCTCTACGGTCTCCAGGACTGGGGCCTTGAGGGCGCGAAGAAGCGCGGCGCGTGGAACGCGACCAAGGACATGCTCGACCTCGGTCGGGACTGGATCATCACCAACGTCAAGAACTCGGGCCTGCGCGGACGCGGCGGCGCCGGCTTCTCGACCGGTCTGAAGTGGTCCTTCATGCCCAAGGAAGTGAAGGATCGTCCTCACTACCTGGTCGTCAACGCCGATGAATCCGAGCCCGCGACCTGCAAGGATCGCGAGATCATGCGCCACGATCCGCAGCTGCTGATCGAGGGCTGCCTGATCGCCAGCTTCGCGATGCAGGCCCATGCCTGCTACATCTACCTGCGCGGCGAGTACGTGCTGGAGCGCGAGCGGATGGAAGCCGCCGTCAAGCAGGCCTATGAGGCCAAGCTGATCGGCAAGAACAACGTCCACGGCTGGGACTTCGACGTCTACATCCACCACGGCGCCGGCGCCTACATCTGCGGTGAAGAGACGGCCCTGCTGGAGTCGCTGGAAGGCAAGAAGGGTCAGCCGCGTCTGAAGCCGCCGTTCCCGGCCGGCGCAGGCCTCTACGGCTGCCCGACGACCGTGAACAATGTGGAATCCATCGCCGTGGTCGGCACGATCCTGCGCCGCGGCGCGGACTGGTTCGCCAGTTTCGGTCGCCCGAACAACACCGGCACCAAGCTGATGTCGCTGGCCGGGCACATCAACACGCCGTGCGTGGTCGAAGAGGCCATGTCTATCCCGCTGCGTCAGCTGATCGAGGATCACGGCGGTGGCGTGCGCGGCGGCTGGGGCAATCTGAAAGCCATCATCCCCGGCGGCGCGTCCTGCCCGGTGATCACCCGCGAGCAGGCCGAAGTGGCCCTGATGGACTTCGACTCGATGCGCGAGCTGCGCTCGTCGCTGGGCACCGCCGGTGTCACGGTGATGGACGAGTCGACCGACATCGTGAAGGCGATCGCCCGCATCAGCTACTTCTTCAAGCACGAGAGCTGCGGCCAGTGCACGCCGTGCCGTGAAGGCACCGGCTGGATGTGGCGCGTGCTGGAGCGGATGGCGATCGGCGAGGCCGACCCGTCCGAAATCGACATGCTGCTGGAAGTCTCGACCCAGATCGAAGGTCACACGATCTGCGCCCTGGGTGACGCGGCGGCCTGGCCGGTTCAGGGTCTGATCCGTCACTTCCGCCACGAGATCGAGGACCGCATCTCCACCTACCGCAGCCGCCGCGCGAACTTCGCCGGCCACGCGATCGCCGCGGAGTAACGATGCGTCCGCCGATCTCGATCCTTGTTGTCGTCGCTCTTTGGAGCGTCACCGGCGCTCTTGCGGTGGCGGGCTGGGTCGCGCGCGGCGAGTTTCCGATGGCTGCTTTCAATGCGGTCTATGGGGCTTGGGCGGTTATCGCCATGTGGCGGATGAGCCGTTGGCCGCTGCTGGTCGGGCTCGGCCTGGGAGTTGCGCGGCAGGCGTGGCACGTGCTGGTGGAGAACGGAAATTACGATCAGTATCCGATACTCGGTCCGTGGGCCTTGATCGTCCCGGCGGTCATGATCGCCGCGCTCATTCTTCCGCATTGGAAGCGGATGAACTGGTCCATTATCGGTTCTGGTCGGCCTGAGAGGAGGGTGGCGAATGTTTTCGGCTGACCTTTCCAACCACCAATTTCTTTCGGGCATGCGCCTGACCGCCGTTTCGATGCTGGCCTTCCTGACCCTCGCCGCCTGCGGCGAGCGGACGGACGCGCCTGCCTCGACCCCGGTGGAAACCGTGTCGGCGACCAACCCGGCCTCGGACGGGGAGGCCAGCGTGCCGGCGGTGCTGACCGCCGCCGACCTGCGGCGCGTCTGTCAGGCGGGGATGGCGGCGATCCACGGGCAGGAGGTTTCGGCCATGCAGGTGGACGGCATCGACGGGCAGGTGGTGAACCTGTCCTGGCGCGCGCCGGTCGACGGCGGACGCCGGGGCGGCCAGTGCCGCGTGGACGGCGACCTGATCAGCTGGAAGCCGCTCGACGCGCCGACGCCGGAAGCCGACCGCTGGATGAACCAGTCCGGTGATCCGGTCACCCGCTTCGTCCTTGACGGGGACGCCATCACCATCAACACGACCCTGCCGGACGGTACGACCGCCTCGCAGACGGTCGAGTTGGCCGCGGAGCATCGCTGATGACCGTGGTGACGTGCCTTTCGATGGACGCGGCGATGTCGCCGGTCCGTAGCTTGTTCAAAAGGGGAGTTTGACTATGCGCGGCAAGATTCTGAACTTTGACGACTACGCCGGCTCGGGCCTCATCAGCGGCGACGACGGCGGCCGTTACACCTTCACCCGCGGCGGCCTGATGGGCGAGACCACGGGCACGCTGGCCGGCTCGGACGTCGACTTTGAAGTGGTCGATGGCGTCGCCACCAACATCTACGTCACCTCGACCCAGCGCATCGCGTCGAGCAGCGACAAGAACAAGATCGTCGCCGCCCTGCTGGCCCTCTTCGTCGGCTGGCTCGGCATCCACAAATTCTATCTCGGCAAGACGACCGCCGGCGTGATCATGCTGCTGTGCGGCACCATTGGCTGGGTGCTGATCGCGATCCCGCCGATGATCATCGGTCTGATCGCCTTCATCGAATTCATCATCTACCTGGTCAAATCCGACGAGGACTTCCACCGCGACTACGTCGTCGGCGACAAGTCCTGGTTCTGATCAAGTCCGCTTAAGTTAAGAAACGCAGAGGTCGCGGGTAATGCCCATCGCGAAAGTCAACGGCGTCGAGACCGAGTTCGAGCCCGGTATGACCGTGCTCCAGGTCGCCGAGCGCGCCGGTCATGAAATTCCGCGCTTCTGCTATCACGAGCGGCTGTCGATCGCCGGCAACTGCCGCATGTGCCTTGTCGAGGTAAAGCCGGGACCGCCGAAGCCGCAAGCTTCGTGCGCGCTCCCGGCCGCCGACGGCCAGGAAATCTTCACCGACACGCCCATGGTGAAGAAGGCCCGCGAAGGGGTGATGGAGTTCCTGCTCATCAACCACCCGCTGGACTGCCCGATCTGCGACCAGGGCGGCGAGTGCGACCTGCAGGACCAGGCCGTCGGCTATGGCCGTGACGGCTCGCGCTATGCCGAGAACAAGCGCGCGGTCGAAGAAAAGAACATGGGTCCGACGGTGAAGACCTTCATGACGCGGTGCATCCAGTGCACCCGTTGTGTCCGCTTCATCACCGAAGTGGCCGGCGTGCCGGACATCGGCATGATCTCGCGCGGCGAGGACGCCGAGATCACCACCTATCTGGAAAAAAATATCGACAGCGAGCTGTCGGGCAACGTCAACGACCTGTGCCCGGTGGGCGCCCTGACGCACCGCCCGTGGCAGTACCACTACCGTCCGTGGGAGCTGAAGAAGACCGAGACCATCGACGTCATGGACGCGCTGGGCTCGAACATCCGCGCCGACTTCAAGGGTTCGGAAGTGATGCGCGTGCTGCCGCGCGTCAACGAAGGCATCAACGAGGAGTGGCTGTCGGACGTCAGCCGCTACGCCGTCGATGGCCTGCAACGCCAGCGTCTGGACCGCCCCTACATCCGCGAGAACGGCCGCCTGCGCGCCGCCTCGTGGGATGAGGCCCTGGGCGCCGTGGCCGCCAAGCTGACCGCCGCTTCGGCCGACCGCATCGGCGTCATCGCCGGCGACCTGCAGGACGCGGAATCGATGAAGGCGGCGCTGGACCTGTTCCGCGCCCTGGGCTCGGCCAACACCGACTGCCGTCAGGACGGCGCCGCGCTCGGCGTCGGCCCCCGCGAAGGCTGGCTGTTCAACTCCGGCCTGCAAGGTATTGAAAACGCTGATGCCGTTCTGGTCATCGGCGCCAATCCGCGCACCGAGGCCCCGCTGCTGAACGCCCGTCTGCGCAAGGCCTGGCTGGCCGGCAAGACCGAGATCGGCCTGATCGGCGAACAGGCCAATCTGACGTTCGATTACAACTGGCTGGGCGCCGGTTCGAAGACCGTCGGCAAGCTGCCGAAGGCCGCGGTCGACTTCCTGACCAAGGCCGAGCGTCCGGCGATCATCGTCGGCGCGGGCGCCCTGACCGGCGAGACCGGCCCGGCCGTGCTGAACGCCCTGGGCGCGCTGGCCAAGAAGGTCGGCTTGGTCAAGGACGGCTGGAACGGCTTCAACGTCCTGCACACCGCCGCCGCGCGCGTGGGCGGCCTCGACATGGGCTTCGTCCCGGGCGAGGGCGGCAAGACGGCTCTGGAGATGGTCAAGCCGGGCGCGCTGGACGTACTGTTCCTGCTGGGCGCCGACGAGATCAACGTCACCGCCTCGGACGCCTTCCGCGTCTATCTGGGCAGCCACGGCGACCGCGGCGCGCATGGCGCCGACGTGATCCTGCCAGGCGCCGCCTACACCGAGAAGTCGGGCCTGTACGTCAACACCGAGGGCCGGGTGCAGATGGCCGAGCGCGTCGTCTTCCCGAAGGGCCAGGCCAAGGAAGACTGGGCCGTGCTGCGCGCGCTGTCGGCTTCGGTCGGCCAGACCCTGCCGTACGACACCCTGGACGCCCTGCGTTCGACGCTGATGGCGGATCATCCGACCTTCGGCCGCATCGACTACCTGCCGGAGCCCGCGTCGTTCGACGTGGCGGCGCTGGGCAAGAAGGGCGACCTGGGCGACATCGCCTTCGCCTCGACGGTGCGCGACCCCTACCTGAACAATCCGATCACGCGCGCCAGCGTGACGATGGCCGAGCTGTCCGCCCAGCGGATCGCCCCGGTCGCGATGGCCGCGGAGTAAGGCTCTATGGACTTCTGGACCACTCCTCTCGGCTGGACCCTCGCCACCACAGGCGCGATCCTGCTCGTCACCGTCGGCGTGCTGGTGGCCGTCGCCTTCCTGCTGCTGGCCGACCGCAAGGTCTGGGCCGGCATCCAGATGCGCAAGGGCCCGAACGTCGTCGGCCCCTTCGGCCTGCTGCAGTCCTTCGCGGACATGATCAAATTCGTGCTGAAGGAGATCGTCGTCCCGGCCGGCGCCGACAAGTCGGTCTTCCTGCTGGCGCCGATCATCACCGTGATCACGGCCTTCATGGTCTGGGCGGTCATTCCGTTCGCGCCGGGCTGGGTCATTTCGGACCTGAACATCGGCATCCTGTATGTGCTCGCGATCAGCTCGCTGGGCGTCTACGGCATCATCATGGGCGGCTGGGCTTCGAACTCGAAGTATCCGTTCCTGGGCGCCCTGCGCTCGGCGGCGCAGATGGTGTCGTATGAAGTCTCGATCGGTCTGGTGATCATCAACGTCATCCTGCTGGCCGGCACGATGAACCTGTCCGAGATCGTCTCGGCCCAGCAGGGCGGGATCTGGAACTGGTTCGTCTTCGGCGGCGGCGCGGACACCTGGCCCACCATCCTCGTGCTGTTCCCGATGATGATCGTCTTCTTCGTCTCGGCCCTGGCCGAGACCAACCGCCCGCCGTTCGACCTGCCTGAAGCCGAGTCGGAACTCGTGGCCGGTTATCAGGTGGAATACAGCTCGACCCCGTACCTGCTCTTCATGATGGGCGAGTACGTGAACATCGTCTTCATGTGCGCCATGATCTCGATCCTGTTCTTCGGCGGCTGGAACCCCGGCGTGCCGCAGGCCTGGCTGGACGCCCTGCCGGCGTGGATCGAGTACGCGATCTACCTGCTGACCTTCTTCGCCAAGATCGTCTTCTGGTTCCTGATGTTCGCCATCGTGAAGGGCTTCGTGCCGCGCTACCGCTATGACCAGCTGATGCGTCTGGGCTGGAAGATCTTCCTGCCGACCTCGTTGGTGGCGGTCGTCTTCACCGCGGCCTGGCGCGTGTTCGCGGTGGGCGGCTGATGATCCGCGCGCTCGCCCTTTCCGGCCTGATGCTGGCGGCCCTGGCCGCCGGCGGGTGCACGAGCGTCTTCCGGCCGATCCAGCCGGACGTCAGCTCCCCCATGGGCGACATGGCCCGGGCCGAGCGGGCGCGTGACCGCAATGCGCGCAACCACCCGGCCTGCCGGGACGATCGCAGCGACCGCGACGACCAGCCCGACGGCTGCGACCGCGTGGTGAGGAGGGGCCGATGATCCGTCTGACCGCCCTAGTCCTGGCGACCCTGACGCTCGGCGCCTGCGCCGCGCAACCCTACGAACCCCTGCCTGTGTCGGCCTATCAGTGGCAGCAGCGGCAGGAACGCATCGAGCGTGAGGAGGCCGAGCGCCTTCGCCGCTGCGAGGCGATGGATAAACAGAGCGAGCGTTACGCCCGCGAATGCCCGCGTGCCGGAGGTGCGCAACAATGATGAACCGTCTCGTACAGGCCGCGAAGGGCGCGTTGCTCATCGACGCCGTCGGCGCCTTCGGCCTGACCCTGAAGTACATGGCCCGTCCCAAGATGACGGTGAACTATCCGTTCGAGCGGAACCCGCAGTCGCCCCGCTTCCGCGGCGAGCATGCCCTGCGCCGCTATGCGAACGGCGAGGAACGCTGCATCGCCTGCAAGCTGTGCGAGGCCATCTGCCCCGCCCAGGCGATCACCATCGAGGCCGAACCGCGCGCCGACGGCAGCCGCCGCACGACCCGCTACGACATCGACATGGTGAAATGCATCTACTGCGGCCTGTGCCAGGAGGCCTGCCCGGTGGACGCGATCGTCGAAGGTCCGAACTCGGAGTTCACGACCGAGACGCGCGAGGAACTGCTGTACGACAAGGACCGCCTGCTCTCGAACGGGGATCGCTGGGAACGGCTGATCGCCAAGAATCTGGAACTCGACGCGCCTTACCGTTAAGGCGCAGACGCGAAACGGGGAGGGCGATTCCAGTCGGGATTGCCGCCCATAACCGAAAGGGGCTGAGGCCTCCGATGTTGCAAGGCATTGCCTTCTATCTGCTGGCGGCGGTGGCCGTGGTGAGCGCCCTTCTGGTCGTCACCTCGAAGAACCCCGTGCACAGCGTGCTCTTCCTGATCCTGACGTTCTTCACGGCGGCGGGTCTGTTCATCCTGCTCGGCGCGGAGTTCCTCGCCATGCTGCTGGTCGTCGTCTACGTCGGCGCGGTGGCGGTGCTGTTCCTGTTCGTCGTCATGATGCTGGATGTCGACTTCCTGCGGCTGCGCGAGGGCTTCGCGCAGTATCTGCCGCTGGCGATCATCGTGGCGGGCGTGCTGCTGGCGGAGATGATCCTGATCTCGCTGACCGTCGCGACCAGCGGCGTCGCGGCTGATGCGGTCGGCCCGGTCGCCGCGACCGCCGACGCCTCCAACATCGAGACGATCGGTCGGGTGCTCTACACCGACTACGTCTACTTCTTCCAGGCAGCGGGCATCGTCCTGCTGATCGCGATGATCGGCGCCATCGTCCTGACCCTGCGCCACAAGCCCGGCATCAAGCGCCAGAACGTCGCCGACCAGGTCGGTCGCGACGCGAAGAAGGCCATGGAAGTCAAGTCGGTCTCGACCGGCGCGGGCGTCAATCCCGAGGATCTGGTCTGATGGTCGTCACCCTGTCGCACTACCTGGCGGTCGCCGCCATTCTGTTCACCATCGGTGTCTTCGGCATCTTCGTGAACCGCAAGAACGTCATCATCATCCTGATGTCGGTCGAGCTGATCCTGCTGGCCGTGAACATCAATTTCGTCGCCTTCTCGAGCTACCTGAACGATGTGTCCGGGCAGATCATGGCCATGTTCGTCCTGACCGTCGCGGCCGCTGAAGCCGCCGTGGGTCTGGCCATTCTGGTGACCTTCTTCCGTAACCGCGGCGACATCGCCGTGGACGACGCCTCGGTCATGAAGGGCTGATCGTGAACCTCCAGCTTCTCGTCACCCTCGGGATCTTCGCCCCGCTGCTCGGCGCAGCCATCGTCGGCCTGTCGGGCCGCCGTCTGGGCAATGTCCTGTCGCAGTCCATCACCACGGGCCTGCTGTTCTTCGCCTGCGCCGTCTCCTGGACGGTCTTCGGCCAGTGGACCTGGGGCCATCTCGAGCCCTTCACCATCACCCTGGCGCCGTTCATCCACGTCGGCGACTTCGTGTCGAACTGGTCGATCCGGATCGACGCCCTGTCGGCCACCATGCTGGTGGTCGTGACCAGCGTCTCGTCGCTGGTTCACCTCTATTCCTGGGGCTACATGGCCGAGGACCCGGACAAGCCGCGGTTCTTCGCCTACCTGTCGCTGTTCACCTTCGCCATGCTGGCGCTGGTGACCGCCGCCGACTTCATGCAGCTGTTCTTCGGCTGGGAAGGCGTGGGTCTGGCCTCGTACCTGCTGATCGGCTTCTGGTACAAGAAGCCCTCGGCCAGCGCCGCCGCCATCAAGGCCTTCGTGGTCAACCGCGTCGGCGACTTCGGCTTCGCCCTGGGCATCTTCACCGTCTTCTGGATGTTCGGCACGATCCAGTTCGCCGAACTGTTCCCGATGATCTCGACCATGGCCGGCAAGGGCTGGGAGTTCCTGGGCCACAACTGGTCGGCGCTCGACCTGGCCGCCTTCCTCCTGTTCATCGGCGCGATGGGCAAGTCGGCGCAGTTCTTCCTGCACACCTGGCTGCCGGACGCGATGGAAGGCCCGACCCCGGTGTCGGCGCTGATCCACGCGGCGACCATGGTCACCGCCGGCGTCTATATGGTCTGCCTGCTGTCGCCGATCTTCGAGTATGCGCCGGGCGCTTCGGCCATCGTCGCCACCATCGGCGCGGTGACGGCCCTGTTCGCCGCCACCGTCGGTCTGGCCCAGAATGACATCAAGCGGGTCATCGCCTATTCGACCTGTTCGCAGCTCGGCTACATGTTCTTCGCCGCGGGCGTGGGCGCCTATGAGGCGGCCATGTTCCACCTGTTCACCCACGCCTTCTTCAAGGCCCTGCTGTTCCTGGGCGCCGGTTCGGTGATCCACGGCATGCACCACGAGCAGGACATGCGGAAGATGGGCGGCCTGTGGAAGCTGCTGCCGATCACCTATGCGGTGATGACCATCGGCACCATCGCCATCACCGGCCTGGGCATCCCCGGCATCGGCGGTCTGGCGGGCTTCTACTCGAAGGACATCGTGATCGAGAGCGCCTTCGCCGCTGCGGCGTCGAACCACTCGCCGATCGGCCTGTTCGCCTTCTTCGTCGGCATCCTCGCCGCCGGCCTGACCGCCTACTATTCGTGGCGTCTGGTGTTCATGACCTTCCACAACAAGCCTGTGTGGAAGGAAGAGAACGCCCATCACGACGATCACGCCCATGGCCACGCGCACGACGCCCATGCGTCGCACGCCCAGATCGAGACCCATGACGAGCCGCTGGCGGATCATGACGATCACGCCCACGACGACCACCACCATCATGGCCCGCTGAAGCCGCACGAGAGCCCCTGGGTGATGATCGTGCCGCTGCTGGTCCTGTCGGTCGGCGCCGTGTTCGCGGGCATGGTGTTCGAGCCCTTCTTCACCGGGCACCACGAGAACGAGTTCTGGCGCGGCGCGATCTTCACCGCGGAGCACAACCACGTCCTGCATGAGGCCCACGCTGTCCCGACCTGGGTGAAGTGGTCGCCGCTGGTGATGACCCTGATCGGCACCTTCGTCGCCTACTGGATCTACGTCGTGAAGGAGGGCATGGCCCGCCGCATGGCCGATCGCGGCAGCGCGGTTCACGCCTTCCTGTACAACAAGTGGTACGTCGACGAGCTGTATGACTTCGTGTTTGTGAAGGGCGCCAAGGCGCTGGGCGACTTCTTCTGGAAGGTCGCCGACGTGAAGATCATCGACGGCGGCGGACCCAACGGTGTCGCCTGGCTGTCCCGCAAATTCGCCGGCGGGCTCGCCCGCTTCCAGTCCGGCTACGTCTATTTCTATGCGTTCGTGATGCTCATCGGTCTCTGCCTCTTCCTGGCCTTCGCCCTTACCGCGTGGGGAGCCTGATCTTGCCCCAGATCCCCTTCATCCTGAGCATCGTCACCTTCCTTCCGCTGGTCGGCGCGGCCCTGCTGCTGCTGACCCGCCTGGGCGGGAAGGGCGGTTCCGACAGCGCCGCCCGCTGGATCGCACTGGCGACCACCCTGGCCGTGCTGGCTGTGTCGGTCGTGCTGGTCGCGACCTTCAACCCGCAGAGCGCGGGCTATCAGTTCGTCGAGCATTTCGCCTGGTTCTCAGGCGCGAGCTACCACCTCGGCGTGGACGGGATTTCGATCCTGTTCGTCCTGCTGACCGCCTTCCTGATGCCGATCTGCGTTCTGGCCAGCTGGAACTCGATCAAGGACCGTGTCGGCGACTACATGATCGCCTTCCTGGTGCTGGAGACGCTGGTCATCGGCGTCTTCACCTCGCTGGACCTGTTCCTGTTCTACATCTTCTTCGAGGGCACCCTCGTTCCGATGTTCATCATCATCGGGGTGTGGGGCGGTCAGAACCGGATCTACGCGGCCTACAAATTCTTCCTCTACACCCTGCTGGGGTCGGTGCTGATGCTGCTGGCCATGCTGTGGATGGCCCATGAGGCCGGCACCACCAGCATCCCGGAGCTGAAGGAGTACGCCTTCTCGCCGACCGTGCAGCCCTGGCTGTGGCTGGCCTTCTTCGCCTCGTTCGCGGTGAAGATGCCGATGTGGCCGGTGCACACCTGGCTGCCCGACGCCCACGTTCAGGCGCCGACGGCGGGTTCGGTCATCCTGGCCGGCATCCTGCTGAAGCTGGGCGGCTACGGCTTCCTGCTGTTCAACCTGCCCATGTTCCCGCAGGCGTCGCAGATGTTCGCGCCGCTGGTCTGGGCGATGTCGGGCATCGCCATCGTCGTCACCTCGCTGATCGCCTTCCGTCAGACCGACATCAAGAAGCTGATCGCCTATTCGTCGGTCGCCCACATGGGCTTCGTGACCATGGGCATCTTCGCCGGCAACGATCAGGGCGTTCAGGGCGCGATCTTCCAGATGCTGAGCCACGGCCTGATCTCGGGCGCGCTCTTCCTCTGCGTCGGCGTCGTCTATGACCGGATGCACACCCGCGAGATCGCCTTCTACGGCGGTCTGACCAGCCGGATGCCGTGGTTCGCCGCCATCTTCCTGATGTTCACCATGGCCAACGTCGGCCTGCCGGGCACCTCGGGCTTCATCGGTGAAATCCTGACCATGACCGGCATCTACCAGGTGTCGACCTGGACGGCGCTGGTGGCCGCCTCGGGCGTGATCTTCTCGGCGGTCTATGCGCTGACGCTGTATCGCAACGTCATGTTCGGCGAGATCACCAATCCGAAGCTCAAGGACATCGCGGACATCGACAAGCGCGAGCTGCTGATCTTCGTGCCCCTGATCGTCGGCACCATCTGGCTGGGCGTGCAGCCCGGTCTGGTGCTGGACTACACCAATGCCGCCGTCAGCGGCCTGACGTCCGCCTATCAACTCGCGATCGGTGGCTGAGACCATGATGCCTGATCTGATTTCCGCCCTCCGTCTCTCGGCTCCCGAGATCACGCTCGCCGTCGGCGGCCTCGTGCTGCTGATGATCGGCGCCTTCTCGGGCGAGCGCAGCACGCGCGTCGTGTCGTGGCTGTCGGTCCTGCTGCTGCTGGCCGCGACGGCGGTGACCGTCACCGGTCCGCTGGGGCAGGCCTTCAACGGCGCCTATGTGGCCGATCCGCTGTCCGTCTACGGCAAGGCCGTGATCTTCCTGTCCAGCGCGGTGGCGATCATCCTCGGCAACGGCTGGATGCACCGCCAGAAGATCGCCAAGTTCGAATATCCGGTCCTGATCGTGCTGGCCTCGGCCGGCATGGGCATGATGGCGTCGTCGGGCGACCTGATCTCGATGTACGTCGGGATCGAGCTGCACTCGCTGGCCCTGTATGTGCTGGCGGCCTATCACCGCGACGACCTGAAGGCGTCGGAAGCGGGCCTGAAGTATTTCGTGCTGGGCGCCCTGTCGTCGGGCCTGCTGCTGTACGGCGCCAGCCTGATCTACGGCTTCGCCGGTTCGATGCGCTTCGAGGACATCGCCGCCTACGCCGCCACCAACCCGTCGACGGGTCTGGTCTTCGGCCTCGTGTTCCTGATCTCGGGTCTGGCCTTCAAGATCTCGGCCGCGCCGTTCCACATGTGGACCCCGGACGTCTATGAGGGCGCGCCGACGCCGGTCGTGGCCCTGTTCGCCTCGGCCCCGAAGATGGCCGCCATGGTCCTGATCGCCCGCACGCTGGAAGGCGCCTTCGCCAACTCGCACCAGCAGTGGGCGCAGGTGCTGATCCTGATCTCGCTGATCAGCTTCGCCGTCGGGGCTTTCGGGGGTCTGGTCCAGAAGGACATCCAGCGCCTGCTGGCCTATTCGTCGATCGCCAACATCGGCTACGCCCTGCTGGGCATCGCCGCGGGCACGACGCTGGGCGTCGAGGCCATGCTGATGTTCATGACCCTGTACATCATCGACCAGTTCGGCTTCTTCGGCCTGCTGCTGTCGCTGAGCCGCAACGGCCGTCCGATCCGCAAGGTCCAGGACCTGGCCGGGCTGCGCAAGGAGCGTCCGTTGACCACCATCGCGCTGACCATCCTGTCGCTGTCGGTGCTGGGCATGCCGCCGCTGTCGGGCTTCTGGGCCAAGTATTATGTCTTCGGCGCCGCGGCCGATGCGGGTGGCATCATGCCGGCCGTCGCTGTCGCGGGTCTGGTGGCCTCGGTCGTGGCGGGCTTCTACTACCTGCGCATCATCAAGGTGATGTGGTTCGACCCGGCCCCGGAAGGGACCGCGCCGACCGACGCCGCGCCGGTGGAGGCCAAGACCATCGCCCTGGCGGCCGCCGCCTTCAGCTTCCCGCTGGTCATCGTGGCCCTGATCTGGCTCCAACCGCTGGCCTCGCGCGCCGCGACGGGCTTCGGGGTCAGCTAGGCCGTTGGCGACCGCGCCGGTCCTGCTGCTCGACCAGATCGACTCCACCAACGCCGAGGCCCGCCGCCGGGCCGAGGCGGGCGAGACCGAACCGCTGTGGATCGCCGCCCGACGCCAGAGCGCCGGGCGCGGTCGGCGGGGCAGGGCGTGGGAAGGCCATACCGGCAATCTGTTCAGCACCCTGCTGACCACCACCCGCAAGCCGCCCGCCGAGGCGGCGCAGGTGACCTTCATCGCGGCCCTGGCCGTGGCGGACCTGCTGGACCGCTATGCGCCGCCGTCCGTGGTGACGATCAAATGGCCCAATGACGTGATGCTCGCGGGCGTGAAGGCCAGCGGCATCCTGGTCGAGTCCGGCGCCCACGCCGATGGGAGCCTGTGGCTGGCCGTGGGGATCGGGGTCAATCTGGCCGAGGCGCCGGAGGGGACCGAGCGCCCCGCCACGGCCCTGTCGCACCATCTGTCCGCCGGCCACATCGCCCCGCCGAAGGTGGAGCGGGCGGCCGAGGAACTGGCCGAGACCTTCGGGGTCTGGTTCGAGCGCTGGGAGACGCTGGGGTTCCAGCCGATCCTCGACGCTTGGGCGGCGCGGACGCCGGGGCTGGACGGTCCCGCCGTGGCGCGGCTGGGCCATGAGACCATCGAGGGCCGGGCCGAGGGCGTTGCGCCGGACGGGGCGTTGCGTCTGCGGCTGGCGGATGGTTCGCTGCGGCTGATTTCGGCGGGCGATGTGTTCTTCGGGGAGACCCACTGATGCTGCTGGCGATCGAACAGGGCAACACCAACACGCTGTTCGCCGTGCACGACGGGAGCGAGTGGATCGCCCAGTGGCGCGCGTCGACGGACTCGCAGCGCACGGCGGACGAATATGCGGTGTGGCTGGCCCAGCTGCTGACCACGCGCGGACTGGCGCTGGCGGACCTGACGGGATGCATCATCTCGTCCGTGGTGCCGCAGTCGATCTTCAACCTGCGCAACCTGTCGCGCCGTTATCTGTCGAGCGAACCGCTGGTGATCGGCGACAATGTCGAGCTGGGCATACCGGTGCGCATCCTCAAGCCGAGCGAGGCGGGGGCGGACCGGCTGGTCAACGCCATCGGGGCGCATCTGCTTTATCCGGGCGACCTGATCGTCATCGACAGCGGCACGGCCACGACCTTCGACGTCATCGCCGCCGACGGCGCCTTCGAGGGCGGGATCATCGCGCCGGGGGTGAACCTGAGCCTGCAGGCCCTGCATGAGGCGGCGGCCATGTTGCCGCGCATCGCCATCCAGAAGCCGGACAAGGTGATCGGCAAGGACACCGTGACCAATATGCAGTCCGGCGTCTTCTGGGGTTACATCGCCCTGATCGAGGGCCTCGTGGCCCGGATCAAGGCCGAGTGGGGCAAGCCCATGACCGTCATCGGCACGGGGGGCGTGGTCTCCCTGTTCGAGGGCGCGACCGACAGTATCGACCGGTTTGATCCGGACCTGACCATCCGCGGCCTGCTGGAAATCTGGCGGCGGAACACCACTTCCAGGGACATATGAAAAAACAAGCTGACGACGAATTCGTCTTCCTGCCGCTGGGCGGGTCGGGCGAGATCGGCATGAACCTGAACCTGTACGGCTACGGCCCCGAGCGCGACCGGCAATGGCTGATCGTGGACGTGGGCGTGACCTTCGGCGACCTGTCGACGCCCGGCGTCGATGTGATCGTGCCCGATCCTGCCTTCCTCGAAGGCGAGAAGATCCGCGGCATCGTCCTGACCCACGCCCACGAGGACCACATCGGCGCCCTGGGCTGGCTGTGGACGCGGATGAAGGCGCCGGTCTATGCGACGCCGTTCACCGCCTATCTGATCCGCGAGAAGCTGCGCGAGGCGGGCATTCTGGATCAGGTCGAGCTGATCGAGGTGCCGCTGGGCGGGACCATCGACCTGGGACCGTTCCAGGTGACGATGATCACCATGACCCACTCGATCGCCGAGCCGAACGGTCTGGCCATCAAGACGCCGCTGGGCACGGTGCTGCACACCGGCGACTGGAAGATCGACGATGATCCCGTCGTCGGCGGCGTGACCGACGCCGACGCCATCTCGCGCCTCGGCGACGAGGGCGTGCTGGCCATGGTCTGCGATTCCACCAACGTCTTCGTCGAAGGTTCGGCGGGGTCAGAGGGCGGCGTGCGCGAGGCGCTGTCGGAACTGATCAGCGGGCTGAAGGGCCGGATCGCCGTCGGCTGTTTCGCCTCGAACGTGGCGCGGATGGACAGCGTGATCCGCGCCGCCGAGGCCGCCGGACGCCGGGTGTTGCTGGCCGGCCGGTCGATGCACCGGATCACCGCCGCCGCCAAGCACGTCGGCATGCTGAACGACATCAAGCCGTTCCTGAGCGAGCAGGAGGCCCGGGTCTGGCCGGCCGACGAGATCCTGTATCTCTGCACCGGCAGCCAGGGCGAGGTCCGCGCGGCCCTGTCGCGCGTGGCCGAGGGCACCCATCCCTATGTGAAGCTGTCGAACGGCGACCACTGCATCTTCTCGTCGCGGGTCATCCCGGGCAACGAGCTGTCGGTCGGGCGTCTGCAGGACAAGCTCGCGGACCGCGGCGTGCGCCTCTACACCGAGAAGGATCACCGCGGCATCCACGTCTCCGGCCACCCGTGCCGCGACGAACTGAAGCAGATGTACGAATGGGCGCGGCCGAAGATCGCCGTCCCGACCCACGGCATGCGCCGCCACCTGGCCGAACACGCCAATCTGGCCAAGGACATGGGCGTTCCGGAAGCGGTGACCCCGCGCAACGGCGACATGGTGCGCCTGGCGCCCGGTCCGGCGGCGATCATCGACGAGGTTCCGAGCGGCCGGCTGTATGTGGACGGCGGGCGTCTGGTCACCGAACAGGGCGAGGCCCTGCACGAGCGGCGTCACGCCTCGACCAACGGCATCCTGATCGTCGGCTTCGCCATGGACCGGCGCGGCAAGATCGTCAGCGACATCGACGTGCGCGGCATCGGTCTGCCCGGCGACGAGGAGGCCCCGCTGGGCGACGCGCTGGATGATCTGGCGGAACGGGTCGAACAGACGGTGATGAAGCTGAAGGGCGAGGCGCTCGAGGACGATCAGGTCATCGAACAGGCCATCTCCCGGGTGCTGAAGAAGGCCAGCCAGCAGATCTGGGACCGTCGCCCCATCGTCGAGACCATCATCCTGCGGCTCTGACGGCGCGGAATGGCGGTTGACCTGTCGTAGCGGCAGGGCGGTTCACTGGGGCCTACAGCCGTCGGAGACCGCCCATGCGCCTGCGTCATGTTTCTCTGGTCACCCTGATCGCCCTGACCCTGGTCGGGACGAGCGCCTGTGCGGGCGGACCGCCGCAATCGTTTGCACAGACCGCGCCGCCGCCCGCCCCGGACTATGGTCGGCCCGAAGCCTGGTTGGCTCTGCCCGGGCAGGACGGGCCGCAGCGGTCGGTTCCGCGGGGACTGACTCCCGTAGGCGAGGCGGACGCGCCCGCCGATGTCTTCTTCATCCATCCGACCACGAGTTCGGCGAGCGATGTCTGGAACGTGCCGTGGGACGCTCCGAACACCGCGGCGCCGCTGAACCCGGCGGTGCAGGGGGCGCAGATCAGCGTCTTCAACGGCTGCTGCCGCCTGTATGCGCCGCGTTACCGGCAGGCGACGCTGAAGGGATTGAGTGACGACGGGGCGGTGGCGCCGGCCTACTCCGACCTCCGCGCCGCCTTCCGGACCTTCGTGGCCGAGCACAACGACGGGCGGCCCTTTATCCTCGCCTCGCACAGTCAGGGCACGATGCATGCGATCCGGCTGGTTCAGGAGGAGGTGCTGGGTACGCCGCTGCAGGATCGGCTTGTCGTGGCCTATCTGATCGGCGGCTATGTGCCGGCGGACTTCGGCGATGCTGGCCTGCCGGTCTGCGACAGCGCCCGCCAGACCGGTTGCGTGGTCAGCTGGAACGCCGGGAAGATCGGCAACGGGCTGTCGCGCATCGTCATCAACGACAAGACCTACTGGTGGCGCGGGGCGCTGAAGCGGGACGAACAGGCGCCGGCCCTGTGCGTGAACCCGCTGAGCTGGCGGGCAGGGGATGCGGAGACGCCGGAGCCGGCGAGCGCCAATCCCGGCAGCCTGCCGTTCCCAGCCAGACCCTATCCGGAGACCCGGACCGTCCTGCCGCCGCTGGATCAGGGGCTGACCGGGGCGCGCTGTCACGCGGGGATGCTGGAGGTCGATCTGGCCTCCACGGCGGGGCCGACCTACAGCGATAATCTGACCCGGCTGGCCGGCAGCTATCACCTGCAGGACTATGGTCTGTTCTACGGCGCGCTGTGGGCTAATGCCGTGGATCGGGTCGCGGCATGGCGCGGCGCGCATCCCTCCGGCGGTCAGTGATCCGCCGACAGACCGCTTCCGGGCTTTGAAGCGGGCGACGAGCTTCCTATAAGGAGCCGATTCCCCCGCCCAAGGTCCGCCCCCCATGCCCGACGCCCCGTCCGAGTTCCGCTACAAACGTGTCCTGCTGAAGGTCTCGGGCGAGGTGCTGATGGGCGATCAGGGCTACGGCATCGACATGAAGACCGTGGCCGACGTGGCCGGCGCCATCGCCGACGTGGCCCGCGAGGGCGTCGAGATCTGTCTGGTCATCGGCGGCGGCAACATCTTCCGCGGCCTGTCGAAGGCGGCTGGCGACATGGACCGCGCCTCGGCCGACTACATGGGCATGCTGGCAACGGTGATGAACGCCCTGGCCATGCAGGCCGCGCTTGAGAAGATCGGCGTGCAGACCCGGGTGCAGAGCGCCCTGACCATGAACGCCGTGGCCGAGCCCTATGTGCGCCGCCGCGCCCTGCGTCACCTCGAGAAGGGTCGCGTGGTCATCTTCGCCGCCGGTGTGGGCGCGCCGTTCTTCACGACCGACTCGGGCGCCGCGCTGCGCGCCGCCGAGATGGGCTGCGACGCCCTGCTGAAGGGCACCAGTGTGGACGGCGTCTATACCGCCGACCCGAAGAAGGATGCGACCGCGACCCGTTACGACACCCTGACCTATCACGATGTCCTGGCGCGTGACCTCAAGGTGATGGACGCCTCGGCCGTCGCCCTGATGCGTGACTCGGGCATCCCGATCGTGGTCTTCTCCATTCGCGAGGATGGCTCGTTCCGTAACGCCCTGACCGGCAAGGGTCATTTCACCGTCATCAGCGCCGACGGCAAGGCCGCCTGACAAACCGACAAGAACACGAGAGACACGATCATGGCCAAGCCCGATCTCAAGACCTACCGCGACCGCATGGACAAGGCGGTCGACGCCCTGAAGGAGGAGTTCTCCGGCCTGCGCACCGGCCGCGCCAACGCGGGCCTGCTGGATCCGGTCCGGGTCGAGGCCTATGGCTCGACCTCGCCGCTGACCGCCGTCGCCGCCATCAGCGTGCCTGAGCCGCGCATGATCTCGGTCAGCGTCTGGGACAAGGGGATGGTGGTTTCGGTCGAGAAGGCCATTCGCGCCGCCGGCCTGGGCCTGAACCCGATCGTCGACGGCCAGACCCTGCGCATCCCGATCCCGCCGCTGACCGAGGAGCGCCGTAAGGAATATGTGAAGCTGGCCGGCAAGTACGCCGAGCAGCAGAAGATCGCCGTGCGCAACGTGCGCCGCGACGCCAACGATGACCTGAAGAAGGCCGAGAAGGCTTCGGACATCAGCCAGGACGAGCAGAAGAAGATGGAAGCCGATGTCCAGAAGGACACGGACGCGGCCATCAAGCGCATCGACGAGACCTTGAAGGCCAAGGAAGTTGAGATCATGCAGGTCTGACGGCGGATCTGCCACAGGATAACCGACGCATGAGCGCCGAACCCCTCAGTCCTGAGCCCCTGACTCCCGCGGGGCCGCGCCATGTCGCGTTGATCATGGACGGCAACGGCCGGTGGGCCGAGGCGCGCGGTCTGCCGCGCGCTATCGGGCACCGCGAGGGGGTTCAGGCGCTGAAACGCACGATCGAGGCGGCGCCCAAGCTGGGCATCCGCTGCCTGACCGTGTTCGGCTTCTCCACCGAGAACTGGCAGCGTCCGGCGGACGAGGTGTCGGACCTGATGGGTCTGGTGCGGACCTATGTCGGCAGCGACCTGAAGCGGCTGGAGAAGGCCGGGGTGCGGCTGCGGGTGCTGGGCCGTCGCGAGGGGTTGCCGGACGATATCGCGAAGATCGTCGACAAGGCCGAGGCCAGCACGGCGCACAACGACAAATTCATCCTGCAGGTCGCCTTCAACTACGGCGGCCGGGCCGACATCGTGGACGCCGCGCGCCGCTATGTGGAGCGGGTGCAGGCGGGCGAGGCGGTCGAGCCGCTGGACGAGACGACGCTGGGCGCGGGCCTGTCGACCGCGGGCGGGCCGCCGGTGGATGTGATCGTCCGGACCTCGGGCGAATACCGGCTGTCGAACTTCCTGCTGTGGGAAGCCGCCTACGCCGAGCTGGTCTATCAGGACATTCTCTGGCCGGACTACGGTCCGAACGCGCTGGCCGATGTGGTCGAGCAGTTCCGCAGCCGGGACCGCCGTTTCGGCGGGCGTCCCGCCGCCAAGGCGGCGGTCTGATGGCGGTGCGGGCGCGCGATATCGGTCTGAGGGCCGCCTCCGCCGTCGTGCTGGCGCCCGCCGCCGTGCTGGCGATCTGGGCGGGCGGGTTCTGGTTCCTGGGTCTGATGCTGGCGGCCTGCGTGCTGCTGGCGATCGAATGGGCGATGATGAGCGCCGCGACGGCCTGGCGGCTGATGGCCGGGGCCGTGGGTCTGGGCCTGCTGGCGGCGGTGATCTCCGCCCACGTCGGCCAGCTGTCGCTGGCGCTGGTCATGCTGGTCTTCTGCGCCGCCGCCGCCGGCCTGTTCGCCCGTAGTCGGGGGCAGGAGGCGCTGGATGCCGCCTACGGGGTTCTCTACCTCGGGTGGCCCGCCATCCTGCTCATCTGGCTGCGCGACGGAAACACGGCGCAGGGCCTGTACTGGACGGTCTTCGCCTTCGCCGTCGCCTGGGCCTCGGACATCATGGCCTATCTGGCCGGATCGACCTTCGGCGGGCCCAAGCTGTGGCCGCGGTTCTCGCCCAACAAGACCTGGTCGGGCTTCATCGGCGGTCTGGTGGCGGGCACCGTCGCCGGCGCCCTGCTGGCCACCTTCCTCGACATGGGCATCGGACCAGTCTGGGGCGCTGTGCTGGGACTGGCGGCGTCGCTGGCGACCATGGCGGGAGACCTGTGGGAATCGGCGCTCAAACGTCGCTACGGGGTCAAGGACGCCGGCAATCTGATCCCCGGTCACGGCGGGCTGCTGGATCGCGTGGACGGCCTGATGTTCGCCGTCGTGGTGGTGGCTTGCGGACGACTGATCGTCATCCTTCTGGCCGGGCACAGCGGATGATCCGGCGGCGCGTCACGGTGCTGGGCTCCACGGGCTCGGTCGGCTGTTCGACCCTGGACCTGATGGAACAGGCCGAGGCGGGCGGGGCAGGGGCCTTCGAGGTCGAGGCCCTGACCGGCGGCGCCAATATCGCACGCCTGGCCGAACAGGCGCGGCGCTGGAATCCGAAGGTGGCGGTGACGGCCGACCCGGCCCGTCTGGACGAATTGCGCGACGCCCTGGCCGGAACCGACGTCGAGGCGGCGGCGGGTGAGGCGGCGATCACCGAGGCGGCGACCCGCCCGGCGGACTGGGTCATGGCCTCCATCGTCGGCGCGGCGGGCCTGCGCTCGGCCTGGGCGGCGGCGGGCACCGGCGCGACGCTGGCGCTGGCCAACAAGGAAAGCCTTGTCTGCTGCGGCCCGGCCCTGATCGAACGGGTCAAGGCGTCGGGCGGACGGCTGATTCCGGTCGATTCCGAGCATTCGGCCATCTTTCAGGTCTTCCCGCACGAGGCGCCGGAGCAGGTGGCGAAACTGACGCTGACGGCGTCGGGCGGGCCGTTCCGGACGCTCGCGGGGGCTGACATGGGCTCGATCACGCCGGAACAGGCCGTGGCCCATCCCAACTGGAGCATGGGCGCCAAGATCTCGGTCGACAGCGCCAGCATGGCCAACAAGGGTCTCGAGATGATCGAGGCGGCCTATCTGTTCGACATGCCCGCCGAGCGGATCGACGTGGTGGTGCACCCGGAATCGATCATCCACAGCACGGTCGAATACGTGGACGGCTCGACCCTGGCCCAGATGGGGCCGCCGGACATGAAGACGCCGATCGCCTGCGCCCTGGCCTGGCCGCACCGCATCGCCTGGCCGGCGCCGAAGCTGGATCTGGCGGCTCTGGGACGGCTGACCTTCGAGGCACCCGATGAGACGCGCTTCCCGATGCTGAAGCTGGCCCGGCAGGCGCTGCAGGCGGGGGGCGTGGCGCCCATCGTCTTCAACGCCGCCAACGAGGTCGCGGCCCTGGCCTTCCTTGACCGCCGACTGGGCTTTCTCAATATTGCCGCAGTCGTCGCCGACACCTTGTCGCGCGTGACGGCCTCGGGGGTGGATTCCGGTTCCATTAGCGCCTGCGACGCGGCTCTGGCCGTGGACGCTCGGGCGCGACTGGCGGCGGAATCGATCATTCGCGGTCTGGCGGCGGCAGCCTGAGCGGCGGAGGATACTTTTCGGCATGACGGGCTTTATCGGCCAGGCGCTGATTCACATCGTGCCGTTCCTGGTGGTGCTGACGTTCATCGTCACCATCCATGAGCTGGGCCATTTCCTGGTCGCGCGCGCCTTCGGCGTGAAGGTCGACCGGTTCTCGATTGGCTTCGGCCGCGCCCTGTTCAGCCGTACGGACAGGAAGGGGATCGAGTGGCGGATCGGCTGGATCCCTCTGGGCGGCTATGTGAAATTCTCGGGCGATCTGGACGCCTCCAGCGTGCCGGACCAGGCCGGTCTGGACGAGCTGAAGTCGCGCGTCTCCGCCGAGCACGGCTCGGCCGCCGTGAAGGACTATTTCCACTTCAAGCCGGTGTGGCAGCGCGCCCTGATCGTGGCCGCCGGTCCGCTGTCGAACTTCGCCCTGGCGCTGGTGCTGCTGACCCTGCTGTTCAGCGTGATCGGCGAGCAGATCGTCGCGCCGCGCGTGGCGCAGGTGACCCCCAACAGCCCCGCCGCCGCCGCCGGCTTCCAGCCGCGCGACCTGATCACCGCCATCAACGGCCGCCCGGTCGCGGAAAGCAGCGAGGTGACGCAGACCATCCTGCTGTCGGCCAATGATCCACTGACCTTCACCGTCCAGCGCGGCGAACAGGTGGTGTCCCTGATCGCGACGCCGGTGCGTCAGCTTGAGGATGACGCCGTCGCCGGGCGCATGCGCGTGGCCCGGGTGGGCCTCGCTCTGGCCCCGCTGCGTGAGGATTACAGCTATCGTCGGCTGAACCCGGTCGAGGCCGCGGGCAAGGGCGTGGACACCACGGTGTCGGTCGTGACCACCACCTTCCGCTATCTGGGCCGCATCTTCGTCGGCAAGGAATCCGGCGACATGCTCAACGGACCGCTCGGCATCGCCAAGGCGGCCGGGGGCGTCACCAAGCAGGCGGTCTCCTACGAAGCGCCGCCCGCCGTGCTGATGATGAACCTGCTGCTGACCTACTTGCAGTTTGCAGCCATAATTTCGATCGGAATGGGTATTGTTAATCTGCTGCCGATTCCCGTCCTCGATGGGGGGCACCTGATGTTCTACGGCTATGAGGCTGTGGCGCGCAGGCCAGTCCCCGCCCGGGTTCAGGAGGTCGGTTACAGGGTCGGTCTTGCTTTGCTGGCGGGATTGATGTTGTTCGCAACCTGGAACGATCTCCAGAAACTGAGTTTGTTCAAATTCCTCGGCGGGCTCGCCTGATGAGCCAACGCCAGCCCCCGATGGTTTCCCGTATGATCCGAAAAGACGTGTCCGCCCTCCACATCGCCCGCGCCGCGAGCCCCAGCCTTCTGGCGCTGGCGGTAGCCGCCGGTCTCGCCGGTCCGGCCATGGCCCAGACCGCGGCCCCGGCTGCGCCTGTCGTGACGGTGGCCGAGCCCGCCGCCGCGCCGCAGGCCGAGGCTTCGGCGGCACAGGAAGACCGGGTGCAGGTCAACCGCATCCTGGTGCGCGGCAACCAGCGCATCGACCAGACGACGGTCCTGTCCTATCTGCCGATCCAGCCGGGCGACGTCGTCGACGCTGCCGTGCTGGACGTCGCGGTCCGCACCCTGACCCGCACCCAGCTGTTCGCCGACGTGCAACTGGGCGTCCAGCCGAACGGCGATCTGATCGTCGAGATCGTGGAAAACCCGATCATCAACCAGGTGGTGTTCGAGGGGAACAGCGCCATCGGGCAGGACAAGCTGACCGAGGAAGTTACCCTGAAGCCGCGCGGCATCTACACCCGCGCCCGCATCCAGGAAGACGTCGGCAAGATCGTCGAACTGTACCGTCTGTCGGGCCGCATCGGCGCGACCGTGACGCCGAAGATCGTCCAGCTGGAACAGAACCGCGTCGACGTGGTGTTCGAGATCAACGAGGGTCCGGAAACGGGCGTTCGCGCGATCACCTTCCTGGGCAACAGCGCCTTCTCGGACAACGACCTGCGCGAGGTCATGGTCACCAAGCAGAGCCAGTGGTGGCGCCTGTTCTCGACCAACGACAACTACGACCCCAACCGCCTCGACTATGACCGCGAGCAGCTGCGGAAATTCTACACCAACCGCGGCTATTATGACTTCCGCGTGCTGTCCGCCGTGTCGGAGCTGGCGCCGGACGATTCGAGCTTCGCGGTCACGCTGACGGTCGACGAGGGCGAACGCTACAATTTCGGGACGGTCAACGTCGTCACCGAGAATGACCGGCTGAACCCGGACTTCCTGAAGCGCCTGCTGCCGATCCGCGAGGGCGACCTCTACGAGAGCGACAAGATCGAGACCGCCGTGGACGCGCTGACGTTCGCCGCCGGTTCGGCCGGTTACGCCTTCGTCGAGATCGAGCCGGAGTACCGGGCGAATTCGGAAACCAACACCATCGACGTGACCTTCAACATCCGTGAAGGCCAGCGCGTTTACGTCGACCGGATCAATGTGATCGGCAACACCCGCACGCTGGACAACGTGATCCGCCGCGAGATGATGCTGAGCGAAGGCGACGCCTTCAACCGCACCCTGCTGGAGCGGTCGCGCAACAACCTGCGTGCGCTGGGCTTCTTCAAGGACGTGACCGTCGAGGAAACCCGAGGCTCCGCCCCGGACCGTTCGGTGGTCAACGTCACCGTCACCGAACAGCCCACCGGCGAGCTTTCGGTCGGCGCCGGCTTCAGCTCGGTCGACTCCTTCGTGCTGAACCTGGGCATCACCGAGCGGAACTTCCGCGGTCGCGGCCAGAACGTGGTCGCCCGTCTGGAATGGGGTTCGCTGCGTCAGCAGATCGACTTCCGCTTCACCGAGCCGAAATTCCTCGGACGTGACCTGCGCGCCGGCTTCGACGCCTTCCACTCGCGCTACGATCTGAGCGAGTACTCGTCCTACGACTACCGTTCGACCGGCGGCGGCCTGCGTCTGTCCTATCCGCTGAACGGCTACACCCTGTTCAGCACCCGCTACTTCCTGAAGAGCGACGAGATCATCGTGCCGTCGAACTACTGCGGCACGAACGGCATCGGTTCGAACGCCCTGTGCGATCAGGTCGGTTCGTTCATCAACTCGTCGGCGGGCTATACCCTGCTCGTGGACCGCCGGAACGATCCCGTCCGTCCGACCGGCGGCTGGACCGGCTCGCTGCGTCAGGACTTCGCCGGCATCGGCGGTGACGTGAACTATGTGAAGACCGAGGCTGACGTGTCGGCCTTCTGGGGCATCGCCCCCAACTGGGTCGTCACGGCCCAGGCGCAGACCGGCTATGTGTCGGGCTGGGGCGGCGATCCGATCCGCATCAACGACCGCTTCTTCAAGGGCGGCAACAGCTTCCGCGGCTTCGAAACCGCGGGCATCGGTCCGCGCGATCTGAGCACGACCGACGCGCTGGGCGGCAATTTCTACGTCATCGGCACGCTGGAACTGACCGTCCCCAACTACCTGCCGGAAGAGTACGGCATCCGGACATCGCTGTTCGCCGACGTCGGCACCCTGGGGGTCCTGGATGACCGCTACACCGTCACGTCCACGGGCGTGCGGGACGCCAACATCGTCGATGACCTTGAACTGCGGGCTTCGGCCGGTCTGAGCATCCACTGGCGTTCGCCGATGGGGCCGATCCGGTTCGACCTGAGCAAGATCCTCAGCCGGGAAGACTACGACAAGACAGAAACCTTCCGCTTCTCGACGTCCACCCAATTCTAACCGTGGGACGACGTCCCGCACCAAAGGCCTGATTATGAAAATGATTGCTCTGGGCGCCTTCGCCCTCGCCACCCTGACCGCTGGCGCCGCTTCTGCTCAAGCCCAGGCGCAAGCTCCGGCGGCCCTGAACCACGGCGCCCCCGTCGCCGGCGTCTGCGTCTACAACCCGCAGCAACTGCTGGCGGGCAGCACCGCCGGCCAGTCGCTGGTCACCGGCCTGCAACGCCTGGGCGAGGAAGTGCGCGGCGAACTGACGCCGTACAGCACCGCGCTGCAGACCGAGGCGACGGCGCTGCAACAGGGCGGTCAGGCCGCTGACCCGGACGGCGCCCGCGCCCGCGCCTGGCAGGCCCGCCTGCAGGAAGCCCAGCAGCTGGAACAGACCCGCTCGAACGAACTGCGTTACACCGAGAGCCTGCAGACCCAGACCATCGTGACGGCCGCCCGTCCGATCCTGGCGGCCCTGTACCAGGAGAAGGCCTGCAGCATCCTGCTGGACGGCAGCACTGTTCTGGCGATCAACCCGGCCATGGACCTGACTGCGCCCGCCATTCAACGCCTCAACCAGGCCCTGCCGACCCTGCCGGCCTTCTCGCGCAGCCCGGTTCCGGCCGAACTGCAGCAGTAAGACCGGTATCGAATGCCTGATCCGCGCTTTTTCGAAAGCCTGACGACACTGGATGTCGCCGGGTTGGCTGAACGGATCGGGGCTGAAGTCCTGCGCGGCGGAGATCGAAAGGTCTCCGCCGTTGCGCCTTTGGGGACAGCCTCATCGAACGATGTCGCCTTTCTGGGCGACCGTAAATTCGCAGAACAGCTCAAGGCGACCGGCGCGGGCTGCGTGATCCTGCCCGCCGCGGCCGCCGGGACGGCGCCCGAGACGGCCGCGGTGCTGGTGTCGCCGACGCCGCAGGCGACCTGGGCCGCGGCCTCCCTGCTGTTCCACCGCCCGCATGCGTTGACCCGCGCCGCCAACCCCGCCGAAGCCGTCGAGGACGACAGCGTGGTGCTGGAGCCCGGTGTGGTGCTGGGCGAGGGCGTCCGCATTGGACGCGGCACGCGCGTCGGTGCCAATACGGTGATCGGACCGGGCGTCCAGATCGGACGCGACTGCCACATCGGCCCCAATGTCAGCATCGGCTTCGCCCTGATCGGCGACAGGGTGAAGCTGTATGCGGGGGTGCGCATCGGCGAGGCGGGCTTCGGCGCCGCCGGGTCGCGCACCGGGCCGGTGGACGTGCCCCAGCTGGGCCGCGTCATCCTGCAGGACGGGGTCACCATCGGCGCCAACTCCTGCATCGACCGGGGCGCCTATGACGACACCGTCGTGGGCGAGAACACCAAGGTCGATAATCTGGTGATGATCGCCCACAATTGCGTCATCGGTCGCAACTGCCTGATCGCCGCCCAGACCGGGATTTCCGGCTCGGTGATCGTCGGCGACAATGTGATCTTCGGTGGCCAGGCCGGGGTCGGCGACCATCTGAAGATCGGCGAGGGCGCCCGTGTCGCGGGCGGCGCCGGCCTGCTGGCCGATATCCCGCCGGGCGAGACCTGGTCGGGTTATCCCGCGAAACCCATTCGGCAATTCTTGCGCGAGACCGTCTGGGTGTCCAAACAGGCCCAAGGCAAACCGCGCGGGAAGACGGAAGAATGAGCGACGACCTCAACATCGACTACGCCGAGGTGATGCGGCGCCTGCCGCATCGTTACCCGTTCCTGCTGGTCGACAAGGCCGAGGCCTTCGTGCCCGCCACCTCGATCACCGGCATCAAGAACGTCACCCACAACGAGCCCTTCTTCCCCGGCCACTTCCCGATCGATCCGGTCATGCCGGGCGTGCTGATCGTCGAGGCCATGGCCCAGACGGGGGCGCTGCTGATGTCCAAGACCCTGGACGTGGCTGTGGCCGACAAGGTCATCATGTTCATGTCCATCGACGGCGTGCGCTTCCGCAAGCCGGCGCGGCCGGGCGACCAGCTGCGCATGGAGGTCAAGGTGATCAAGGCCCGCGGCGACGCCTACAAATTCCGTGGCGAGACCTTCATCGACGGCAAGCTGGCGGCCGAGGCCGAGTTCATGGCCATGGTCGTCAAGGTCGAGCAGCCGGCGACCTGATGGCCATCCATCCGACAGCACAGGTCGACGCCTCGGCCCGGCTGGCCGACGGGGTCGAGATCGGGGCCTGGTCCATCATCGGACCGAACGTGGTCCTGTCCGAAGGCGTGCGCGTGGCCAGCCATGTGGTGATCCAGCAGGACACCACGGTCGGCGCCGGCACCACCATCCATCCCTTCGCGGTGATGGGCGGCGACCCGCAGCATGGCGGCTACAAGGGCGAGCCTGTGGCGCTGGAGATCGGCGCCAATAACGTCATTCGTGAGCATTCGACGTTCAACCGGGGCACCCCCGGCGACCGCAAGCTGACCACCATCGGCGACAACGGCCTGTTCATGACCGGCGCCCACATCGGCCATGACTGCATCGTCGGCGACAACGTCACCTTCGCCAACAACGCCACCCTGGGCGGCCACGCGCGCGTGGGGAACAAGGTCTTCCTCGGCGGACTGGCGGCAGTGCACCAATTCGGCCGGATCGGGCAGGGCGCCATCGTCGGCGGTCTGTCCGCCGTGACGCGGGACGTTATTCCCTATGGCTCGGCCTGGGGCAATCATGTCCGCCTGCACGGCCTGAACCTGATCGGGCTGAAGCGGAAGGGCTACGGCAAGGACGCCATTCGTCGCCTGCTGGCCGCCTATCGTGACATCTTCGAGGGCGAGGGCCTGTTCTCCGACCGCCTGACCGCCGCCGCGGCGACCTATGCGGACCTGCCGGAGATCCAGGAGATCATCGCCTTCATCCGCGAGGACACCCGGCGCCCGGTCGCCCTGCCGGAGCGATGAGCATGGGCGGCAAGCTGGGCCTGATCGCGGGGGGCGGGGCGCTGCCCCTCTCCGTGGCCGCGCGCTGTGAGGCGGAAGGCCGTCCGGTCTTCGTGATCCGGCTGGCCGGCTTCGCCGATCCGCATCTGGCCCATTACCCGGGCATCGACGTCGGCATGGCCGAGATCGGCAAGATCCTGACGGCGATGAAGAAGGCCGACTGCAAGGCGGTCTGTTTGGCGGGCACGGTCAGCCGCCCGGACTTCAAGACGCTGAAGCCCGACTTCAAGGGCGCGACCCTGCTGCCCGGGATCATCAAGGCCGCGACCCAGGGCGACGACGCCCTGCTGCGCAAGATCTTGTCGGTGTTCGAGGCCGAGGGTTATGCCGTCGAGGGGGCGGACGACATTCTGGGCGGCGAGACCCTGCCGTCCGGCGGGCTGGGCAAGGTCCAGCCGACGGCCGAGCAACTCGCCGACCTGCGCAAGGCCCTGTACGTCGCCGAGAAGTCGGGCGAGCTGGATATCGGGCAGGGCGCGGTCGTCTGTGACGGTCTGGTGCTGGCCGTGGAGGCTCAGGAGGGCACCGACGCCATGCTGATGCGCGTCGCCGGCCTGCCCGCCGACCTGCGGGGCTCGCCGTCGGCCCGCAAGGGCGCGCTGGGCAAGGCGCCCAAGCCGATCCAGGACCTGCGCGTCGACATGCCGGTCATGGGCGCGCGCACCATCGAGATGGCCGCCGCCGCCGGTCTGGCCGGGGTGGGCGGCGTGACCGGCAAGCTGATCCTGATCGATCGCCCGTCACTGATCGAGGCGGCGGACCGTCTGGGCCTGTACGTCTGGGGCGAGGACAAATGAGCCGTCCGTTGAAGGTCATGCTGATCGCCGCCGAGGCCTCGGGCGATGCGCTGGGCGCCGGCCTCGCGCAGGCCCTGCGGGGTCGGCTGGGCCCCGACGTGACCTTCGTCGGCGTGGGCGGACCGAAGATGGCGGCCGAGGGCGTCGACAGTCCGTTCGACATCGCCGACCTGTCCATTCTGGGCTGGCTGGAGGGGCTGAAGGCCTATGGTCTGGTCAAGCGCCGGGTGGCCGAGACCGTGGCCCACGCCGTCGCCGAAAAGCCGGACGCGGTCGTCCTGATCGACAGCTGGGGGTTCACCATCCGCGTCGCCAAGGCGCTGAAAGAGGCGCTGCCGGGCGTGCCGCTGATCAAGTACGTCGGGCCGCAGGTCTGGGCCTCGCGCCCCGGCCGGGCGAAGACCCTGGCGGCCTCGGTTGATCACCTGCTGGCGCTCTACGCCTTCGACGCGCCCTGGTTCGAGCGCGAAGGGCTGGAGACCACGGTCGTCGGCTCACAGGCCCTGCATGTGGACATGAGCCGCGCCGATCCCGCCGACTTCCGCAGCCGCCGGGGCATCGCGCCGGAGGCGGACCTGCTGCTGGTCCTGCCGGGCAGCCGTCCGTCCGAGATCCGCCTGATGACGCCCGTCTTCGAGGCGGCGGTGGCGCAGTTGAAGCGCGCCAATCCCACGCTGGAGGTGGCCGTCATCGCCGCCGGCACCGTGGCTGACGATGTGACGGCGCGGGTCGCCACCTGGCCGTTCCGCGCCCATCTGGTGTCCGAAGCCGAGAAGTACGACGCGATGAAGGCCGCCACGGTGGCGCTGGCGACCAGCGGCACGGTCTCGACCGAACTGGCGCTGGCCGGGGCGCCCATGGTCATCGGCTACCGCTTCCAGCCGCTCAGCTATGCGATCATGAAGCCGTTCTTCACCGGCAAGTACGCGACCCTGTTCAACCACGCCGCGGACGAAGAGATCGCTCGCGAACTGATCCAGAGCGACGCCACCCCGGAGAACTTCGCCGCGGAGGTGGGCCGCCTGCTGGCCGATCCCGAGGCGCGCCGCGCGCAGTCCGAGCGTCAGACGGCGGCGCTGGACCTGATGGGCCGCAACGCGCCGGACCCGTCCAGCCTGGCGGCGGACGCGGTGCTGCGGGTGATCGCGGCGCGGGCAGGGGTCTGACCGCATGCCGGGGCCGGTGCTGATCCTCATCCCCGGCCTGCTGAACGATGCCGACCTGTGGCGCGATCAAGTCGCGGCCCTGTCCGGGCGGTTCGACGTGCGGGTCGCTGACATCACCCGGGGCGAGACGATGGACGCCCTGGTCGAGACGGTGTTCGGGCTGGCGGACGGGCCGGTGGCGGTCGCGGGCTTCTCTCTGGGCGGCTATGTGGCCCAGGCCATGCTGATGCGGGCGCCCGAACGGATCGCGCGGCTGGCCCTGCTGGACACCGCCTTCCGGCCCGATACGCCCGAGCGGGCGGCGGAGCGGGCGCATCTGACCCGACTGGCGACGGCCTCGGGCAAGTTTCTGGGCATCGGCGACCGGTTGCTGAAGACCTACATGTCGGCCGAGCATGCGGCGAACCTGGAGATGGCCGGGCGGGTACAGGCGATGACGCAGCGGCTGGGCGCCGAGGTCTTCATTCGCCAGAGCGGGCTGATCCGGCAGGACGGGGAAGCGGCCCTGCGCGCCTTCGCCGGTCCCGCGCTGGTGCTGTGCGGCGAGGTCGATCAGATCACTCCGGCCGAGGGGCATCGGGAGATGGCGGCTCTGCTACCGGACGCCGAACTGGTGCTCGCGCCCGGCTGTGGCCACCTGACGCCGATCGAGGCGCCGGAGCTGGTCAGCGGGGCGCTGGCGCGCTGGATGGAGCGGTCCTGAGATGCGGGCCCTCAGCCCCCGCCGGGCCGCCGAGGTCCGCGCCGCCTTGCAGATGGCGGTCGGGGCCGTGGTCGCCTTCTATCTGGCGACGGCGTTCAAGCTGCCGCATCCCTACTGGAGCGTGATCTCGGCCATTGTGGTCATTCAGGCCAGCGTCGGCGGCGGCGTGCTGACGGTGGCGCGGGACCGGGCAGTGGGGACGCTGGTCGGGGCCATGATCGGCGGGGCCGCGGCCTTCGTCCGGCCCGAGGGCGTGAACTGGATGATGGCCACGCTGGCGGCCTGCACGGCCGGACTGGCCTTCTTCGCCACCGGACGGCCCTGGCTGAAGGTGGCGCCGGTGACCGCGGCCATCGTCATCGCCGGCGCCGCGGGCCCCGAGGGGCCGGCGCAACTGGCGCTGGACCGGGTGCTGGAGATCCTCGTCGGCAGCGGCGTGGGGGTGGTCTCGATCCTGCTGCTCTTCCCCCGCCATGCCCGCCAGACCTTCAGGCTGCAGGCGCGTGAGGCGGCGGCGAAGGCGGCGGAGGTGCTGGAGCTCGTGATCCGGGGCGAGGCGGATGTGGCGGAGCGGTTGAAGATACACGCCGACCTCAAGAAGCGGCTGGATGCGCTGGGGCAGGCGGCCAGCAATGTCATCGACCTGCCGGGCGCGCAGAAGGAGACGGCGGACCGGGCGGCGCTGGTGCGGACCTTCTGGCGGGTGCGCAGCGACATCGTCATCCTCGGGCGAGGCTTCCAAGCGAAGGGGGCGCTGGAGCATCTCGGGCCCTGGGCGCTGGCGGCCACTGCGGCGGTGGAGCGGTTGCAGGGCCTGTCGCGGGGGCAGGCGGTCGAGGCGCTGGACGACCCGGACCCGGCCCTGAAGCTGGGCGGCGGCGAGCCGGACGGTGATCTGGCGCGCGGCGCGGCGGCCATCGGGCTGGTTCACATGCACCGGGACCTGAACGACCTGATCGCCCGCTTCCGCGACCTGCATCTGATCTAGACGCCGCGACGCTCCGGCCCCATCCTCCGCTACCGAATGCGAGGACCGGCCATGAGCAAGGCGCCCAAGAAGAGCGAAACCATCGAGGTGCGGGTGCCGCACGGCGCCAAGACGGCCTTCGCCGCCCGCTGCCGCGAGAACGGCGTGACCGTCAGCGAGGCGGTGCGCGCCTTCATGGAGCGGGAGATCGGCGCGACGCCGCGCGGCAAGCCCCGCCTGTGGCATGCGGCGGCGGCGCTGGCGGCGGGGCTGGCGCTGGGCGCGGTGGCCGCGCCCTCACTGGCCCAGACGCAGGCCCAGCACGGCTCGCGCGCGGCCTTTGACCGGCTGGACGCTAACCGGGACGGGGTGATCAGTTTCGACGAATACCGGCGCTGAGCCTCAGTCGATCGACTTGAAGAACCGGCCTTTCTGGAGATTGAACCAGGTCCAGGGCTTGAACAGGCCGGCGCCGGGCTTCCACGAGGCGACGATGATCTCGGCCTTGCCGACGATGTTGTCGGCGGGCAGCAGGCCGACGCCGATTTCCGGCGACCAGCGGCTGTCCAGCGAGTTGTCGCGGTTGTCGCCCATCATGAAATACTGGCCCTCGGGCACGATATAGACGCCGGTGTCGTCGCCCTGCATGCCGGAGCCGCCGTCGTAGGTGACATAGGTGGCGCCGCCGGGGGCGGTTTCGCGCACCTCCAGCACCGAGCGGGCGGGATTGTCGTGGTCGCGGACGATCTGCAGCGGCGTGCGCGGGATGGCCTGGCCATTGACGAAGACGACGCCGCCCATGACCTGCACCCGGTCGCCCGGCAGGCCGATGACCCGTTTCACCCAGGTCTGGTCCGGATCGCTGGGGCGGCGGAAGACCACGACGTCGCCGCGCTCGGCCTGTTTCCCGAACAGCCGGCCCTCGGGCAGGGGCGGATTGAAGGGCAGGGAGGCCCGGCTCCAGCCATAGGCGGACTTGGACACCACCACATAGTCGCCCGTGACCAGCCCCGGCTCCATCGACGAAGAGGGAATGGTGAAGGGCTGGAACAGCACGGTCTGGATGACCACGGCGACCGCGAGGCCCAGGCCGATGGTGCGGGCGGTGTCGATCAGCTCCGCGAAGAGCCCCGGCTGGGGCCTGGTCTCGGCGGCGGCGTCAGGGGTGGTGTCGGTGTCTTGCGTCATGTCGTCATCGGACCGCGTCGCGTCGTTCTCTTCAATGGCGAAGACGTCCGGACAGGCGCGAAATCGTGTCCGGACAACAAAAAACGCCGGGGCGGAGGCCCCGGCGTCTGATGTCGTTGGCGCCAGCTTAGCCGCGCTTGTCGATGGCGACGTAATCGCGCTGCGTCGGGCCGGTGTACAGCTGACGCGGACGGCCGATCTTCTGGCCCGGATCTTCCATCATTTCCTGCCACTGGGCGATCCAGCCGACCGTGCGCGCCAGGGCGAACAGGACGGTGAACATGGTGGTCGGGAAGCCCATCGCCGACAGGGTGATGCCCGAGTAGAAGTCGACGTTCGGGAACAGCTTGCGCGAGGTGAAGTATTCGTCCGACAGGGCGACCTTCTCCAGCTCCTTGGCGACGACGAACAGCGGATCGTTGGCGCGACCGGTGGCTTCCAGCACTTCGTAGGCCGACTGCTGCATGACCTTCGCGCGCGGATCGTAGTTCTTGTACACGCGGTGGCCGAAGCCCATCAGCTTGTACTTGCGGTCCTTCACGCCCTGGATGAACTCCGGGATCTTGTCCGGGGTGCCGATCTCCTTGAGCATGTTCAGCGCCTCTTCGTTGGCGCCGCCGTGCGACGGACCCCACAGGCAGGCGATGCCGGCGGCGATACAGGCGAACGGGTTGGCGCCCGACGAACCGGCCAGGCGGACGGTCGAGGTCGAGGCGTTCTGCTCGTGATCGGCGTGCAGGGTGAAGATGCGGTCCATGGCGCGCACCAGACGCGGATCGACCTGATAGTCCTCGGCCGGAACGGCGAAGCACATGCGCAGGAAGTTCTCGGCGTACGACAGGTCGTTGCGCGGCGAAATGAAGGGCTGGCCGATGTGGTACTTGTAGGCGCGGGCCGCGATCGTCGGCATCTTGGCGATCAGGCGGATGGCCGAGATGTTGCGCTGGACCGGATCATGGATGTCCAGGCTGTCGTGGTAGAAGGCCGACAGGGCGCCGACGGTGCCGACCATGATCGCCATCGGGTGGGCGTCGCGACGGAAGCCCTCAAAGAAGCGGTCGAACTGGCTGTGCAGCATCGTGTGCATGGTGATGCTGTTCTTGAACTCTTCGTACTGTGCGGCGGTCGGCAGTTCACCGTGCAGCAGCAGGTGGCAGACCTCGACGAAGTTCGAATCCGACGCCAGCTGGTCGATCGGATAGCCGCGGTGCAGCAGCACGCCGGCGTCGCCGTCGATGAAGGTCAGGCCCGACTCGCACGAGGCGGTCGAGGTGAAGCCCGGGTCGAAGGTGAAGGCGTCGGTGCCCGCGTAGAGCTTGCGGATGTCGATGACGTCCGGGCCGGTGGAACCCGACAGCACCGGAAGCTCAACGGACTTTCCGGCGTAGTTGAGGGTCGCCGTACCGGCGGGTTTGGCTTGTTCGGTCATTTCAGCCCCTTTGTCAGAAGCGGTCTCGCGCGGGGAGGCGACGGACCGCGTTTCATTTGTGAACGTCACTTAGTCTGTTGCAGCGCATCATCCAAGCGCCCGAGGCTTTCTTCTCGCCCCAATGCCGCCAACGTTTTCGCGATGTCGGGCGAAGCGGCCCCTCCGGTGAGGGCCGCACGGGTCGCCGGACCGATCTTTCCGAAGCCTACGCCCTCGTCTTCCGCAAAGGCTTTCAGCTCGGCTTCAAGGGCGAAGACGTCCCAGCTGCCAAACAGTTTGAGCCGGTCGCGCAGGCGTCCGATGCGTTCGCCCGACTCGCCGGACAGCAGGCCGAGGCCCTTTTCATCGATGGCCAGCGGACGCGGCTTCAGCGCGAAGGCGGTCTGGTCGGCCAGTTCCAGCGTGGTCTTGGCGCGATCCTTCACGAAGGGCATGGCGCGCAGCAGGCGATCCTCGTCGTCGGGACCGAGCGCGTGGCCGCGCGACAGGTGGACGTCCAGCGTCATCTTGGCGAGGCGATCATCCTGGGCCAGCCGGATCCAGTGGCTGTTGACGTGGGCCAGCTTGTCGAAGTCCAGCCGCGACGGCGCCTTGCCGATGCCGGCCAGATCGAACCACTCGCGCGCCTGTTCGTCCGAGAACAGTTCATCATCGCCGTGAGCCCAGCCGAGGCGGGCCAGATAGTTGCGCATGGCCTCGGGCAGGTAGCCCATCTCCGCATACTCATGCACCGCCTGCGCCCCGTGCCGCTTGGACAGCTTGGCGCCGTCCGGGCCGTGAATCAGGGGGATGTGGGCGAAGGTGGGACGGGTCCAGCCCAGCGCGTCATAGATCAGGCTCTGGCGGGCGGCGTTGTTCAGGTGGTCGTCGCCGCGGATGACGTGGGTGACCCCCATGTCGTGGTCATCGACGACCACGGCGAGGTTGTAGGTCGGAGCGCCGTCCGAACGCAGGATGACCAGATCGTCCAGCGAGGCCGTGTCCCAGCGCACCGTGCCCTGCACGGCGTCGTCCACGACCACGGGCGCGTCAGCCGGACGGCGGAAGCGGACGGTGTGGGGCTTCAGCAGATCATCGACGGTCGGCTCGCGGTCGCGCCAGGGCGATTCGAAGGTCCGGCCCTCGGCCTTGGCCTGATCGCGCAGGGCGGCGGTCTCGTCGGCGGTCAGGAAGTCGCGGTAGGCGTGACCGGTCTCGAGCAGCTGGTTCGCGACCTCGCGGTGGCGTTCGGCGCGGCTGAACTGGAACACCGGCTCCTCGTCGGCGAACAGCTCCAGCCAGGCCATGCCGTCAAAAATGGCCTTCACCGCCTCGTCGGTGGAGCGCTCGCGGTCGGTGTCCTCGACGCGGACGAGAAACTTCCCGTTGTGTCGTCGTGCATACAAATAGTTGAAAAGCGCCGTGCGGGCGCCCCCTATGTGCAGGAAGCCGGTGGGCGAGGGGGCGAAGCGGGTGACCACTTCGGACAAGGGAGCAGGGGAGGAGGTCATTACAGGTCGATCCGATCGGGTCGCCCTTATACCCCCGCCTGCCGCAAAGCCTAGCGTCCGGGTGAGGATTGGCGACTTCCTGTCCGCCCAGATCGCCGCGCAGAACCTGCGATGGCGGCTGTGGAGCCCGGTGGCGTTCGGCGGCGGCTGCGCGACCTGTTTCGCCTTCCGCAGTGAGCCGCCGGTCTGGCCGTTGCTGGTGTTTGCCGTTCTGGCGAGCGGAGGATGGCTGATCGGGAGACGGCTGCATCTGGCGCGGGTGTGGAGCCTGATCCTGCTAGTGCTGACCTGTTTCGCGCTGGGGCTGGCGGCGGCCAAGCTAAGGACCGATGCGATGACCGCGCCGATCGCTCCAGTGCTGGAACGGCCGACGGTGATCGAGGGCTGGGTGGTCGATGTCGACAGCCCGGGCTCGGCCGGGCCGCGGGTCATCATCGCGCCGGTTCGCATTCGGGGGCTGACACCTGAACAGACGCCAGTGCGCATCCGCGCCACCGTTCGGGACGCGGCGCCGCCCGAGCCGGGACAGGCGATCCGCCTGTTCGCCATCCTCAACCCGCCGCCGGCTCCAGCCAGTCCCGGCGCCTATGACTTCGGCCGCACAGCCTTCTTCCAGCGGATCGGCGGCGTGGCCTTTGGGCTGGGCGAGACCCGGCCCGCCGTCCTGCCTGAGGCGCCGTTGCGGCTGCGGATGGTGATGTGGGTCAACGCGCAGCGCTTTGATCTGGCGAAGCGGATCGTGGCGCGGCAGGGGGAGCGGGCCGGGGGCGTGGCGGCGGCCATGACCACGGGGCACGAGGCCTGGCTCGATCCGGCCGAGGTCGATGTCATGCGCGACTCGGGGTTGGCGCACATCCTGTCGATCTCGGGTCTGCACATGGCCGTGGTCGGCGGCTTCGCCTTCTTCCTTGTGCGCCTGGTGGTGGCCCTGTGGCCGTGGCTGGCGCTGCGGGTGTCGGGCAAGAAGGTCGCCGCCTGGGCGGGCCTGTTGGCGGTCGGGACCTATCTGATCGTGTCCGGTGCACCGCCCCCGGCGGAGCGGGCGGCCATCACCGCCTCCATCGCCTTCCTCGCCGTCCTGCTGGACCGGCAGGCGATCACCATGCACGCGCTGGCGGTGGCGGCCTTCGCGGTCCTGTTGATGCAGCCCGAAGCCATCGTCACGCCGGGCTTCCAGATGTCGTTCGCGGCCACGGCGGCGCTGGTGGCGCTGGTCGAGGCCTGGCCGCGCCGACCCCGGGAGATTTCGGCGCCCCTGCCGATCCTGATCGTCCAGCGGACCGGGGCGTGGATCATGGCGGCGGTGCTGGCCAGCCTTGTCGCCGGGGCGGCCACCGGCCCCTTCGCCATGCAGCATTTCAACCGCTCGGCCATGTACGGACTGGCGGCCAATCTGGCGACCGCGCCGCTGTCGGACTTCATCATCATGCCCGCCCTGGCGCTGGGAGCCTTGCTGGAGCCGGTGGGGCTGGGCGCGCCCTTCCTCTGGCTGGCGTCGAAGGGGATCGAGGCGATGCTGGCCATCGGGACGTGGACAGCGGGGCTGCCGGGCGCGGTGCGGACCATCGCCAGCGCGCCGGACATCGTCCTGCCACTGGCCTTTCTCGGCATCCTGTTCTGCTGCCTGTGGCGCGGGCCGCTGAGATGGCTGGGCCTGCCGCTGGCTTGCGCGGTGCTGATCTGGCCGAGGGCTGCGCCGCCCGATGTCTGGATCGGCGACGGCGGATTGCAGGCGGCATGGGTGGAGGACGGGCGGGCCGTGGTGGCGCGCCCGGGCGTGCGTCAGTTCGCGGTCGATGTCTGGAGCCGGCGGCGGGGGCTGGAGGTGGTGGATCGGCCGGCGGAGGGCTGGACCTGCGGCCGATTCTCCTGCGCGCCGGAGCCGTCAGGGCCGGTCGCGCTGTGGTGGGGCCGGCGGGCGCCGACGGCGGAACAGATGGACGCCCTGTGCCGGTCGTCGTGGGTCGTCAGTGTACGGACGGTCGTGACAAGCTTGCCCGAGTCCTGTGCCGGAAAGCTGGTGCTGGACGGCCTAGACTACGCGCGCGGCGGGGCCGTGGAGCTCAAACGCGAAGGGCCGGCCGCGGCGAACCGCTGGCGGGCCCTGTGGGTGTCCGACGTGCGTGGCGATCGACCGTGGTCGCGCTACGGCGACGCCGAGGGTCAGTGATAGCGGCGGATCAGGCCGACCAGCTTGCCCTGAACAGCGACCTGATCGGCGCCGTAGATCTTGGTCTCATAGTTGCGGTTGGCGGGCTCCAGCGCGATCGATGCGCCCTTCTTGCGCAGGCGCTTCAGCGTCGCCTGTTCGCCCTCGACCAGGGCCACCACGATCTCGCCCGACGAGCAGTTCTCGGTCGATTTGATGATGACCATGTCGCCGTTGAGGATGCCCGCCTCGATCATCGAGTCGCCCTCGATCTCGAGCAGGTAGTGCTCGCCCGAGCCCAGCATGGCCTCCGGCACCGGATAGCGTGCGGTCTCGTGCTCGATGGCGTCGATGGGCGTGCCCGCCGCGATCTTGCCCATGAGGGACAGTTCGCGGGTGTCATTGGCCGGTTCGGCGGCCTTGGGACGACCGCCGCCCTCGATCACGCCGGGCTTGAAGCCCGCGTGGCCGCGCGGCGCTCCGGCCGTGGCCTGCTCCGGCAGCTTGGTGACTTCCAGCGCCCGGGCGCGGTGGGCGAGGCGACGGATGAAGCCGCGTTCCTCCAGCGCCGTGATCAGCCGGTGAATGCCCGACTTGGACGCCAGATCCAGCGCCTCCTTCATCTCGTCGAACGACGGAGACACGCCGGTCTCCTGAATCCGCTCGTGAATGAACATGAGCAGTTCGTGCTGTTTGCGGGTGAGCATGCGGCCCTCGAGACGAATCCGGTTTCCAGAACGCTAGCGGAACAAACCGCAAACGTCCAGAAACTGTTCCTGAGGTGTTCCGGTTAAGGCAGGGTTACCGAAGCAAGGTCCGCGTCGCCGCTTCCACGTCGTCCTGACGCATCAGGCTTTCGCCGACGAGGATGGCCTGGGCGTGGGCGTCCGAGACGCGCTGGACGTCGTCCGGGGTGAAGATGCCGCTTTCGGCGACCAGCAGGGCCTTCACCGGGCTGAGCATGGCGAGGCGTTCGGTGGTCTCCAGATCGACCTCGAAGGTGCGCAGCGAGCGGTTGTTGATCCCGACCAGATCGCCGCCCAGCTTGCAGGCGCGGGCCATCTCGGCCTCGTCGTGGGTCTCGATCAGGGCGTCCATGCCGAAGCGCTCGGCCTCGGCCAGCAGTTCGGCGGCCAGCTTGTCGTCGATCATGGCCAGGATGATCAGGATGCAGTCGGCGCCCAGCGCGCGGCTCTCGGCCACCTGCCAGGGATCGACGAGGAAGTCCTTGCGCAGGCAGGGCAGGGCGACCGTGTCGCGGGCGGCGGCGAGGAAGCTGTCGTCGCCCTGGAAGCTGGGGCCATCGGTCAGGACGGACAGGCAGGTGGCGCCGCCGCGCTCATAGGCCTGCGCGAGGGCTGGCGGATCGAAGTCGGCGCGGATCAGGCCCTTGGACGGGCTGGCCTTCTTGATCTCGGCGATCAGGGCCGGGCGGCCGGTGTTCTCGACATGGGTTTCGAGCGCGGCGCGGAAGCCGCGCGGGGCGGAGGCGAGGGCCGCGCGGGCCTCGATCGCGTCCTGTGGGAGAGCGGCTTTCCGGGCGGCGACGTCCTCGCGCTTGTAGGCGGCGATCCGTTCCAGCACATCGGTCATGCCGACTCCTCTTCGCTGTTGATGGGGGTGTTGGTGGCCTCGACGAGCGCAGCCAGCGCCTTCGATGCACGACCGTCGTCGATGACGGCGGCGGCCTGGACCGCGCCTTCGGCCAGATCGGCGGCCTTGTCGGCCACCACGAGCGCGGCGGCGGCGTTCAGCAGGACCACGTCGCGATAGGCGCCGGTCGCCCCGTCCAGCAGGGCGCGCAGGGCCGCGGCGTTCTCTTCGGCGTCGCCACCGCGGATGGCCGAAATGTCATGGCGGGAAAGGCCCGCGTCCTCGGGGGTGACGGTGAAGCGGCGGACGGCACCGTCCTTCCATTCCGCCACCTCGGTCTCGCCGGTGACGGTCAGTTCGTCGAGGCCCTGGCCGTGGACAGTCCAGGCCCGGATCGCGCCCAGACGGCCCAGCACCTCGGCCAGCGGCTCGAGCAGGCGCGGATCATAGACGCCCATGACCTGACGCTTCGCCTGCGCCGGATTGGACAGGGGCCCCAGCAGGTTGAACACGGTGCGGAAGCCGATCTCGGTCCGCACCGGTCCGACGTGACGCATGGCGCCGTGGTAGGTGGGTGCGAACAGGAAGGCGATGCCCGCCCGGTCCAGCGCGCGCAGCTGCTGCGCCTCGGTGGCCTGCAGATTGACGCCCAGCACCGACAGCACGTCGGACGAGCCGGACTTGGAGCTGAGCGCCCGGTTGCCGTGCTTGGCCACCTTCAGCCCCGCGCCCGCCAGCACGAGAGCGGCGGCGGTGGAGATGTTGTAGGTGTGCTGGCCGTCGCCGCCGGTGCCGCAGGTGTCGATCACCTCCCACGGATGGTCCAGCGTCAGGGCCGCCTCGCGCATGGCGGTGGCGAAGGCCGCGATCTCGCCCACGGTCTCGCCGCGAATGCGCAGGGCGGTGACGGCGGCGGCGACCTGCGACGGGGTCGGCTCGCCACGCAGACAGGCGGCGAAGAAGGCGTGCGCCTCCGCGTCCGACAGCACCTGACCGTCGACCAGCTTCGCCAGCAGAGGCTTTACGTCCGCCACGTCAGACCATCGCGGTCCGGCGGACGTTCGCCAGGTCGAGGAAGTTGGCCAGCAGGTCGTGGCCGTGCTCGGTGGCGATCGATTCCGGGTGGAACTGGACGCCGTGGATCGGGCGCGTCCTGTGGGCCAGCCCCATGATCTCGCCATCGGCGGTCCAGGCGGTGACCTCCAGCACGTCCGGGAGGGTCTCCCGCTTTACGGCCAGCGAGTGGTAGCGGGTCGCGGTGAAAGGCGAGGGCAGGCCGCGGAAGACGCTCTTGCCCTCATGCAGGATGGGCGAGGTCTTGCCGTGCATCAGAGCCTTGGCGCGGATCACGTCGCCGCCGAACGCCTGTCCCATCGACTGATGGCCCAGGCAGACGCCGAAGATCGGCATGTCCAGCGGGGCGGTGTCCAGCAGGGCCAGGCAGATGCCCGCCTCGTTCGGCGTGCAGGGGCCCGGCGACAGCAGCACCGCCTCGGGCTTCAGCGCCCAGGCCTCGGCGGCGGTCAGGTCGTCATTGCGCACGACCCTAGTCTCCGCGCCCAGCTCCGCGAGGTAGTGGACGAGGTTGTAGGTAAAGCTGTCGTAGTTATCGACGACGAGGATCATGGCTCAGGTTCTAGGGAGTTGAGGGCGTCAGGCCAAGCACCGAGGGTGCGGTAAGATGGCGTTAACCTTGTTGGGTCGAATTGGGACGCTTCGACGGGGGAGGCTCGAATGGCCGACGGGATCCAGAAGGCGCGCGTGCTGCTGACGACGCCGGTTGAGGTGTTCAGCCCGTGGTCGGCGCTGGGCGCGGCGGCCCTGGCGGCGACGGCGGCGATCCTGATGGCCGGGGTGATGATCCTCGGACCGGGCGTCCGCTTCACGGACGCCCCGCCGGTGGCTCAGGACCTGTTGCCGAACGGATAGCGCCACGCCTCGTCCGCGGCCCGCATGGGCGCACGGGCCTTGGCCTTCGTCTCCGCATACTCCGCCGCCGGATCGCTGTCGGCGACCACGCCGGCGCCCGCCTGCACATGGATCTGGCCGTCGGCGAACAGGGCGGTCCGCAGGACGATGCAGATGTCCGCCTCGCCGCCCGCCGAGATGTAGCCCACGCCGCCGCCGTAGCCGACGCCGCGCTTCACCTCTTCCAGCTCGTCGATGATCTCCATGGCCCGGACCTTGGGCGCGCCCGACAGGGTGCCCGCCGGAAGCGCGGCCAGCAGGGTGTCGACCGCATCCAGCTTGGGATCGGCCACGCCCTGCACGTCCGAGACGATGTGCATGACCGAGCTGTAGCGCTCGACCACGAAGCTCTCGGTGACCTCGACCGTGCCCGGCGCGGACACCCGGCCCACGTCGTTGCGGCCCAGATCGAGCAGCATCAGGTGCTCGGCCCGCTCCTTGGGATCGGCCAGCAGTTCGGCCTCCAGCGCCTTGTCGGCCTCGGGCGTCTCGCCGCGCGGGCGGGTCCCGGCCAGCGGGCGGATGGTCACGCGACCGTCTTTCAGCCGGACGAGGATTTCCGGGCTCGATCCCGCCAACTGGAAGTCGCCGAAGTCCAGGAAGAACAGATAGGGCGACGGGTTCTGGCGGCGCAGGGCGCGGTAGAAGGCCAGCGGGTCCGTATCCCAATCCGCCGAGAAGCGGTGGCTGAGCACGACCTGGAAGATGTCGCCGGCGCCGATGTAGTCCTTGGCGCGGGCCACCATCTGGCCGAAGGCGGCTTCGTCGACGGGGGAGGCGAAGTCGGGACCGGGCGCCTCGAACGGGACCGGCAGGGCGGGCAGGGGCGTGCGCAGGTCGGCCTCGAACCGGTCCAGCCGGGCGACGGCGGCGTCGAAGGCCGCGCTGACGTCCTGACCGCTGTCGGGATAGGCGGCCGAGACCAGCACGATCTCGTGCTTCACCGAATCGAAGATGCCGACGATCGCCGGGCGGGTCAGGACCGCGTCCGGCAGGTTCAGCGGATCGGGATTGGGCTCGCCCAGCGGCTCGAGCAGCCGGACCATGTCATAGCCGAACACGCCGAACAGTCCGGCGGCCATGGGCGGCAGGTCTTCCGGCAGGTCGAAGCGCGACGCGGCCATCAGGGCCCGCAGCGAGGCCAGCGGATCGTCGCCGTCAGGACTGTAGGCGCCCGAAGCGATGGCGGCTTCTCCGCGCGCCAGTTCCGGCTTGCGGTCCCGGCAGCGCCAGACGACGTCCGGCTCGCGGGTGATGATGGAATAGCGGCCGTTGACCGCGCCGCCCTCGACCGACTCCAGCAGGAAGGCGTGGGGACGGCCCCGGCCCACCTTCAGGAAGGCCGAAACCGGGGTCTCCAGATCGTCCACCAGACGACGAACGACCACCTGCGGCCGGCCCGAGGACCAGCCGTCGTGGAAGGCCTGAACCGCGGCGGCGGTGTCCTTCGTGGTCATCGCGCCGGGGCGGGCGCGGGAGCCGGAGCTCCCGCCGGCGTCGCGGCGGCTTCAGCCGGGAGCCCCAGCGCCTCGCGGGCCAGAGCCTCGTCGAAGGTCGCGCCGACCTTGGTCGCGGCCGAGCGGATCGCCGATTCGCCGAGCGCGCTCAGGCCTTCGCTGGTCAGACGACCCCGGAAGCCTTCGGCGGCGTTGGCGGCCGTGGCGGCCACCGGGGCGGTGATGCGGTCCGTGCGACCGATCACATAGCTGTCCTCGGTCTGCTGCTGCGAGAAGACCTGGTTCACCGGACTGGTGAAGAGGCCGGCGATGACGCCACGGCCACGCGCCTGATCCTGGGCGCTGACATTGGCGCCGGTTTCCAGCGTCGCGCCGGCCGAACTGGCGACCGCGGCGATGTCCTCGCCGCCGCGGACGCGAGCGGACAGGGTGTTGGCCAGGGTGGTCAGGCGACGGGCGTTCTCGCGGGCGGTGTAGGTCGCGGCGATCTGGGCGCGCACGTCCGGCCGTTCGAGGGTCAGCAGGGCCGGCGGGGTGATCTCGTCGATGCGGACCACGAAGTAGCCGTTCTGGCTGTCCTGGATGACTTCGCTCTCACCGTTGCGGCCGAGACGCCACATGGTCTGCAGCACCTCGGGTGGGAACTGGCCGGCCTGCGCCTCCATGCTGCGTCCGTCCTGGGTGACGGCCGGCAGGGACAGGGTGCGGGCGCCGATCTCGGCGACGGCGGCTTCCAGCGTCTTGCCGGCCTGACGCGCCTTGTCATAGGCCGACACACGCTCATAGACGGCCCCGCGGATGTCCTCGGCGCGCAGCTCGTCGATGATCTGGGCGCGGACGTCGTTGACGGTGACGGCGCGACCGGCGGTGACGCCGTTCAGCTTGGCCACCACGAAGCCGACGCGGGCCTGGATCGGATCGGAGATCTGGTTCGGGGTCATGCCGAAGACGGCGGCGGCGACGGCGGGATCGCCGACAGCGGTGCGCGGACGGTCGGTTTCGACCACCGGCTGGATGTTGTTGGCCTGGGCCACGGCTTCCGGCGTCTGGCCGGCGCGCAGGGCGGCGGCGATGCGGTCGGCGGCGGCCTTGTTCGGCGCGGTCAGGGTGACGAACGAACGCGTCTCCGGTTGCGACAGGGCGTCACGGCGGAAGTTGAAGCGCTCCTCGATCCGCGCCTCGGCGATTTCGCCCTGACCGTCAGCGGGGTTGCTGAAGACGACCAGCGTCGCCTTGCGCAGTTCCGGCACCCGGAAGTCGTTGGCGTTCTGCTGGATGAAGGTCGTCAGTTGGGCGTCGGTCGGCGCGGCGACGGTTCCGGCCATGGCTTGGGTGACGGTGAACCAGCGGCCTTCGCGGGTCTGGCCGACCTGGTTGGCGACAACGGCGCCGTAGATGCGGGGCAGGCGCAGGCCGGCCTGAATGGCGGTGCCGTAGTGACGCAGGACGATCTGGTCCTGGGTTTCCTGTTCGAAACGCTCGCGGGTCAGGTTGGCGCGCTGCAGGGTGGTTTCGTACTGGGCTTCATCGAAGCGGCCGCTGACCTGATCGAAGAAGGCCGGGATCTGGCGAATCTGGCGCAGGGCCAGTTCCTTGCCCGGACGAATGCCCGCGTCCCATGCCCAGGCCATGAAGCCGTAGACATTGGCCTGCTGGTCCAGGGCGGAGGTCAGGCGGCCGCCGGCCACCAGATCCTCGAAGCTGACCGGACGCCCGGCCTGTTCCTGCGTGCGCTGGCGCTCGGCGTCCATGTCGGCGCGGAACTGGGCGGCGTCCACGCTGCGGTTGCCGGCGCTGATCACATGCTTGGGACCAAAGCTGCCGAAGAAATCGCCCATCTGTGCGCCGCCGGTGACCAGAAGGCCCAGGGCCAGAAAGACAAACAGACCGATAGCCCATTTGGACTTGGCGAATTTGCGGGTGGCGGTGAGCATGGTCGATCCTGACGGAAGGGCGGCGAAGTGGGCCGCCTCGGCCTATAGGGCGTGAAAGGCCAGCACGGCAAGACGATGGCGCCGCTTCCTTTTGTCGGCGGCTTGGCTTGCGACGCGACGCCGCCTAGAGAGAGCGGATGAAACAATCCGTGAAGCTGATCGCCGGCAATTGGAAAATGAACGGGCTGGGCGCGAGCCTGGCCGAGGTGGAGGCGCTGGACGCCGCCCTGAAATCCGAACCTGCGAACTGCCGGGTGGCCCTGTGCCCGCCGGCCACCCTGGTCGAACGTCTGGCGCGCGCCGCCGGTGACGGAGCGATCGAAGTGGGCGGGCAGGACTGCCGCGCCGAGACCTCGGGCGCCTATACCGGCGATGTGTCGGCGGCGATGCTTAAGGACGCAGGCGCCACCCTGGCGATCCTGGGCCACTCCGAGCGTCGTCAGGGCTATGGCGAGACCGATGCGCTGGTTCTCGCCAAGGCCGAGGCGGCGCTGGCCGCGGGTCTGTCGCCGATCATCTGTGTCGGCGAGACGCTTCAGGAGCGTGAAGCGGGGCGGGCCGTCGAGGTCGTGCGCGATCAGGTCATCCATTCCCTGCCGCTGGCCCTGGCCGGGCAGGCCTTCGCTGTCGCCTATGAGCCGGTCTGGGCCATCGGCACCGGCCTGACGCCGACGCTGGAGCAGATCGAGGAGGTGCATCGCGCTGTCCGCGCCGCGATGATCGAGCGTCTGGGGCTCGGCGTGGCGGAGCAACCGATCCTGTACGGCGGCTCGGTCAAGCCGGACAACGCCCGCGACATCCTGTCGACCCCCGAGGTCGGCGGCGCCCTCGTCGGCGGCGCCTCGCTGAAGGCGGCGGATTTCCTCGGCATCATCCGGGCCGTCTGATCGGTCTGCCTATTCCCTAGTCTTCTCCTTGGTGATAGACGCCGCCGCTTGATCGGCGCGGGTGCGCCACACATATCGGCCGTCATGCTCCAGATCATTCTCCTCGTCGCCATGATCCTCGTCTCGATCGCGCTGGCCGCGGTCGTGCTGCTCCAGCGCTCCGAAGGCGGCGCGCTGGGCATGGGCGGTGGTCCCTCGAACTTCATGAGCGCGCGTGGGGCAGGCAATCTGCTGACCAAGACGACCTGGGTGCTGGCCTCGCTGTTCTTCATCTGCGCCCTGTCGCTGACGATCCTGGGCAATGTCGAGCGGTCCAACCGATCGATCGTCGATGCCGACTCGATCGGTGATCTGGCCACGCCGCCGCCGTCCGCCCAGCAACAACAGCAGGCGCCGACCGCGGACCCGGCCGCTCCGGCCCAACCGACCGCGCCGTCGCTGCAGGATCTGGAGTCGAGCCTGAACTCGACCCCGGCCCAGCCCGCTCCGGCTCAATAAGGATGTGCGGGGACTTTATCCCCGCCTTCCTCTCCCGCCCTCAAAGTCTCCAGAACTGTCCGCCCGAATCGGCGGTAAGGTGATCTCCCATGGCCCGTTACGTGTTCATCACTGGCGGCGTGGTTTCCTCATTGGGAAAAGGCCTCGCTTCCGCCGCTCTCGGCGCGCTTCTGCAAGCGCGCGGCTACAAGGTTCGCCTTCGTAAGCTCGACCCCTATCTGAACGTCGATCCGGGCACGATGAGCCCGTATCAGCACGGCGAGGTCTTCGTGACCGACGACGGGGCCGAGACCGATCTCGACCTGGGCCACTACGAACGCTTCACCGGCGTCTCGGCGGCCAAGTCGGACAACATCACCACCGGCCGCATCTATTCGACCATCCTCGAGAAGGAGCGTCGCGGCGACTATCTGGGCGCGACGGTGCAGGTGATCCCGCACGTCACCGACCAGATCAAATCCTTCTGCCTCAGCCAGGCCCTGACCGATGACGGCGAGGACGTGGACTTCGTGCTGGTCGAGATCGGCGGCACGGTCGGCGACATCGAAGGCCTGCCGTTCTTCGAGGCGATCCGCCAGCTGGGCCAGGACCTGCCCCGCGGCCAGAGCTGCTTCGTCCACCTGACCCTGCTGCCGTTCATCAAGACGGCCGGCGAGATGAAGACCAAGCCGACCCAGCACTCGGTGAAGGAGCTGCGCTCCATCGGCATCCAGCCGGACATCCTGCTGTGCCGCTGCGAACAGCCGATCCCGGCCGACGAGAAGCGCAAGATCGGCCTGTTCTGCAACGTGCGCGAAAGCGGCGTCATCCAGGCGATGGATTCGGCCGACATCTACGCCGTGCCGCTGGATTATCACCGCGAGGGGCTGGACACCGAGGTGCTCGCCCACTTCGGCATGACCGACGCGCCGGCGCCGGACCTGTCGCGCTGGACCGACATCGTCGACCGCCGCCTGAATCCGGACGGCGAGGTCACCGTGGCCGTGGTCGGCAAGTACACGGTCCTCAAGGACGCCTACAAATCCCTGATCGAGGCCCTGCACCACGGCGGTGTGGCCAATCGGGTCAAGGTCAACATCGACTGGGTCGAGGCCGAGACTTTCGAGGGCGACCGCGACGCCTGCAACGCCCGCCTGCAGAACGCCCACGCCATTCTGGTGCCGGGCGGCTTCGGCGAGCGCGGCTCGGAAGGCAAGATCGAGGCGGCCCGCTTCGCCCGCGAGAATCGCATCCCGTATTTCGGCATCTGCTTCGGCATGCAGATGGCGGTGATCGAGGCGGCCCGGAACCTGGCTGGTTTCCCCAAGGCGTCCTCGACCGAGTTCGGCCCGACCAGCGAGCCGGTGGTCGGCCTGATGACCGAATGGACCCAGGGCAACCAGCGGGTGCTGCGTCAGCAAGGCGGCGATCTGGGCGGCACCATGCGTCTGGGCGCCTATGATTCGACGCTGAAGGCCGGGTCCAGGATCGCGGAGATGTACGGCGCGACCGACATCAGCGAACGGCACCGCCACCGCTATGAGGTGAACATCAACTACCGCGAGGCCATCGAGGATAAGGGCGGCCTGATCTTCGCCGGCCTGTCGCCGGACGGCGTCCTGCCCGAGACCGTCGAGCGTCCGGACCACCCTTGGTTCATCGGCGTGCAATACCATCCGGAGCTGAAGAGCCGGCCGTTCGCCCCGCACCCCCTGTTCGCCGGCTTCATCGAGGCGGCGCTGGTGCAGAGCCGACTGGTCTGATCGCGCTGAAATCCTGGAACGGAAGGCCCCGGCGGAAACGTCGGGGCCTTTTTCGTTTCAGTCGGCCAGCAAGGCCAGGAGGGCGAAGCTGGCCAGCCAGTGCTCCCCCATATAGTCGCCCGCGACATGGGGCAGGGCGGCGTCCAGATGGGCCGCGGCGGCCTTGCGGGCGATCACGGCGCGGATGTCGCCTTCGGGCAGGGCGGAGGCGATCTCCCGCCAGCACCAGGCCCGGCTCAGGTTCAGGCCGTCGAGGTGGGCGATCTTGCCGTCCGAACGGTCGGTGACCCGGGCAGGCGTGAACAGCGTCGCCGGCTTTTGCGAGCCCAGCCGGGGCAGGAAGATCCTGAACCAGTCCTGGAAGTCGTGCGCGTGCAGGAAGCGGCGCATCAGGGCCGCTTCCATCAGGGCGGGGGACAGGAAGTCGTCCTGCGACGGCTCCCAGGCCTGACAATCCCGATCCTCGGCGTGCCAGAGCAGCGCCTTGTCGCGACACAGGGCGGCCAGCACCGGATCGTTCGCCTCGGCCCAGTCCAGCGTCAGGCGCAGGGCGAAGGCGGTGTTGTAGTGGGTTCCCGCCCGGACCGGATAGGGAGCCAGCGGCAGGAAGGCGTGGAAGCGATCGGCGATGGCGCGGGCCAGGGGGCGCAGGGTCGCGGCGCGGCGCCGCCCGTCCTCGCTGTCGTGCCGATCCATCTCCGCGGCCAGCATCAGCAACCAGGCCCAGCCGTAGGGGCGCTCAAAGCCGCGACTGGACGGCTGTTCCAGATAGGCGACCTCGGCAGCCACGTTCTCCGGGGTGAACAACTCATTGGCCAGCGCCCAGATGCGCGGCGTCTCGGGGTTGTCCGGATAGAGGCGCTGCAGGGTGAACAGGGTCCACCAGCCGTGGACGCAGGAGTGCCAGTCGTAGCTGCCGAAGAAGATGGGGTGCAGGTCGCGGGGCGATTTCAGATCGCGCCGCCCGGTCAGGACGTGGTCCAGCCGGTTGGGATATTCCCGGGTGATGTGGCCCAGGGCGATCTGGGCGAATCGCGAGGCCGTGGCGGCGTCGAGGCGGCTCATCGACCGACGCCCAGAGGGCCGAAGATCCAGGTCATCCAGATGCCGATGGCCAGAAAGACGCCGAAGGCCAGCCGGTCGTCGCCCCGCAGCGGCGTCTTCAGCAACAGGCGCGCCGCGACGAGGCTGAGCCCCGAGGCCGCGGCCCAGAGCAGGACCGACGGCAGGCCCATCCAGCCGACCCAGGCGCCGCCCGCCGCCAGAAGGAAGGGGTCGCCGCCGCCAAGGCCGTCACGGCCCCTCAGTCTTCGGTAGGCGAAGGCCAGCAGCCACAGGGCGGCGAAGCCGACGGCGGCGCCGATGGCGGCGTTCAGCAATCCCGTTCCGTTCGGCAGGATGGCGGCGCCGATCCCGGCGGCCCCCAGCGGCAGCGTCAGTTGATCCGGCAGCCAGAAATGCTCGGCGTCCACCACCGCAATCAGCAGGAGCAGCCAGCCGAGGACCGCAGTCAGCAGGGCGGCCGAAACCGTCATCTGCGAGAGCGCGGCCCAGCATCCGATCCCCGCGCCGGCGAGGGCGAACGCGGCGTAGCGGATCGGCGCATGAGGGCGCGGGGCCGCTCCGGCCTCGGGCAGGCGCAGGCTGATGAGGGCCAAAAGAGGGCCGGCCAGCGCCCCGGCGATGGCGAAGGCGACTGTGACAGTGGTGTTGCTCACGACGCCTCCCACGCGTGGTTTCAGGGTCGGATAGGCGGCTGGTCCCGTCACGGCAAGACCAAAGGCCCGAGGCGCTTTGTGACGAAAATGGGGTGTCGGGATCGTCTTTCATCAAGGCGATACGACATCTTCATGTAAGCGCGCCGGAACCGTCACGCTCCAGCGGCCCCGCTGTCATATCCGGCTTCTAACCACGGGCAGGGCAGGCGGGGGACGGGCTTCGTCACGATCGGGCGCATGGGCGTTCGGTCTCACCTGCCGTGAGTTCCTTCGGACCAGACACGGTGAAAACGATGAACGGCTTCAAACTGACCACGCTCCTGGCCCTGTCGGCCAGCGCTCTCGCTCTGGCGGCCTGCGGCTCGTCTGAAGTGGCCTCGCCGGGCGAAGGCGACTTCGGCGGCGGCACCGGCCCCACCACGCCTCCGGTCACCCCGCCGGTCACGCCGGGCACCCCGGCTGCTGACTGCCCGACCGGCTTCGCCAACGTCGGCGTCGTCGCCAACGGCACCCTGCGCGCCTGCCAGCTGCCGACCACCATCACCGGCAACCTGACCGTTCCGCTGCGCGCCGGGACCGTCTACGCCATCTCGAACCGCACCCAGGTCGGCACCGACATGGGCGCCGATCCTTCGGCTCCGGTCGCCGGCAGCCAGCAAGGCATCCTGACCATCGAAGCGGGCGTCCGCCTGTACGGCTCGGCCGGCTCGGACTACCTGCTGGTCAACCGCGGCTCGCAGATCTTCGCTGAAGGCACCGCGACCAACCCGATCATCTTCACCAGCCGCGCCAACATCGACGGCACCACGACCGAGAGCTCGCAGGGGCAGTGGGGCGGCGTCGTCCTCGCCGGCCGCGCGCCGACGGCCGTCTGCCCGGTGGGCGTCACGGCTCCGAACGTGGCCTGCGTCGGCCAGATCGAAGGCACCAGCGCCAACTACGGCGGCAACACCGCCGGCGACAGCTCGGGCCGCCTGCGTTACGTCCAGATCCGCTACTCGGGCTTCGAAATCTCGCCGAACAACGAGCTGCAGGCCCTGACCCTGGCCGGCGTCGGCACCGGCACCACGGTTGAATACATCCAGGCCTACAACAGCTCGGACGACGGCATCGAAATCTTCGGCGGCACCGTCAACCTGCGCCACATCGTCATCAACGGCGCCGACGACGACGGCTTCGACGTCGACACCGGCTGGCAGGGCGGCGCCCAGTTCGGCATCATCACCCAGCGCGCGACGGCCGTGACCAACGGCAGCCGCGGCTTCGAGTGGTCGGCCGCTCCGTCGGGCACCACCTACTACACCCGCCCGCGCGTTTCGAACTGGACCATCGTCGGCCGCAACGCCGCCGTGGCCGCTGACGCCGTGCTGACGCTGAACACCGGCGTGAACCCGACAATCATCAACTCGGTGGTCACCAATCCGTCGACTTCGGCCGCGGCCTGCCTGGACATCGACGACGCCCAGACCGTCGCCAACAACCCGGTCTTCCGCTCGGTCTACTTCGCCTGCTCGCGTCCGTACGAGAACGACTCGAACGTCAACGCCGCGGCGACCGAGGCGGTGTTCATCACCGCGACCAACATCAACAACACTGCTGCCGGCACGTCGACCATGACGGCTCCGGCCGGCGCCACCCTGCAGGCCCAGAGCCTCGCCTTCATCAACGGCACGAACGAGAGCGCCGTGCCGGTGACTAACGCCCCGGCGGTCTACAGCTGGTTCCAGAACGTGACCTACATCGGCGCCGTGCAGAACGCCGCCGACACCTGGTTCACCGGCTGGACGTGCGGCCTGCAGGCCGGTTCGAGCTGCTGATGACGGAGGAGCGGGCGGCGACTTTCGGGTCGCCGCCCGCATCGCCGATCCCTTCCGTTGATTCCTTCGAGGCGCAGACCATGAAGACCGTGAAACTCTCCCTCGGCGGGCTGCTGCTCGCCACCACCGCCATGGTCGCGCCGGGCGTCGCCCTGGCCCAGACCGCGCCGACCACTCAGACGCCGGCCCAGCAGGCCGAGCCGCAGGTGGATCAGGGCGCCGAGCTGGGCGAAGTCGTCGTCCTCGGCCGCTATATTCCCCAGCCCAACCGCGAAAGCCCGGAGGTCGCCGCCTTCCTCACCGCCGAGGATCTGGAGCGCACCGGTGACGCCGACGCCGCCGGCGCCCTGGCCCGCGTGACGGGCCTGTCGGTCGTTGAGGGCCGCTTCATCTACGTGCGCGGTCTCGGCGAGCGCTATTCGTCGGCCCTGCTGAACGGTTCGCCTCTGCCCAGCCCGGAGCCGCTGCAACGCGTCGTTCCGCTGGACCTCTTCCCGTCGGAAATCCTGTCCGGCTTGACCGTCCAGAAGACCTATTCGGTCGCCTATCCGGGCGAGTTCGGCGGCGGTGTGGTCGATCTGCAGACGATCGATACCCCGGCCGAGCCGTTCTTCAGCATGCAGGCCTCGGTCAGCGGCAACACCGAGACCTCGGGCAAGGACGCGCTGATCTATTTCGGTTCGCGGACGGACTTCACCAGCTTCGACGACGGCACCCGCGACGTGCCGGGTCCGCTCCAGCTGGGCTTCGCCACCGGCCAGCGGATTTCCGCCGGCAACTTCAGCGCCAGCCAGTTGCGCCAGATGGGCCAGTCGCTGGTCAACGCGCCGCTGCGTCTGTTGCAGCGCGAGACCACGCCCGCCAACTTCGGCCTGCGCTTCACCGGCGGCACCAGCACCGAGACCAGCTTCGGCACCCTGGGCGGCGTCTTCGTCGCCTCCTATGACAACAGCTGGACCGGTCGCAACGGGATCCGTCAGTCGGGTCGTCTCGACGCCGGCCAGTTCGTGACCGCCAACGACTATGCGTTCCAGTCGAACCAGAACGACCTGACGCTGAACTTCCTCGGCGCCCTGAGCCTGACCAGCGACACCAGCACGCTGAAGTGGACCAACCTCTACGTCCGCAATGTCACGAAGGAAGCCCGTTCGGAGGCCGGCTTCGACGACGCCTCGGGCGGCCAGCGTCGCACCGACAACACCGAGTGGTTCGTTCGCCAACTGTACTCGACGCAGCTGACCGGCGAGCACAGCTTCGGCGCCACCGGCGAGTGGGAGTTCGACTGGCGTGCGGGCTACGCCCTGACGTCGCGCGATGCGCCGTATGAGACCCGCTTCGGCTATGGCCAGAACGTGGCCGGCGACTGGATCCACGATATCGAGACCAATGCGATCTCGTTCAGCGAACTGGACGACGACATCGTCTCGGCCGGCGCGGATCTGCACTACACCCTGCCGCTGTCGGATGCGCGTGAGGCCGTCTTCTCGGTCGGCGTCGCCTACTCGGACAACAACCGCGAGTCCGAGCAGCGCACCCTGCGCTTCATCGCTCCGAACGGTTTGAGCGCGGACCAGCTGGAGTCGCGTGTCGACTACCTGTTCTCGGACATCAACATCGGGCCGTACCTCCAGCTGGAGGAAATCACCGGCACCAACGGCGCGGCGGCCTTCGACGGTCAGCTGAAGACCATGGCCGCCTATGCGCAGGTCGCGGCGGAAGTCATTCCGCTGGTGAACCTGAACCTCGGCGTCCGCTTCGAGCAGGGCGAGCAAACGGTCACCCCGCGCGATCTGTTCGGCGGCACGACCGGCTTCCTGCCCACCGAGATCGACGAGAACTACGTCCTTCCGGCCGGAACCATCACCTGGAACTTCGCCGAGGACATGCAGCTTCGCTTCGGCGCCTCGAAGACCATCGGCCGTCCGCAGTTCCGTGAGCTGGCTCCGCAGCAGTACACGGATGTCGAAAGCGACCGAACCTTCATCGGCAACCCCTACCTGGTCGATACCGAGATCCTGAACCTGGATGCGCGCTGGGAATGGTATTTCGCCCGCGACCAGTTCGTGACCGCCGGCGTCTTCTACAAGGACCTCGACAAGCCCATCGAGTCGAGCGTCATCGATCAGGGCTCGTCGATCTCGCAGACCTTCCTCAACGCGCCGAACGCCACGATCATGGGCGCCGAGATCGAGGCGAAGAAGTATTTCGAGTTCGGCTCGGACATGGACTTCATCGCCAACAAGCGCTGGCTGGTCCAGGCCAACTACACCTGGTCGGACTCCGAGGTGAACGTGAAGGACGGTGACACCGTCATCACCCAGAACAGCCTCGGCGTGGCCCAGCCCGCTTCGTTCTACGTGATCGACGGCAGCCGTCTGCAGGGCCAGTCCGAGCACGTCGCCAACGTGCAACTGGGCTGGGAAGACGACACCGCGCGCTCGCAGGCGACCCTGATCGCCAACTATGTGTCGGAGCGCACCTCGGCCCGCGGCCGTCCGGGCGAGCCGGACCTGATCCAGGAGCCGGGCATCTCGCTCGACTTCGTCTTCCGCAAGGACTTCGACTATGCGGGTCGCGAGTACGGCTTCGCCGTCCAGCTGCGCAACCTGCTGGGCGAGGAGTTCCTGGAATACCAGGAGCAGGGCGGCAACCGGGTGATCATCAACGGCTACGACCTGGGCACCAGCGGCTCGGTCAGCCTGACCGCCCGCTTCTGATCCTGACGACAGAATGGGACCGACTCCATCCGGAGTCGGTCCTTTTTCTTTGCTGCGCTTCCATGACAACCTGTCCGCAGGCGGCGGGTTTGTCACGCTTGGTTCTCGGGGTCTTCATTTAGCCGTGAAGCCCGAACCCGGACGATTGGTCTAGGGACGTTTTCGGGCCGTCGGGGCCCTTTTCGGGCGTCCTTCCGTGATGGCTGTTCTTCGCAACTGGACTTCGTCCGCCCGCGCCTTCGCGCAGGACGTGGCGTCCCGGCCCGTCCGGCTGCGGCCCTTCCTTGAAGGCGTGCTGGTCGCGGTCCTGCTGGTTCAGGGCGGGCGTCTGGTCTGGCTGTTCGTCCAGCCGTCCGCATCCGTTTCCGTCGATGCGCCCGTCGCGAGCCGTCCCGCCGACACCTCCATCTTCCAGCGCTTCGACGCCTTCTTCCGCACCGGCGGCCAGTCGAGCATGGCCGAGGACACCGCGACGGGCAGCAGCCAGATGCGGCTGTTCGGCATTCGCGCCGATGGCGTCGGCGGCGGCTCGGCCATCATCGGGATGGCGGACGGACGTCAGGTCTCGGTCGGGGTCGGCGAGGAGGTCGAGCCGGGTCTGACCCTGCAGTCGGTCGGGCCGGATCATGTCGTCCTGTCGCGCAACGGCGCCCTGAGCCGCATGATTTTCGCGGACGCTCCCATGGGCGCTGCGCCGCCTCCGCCGCCGCCGACCGGCGATCAGGTCGTGGCCCCGCCCGCGCCCGCATCAGCACCCGCGCCGGCTCCCGCCGTCGCCGTCGTCGATCCGGCCCAGTTGATGGGGCAGGCCTCGCTGCGCCCCCGGATGCGCGGGCTGGCCGTGAACGGCTTCACCGTCAATGCGTCCGGCGAGGCGCCGGCCCTCAGCGCCGCGGGCCTGCAGGCGGGGGACGTCATCCTGGCCGTCAACGGCATCGAACTGAACAGCGCCGGTCGGATCGCCGATCTGCGCCGCAATCTCGCGACCGCGCCCTCCGCCGAAATCCGCTTCGAGCGGGGCGGGCAGGCGCGCACCACCACCATAAGGACCGCCCGGTGACCCGCATCAGCCGCAACGCCGTCTGCGCCGTTCTGGCCGGACTGATGATCGCCCAGGGGCCGCTGGCCGCCGCGCCGGCGCTGGCCCAGGCCAGTGCGCGCCAGACCCTGAACGTGCAGGGCGCCGACATCCGCGCCTTCATCCAGGACGTGGCCCGGATGACTGGTCGGACCTTCATCGTCGACCCGGCGGTGACCGGCACGGTGACGGTCACCAGCGAGCGCCCGCTGTCCCGCTCGGAGCTGTTCGAGGTCTTCCTGTCGACCCTGCGGGCCAACGGTCTGGTCGTCACCCAGACCGGCTCGGGCGCCTATCGCATCAGCCCGGCGCAGGGCGCGGCGCAGGGGCCGACCACGGTGGGCGGCGAACGCTTCACCACCGAAGTCTTCCAACTGCGTAACATCGACGCCGCCTCGGCCGCCGAGACCATTCGCCCGCTCGTCGGCGCGCAGGGGCAGGTGCTGGCCAATCCGGGCGGCAACAGCGTCGTCGTCGCCGATTTCGCCGACAACCTGTCGCGTATCCGGGCGCTGGTCGCCCGTATCGACGTGGACCGGTCCAGTTTCGAGGTCGTGACGCTGGAGAACTCCTCGGCGCGCGAGATCGCCGCCGTCCTGCAGTCGGTCCTGACGCCGCCGGGCGGCCAGCCGGGGCAGGGGATGGTGTCGGTGACGCCGGTCGACAGCTCCAATTCCATCGTCCTGCGGGGCGACCCCGCCGCGGTCGCCCGGGTGCGTCCGCTGGTCGAGGATCTCGACCGTCGCGCCCGCTCGGCTGACGATGTGCAGGTCATCTTCCTGCAGCACGCCAACGCCGAGCAACTCCTGCCGGTGCTGCAGCAGATCGTCGGCCAGCCCATTACGCCGGCGCAGGCCAATGCGACCCCGGCTGCGACGACGGGCGGCGAGGGCGCGGCGGCTGTCGCCAGCGCTTCGGCCGTGGCGCCCGCCGCGCCCGGCCAGCGCGCCACCATCGCCCGCTTCCCCGGCGCCAACGCCCTGGTCATTTCCGCGTCGGCCGACACCCAACGCATGCTGGCCGAGGTGATCCGCCAACTGGACCAGCGCCGCCAGCAGGTGCTGATCGAGGCTGTGGTGGTCGAACTCAGCGATACCGCCGTGCGCGAGCTGGGCGTTCAGTGGCTGCTGGCCGGGGAGGACGGCGCGCCGATCGGCCTGACCAACTACAGCAACAGCGCCACGCCCCTGCTGCCCATCGTCGGCGGCGCGGCGGCCAGCCAGCTGGATGAGGACGATCCACTGCGCGAGCAGCTGCAGAACCTCGCCCTCAACTCCCTGCTCGGCGCCAACGGCTTCGTCGGCGGCGGAGGCGGGACCATCGGGGACGGCCTGTTCGGCTTCATCATCAATGCGGCCAAGACGGACAGCGGCTCCAACCTGCTGCAGACCCCGTCCCTGATGACCCTCGACAATGAGGAAGCGACCATCCTCGTGGGTCAGGAGGTGCCGATCACCACCGGCGAGGCCCTGCTGGACGGCAACTCCAATCCCTTCCGCACGACCCAGCGGCAGGACGTGGGCGTGAAACTGGTGGTCCGGCCGCAGATCAACGCGGGCGGCTCGATCACCCTGCACCTGCGACAGGAGGTGTCGAGCATCAACGGGGTGCTGACCGCCTCCAGCAACGATCTGGTGCTGAACAAGCGCGAGCTGGAGACCACGCTGGTGGTCGATGACGGCGACATCGCCGTGGCCGGCGGCCTGCTGGACCAGAACGACCGTCTGGCCGTCGACAAGGTGCCGGGGCTCGGCGACATGCCGGTCATCGGCGGCCTGTTCCGCTCGACCAGCAACCAGCGCGGACGCACCAATCTGATGGTCTTCCTGCGTCCGACCATCGTGCGCTCGACCGCCGACGCCCAGCAGCTGGCCGCGGATCGCTGGGGCTATATGCGCAACCAGCAGCTGGCCAACGATCCGACGCGTGAGCCCAGCCTGGACGAGATGCTGCGCGACTATATGCGCGCCCAGCCGCCGGTCGCGCCGTCGCCGTCGCTGGTGCCGGGCGAGGTGGTGATCACGCCGCTGCCGCCGGCGGCGCCCGCCATCGCGCCGCAGGAGTGATCCGGTGATCACCCTGGTCAATCCGACGCTGCCCTACGGCTTCGCCAAGCGGCACGGCGTGATCCTGCTCGATGCGGGCGAGATCGCGGTCGTCGGCCTGCGCGAGGGCGCGGACCCGTCGGCGCTGATCGAGACCCGGCGCGCGCTGGGCCGCCCCTTGCGGATCGAGCCCCTGTCGCAGGCGGCCTTTGATCGGCAGTTGTCGGAAGTCTATGCGGGCGACCACCTGAACGCCGCCGACGGCGATGATCTGGCCATGCCCGGCGGGCTGGACGGTCTGATCGACGATATTCCCGCCGCCGCCGACCTTCTGGACACCGCCGATGATGCGCCTGTCATCCGCCTGATCAACGGCGTGATCGCCGAGGCCGTGCGCACCGGGGCTTCCGACATTCACCTCGAGCCGTTCGAGAGCGCCCTGATCGTGCGGATGCGGGTGGACGGCGTGCTGCGCGAGGCCCTGACGCTGAGCCCGCGCATCACCCCGCTGCTGGTCTCGCGGATCAAGGTCATGGCGCGGCTGGATATCGCCGAGAAGCGGGTGCCGCAGGACGGGCGCATTCCGCTGGCGCTGGGCGGCAAAACGCTGGACGTGCGGGTCTCGACCCTGCCGTCGCGGGCGGGTGAACGGGTCGTGCTGCGCATCCTCGACAAGGATCAGGCGGGGCTGTCGCTGGAGCAGCTGGGCATGGCCCCGGACGCGCTGGAGGCTTTCCGCGCCGCGCTGAAGGAGCCGAACGGCATCATCCTGGTCACCGGGCCGACCGGCTCGGGCAAGACGACCTCGCTATATGCGGGCCTCAGCCTGCTGAACGACGCCACGCGCAACATCCTGACGGTCGAGGACCCGGTCGAATACGCCATCGACGGCATCGGCCAGACGCAGGTGAACACCAAAGTCGGCATGACCTTCGCCGCGGGACTGCGGGCCATCCTGCGTCAGGACCCGGACGTGGTCATGGTCGGGGAAATCCGCGACGTGGAGACGGCGGGGATCGCCGTCCAGGCCTCGCTGACCGGCCATCTGGTGCTGTCGACCGTCCACACCAATGACGCGGTCGGAGCGATCACCCGTCTGCGCGACATGGGGATCGAGCCCTTCCTGCTGGCCTCGACCCTGCGGCTGATCGTGGCCCAGCGGCTGGTGCGCCGCCTGTGCAGCGAGTGCCGCACCGCCGAGCCCGCCGACAAGGCGACCGCGAAACTGGCCGGGATCAAGAAGGGCGACATTGTCTGGCGGCCCCACGGCTGCCCCCACTGCCAGAACACCGGCTATGTCGGCCGGGTCGGCCTGTATGAGACCATCCGCGTCGATGACGCCGTGCGCCGTCTGATCGCGTCGGAAGCGGGGGAGGAGGCCATCGCCGCCGCCGCCTTCGCCACCGCCGGGACGCTGAGCCAGCGGGCGCGCGATCTGGTCCTGTCCGGCGTCACCTCGGTCGAGGAAGCGGTGCGCGTCACCCGTCAGGAGACCAGCGAGGCGCATGAGCCGGTCGCCGGCGAGGTAGCGGCCTGATGGCGAGCTTCGACTATGTGGCGGTGGACGCGGGCGGACGCACGGTCTCCGGTGCGGTAATCGCCGCGGACGAGGCCGCCGCGCACGCGGCGCTGGGCAAGCGGCGGCTGATGCCGCTGGAGATCCTGCCCGCGCGAACCGGCGCCGCCCGCACTGCTGCGCCGTCAGCGAAGGGCGCGAAGCTGGACGCCCGCACTCTGGCCCTGACCACGCGTCAGCTGGCGACCCTTGTCTCGGTCAGCCCGCTGGAGGAGGCCCTGCGCACCATCGCCCTGCAGGCCGATCGCCCCGCCGTGCGCCGGGTACTGGAAGGCGTCCACGCGGGCGTGCTGGAGGGGCGCCGCCTGTCGGACGCCATGGGCCTGCAGGGACAGGCCTTCCCGCCGTTGTATCGCGCCATGGTCTCCGCAGGCGAGCAGTCGGGCGCGCTGCAGCCCATTCTGGAGCGGCTCGCGGACGGCCTTGAACGCGACCAGCAGGTGCGCGGCAAGGTGATCACGGCGCTGGTCTATCCGGCCGTGCTGGCCGTGGTGGCGCTGGGCGTCATCATCGCCCTGATGGCCTTCGTCGTTCCGAAGGTGGTCGACCAGTTCGACAGCATGAACCAGACCCTGCCCCTGCTGACGCGGGTGGTGATCGGCGTGTCCAACGGCATGCGCGACTGGGGCTGGCTGATGATCCTGCTGCTGGCGCTGACGGTCGTGCTGGGCGCCGTCGCCCTGCGCAATCCGGCGATCCGGCTGAAGGCCGACAGCCTGCTGCTGAAGCTGCCCCTGATCGGCCGGCTGACCCGCGACCTGCACGGGGCCAAGATGGCGCGGACCCTGTCCACCATGCTGACCTCCGGCCTGCCGGTGCTTGAGGGACTGACCATCACCGCCCGCACCGTGTCGAACCGCCGCCTGCGTCAGGCGACCGAGACCATGGCCGAGGCGGTGCGCGAGGGCGGGGGGCTGTCCGCCGCCATGCGCCGCGCCGACGTCTTCCCGCCGATCCTCGTCTACATGACCGCCTCGGGCGAAAGCAGCGGGCGGCTGGAGCCGATGATGGAACGCGCCGCCGACTATCTGGAGCGCGAGTTCTCCACCTTCACCGCCGTGATGCTGAGCCTGCTGGAGCCGGCGATCATCGTGGTCATGGGCGGTGTCGTGGCGGTGATCGTACTGTCGATCCTGCTGCCCATCCTGCAGATCAACACCCTCGCTATGGGTTGAGGAGTAGCTTCGAGATGACTGAATCTGAGACGAAAATCGAACAGCGGCGCAAGCGTTCCGGTTTTACCTTGGTCGAGCTGATGGTGGTCATCGTGATCATCGGCCTGCTGGCCACGGTGGTGGTGATCAATGTCCTGCCGAGCCAGGACAAGGCCATGGTCGGCAAGGCGCGGGCGGATATCGCCACCCTGGAACAGGCCATCGAGACCTACCGCCTCGACAACCTGGCTTTCCCGGACAGCCTCGACGCGCTGGTGACCGCGCCGGCCGGTCTGGCCAATCCGGAACGCTATCGTCAGGGCGGCTACATCCGTCGCCTGCCGCAGGATCCGTGGGGCGCGGACTATCAGTTCAGCCGCCAGAGCCGTCACGGCGGCGCCTTCGACGTCTGGTCGTTCGGCGCCGACGGCCGCGAGGGGGGCGAGGGCAATGACGCCGACATCGGCAACTGGCGGTAAGACCCGTCAGGGCTTTACGCTCGTCGAGCTGCTGATGGTCGTGGCCATCATCGGACTGGCGGCGGGGGCTGTGGTCCTGACCCTGCCGGACCCCAGGCCGGCGGTGGCGACCGAGGCCGAGCGGTTCGCCGCCCGGCTGGTCCGTGCGCGCGAGGAAGCCATCCTGACCAACCGCTCCGTCGCCGTGGAGGCGAGTGCGAACGGTTATGCCTTCTCGACCTTCGACGGCCTGCAGTGGACGCCGCTGGGCGAAGGTCCGTTCCGGGCCGAGGACTGGAGCGAGGGCGCGACCGTGTCGCCCGCCGATCCCGCGGTGCGCGTCGTGTTTGATCCGTCCGGCGTGGCCGATCCCGCGACCCTGACCCTCGCCCGCGAAGGGCGCAGCCGGACCATCTCGGTCGACGGCGCCGGCGAGGTGCGCGTCGATGGCTGAGCGCGGCGGCTTCACCCTGGTCGAGATGCTTGTGGCCCTGGCGGTGTTCAGCCTGGCCGCGATGGCCTTGCTGAACCTGTCCGGTGAAAGCACCCGCTCGGCCCAGCGCGTGGAGACCCGCACCCTCGGCGGCATGGTCGCCGAGAATGTCGCCGTCGAGGCGGCCGTCGCCCCGGCGCTGGGGGAAGGCGAGACCACCGGCGCATCTGATCTGGGCGGCCGTCGCTGGCAGTGGACCCGCGCGATCGTCGCCACCGAGGATCCCGAACTGCTGCGCATCGACGTGCGCGTGCGCGATGAGGAAGGGCAGGCGGCCGAGCGCACCCTGTTCCGCAGGCGCAATCCATGAAGCGCGCCGGCTTCACCCTCGTGGAGGTGCTGATCGCCCTGCTGATCTTCGCCATGCTGGCGGCGGCTGGGGCGGCGGTGCTGGCGGTGACCGTGGACAACCGGTTCGCGGTCAAGGAACAGAGCGACCGCGTCGGCGACCTGCAGCGGATGCGCGCCCTGCTGCGGGCCGACATCGGTCAGGCGACGGGACGGCGGGCGCGCGGAACGACCGGCCGACCCGCGGCGCAGGCCATGATCGGGCCGATGACGGCGGCGGATCCCGTCCTGTGCCTGACCCGGGCGGGCTGGAGCAATCCCGGCGAGCGGGCGCGTCCCTCGCTTCAACGCGTTGAGTACCGACTGGTCGAGGACAGGCTCGAGCGTCGGGTCGCCGAACAACTGGACGGCGCGCGGCCCGGCCCGCCGCAGGTGCTGTATCGCGGCGTCCGCGATGTGACCGTCGCCTTCGTCCGGGACGGGGAGGCGGCGCCCGCCTTCACCTCCACGCCGGATCGTCCGCTGCCAGACGCGGTTCGGCTGACCATGACCCTGCAGGACTATGGCCGGGTCGAGCAGCTGTTTCTTGTCGGAGGCGGCCGATGAGCCGTCGCAAGGATCGAGAGGGCATGGCCCTGCTGACCGTCCTGCTGCTGGTCGCGGTGATGTCGGTGGTGGCGGTCGCCCTGCTGGATGACGTGCGCTTCTCGGTGCGCCGCGCGACCAATGCCGAGACGGGCGGTCAGGCCCAGTGGCTGGCCTCGGGCGCGGAGCTGATGGCCCGCAACCGCATCCGGCAGCTGATGCAGGCCAATCCCGCGCGGACGCCGCTGGAGCCCGAGTGGAATGGCCGGCGTCTGGACTTCCCCACCCAGACGGGCGTGATCAGCGTCACGGTCTCGGACGGTCAGGCCTGCTTCAATCTGAACAGCGTGGTGCTGGGCGTGGGCGAGGATCTGGTGGCCCGGCCCGAAGGCGCGGCCCAGTTTCGCGCGCTGGGGCGAGCCGTCGGCGTGCCGGACAGCCGGATGCGTGCTGTCGCGGACGCCCTGACCGACTGGCTGGACGCCGACAACGAGGCCCTGCCGCTGGGCGCCGAGGACGGCGCCTATGCGGGCCTGTCGACCCCCTATCGCACCGCCGGTGTGATGATGGTCGAGGTCAGCGAGCTGCGCGCGGTGAAGGGGGTGGATGAGGACATCTATCGCCGTCTGCGCCCCTATCTCTGCGCCCTGCCGACCAGCCAGCTGTCACCGTTGAACGTGAATACCCTGACGGCCGGTCAGGCCCCTCTGATCACCATGCTGACGCTCGGTCAGGTGACGCCGGAGCAGGCGCGCGCGGTGATCGCCCGGCGCCCCCGCGACGGCTGGCCGAACGGCGAGGCCTTCTGGGGCCAGCCGGGCCTGTCGAATTTCACTCCGGACGACGACACGCGCGCCCAGGCCGTCGTCCTGACCCGTTTCTTCCGCCTGAGGGTGGAGGTTGACCATGCCGGCGCCCGCGCCGTGCAAACCGCCCTGCTGGAGGCCCGTCCCGACGGCGCCGTCCGCACCGTCATCCAGCGCTGGACCCCTGAAGAATGAAGCCGACCCGTCTTGTCCTGATCCCGCCCCTGTCCGGGGAGCCGGCGCCCTATCTCCTGATCGGAGCGGGGGGCTATGTGCTGGAGCGCGGAACACTGGCCCTGGACGCGGTGGACCGCCCGGAGCCGATGCGCACCATCGCGGTCGCGCCCGGCGCCGACGTCCTGATCCGCTGGCTCGACCTGCCGCCGGGCAGCGCCGCCCAGCAGCGCACGGCGGCCCTGTGGGCGCTGAAGGAGGATCTGGCCGCCGCGCCGGACCGGTTGTCGGTGGCGCTGGGCCCGGTTCCGGTCGCAGGTGAGCCGCGCCTTGTGGCGGTGACGGCCCAGCCTCTGCTGGAGGCCTGGGGCGACTATCTGTCCGGGCTGGGGCTGCAGGCGGATGCACTGGTTCCGGACGTGCTGACCCTGGCCGAGCCGGAGGACGAAAGCCTGACGGCCGTGGCCTTCGGCGGCGCTATCGCCCTGAGAGGGCGCCGGTTCGCGGCCTCGGTTCAGCCGGATCTGGTCGATCTGGTGGCGCACGGGCGAGTGGTCGAGCCGGTGGATGATCCCGTCGCCGTCGAGCGCGCGCTGGTGCGGGCCGCCCTCAATCCGCCGCTCGATCTGACGCCCGTGCGGGCGCGGGAAAAGGCCGAGAGCCGTCGAGGCTGGCGGCGCGCGCTGGTCCTCGCCGCCGCCGTGCTCGTGTCGCCGCTGGTGCTGATGATCGCCGCCGCCGCGCGGGACGACATCGCCGCCGCCCGGGCGGACGATCAGGCCCTGAGCGAGATCGCGCGCGTCGATCCGGAACTGTCGCGGACGCCCGATCCTGTCGCCGCCCTGCGCGGGCGGGTGCGCGCCGCCCCGCCGCCGGGCGGCGTCATGGCCGCCACCGCAGCGTTGTTCGCCGCCGTTGAGGGGGTGACGGACGCCGAACTGGACATGCTGGTGGTTGATCCGGAGAACGGGATGAAGGCCGCTGTCACTCATCCCGACTACAGCGACGTGCAGACCATCGACGCCGCCATGCGCGCTTCGGGCCTGACCGTCACCGAGACCGGAACCGAGGACAACGCCGGTCGCGTCGTCAGCGACATCACGATCGGAGCCGCCCGATGAGCGCCCTTCTTTCCCGCGCCCACGGCTGGTGGGACGGCCGCACGGTGCGCGAGCGCCGGATGTTGATGGTCATGGCGGTCCTGGCTGCGGCCGTTCTGGTCTGGCTGGCGGTGGTCCGGCCGGTCCAGGCCTGGCAGGGCGAGGCGGCGGATCGCCGCATCGAGGCGGAGGCGACCCTGGCCGAGGTCCGGTCGGGCCTTCGGATCATCGCCCCGTCCGCCGCGCCACAGGCCGCCGCCGGCGGCGAGGGACTGGAGCCTCTGGTGCGCCGGACCGCCGGGGCCGCGGGGCTGAACGTGGTCACAACCATGGCCGCGGGCGGTGGTCTGGGCATCCAGATGTCGCAGGCTCCGGGACGTGAAACCTTCGCCTGGCTGGCCGGGCTGGAGGCGGATCACGGCGTGAAGGTGTGCAGTCTCGGCGTGATGGAGAACGCCGACGCCACCCTGAACATCGACGGCGCCCTGAGTCAGCAAGCCTGCTGACGCTGCCGTCCTGTTCCGTTATGGGACAGGTATCGGGGCGTATCAGTGCACAAGACAGAGCAATATCAATCGACGGCGAGCCGGGCCGCGCCCGTCGTCGGTCTGGGCACGGTGGTGGTGCTGGCGCTCGTCCAGTTCGCGGCCTTCGTGGATCGCGCCGTGCCCTCTGTGCTCGCGGCGCCGCTCAAGGCCAGCTTTGGGCTGTCGGATGCGCAGCTGGGCCTGCTGCAGGGGCCGGCCTTCGCCATCACCTATGCCGTGGTGATGCTGGCGGCGGGCCATTGGGCCAGACGGGTCGATCCCTTCCGGCTGATGGCCTTCTGCGTCGTGGTCTGGACCATCGGGGGCGTTATCTTCGCCCTGGCGAACACCTTCCCCCTGTTGATGGCGGGTCGGATGATGCTGGGAGTGGGGCAGGCGGCCTTCGCGCCGGCCGCCCTGATCGTTCTGGGCTCTCCCGGCGTGCTGATGGGACGCTCAAAGGCCCTGTCCCTGTTCACCAGCGGTTCGGCGTCGGGACGCAGCGGCGCCCTGTTCCTGGGCGGGTTCATCCTGTTCATGGTGGGAGGACAGACCGTATTCGGGCTGGAGCCCTGGCGCAGCGTCAGCCTGCTCCTCGTGGCGCCGAACGCCCTGCTGGTCGCCGGCCTGCTGCTGCTCTCGCGCCGGACAGGCGGATGGCCGTCCGAGGGCGCCTCCGGCCTGAACGATGCGCTCGGCTGGATGTTCGGGAAGGGGCGGGCGATCCTGAGCCTGTTCGTCGTCGGTTCCGGCTGTGTGCTGCTGGTTCAGGCGCTCGGCGCATGGATGCCCAGCTTGCTGGCGCGGGCGTTCGACCTGTCCGTCGCCCAGGCTGCGGTCACGGCCGGGGGGATCGTTCTGGTCTCCGCGCCGGCGGGGCATCTCACCGCCGGCTGGGTGCTAGCCCGTCCCGGAACGCGTCCGGCCAGGATCATCGCGGGGGGGCTTTTTCTGGCCTCGGCGGCGGTTCTCGGGCTGAATCTTGCGCCGTCCCCGGCCTTCGGGTTCGCGGCCCTGTGCGCGCTTGTCGCCGGGGGCGGGGTCGCCGCCGCGGGATCGCTGATCACCGTCCAGCCCCAGACGCCGGAGCGCCTGCGCGGCGCTGTAAATGCACTGTTTCTGGCGACCACGTCGATCGTCGGCGTCGGCGCCGGCCCGTGGATCACCGGCTGGCTGAGTGATCGGCAGTCCGACGGCGGCGGACTGGTGTCCGCGCTCACGCTCGTTGTGGTTGCGGTTTCAGTAATGGTGATTCCCCTCGCCCTGCTGGGGGGCAGCCGGTGGAAATCACCTGCCCATTCCCAAAACGGCACGGTTTGATCGCCGTTCGTTCCAGTGCGGGACTCTTTCGCCTGTTGAGCGAAATATCTAAGAACGTTGAAGAAAGTTTTGTCTTCCACAGCGATATACCCAATTTGGGAGGCGCTTAACGTCTTCTTAACTGCAACCTTCCTGTTCGCGATGCGCCGGCTCAATCGGGGCGCAGGGGGAAGACAACTTGCAACGGAACGAGCACGTAAATGTCGGCGGTGAGCCGGCGTGGGTGAGCCCCCGTGCCCGTCGTTCGGGCGCGCTGGTCGCCGCCATCACCCTGATCGCCGTCGTCGGCGGCGCCGGATCGGCCGCCGCCCAGGATGGATCGGTTGAGGTCGAGATTTCCGCCGTCATCCCCGAGCGGTGCGGGTTCGCGCCGTCGGCCGTGCCGCTGCTGCGGTCCGCTCCGGCCGACGTCGAGGTCGCCCAGACGTTCAGCGTCGCCCTGCCGCTGGACTGCAATACGCCCTTCGCCGTTGGCCTGGTCGCCGAGCGTGGCGCGCTGACCAACACGACCAGCGCGCCGGATCAGTCGGGCTACGCCTTCTCCAAGACCTACGGCGTCCGGGTCACCCTGGATACCAGTGCGGGCGCGGTCCAGAGTGAGCGCTGCCTGTCCAGCGACGTCGTCGCGGGCGGGACCTGCGACTTCGCGACCAGCATTCCGGGGCAGGGCCTGGAGTCGGGGCAGGGCATCGCCACGCCCGGCGCCGTCACCCTGACCATCGACTGGCCGGATCAGTCCGCCCTGACCCAGCGTCTCGCGGCCGGGGACTATTCCGACACCATCACCGTCGTCGTGGGAGCGCGCGCATGATCGCCCTCCGCCTCGACCGGGGCGCCGCGCGCGCCCTCAGCCATTCGGCGATCGCCAAGGCGACCGTCGAAATCCTCGGGGGGCGTTTTGCCTGCTCGACCACCACGCCGGGTCTCTCCGGCGGTCTCTTCCACACGGAGAACTAACCATGAAGCGTATCCTCTTCGCCGCGGCCTCGGTCGCCGCCTTCGCCATCGCCGGCACGGCTTCGGCCCAGTCGGACAGCCAATCGGTCGCCATCAACGGCACCGTCGCTCCCAAGTGCGGCGTGTCGGCCCAGTCGACCACCGTCTCGCTGGCCAGCGACCTGACCGATGCCGACGCCCGCGTCCGCACCGCCGTCACCACCGAGATCGCTGACGCCCTGAACGGCGCCCGCATCATCGCGTTCTGCAACGGCGTCAACAACTCGGTGACCGTCGAGCGTTCGGTCCTGGCCCGCACCGGCTCGACCGGCAACGGCCTGACGGAAGGCGGCTTCGCCCAGTTCATCCGTTACAACCTGGACGCCTCGATCAACGGTCTGGCCCTGGATTCGACCAGCACCGACGGCGCCTCGACCGTGGCCCAGCGCTTCGGCGGTCACATCAGCCTGAGCGACTCGAACACCCACGTTCGTTTCCAGCAAGCCGCCTCGGCCGGCGCCCCGCAACCCGCCACCGGCGGTTCGAGCGCCACCGCGACCAACTGGAACGCCGTCACCGACCGCAGGATCGCCGCCGGCGCCTACACCGGCTCGGTCAACGTGATCGTGGCCCCGGGCGCCTAAGCCTGACTGTGTCCCCGGGTCACCCGGGGACATCCCGCCGGACCGGTCCTTGCAAGGGGCCGGTCCGGTTTCTTTCTCACAGTTCGGGTCACGCTTATGTTCGCGGTTGCCGTCCGCCGCTTTGCCGGCGTTCTTCTTTCAGCTGCCATTCTGATCGGTTCGGGCATCCCCGCGACCGCCCTGAACGTGCAGCCCGTGATCATCGATCTGCTGTCGTCCGGCCGCCGGACGTCGACGGTGCTGACCCTGCAGAACACCTTCTCGACGACCGTTCCGGTGGAACTGGTCGCGCGCGAACTGACCATTGTGAACGGCGAACTGACCGAGACGGATGTCGAGGCCGAGGATCTGCTGATCTTCCCGGCCCAGGTGACGGTCCAGCCGGGCCAGTCCCAGGCCTTCCGCATCCAGTGGGTCGGCGATCCCGAGATCGCGGGCAGCAAGCATTATTTCGTGACGGTCGCCCAACTGCCGGTCGTCCTCCCCGAAAATCAGAACGCCATCCAGGTTCTGTACAATTTCAAGGTTCTGGTGAGCGTGGGCTCGCCCGCGACCCGGCCTGATCTGGCGGTTCGTTCGGCGACGATCGAAACCCGTGAGGATGGTTCGGGCTATCCGGTCCTGACCGTCGCCAACACCGGAACCACCTACGGCTATCTCGGCAAGAGCCGCCTGACCCTGATCCAGCGCGCGCCGAACGGCGACGAGATCTTCCGCGAAACCTGGGAGCCCGAGCAGCTGCAGCAGGTCATGGGGCTCGGCATTGTGCCCGTCGGCGCCGAGCGCCGCCTCCCGCTGAACATCCGTCTGGCGCAGCCCAACGGCACGGTCTCGGTCGAGTTCACGCCTGTGGAGGACCGCTAGTCCATGATGGAGGCTCTGCCACCGACCTGGGTCAATGAAGCCCCGGCCCTGTCGTCCGAGGTCATCCAGACCGCGCCGCGACGGGTCGAGGAGCGGCTAAACCCGTCCGGTCGGGACATTCCTCTGGGCGGACCGCTCAAGGACGGGGCGTTCATCCTCGGCGAGATTTCCTACACGCTGACCGCGGATGATCGCATCCTCATCGACGTGGATCCGCTGCTGGACCTGCTGCGTCCGGTTCTGTCTCCGGCGGCCTGGCAGGGTCTCGCCTCGGCAGTCGCCGGCCGGCGGCAGATTGAAGCCGGGGATCTGACCGCGCTCGGTTTTCCGGTCGCCTATGACCCCGGAACCTTCGGCCTGCAGATGGATATCAATCCGGACGCGCGCCCGCGGACCGCGATCAGCATCTCCGGGTCCCGCCAGAGGCAGAACGCCCCGGTCATCGCGCCCGCCAACGTCTCGGCCTATGTCACCGGCTTCCTGACCTCCGACTACGTCCACGTCGGTGACGACGTGGGCTTCGGCACCCCCAGCCTGCTGATCGACAGCGCTGTCCGGGTGCGCGGCTTCGTGCTGGAGAACGAGGCGACGATCGGCGAGGACTTCATCCGTGAAGGCACCCGGCTGGTCTATGACGACACGGCGCGCACCGCCCGCTGGACGCTGGGCGACCTGCGTCCGCAGTCGCGCGGCTTCTCCGGTTCTAGCGCCATGGCGGGTCTGTCGCTGGAGCGCGTCTATGCCGATCTGGAACCGCAGCGGAACATCCAGCCGCGCGGCCAGCGGTCGTTCACCCTGGTGCGCCCCTCGACGGTCGAGGTCTTCATCAACGGGCGTTCGGTCCAGCAGACCCGGCTGAACCCCGGTTCCTACGACGTCAGCGACTTCCCCTTCGCGCAAGGCAGCAACGACGTTCGCCTGGTGATCCGGGACGACACCGGCGTCGAAAGCGTCTTCTCCTTCTCGATCTTCTTCGATCGCAGTCTGCTGGCCGCCGGTCTCACCGAATTCGGCGTCTATGCCGGGGGGCTGACCGACTTCGGGCCCGACGGGCGCGAGTATACGAGCGAAGCCACGGCTTCGGGCTTCTTCCGCCGCGGCTTTACGGACTCTTTCACCGCCGGCGCCAATTTCCAGGCCAGCGGCCGCGGCGCCGTCGTGGGCGGCGAGACGGTCTGGGCCAGCCGCTGGGGCACCATCGGTCTGGATCTGGCGGTGTCGTCCATCGAGGATGTCGGCGAGGGCTATGCGCTGAATATCGGCTATGAGCGGGTGTTCGGCATCGATGACCCGAACGGCTCCCGCTCGCTGAGCGCGACCTTCCAGACGACCAGCGAAGACTTCGCCACGCCGGGCGTCGAGCTGGCGAACAATCCGTTCGAGTACGAAGCCGGCTTCACCTATTCGCAGTCGATCGGCAGCACGCAATATGTGACCGCTGACGTCTTCTACTCGGTCGGTCGGGATGACAACGAGGATCAGGCGTCGCTGCGCGCGGGCTACGGCTGGCGCGCCAGCAGCAAGGTGCTGTTAACTGCCGAGGCCGTCTATGAGGACCGTCGCGGCGAGTCCGAGGTCGGCCTGCGTGTCGGCCTGACCTATCGTCTGGGGCAGTACTCCAGCGTCACCGGCGAGATCGACACCCAGCGCGAGCGCGCCCGCCTCGGCTACCAGACGTCGCGGGGCCGTGGGGTGAACTCGTGGAGCGCGGCGGCGAACCTCGATACCTCCGAGACCGCCACCGGCGTGAACGGCTCCTTCACCAGCATCCTGAACCGCGCCGAAGTCGGTGGTTCCCACCTGACCTCGTTCGACAGCAACGGCGGCGAGATCGTCGATCAGCGGACCAGCCTGCGGGCCGGCGCTTCGCTGGTCTATGCGGACGGCCGCTTCGGCGTGTCGCGTCCGGTCTACGACAGCTTCGCCCTGTTCGACGGCCACAAGACGCTGAAGGGCGCCCAGATCTACGTCGAGCCGCGGGATGAGTATTACACCGCCCGTTCCGGCATGCTGGGCGGGGCCGTTACGCCCGAGCTCAGCGCCTATTCGCCGCGGACGATCACCTTCGACGTCCCTGACGCGCCGACGGGCTACGACATCGGTTCGGGCGCGGTGGAGGTCATGCCGCCGTACCGTTCGGGCTATCTGATCACCGTCGGCTCGGACTATTTCGTCTCGGCCAGCGGCCAGCTTCTGGGCGCGGACGGCAATCCCGCCTCGCTCAAGGTCGGCATGGCCTATGAGGTCAGCCAGCCGGATCGTCCGGGCGTGCGCATGTTCACCAACACCTCCGGCCGTTTCGCCGTCCAGGGGCTCCGCGCGGGTACGTGGAGAATCGTGGTTGGTACGGACGCCACTGAAACCTACCTGATTGAAATCCCTGCAAGCGCCGACGGCCTGGTTCGCCTGGGCGCTGTTTCGCCGGAGGCCGCCCGATGAAGTTCGCTGCCCTGTCCTGCGCGGCCGTCGTCGCGTTCGCCGTGGTCCCCGGGATCGCCCAGGCCGGCTGTGCCGGCTTCGAGAGCGTCAGCACCGGCATGTCGGTCGAGTACGATCCGTTCTCGGGCGCCCCGATCAGTCGGCCGTTCGAAATCCGGGTGCGTCGTCTCGACCCGTCGGCCACGGCGGTGCGCTTCCTGCTGGTCGATCCGGACCCGCAGGGCGGCCAGTCCCGCTTCGGCGCCGGTGGGCCGCGCGGCTATGATGTCGACTGGGCCAGGGACAGTTCGCGTCCGGTCTTCTTCCGCGGCGCGGAGCAGCCGAACAACACCAACGGCGCACTGGTCAGCTTCAAGCCCGGCCCGTCCGGCGATGTCGTCACCGAGACCTTCCGGCTGCAGGTGCCCGCCGGGCGTCCGGTCGCGGCCGGCGACTATTACGAGCCGCTCGAGGTCCGCTACGTCTGCTACTCGGGTGACGAGCGGCTGGACGCTCCGGAAGTCCAGCAGGCCGGTCGGGTCGCCCTGGATCTGGCGACGCCGGACATGATCTCGGCCTACATCGGCTCGGTCGGCATCCGCCGGGGCGAAATCAATCTTGGAACCCTGTCGGCCGACGGGCCGGCGGCGTCGGGACAGGTGATGATCACCGCCCAGGCGACGTCGCCCTATGAGGTCAGCATCGCGTCCAAACGTGGCGTCATGCGCCGCAGCGACGTGGACACCGCAGGCCTTCGCTACTCCATGCGTCTGGGCGGGTTGCCGGTTCAGCCCGGTTCGACCCTGGTGTGTGACCGGACGCAGGATCCTGGCGGCCGTGGTCATCCGCTGCAGGTGACGGTGCGCCCCGAAGACATCGCTTCGCAGCCCGCGGGCGCCTACAGCGATACGGTGACGGTCACCTTCGCCCCGCGCCTCAGCGCGACGGTGTCGGACAGTTGTTCAGTCTAGACGCCTGATCGGGTCAGGGGGCTGACTAGAAGATCATGCCCTTGGCCTCGGCGCGGAGCGCCAGGTTCAGGTTGCCTTCCGTCGACGACAGGACGATGCCGAGGTCACGCTCGCGGAAGGCGGCGTGGGTGCTGTCCACGATGACGGTCTGCGTCGCCGCTGCGGAGATGGGCACGCGAACGCCGTCCACGACCGCGAAGGCGTCTTCCAGACCCGCCGGATGCAGCAGGATCAGGCGGTAGCCCTCGACGTTGTTGCAGAGCTCGGTCATGCGGCCGAGCGCATTCTCACCGGCCTGGAAGGTCGGCAGCATCACGGCGCCGACCTCGACCTTGCAGATGGTGCGCGCGCGCGCATTGATGCCGATGGTCACGCCGCCGGCCAGAACGGGGGAGGCGGCCATCAGGCCCGCGATCATCGCGACGCCGGCAATCTTGAGCCGCTTCAGTTGCGCAGTCATGGGGAGAGCCCTCTGAATGAGGCTCCACATTACGAACCGGCGCTGAAAGTCCCGTTTAGAGGGATGGTCAACCAGCGTTTACCGTACTTCGATCATCCAGGAAGCCCAACGACGCTTGATGGCTTCGATTTCCCGAGCCGGGTCGTCGATCATCTGGCGGAAGGCGGTGGGGGTCATGCCGAACCGGTCGCGGAACCGGGATCGCAGGTCCGCCTCGTCCCGGAAGCAGTAGCGCCGCGCCAGTTCCGCTATGGGCGTGATGTCGCTGCGGTTCGTCAATGTGACCCGCACGGCGGTCAGGCGCCGGTCGTTTATGAAGTGATCCACGCCGCCGTAGGGCTTGAGCAGGCGATAGAGGGTCGCGCGGGAGATGCCGGTCTCGCCGATGATGTAGGCGGCGTCCAGTTCGGGATTGGTAAGGGCGCGTTCGATGACCCGCTGCGCGGCGGCGCGGCGTTCAAGCTCGCCCAGTCGACGCGAGGCGGTGGGGCCGGCCCCGGTCGGCGCGACGGCCAATCCCAGCAGGCTGACGAAGGTCCGGTTCAGAGTCGGCAGGGCGTCGTAGGCCAGATCGTCCACGCGGCGTGAGATGGACAGCAGGTGATCGCCCAGCAGACCGCTGCGCTCCGGCGGCAGCAGGCGTCCGTGCAGGCCGTTCGAGGTGCCCGCCGCGGCCTCGACCAGATCCCGGGCGACGCTGACGGTGATGATGTGACCGTCCGGGATGCGGTTCTGGCTGGGCAGTCGCAGGTCCTGCAGCACGATGTCGCCCGGTCCGGCGCGGGTGAAGCGGCTGTCCTCGGCGCCCAGGAGTTCGCCCTCGACCACCATATGGGCGACGAAGTGCGAGAATTTGTTGTCCACGACCCTCTGCGGCGGACGGGCATGACCGACGCCGCGCAGCCGGCGGCTGAACAGGATCAGCCGGTCCAGGCGGTGGGCGGTGATGTCGGCGGAGAAGGCGTCCGTATTGTCGAGCACGTCCGCGCCGATCGAGTACAGTTCGCGATAGGCCTGCACGGCGCTCTCGGGATCCCGTCCTGTCGTGGTGAAGCGGAAGGCTTCGATCATCAGTTGAAGCTCTGGCGGTGGGGAGGGGACTTCCGGCCGAACCTTGGCCTTTTGGACATATGGGTCCGAAAGATCGTCAGCCTAACAACCCTCTAGCGAAAAGCGGTGCATCAGTCTCAACCTTGAGACTGATGCAGCAATACCCACACTTGGGCATACGGCGAAGGTTATTCCCTTTTTGAGACACAAGGGGGAATAGAGCGTGTCAGATGCTCGTGTTGTGATTGCCAGTGGACCGTGGCCCGCGGGGCCCCGGGCCGAAGCGGGGGCCTCGCTGCACCTGCTGCAGTGGTTCCGAAATCTGTCGACGCCCGGCTTCTTCATGCACCGGGAGACGCTGGAGGTCTGCGACGCCAATACGCAGGGCGGCGCGCTGCTGGGCCGATCCCGCAGCCTGTCGATCGTCAACGGACGGCTGGCCCTGGCTCAGAAGGGGGCGATCGAACGCCTCCGTGCGGCCCTTCGCGATCTGGACGACGCGCCCCAGGCGCATGCGATCGAGCTGGACGGCGATCATGCCGTCATGCGGCTGGAGCCGATGGCGGGGTCCGAAATGGTCTCGGTCCTGATCATCACCCAGAGCCCCGAAACCCACATCTGGGCGGACACGGGTTCGGTCTTCGGCCTCACGCCGGCGGAGGATCGTCTGGTCCGGCAACTGGTGGACGGCTACAATATCGACGAGGTCGCCGAGCGGCTGAAGATCAGCGTCGAGACCGCGCGCACCCATGTGCGCCGCGCTTATCTGAAGATCGGGGTCAGCAGTCGCGAGCAGCTGTTCGCCGCCCTGTCTCCGTTCCGTCTGCCGGCCTGACCTTCGCCGGGTCCGGCGCCAGGGGCACGCCCTTCAGCCACAGACGCAGGGCTTCCCAGTGAATGGCCGCGACGACCTTCAGCGTCTCGAAGGGCAGGGCCAGCGCGGCCTTCAGGATTTCGCGGTCGGTCAGCGGCCGACGCTTCCCCTGCATCGCCGTGGCGATCAGCAGACCCTCCGGATCGTGGCCGTCGATGCTCAGATGCATGACCTCGCCCGGCGTCCGGCCCTTGAAGGCGTAGGTCATGTCCATCCGCATGAAGGGCGAGACGTGCAGCGTCTTGTCACAACCGTGCCGGAACAGTTCGCCGCCGGCGGCCCGCAGGACATAGGACCGTCGCTCGCCGAAGGTGCTGGTGACTTCGTAGATCACCCCGCCCAGGGCGCCGTCGGACCGGTGGGCGTAGATCACGCTGATCGGGTTGAAGACGAAGCCCAGCATCCGGGGCAGGGTCAGCAGGCGGATCGGTCCGTCCACGTCCGTGATCCCCGCCGCCTCCAGCTTCGCCAGAGCCTGGTCGCGCAGGGTGGTCGATGAGCCGTCGCCATGGTCGCGCGGATGGAAGGACAGAAGGTTGAAGCGGCCGATCGAGAACAGGCGCGTCGTCCGCGCCGCCTCCTGCAGCCGGTCGATGTCCAGCAGGATCCAGAACAGCCGGTAGCGGAAGGCATGCTCGCGGGGGCGCACCCGCCGGTGCATCACCTCGCCGCGATACAGGCTCCCCGCGGAGGTCATGCCGGCAGCCGCTCCGGCGCAGGCGCGGGCGTCAGGTGGATCCGGCCGCTCTCGTCAGCGACCTCCCAGGGGCGACGCACGCCGCCCAGCTGTTCGGCCACGGCCAGACCGGACTGCAGACCATCCTCGTGGAAGCCCGCGCCGAAATGGGCGCCGCAGAACCAGACGCCGCCCTGTCCCTGCAGGCTCCACAACTCCTTCTGCGCGGCGACCGCGGCCTTGTCGAAGATCGGGTGCTCGTACACCTCGGTGCGCAGCAGGGTCTCGGGACGCGGCGGGCGGGGCGGGTTCAGGGTGACGAACAGGTCCGTGCCGGGCAGGCCCTGCAACTTGTTCATCCAGTAGCTGACGCACAGGCCGTTGTGCGTGCCCATATAGTTCCAGCTGGCCCAGGCCCGGCGGCGCGTGGGCATCAGGCCGGGGTCCGAGTGCAGGATGGTCAGGTTGCGGCTGTAGCGGAAGGCGCCGAGCAGGCGTTTCTCCTCGGGATTGGGGTCGGCCAGCATGGCGAGGGCCTGATCGGCGTGGGCGCCGATGACGACATGGTCGAACATCTGCTCGTCCCCGCGGCTGTCGCGCACGATGACCCCGTCCGCGACCCGACGGACCGCCACGACCTCCCGGTTCAGGCGGATGGCGTCGCCCAGCGCCTGCGCCAGCTTCTCCACATAGACCCGACTGCCGCCAATGATGGTCCGCCACATCGGGCGGTTCAGGAACTGTAGCAGGCCGTGGTTGGTGCAGAACCGGACGAAGGCTTCGGCCGGATAATCGTTCAGGCTCTGCGCGGGCGAGGACCAGATGGCGGCGGCCATGGGCAGCAGGTGGTCATCCCGGAAGGCCGCGCCGAATTTCTGGGACTTCAGATACTCGCCCAGGCTGATGTTCGGATCGTCCATGGCGGCGATGTCGCCAGGCGCGCGGCGGTAAAAGCGCACCAGCTCGGCCAGCATCTTCCAGAAGCGCGGACGGAAGATGTTCCGTCGCTGGGCGAACAGGGCAGGGGCGGCGTATTCGAACTTCCCCTGCTCCAGCGAAACGGCGAACGACATGTCCGTCTCGCGGGTCGGAACCTTCAGATGATCCAGCAGGGCGCACAGATTGGGGTAGGTGGCGCCGTTGAAGACGATGAAGCCCGTGTCTACCGCCACCTCGCCCTCGGGCAGGCGGGCGGTGACGGTGTTGGAGTGCCCGCCCAGTCTCTCCTCGCGCTCGTACAGCGTCACCTCGTGGCGGCGGTTCAGCAGCCAGGCGCAGGACAGGGCCGAGACTCCCGAACCGATCACGGCGATGCGCAAACGGCGCGGACTGGAGGCGGGGGCGGTGACGGTCAAGGACGGGGTCTCTGGCAGGACGGCGCGCAGGCCTGTTGTCCTTGTTACGTTGTCCAACGCATTCCGGATGACGGGTGATCCATCTGCGGGCACAAGACGTAGGATGTCGCATGTACGGCTCCGTCACGACCTCGAGCCCTCCTTCCGTCCGCGCGGCCCGCGTGACTGACGGCGCGGGGGATTTCGACCGGCTGATCGTGGCGGTGGCGCAATCGCGCGACCGCGAGGCCTTTGCGCGCCTGTTCGAACATTTCGCTCCGCGCCTGAAGTCCTGGCTGATCCGCGGTGGGGCGGCGGACGGAGCGGCCGAGGAGTTCGCCCAGGAAGCCATGCTCATCGTCTGGCGCAAGGCGGACCTGTTCGATCCGCGGCTGGCCCGGGCCTCCACCTGGATCTTCACCATCGCCCGCAACCGGCGACTGGACGCCCTGCGGCGCGATGCGCGCGCGCCGCTGCTGGACCTGGCCCCGCCGCCGATTGATCCGGACCGTCCCGACGACCTTCTGGAGGAGCGTCAGGACGCCGTCCGCATTCGGCAGGCCCTGGCTGTGTTGACGCCCGAACAGGCCCAGGTCGTGCACCTCTCTTTCTTCCTCGACCAACCCCATTCCGCCATCGCCGACCGTCTCAGCCTGCCGCTGGGCACGGTCAAATCGCGCATTCGAAAGGCCATGCTGAAACTTCGCCTCACGCTCGAGCAGGAGGGCGGCCGATGAACGCCCGTCCGTCCCCGTCTGAAGAACGTCTGCTGGCCTACGCCGCCGGCACGCTGAGCCCGCCGGAGGCCGTGGTCGTCTCCGCCTGTCTGGCCATGCGCCCTGACGCCGACGCCTGGGTCCGTCGCCTGCAGGGCGTCGGCGGCGTCATTCTGGATGACCTTGATCCCATGCCCCTGCAGCAGGATGCCCTGTCCCGCGCCATGGCCCGGATCGACGCCGACACCGGCGAGGTGACCGCCGCGCCGCCGCTGAACGATATGCCGGAGTTGCCCGAGCCGCTGCGCCGCTATCCGCTCGGGCGCTGGCGCAAGCTGGGCGGCGGCGTGGAGGTGCGGCACGTACACGCTCCGCGAGATGGAGACACGCGGGTGATCCTGTTGCGGATCCAGCCCGGCCAGGCCACGCCACGACACACGCACGGCGGGGTTGAGCTGACCTGTGTTATTTCAGGGGCGTATGCGGCGGGGAATCAGCCTTACTTCCCGGGCGACTTCGAGGAGGCCGATGAGGACACCCTGCATCAGCCACGTGTGATCTCGGACGAGCCCTGTCTCTGCGTTGCGGCCCTTGATGGCCAGATCATTCTTGATGGCTGGTTCGGTCGCCTGATCCAGCCCTTTGTCCGGTTGTAGATGCCTGAACTCCTGCTCTGGGGCGCCTCGGCGCTTGTCCTGATCATCGTGATGACCGCCGCCTGGGCGGTGCAGCGGGCGACGGGGCAGGGGGCGTGGGTGGACACCTTCTGGGTCTTCGGGCTCGGGCTCGCCGGGCTGCTCGTGGCTCTGTGGCCGCTGACGCAGGGCGAACTTCATTTCCGGCAGGGCGCGGTGGCCGGCCTGATCGCCCTGTGGAGCCTGCGCCTGGGCGGGCACCTGCTCGAGCGGGCGCTCAAGGGTGCGCCGGACGAGCGCTATGAGGGGCTGAAGCGTCAGTGGGGCGACAAGGCCCAGCCGCGTCTGTTCGGCTTCCTGATGCTGCAGGCCGGCGCGGGCGCCGTGCTGACGGTCAGCCTGCTGGTGGCGGCGCGCAATCCGGCGCCGGGGCCCACGCCGCAGGATTTGCTGGCGGTGGTCATCATGCTGGCGGCCCTGTGGGGCGAGGCGACGGCGGATCGGCAACTGGCCGTCTTCAAGGCCGACCCGGCAAACAAGGGCCGGATCTGCGACACCGGCCTTTGGGCCTGGTCGCGGCACCCCAACTATTTCTTCGAGTGGCTGGGCTGGTGCGCCTGGCCGGTCATGGCGATCAACCTGACGGGCCAGTGGCCGTGGGGCTGGCTGGCCCTGACCGCGCCGATCTACATCTACTGGCTGCTGACGCGGGTGTCCGGCATCCCGCCGCTGGAGGCGCACATGAAGCGTACCCGGCCCGAGGCCTTCGCGGCCTATGTGGCCCGCACCAGCCTGTTCTTCCCGCGTCCGCCCCGGTCGGAGTGAAGGCCTAGCGCGCGATCCGCACCACGGCGCCTTCCGCCGGGTCCGATACGCCGTCCGCCAACGCCCGCACGACCTTTGCGGCGGCGTCCAGCCCCTGATGCTCGACGATCCGGATCCACGGCGAGGCCGGGTCGATCACACGCTGGAAGAAGGTCTTCTGATCCGCCAGGAACCGCTCATAGAAGGCATGCAGTGTTCCGCGCTCGCGGTGCTGGTCCAGACAGGTGGCGGCGAAGAAGAAGACGGGCTTCGGCCCGACCAGCTCGGGATCATTCATTGTGAAGCTGTCGCTCTGCGTCGAGCCGACGAGACAGTCATAGGTCAGCTGTTCGCCGAAATGCGCGTGGACCTGCCGACGCAGGGCCGCATCGCCGGCCAGATCGAGGTAGAGGGTCGGCACATCCGCTGGAATGGTCTCCAGATCGTCGTAGCCGTGGACGACGTCATAGCAGCCGAGGCTCTCGACGAAGGCGCGGTTTCGCGCTCCGGTCAGGGCCACGACCTCCACATCATCCTGCTCCAGACACCATGCGGCGCCATAGGCGGTCTTGGACGAGGCGCTTGACACCACGATCCGCCTGGCGCCGAAGAAGCCCGCGTCCCTCAGGAAGTCGACCGCCGTGTAGGAGGTCACGAACAGCGGCCGGAAGATCGCCTCGCTGTTCTCCAGCGCCGGATCGTAGTGCCGGTCCGCCGCGCACAGGACATAGCGGTTGTAGATATCCGGCACCGCCTTGCGCCAGGGCGAGGCGTCGGCGAAGCCGCCGCGCGACACCTTCTCGGCCTGCACAAGCAGCGTGTCCGCCATCGGGAAGTAGCCGAACACCCGCGCGCCGACCTCGACCCCTTCCGCCCGCGAGGCCGCCACGTCGGCGAAGCCCCACACCGGCATCAGACCGTGGTCGTCACGACCGGTCGGGAAGACCTTCCAGTAGCCGATGGCGTCGCCATAGGCCGCATAGGTGATGTTGTTGGTGGTCAGGGAGAACCGGTCCAGCGCCAGCAGAACTTCGCCTTCGGCCAGTTCACCGTGATCGGGGATCGGCGACTTCAGCGTCTCGCCCAGGTCCGCCTTGCGGGTCATCAGGCGGTGGTCGGCGTCGGTCATGGCGTCTCGTCCCTGTCTGTTTCGTCCGGCTTTTGCCCGAGACTATCAGGAACGGCGGTTGACGCAGGAGAAGGATCGGGGCGGCCCGCTGTCGCGAGCCGCCCCGTCTTTTATCAGGCCGAGATACGGCCGAGCAGGTCGGCCAGGGCGGTCATCCGGGTGCGTTCCACCGGCTGGGCCTTCTCGGAGGCCGTGCGCAGGGTGGCGACCAGACGGCTGGCGGCCCGCTTGTCGACCTCGCCCGCGCGCCAGCCGGTCACGACGGCGCCGGCGCGCGTGGCCACATCAGCTTCCAGCGCGTTGCTGCGCGCCAGCTGGTCCAGATAGGACTGGGCCACGTCCGGCGTGTCCGACCAGCTGATGCGGGTCTGGAGCTGCGGGTTGATCTCCTCGGCGATAATGGCCTCGGCCGCCGCGATCTCCGCCGCCGACAGGTGTTCGTTCGGAACCAGACGCAGGACGTCCAGGCCGCGGGCGATTTCGGCCGAATAGATGCGGCCGTTCAGCCAGTAGGCCGACCAGGAACCGCCCACATACAGACGCTCGGCGCTGATCGGGCCACGGTCGAAATAGCCGATCTCGACCGGCTTGGCCGGGTCGGTGAAGTCCATGATCGAGATGCCGCCCTGGTACCAGGCCTGGACCATCAGGTCGCGGCCGGGCACCGGGATGATGTTGCCGTTGTGGGCCACGCAGTTTTCGGTCGCGCCCTGCGCCGAGGGCAGTTTGTGGAAGCTGCGGCCGGTCAGGGTGCGGTTCTCGATCGTCGCGATCATGTTCGAGCCCCAGGTCGCCGGGTCTTCAGCCCGGCAGCGCGCGGCGATGCCGCCGCCCCACTCGTCGGTGAAGACGACCGAGGTGCCGGCGTTGTTGAAAGTGGCCGAGTGCCAGTAGGCCATGTCCGGATCGAAGATGTCCGAGACCCGGGCCGGATTTTCGGGATCCGAGATGTCCAGCAGGATGCCGTTGCCGCTGCAGGCGCCGCCGGCCAGACCGATCTCCGGATAGACGGTGATGTCGTGGCACTGGTTGGTCTGGGCGGTGTTCTGGCTGGCGATCCCGGCGCGGCCCCCGCGCCACAGGCCGGCGACGCGGCCCGTGGTGGCGTCAGCGAAGATGCGCGGACGGTTGACGATGGCGGCGTCCTGCGGCCGGTCCAGCTCGACCTTGATCACGTCGATGGAGAACAGGGCGGTTTCCGGATTGGCGTCGGGTTGGCCGTCGGTGCAGATGGCCAGTTCTTCGGTTTTGCGAACGCTCGAAGTGCCCTGACCATAGACATAGAGCACATTGGCATCGGTCGGATGCGGCACCAGGGTGTGGGTGTGGGACCCCCGGCAGGTCTGGACAGCGGCGATCTGGCGCGGCGCGTTCAGGTCGCTGATGTCGAAGATGCGCACGCCGCGGAAGCGATCCGGAAGCACCTCGCCGTTCTGGGTCGGAGCGCTGCAGTCCAGCCGGCCGCGGCCTTCCTCGACCGACATGAACAGCAGGTTGCCGCGCACCGAGACATCGCCCTGTCCGCCGGGGCAGACCACGGACATCACCAGTTGCGGAGCGCCGCCGGTGGTCAGGTCATAGGCGTTGAAGCCGTTGAAATTGCCCACGAACAGCTTGCCGTTCGATAGGGCCAGATCGGTGTTCGCCATGCCCAGCGGGCTGAAGTTCGGGTTGCCGCGCGCGCTGCGCATCAGGGCCTCGCCCTCGGCCTGGCTGGTCGGCGGCGAGAAGCCGATGTCCGGATCGACGAAGCCTTCCGGCTTGCCCAGCGTGTATTCCAGCACCATCCCCGAGGCGGCCTGGCCCGCATCGTTCAGGCCCGGCGAGAGCGTGCTGCGGGCGTCGGCGGTGATGGTCTGGGTTTGGCCGCCTGCCGAGGACTGCTGCGCCGCGGCGGTTCCCGCGGTCAGAAGCACGCCGAGAACGGCGACGGAGGACAGCAGGGTCTTTCTGATGGTCATGGCCGGTCTTTCAGCTGGAAGGCGGATCAGAGGTCGGAGAGCAGGGACTGCATGCGTAGGATTTCGGTGGACTGGTCCGCCACAACCGCGGTGGTGAAGTCGGACAGCAGCGTGTCGTTGGCGGCGTCGGGGTGCTCCAGCAACTCGGCCACCATGTCGATCGCGCCCTGGTGATGCTGGATCATGCCGGTCAGGAACAGCCGGTCGAACTCGCCGCCGCGCGCCGCCGCCAGCCGCGCCATCTGAGCGGGCGACAGCATGCCGGACATCAAGGGCGTCTCGGACGGCGCCGGAGCATGGCCTGCATGACCGGCGTGCGCCGAATGATCCATGCCGCCGTGGTCCATCCCGTGACCGGAGTGATCCATCTGCATTTCGGTCGACTGGTTGCGCTCGGTCAGCCAGTCGCGCATCAGCTCGATCTCGGCGTCCTGCGACAGGGCGATCCGACGGCCCAGCAGTTTGACGCGCGGGTTCGCGCCGTGGATCTCCAGCAGGCTGACCATCTCCACCGCCTGGGCGTGGTGGACGATCATGTGCTGCATGAAGGCGACGTCTTCGGCGGTATAGCTGGTCCGGGCCAGGTCGAGGGCCTGATCGGCGGTGATCACGCGCGAGGGCGCGCCCGGCGCCCCGGGCTGGAAGATCGGAGGCGCGCTCTGCGGCGCCAACAGGGCCGCCGCCAGCAATCCGGCCAGATACGACAAACGCTACTCCCCCAGCCGCGACATCGAAGCGGGCAGACTAGGGCGTTGTTCAGCAGGGGCAAGCGGCGAAGGATTAAAAGGAAGCAAGGCGGAGGATCGGTCGCGCCGCTTCCATCCGCCCCCCGCTCTGATGCTAGTCTGTCGCAAGTTGAATCGGCGCCTCGCACGGCGCGGCATCCGGGAGAGGCCTGACGTGACCAAGGAGACGACCAAGCGCCGCGCGGGCATCCAGTCGGTCGGCATCGGTCTGCGCGTGCTGGACGCCCTGGCCTCGTATGAGGAGCCGCAGCCGCTCGGGACCATCGCCGCCGCGTCCGATCTGTCGCCCTCCCAGGCGCACCGCTATCTGGCCAGCCTCGTGGCGGCGGGCATGGCCCGTCAGGACGGCGGCAGCGGCCGCTATGATCTGGGCCCCGCGGCCCTGCGGCTCGGCCTCGGCGCGCTCAGCCGCATCGACGCCTTCCAGGAGGCCAACCAGCGGATCACCGATTTCGTCCACGAGACCGGTCGCACGGTTCAGATGGCCTCGCTCGGCCCCAGCGGCCCCATCGTGGTGCGCTGGGTCATGGGCTCGCCGCCGATCTCGACCTCGCTGATGGTCGGTTCGCCCCTGCCGCTGCTCCGGTCGGCCACGGGCCATGTCTTCCTGGCCTTCCGTCCCGACAATCATACCCGCCATATGATCGAGCGGGAGACCGCCGAGGACCGGGGACTGACGCCCGTGGATGTCGACGCCATCCGCAAACGGGTGCGGGCGGACGGCTACTCCGGCGTCAGCGGCACCCTGATCCCCGGCCTGCGGGCCACCGCCGTGCCGATCTTCGACCTGCAGGAGGAGGCGACGCTGACGGCGACCGTGCTCGCCACCGACGCCTTCCGTCCCGATCGCGACGAAGAGGTGCTCAGGCGCCTGATCGCCGTCTGCGACGAGATCACCGCCGCCATCGGCGGTCGCCGACCGGCCCCTTAGGCCAGAATCGGTCTGATCGGGCTCAGGTTTTGGCCCGGTATCAGGCGGCGGCCTTGCGCAGGTCGGCGGCCGGGTCGCTGGCGCGCTCGGCGACCAGCGCCTTGCCGATCAGCCGCTTGGCCGTGCCGAAGTCGCGGGGTTGGTCCAGACAGACCGCGCCGACCAACACGTCGTTACGGACGTAGAGTCTCACCCCGTCGCCCCGCGCGATCACCGTGTCGCCCGCGCCGGGATCGCCGACGATCTGCAGCATGTGGCCGCATTGGGCGGTCCAGAACCACGGGGCCGGCTCGGGCTCGGCGGGTTGACCGAGGATCGCAAGGGCGGCGGCGCGGGCCGAGGTCTGGGCATGGGCCCAGGTCTCCATCCGGCGCGGCGCTGGACCGTCGCCCCAGGAGCGGACCGCCAGATCGCCGATGGCGAAGATCCGCTCATCGCCCGGCGACCGATAACTGGTATCGACCAGAACCCCGCCCGCCGTCGGCAAGCCGGCGGCCTCGGCCAGTTCGGCGCAGGGGATGATGCCGATGCCGACCACCATCAGGTCCGCCTCCAGCGTCTCGCCACCGTCCAGCTGGATCTTCAGATCATCCGCGCGATGCTCGATGCTGCGCACCGACCGGTCCAGACGGACATCGACGCCGATTCGCGCGTGGGCGGCGGCCAGCCAGCCGGCGGCTTCCTCGGGGATGTTGCGGCCCAGCAGCCGGTCGCCGGCTTCCAGCACGGTCGCGGTCAGGCCCAGTTCGACGAGGGTCGAGGCGGCCTCCAGACCGATCACGCCGCCGCCCACGATGACGACGCGCGCGCCCGGCTTGGCAGCCTTCGCCAGCGCGCGGGCGTCCTCCGTCGTGCGCAGATGGTGGATGCGCGGATGGTCGGGCGTATCCAGCCGACGCACTCGTCCGCCGGTGGCGAGGATGAGCCGGTCATAGGGAACGGTTGAGCCGTTCGAGAGGGTCAGTTGGCGCATCTCGCGGTCAATGGCGATTCCGCTGACCCCGAGCGTCAATTGCACATTGAGATCACGCCATCGTGCATCGTCCGCCAGCCAGACCGGCTCCGCGTCCGCGCCTGACAGGAACTCCTTCGACAGGGTGGGGCGCTCGTACGGCGCCTCGGCTTCTTCGCCGATCAGATTGATTTCTCCGGAAAATCCAAGCTCGCGAAGAGCGATGGCGGCGGCGCCGCCGGCGTGACCTGCGCCCAGGATGACGATGCGTTCGTCCATGTCGTTTCGATCCTTGTGTGCAATGCACAATGTGCAACGCGTTTGACATAGATCAAAAACCACGACATCAGTGCGGTCAACGGCGACCTCAGATCGTCGATGGAATTGCAGTGCCGGGAGCCGTGATTTTGAACATTTCCGTTCGTCCGCCTGAGGGCAGGGTGTGGCCGGCCGACGCCGACGCCGCGGTGCCCTACTGGGTCTATACGGACCCTGAGACCTACGCTGAGGAGCTCCAGAAGATCTGGTACGGGCCGCACTGGCTGTACGTGGGTCTGGAGTGCGAGCTGCCGAATGTCGGCGACTGGAAGACGACCACGCTCGGCGAAAAGCCGGTGGTCATGGTCCGCTCAGCCGAGAACGAGATTTCGGTTGTCGAGAACCGCTGCGCCCACAAGGGCGTGAAATTCTGCCAGGCCCGGTTCGGCCATTCGCAGGAACTGATCTGCCCGTATCACCAGTGGTCCTACGCGCTGAACGGCGACCTGCAGGGCGTGCCCTTCCGTCGCGGCGTGAAGCGTCAGGGCGGCATGCCCGCCGACTTCGACCTGTCGCAGAACGGGCTGAACAAGCTGCGCGTCGAGGAAGTGAACGGCGTGGTCTGGGCGACCTTCTCGGACGAGACCCCGCCTTTCCGCGAGTACCTCGGCGAGAAGTTCTGGAAGCACTACACCCGCGTCTACGACGGCCGGAAGCTGGAGGTGCTCGGCTACAACCGTCAGCACATTCCGGCCAACTGGAAACAGATGCAGGAGAACATCAAGGACCCGTACCACGCGGGCCTGCTGCACGTGTTCTTCGCCACCTTCGGTCTGTTCCGCGCCGACCAGAAGTCCGCCGTCGATATCGATGACGAGGGCCGCCACGGCATCCTGATCTCGCGCAAGGGCGAGCAGGAAAAGACCGAGGCCATGGCCGACATCCGCAACTTCCAGGGCGATCTGGTGCTCGAGGATCCCCGCGTCATGGACGTGGTGCAGGAGTTCCCCGGCGAAGAGACCGTGGGGATGATCACCATCTTCCCGTCGGTGATCCTGCAGCAGCAGGTCAACAGCCTGACCACCCGTCAGATCGTCCCCAAGGGCGTCGGCGGCTTCGACTTCCACTGGACCCACTGGTGCTACGCCGACGACACGCCGGAGATGCGCCTGCGCCGGACGCGTCAGGCCAATCTGTTCGGTCCGGCAGGCTTCGTCTCGGCAGATGATGGTGAAGTCCTCGAGATGACCCAGCAGGGCGCCTACGGTTCGCCGGACGAGCACTTCATCCTGCAGATGGGCGGCCGCGAGATCGCGCCGACCGATCACCAGGTCACCGAAACCGCTGTGCGCGGCATGTATCGTTACTGGCGCAAGGTGATGGGCCTGTGAGCACCGAGACCCTGACCCGCCCCGCCGCGATCACGCGCGATGCGATCCGCGACCTGTTCGACGACTATTACGCCACCCTGGATGACGTCCGCCTGCACGACTGGCCGGACTTCTTCACCCAGGACTGCCTGTACCGTGTGATCCCGCGCGAGAACTACGAGGCGGGCTATTCGCTCTGCACCATGCAGGCCGAGAGCCGTGGCATGCTGAAGGACCGGGTCACCGGCCTGACGCGGACCCAGATGTACGCCCCGCGCTATTACCGCCGCTTCCCGACCGCGCCGCGCATCGTCGGCGAGGGAGAGGGCTTTGTTCAGGTCCGGCACAATCTGCTGCTGGTCCAGACGCTTATCGACAAGACCTCCGACATCGTCCTGTCCGCCGTCTGCCACGACAGGGTCGTGCTGGACGAGGGCCGGCTGCGGTTCGCCGAGCGGATCGTGGTCTTCGATTCCGAAATGATCCCCAACAGTCTCGTGTACCCCGCATGACCGCCACCCTGACCTGGCAGCCGACGCTGCCCCCTTCGGATCTTGAGCAGTACGGCGTGGCCCAGGCCGTCGTCGGTGGGCTGAAGATCGCGCTGTACGCGGTGGACGGCGAGTACTACGCCACCGCCGACCTGTGCACCCACGGCGCCGCCAGCCTGGCCGACGGCTATCTGGACGGCGAACTGATCGAGTGCCCGCTGCATCAGGGCACTTTCAATGTGAAGACCGGCGCCGCCGTCGGCGCGCCCTGCACGATCGCTGTGAAAACCTTCCCGGTGAAGCTGGAAGACGGCCTGCTTCACGTCGGCGTGGAGAGCTGAAATGCATACTGCCGAACCGCTGAAGAACGACCAGCAGGCCCAGCTGAATGATCTGTACGCGCAGATGGAGCCGGAAGGCCTCTATCCGCTGTGGGAGAAGCTGGCCGCCCTGGTTCTGCCCAAGCCGGACAGCCCGGCCAAGGTGCACAAATGGTCCTATGACAACGCTCGCGAATACCTGATGCGCGCCGGCGACCTGATCAGCGCCAAACAGGCCGAGCGCCGTGTGCTGATCCTGGAGAACCCGGGCCTGCCGGGCCACTCGGGCATCACCCCCAGCCTCTACGCGGGCCTGCAGCTGATCCTGCCGGGCGAGGTCGCCCCGGCACACAAGCACACCCAGTGCGCCCTTCGCTTCGTGATCGAGGGCGAGAACGCCTACACCTCGGTCGACGGCGAGAAGGCGGTGATGCGTCCGTTCGATCTGGTGCTGACCCCGGGCGGTCAGTGGCACGACCACGGCAACCCGACCGACAAGCCGATGATCTGGCTGGACGGCCTCGACATCCCGACCGTCCGTCACTTCGACGCGAGCTTCGCCGAGGGCTATCCCGAGGACCAGTTCCCCGAAGAGGTCCCGCCCGGCGACAGCATCAACCGCTACGGCCGCAACATGCGTCCGCTGAAGGGCCACACGGCGGACCGCCGCCCGGCCCACCAGCCGCTGTTCCACTATCCCTACAGCGACTGGCGTCCGGCGCTGGATGGTCTGGCCAACAGCGGTGCGGACATCGATCCGCATCTGGGTCACGCGCTGGAGTTCCTGAACCCGGTCAACGGCGGCTCGATCATGGCCACCATCTCGGCCCATGTTCGCCTGATGCCCGCTGGCTTCGAGACCCAGCCGCGCCGCTCGACCGACGGCACCATCTTCGTGGTTGTCGAAGGCTCGGGTGAAGCCGTCATCGAGGGTGAGACCATCGCCCTGAACCCCCGCGAAATCCTGGTCGTCCCGTCGTGGAAGCAGGTCGTCTTCAAGGCGACAGAGCAACTGGTTCTGTTCGGTTACTCGGACAAGGCCTGTCAGGAAAAACTGAACCTCTACAGAGAAGAAAACGCATGAGCCTGCTGTTCGAGACCCCGGCCCCCGTGCTGGCCGCGACCACGACCGGAGACGACTTCCCGGTCCGCCGCGTGATCTGCGTCGGCCGCAACTATGCCGCCCATGCGCGCGAGATGGGCCGCGACCCCGACCGTGAGCCGCCGTTCTTCTTCACCGCCTGGGCCGAGACCGTCGTCCCGTCGGGCGTGACGATCGCCTATCCGACCGAGACCGAGAATTTCCACTACGAGGCCGAACTGGTCGTCGCCATCGGCAAGGGCGGGCGCGACATCGCCGTCGAGAACGCGAAGGATCACGTCTGGGGCTACGCCACCGGCCTCGACATGACCCGCCGCGACCTCCAGCTGGACGCTCGCGCCCAGGGCCGGCCGTGGGACACCGGCAAGAACGTCGAGCAATCCTCGCCGCTGGGCCTGATCCACAAGGCGGGCGAGGGCGACTTCGATCCGGCCAAGGGCGCGATCAAACTGACCGTCAACGGCGAGACCAAGCAGGACGCCGATCTGGCCGAGCTGATCTGGCCGGTCGACGACATCGTCGCCTTCGCCTCGAAGCTCTGGAAGCTCGAGCCGGGCGACCTGATCTACACCGGCACCCCTGCGGGCGTGGGGGCGGTGGTCGAAGGGGATGACATCGTCGTCACCATCGACGGACTGACGCCGCTTGAAATCAAGGTCGGGCCGAAAGCGGCCTGATCGCGACACCAAATCCAAACATCAACATCGAGGACGAAGCGGGCAGGGAAGATCCGCACGTCCTCCGGGGAGGCAACTCAAATGGCTACACTTTCAGGGACCGGCGGCGGCAACGCCGTCATCGACCGGGCCAAATTCGGTCCGCTGCAGTTCGGCGTTACGGCGCTGTGCTTCATCATCGCCATGCTCGACGGCTTCGACACCCAGTCGATCGCCTTCGTCGCGCCCAAGATCGCCGAGGACTGGGGTCTGGCCCCGTCCGCCTTCGGTCCGATCTTCGCCATCGGCCTGCTGGGCCTGACGGTCGGCGCCTTCACGCTCAGCCCGGCCGCGGACAAGTTCGGCCGCAAGACCGTCATCCTGATCTCGACCTTCATCTTCGGCCTGTTCGCCCTGCTGACGGCGTTCGCCACCTCGATGAACGAGCTGCTGATCTACCGCTTCATCACCGGCATCGGCCTCGGCGCCGCCATGCCGAACATCATCGCCCTGACCAGCGAGTATGGCCCGGCCCGCCTGCGCGCCACGCTCGTCACCGTGATGTTCTGCGGCTTCCCGCTGGGCTCGACCATCGGCGGCCTGGTCTCGACCTGGCTGATCGCCGAGTTCGACTGGCACTCCGTCTTCGTCGTCGGCGGCGTCCTGCCGCTGCTGCTGCTGCCGGTGCTGTGGTTCATGCTGCCGGAATCGGTTCGCTTCATGGTCGCCAAGGGCGCGCCGGAAGCGAAGATCGCCCCGATCGTGCACAAGATCGACCCGAATGCCTCGGTCAGCGAGTTCATCGATGGCCTGAAGCACGAGCAGTCGACCGCCGCCAAGGGCTTCTCGATCTTCCAGCTGTTCCGTGAGGGCCGCACGGTCACGACCCTGCTGCTGTGGGTCGCCTTCTTCATGAACCTGCTGGTCATGTACTTCCTGGTGAACTGGCTGCCGACCCTACTGAAGGGCGCCGGTCTGCCGTTGTCGCTGGCCATCCTGTCGACGGCCACCCTGAACCTCGGCGGCGTCGTCGGCGCCATCGTGCTGGGTCGGATGATCGACAAGATCAGCCCCTATCTGGTGCTGGGCGTGGCCTATGCCGCCTCGGCCGCCTTCATCGCCCTGCTGGCTTTCGGCGGCACCAACCTGACGGTTCTGCTGGCCGGCGCGGCCCTGTCCGGCTTCGGCGTCGTCGGCGCCCAGATCGGGATGAACGCCCTGACCGCCGCCGTCTATCCGACCGCCATCCGCGCCACGGGCGTGGGCTGGGCGCTGGGCGTCGGCCGGATCGGCGCCATCGTCGGTCCGCTGGTCGGCGGCATGCTGCTGGCCCAGGCCTGGAGCCCGCAGTCGCTCATCCTGCTGGCCGTCGTTCCCGCCGTGATCGCCTCGATCGCCGTCTTCACCCTCGGCGCCGTGCGCCGCAACGCTCCCGGAGCCTGACAACCATGATCCTGCACGGCTACTTCCGTTCCACTGCGTCGTGGCGCGTGCGGATCGCCCTCAACCTCAAGGGGCTCGCCCCGCAGCAGGTCTTCCACCACCTGCGCAAGGGCGAGCAACGGGCGCCGGATTATCTGGCGCTCAACCCCCAAGGTCTGCTCCCGACCCTGGTCACCGACGACGGCGCGGTCCTGACCCAGTCGCTGGCGATCTGCGAGTATCTGGACGAGCTCCACCCGGAGCCCGCCCTGCTGCCCGCCGATCCGCTGAAGCGGGCCCGCGTCCGCGCCGTGGCCCAGGTGATCGCCTGCGACATCCACCCGGTCCAGAACCTGAAGGTGCTCCAGAACCTTCGCGAACTGGGTCTGGCGGAGGAGGCGGTCCAGTCCTGGGCCGCCGTGGTCATCGAGGAGGGGCTGGATGCGGTTGACCGCCTGCTGGCGGACAATCCCGGTCCCTTCGCCTTCGGCGCCGCGCCGACGCTGGCCGACATCCTGATCGTGCCCCAGCTCGGCAACGCCCGCCGGTTCAACGTCGATCTGCGCTGGCCGCGCCTGCTCGAGATCGAGGCCGCCTGCCTTCAGCTCGACGCCTTCAAATCCGCAGCGCCGGGCGCCCAGCCCGACGCCGAATAGTCGCTCACAAACGCAACGGAGCCCGGAGCCAACCGGGCCTGCTCCAGAGGGGAAACCTATGCTGCTCAACTCCGCGGCCGCCGCCGCCCTGATCCTTGCCGCCTCGCCCGAAGCGCCCGCCGCCGATGCGCCGATCATCACCGCGCCGCCGGCCGTGCAGGCCGCGCCCGCCGCGGCCCCGGCCGCGCGTCCGGCTCCGGCCTTCCGTCCGATCAATCACGACGAGGATTGGTCCGCCTACCGGACCGTCGGCGATGACGCCTCCGGCTGGGCGCAGATGAAGGCCATCCCGGTGGGCTCCACCTGGCTCAGCCTCGGCGGCGAAGCCCGTTGGCGCGCCGAGTATCGTGGCCATGAACGCTTCGGTCGCGGCCTCCAGGACGACGACGGCAACCTGCAACAGCGCCTGCGCCTGTGGGCCGACTGGCGGCTGACGCCCAACCTGCGCGCCTTCGTCGACATCCAGGACGCCCGCACCCATGGCCTCGACAGCGGCGAGCCCTTTACCGAGGAAAGCCGCGCCGACGTGCACCAGGCCTTCCTTGAAACCAAACACTCGCTCGGGGATGGCGCGGTCCGCGTCCGCGTCGGCCGTCAGGAGTTCGCCGTCGGCGCCTCCCGCATCTTCGAACCGCGCGAGGGCGCCAACGCCCGCACCGCCTTCGACATGGCGCGGGTCATCTATGACAACCCGACCGGCTGGTCCGGCGGCCTGTTCGGCGGCTATGCGATCCGCGAGAGCAAGGCCTCGTTCGACGACGCCACCAACTATGACTACCGCCTGTACGGCGCCACGGCGGCGCGCACTCTCGGGACCGGCCCGACCGCCTCGCGGCTGGAGTTCCTCTACGCCAACACCGACCGCATCGGCGTGGCCTTCGACACCGGCCTGGCCGGGCGCGATGACCGGGACACCTTCTCGGCTCGGCTGAACGGTCGCGTGGCCCCGTGGGACTATGACGTCGAGGGCGTGCTCCAGACCGGCGACTTCCGCGGTCTGGACATCGAGGCCTGGTACGTCTCGGCCACCGTCGGCCGCACCTTCGACCACGCCTGGAAGCCGCGCGTCGCCGTGCGCTTCGACGCCGCCTCGGGTGACGACGACCGTAACGACGGCACGCTGGGCACCTACAACCAGCTCTATGTGCCGCCGATCTCGCTGCGCACGGATCTGGGCGTCTCCAACCTGGTGACGATCCAGCCGCAGGTGACGTTCCAGCCGCTGCCCAAGACGACCGTGGGGCTGGTGACCGCCGGCCTGTGGCGTCAGAGCAAGGAGGACGGCGTCTACCTGCTGTCCGGCCAGCTGCTGCGCTCGGGAACGGAAGGCGATTCCGCCTACGTCGGCTGGCGCTATGCGGCCTTCACCACCTATCAGGTGAGCCCGTTCGTCACCGTCAGCGGCGTGGTCAACTACACCCGGGCAGGGGACTTCCTGGAAGAGAGCGGCGCGAAGGATCAGTCCTACGCCGGTCTGATCGTCGGACTGAAGTTCTGACGGGAGGCGGGCCGGTGAGCACTCCTCCCCGTTTGCCGGCCCGCTTCGCCCCCCTGGTGATGGCGCTGCTGCTGTCCATCGTCATGACGATGGTGGTGTCCGCCGTCTCCACCCTGCGCGGCGTCGGCCTGACAGACGCCTTCCTGCCGGTCTGGCTGTCGGCCTGGGGCCTGTCCTGGCTCGCGGCCTTCCCGACGCTGTTGCTTCTTCTTCCCCTTGTTCGACGCCTGACCGCCCGTATCTGCTCCGGTTGATCGTCGGGGACCGTTTCCGGAATCATCACAATCGTTGCGATAAGGGCGAAGCGGTGTTGCAGTGTCGCGCATCGACCGGGCCGGACGCGACGTTGGGTGGTGAATGATAAACCTGCGCTGGCGATCGGGACAGGGTCTCACCGTCCGCATTGTCGAGCGGCCCGGCATGGCCCTGCCCGCGGAGGCTCTGGCTGAGCTGGTCGCCGATCTGCGCGCGGTCGCGGCCCTGACGCTGGGCGAAAGCGATCTGGCCTATGGCGTGCTGGGCGGTGATGTCGAACGCCTGCGCAACTGCGTCGTCACCGTCGTCTACCAGAAGGCCGCCGGGGCGGAGCGTGGCCGGCCGGTCGCGTTCAACATCCTGTCGCTTCTGGATGTGGAGCTGGCGGGCCGCCCGACCCGGGTCATGCATCTGGGTCTGGTCATGGTCGATCCGGCGCTGCGCGGGCGCGGGCTCTCCTCGACCCTCTACGGCCTGACCTGCGTGCTGATGTTCCTGACCGGGCAGGGGCGGGCGCTCTGGGTGTCCAATGTCAGCCAGGTCCCCGCGGTGGTCGGCATGGTGGCCGAGACCTTTTCCGAGGTCTTCCCGTCGCCCCGGCCCGGAACCCGCCGCAGCTTCGATCACCTCAGCCTGGCCCGACAGATCATGGCGCGGCACCGTTCGGCGTTCGGTGTCGGCGAGGAGGCGGGGTTCGATGAGGCCGGCTTCGTCATCACCGACGCCTACACCGGCGGTTCGGACGCGCTCAAGAAAACCTTCGAGCAGGCCGCGCCGCATCGGCAGGACCGCTACAACGCCTTCTGCCGCGATCAGCTGGATTACCGACGCGGCGACGACCTGTTGCAGCTGGGACGGATCGATATGGCGGCGGCGGGTCGATACCTCGCCAAGGTCGCGCCGCCGACGACGGCGATGGGGCTGGGCGGCGTGGCGCTGCTGATGGCCGCGCGTATGGTGTTCCTTCCCCTTGTCTACTGGCTGTCCGCCAGCCGTCCCTGGGGCGTGCTGCGGCCCTGGAAAGAGACCGCATGACGCAAGCTTTCTACGATGAGATGACGACCCGCAATCTCGGCTTCGTCAGCGAGGAAGAGCAGACCCGGCTGCGCGATGGCGCGGTCTTCGTCGCCGGTGTCGGGGGCATGGGCGGCGCCTGCGTGCAGATGCTGGTGCGCGCGGGCGTGGGCCGGATCGCCATCGCCGATCTTGATGACTTCGAGGTGTCGAACCTCAATCGTCAGCTGTTCGCCTTCACCGACACCGTCGACCGGCCCAAGTCCGAGGTGACGGCGGAAGGTCTGCTGAAGATCAACCCATACCTGCGGCTGGAGGTGCTGGGCGGCGACTGGACCGACCAGTTGGAGCGGCTGGCGCGGGACTATCCGGTGATCGTCAATGGCTGTGACGACGTGGCGGCGACGGTGGAGCTGTACCGGGTCGCGCGGCGTCAGGGCGCGACGGTGATCGACGCCTGGGCCTCGCCCCTGCCGTCGGTCGTGCGCGTCCGGCCGACGGACCCCCGGCCCGAGGAGCGGCTGGGCTATCCGACCGTGGGCACACCCTGGCGCGAGATCACCGCCGAACAGGCCGGCGAGGCCTTCATGAAGGAGATCGAGTCGGTCCTGACCCATTCCTCCTCCCACGCCCACGTGGACCTGCAGGCGGCGGCGGAGATGGCGGCGGGCAAGCGCAAGCGGATGAGCTTCGCCCCCATGGTCGTGACCGCCGGCGCCCTGATGGCCGGGGAGGCGCTGTCGCTGCTGATGGGGCGTCGGACGCGCACCGACTGCCGCGGCTGGTTCCTGAATGTGCGGGACGCCCGCATCGAGCGCCCCCTGCCGGCGCCGCTGGCCTGGCTGAAGGGCTGGGTCGTACGGCGGATGATGCGGCGTCTGCTGGCATGACGACCGCCGCCGATTTCCAGATGCTGGTCGACGGCTTCGGCGCCCTGGGCGCACTGTCGGTCGCGGCCGTGCTGATCCGGCGTCCGGCCCGCTCGCCCGTGCAGACGGTGCTGATGCTGGTCTTCGGCCTGGCCGGGGTGTTCTACGCCTGCCGGTCGCTGGCGATGGCGACCGGGATCGAGGGCTTCGGCCTGGCCAGTCTGGCGCTGGCCTGCACCCTGCCGCTGGGCGCGCTGGTGCTGGCGGAGATCCTGCTGCGACGACATGCGCCCCTGTCGCTGAAGATCGTCATCGGCGGCGGCGCCGTGCTGGGCCTGCTGGCGGCGCTTCTGGTCGGGGCGGGGATGGAGGAGGCGTTCAGCCTGGCCTTCTATGTGCCTATGGCGCTGGCGCTGGTTCTCGGTCTCATCCTGTTCCGGGACCGCAAGGCTCTGGCTCCGATGGAGAACGCGACTCTCGATTCCTACGCCCGCGCCCTGCTGCTGACCGGGGTGCTGGTGCTGACAGATTTCGGTCTGTTCGGCGAGGTCGGGCTGAGCGCGCTGGGCATGCTGGGGCTGGCCTATGCGGCGGCGGCCGGGGCGTCCGGTCCGCAGCGCTGGACCGATACGGTCAAGGAACTGGCGCTGGCCGGGGCGACGGCCCTGCTGCTGGGCGGGGCCCTGCTGAGGCTGCGGATGCCGGAGACCCTGCTGGAGGCCGGGGGCGTGGTCGGTGTCACCGTCTCGGCCCTGCTGGCCCTGTCGGTCCTGTTGCGCCTGCGCTCGGGCGGCAGCGACCAGAAACGCCGGCTGTTCGATCAGGCCCTGGTCGAGGCGGATGTCTCCGACCTGAAAGGCTTTCTCGCCACGGCCTCCAGGGCCGCGCCCCTGCAGGGACTGGTGCTGGCCGAGGGCGCGGATCTGGCGGCCTACACTCCCGAGCGTCTGCGCGAGGCCTTCGACGCCGAGGGGCTGGCCGTGCTGGCGCGTCTGGAACGGATCGGCGCCGAGGCGACCCGCGAGGGGCGGGAGCAGATGATCGACCTGCTGCATCGGCACGCCGCCACCCATGCGGTGCTGATCCTCGAGCATCCCCTGAAGATCGCCCTGGTGGGTCTGGCCGGTTCGGCCCTGCCGGAGGATGACGAGCGGTCGCTGGCCCTGTTCCGGAAGATGGCGGCGCTGGTGGCGAAACAGGATGCGGGAGACGCGGCATGAGCCTGACGCTGGTCCGGGACGATTTCGACCTGTTCTTCCGCGTGCCGTTCGAGGTCTATCCGCGCGACACGCCCTATGTGTCGCCGATGAAGTCGGACCTGCGACGGTATCTGGATCCGACGAAGAACCCGCTGCTCAAGGCCGGCGGAATACTGGAGGCGCTGGTCGTGCTGCGCGACGGGCGACCGGTCGCGCGGGCGACGGCGCATCGACACCCGGCCTCGAACGCCCGCCATAGCCTGTCGCGCAGCTATTTCGGCTTCCTCGACGCCGCCGATGATCCCGAGGCCCTGCGGTTGCTGTTCGACGCGATCGAGGATTTCGCGCGGCGGCATGGCGACACGGAGGTGGCCGGTCCCTTCAACCTGACCGCCATGCAGCAGATCGGCCTCGTCACGGAGGGCTTCGAGCATGCGCCCTTCACCGACATGGTCTGGTCGCCGTCCTGGCTTCCAGCCCGGCTGGAGGCGATGGGCTATGCGGCCGTCTTCCCGATGTCGACTTTCCGCATCTGGCCGGAACGGGCCAACCGCGACAGCCTGCTGACGCCGGGCGCCAGGGCGATCCTCAACTCGCCGGACTGGACCTTCGCCCCGATCGACCGACGCCAGTTCAAGGTTCGGCTCGAAGAGGCGCGCCAGTGCCTGAACGCGGGCTTCGACGGCAATCCGATGTTCGTCCCCCTGACCGCCGAGGAGTTCGACTTCCAGGCGGGGGAAATGATGTGGATCCTCGATCCCGCCCTGTCGTCGGTTATCCACTACAAGGGCGAACCGATGGGGGTGGTCATCTGCATTCCCGACCTGAACCCCTTTGTCCGCGACGCCGGCGCCACCTACGGCCCGCGCGCCCTTTGGGCCTGGCTGAAGATGCAGTTCCGGCCGAAGCGGGCGGTCATCATCCTCTACTCCGTGAAGCCCGAGGTGCAGGGGCAGGGCGTCAATCCCGCCATGCTCTGGCGCGTGCTCGGCGCCCTGAAGGCGCGGGGCTACAAGGAATGCGGCGGCACCTGGATCGCCGACGTCAACGGCGCCAGCCTGCGCCAGTTCGAGCGGATCGGTGGCGAACGGCTTCACCGCACCCACCTGTTCAGCAGGGCCCTGTCATGACGCCGGAGGACTTCGCCGACATCGTCGCCGATGCGGCCCTGTCGCCCACGGTGCACAACGTCCAGCCAACGCTCTGGCGCCGGATCGACGCCGGGACGGTGGCGGTGCTGCAGGCCGAGGGGCGAACCCTTCCGGTCGGCGATCCGACCGGTCGTGACGTCGCCGCCAGTCACGGCTCGGCCGTTGAAGGGTTCCTGATCGCCGCCGGGGCGCGGGGACTGGCCTTCGTGGCTGAGGCAGGAGAGGACGGCGAGATCGCACGCCTGCGAGCGACGGGATCGGCGTCCCCTGACCCGCTGGCGCCGGTCCTGCGCACCCGCCGCACCTGGCGTGGCAAGTTCGCCGAATCACCCGCTCCGGGCGTGCTGGAGACCCTGACGGCCACCGCGCCGGACCTGACCGTTCTGTCCGAAGCCGACGACATCGCCGCCGTCGCCGCGCTGAATGATGTCGCCAGTCTGAAGGGGTTCCGCGATCACGGCTTCAGGCGCGAGCTGCTGGCGTGGATGCGGCTGTCGCGCGGGCACCCGCTGTGGGCCGTTGACGGGCTGAACGCCGAGGCCATGGGCATGTCCGGCATGGAGGCGTTCGGCGCCGGGATCGTCCTGCGCCCGCGCGTGTTCGAGACGCTGGATCGGCTCGGCATGGCCGGCGCCCTGACCGGAGAGGCCGCCGTGGTGCGCAGCGCCGCCGCCGTGGCCCTGTTCCATCGCCCAGCGGATGAGCCGCCCTTCGATACGGGACGTCGCTGGCACCGGGTCTGGCTGGAGATGGCCCGCCTGGGCCTGTCCGCCGCGCCGATGACCGTGCTGGCCGATGATCCGGAGGCGGAGGCCGCGCTGGCGATGCGCTTCGGTCGCCCCGCGGGGACGCGGCTGGTCACCGTCTTCCGGCTCGGCCTGCCGATCGGCGATCTGCCCGCGCCGGCCCGGCGGTCGGTCGACGACCTTATCGTCTGATCAGAGCCGTTTCAGATATTCCAGCAGGTCCAGCCTCTGCTCCCGGCTGAGACCCGCAAACTCGGCGTCATGGCCGCCCGCGCCCAGTCCCCGCGCGTCGGTGTCCACCCGGACGGGTTGGGAATAGGGCCGGTGGCCCTCCGGATAGGCCAGGCCCACGCGCTCCAGATCCAGGGCGTGTCCGCCGACGCGGAAGCTTTCGGGACGCGGCTCGAGACCCAGCAGGGCGGCGAGGCTGGGGACCGAGCCATTGTGCAGATAGGGCGCGGACTGCCACAGGCCAGTCAGGGGCGGGGCGGCGTAGACGCCCGTTCGGGCCGCCGAGATTGATCGCCGCAGTGGCGACGCATTGACCCGGTCGACCAGCGTCCGGTCCATCATCAGGGCGCGGACGGGATCGGTGCCGACGTCGCCGGCCCAGTTCGGGAAGCTGGACAGGCGCGGCCCGTCGGGCGTCTCCTCATAGGCGCCGTGACAGCTGGCGCAACTGCCGGCGTAGACCGCCTGGCCTCGCGCGGCCCGGGCGGCGTCGATCCGGCCGGGGAAGGGCTGGGGCCTGACGGTCTCGACGAAGCGCCAGGTCGCCTCGACGTCCGGAATGGAGGCGTGGGCCTGGCGACCCGAGACGCCCATGCTGGGCACGGTGAAGTAGGCGGTGATCGCGGCCAGGGCGTCGCGGTGGTCGTCCGTCAGATCGCTTCGGGTCATGGGGCGGAAGCGAGCCTGCCCCGGCGGGGCATAGGCGCCGTCCCACAACAGGGCGCTGCGCCAGCTGCGGTCGGCGAGGTGGGGGATGGACGTAAAGCCGGTCTCCCGCGCCCTCGCGTCGGGATCGTCCGCCAGCAGGCCGTGCTGCAGCTTCAGCGCCGCCACGCCGTTGGTCGCCCCCGGCAGGCCGTTGGAGAAGGGCAGGGGACCTTCCGCCGGATCGATCCGCGCCATCCGCGCCCGCACCCGGGGCAGGACGAAATCGCGCAAGGTCCGCACCTCCCGTTCGCTCATGTCGGGATGCAGCCGACGCGTGGCCGCGATCAGGGTGTCCGGTTGCTCCAGCCCGGCCTGCAGGGCCGCGAACAGGTCGCGCGTATAGGCTTCCAGATCGAGGGACGGGTTCGGCGCGCCCAGCCAGATCCGGTCAGGCTGTGGTCGCCCTTCGCCGTCATAGATCGGCGCCGCATGGCAGGCTGCGCATCCGATGTTGCCGATCTGAAGCTCGACCGGCGGCAGGCTTCGACCGCCAACGCCGAGGGTGATGCCGAGGGTCGCGATGGTCGGCGGCGGGGCCGCGTCCACGGGCCAGTTCGCGATGACGGCGGGATGCAGGAAGCCATAGCGGGCCATGACCCGGTTCAGGGACGCGGGCGACACCTCCTGTGGCGACTGCGCCAGCACCAGCGCCGCCGAGGTCAGCCGCCAGGGCACGGCGACGGTCTCCATCGCATCCGTGTCCAGCCCGCCGAAATCCCCGAAGGCGAACAACAGGGCGCCGCGTCCCTCTACCGTCTGTTCCAGCGCCAGCTGCGTCAGCGCGTCCGGCTCGGCGGTCATCCGTCCGCGCACCAGATCCTGCGCCGACTGGCAGGCGGTCAGGGCGAGGGCGACGAGGCCGAGAAGGCCGCCGATGGCTGCAGGACTGCGCATCCGCCCAGTCCTCACCGGAAGCGGCCCCGACGCAAGCGCTAATCGAAGCGCAGTCGGCCGTGGAGGGGCTGAACGGCCTTTGCGGCTGGTGGTCCGGTCGCCCGACGGGGCTTTGTCGTTCTGGCCCGGCTCAGTTCCAGACGTCGTGGTCGGTGGCCTTGCCGATCTGGGAGCGGTGGAAGATGTCGAGGTTGATGGGCGTGTCGAAGCCGGACAGCTCCGGGGCCGGGAACTCCAGACCCGGCAGTTCCCCACCGCCGTGGCCGCCGCCGCCCAGTCCGGGCAGGCCGTCGTTGAACACATCGGGGCGCACCAGCGGCTCGGCGATCGCGGCCTTGTAGTCCACGAAACCGTCGTCCAGCAGGCCCGGTCGCACCAGCGGCAGGTCGGCCATGTCGGCCTTGCCGATGTGCGCCTCGGCGCCCGGCTGGACCTGGGGGCCGGCTTCGGCGGTCTTGACCGTGACCTCCTCCGTCAGGGCCGGCAGGACCAGCGGGCCGCTCTCCACCGGCGTCGGGGTCGGATAGGTCAGCACCTGGGTCGAGCCGTTGCCGTACATCAGCCGCTCCATGCTGAGCACGAAGGTCGAGCCGTCACGGCCGGCCACCGAGTCCGCGATGCGATAGCCCTCGCCCTCGACGGTGATGGTGTAGTCCGCGCGCAGGCCGCGCAGGTACAGGGTGTCCACCCCGGCCCCGCCGTCGATGGTATCATTGCCGCCCATGCCGCGCAGATAGTCGTTGTTCGCGCCGCCGGTGATCCGGTTGTTCAGGGCATTACCCGATCCGCTGAAGCTGGCCGGGCCGGTGTAGATCAGGTTCTCGACATTGGCGGCGAGGGTGTAGGTGCTGATCCGGGCCTCGACGGTGTCGATGCCTTCACCGGCGTGTTCGACCACCGTGTCAGGGGCGTCGAGGATGTAATAGTCGTTGCCCAGACCGCCGTGCACCTGATTGGCCTGGATCTGGCCGCCCATGATGATGTCATTGCCCGCCCCGCCCATCAGGACGTCGCTGCCCAGGCCGCCGATCAGGGTGTTGTTTCCGGCGTTGCCCACGATCAGGTCGTTGTAGTCCGACCCGGTGATGTTCTCGATCGAGTTCAGGTGGTCCTGTCCACCCTCGCCATCATCGAGGGTGATGACCGAGTCCAGGCGAACCTTGATGGCGGCGGTGGCCTGGCTGTAGTCGGCCGTGTCGATGCCCGCGCCGCCATTCAGGGTGTCGTTGCCGCCGCGGCCGCGCAGGACGTCATTGCCGGCGCCGCCGGTGATGATGTTGTCCAGCGCATTGCCGGTGCCGGTGAAGGCGCCGGAGCGGCCATAGATCAGGTTCTCGATGTTGGCGCCGAGATTGTAACGATCGATACGCACCTCGACCGTGTCGATGCCTTCGTTGGCGAACTCAACCACCGTGTCATTGGCGTCCAGCACGAAATAGTCGTTGCCCAGACCGCCGTAGAGCTCGTTCCCCGCCCCCGAACCGCCGTGCAGGATATCGTCGCCCGCACCGCCCATCAGCAGGTCGGCGCCCAGGCCGCCCTGGATGACATTGGCGCCCGCATCCCCGACCAGCATGTCGTTGAAGGCTGAGCCGATGATGTTCTCGAAGCCCCGGATGATGTCCGTGCCGCCGTCGCCGTCGTTGGATGCGGTCCCGGTGTTCAGCTGGGCGCGTACGCCCGACGCGGCCTGACGGTAGTCCAGCAGGTCGATGCCCGCGCCGCCGTCCAGCACGTCGTCGCCCGCTCCGCCCGCAAGGACGTCGTCTCCCGCCAGCCCCAGCAGCGTATCCGCGCCGCGTCCGCCGAACAGGTGATTAGCGCCCCCCGAACCGGTCAGTTCGTCGTTGAAGGCCGAGCCGGTCAGGTTCTCGATTCCCGAGAGCGCGTCCGAACCCCCGTCGCCATCGTTCAACGCCACGCCCGCTGTCAGACTGGCCACGACCCGGCCCGCCGCCGCGCCGTAATCCGCCATGTCGGTCCCGGCGCCGCCGATCAGCGTGTCATTGCCCGCTCCGCCACGCAGGAGGTCATTCCCGCCCGCTCCGTCCAGCGTATCGTCTCCTCGCCCGCCGACGATGCTGTTCGCCTCCGAGTTCCCCGTACCGGTGAAGTTGGCTGTCCCGGTGAAAATAAGAAGCTCGACATTGGAGGGCAGGGTGAAGGTGGTGACCAGCGACTCCACAAGGTCCATTCCCTCGCCGGCCAGTTCGATGATCATGTCGGCGGCGGAGGAGACGACATAGTGGTCATCGCCGAGGCCGCCCTGAAGCGTGTTCGCCGCGCCCGCCCCGCCGTCGAGCCGGTCATTGCCTTCGAGCCCCTGAAGGATGTCAGCGCCCAGTCCGCCCCGCAGGTCGTTGGCGCCGGCGTCGCCGACCAGAAGGTCATTGAAGGCGGACCCGATCAGGTTCTCGATGCTGTTGAATGTGTCGACGCCGCCGTCTCCGTCACTGGCCGCAAGGCCTGTGCCGAGGTTCGCGCTGACGCTGCCGGCGGCGCCCGAATAGTCAACCGCATCGACCCCGTCGCCGCCGCGCAGGCTGTCATTGCCGGCGCCGCCTATCAGAGTGTCAGCGCCGCCCAGACCGCTCAGGATGTCGTTCCCCGCACCACCTTGCAGCCTGTTACTCAGAGTGTTCCCGGTCAGGCTGTCGGCGAAAGCCGAGCCGATGAGATTGCTGATGTTCACCAGGGTGTCCCGCCCGCCGTCACCGTCCGTAGAGGTGATGCCGTCAGTGAGACTGGAGACCACGCCGGCGGCCGCAGAGGCGTAGGTCACCGTGTCCCGGCCTCCGCTGGAGCGGCCCTCCAGGATATCGTTCCCGCCCCCGCCACTCAGCAGACTGCCCCCGGGGCCGCCGAGGATGATGTTGTCCTGGGCATTGCCCGTGCCGGTGAACGCGCCGGTTCCTGTGTAGAAGAGTCTCTCGACATGGGCGGCGAGCGTGAAGGAGCCGAGCGCCGTCTCGACGGTGTCCGTGCCTTCTCCCGCCAGCTCCAAAATGGAATCCCCCGCGGCGGATACGATGTACCGGTCATCGCCCAGGCCGCCGATCAGGGTGTTCGCCGCGCCCGCGCCGCCCTCGAGCACATCAATGCCTCCCAGGCCGATGAGCGTATCGGCGCCCGCCCCGCCGACGAGCCGGTTGCTCTGATTGTCGCCCCGGAGCTGATCGTTGAATGCCGAGCCGATCAGGTTCTCGATGGCGACCAGCGTATCGGCTCCGCCATTGCCATCGGTGCTGGCCGTGCCGGTATCCAGCCGGGCGATGACCGCGGAGGCGGCGCGGCTGTAATCCGCTGTATCCTCGCCCGCGCCCCCGATCAGGGTGTCGTTGCCGGCTCCGCCAGAAAGGAGGTCGTCCCCACCGCCGCCGTTGATGATGTCGTTGCCGCCCTCGCCGTTGAGCGTCTCGGCCGCATTCCCTCCGTTCAGGGTGTCGTTGCCGCCGCCACTGTTGACGATGCTGACGATGTCATCACCGGTCCAGACGTCGGCCGCGCCGTCGCCGGTTACCGTTCGCAGGACGTCCATACCGGCAAGGGTCGTCCGGTGATTGGAGGCGCTGCCGGTCGAGGGGTTGATGAAGGCGTTGACGAAGCGACCGGCGCCTGCCGAGATGAGATCGGACGAGCCCAGGAAGCTGACGCCCTCCCGGGTGTCGATCAGCGTGCGTGCGCTGGTCGCGCCGAACAGCATCATCGTGTGCTCGCTCTGGCCCGAGCGGCTGGAGACGACCAGCATGCCGTTCGACAGCGTCAGGACCGACGGCGCGTCCAGGAAGTTCGAACCGACCGGTTCGATCGCCGTCGCTCCGGCCACGCCATTCACATTGAAATCATTGAGAACCACGGCCGTACCCCCGGCCGCCGCGACGTTGTGGACAATCACGAAGCCGCCCGGCGTCGCCGCGATCGAGGGATCGCCGATGTCGCCCCCGACACCGGCGATTTGGGTCGGCGGCCTGACGATGGCGCCGTTGGGCGAATAGATGGCGTAGAAATGGTCGATGTCGGAACCGACCTGACGAGACCAGGTCACGGCGATGTTGCCATTCGACAGCAGGGCCATCTCGCCGCGACGATCAATGGCGGCGGAGCCGTCGAGCGTGATGTTGGCCTGTTCGACACCGGCGGCCGAATAATAGCGTAGCTCGAGATTGAAATCGCCCGGGGTGACCTGATCGGCGCTGAGGATCGCATAGCCGCCGTTGTTCAGGGCGACGACGCGCGCCTCGACCGATCCGGTGTCGCCGATGTCGTCGTGGCGGATAAGGCCGCCGAAAGCGTCGATCGACACCCGCACCACGCTGTCCGCGTCCTGTCCGGTGACGACATAGGTGCCGTTGTTGAGCCGGGCGATGGAGGTTCCCTGAACGCCGTCGACTGCAGCGGTGGCCCATGTTCTGAAGAGGAATTCCGATCTCTGGGTGACGTCGAACTCGCCCGACAGGGACACCGTCACGATGCCCGCTTCGCCGTCGTGAATTCCGGTCAGACGGGTGTTGCCGCCGACGCCGGCGTCGCCCGTGCGCAGTTGGCGAATGGTGTGGCTGGTGGTCAGGGCCATGGCGAATTTCCGTGCTCAACCCGGAACGCGACATGCGGATCGCATCCCCTCAGGCGCGCACCAGCCTGCGCGATCGCCGGGGCGGGCACGGTGTCGCAAATGGTTGCAAGTTGCGGTTTATCGCCGTTCGCTACTCGACCGGATGGGGTCGGCGTCGGTCCAGAAGTCGCAGGATCTCGGGGTCACGGGACCAGCGTCGGCGGATCACGCCGGTGGTGCCCGCGCCCCCCCATCGCTCCTGCGCGCGATCCGCACGGGTCAGGATGTCGAGCAGCGCCGCGCGGTCTCCCGAGGTCGAAGCGACGAACGCCGCCCAGGCACGATTGCGCGCCGCGCCATTCTCGACGTCGGACAAGGCCGTGGAGAGAAGCAGGCGGCGGGTCGTTTCCGGACTGTCGGCCCAGGCCGCTTGAAGCGCGGCGGCCTTGTTTCGCAGGGCGAGGTCATCGCGCAACTCGGCATACCGTGTGAAGGCGCGGACGTAGCCGCCGACATCCCCCTCGGCGAGGTAGAGGATGGACAGGCAGTCCTGCACGACCGGGAATGTCGGTGCGCTGACGGCAAGCCGGTCCAGGGCCTCGCGGGCGGCGGTCTGACGACCGGCGGCCCATTTGGCCCAGGCAAGGTCGGTCTGGATGGCGACTGACCCCGGCTCCAGCAAACGCGCCTTGTTCAACTCGCGCAGCGCCGCGTCATGCGCGCCGTTGTCGGACAGGACGTTGCCGTACCAGAAATGGGTCTGGGCGCTGTTGGGGCTCAGTTCGATGGCGCGGCGGAACGAGCGCCCGGAGGCGGCGGGATCGTTGTCAGCCCAGTACTGGATGAAGCCGATGGACCGGTGGGCGCTCGCGAGATCGGGCTCCAGCCGGAGCGAGGCATGGGCTGCGGTGCGCGCCTGCTCGAAGGCCTCGGCGTCCGGCATGGCGCCGAACTCGCGACTGAGCAGATAGGCGTCGGCCAGGGCCGAGAAGGCGGGCGCGAAGTCAGGGTCGCGACGGGTGACGGTCTCCAGCGCCTCGATCGCCCGGATCAGCGCTTCCGGCGTGCGCACCGCCCAGTCGTCCCGCGCCTCCAGATAGAGGGTCGCGAGCGCCGGATCAGAGGGGAGGGGCAGGGTCGCCGCTTCCGCCTCGGCCGGGTCGGGCTGATCGGTCAGCACGAGGGCGGCGACACCCGCCGCGGCGAGACCCGACACGACGAGGGCAGCGGTCATGAGCAGGAGGCGCGAACGACCCGACCGCTTCACCGGCGCGGGGACGCCCTGCGCAGGCGTCATCGAACCGGTGACATCATCGTCCGACTGCTGGCTGGCCCAGCGATCCAGCTCGTCGCGCAGGGCATAGACCGTGGCTGTCTTTCCGCCGGGGATGCGTCGCACCGGCAGGCCACGCGTCTGGGCCCAGCGCATGGCGGTGGTGCGGTCGCGTCCGAAATGGGCGCCGATGGCCTTCCAGCCATCAATCCGATTGCCCGCCGCCAACTGGTCGCCCCGCAGATAGAAATGTCGAGTTTCGCTGTTCTTCTATGCTGGCGCGCCGCGACGGCGACAAGTCGAAGGTTCAGATTGCGGCCTTGCCCCGGCCTGCTCCTGCCGCGGGCGCGGCGGGCGCCGGCTCATGAAAGCTCACGCTGATGCAGATGGGGTTCCAGGGATCAATCGGCTGGCGGACAGGGTGGGATTCGAACCCACGGTAGGCTCACACCTACGGCGGTTTTCAAGACCGCTGCCTTAAACCACTCGGCCACCTGTCCGTGTCCAGTGAGCGGACACGCCGCATACCCTCAAACGTCCCGTTAACCAAAGCGGAAATGTCCGTGTGGCATCCGGATCTCCACAAGGATCGGGACGATGACGGCAAGATTTCTCAAGGGCGCATGCATTGTGGCGCTGTTGCCCCTGATGGCGGCCTGCGCGACCGGCGCGCGGTCGTCGGGCGGGGCGCGCATCCCGGTGGTGACCGATCCGGCGCCGATCGTTTCGGGCACCATGCGGCCCTACCAGATCCGCGGGCGGTGGTATCGCCCGGCTGAGCAGCCGAACTATGACGAAACCGGTCTGGCCTCCTGGTACGGCGACCAGTTCAACGGGCGTCCGACGGCGACCGGCGAGCGGTTCGACATGTACGCCATGACCGCCGCCCACAAGACCCTGCCGCTGCCGGGACTGGTCGAGGTGACCAATCTGGCCAACGGGCGCAGCGTGGTGCTGCGGATCAATGATCGCGGGCCGTTCGTGGACAATCGCATCATCGACCTGTCGCGCGGCGCGGCGGACCAGCTCGGCATGCTGGAGCGGGGCGTGGGCGAGGTGAGGGTGCGCTATCTGGGCCCTGCGCCGCGTCTGGGCTCGAGCCAGCCGGTGCAGTACGCCGCCGCCGCGCCCGCTCCGGCGGCGCCCCGCCCGCAGCCCGCCGCGGAGACCGGCGCCTACTGGATCCAGGCCGGATCGTTCGCTGATCGCCGCGCCGCGCGGCGTGTGGCGGATCGTCTCGGGGATCGGGCCACGGTCGATGTCGCCACGCGCGGCGATTCGCCGACCTACCGCGTCCTGATCGGCCCCTGGCCCGATCCCAACGCCGCCGAAAGCGCCCGTCAGGCCGTCGTGGCGCGCGGATATGCGGACGCCCTGTTGATATCGAGCCGCTGACCCTTGCCTCAGTCGGCGGGGTCGCCATTGTGCCCCCGTGACCCACGGCAGATTCATCACGTTCGAAGGCGGCGAAGGCGCCGGCAAATCCACGCAGGTCGCCCGGCTGCTGGAACGGCTGCGCGAGCATGGCATCGACGCGATCCGCACGCGCGAACCCGGCGGCTCGACCGGCGCCGAGGAGATCCGCAACATCGCCCTGAACGGCGACGCGGGCCGCTGGTCGCCGCTGACCGAGACGATGCTGATGTTCGCCGCCCGCAGCGACCATCTGGAGAAGACCATCCGTCCGGCGCTGGAGGCCGGCCGCTGGGTGGTCTGTGACCGTTTCGCTGATTCCAGCCGGGCCTATCAGGGCGCCGGCGGGGGCGCGCCCGCCGACTTCATCGAGACCCTGGACGCCGCCATCGTCGGCGACACCCAGCCGGACCTGACCCTGATCTTCGACCTGCCGGTGGAGGTGGGTCTGGAGCGCGCCTTCGGACGCGGTCTGTTCGAGACCCGGTTCGAGTCCAAAGGGCTGGAGTTCCATGAGAGGCTCCGCCGACGTTTCCTTGAAATCGCACAGGAAAAATCTGAGCGCTGTGTGGTGATCGACGCCACGGGCGATGAGGAGGCGGTGGCCGCCCGCGTCTGGGCCGCCATCGAGGGCCGGCTGCTGTGAGCGAGCACCCGCGGGACCGTTTCGACCTGATCCCGGACGCCGCCGCCGAGGCCGCCTTTGTCGATGCTCAGGCGCGGGGACGCCTGCACCACGCCTGGCTGCTGTGCGGGGTCGAGGGTTCGGGCAAGTCGACCTTCGCCTATCGGGCCGCCCGTCGCCTGCTGGGCGCGGCGCCGAACCCGTCGCGCGGCCCGCTGGGCGCCGACCCCTACGATCCGATATCGCGCCAGATCGCGGCCCAGTCGCACCCGGACCTGCTGGTGCTGGAGCGGCTGGTTGAGGGCGGCAAGACCAAGAAATCCATCTCGGTCGATCAGGCCCGCGACCTGCCGGAGTTCTTCTCCAAGAGCCCGTCCCAGGCCCACTATCGCGTCGCCATCATCGACGCCGCCGACGACCTGAACCTGAACGCCGCCAACGCCTTGCTGAAGGTTCTTGAGGAGCCGCCTGAGCGCGGCGTGCTGTTCCTCGTCACCCATGCGCCGGGCCGCCTGCTGGCGACCATCCGCTCGCGCTGCCGCCGTCTGGCCTTCCCGGTCTGGCCGCAGCATGCGCTGGAGGAGATGGTCCGCAACCGGACGGGGGTGTCCTCGGCCGAGGCCTCGCGCATCGCCAACATGGCCGGCGGTTCGCCCGGGCAGGCTCTGGCGCTGGCGTCCGGCGCCACTCTGGAAGCCGACCAGATCGCCCAGGACTGGGTCAATGCCGATCACGTCGACCGCGCCGAGGCCCTGGCCATCGCCGACAAATTCCGCGGCGCCGAGGGGCAGGAGCGGTTCGAGACCCTGATGGAGCGCCTGATCGCCGCCGTGAAGGTGCGCGCCATCGAGGAGGGGGCGTCGGGCGCCAAATGGGCCGACCTGTGGACCCGGCTGTCCGAACTGCCCGACCGCACCGCCGCCATCAATCTGGACCGCGCCGATGTGCTGGCCGGAGCCTTGGCGGACCTGCAACGCACCAAGGCCGCCCGCGGATGATCATCGACAGCCACGTCAACCTGCATGCCCCCCAGTTCGATGAGGACCGGGACGAGGTCATCGCCCGCGCCCGCGAGGCCGGGGTGCGGATGATGGTCGAGATTTCGGACAAGCTGTCGACCTTCGAGGCGACGCACGGTCTGGCCATGGCCCATGACGACATCTGGTGCACGGTCGGGGTCCATCCGCACGAGGCGAAGGACTACACCGACCTGACCGCCGCCCGTCTGGTCGATCTGGCGCAGCGGCCGCGCGTGGTCGGCATCGGCGAGTGCGGCCTCGACTTCCACTATGACCTCAGCCCGCGCGAGGAGCAGGCGGCGGTGTTCCGCCAGCACATCGAGGCGTCCCGCCTGACCGGCCTGCCGCTGGTGGTCCACACCCGCGAGGCCGACGACGTCATGGCCGCCATCCTCGAGGAGGAACAGGCGAAGGCGCCCTTCAAATTCCTCATGCATTGCTACACCAGCGGTCCGGAACTGGCTGAACATGCGGCGAAACTTGGTGCTTGGTTCTCGGTCTCCGGCATCGCCACCTTCAAGGCGGCGCAGGAGGTGCGCGACATCGTCGCCGTCATGCCCGCCAACCGGATCATCGTCGAGACCGACTGCCCCTATCTGGCGCCGATCCCGCACCGGGGCCGTCGCAACGAGCCCGCCTACGTCGGCCACGTGCTGGACAAGCTGGCCGAGATCCGGGGCTGGTCGCGCGACGAGGCCGAGGCGCGCACGACCGACGCCTTCTTCGCCCTGTTCGACCGTATCCCGAGACCGGAAGGCGCCTGATGGACGAGCTGGAAGTCGTCATCCTGGGCAGCGGCTCCTCCGGGGGCGTGCCGCGCGGCGACGGCGACTGGGGCGCCTGTGATCCGGCCGAGCCAAGGAACCGCCGCACCCGCTGTTCGGCCCTGATCCGCCGCCACGGCCCGGACGGCGTCACCAGCGTCCTGATCGACACCTCGCCCGACCTGCGCGAGCAGATGCTGGCGGCGCAGGTCCGGCACATCGACGCCGTCCTCTACACCCACGACCACGCCGACCAGACCCACGGCATAGACGACCTGCGCGTCTTCGCCCTGCGCGCCCGCAAGCGCATCCCGGCCTTCATGGACGCCCCGACGCGCGCGGCCCTGACCGACCGGTTCGGCTACATCTTCGAAATGGTCGAGGGCTATCCGCCGATCCTGGAGCCGCACGACATCCCGCCGCATGGCGCGCCCTGGTCAGTGTCAGGCGCGGGCGGGAATGTGCCGGTCGTCACCTTCGACCAGGTCCATGGCCCGATCCGCTCGGTCGGCTACCGGATGGGCGGCATCGCCTATTCCAGCGACGTCTCCGACCTGGACGAGGCGGCTATCGAGGCCGTGCGCGGCTGCGACCTGTGGATCGTCGACGCCCTGCGCTGGACGGCCCACCCGACCCACGCCCATGTCGACAAGGCGCTGGACTGGATCGAGCGGGCGCAGGTGAAGCGCGCGGTCCTGACGAACCTGCATATTGATCTGGATTACAAGGCCTTGTCGGCGGTTGTTCCGGACAACGTCGAAGTCGGTTTCGACGGCTGGAGCGCCCGGGTCTAGCCGTAGCCGTTCAGCAGTCGCGCCGCCTGCGGGGCGAAGTAGCTCAGCACTCCGGCCGCGCCCGCCCGCTTGAAGGCGTGAAGGCTCTCCAGAATGGCGCGGTCCTCGTCCAGCCAGCCGTTGGCCATCGAAGCGCGCATCATCGAATATTCGCCGGACACCTGATAGGCGAAGGTCGGCAGGCCGAAGGTCTCGGACACCCGCCGCACGATATCGAGGTACAGCATCCCCGGCTTGACCATCACCGCATCGGCGCCTTCCGAGATATCCATCGCCACCTCGCGCAGGGCCTCCTCGGTGTTGGCGTAGTCCATCTGATAGGTCTTCTTGTCGCCGCGCAGCTGCTTGGCCGAGCCCACGGCGTCGCGGTACGGACCATAGAAGGCCGAGGCGTATTTGGCCGCATAGGACAGGATCAGGGTGTCGGCGTAGCCATTGGCCTCCAGCGCCTCGCGGATCGCCTGCACCCGGCCGTCCATCATGTCGGACGGGGCGACGATGTCGGCCCCGGCGTGGGCGTGGATGAAGGCCTGTTCGGCCAGACGCTCCAGCGTCGCGTCGTTCAGGACGCGGTCGCCCTCGACCACGCCGTCGTGGCCGTGGTCGGTGTAGCAGTCCAGCGCCACGTCGGTCATGACGCCGATCTCGGGCACGGCGTCCTTGATGGCCTTGATGCAGTCGGGGATCAGCCCGTCCGGATCGGTCGCGCCTGTCCCGACGCCGTCCTTGATCGCCCCATCCACATTGGGGAACAGGGCGACCAGCGGAATGCCCAGATCGCGGGCCTCCTTCGCGGCCTCGGCGGCGGCCTTGGGGCTCAGGCGCGACACGCCCGGCATCGAGGCCACCGGAATTCGGTCTTCCTTCCCGTCATGCACGATCAGCGGCCAGACCAGATCGGCCGGCGTCAGCGTGGTCTCGGCGACCAGCTTGCGCACCCACGGGCTGGAGCGCAGGCGACGCGGACGGGCGTAGGGGAAGGCGGCGGGCGGGAAGGGCTGGGTCATGGCGCGGACTTATGCCTGTCGGGCCGGAAAAAACAGTGCGGCTGGCGTTTTTCGCAGCCTGTCGCGGCTTGCCCAAGGATGACGGAACGGAAGCGGTTGGATAGAAGCGGCGCGAACCGGCCCGTCAGAGGCCGACAGACCTGCGGGAGTAATCATGGACTTCGCCCTTACCGACGACCAGCGCGCCATCCAGGAGGCCGCTCGCGCCTTCGCCGAGGCCGAACTGGCCCCGCACAGCGCCGAGTGGGACGAGGCCAAGCATTTCCCTGTCGACGTCATGCGTCACGCCGCCGAGATGGGCTTCTGCGGCATCTATACGGGCGAAGAACACGGCGGCATGGCCCTGGGCCGCGTCGAGGCGGCGCTGATCTTCGAGGAGCTGTCGCGCGGCGACGTCTCCACCGCGGCCTTCATCTCGATCCACAACATGGCGACCTGGATGATCGACAGCTTCGGCTCCGCCGATCTGCGCGCCCGCTATGTGCCGTCGCTGGTGACGATGGAGAAGATCGCCAGCTACTGCCTGACCGAGCCGGGCTCGGGCTCCGACGCCGCCGCCATGCGCACCACCGCGCGGCTGGAGGGCGACGAGTGGGTGCTGAACGGCTCCAAGGCCTTCATCTCGGGCGCCGGGACCTCGGATGTCTACGTCGTCATGGCCCGCACGGGCGACGCCGGCGCCAAGGGCATTTCGGCATTCGTGGTCGATCTCGGCACGCCCGGCCTGTCGTTCGGCGCGCAGGAGAAGAAGATGGGCTGGAACTCCCAGCCCACCGCCATCGTCAGCTTCGACGACTGCCGCATCCCGGTGGAGAACCTGCTGGGCAAGGAAGGCGACGGCTTCCGCTACGCCATGATGGGCCTCGACGGCGGCCGCCTGAACATCGCCGCCTGTTCGCTGGGCGGCGCCCGCCTGTCGCTGGAGACGGCGCAGGAGTACGTCTCGACCCGCAAGCAGTTCGGCAAGGCCCTAGCCGAGTTCCAGAACACCCAGTTCAAGCTGGCCGACATGGCCACCCAACTGGACGCCTGCCGCCTGATGGTCCTGCGCGGCGCCTGGGCCATCGACACCGGCCACCCGGAAAAGACCAAATGGTGCGCCATGGCCAAGCGCTTCACCACCGACGCCTGCTTCCAGATCGCCGACGAGGCCCTGCAACTGCACGGCGGCTACGGCTACCTGAAGGACTATCCGCTGGAGCGGATCGTCCGCGACCTGCGCGTCCACCGCATCCTCGAAGGCACCAACGAGATCATGCGCATGATCACCGCGCGGGAGATGATGCGGCAGTAGGTCGGCTGAGCAACCTGTGATATTCTGACCAGAATTGTGGTCAGGATTTTGCCATGCGCACCGTCGGCGTCCTTGAAGCCAAGACCAACCTCTCGGCCCTGCTCGACGACGTCGAAGCGACAGGCGAGGTCATTGTCATCACGCGCCATGGCAAGGCTGTGGCGCGGCTGACGCCTGAGCCTGTCGCACATCAGCCCAGCGCTTTGAGCGTGGCGGAACGGGCGCGCGCCTTTCGCGACAGGCAGGCCCCGGACCCCGAATGGGCTTCGCTCTCGTGGGAAGAATTAAAGGCGATTGCGCGTGACGAAGCTGGTCGTTGACGCGTCGGCGGCGGCGTCCTGGCTGCTCGCGTCGCAGGCTACGCCCTCGTCAATGGATTTGCTGGATCGGCTTGAGACTTCCGATCCCGTCGCTCCTCACGTTTTCCAGTGGGAGATCGGCAACCTGCTGGTTCGCCAGACCCGCCGGGAGCCCGGCTTCGATCTGGCGGGCGCGTTCGCCGTGCTCGACAGCTTCAGAATAGCGTCCGCGCCTCCGGTTGGCCGTGAGGGCGTTCAGGCCTTGGCCCATATCGCGGCCAGCCGAGGCCTGAGCCTGTTTGACGCCGGCTACCTCTGGCTGGCCATGGAGCAGGATGCGGCGGTTGTATCTCGTGACGGAGAGCTTCTCGCCGCCGCGATCGCCGCCGGGCTTCCCGTCTTCGATCTTCGCGGCTAATCCCGGCGCATGACCGATGAAGCCGAAATCCTCACCCACGTCTCTTCCGGCGTCGGGATCATCACCCTCAACCGGCCCAAGGCCCTGCACGCGCTGAACAAACCGATGTGCGACGCCATGATCGAGGCCCTGCTGGCCTGGCGCGAGGACGAGGCGGTGAAGTCCGTCCTGATCGACCATTCGGGCGAACGCGGCTTCTGCGCCGGCGGCGACATCCGCATGATCGCCGAGAGCGGGGCAGGGGACGCGTCGGAGGCCAAGGCCTTCTTCCGCACCGAATACCAGCTGAACCACCTGCTGTTCGACTATCCCAAGCCGGTGACCGCCTTGGTGGACGGCATCGTCATGGGGGGCGGCGTGGGCATCTCCGAGCCCGCCACGGTCCGCATCGCCACCGAACGCACCACCTACGCCATGCCCGAGACCGGCATCGGCCTGTTCCCCGATGTCGGCGGCGGCTGGTTCCTGCCGCGCCTGCCCGGACAGACGGGCATCTGGCTGGCCCTGACCGGCGCCCGCCTGAAGGCGGCGGACACCGTCTTCCTGGGCATCCACACCCACTATCTGCCGACCGATGCGCTGGAGGCCTTCCGCGCCATCCTGTCCGCTGATCCGGCCTATCCGATCGACGTCGCCGACGGGCTGGAAGACGATCCCGGCGAGGCCCCGATCGAGGCGCATCTGGAGGCCATCGACCGCCTGTTCGCCTTCGACACGGTCGAGGAGATCTTTGCGGCTCTGGAGGCCGACGGCTCGGACTGGGCGCTGGCGCAACTGGCGACGCTGAAAACCAAATCGCCCCAGTCGCTGAAGGTCTCGCTGCGCCAGATGCGGCTGGGCGCGAAGCTGGACAGCTTCGCCGACAACATGGCGATGGAGTTCGCCCTAGGCGGTCGTGTCGTCTCCACCCACGATTTCCAGGAAGGCGTCCGCGCCGTCATCGTCGACAAGGACAACGCCCCGAAATGGTCGCCCGCCGACCTGTCGGGCGTCACCGACGCGACGCTGGATGCGCTGTTCGCGCCCTTGCCGGATGATGAGGCGTGGAAGCCTCTCACCTAATCCTTCTCCCGATGGGAGAAGGTGGCGGGGCGGAGCCCCGTCGGATGAGGGGCGGCTGGTTCAGTCCGGCCCGGGCCGGCTGCCCGGAACAGTGACGCGGCTCATCGCCGAATGCCGACGATCGACCCTCACCCTTTCGCGCAAGGACGACGCTCCGCGTCGTGCGCTCAAGCCCTCTCCCATCGGGAGAGGGAAACGCTTGCATCCGGCTCGAAATCGGCGGCGTATCAGCGCGTCTTCTGGAGGAAACCATGCTGCGTACCGTCGTCCTCGCCACCGTCTGCGCCGTCGCCCTGTCGGGCTGCGTCATCATCGCCAGCGACACCGCCGAGCGGACGATCATCGCCCCGGCGACCAGCCCCGCCGTGCAGGCCACGCCGGAAAGCCGCTACGCCGCCGCCCTGTCGGACAGCCGTCGCCTGCCGGAAGAGGTCGCCCGCGATCCGCTGCGCAAGCCGGCCGACATGCTGGCCATGATGAACCTGCAGCCGGGCCACGCCATCGCCGACATCCGGCCCGAGGAAGGCTATTTCACCCGCCTGTTCGCGCCCGTCGTCGGCGCGGGCGGCCATGTCTACGCCTTCGTGCCGAACCAGACGGCGGGCCGTGAAAACGCCCTCGCCGACCGTCTGGCCTCGACCTATCCGAACACCACCCGCGTCACCGGCGCGCTCGAGACCATGACCTTCGACGAGCCGCTGGACGTCGTCTTCATGGGCGAAGAGTACCACGACTTCACCATCCCACGTTTCGGCGTGGATGTGGCGGCGATGAACCGCCGGGTGTTCGAGGTGCTGAAGCCGGGCGGCCTCTACGTCATCCTCGACCATCAGGCGGCGACCGGCGCCGGCATCTCGGTCGCCGGCAGCCTGCACCGCATCGAAGCCGCCGAGCTCCGCCGTCAGGTCGAGGCCGCGGGCTTCATCTTCGACGGTGAATCGAGCGCCGTCCGCGTTCCCTCGGACGACCACACCCTGTCGGTCTTCGACGAGAGCATCCGGGGCAAGACCGACCGCTTCGTCTATCGGTTCCGCAAGCCGATCTAGGTTCCTTCTGGCCTTCCGCCTTCGCCCTCGCTAACCCTCCCTCAAAACCAAAAGGGAGACGCGCCATGACCACCACCATCGCCTTCATCGGCCTGGGCAACATGGGCGGGGGCATGGCCGCCAATCAGGCCAAGGCGGGCCATACCGTTCTGGCTTTCGACCTGTCGCAGGCCGCGCTGGACCGCGCCGCCGCCGCGGGCTGCACTCCGGTCGCCTCGGTCGCCGAGGCCGTGAAGGGCGCGGATGTGGTCATCACCATGCTGCCCGCCGGGCCGCATGTGCTGAAGGTCTATTCGGAACAGATCATCGGCGCCGCGCCGTCCTCGGCCCTGCTGCTCGACTGCTCGACCATCGACGTGGACACCGCCCGCAAGGTCGCCGGGCTGGCGAAGGAGGCGGGCTACGCCTTCGCCGACGCGCCCGTCTCGGGCGGCACCATGGCGGCGGACGCCGGGACCCTGGCCTTCATGGTCGGCTGTGACGAGCCCGAGTTCGCCCGCATCGAGGCGGCGCTGGAGCCGATGAGCCGCGCCACCTTCCGCGCCGGCGACCACGGGGCGGGGCAGGCGGCCAAGATCTGCAACAACATGATCCTCGGCATCACCATGCTGGGCACCTGCGAGGCCATCGGCCTGGCCGAGAAGCTGGGCCTCGACCCGGTGAAGATGTTCGACATCGTCGCCAAATCCTCGGGCCAGAGCTGGTCCACGACGACCTACTACCCCTGGCCCGGGCCGGTCCCGACCGCGCCGTCGAACCGCAACTATGAGGGCGGATTCGCCGCCGCCATGATGCTGAAGGACCTGAAGCTGGCCCAGGACGCCGCCGCCAAGTCCGGCGCCTCAACCCCCTTGGGCGCCCAGACCGAGGCGCTGTTCCAGATGTTCAACGGCCTCGGCTACGGCGACCGCGACTTCTCGGCCATCCTGCAGATGCTGCGCGGCAAGTTGGACGATTTGCCCAAGTCTTGATCCATCGCAAGGCATGGCAAGGTCCTTCCAGAGAGGATCGCTCATGCGCACGATCGATACTGAGAACCGTTATCAATTAGCAGGTTGCGGCGATTTAGCCTGTCCTTCGGATAGACTTTCGCCGGCCCGGGGCGCACATACCCCCGAGTTGTCAAAGACCAGACGAGCCGCAGGGTTGTTCGACTACAAGGCCGCATTCGAGACCGCCGTTGAGCAGGTGAAGGGGGAGGGGCGCTATCGCGTCTTCGCCGACCTGAAGCGCGTCCGTGGCCAGTTTCCGCTGGCGAAGCGTCGCCGCGAGGACGGCTCCGAGCAGGACGTCGTGGTCTGGTGCTCGAACGACTACCTCGGCATGGGCCAGCACCCGGCGGTGCTGGAGGCCATGCAGGTCGAGATCGACGAGGTCGGCGCCGGCGCCGGCGGCACCCGCAACATCTCGGGCACCACCCGTTCGGCGGTGGACCTTGAGGCCGAGCTGGCCAGCTGGCACCGGAAGGAAGCTGCGCTTCTGTTCACCTCGGGCTACGTCGCCAACGAGGCCGCCCTGTCGACCCTGCAGAAGATCCTGCCGGGCCTGATCACCTTCTCGGACTCGCTGAACCACGCCTCGATGATCGCGGGCATCCGCCACGGCGGTGGTGAGCGTCACATCTTCGCGCACAACGATCTGGAGCATCTCGAGGCCCTGCTGCAGGCCGCGCCCGCCGATGCGCCCAAGCTGATCGCCTTCGAGAGCGTCTATTCGATGGACGGCGACATCGCCGACCTGGCCGGCACGATTGCGCTGGCGAAGAAGTATAATGCCCTGACCTATCTGGACGAAGTCCACGGCGTCGGCCTGTATGGCCAGACCGGCGCGGGCGTCGCCGAGCGCGACGGTGTCCTCGACCAGATCGACATCATCGAGTGCACCCTCGGCAAGGCCGTCGGCGTCATGGGCGGCTATATCGCCGCCGACAGCGTGATCGTTGACGCCATCCGCAGCTGGGCCTCGGGCTTCATCTTCACCACCAGCCTGCCGCCCGCCCTGACCGCCGGCGCCCTGGCCTCGGTGCGCCACCTGAAGGCCCATCCGGAACTGCGCGACGCCCACCAGGAGCGCGCCGCCACCCTCAAGGCCCGCTTCGCCGCCGCCGGCATCCCGGTGATGGAGAGCGTCAGCCACATCGTCCCGGTCTTCGTCGGCGATCCGGTGCACACCAAGATGATCTCGGACATGCTGCTCGAGCAGTACGGGGTCTATGTCCAGCCGATCAACTATCCGACCGTCCCCAAGGGCACGGAGCGCCTGCGCTTCACCCCGTCGCCGAACCACACCGACGCGATGATGGACGATCTGGTCAAGGCGATGGATGCCCTGTGGACGCACTGCAATGTGGTGCGTCTGCCCGCGGTGGCCTGATTGCCGGGGGCGAGTGATCCCGATCTGGGCGAGGTCATCTTCGAGCTGACCCGCAACGGCCCCTATCTGAAATGCTCGGCCATCCACGTGGCCACCGGCCGCGAGGTCTCCGCCATGGGGCCGGTGCATGAACCGGAAGGCCTCAAGCGCGTCGCCCTGGCCAAGCTCAAGCGGGCGCTGGCCACAGGCTGAGCCACAAGATGTTGTGGTTGTCCCCTCACAGGCCTAAATGAAGCGCCGCCAATTCCGGGGATTCCCAGTGACCGCCTACACCCACGCCGACTACTTCTCGAAATCCCTCGCGGACGCCGATCCGGATATCTTCAAGGGCATCCAGGGTGAGCTGGGCCGTCAGCAGGAGCAGATCGAGCTGATCGCGTCCGAGAACATCGTCTCGAAGGCGGTGCTGGACGCGCAAGGGTCGGTCCTGACCAACAAATACGCCGAGGGCTATCCGGGCCGCCGCTACTACGGCGGTTGCGAGTTCGTGGATATCACCGAGGACCTGGCCCGCGAGCGCGCCAAGGAGCTTTTCGGCGCCGCCTTCGCCAACGTCCAGCCGCACTCGGGCGCCCAGGCCAATCAGGCCGTCTTCTTCACCCTGCTGCAGCCGGGCGACACCTTCCTGGGCATGGATCTGGCCTGCGGCGGCCACCTGACCCACGGCTCGCCCGCCAACCAGTCGGGCAAGTGGTTCCGTCCCGTGACCTACAAGGTCACCGAAGACACCCATCTGATCGACTACGACCACGTCGCCGAGATGGCCGAGCGCGAGAAGCCCAAGCTGATCCTCGCCGGCGCCTCGGCCTACAGCCGTCACATCGACTTCAAGCGCTTCCGTGAGATCGCGGACAGCGTCGGCGCCTACCTGATGGTCGACATGGCCCACTATGCGGGCCTGATCGCCGGCGGCGTCTATCCGGATCCGATCCCGCACGCCGATGTGGTCACCACCACGACCCACAAGACCCTGCGCGGTCCGCGCGGCGGCATGATCCTGTCGCGCGACGCTGACCTGGGCAAGAAGATCAACTCGGCCGTCTTCCCCGGCCTGCAGGGCGGCCCGCTGGAGCACGTCATCGCCGCCAAGGCCGTCGCCTTTGGTGAAGCGCTCAAGCCCGAGTTCAAGCTCTACGCCCAGCAGGTGGTGAAGAATGCCCAGGCCCTGTCCGCCGTCCTGATCGACCGCGGCCTGGCCATCGTCTCGGGCGGCACCGACAGCCACCTGATGCTGGTCGACCTGCGGCCCAAGGGCGTCACCGGCAAGGCCACCGAGCATGAGCTCGAAAAGGCGCTGATGACCTGCAACAAGAACGGCGTGCCGTTCGACACTGCGCCCTTCACCATCACCTCGGGCGTCCGTCTGGGCACTCCGGCGGGCACGACGCGCGGCTTCGGCGAGGCCGAGTTCCGCCAGATCGGCGAATGGATCGCCGATGTCGTCTCCTCGATGAACGGCGGCGATGAGGCCGATCCGGCCGTCGTGGCGGCGGTCGCGGCCCAGGTGCGTGAACTGACCCACCGCTTCCCGATCTACGGATAAGCGCCGATGAAGTGCCCCTTCTGCGGAAACCAGGACACCCAGGTGAAGGACAGCCGCCCGTCTGACGACGGCGCGGCCATCCGCCGCCGCCGGTCCTGCCCGCAGTGCAACGGGCGCTTCACCACCTTCGAGCGTGTCCAGCTGCGCGAGCTGGTCATCCTCAAGCGCAACGGCCGTCGCACGCCCTTCGACCGGGACAAGCTGGAGCGCTCGCTGGGCATCGCCCTGCGCAAGCGCCCGGTCCAGCCCGAGCAGATCGAACAGCTGGTCAGCCGCATCACCCGTCAGCTGGAAAGCCTGGGCGAGACCGAGATCCAGTCCTCGACCGTCGGCGACTTCATCATGAAGGCCCTCAAGTCGGTCGATGAGGTGGCCTATGTCCGCTACGCCTCGGTCTACAAGGACTTCCGCCACACCGGCGACTTCGCCCGCTTCCTCGGCGACGAGGGTCTGGACGACGAGACCGGCGGCCGCTGATGCGCCCGACCGTCACATTGAAGGTCGCGAGCTCCCTCGATGGACGGATCGCGACCGGCTCGGGCGAGTCGAAATGGATCACCGGCGAGGCGGCGCGGCTGGAAGGCCACCGCCTGCGCGCCGCCCATGATGCCATTCTGGTCGGCGTCGGCACGGTTCTGGCCGACGATCCCGAGTTGACCGCCCGCTTGCCGGGCCGCCCGGTGGACCAGCCTCTGCGTGTAGTCCTCGACAGCGCCCTCCGGACGCCGGCGACCGCGAAGGTGGCCTCCGGCGACACCCTGATTCTCACCTTGGCCGAGCCCGCGCCTGTGGGGTCCGCCCGCGTCGAGCGCATCGCCGCCGAGGATGGGCGTCCGTCGCCCCAAGCCGCTCTGGCCGCCATTGCGAAGGCCGGAGCGCAATCGGTTCTGATCGAAGGGGGAGGGCAGGTCGCCGCCGCCTTCCTGCGCGCCGGTCTGGTCGATCGGATCGAGTGGTTCCGGGCGCCGATCCTTCTGGGCGGGGACGGATTGCCCTGCGTGGCCGCCCTGGCCCTTGCGAAGCTGGCCGACGCCCCCAAGTTCCGGCGTCTCTCCGCCGAACCCGTCGGGGACGATCTGTGGGAACGCTACGACGTCCTCCGCTGATTGTACGATTTGCACTGTTTGCACCCTGTTTTTCACGTCCAAGGCCGCCTGAATGTTCACCGGAATCGTCACCGACATCGGCCGGGTCCGTAAGGTCGAGCAGACCGCCCGCGACCGCCGCTATGAGGTCGAGACCGTCTGGGATACCTCGGGCATCGATCTGGGTGCCTCCATCAGCCACGCAGGCTGCTGCCTGACCGTCACCGAGAAAGGCCCCGGCTGGTTCGCGGTCGAGGTCTCGGGCGAGACCCTGTCGAAGACCAATCTGGGCGACTGGACCGAGGGGCATCGGGTCAATCTCGAACGCGCCGCCAAGCTGGGCGACGAACTGGGCGGCCACATCGTCTCGGGCCACGTCGACGGCCTCGGCAAGGTGGTCTCGATCACGCCGGACGGCGGCTCGCACCGCATCGAGATCGAGGCTCCGGCCCCGCTGCACCGCTTCATCGCGCCCAAGGGCTCGATCACCGTCGACGGCGTTTCCCTGACCGTGAATGCGGTCGACGGTCAGGTCTTCGGCCTGAACATCATCCCCCACACCTGGGAAGCGACCACGCTCGGCGGCCTGAAAGTCGGCGATGTTGTGAATCTCGAGATCGACATGCTGGCGCGATACCTCGCGCGGTGGCAGGAGACGGCCTGATGCAAACGGCAGCCGCAAACATGAACGACAGCCCGATCAGCCCCATCGAGGACATCCTCGAGGACGCCCGCAACGGGAAGCCCTACATCCTCGTCGACGCCGAGGATCGTGAGAACGAGGGCGACATCATCATTCCGGCCCAGTTCGCCACGCCGGACCAGATCAACTTCATGATCAAGCAGGCCCGCGGACTGGTCTGCCTCGCCATGACCGGCGACCGCGCCCGCCAGCTGCGCCTGCCGCCGATGGCCGCCGACAACCGCGAGAGCATGAAGACCGCCTTCACCGTATCGATCGAGGCGAAGGACGGCGTCACCACCGGCATTTCCGCCGCCGATCGCTCGCGCACCATCCAGGTCGCCACCGACCCGACCAAGGGCGTCGATGACATCGTGACGCCGGGCCACATCTTCCCGCTGGTCGCCCGCGACGGCGGCGTGCTGGTCCGCGCGGGCCATACCGAGGCCTCGGTGGACATCAGCCGCATGGCCGGCCTGACCCCGGCCGCCGTGATCTGCGAGATCATCAAGGACGACGGCGAGATGGCCCGCATGCCGGACCTGATCGCCTTCGCCCAGCTGCATGGCCTGAAGATCGGCACCATCGCCGACCTGATCGCCTACCGCCGCCGCACCGAGCGCTTCGTCGAGCGGGTCATGGATACGCCGTTCGAAAGCGTTCACGGCGGCCCGTTCCGGCTGATGCTCTACAAGAACACCATCGAGGGCGCCGAACACGTCGCCCTGGTCCACGGCAAGATCGAGCCGGGCAAGCCGACCCTCGTGCGCATGCACCAGGTCGATTTCGCCGCCGACCTGCTGGGCCACGTCGAGGCCCGGCAGAGCTACATTCCGCAGGCCCTCAAGGCGATCAGCGACCATGACGGCGCGGGCGTCACCGTCTTCCTGCGCGACCCGGACCTGCAGGGTCTGGCCGAGCGTCTGGCCGGCGTCGAGAAGCCTGTGGCCGTGGATCGCTCGCTCAGGAACTATGGCGTCGGCGCCCAGATCCTGCTGGACCTCGGGGTTCGGGACATGATCGTCATGTCCTCGACCCGCCCCAATCCCACCGCGCTTGAAGGCTACGGCCTCCGCATCGTCGGCTGGCGCGACATGGACGGAGAAGACCAATCGTAACGACCCCTATCCGCGTCCTCATCGTCGAGGCGCGATTCTATGACGACCTGGCGGACGCCCTGCTGGACGGGGCGAAGGACGCCCTGCGCGCGCAAGGCGTCGAGTTTGACGTGGTCTCGGTCCCGGGCGCGCTGGAAGTGCCGACCGTGATCGCCATGGCCGAGGAAGCCGGCCGCTTCCCGACCGCGCCCCGCTATGACGGCTACGTCGCGCTGGGCACGATCATTCGTGGCGAGACCTACCATTTCGAGATCGTCTCGGATCAGTCGGCCGCCGGAATCACCCAGCTGGGCCTCAAGGGTGTGGCCATCGGCAACGGCATCCTGACCACGGAAGACGAGGATCAGGCCTGGGCGCGCGCCCGTCGCAGCGAGGGTGACAAGGGCGGTGGCGCCGCACGCGCCGCACTCGACCTCATTGCCTTGCGCAAGCGCCTGCGCGTAGGACTGGGCTCGTGACCGAACCGAACAGCCTCAAATCCGTCCTCGAGCAACTCGCCGAGGCCGAAAAGTCCCGCGCCGAACCGGCCCTGACATCGCGTCAGCGCCGCGCGCGCACTGTCGCCCGCCTCGCCGCCGTCCAGGCCCTCTATCAGATGGAGCTGGCCGGGGAGGGTGTCGACACCGTCATCACCGAGTTCTCGAACCACCGCTTCGACGCCGACATCGAGGGTGAACCCCTGGCCGAGGCCGATGAGGCCTACTTCGCCGACATCGTGCGCGGTGTGGTCGGCCAGCAGCGGAGCATCGACGAAGCCGTGAAGGCCCGTCTGGCCTCGAACTGGCGGATGGAGCGTCTCGACTCGACCCTGCGCGCCCTGCTGCGCGCCGGCGTCTGGGAACTGACCGCCAGCCGCGACGTGCCCAAGGAAATCATCATCGACGAGTATGTCGAACTGGCGAAGGCCTTCTTCGACGAGTCCGAGGCCAAGTTCGTCAATGCGGCGCTGGACGGCGTCGCCCGGGATGTGCGCGGCTGATCTGAATGGCGGGAATCGATGTCGCCGGTGAGTTCGAGACGATCCGGCGGCTGTTCGCCCCGCTGGCCCATCCCGAATGGGCCCGCGACCTGAAGGACGACGTTGCGGTCCTGCCGACCCGCCCCGGCTATGATCTGGTCCTGACCAAGGACACCATCGTCGAGGGCGTTCACTTCCTGCCCACCGATCCGCTGGACACGGTGGCGCAGAAGCTGCTGCGGGTGAACCTGTCCGATCTGGCCGCCAAGGGCGCGGAGCCCTTCGGCTACCTGCTGTCCTGCGGCTGGTCCGAGCGATGCGGCTGGCCTGAACGCGAGCTGTTCGTTGAGGGGCTGGCCCGCGATCAGAAGGCGTTCGGCGTAGCCCTGCTGGGCGGCGACACCGTGGTCACCCCCGGTCCCGCGACCTTCTCCGCCACCCTGATGGGCTGGGCGCCCAAGGGCCGCACCGTCAGCCGCGGCGGCGCTCGCCCCGGCGATCTGGTCTTCGTCACCGGCTTCATCGGCGACGGCTGGCTAGGCCTGCAGGCGGCGCAGGAGAAGCTGTCTCTGGAGCCCGAGCGGCTGATGGCGCTGGTCGACCACTACCGCGCGCCCCTGCCGCGGCTGATCTTCGCCGATGTCATCCGCGACATGGCCACCGCCTCGCTAGACGTCTCCGACGGCCTGATCGCCGATCTCGGCCATATCGCCTCGACCAGCGGCGTCGGCATCGACATCGATCTGGAGGTCACGCCCCTGTCGCCCGCCGGCCAGGCCTGGTTCGCCACCCGCGTGGACGAGGAGGCGGCGCTGGAGCGGCTGGCCACCGGCGGCGACGACTACGAGATCGCTTTCACGGCCGCGGCCAAGGACGAGCCCGCGCTGCGTCGCGAGGCCGAGCGCCGCCATATCTGGCTGACCTGCCTCGGCCGGGTCGTGGAAGGAAAGGGCGTCACCGCCCGTTTCGCCGGCAAGCCGGTCGAGATCGCCGCCCCGGGCTTCAGCCACCGCTGAGAGCAACGAAATCTCAAGGCGTGGCGGTTAGGCATGCGGCCATGCGCCGTCGCGATCTCATCTCTGCCGCCGCCGTCCTGCCCGCCGTGGCGGTCGCCTCGTCCGCCGCTGCCTCCGAGGACAAGCCCTCGGGCGGGGCCTCGGTCAACATCTCGGGCGTGGGCCTGCCGGTCATCGCCGGCGGTCGCATCCGCAACTACGTCTTCGTCTCCATGCGCCTGCATCTCGGCGGCTCGGCCACGCTGGAGAGCATGCGCGGCAAGGAGGCCTATCTCCGTGACGCCCTTGTCCGCGCCGCGCACCGGACGCCGTTCACGGTCGCCGACGACTGGACCCGCATCGACGGGAACGCCATGTCCGCCAGCCTGATCCGCTCGGCGGCCACGATCTGCGGCCGCGGCTCTGTCGCCCGCGTCGAGATCATCAGCCAGGCGCCGCGCTGGCGCTCGGGCATGCGCGCAGCCTAACAGCGTTCACCTTACCCTGTTGCGTCACTCCGACGCATTTGGCAGGCTTCCTCCGTTATCCCCAAGGGCAGCCCTTGAGGCCGCCGTTGCGCACGGGGGGACCGGAAGGCGGAGAGAGGCGAAAACGCCCGCCGCGCCAAGGGTCCGGGCGCCCTACACACAGGGTTTGGAAACGCCATGTCTAACTATCTGTGGCTTGTCATAGCCGCAGGCGGCCTCGGGATTCTCTACGGAGCAATCCAGACCGCCGCCTTGATGAAAGCTCCCACCGGCAACGACCGTATGCGCGAGATCGCAGCGGCCATCCAGGAGGGAGCCTCCGCCTATCTGCGTCGCCAGTACATGACCATCGGCATGGTCGGGGTCGTCATCCTGATCGCCGCATACCTGCTGATCGGCCAATGGGCCGCCCTCGGCTTCCTGATCGGCGCGGTGCTTTCGGGCGCGGCCGGTTTCGCGGGCATGCTGATCTCGGTCCGCGCCAACGTCCGCACCGCCCAGGCCGCCTCCGAGGGGCTGTCCAAGGGGCTGGACCTCGCTTTCCGCTCGGGCGCCATCACCGGCATGTTCGTGGCGGGCGGGGCCCTGCTGGGCGTCGCGGGCTACTACGCCTTCATGACCGCCGGTCTGGGGCTGGAGAACACCAGCCGCGAGGTCATCGACGGTCTGGTCGCCCTGGGCTTCGGCGCCTCGCTGATCTCCATCTTCGCCCGTCTGGGCGGCGGCATCTTCACCAAGGGCGCCGACGTCGGCGGCGACATGGTGGGCAAGGTCGAGGCCGGCATCCCCGAGGATGACCCCCGCAACGCCGCCACCATCGCTGACAACGTGGGCGACAACGTCGGCGACTGCGCCGGCATGGCCGCCGACCTGTTCGAGACCTACGCCGTCTCGACCGTGGCGACGATGGTGCTGGCCGCCATCTTCTTCCGCGGCACGGACTATGTCGGGGCGATGATGCTGCTGCCGCTGGCCATCTGCGCCATCTGCATCGTGACCTCGATCATCGGCAGCTTCTTCGTCCGCCTGGGCAAGTCGAACAACATCATGGGCGCCCTCTATCAAGGCCTCATCGTCACCGGCGTGCTGTCCATCGGCGCGGTCTGGTGGATCATCGACACCATCGCCCCGGCGACGGTCACGACGTCCGGCGGGCTGGTCATCACCTCGATGCAGCTCTTCTGGTCCGGCGTGGTCGGTCTGGTGGTCACGGCGGCCATCGTGGTCATCACCGAATACTACACCGGCTCCAACTTCCGCCCGGTCCGCTCGGTGGCCAACGCCTCGGTCTCGGGCCACGGCACCAATGTGATCCAGGGTCTGGCCGTGTCGCTGGAGGCCACCGCGCTTCCGGCCCTTGCCATCATCGTCGGCATCGTCGTCAGCTTCCAGCTGGCCGGCCTGTTCGGCATCGCCATCGCCACCACGACCATGCTGGGCGTGGCGGGGATGATCGTGGCGCTGGACGCCTTCGGTCCGGTCACCGACAACGCCGGCGGCATCGCCGAGATGGCCGGTCTTCCGCCGGAAGTCCGCCACTCGACCGACGCCCTGGACGCGGTGGGCAACACCACCAAGGCCGTGACCAAGGGCTACGCCATCGGTTCGGCGGGCCTGGGCGCGCTCGTCCTGTTCGCAGCCTATACCGAGGACCTGAAATACTTCGCGGAAGAGGCCTTGCCGGGCAGCTTCTTCGAAGGTCTGGGCACGGTCGCCTTCGACCTGACCAACCCCTACGTCGTGGTCGGCCTGCTGTTCGGGGGGCTGCTGCCCTTCCTGTTCGGCGGCATGTCGATGACGGCGGTCGGTCGCGCGGCCGAGTCGGTCGTGGCCGAGGTGCGCCGTCAGTTCCGCGAGAACCCGGGCATCATGACCGGTCAGGTCAAGCCCGAGTACGGCAAGGCCGTCGACATCCTGACCAGCGCGGCGATCAAGGAGATGATCGTGCCGTCGCTGCTGCCGGTGCTGTCGCCGATCGTGCTGTTCACGGTCATCCTGTTCATCCAGCCGGACAAGGCCAACGCCTTCGCCGCCCTGGGCGCCATGCTGATGGGCGTGATCGTGACCGGCCTGTTCGTGGCCGTCTCGATGACCTCGGGCGGCGGCGCTTGGGACAACGCCAAGAAGGTCATTGAAGAGGGCTTCACCGACAAGAACGGTGCGGTCCACGGCAAGGGCTCCGAGGCGCACAAGGCCGCGGTGACCGGCGACACGGTGGGCGATCCCTACAAGGACACCTCCGGCCCGGCGGTGAACCCGATGATCAAGATCACCAACATCGTCGCCCTGCTCCTGCTGGCGGTGCTGGCGAGCGGCAAGATCGGCTGACGGTTGGGGGTTGGCGTCGGCGACGGCGCCAACCCTTCGCCACTGGCCACCACGAGAAAGGCCCCGGAGAGCGATCTCCGGGGCCTTTCGATATCCAGTGTGGCGCCGAGACCTTAGTCCGGGCGGCGCTGGCCGGGCATGTCTTCCTCGGTCCGGGGCAGCTGGCCGCGGGCCACGTTGCCCAGCAGCTGTTCGAGAATGGTCAGCTGGCGACCGCGGGTCGGGGTCTCGCGACCGTTCATGGCGATCTGCTGGCCATCCTCGAGGCCGAGGGTGCGCACGGCGGCGACCTGTCCGGCGTCGTTGAAGGTGATCTCGGTCACCGTCCGCTGGGTCACCTGCGGCAGGTTGTAGGTATATTTCTCGGTGACCTGGGTCATGTAGTACCAGATCGTGTCGCGCTCGAAGGTCGAGGTGGTCGAGGGCGAGCCCAGCTTGGTCAGGACCGTCTGGCGGGTGTCCGTGCCGGCGACGATGTCGGCGGGGCGGGCGTCAACGGCCTGGAAGCCATTCTGGCCCACCACGGGCGCGCAGCCGGCGGTCAGGACAGTGGCCGACAGGGCGGCGAAAAGGAGCTTCGAACGGAGCATGAGCGGCGCCTGCGACAGAACAAGGTCTTTGACCTAACCGGACCCGAGCCTTAGTTCAACGGCGCGGCGGAAAAGGGGCCGTGAAACATGCTGCAAAATCTTCTGAAATCCCTGCGCCGCGAGCGCGTCGGCGATGGTCTCTATGATCTGATCGTCCGTCAGGCCCGGGAACCGCGCTTCTATACGGTGCTGGGCGTGCCGGACCGGATCGACGCGCGATTCGAGCTCTACACCCTGCACATGCTGCTGCTGACCATGCGTCTGAAGGACGAGGGGACCGAGCAGGGCGGCGATTTCGGCCAGCAACTGTTCGACACCTATGTCTCGGCGCTGGACCACACCCTGCGGGAGCTCGGCGTGGGCGACATTTCGGTGGGCAAGAAGATGCGCAAGCTGGCGGAGTCGCTCTACGGGCGGATGACGGCCTATGAGCAGCCGCTGCGGGACGGCGACGCCGCCCTGCTGGCCGAACGTCTGGCCCGCAATGTTCTCGAAAGCGAAGCCGCCGATGACGGCAAGGCGCTGGCGACCTACGCGCTGACCAGCCGCGCGCAGCTGGCGGCCCAACCGTTCAATGACGCGATGAAGTCGCCCGCATGGGCCGAGGTGAAGGCATGAGCATCCCCGAACTGCCCTACAGCGAACCCGTCCGCCTGCATCAGATCGGCTCGGGCGTGAAACGCACGCTCAAGCCGGACGACGCCGCGATGCGTCGAATCGCGAAGGCGCTGGATCTGGCGTCGCTCGATTCGTTCGAGGCCGACGTCGATCTGGTCCCGACCGCCGCCGGCTGGACGCTGGGCGGCAGGGTGCGGGCGAAGCTGGCCCAGACCTGTGGAATCACGCTGGAGCCGCTGCCGCTGGACATCGACGAAGGCTTCTCGGTCCAGCTGGCCGAGCCGGTCGATGAGGAGTCCGACGAGATCGTGATCACGATGGAGGACGAGACGCCGGACGTGGTCGAGGACGGTCAGATCGACCTGGGTCAGTACGTCGTCGAACAGCTGGCCCTGCATCTGGACCCGTTCCCGCGCAAGCCGGGGGCCGAATTCGTCCAGCCGCCCGAGCCGAAGGAAATCTCGCCCTTCGCGGTGCTGAAACAGTTGAAGTCTTCCGACGAAGGTTGACGCAGCGTCCGCCCGGTTGCATCCCCCCGGTGCGGCGTTATCGTCGCACCCAGCCCAGCGCCGCGTGAGCGGGCGCGTCGGAGTCTAAACGGCTTGCCATCCCCCATTCTGATCTCGCTTGACGCCATGGGCGGGGATCACGGCCCGTCGGTCGTGGTCGCCGGCATTTGTGAGTACCGCAAACGCCATGGCGGCGAGGGCCTCCGCTTCCTGCTGAACGGCGACGAGAGCGCCATCCGCGCCGAAATGGCCCGCTGCGGCCTCGGTGACGACTTGTGCGAGGTGCGCCACACCGACAAGGTGGTGGCCATGGACGAGAAGCCCGCCACGGCCATGCGCCGGGGCAAGGGCTCCAGCCTGTGGAACGCCATCGAGGCGGTGAAGACCGGCGAGGCGGCGGCTGTCGTGTCGGCCGGCAACACCGGCGCCCTGATGGCCATTTCCAAGCTGATCCTGCGCATGTCCGTGCAGGGGCTGGAGCGTCCGGCGATCGTCGCCAGCTGGCCGACGCACAAGGGCATCACCGCCGTTCTGGACGTCGGCGCCAACGTCGAGAGCGATGCGGCGCAGCTGGTCGAGTTCGCCATCATGGGCGAAGCCTTCATGACCGCCGTCCATGGCGTCGAGACGCCCACCGTCGGCATCCTGAATGTCGGCTCCGAGGACATGAAGGGCCACGAGGAGGTCCGCGAGGCCGCGCGCCTGCTGCGTGAAGGCGACTTCGGTCTGGACTATCGCGGCTTCGTCGAGGGCGACGACATCGCCAAGGGCACGGTGGATGTGGTCGTGACCGACGGCTTCACCGGCAACATCGCCCTGAAGACCGCCGAGGGCGTCGCCAAATTCATCGGCTCGCTGATGAAGGAGGCCCTGACGTCCAGCCTGCTGTCCAAGGCCGGCGCGGCGCTGGCCTATCCGGCGCTGAAGAAGATGAGCGCCCGGATCGACCCCAACGCCATCAACGGCGGGCCGCTGTTGGGGCTGAACGGGATCGTGGTCAAGAGCCACGGCGGCGCGACGGCGGCGGGCTTCAGTTCGGCCATCCGCATCGCTGTCGATCTGGCCCGCAGCGACTATATGAGCAAGGTGGGCGTGAAGCTGCAGAGGCTGAACGCCGTGCTTGAGCAGCCGCCCGCTCCCGAAGCGGACGCGGCCAAGGAGACTTCCCAGTGAGCGTCACCCGCAGCGCCGTGACCGGCGTCGGTTCCTTCCTTCCCGAGCAGATCGTCACCAACGCCGATCTGGCCGCTATCGTCGAGACCTCGGACGAGTGGATCCAGGAGCGGACCGGCATCAAGCAGCGTCACAAGGCCCGTGACGACCAGCCGACCAGCGATCTGGCGGTCGAGGCCGCCAAGCGTGCGCTGATCGACGCCGGCAAGACCGCGGCGGACGTGGACCTGATCATCGTCGCCACCACCACGCCGGACATGACCTTCCCGGCCACCGCCGCGATCGTGCAGCGCAAGCTGGGCGCGCCGGTCGGCATCGCCTTCGACGTCCAGGCCGTCTGCTCGGGCTTTGTCTATGCGCTGAGCGTCGCTGACGGCTTCGTCGCGCGTGGTCTGGCCAAATGCGCCCTGGTGATCGGCGCCGAGGAAATGACCCGACTGCTGGACTGGAACGACCGGTCGACCTGCGTGCTGTTCGGCGACGGCGCCGGTGCGCTGGTGGTCGAGCCGCGCGAAGGGCAGGGGACCAAGGCCGATCAGGGGCTGCTGGGCTTCGCCCTGCGCTGCGACGGCTCCAAGACCGACCTGCTGTACGTTGATGGCGGCCCCGCCACGACCGGCTCGGTCGGTCACCTGCGCATGGCCGGCAACCAGGTCTTCCGCCACGCGGTCATCAACATCGCCGAAGCCATCACCGCCGCCTGTGAGGCCTCGAACATCGAGGTGCCCGAGGTCGACTGGTTCGTGCCGCATCAGGCCAACCAGCGGATCATCCGCGGGGTCGGCGACCGGCTGGGGCTGGATGAGGAGAAGGTCATCTCGACCGTCGCCCTGCACGCCAACACCTCCGCCGCCTCCATCCCGCTGGCGCTCGACGCGGCGATCAAGGACGGGCGCATCAAGCGTGGCGACCTGATCGTGATGGAGGCCATGGGCGGCGGCCTGACCTGGGGCGCCTGCGCGATTCGTCTGTAACGCGCATTTCGTCTTTTCATTTCAGGGCTCTTGCCCTCTTATGCGACGCATTGACGAAAGAGGGGGAGTAAGCCGTGACGCAGACCCTGACCCGGGCCGATCTGTGCGAAGCCGTCCACGAGGAAGTGGGACTGTCGCGTCAGGAGTGCTCGCAGATGGTCGAGCGCACCCTGGAGCTCATCGTCGAGTCGCTTGAGCGCGGCGAGACCGTGAAGCTGTCCGGGTTCGGCGTGTTCCAGGTCCGCGAGAAGCGCGCCCGCATGGGCCGCAATCCCAAGACCGGCGAACCGGCCGCGATCAACCCGCGCCGGGTCATCAGCTTCCGCGCCTCGCAGATCATGAAGGGCCGGGTGCACGACGCCGTCGTCGCCGACTGATCATCGTGGCCAAGAGCCCCAACGCCTTCAGAACCATTTCGGAAGCCGCCGAGGAGATCGGCGCGCCGCAGCATGTGCTGCGCTTCTGGGAAACCAAATTCACCTTCGTCGCGCCGCTGAAGCGGGCGGGCGGACGGCGCTTCTATCGCCCGCAGGACCTGGTGGTGCTGAAGGCCGTGAAGCGGCTGCTGCACGACGAGGGCATGACCATCAAGGGCGTGCAGCGCCTGTACAAGGAACAGGGCCTCAAGCGCATCGCCGCCTGGGGGGATCCGGAAGGTCTGGTCAGCTTCGAGCCTGACGGCGTGGCCGTGGAGCCCGTGGCGGCCAAGCCCGTCGCGGCGCCGACTCCGTCTCCGGTCGCGGCTCCTGTATCGACGGTTCGTCTGCGTCAGGCGCTGGCGGAACTGGAGGGGGCGAAGGCCCGTCTGGAAGCCGTGCTTTCGCGATCGGCGTGACAGCTGCTTTTTTGGGTTTGCGCCGGGCGCGACCCCGTTTATAGGGAGCGCCTCTCGGAGCGTGGCGCAGCCTGGTAGCGCACTTGACTGGGGGTCAAGGGGTCGCAGGTTCGAATCCTGTCGCTCCGACCATTTTCGAAAGAAAATCGGTTGGTTGAAGGGGTCGTCTTCGGACGGCCCCTTTGCAACTGCACGCTTCGGCGGTCCGAGCTTCGCCATTGTGGAGGAAGTTTAAGGTGTCGCCCGGCGGACCGGCTGTTAGCCCTTGAGGATCGCGGGCTGGCGATCAGTGTGGTGGGGGCGGTTGATGTTTCGGGCGGTCTATTGGGTGCAAGCCCTTTTCGCGGTGGTGGCCTTGTCCCTGGGCGCGCCGGCGCTGGCCCAGTCGCCGGTACAGTCGCCGGTTCAGTCGCCCGAACTGGTCCTGACCGGGGCGAATACGGAGGTTCCGTTCCAGTGGAGCGAAGCCCGGTTCGGGGATCGGGTTGAGCCGCATGCGGCGCTGCTGCTGCCGGTTCGCGTCGAGGGGAGCCCCAAGACCCTCTACATGCAGTTCGATCTGGGCGCGCCCGACACGGTCCTGATGAAGGGCAAGCTGGAGAGCCTGTCCGAACGGCTTCCCGGGCAGACGGTCGGCGCGGATGGCCGGGTCGCGCATTTCGCCTTCGCGATGGGAGATGTCCGAGCGGACGCCCGTCAGGTCCGCATCGTCGATGATGGCTCGAACGGCGGCATCCGCTGGGATGAGCCGGAGCATGTCGATGTGATCGGCACGGTCGGCGCGGACCTGCTGCGCGGCCGGACGCTGGTGATCGACTATCCGCGCAGCCGCATCTTCGTGGGCGATGAAGCGCCGGAGGGGCTGGTGGCCGAGGGGCAGATGCGCCCGTTCATCTTCACGCCGCGCGGCGTGGTGCTGACCGGGCTCACAATCGACGGCGAGGCCAAGGCGATCATGCTGGACACCGGTTCGAGCGCCTTCTCCCTGCTGACCAGTCAGGACGACTGGATGGCCAAGACCAACGGCGGGGTCGGAGCGACGAGCTTCGGCGTCAACTCGTGGGGACGGACGCTGACCGCCCATGTCGCCCCGACCCGCAGCGTCGCGGCCTTCGGGGAGACGGTGATCCCTCTGGGCGAGGTGGCCTGGATCGAGGGCGTGGATGAAGCGCAGGCCAATGCCATGCGGTCGTCGGGGCTGGGCGGCATGACCGGCAACAAGCTGTTCGTCGACCGCGTGCTGGTGCTGGACGCGGTGAACTCGACCTTTGCGGTGCTGGATCCGCAGCCCTGAGCCCTGATCAGTCCTTGCCGCTCTCGGCCCATTTGAACAGCGGGTAGAGGGGCACGCCCCAGCCGATGCCGCCGACGGCGAAGAACAGCAGGTCCAGCAGCATGTTGGGGCCGAACAGGCCGCGCAGGGCGATGACGCCCCAGATCCAGACCGCCAGGAAGACCAGCAGGCCGATCATGGCGATGAAGCGACGGGTGCGGCCGCCCATCAGCGTTTGCTGCGGAACAGGAAGAAGGCGACCAGGGCGATGACCGAGCCGATCATCGACCACAGCACCCAGATCCACTGATCCATGGTCGAGACGCCGAAGACGCGGACGGCCAGGAACCAGCCGGCGATTGCGCCCGTGGCGGCCACCAGCGAGGTGGCCAGCAGGCCCCGCCGCCCTGTCATGAGATCCGCTAGCCAGGCCAGCACGAAGGCGCCCAGAACGGCGGTGACGATATCGGCGTACTGCAAACGACCTTCTCCCCATGCGGCGACGCTGCGCCGAAAAGCGACTCGCGCTCGTCGTCCTGCGGGGGCATACCGCACAGGTCCGCGCGCCGAATAGCGTTAGCGGCAATGTAACGTTCGGAACAGCAGGCGTCGAATGAAGCGTTTGGGTGGCAGGGATCGAAGCCGGGCGGTGGCGATCTGGCTCTGGACCGTGGCGGTCATGGTGTTCGCCATGGTCGTGGTCGGCGGGGTGACCCGCCTGACCGGCTCGGGCCTGTCGATCACCGAGTGGAAGCCGATCATGGGCTGGATCCCGCCCCTGAACCACGCCGACTGGATGGAGGCCTTCGACAAGTACAAGGCCATCCCGCAGTACCAGCAGGTCAATGCGGGCATGAGCCTGGACGAGTTCAAGGGCATCTTCTTCTGGGAGTGGTTCCACCGGGTGCTGGGACGGCTGATCGGCGGCGTCTTCGCTGCGCCCTTCCTGATCTTCCTCGCGTTCCGCAAGCTGCCGCGCCGGCTGATCGGGCGCTGCGTGGTCCTGCTGGGGCTGGGCGGGCTGCAGGGGCTGATCGGCTGGTGGATGGTGACCAGCGGGCTGAGCGAGCGGGTCGACGTGGCCCCCGAGCGGCTGACGGTTCACCTCGGCCTGGCGCTGGTCATCTTCATGGGCCTGATCTGGACCGGGCTGGAGGCCTGGAACGGCGAGGAGCATTCGCGGTCGCCCGAGGGCTGGAGCCGGGGCGCGGCGATCCTGCTGGGCGCGGTCCTGTTCCAGTGCCTGCTGGGCGGGCTGGTGGCCGGGGCCAAGGCCGGTTTTATCTACACCGACTGGCCGCTGATGAACGGCGCGGTCCTGCCGCCGGTGGAGTGGGGCAAAGGGGCGCTGGCCTTCCTGCATGACCAGGCGCTGGTGCAGTTCAACCACCGGATCTTCGCCTACGCCCTGCTGATCGGCGGCACCGTCTATGCGGTGCAGGCCTGGCGCTGGCGGCTGGCCGAGGGGCTGGGCGCGAGCGCCTTCGCGGTCGCGGTCGCCCTGTGGCTGCAGGCGGCGCTGGGGATCGTGACCCTGATGCACGCCGTGCCGCTGTGGCTGGGCGGACTGCATCAGGCGGGCGCCGCCCTGGTGCTGGCGCTGGCGACCGTGAACCTGTGGCTGGTCCGCCGGTCGCAGCCCCGGCTGTTCATGTCGGGGCCGCGGGTGCGGGGCTTCTTCTAGGCCCGCACGCTCGCCCACGGCCCCCGGATGGCAAGGGTCATGCCGGGGTACATGATGTTGACGAACAGAACCTCGCCGTCGGGCGAGAAGCAGGCTCCGGCGAACTCGGAGTTGCCGCGGAAGACGTTGCGGGCGATCACATAGATCTGGCCCTCCGGGGTGACGCCCTTGAGGTGGTTGCGGATCTCGGAGGAGTAGTTGTCCTCGCACAGGATCAGGTGGCCCCAGGGCGCGATCGTGATGTTATCGGCCATGTTGGCGACCTTCTTGTCCGCGCTCTCGACGAACAGCTGAAGGCGGTCGGCGGCGCCGTTCAGGCCGGGGACCAGACGCATGACCTGACCGGCGCGGATCGGACCGCCCGAGGTGGCGGTGAAGTACATCTCGTTGTCGCCCCACCAGATGCCTTCGCCGCGCGCGATCAGGGCGGCGCCGGCGCGGTGGCCGCGGATGCGCAGGTCGCCGGCGGGATCCTCGACGTCCTCCAGATCGATCCATTCGATCTCGCGCCAGTCGCCGACGGCCCAGCTGCGCTGGCCGTCCTGATTGCGGGTGTCGGCCGAAGGCGCGCCCTTCCAGGCCATGGCCTGCAGCTTGCCGCCCTCGATCAGCTTGCCCGGGACGTTCGGGATGAAGCGGTAGAAGAGGCTGTCGTTCACGTCCTCGGTCAGGTAGGCGACGCCGGTGCGCGGATCGATGCAGACGGCCTCGTGGTCGAAGCGGCCCATGGCCTTGAGCGGCACGGGATCGACCAGGCCGGTGGCGGTGGCGGGCACCTCGAAGACCCAGCCGTGGGCCTTGGTGACGTCGGCGTCGGCGGGGGTCTCGATGGTCTCCTCGCAGCTCAGCCAGCTGCCCCAGGGCGTCGGACCGCCGCAGCAGTTGGTGGAGGTGCCGGCGAGGGTCAGGCGGTGGCTGATCGACTGGCGGGTCGCCAAATCATAGATCAGGGTCGAACAGCCGCCGGGCAGGGGGCGGCCGTCCTTGTAGGTGTCGAAGGCCTTGGACACGTCCAGCTGGCCCAGCCGCTCCTGATGCAGCCCGCCGGGCCCGAGGTTGCGGTGCAGGCTGCTGGAGCCCTTGAGCTCGTGGTTCATCACCAGGGCGACCTGCGAGCCCTCCAGCGGGAAGCAGGCCATGCCGTCCGGCTGGCCGGGGACGAAGAGGCCGTCGTCCATTGTGTCGCCGCCCTGGGCGATGACCTGGTAGGTGAAGCCCTCGGGCAGATCGAGCAGCTTGTTGGGGTCTTCCCGCAGCGGGCCGTAGCCGTGGATCTGGTTGACGTAGGTCTCTTCGCCCGGGGCTGTGGCTTGCGCCGAGGCGTGCCGGGCCAGGCCGGTGAAGGCGAGGGCGGCGCCGCCCGTTCCCATGAGGTTACGACGGTTCAAACGCATGGGAGGCACTCCGGCAGGAAAACTGCCGCGCTTATGACGGGCGTCGGTCAGGGTTCTGTGACAGTGGGCGCGGCGGATGGTCTCGGAGGGAGTAGGGAGTAGGGAGTAGGGAGTAGGGAGGCGTGGGGGCTCCTTCTTGCTATCGTCATCCCGGGGGCGCGAAGCGAACGCCGGGAGAGCGCGGGCGCCCGAACGTCACGCAGCCGTCTTTCGCCGCCGTCGCGGCGCCGCTGGGTCCCGACTTTCGTCGGGATGACGATAGCATTTTGGGGTGTCTGGCGGCGCTCATGGCGGGCCCATGAACGGGGCGCCGCCCGGGAGGCCGGGCAGGATGCGGGGGGACGGGGGAGCCCCCGGAGACGGTGAAAATACACCGTCTATGCCGTCTATCCCGTCTATGTCGTCTATCGGCCCGGCGTCGTCCGTCTCCATCAGGGCGGCGGCGTAGTCGGCGCGGGCGCCCTGGAGGACGGCGTCGGCGAAGGCCTTGCTGTGACGGCTGTTGGCCTTCAGGCGCTCGACCTCGGCGGCCCGGCGGCGACGCTCGATCTCGACCGTCTCGGCCTGCAGCATCGTATAGACGCGGCGCCAGCGCAGGGCCTCCATGGCCTTGCCGTGCAGCACCGCCCGCATCATCCGCTGGAAGGCCACCAGCGCCAGCTCGCCCAGCGGGATCTGGTCCAGATCGCCGTCGAACTGTTCCTCCAGCGTCAGACCCTCGTCATCGTGCTCCAGCCCGTTGGGCGGGCTCCACGGCCGGTCGGCCCGCCGCCAGCCCTCGCCGGCCGCCCGCTTGCGCAGGGTGCTGAGGCCCACACCGTAGCGCCGGCAACAGGCGGGCGCGGACCAGCCGGAGAGGTAGTCGTCGCGAACCTGGTCCCAGATTTCGTCGGGGACGGTGTGGAGGCCCGCGTCGGCGGGGTCGGTGGGGGATGCGGTTCGGGCTGCGTCGGTCATGGAAGCCTCCGGGTGTGGAGGCATTATGGAACGGCGGTACGTCAAAATTGGACGTATGGGAGGGGAGGTTTCAGGTTCCAGGTTTCAGGTTCTGGGTTTGGGAGGCCGGTGAAGAGATTGGGATCGGATGCGCCCCTGAAACCTGACCCCTGGAGCCTAGAACCTCATTCGACCTACCCGCCCCCAAGCCCCAAGGCGCCCGAAACGATATGGTATTTTAATACCGTTTCGACTTTTCTGTTGTTTTACAGCGTTGTAACCCGAAACTGCCGCGCAAATCGGCATTGACCGCCGTCCGGGCTTCCTCTATCAGCGCGCCTTCCGTTCTTCCGGTCAGCCGGGGGAGCACACCGTTTCGCCCGTCTCCCAAGGACTCCTCGTTATGCTGAAGAGCACCACGGCTTCGCTGAAGCCGGCCGAGGTCGAGAAGAAGTGGATCCACATCGACGCCGAAGGCGTCGTGGTGGGCCGTCTCGCGACCTTCATCGCCAACCGTCTGCGCGGCAAGCACCGCGGTGACTACACCCCGCACGTCGATTGCGGCGACTATGTCGTCGTGACCAACGTCGACAAGGTCGTTTTCACCGGTAAGAAGAACACCGACAAGGTGTACTACCGTCACACCGGCCACCCGGGCGGCGTCAAGTCGACGACCCCGGAGAAGGTCCTGGGCGGTCGCTTCCCCGAGCGCGTGCTCGAGAAGGCCGTCGAGCGCATGCTGCCGAAGGAAAGCCCGCTGGCCCGCAAGCAGATGACGCACCTGCGTCTGTTCTCGGGTTCCGAGCACAGCCACGCCGCCCAGTCGCCCGAAACCATCGACTTCGCCTCGAAGTCGGCCAAGAACACCCGGAGCGTCTGAGCATGACCGACGTCACCACCGAAAACACCGGCTTCGACGCCCTGAAGGGCCTGTCGGCCTCGGCTGAATCCGAAGCCCCGGTCCATGTCCAGAAGCTGGACGCGCAAGGCCGCGCCTATTCGACCGGCAAGCGCAAGAACGCCATCGCCCGCGTGTGGGTGAAGCCGGGCACCGGCAAGTTCACCATCAACGGCAAGGACCAGGAGCAATACTTCGCTCGTCCGGTTCTGCGCATGATGATCGCCCAGCCGCTGGTCGTCACCGAGCGTGAAACCCAGTTCGACGTGATCTGCACCGTCGAAGGTTCGGGCCTGTCGGGCCAGGCCGGCGCCATCCGCCACGGCCTGTCGCACGCCCTGACCCACTACGAGCCGGAACTGCGCAAGGTTCTGAAGCCGCACGGCTTCCTGACCCGCGACAGCCGCGTCGTCGAGCGCAAGAAGTACGGCCGCGCCAAGGCTCGCCGTTCGTTCCAGTTCTCGAAGCGCTAATCGCGTTCACGCGGTTTGGATTTGGGGCGCTTCGGGAAACCGGAGCGCCCTTTTTCTTTTGGCTGGGATGCCTATGCCTCGCTTTACGTATGACGATGTCGTTCGGACGGTCACTTCAGCGCCTGTTGAGTTGCGGCCCGGTGCGCGCTCGAACGTCATCGCCGTTTTTGAGACACGGCCGAAAGGCAGTCACTTCGCCGCCTTTCCGGACGGCGTGATCTATTCCGTTGAGTTTGAGGACGGCGAGGCGATCGACGTCCACGAAGCCTACCTGGAGCCCGTAGAGTGACCCACACCATCTTCATCGACGGCGAAGCCGGCACCACGGGGCTCGAGATCCGCGAGCGGCTGGAGGCGCGCAGTGATCTGGAGCTGCTGCTGCTGGGCGACCGGCGGCGCGACGTCGAGGCGCGGCGTGAGGCGCTGAACGCGGCTGACGCGGTGATCCTGTGCCTGCCGGATGATGCGGCGAAGGAAGCCGTGGGCATGATCGAGAACCCCGCCGTGCGGGTGATCGACGCCTCGACCGCCTATCGGGTCGATCCGGACTGGACCTATGGCTTCGCCGAAATGGCGCCGGGGCAGCGCGAGCAGATCGCGGGCTCGACGCGGGTGTCGAACCCCGGCTGCTATCCGACCGGCTTCATCGGTCTGGTGCGGCCGCTGGTGTCGGCGGGGATCATTCCGGCGGGCCTGCCGGTGACGGTCAATGCGGTCAGCGGCTATTCCGGCGGCGGCAAGGCGATGATCGCCGAGTTCGAGAGCGGCGAGGCCGAGGCCTATCGCGCCTATGGCCTGACGCTGAAGCACAAGCATGTGCCGGAGATGACCCTGCACACCGGGCTGGAGCGCAAGGTGCTGTTCGCCCCGGCGGTGGGGTCGTACCGGCAGGGGATGCTGGTCGAGGTTCCGCTGCACCTGTCGGCCCTGCCGGGCTCGCCCTCGGTCGAGGTGGTGCATGGCGCGCTGGTCGAGGCCTATGCGGGCCAGCGGTTCGTCGAGGTCGCCTCGCTGGAGGAGACCGAGGCCATGACCGGGATCGATCCGGAGGGGCTGAACGGCACCAACCGGCTGCGCCTGCACGTCTTCGGCGATCGTGGCGGGGAACAGGTGCGGCTGGTCGCCCTGCTGGACAACCTCGGCAAGGGGGCGTCGGGCGCGGCGGTGCAGAACCTGAACCTGATGCTGGGTCTGGATGAAGGGGCGGGGCTTAGCTGAGGCCAGCTCCCGTCCCTGCTATCGTCATCCCGACGAAAGTCGGGACCGAGCGGCGCCGCGACGGCGGCGAAACCCTGAAGGTCGAAGTTGGAGTAGTGTGCTTGCGACAGCTTCGCGCTCACGCGCGCCGCTGGGTCCCGGGGTTCGCTGCGCGCCCCCGGGATGACGATAGCCGTTGGGGGATCAGTCCTGCGGCGCGGCGTCCACGGCCCGCACCACCTGATCGAAGAAGGCGCGGCGGGCGGCGCTGTGGGTGCGGCCCACGGCGTTGGGCCAGGCGGACAGGAGGACGATGACCAGATTGCGCTCGGGATCGACGCGGATGGTCTGGCCGAAGATGCCGTAGGCGCCATAGACGCCGTCGTCCTGGGTCCACCACTGGAAGCCGTAGCCCTCGCCGGGCGTGCCGGTCTCGGCCTGTTTGGTGACGGCCTGGGCGAACCAGTCGTCGGGCACGAGGCGCTCGCCGCCGACCACGCCGTCCTCCAGCGCCATCAGGCCGATGCGGCCCCAGTCGCGCAGGACGGCCGAGACACAGCAGCCGCCGATCTCGCGCCCGCCCTGGTCCAGGGCCCAGACGGCGTCGGCCTGCATGCCGGCGCGGGACCAGATCTGTTCGCTGAGCAATTGGGCCAGCGGCTTGTTCTCGGCGGCGGCGACGAGGGCCCCGACCAGATTGGTCTCGCCGGTGGAATAGTTCCATTGCGTGCCCGGCGGATGGGCGCGGGGCAGGCGGGCCATATAGCTCACCACAGGGTCACGACCGGCGACGGCGGGCTCCTGCAGGAAGCGGGCGACGTCGGCGTTGGGGTCGAAATAGTCCTCGTTCCAGCCCACGCCCGAGGTCATGGTCAGCAGCTGGCGGACGGTGACGCCGTCATAGCCGCCGCCGGCGAGGGCGGGCAGGTAGCGGGTGACCGGATCCTCCAGCGAGCCGATGGCGCCGCTTTTCAGCGCCGCGCCGACCAGGGTCGAGGTCAGGCTCTTGGTCATGGAGAAGGAGACCCAGCGGGTGTCGGCGTCGATGCCGAGGCCGTAGCGCTCCAGCCGGACCTTGCCGTCCTGGATCACCAGCACCCCGGCGACGCGCTGGTCGGCCATGTAGGCGCTCGGGTCGAGGTCGATCGGCGCGCCCTCGGGCAGGGCGCGGACCGGGCCGTCGCCGCGGCTGACCGGGGCGTGGGGCAGGACGGTGTCCATGGTGCGGAACACCCGCTCGCGGTCGGCGGGCGACCAGAAGAGGACGCCGGCGGGGGCGGTCTCGGGCGTCGGCTGCTGGGCCGAGACGGGCAGGGCTGAGACGAGCGTGGCGGCGGCGATCAGGGGCGCGAGCAGGTGTTTCATGCGGCCAGCCTAGCAGTTCGATGCGGCGTGGCGAGTCAGCGGGCGCGGATGGCCTTGATGGCGGACTCGACCGTGGCGGCGAACCAGACCGAGGCGATGACCACCAGCAGGCCGTAGTCGTGGCCGGGCCAGAAGACCGGGACGGCGGCGGCCACAATGATCATCAGCGGGAAGAGGCCGGCCCAGACGGCCGTGCCCGGGGCGTCCGGATGGATCAGCGGCGGGCGCGGCGTGATCTTCATCGCCTTGAGCAGGACCGGATTCAGCAGGACGAAGCCGCCGGTGCACAGGACCACGATCAGGAGGTTGCGGATCCACGTCCCCGGCACGCCGAACAGGGCGGCGGTGGCCACCAGCAGGGCGAGGGGGAAGGCGGTGGAGAGCGCCAGCAGCAGATTGGGGTCGAGACGCTTCAAGATTTCACTTTCACATAGCTTCCGGGGGCCGGTTCGACCGGCTTGAGCGGGCCCTTCGTCGGATCACGGGCGGGAACCTGCGGGCCGGAGCGCTCATGCAGCCAGTCGGCCCAGTGATTCCACCAGCTGCCGGGGTGTTCCTGCGCCTGGGCCTGCCATTCGTCGAGGGTGGCGGGCAGGGCGGGGTTGATCCAGTGCTGGTATTTGTTGGCCGAGGGCGGGTTCACGACGCCGGCGATGTGGCCGGACCCGGCGAGGGTCAGGGTCACGTCGGCGTTCGAGAAGGCGCGGGCCGAGCGATAGACCGAGTTCATCGGCGCGATGTGGTCCTCGCGGCTGGCCTGGAAATAGAGGGGGATGGTCACCTTCGACAGGTCGATGGTCTCGCCGCCCAGGGTGAAGTCGCCGCCGGTCAGGGCGTTGCGGCCGTACATGGAGCGCAGATAGTCCATGTGCAGGGCCTTGGGCATGCGCGTCTGGTCGGCGTTCCAGGCAAGCAGGTCGAAGGCCGGCGGGGCCTTGCCCATCAGGTAGTTGCTGACGAAGAAGGACCAGATCAGGTCGTTGGCGCGCAGCGAGTTGAAGGTCTCGGCCATGGCCGCGCCCGGCAGGACCCCGCCGGCGGCGTCCATCTGCTGCTCGATCTCGGCCAGCCAGTGCTCGTCGGTGAACAGCAGCAGGTCGCCGGCCTCGGCGAAGTCGTGCTGCGCGGCGAAGAAGGTGTTGGCCGAGACGCGGTCGTCGCCCCGGGCCGCCATATGGGCCAGCGCCGCGCCCATCAGGGTGCCGCCGATGCAGTAGCCGACCGTGTTGACGGATTTGGCGCCGGTCTGCTCGAGCACCTTTTCGACGGCGCGATAGACGCCCTTTTCCAGATAGTCGTCGAAGCCGTAGCCGGCCTTGTCGACGTCCGGATTGACCCACGAGCAGACGAAGACGGTGAAGCCCTGGGCCGAGAGCCAGCGGATCATCGAGTTCTGCGGCTGCAGGTCCAGGATGTAGAATTTGTTGATCCACGGCGGGAAGATCAGCAGCGGAATGGCGTGCTGGGTTTCGGTCGTGGCGTCGTACTGGAGCAGCTCGAACAGGTCGTCGCGCCAGACCACCTGACCGGGGGCGGTGGCGACATTGACGCCGACCTCGAAGCCGCCGTCGTCGGCCTGGCTGATCTTCAGCTTGCCGTGGCCGCGCTCCAGATCGGCGGCGAAATTCTGCATCCCCTTCACCAGCGATTCGCCGTTGGTGTCGGCCAGGGCCTTGAGGGCGACCGGGTTGGAGGCGAGGAAGTTGGAGGGCGAGAAGGCGTCGGTCAGCAGTTTGGTGAAGAACTCGGCGCGGCGCTTGGTGCGCGGGTCGACGTCGTCAACGGAGGCGACCAGCCCGTTCATCCAGTCGGCGGTGACCAGATAGGACTGGCGCATCATGTCGAACATGGGGTTCTCGGACCACGCGGGGTCCTTGAAACGCTTGTCCTTGATGGCGGCGGAGGGGACGTCCTCGCCGGCGGCGCGGCGGGCGGTGCTGGCCCACAGGTCCATGTAGCGGTTGAACAGGTCGGCCTGGGCGCTGAACAGCCGGTCGGGGCGGCTGGCCAGGCTGGACATGACCGAGGTCATGGCCGGACCGACGTTGAAGGGATCGGGCGACAGGGCGGCGGGGCGATCGGCCTGGCTGAGCGCGGCCTCGGCAATGGCGCTCTGGGCCGTCATGGCCGCCTTGGCCAGATTTAGCGACAAAGTTTCGAGCATTTCGCGCTGCTCGGCGCCGAAGGCGGCGGCGTCGGGACCGGTTTCCGGGCCTGCTTCCGGTTGGGGCCGGGCCTCCGGTTCGGGGGCGGGGGCAGGTTCAGCCGCCTCTTCCGGCGCGGGTTTCGCCCTGGCGGCGCGGGGGCGGGGCGGCTTGGCCGAGGTCGGGCGACCGGCGCGGCGCGGGGCCTTCGGAGGCGCTCCGGAGGGAGCCTCGGGCGGCGGGACGGTCGGGCGTCGGGCCATGCTGCGGTTCCTGCTGCGCGTCATTATTGGACGAGAAGGACTCGCGCCGCCCTTCCGCCTGTCATGATCATGGCATATGACCACCCCTGAAATGAACGCGCTGAACCGGAAAAATGCTGCGCTGTGCGTCGTCCTGACGGGCGCGGGCCTGTTGTCGGCCTGTGGCACCGCCTTCGCGCCGAAGACCGACATGACCTCGCCGGTCGCGCCGCAGGTGCAGGCGCTGGTCGAGGCGAACCGGGACTATCCCCGCTGGGAGGACTTCCCGCGCGGCGAGCCCGCGCCGGAGCCGACCCAGATCGCCGTGCAGGTGAACACCCTGCGCGTCAGCGCCGGCGCCCTGAACGGCGAGGCGGCGCGAATCGACTGGCAGACCACGGGTGACGCCTCGACTTTCGCCCGCGAGGTGCGGGACCGCGTCGCCGCCACCCCGGTGTCTCCGGTCACCGCCCAAACCCAGGCCGAGATCGAGGCGCGCCTGCGCGCCGCCCGCGAACGGGGCCGCGCCCCGCCGCCGATCAACCGCCAGTAACCCCTTCCAGAATCGCCCGGGCGACAGAATCCGGGGATCATCGCTCACGGAGACCGCCCATGGCCGACACGGCCCCCTACGCATCGACCCTCGCTGCCGACGCCGCGCGCGTCACCGAGCTGGCCGCCATCGCCAGCTACGCCCAGATCGGCCGCGGCGACGAGAAGAAGGCCGACCAGCTGGCCGTGGACGCCATGCGCACCGCGCTGAACAGCCTCGACATCGACGGCAAGATCGTCATCGGCGAGGGCGAGCGCGACGAGGCCCCGATGCTGTACATCGGCGAGAAGGTCGGCACCGGCAAAGGCCCGGCCATCGACATCGCCCTGGACCCGCTGGAAGGCACCACCCTGACGGCCAAGGCCATGGCCAACGCCCTGTGCGTGCTGTCGATGTCGCCGGGCGGCGGCATGCTGCACGCGCCGGACACCTATATGGACAAGATCGCGGTCGGCCCGGGCTATCCGGCCGGCACCGTCGACCTGGACTTCACCCCGCAGGACAACGTCCGCAACCTGGCGAAAGCCAAGGGCGTGCCGACCAGCGAGATCACCGTCTGCGTCATGGACCGCCCGCGCCACGCCGATCTGATCGCGGCCCTGCGCGAGGTCGGCGCCAAGGTGGTGCTGATCACCGACGGCGACGTGGCGGGCGTGATCCACACCGCCGAGCCGGAAACCGGCATCGACCTGTACCTCGGTCAGGGCGGCGCCCCGGAAGGCGTGCTGGCGGCCTCGGCGCTGAAATGCGTGGGCGGCTTCTTCCAGGGCCGTCTGGTGTTCCGCAATGACGACGAGCGCGAGCGCGCCCGCCGCACCGGCGTGACCGACTTCGACCGCAAGTATGACCTGCACGAGCTGGTCTCGAAGGACGCCATCTTCGCCGCCACCGGCGTGACCAAGGGCGCCATGCTGGACGGCGTGTCGTTCCGCGACGGCTTCGTCACCACCCACACGCTGGTGATGGATTCCTCGACCCGCACCGTGCAGCGCATCCGCACGACGCGCCCGGTCGCCTGATGGCCGACGGCGGGAGCCCGGACACGGCCTTTCTGGGCGTCTCCCGCTCGCTGTCGGGCCGGGTCTGGAAACAAAGACCGGCCGACGCCGGCGCCACCCGCGCCCACATGCAGACGCTCGGTCTGGACGAGCCGCTGGCGCGCGCGCTGGCGGCCCGGGGCGTGCGCGCCGATCAGGGGCAGGACTTTCTGGCGCCGACGCTGAAGGCCCTGTTCCCGGACCCGTCCAGCTTCACCGACATGGACGCGGCGGCCACCGCGATCATCGACGCCCTGCAGGCCGGATCGTCGATCCATGTCTTCGCCGACTATGACGTGGACGGCGCGTCCAGCGCGGCCCTGCTGGTGCGCTGGTTCCGGGCCATGGGGGCGGAGCTGCCCATCTATGTCCCCGACCGGATCACCGAGGGCTATGGCCCCAGCGCGAAGGCGTTCGACACCCTGAAGGCCTCGGGCGCCGATCTGGTGGTCACCGTGGACTGCGGCGCGGCGGCCAATGAGGCGGTGGCCCATGCCGCGGCCATCGGGCTGAAGGTCGTGGTTATCGACCACCACATGATGCGCGAGGAGCCGCCGCAGTGTCTGGCGGTCGTCAATCCGAACCGGCCGGGCTGCAACTCGGGGCAGGGCAATCTGGCCGCCGCCGGGGTGGTCTTTGTCCTGCTGGCCGCCCTGAACCGCGAGGCGCGGGGCAGGGGCCTCTTTGAAGGGCGCGAGCAGCCGGACATCCGCCAGTGGCTGGATCTGGCCGCCATGGGCGCCATCTGCGACGTGACCGGACTGACAGGCTTCAACCGGGCGCTGACCAGCCTCGGGCTGAACGTCATGTCGAGCTGGAGCAATCCGGGGCTGAAGGCCCTGCTGGCCGCCGCGGGGGCCGAGGAAGGCCCGGCCAAGGTCAATCATGCGGGCTTCATCCTGGGGCCGCGCATCAATGCGGGCGGGCGGATCGGCAAGTCCGACCTGGGCGCGCGCCTGCTGTCCACCGACGACCCGGCCGAGGCGGCGACCCTGGCCCGCGAGCTGGACGCCCTGAACATCGCCCGGCGCGAGGTGGAGAAGGCGGTTACCGATCAGGCCATCCGCCGGGTCGAGGCCACGGGCGCCCACGAGGACGGTTCGGCCGTGGTGGTCGTCGAGGGCGAGGACTGGCATCCGGGCGTGGTCGGCATCGTGGCCGGGCGGCTGCGCGAACGCTGGCGCAAGCCGGTGATCGTCATCGGCGTCGATGCGGTCAACGGCATCGGCAAGGGGTCGGGCCGGTCGCAGCCGGGCATGAACCTGGGCAAGGCGGTGCAGGCGGCGTGGGAGCAGGGCGTGCTGATCGCCGGCGGCGGCCACGCCATGGCCGCGGGCCTGACGGTCAGGGCCGACCGGATCGGCGAGCTGCGCGACTTCCTGAACGACCGGCTGTCGGGCGAGCAGGCGGCGGCCGAGGCGCTGGACGCGGTCGAGCTGGACGCCCTGATCGAGCCGCGCGCCGCCACCCGCGCCCTGTTCGAGCAGTTCGAGGCCCTGGCGCCCTTCGGCCCGGCGAACCCCGAGCCCCTGTTCGCCATGGAGCATGTGCAGGTGCGCGAGCCGGTGGCGATGAACGGCGGCCATGTCCGCTGTCGTCTGGTCGGGCCGGACGGGGCCTCGGTGAAGGCCATCGCCTGGCGCTGCGCCGACCTGCCGACCGGTCAGGCCCTGCTGGCGGGCGGCGGCGGGCTGAGCGTCGCCGGTCGTCTGAAGGCGGACGACTGGAACGGGCGACGTGGCGTGCAGTTCGAGATCGAGGACGTCGCCGATCCGCGCATGGCCTGACGAAAGCGGGGCCGTAACGGCGATCCGGATTTTCTTCGAAAAAGGCGTTGCAGCCGTCCGAGTCGGCGGCTATATCGCCGCTTCCCCGCGCAGCGGTCCCTTCGTCTATCGGTTAGGACGTCAGGTTTTCAACCTGAAAAGAGGGGTTCGATTCCCCTAGGGACTGCCACGCGGGGCATTCCTCACATCGCTGGAATGATCGCCCCGGGCGTCGCGATTCCGCGTCGCCCGTCGAGTGCGTGCGTCGATGCGCATGACGCAGGAGCGGCCGTCGGACCGGGCCGGTCCGTCGATCAGAAGAGATGGTGAGATTGGGCTTGGCCTGCCGGATCGGCTCGGCTATATCGCCGCTTCCCCGCGCAGCGGTCCCTTCGTCTATCGGTTAGGACGTCAGGTTTTCAACCTGAAAAGAGGGGTTCGATTCCCCTAGGGACTGCCACGCGGGGCGTCTCCCCGACATTGCCGGATACCCGCCCGCCGCAGGGGCTGCGCCATGCCCTGTGCGACGGCGGGCCTGTGTCAGGTTGAGCGATCAAACTCATACAACCGCTAAAAACGGGTGTTTTTCGCTTTTCAGGTGTTCGAAGAACCGTGTTAAATAAGCCGTGCCCGTACAGATCCCGGGCAGGGGGAAAGTTGTGTCGGATTACGAGGTTGGGGATACGGCGACCGCTGTGCGGATCGCCGGGCGGATCAAATGGTTTGATCCCGGCAAGGGCTATGGCTTCATCGTCCCTGATGATCCGACGCTGACCGATCTCAAGGACGTGCTGCTCCACATCTCCAGCCTGCGCGACGCCGGGCACGAGACCGCCGGCGAGGGCGCGCCGATTTCCTTCGAATGCGTGCGCCGACCCAAGGGCTGGCAGGTGACCGCCATCCTGGACCTGGGCGAAGGCGATCCGGCGCTGGCGGCGCTGCAGCCGCGTCGTCCGTCGCCGGACCCCGACCGCCCGCGCGCGGCCGTGGCCTTCGCCGGATCGGGCGGCCCGCTGGAGCCGGCGGTCGTCAAATGGTTCAATCGTACCAAGGGCTACGGATTCGTGGTGCGCGACGGGCAGGCGGGCGATATCTTCGTCCATGTCGAGACGTTGCGGCGCTGCGGGCTGGATGACCTCCTGCCGGGCGAGCCGGTCTCGGTGCGGTTCGCCGATGGCCCCAAGGGGCTGGTGGTCGCTGAAATCAGAATGGGCGGCTGAAGTCTCCGCCCCGGAAAAAGGGCGGACGCTTATGATTCATCGTCGTGGAATTCTGGCGGCCCTGACCGGCGCCATTGTTCTGGCCGGCTGCGCCATGGGCGCGCCCAAGGGGCCGAACGGCGAGCCGCTGGAGCCGCTGACCGTCACCACCTCGACCGGCGAGCACAAATTCATGGTCGAGATCGCCGACGATGAGCTGGAGCGCCAGCGCGGCCTGATGGAGCGCCCGCCGCTGGCCGACGACCGCGGCATGCTGTTCCAGTTCCCGGACGTGGCCGAGCGCGGCTTCTGGATGCACAACACGCCCAGCCCGCTGGACATCCTCTATCTGGACCCGCACGGACGGATCGTCTCGATCGTCAAGAACGCGGCGCCGAACAACGACACCATCCTGCCGTCCAACGGACCGGCCATGGGGGTGCTGGAACTGCGCGCCGGTCGCTCGGACGAGATCGGCGCCAAGCCGGGCGACAAGGTCACCCACCCCTTCTTCGCCGAATAAGGCGTCGATCACGGATTGCGGCCACGTCTTTCGCATTGCGATCGGGGGCGGCGCGTGGCAAGACCCGCCGCTCTGGATCGGAGTGTGGCGCAGCCTGGTAGCGCATCTGTTTTGGGAGCAGAGGGTCGGAGGTTCGAATCCTCTCACTCCGACCAGAGTTTAGCGGGTCAGAAGATCCCCACGGCCCCGTCGGCCCAGACCAGCAACACAGCGCCGAGCAGCACCGCCGCCAGCACCATCCGGCCGGTCAGGTCGCGCACCTTCCACGCCGCCAGTTCGAACAGGGCGCCCGCGCCGACCAGCAGGATGGCGGCGAAGGCGAAGTCCTCCGGCCCCCAGTTGACCTCGCGGGTGAATTGCATGGCGATCAGCGGCAGCACGAGGAGGCCAGCGATCCCGCCCCACAGGCCCACCCGCCACAGCGGCACGACCGGTCCGTTCCCGGGAGCTTCATTGCGTGTGGTCATGCCCGTCATTCCGGCCTCGCCCGAGAAGTGATGTCCCTTCATGCGCCGCCCGGCGGCAAGAGGCATGTGGAGATTCGAAGGATTTTCCGCGCAGGCGGCGTCGGGAAGGCCGCCCCCGCTTGATGGCCTGCCTTGATCCTGCGGGCGAAGGCTTCTAGGACGCGGGGACCGGTTTCGGCCGGACGCATGAGGATTCCGATGGCCATCGCCCGCATCTACCGCCCCGCCAAGACCGCCATGCAGTCCGGCAAGGCCAAGTCGAGAGACTGGCGGCTGGAGTTCGAGCCGGCCTCGGCCCGCACCATCGACCCGCTGATGGGCTGGACCTCCTCGTCGGACATGAACGGCCAGGTCCGCCTGACCTTCGATTCGAAGGAAGAGGCCGTCGCTTACGCCGAACGCCACGGCATCGCCTTCCGCCTGCACGAGCCGCAGGAGCCGCCGGTGATCATCAAGGCCTACGCCGACAATTTCGCCACCTACCGCAAGCAGTCGTGGACGCACTGATCGCGTCGCGATCAGTGCTTTTTTGAGTGGCCTACCGCCTGGCGGCTACTTGAGGCCATTCTTGTTGGCCTATCGCGCTTCGCGCTACTTGAGGCCGGGGCGCCGCGCAGCCCTTGAGCCATTTTGGTCTTACGGGTACGGCCTCTGCACCCCTTCAGCGCCCTTAGCTCAGCTGGATAGAGCACCCGCCTTCTAAGCGGACGGTCGCAGGTTCGAATCCTGCAGGGCGCGCCAGGGTTTCAGCGGGATGCTGCTTCGGCGACTTCACAACGGACGAGGCTGGTGTGGTCCGCCAAGGTGATCGTTGTCCCTGCCGGCAGGCTGAGATCGAATTCTGAACGCTGACCGGCCCGATGAATGCCCACCGAAAGAAGGGTGGGGCCGGTGACGCGGTAGTGACGGGGGTGGTCGTCCGGATCACCGATCATCGCTACCCGACCTGTGAATTCAGACCCTTCGTCACTGAGGCCGAGACTGCTGCCTGCAAGGCTGCCGCCTATCACGCGGTTGCTGTTCGCCAGCGCAATGAACCGGGCGCAGTCGCCCAGCGACAGATCAGCGGTAGGGCGAGGGGCGCAACCGGCGCCCAGCAACACAACTGCGACCGCCGATCCTGTGAATGCCAGCTTTCTCATGGTGCGCAGTTTGGGTTTACTGTCGAGCTTTCCGCAATCGCAGAGTTTGGGAACTCGTCCTTCGCCCGACTTTCGGTCTGCCTACGCGCCTGTTGCGCTCCGCCATGCCCCCAGCCCCACCTCCAGATCCGCGATCAGGTCGGCCGGGTCTTCCAGTCCGACATGCAGGCGCAGCAGTTCGCCCGCCAGTTTCGGCGGGGAGCCGCGCATCGCCAGTTGCGCCGTCTCGTGCGTGATGAGGCTTTCGAAGCCGCCCCAGGAGTAGCCGAGGCCGAACAGGCTGAGGGCCGACATCAGGGCGTGGGCCGAGGCGGTGTCGCCGCCCTTCATCACAACGCCGAACAGGGAGGCGGCGCCGGTGTAGTCGCGGCTCCACAGGGGATGGGCGGGGCTGTCGGGCAGGGCGGGCCAGATCACGTCGGCGACCTCGGGCTGCGTCAGGAGCCAGTCGGCGACGATGCGCGCCGAGCGGGCCTGTTCGGCATAGCGCAGGGGCAGGGTGCGAAGGCCGCGCAGGGCCAGCCAGGCGTCGTCGGAGGTGACGCGCCAGCCATAGTCCTCAAGTGTCTCGAAGATCGGCTTGCCGACGGCGTCATCGGCGACAGCGATGGCGCCCATCAGCAGGTCGGAGTGGCCGCCCGCGTATTTGGTCAGGGCCTGGACGCTGACGTCGACGCCGTGGGCCAAGGGCTTGAAGGCCAGGCCCGCGCCCCAGGTGTTGTCCATGATCGTCTTGACGCCGCGCTCGCGACAGGCGGCGGCGAGAGCGGGGACGTCCTGCATGTCGAAGGTCAGGGAGCCGGGCGACTCGATCAGCAGCACCCTGGTCCGGTCGGTGAGGGCGGACAGGATGGCGTCGGTTCCGGCCTCGGCGGGGTGGAAGACGGTCTCGATCCCGCGCGGGCGAAGGTGGCGGTGTAGGAAGCGGCGGGTGGGGCCGTAGAGGGCGTCGGTCGTGACGACCTGATCGCCGGGCTGGAGCAGGGCGGTCAGGGGCACGGTGACGGCGGCGAGGCCGGACGGCACCAGCCAGACGTCGCGGGCGCCCTCCAGTTCGGCCAGGGCTTCACGCAGGGCGCGGCCCGCCGACAGGTCCTCGATGCCGTAGGTCGGGCCAATGGAGCCGTCGCGCATGGCGGCCGGCGAATCGTTGAGCAGGGTCGAGGCCCGCTCGACGGGCGGGGAGACCGGGCGACGGCCGAGCCCGGGGCCTGAAGCGCGGCGGGTGGCCCCGGCGATCAGGCGCGTGCGGTCGGAACGGTCGGTCATGGCGCCTCGCGGGGTTGCGGTTCAGGGCTCAAAGGCCTCTAAAAGGGCCGGGGCGCAAGTCTGGCGGACACACTGACGAGGCGCGGCATGCGGACAGGCGGAAACAGGATTCGGACGACGGCGCTGGCGCTGATCGCGACGATGGCGCTCGCCGCCTGCGATCGTGGCGCGCGCGAGGACGACACGCCCGAAGACGCCGCCGTCACCACCCCGACCGAGGCGCCCGAGTTCGCCAGCGCCACCCTGCGGGCGGTGAAGCGGCGCGGCCGGCTGAACTGCGGCGTGCACGAGGGTCTGGTCGGCTTCGCCTATACGGACAATCGCGGCCAGTGGCGCGGCTTTGACGCCGACTTCTGCCGGGCGCTGGCGGCGGCGGTGCTGGGCGACGCCAATGCGGTGCGCTTCGTGCCGCTGACCACCAGCCAGCGGTTCGACGCCCTGCGCAGCGGCCGGGTCGACGTGCTGTGGCGCGAGACCTCCTGGACCCTGTCGCGCGAGGCCGAGGAGGGCGTCCGCTTCGCCGGGATCAACTACTACGACGGCCAGGGCTTCCTCGTGCGGCGGTCGCTGAACCTGTCCAGCGCGGCGGAGCTGAACGGGGCGCGCATCTGCGTGCAGCGGGCCTCGACCAGCGAGCCGAATGTCGCCGACTGGTTCCGCGCGCGGGGCATCGCCTACACGCCGGTCGTGACCCAGAACGAGGAGGCGGCGCGCGAGGCCTATGCCCGCGAGGACTGCGACGCCTTCAGCGCCGACATTTCCGCCCTGGCCGCCGCCCGGACCCTGCTGGCGGCGCCGGACCAGCACGCCATCCTGCCCGAGGTCATCTCCAAGGAGCCGCTGGGCCCGGCGGTGAAGCGCGGCGACGAGGCCTGGACCTCCATCGTGCGCTGGACCCTGAACGGCCTGATCCTGGCCGAGGAACTGGGCGTCACCCGCCAGAACGTCGCCCAGATGGCCGATGAGAGCCGCGACCCCGCCGTCCGCCGCCTGCTGGGCGAGGAGGGCGAGTTCGGTCCGATGCTGGGGCTGTCCAAGACCTGGATGCGCACGGCGATCGAGGCCGAGGGCAACTATGGCGAAATCTTCGCCCGCAACGTCGGGGCGGATTCACCGCTCGACCTCGCCCGCGGGCTCAATGCACAATGGAACCAACGGCCTGCCGGCTTGATCTACGGCCTGCCCATCCGATAACCACGCGGCTCGCAAGCTGGGGACCTGTTCATGGAAGCGACCAAAAAGGGCGGATTGGCCCTGCACTGGCTGATGCTGATCGGCTTTATCGTCGGTCTGGGCGGCGGGATGGCGGTCAATCTGGCCATCGGCCCCGATGCGGCCTGGGTCGTCTGGCTGACCACCAATGTCACCGGACCGGCGGGCCAGATCTTCCTGCGCCTGCTGTTCATGCTGGTGATTCCGCTGCTGTTCTCGGCCCTCGTGGTCGGGGTGGCCGAGATGGGCGACCTGAAGTCGCTGGGCCGCGCGGGCATCAAGACCCTGCTGCTGACCATCGTGGTGTCGGGTATCGCCGTGGTCATCGGCCTGGGCATGGTCAACCTGTTCCAGCCGGGCGCCGGCGTCGATCCGGCCATGGCGCAGCAACTGCTGGCCCAGGGGCGTGAAGGCGCCTCGGCGATCGTCGAGAAGGCGCCGGAGAATGTGCAGTTCGGCACCTTCCTGCTGGACCTGATCCCCTCGAACGTGATCACGGCGGCGGCCGAGAACCAGATCCTGCCGGTGATGATCTTCGCCCTGTTCTTCGGCATCGGTCTGGTGATGGCCAAGAGCCCCGCCACCGACAGGCTGCAGACCGTCATCGAGGGCATCCTCGAGGTGACGATGAAGCTGATCAACATGGTCATCAAGCTGGCGCCCTATGCGATCGCCTGTCTGATGTTCAACCTGGCCGCCCTGTTCGGATGGGACCTGCTGGTGCGGCTGGCCTCCTTCGTCGGCGTGGCCGTCGGGGCCATGGCGATCCATATGTTCGTCGTCTATCCGCTGGTCGTCTGGCTTGCCGGCGGCATGAACCCGGTGAAATTCTTCCGCGGCGTGCGCGAGCCGATGGTGGTGGCCTTCTCGACCGCCTCGTCCAACGCCTCCCTGCCGGTGTCGCTGCGCGCCGCCGAGGAGCAGCTGGGCCTGCCGCGCAAGATCGCCCGCTTCGTGCTGACCGTCGGCGCCACCGCCAACCAGAACGGCACCGCCCTGTTCGAGGGCGTGACCGTGCTGTTCCTGGCGCAGTTCTTCCAGATCGAGCTGACCCTGACGCAGCAGCTGGTGGTCATGCTGGTCTGCATCCTGGGCGGCGTCGGCACCGCCGGCGTCCCGGCGGGCTCGCTGCCCGTGGTCGCCATGATCCTGGCCATGGTGGGCGTGCCGGTGGAAGGCATTGGCCTGATCCTCGGCGTCGATCGCTTCCTCGACATGTGCCGGACCACGCTGAACGTGACCGGCGACCTGGTGCTGGCCACGGTCGTCTCGCGCGGCGAGAGCGACGACAGCGTGCCGGACGATGTGGTCGAGCCGACGGTGAAGCCGGCCTAACCGGTAACGACGGGGCCGCCTTCGGGCGCGCCCCATTCGCTCCAGCTGCCGTCATAGAGGCGGGACGTGCGGCCCAGCTCGTGCAGGCCCAGCGTCAGGATGGCGGCGGTGACGCCCGAGCCGCAGGTGGTGATGACCGGGCGGTCGAGGTCGATTCCGGCGTCGGTGAAGGCGGCCTCCAGCGCGGCGCCGCGCTTCATCGTCCCGTCGGGGTTCAGCAGCGAGCCATAGGGCAGGTTCAGGGCGCCGGGCATGTGGCCGGAGCGGACGCCCGGTCGCGGCTCGGCGGCCTCGCCCCGGAAGCGGGCGGCGCCCCTTGCATCGACGATCTGGGCGTCGACGACCTGGGTATCTGCATCAAGGCGGCCTGAACGTCCGGCAGGGCGGCGACGGCGGCGGTGTCAAAGCGCGGACTGAACACCTCGAACGGCGGACGACCGGGCACGCCTTGCTCCAGCGGAAGGTCCAGCGCGGTCCAGGCGGGCAGGCCGCCGTCCAGCACACGCACGTCGCGGGCACCCATGATCTTCAGCATCCACCAGACCCGGGCGGCCGAGAACAGGCCGGCGGTGTCATAGACGACGATGCGGTCGCGATCCGACAGGCCCAGCACCCCCGCCGAGGCGGCGAAGGACGCGGGCGAGGGCAGGGTGTGGGGCAGGGGGCTGTCCGGATCGGACACGGCGTCCAGATCGAGGAAGACCGCGCCGGGAATATGCTGGTCGGCGAAGTCAGCACGGGCGTCATGCCCGTCCAGATGCCAGCTGGCGTCGACGATGCGCAGGTCGGTTTCGCCAAGGCGATCGGCCAGTTCGGCGGCGGAGATCAGGGCGGAGGTCATGCCTCCGATATGCGCCCCGCCTCAGCCCTTCGCCAGAGCCAGCTGGACCACATCGGTGCGGCGCGAACGGAAGCCGGCCTCGCAATAGGCCAGGTAGAAGCGCCACAGGCGGCGGAAGCGCTCGTCGAAGCCGGGCATGGCGCTGATCTCCGGCCAGGCCGACTGGAAGCGCTCGTCCCAGAGTTTCAGGGTGTCGGCATAGTCGACGCCGAACCGCTCGATTGCGTCCCAGCCCAGCCCGGCGCGGGCGATGACCGGCTTCAGCCTCTCCTCGGAGGGCAGCATGCCGCCGGGGAAGACGTATTTCTGGATGAAGTCGGTGCGCCGGTTGTACTCGGCGAACAGGGCGTCCTCGATGGTGATGATCTGCAGGCCCACCCGGCCGCCGGGGGCGAGCACGTCGTGGATCTTGCCGAAATAGGCGGGCCAGTATTCCTGACCGACGGCCTCGAACATCTCGATGGAGGCGACGCGGTCGAACTGGCCGGTCACGTCGCGATAGTCGACCAGCCGGATGTCCGCCTTCTCCGACAGGCCCGCATCGAACAGGCGCTGTTTCGCGAAATCGTACTGCTGCTGCGAGATGGTGATGCCGGTGACCTTCGCCCCGATCTCCTTCGCCGCGAACTCGGCGAAGCCGCCCCAGCCGCAGCCGATCTCCAGCACGGTCTGGCCGGGGCGCAGGTCCATCATCCGGGCCAGGGCGGCGTATTTCTCGCGCTGCGCCGCCTCCAGCGACAGGCCCGGCGCGGTGAAGCGCGCCGACGAATAGGTCATCGAACGGTCCAGCCACCGGTCGTAGAAGGCATTGCCCAGATCATAGTGGGCGTGGATGTTCTTCCTCGACCCCGACCGGCTGTTGCGGTTCATCCGGTGCGACAGCCAGTTGACCGCGGTCATCAGGGGATTGCCGTCGAACAGGCGGCGGATGTTGTCGTAGTTGCGGGCCAGCACCTCCAGCAGGGGCGCCAGATGCGGCGTCTCCCACTCGGCGGCCATGTAACCTTCCGCGAAGCCGATATCGCCATTGGCCAGCACCCGGCGGGCGAAGCGATAGTCGCGGATGTCGAGCACGGCGGTCGGGCCGGCCTCGGCGCCCTCAAGCCGGTGGGTTTCCCCGTTGGGCAGCAGGACGGTCAGCTGGCCGAAGGTCCAGTTGGCGGAAAGCAGGCGCAGCAGCAGCGCGAACCCGCGGGGCGTGCGGGCCGGAGCCTCATGCCGTTCGGCGGTCAGGGACGTCATGCCAGACCAAGTGGGGAGGCCGCCCCCCGGGCGTCAATGCTCAAGGTCGTCGTAGCGGGACGCGGTGACGGTGCGCAGGGCCTCAAGGGCGCGATCCCGCGCCTGCCCATGATCGACGATCGGACGCGGATAGTCGTGGCCGAGGCGCAGGCCGACGCCGCGCAGGATTTCCGGCGGCGCGGTCCAGGGGGCGTGGAGCCATTTGTCAGGCAGGGCCGCGATCTCGGGCACCCAGCGGCGGACGTATTGTCCCTTGGCATCGAACTTCGTCCCCTGAGTGATCGGATTGAACACTCTGAAGTACGGTGAAGCGTCGGCTCCGGATCCCGCGACCCACTGCCAATTCTGCACATTGCTGGCCAGATCGGCGTCCACGAGGGTGTCGCGGAACCACTTTTCGCCCTTTCGCCAGTCGATCAGCAGGTCCTTCACCAGGAAGGAGGCGACGATCATCCGGACGCGATTGTGCATCCAGCCGGTGGTCCAGAGCTGGCGCATGCCGGCGTCGACGATGGGATAGCCGGTCTGCCCCCGCCGCCAGGCCCGGAGCCCCGCCGCGTCATCGCGCCAGGGCATGCGGTCGTATTCGGGACGGAAGGCGGTGTCGGTGATCTGGGGGAAGTTGTGCAGCAGGTGGGCGGAGAAATCGCGCCAGCCCAGTTCGGCGACGAATTTGTCGGCCTCGGCCTGCGGAACCTTCCCGGCCTCGGCCGCGGCCCGGACCCGCTCGATAGCCCGCCAGGGATGGATCTCGCCGAAATGCAGGTGGGGCGACAGGCGGCTGCAGCCGGGCGCGGCGGGGAAGTCGCGGTCGCGGCTGTAGGCCTTCAGTCCCCCGGCGATGAAGCGCGACAGGGCCTCCGAGGCTCCGGCCTCGCCCGGCGTCCAGTCGAAGCCGGTGGACCAGTCCGGCTTCCCGGGATGCAGGTTCCAGTCGTCCAGGGCCTCGCTGCGGAGGCCCGCGGGCGTGTCGAGGGTGCGCGGGCCCGTGGTGTGCGACGGCGGCTCCGCCATGGCCAGCAGGGCCTTCAGGAAGGGGGTGAAGACCTTGTAGGGCTGGCCCGAGCCGTTCAGCACGGCGCCCGGGCGGCACATCAGCGAACCGTTCCAGCCCTTCACCTCGACGCCTTCGTCCTTCAGCGCATGGGCGATGTCGGCGTCGCGGGCGAACAGTTCGGGCTCGAAGCGGCGGTTCATGAAGACGCTGTCGGCGCCGGTCTCGTCGATCAGGCGGCGCAGCTCGGATTCCGAATCGCCGGACCGCAGGATCAGCCGCGACCCGCGCGCCTTCAGGCTGTCGTCCAGCGCGCGGAGCGACTTGTCGAGCCACCAGAGCGAGGCGCCGCCGGCCCGGTCCTGAAGCGGGCCGCCGTCATGAATATAGACCGGAACGATCGGCGCGCCGGTCTCCGCCGCCTGGTTGAGGGCCGGATTGTCCGACAGGCGCAGGTCGCGCCGGAACCACAGGATGACGGGGGCGGGGCTGGTGGTCATGCGGTCGGGCTCCGTGGTAGCTTGCGAACCTCAACGCCCGACGCCACCTGATCGCCGCATAGGTGCGGCAAGGGCCGCGCGTCGCCAAGTCGCCATCGCAGGAAATCACCGTGTCCCAGCCCAACGCCGTCATCGACATCAAGGGCGTCGCCCGTCCCGTCAGCATCGGCGGCAACCAGCGCATCGTCTTCATCGCCGGTCCGTGCCAGCTGGAAAGCCGGGATCACGCGCTGGAGATGGCCCATGCGCTGAAGGAAATCGGCGAGCGGCTGAACGTCGGCATCATCTACAAGACCAGCTTCGACAAGGCGAACCGCACCAGCGCCAACGCTGCGCGCGGTTTCGGCCTGGAAGGCTCGCTGCCGATCTTCGCCGAGATCCGCGAGAGCGTCGGCCTGCCGGTGCTGACCGACGTGCACACCGAGGAGCATTGCCGGATCGCCGGTGAAGTCGTGGACGTGCTGCAGATCCCGGCCTTCCTGAGCCGCCAGACCGACCTGCTGCTGGCCGCCGCAGCCACCGGCAAGGCGATCAACATCAAGAAGGGCCAGTTCCTGGCCCCCTGGGACATGAAGAACGTCATCGCCAAGGTCACCGGCGCCGGCAATCCGAACGTCATGGCCTGCGAGCGCGGCGCCAGCTTCGGCTACAACACCCTGGTCAGCGACATGCGCGCCCTGCCGATCCTCAAGGAGATCGGCTGCCCGGTCGTGTTCGACGCCACCCACTCGGTGCAGCAACCGGGCGGGCAGGGCACGTCCTCGGGCGGCCAGCGCGAGTTCGTGCCGGTGCTGGCCCGCGCCGCCGTGGCCGTGGGCGTGGACGCCGTGTTCATGGAAACCCACCAGGACCCGGACCACGCGCCGTCGGACGGCCCGAACATGGTGCCGCTGAACCAGTTCGAGGCCCTGGCCGCCGACCTGCTGGCCTATGACGATCTGTCGAAGGCGCGGATGGCGAAGGCCGCCTGAATCCGATAGTTCGACCGGATGGCTGAACGCACGCTCGATCTGGGACAACTGCAGGCGCTTCTGGAGCGCGTGCGCGGGCTGAAGGTCGCCTGTGTCGGCGACCTGATGCTGGACCGCTACGTCTATGGCGAGGTCAGCCGGATTTCGCCCGAGGCGCCGATCCCGGTGCTGAAGGCGAAGCGGACGGTGGCCATGGCGGGCGCCGTCGGCAATGTCGCCCGCAACGTCGGCTCGCTGGGCGGTTCGGCCCGGCTGGGCGCGACGGTTGGCGAGGACGCCGCCGGCGTCGAGCTGCAGACGCTGATCCGTCAGGACGAGGGCGTCGAAAGCTTCGTCGAGGTCAGCACCGCCGCCCCGACCATTGTGAAGACCCGCTATGTCTCGGCCGGGCAGCAGCTGCTGCGGCTGGACGACGAGGAGGCGGGCGACCGCACCCTTCCGACCAATGGCGTGTTCGACGGCGCGGCCAGCATCCTGATCTCGGACTACGCCAAGGGCGGGGTCACCGCCGGGCTGCTGGACGAGGCCCTGAAGGCCGCGCGGGCCTCGGGCGCGCCGGTGATCGTGGATCCCAAGGGCACGGACTTCGCCCGATACGGCGCGGTCGATGTGATCAAGCCGAACGCCAGCGAGCTGGCGGGCGCCACCGGTCTGCCGGTCGACACGGATGAACAGGTCGAGGCGGCGCTGACGGCCCTGCTGGCGGCGACGACCGCCAGGGCCATCATCGTCACCCGCGCGGGCAAGGGCATGAGCCTGATGCGGCGCGGCGGGGCGGTGAAGCATTTCCCCGGCCGGGCGCGTGAGGTGTTCGACGTCTCGGGCGCCGGGGACACCGGTCTGGCGGCGCTGGGGCTGGCGCTGGGCGCGGGCGCGTCGCTGGAGACGGCGGTGGAGTTCGCCATCCTCGCCTCGGGCGTGGTGGTCGGCAAGGCGGGCACCGCCGTGGTCTCGCCCGCCGAACTGATCGACGCCGAGATGAGCCAGCACGCCTCGGGCGCCCACGCCAAGGTCATGCCGCTGGAGGAACTGGCGCATGTGGTCGAGGGCTGGCGTCGTCAGGGGCTGAAGGTCGGCTTCACCAACGGCTGTTTCGACATCCTGCATCGCGGCCACGTGGCCTATCTGGCGCAGGCGCGCAGCTGGTGCGACCGGCTGGTGGTGGCGCTGAACACCGACGCCTCGGTGCGTCGTCTGAAGGGCGAGGGCCGTCCGATCAATGATCTGGACAGCCGCGCCGTGGTCATCGGCGGCCTGCAGTCGGTGGACCGGGTGACCAGCTTCGACGACCCGACCCCGCTGGCCCTGATCGAACGGCTGCGGCCCGATGTGCTGATCAAGGGCGCGGACTATACCCGCGAGGGCGTGGTCGGCGGCGACCTGGTCGAGAGCTGGGGCGGCGAGGTGAAACTGGCGACGTTCGAGGACGGCTATTCCACGACCCGCACGATTGAAAAGATGAAGGCTGACTGATGACGCGTCGGATGATCGTTGTGACCGGCGGCGCGGGCTTCATCGGCTCGAACATCGTTGCGCGTCTGTGTGCGGACGGCCAGCGCGACATCGTTGTCTGCGACCGCATGGAAGAGGCGGCGCTGGGCAAGTGGAAGAACCTGGCCAAGCACGGCATCGCCGACTTCTGGTCGCCGGAAGAGCTGTTCGAGAAGCTGGAGCGGCACGCCGAACGGGTCGAGGCCATCGTCCATATGGGCGCCATCTCCTCGACGACCGAGGCCGACGCCGACCTGATCATGCGCACCAACTTCAGCCTGTCGCGCGACCTGTGGGACTGGTGCGCCCTGCGCGACGCCCGGCTGATCTACGCCTCCTCGGCCGCGACCTATGGGGACGGCGAGGACGGGTTCGAGGATCGCGATGACATCGACTGGCTGTCGGGCCTGCGTCCGCTGAACGCCTACGGCTATTCGAAATACCTATTCGACCAGTATGCGGTGAAGCAGGCCGGTCAGGGCCATGCGCCGGGCCAGTGGGCGGGGCTGAAATTCTTCAACGTCTATGGGCCGAACGAGTACCACAAGGGCGGCATGAAGTCGGTCGTGGCCCAGATCTGGCCCAAGGTGCAGGCGGGCGAGCCGGTCACCCTGTTCCGGTCGCATAACCCCAACTACGCCGACGGCGGCCAGATGCGCGACTTCGTCTTCGTCGAGGACGTGGTCGATATCATCGCCTGGCTGCTGGAGACCCCGGCGGTGTCGGGCGTGTTCAACGCCGGGTCGGGACAGGCGCGCTCCTTCCTCGATCTGGCCCACGCCACCTTCGCCGCGGCCGGGGTGGAGCCACAGGTCGAGTATGTCGACACCCCGCTGTCGATCCGGGACAAGTACCAGTACTTCACCGAGGCCCGGATGGAGCGCGTCCGCGCCGCCGGCTACAGCGGTCAGTCGACGCCGCTGGGGGAAGGGGTCCGCCGGTATGTGCAGGACTTCCTGATGAAGCCGGACGCCTACCGGTGAGCCGCGCGAAGCTGACATTCCGGCAGTGGATCGGCATTGTCGGCATCGCCCTGTTCCTGCTGGTGGCGGTCGCTGTCGGCGTCTGGCGCGGCGACATCCTGCGCGCCGGTCTGGACCCGCAGGTGCCGTTCCAGACCTATACGCCGCCCCCGGCGCCCGACTACGGCCGTCCGGACAGCTGGGCCCTGCTGGACGCCCGCACGCCCGACATGGGCGCGGCCTCGGTCTTCTTCCTGCACTCGACCACCTATGATGGCGGACGCCACTGGAACGGGCCGATCGGCGACCGCAATGGCGAGCGCTGGCTGCAGGAGGTGGTGCTGCCGAACTATGCGGGGCCGTTCGCGCGGGCGGGGATCGTCAGCGCGCCGCGCTACCGGCAGGGCAGCCTCTACACCCGCCTGACCCTGCGCGAGGATGCGCGAGAGGCGCGGGCCTTCGCCTATGACGACGTGGTGGCGGCCTTTGACGCCTGGCTGGCGCGCCATCCGACCGGGCCGATCGTGCTGGCCGGGGCCGAGCAGGGCGGTGAGTTGCTGGAGCGGCTGGTGCGCGAGCGGGTGGCGAGCGACGCCGCCCTGAGATCGCGTCTGGTCGCCGTCTATCTGATCGATGTGATCACGGCGGCGGATCGCCTGTCCCCGGCCGTGCCCGCCTGCGCCCAGCGTCAGCAGGTCGGCTGCATCGTCGGCTGGTCCGCCGTCACCGATGACAATGATGGCGCGGCGCGACGACAGTTGCGCCGGGCGCTGGTCTGGGATGGACGCGGCCGTCTGGTCGATCTGGCGGGGCGCGCGCCGCTGTGCGTGAACCCGATCAGCGGCTCGACGGACGGGGCGGTGGTTCCGGCCCGTCTGCAGCGCGGCGTCACCAATGCGACGGGGCTGGAATGGGGCGCCCGGCCGGCGCTGATGGCGCGGGAAGTCACGGCCCAATGCCGGGAGGGCCTGCTGCGCCACAACGACCCGGATATCGAGTCCCTGCGTCCGACCGGCAGCTGGGCGGATCGCAGAAAGGCGCGTCCCTACAATCTGTTCTATGGCGATATTGAAGCCGATGTTCAGGCGCGGCTGGCGCTGTGGAGCGCCCGGCATCCCGCCTAGTCGAGCCTAGTCCAGGGCCGACCGGTCGTTGCGCCAGTCGAACAGGGCCTCCAGCATCTTCACCGCCTCGCCGCGCGGCGACAGCAGGTCCGGATCGCGGCCGAGTACGATGCGCGCATCGTCCGCCGCCGCCAGCATCAGGCCGCGATGGCGGATCGGATCGGCGAAGCGATAGGCCGGGAAGCCGCTCTGCTTGAGGCCCAGCGGATCGCCGCCGCCCCGGAGTCTGAAGTCCTCCTCGGCGATCTCGAACCCGTCCTCGGTGCGGCGCAGGGTCTCCAGCCGGGTCTTCGCCGTCTCGCCCAGGCCGTCATCGCCGCCGCCATAGAGCAGCAGGCAGGTCGAGGCCGCGCTGCCGCGACCGACCCGCCCGCGCAGCTGGTGCAGCTGGGCCAGGCCGAAGCGGTCGGCGTGTTCGATGACCATGATGGAGGCGTTGGGCACATCGACCCCGACCTCGACCACGGTGGTGGCGACCAGCAGGGGCGTGCGGCCATCGGCGAAATCGGCCATCACCGCCTCGCGCTCAGGGCCCGGCATCTGGCCGTGGGCCAGTCCGACCTCGACCTGCAGGATGCGGCGCAGATCGGCGGCGCGCGCCTCGGCGGCGGCCAGGTCGATCGCCTCGCTCTCGGCCACCAGCGGGCAGATCCAGTAGGCCTGGGCGCCGTTGTCCAGCGCCGCCTTCAGCCGCTTGGCCACCTCGCCGATCCGGGCCAGCGGCAGGACGGCGGTGGTGACCGGGGTGCGGCCCGGCGGCTTCTCGGTCAGGCGCGACACATCCAGTTCGCCGTACTGGGTCAGCTCGAGCGTACGCGGGATGGGGGTGGCCGACATGGTCAGCAGGTGGACGCCGCCGGTGCGCGGATCGCCCTTGGCCTGCAGCCGGGCGCGCTCATTGACCCCGAACCGGTGCTGCTCATCGATCACCGCCAGCGCAAGCCTGTCGAAGCGGACCGCGTCCTGGAACAGGGCGTGGGTGCCGATGGCGACCTTCGCCTCGCCGGACGCCAGCGCCGCCAGCTTCGGCCGCCGCTCGGCCTGGCTGTCGCGACCGGTCAGCAGGACGGTCGGCACGCCCGCGGCCTCCAGCATCGGCGCCAGCCGCTGCCAGTGCTGGCGGGCGAGGATTTCGGTCGGGGCCATCAGGGCCGCCTGGAAGCCCGAGGCCGCCGCGTCGGCCAGCGCCAGCGCCGCCACCGCCGTCTTGCCCGAGCCGACGTCGCCCTGCAGCAGCCGCCCCATCTGCTCGCCCGAGGCGAGGTCGTGGCGGATTTCCTCGACCGCTCGCGCCTGCGCGCCGGTCAGGGTGAAGGGCAGGGCGGCCAGCAGCCGTTCGGACGCCTCGCCAGGACGGATGACCGGGGCGGGCGTGATCTGCCGCGCCCGCCGACGCCGGGCCAGCGCCAGCTGGTGGGCGAACAGTTCGTCATAGGCCAGCCGCTCGCGGACGGGGGCGTCCGGCTCCAGATCGCGCTCGCCGGTCGGGGTGTGCAGGGCGGCGATGGCCTCGCGCCAGCCGGTCCATTTCTGTTTCGCTAGCCAGGCCGGGTCCTGCCACTCGGCCAGTTCCGGCGCGTGGTCCAGCGCCTGCAGAACCAGTTTGCGGATGTTGCGCGAGGTCAGGCCCTGGGTCGCGGGATAGACCGGCTCGACCATGGCGATCTCGTCGGCCTCGGCCGGCTTGAAGACCTCCGGATGGACGATCTGGACCTCGTTGTTGAACCGCTCGACCTTGCCCGAGACCAGCCGGGTTTCGCCGCGCGGCAGCAGGCGGTCGATGTGCTGGCCCGAGCCGCCGAACCAGATCAGGTGGACGAAGCCGGTCTGGTCAGAGGCCCGCACCTTGATCGGCGCGCCCGGCTTGGAGGGCAGGAACAGGCGGTCGACCATGACCTCGAAAATGCCGACCTGTCCCTCGACCGCATTGGTCGCGGTCATCGGGCGGCGCACCACCACCCCGGAGGGCGACAGGAACAGGACGTCGCGCACCAGCGGCCCGGCCACCTTGTGCACGAGCGGCAGCACCTTGGGCCCCACGCCCTTCAGGGTGGAGACCTCGGCGAACAGGGGGAAGAGAATCTGGGGCCGCATGAAGGAGCCAGCCTATCGCGGGGCGCCCCTCTCCGTCACGCTTTGGCCGTCACGCTTGGCCGTCACGCTTGGCCGTCACGCTGGGCCGTCACGCTTGCGCAGGCTGGCGTGGTCGACCGGGCAGACGCGGCGGGAGCCGGTCTGGCGGAACGGCGTCAGGCGCAGCTTGGTCTCGTGATCGTCCGGTCCGGCGTGCCCCTGCGGATGCAGGCCGCGATAGTAGAGCTTCTGCCACTGGTCGGCCGGGGCCGAGGGCTTGGTGCGGCGGGCCCATTCCTGGAACTCGGCGCGCGAGATGGCCCAGGCGTCATAGGTCTCCTGCAGGCCCGGCTCGTCCTCCATCGGGCGCAGTTCGGGCTTGAGTCCGGCCATGACCCCGCGCGGGGTCGGGAAGAAGAAGCAGAAGGGCTCGTTCTCCTCGAACCGGATCCAGACGTCCGGGCGGGTGAATTTCCAGTTCATGGTGAAGGTGTAGGGGGACCAGTCGGTCTCGATCACGCCGCTGAGCGGGGCGATGCCGTCCTTGGCCGCGTTGGGCGGGCCGCCGACCCACAGGTTCCAGCCCTCGGACGTCCGCATGATCCCATCGACGTGGAAGGTCAGGACGCCGTTGCCGAACTCGGACACCGGGGCCTTCTTCGGATCGGTCCCGGGATCGAGCACGATCTCGATGGAGCGCGCGCCCTGATCGCCATGCCAGCGGGCCTTGAAGCCGCAGGGGCTCAGCACCTCCCAGCCGTGGGCGTTGGCGATGGCCAGCGGCAGGCAGCGATAGGCGAAGCTCTCCGGCGTGTCCGACATCCACTGACGCTTGCCCGAGGCCGGGGCGATGCGCGGGGTCCAGCCCTCGCGCACATAGCAGAGCAGTTCGGTGTCGGCGGCGCGGACGGGGGCGTTTTTCAGGCGCGCCGGCGCCGATCCCTTGAGCCGTTTCGCCATGGTCCGAACCCCTCTGTCTGTCGCCTTCGGCTTAGGGGGCGGCCGGCAAGCTTTTATGACGGTGGGCGGAGGGTCCGGCGGTGCTGGCAAATTGGCCGGCGAGGGCCTATCTCCGGCCCCGACCTTACATGACTGACCGGGCAAGGATTCTTGTGGCCGATACGAACGCGCGTCTGAACGAAACCCGGGAACAACGGCTGGGCCGGATTGCTTTCCGTGCCTGGCGGCGCGGCTTCCGTGAAGCCGATCTGGTGCTGGGGCCGTTCGCCGATCAGGTCGGGCCGTCGCTGGACGCCGCTGAGCTGGACCTGTTCGAGGACCTGCTGATGGAGGACGACGACCACGCCCTCTATGCCTGGATCATCCAGACCGCGCCGACGCCCGAAAAGTATGACGGAAGCCTGATGACCAAGATCCGCGCCTTCATGGCCGAGCATGTCGCCGCTGAAGTGGCCAAGGGCGCCGGCTGATGGATGCGATGACCCCGCAACGCGGCGATCAGGAACTGGGCGGCGCGCCGGAGGGGCTGGACGCCCTGACCGTCGCCGAGCGGCTGCGCGCCGCGGGCGGCCTCGGCGTCTTCGTGGCGCGCGACTACGCCCGCATGGGCGAGTTCGCCCAGGCGTTCCGCTTCTTCGCCAATGACATTGAAGTGCTTGAGTTTCCGGCGTGGGACTGTCTGCCCTATGACCGGCTGAGCCCGACGGCCTCGGTTTCGGCCGAGCGGATGGCGGCCCTGACCAAGCTGGCCTGCCGCGAGGCCGGCGACAGCCGCCCCATGCTGGTGGTGACGACCGTCGCGGCCGCCACCCAGCGCACCCCGCCGCGTGAGATCACCTGCGGCGCGGGCTTCGAGACCACCGTCGGCCTCGATCTCGATACGGCGGCGCTGGAGCGCTATTTCGCGGCCAACGGCTATGTCCGGGCCTCGACCGTGTCGGAGCGGGGCGAGTTCGCCGTGCGCGGCGGCGTCATCGACGTCTTCCCGCCGGGCTTCGAGGAGCCGGTGCGTCTGGACATGTTCGGCTCGGAGCTGGAGACGATCCGCACCTTCGACCCGGCGACCCAGCGCTCGACCGGCCAGATGCGCTCCATCTCGCTGGCGCCGGTGTCCGAGGCCCTGCTGACGCCGGAGGGCATTTCCCGCTTCCGCACCGGCTATCTGAATCTGTTCGGCGCGGGCGGTGATGATCCGCTGTACGCCGCCGTCAGCGAGGGTGCGCGCCGTCAGGGCATGGAGCACTGGCTGCCGCTGCTCTACGACCGGCTGGAGACCCTGTTCGACTATCTGCCGGACCAGGCGCCGGTCTTCCTCGACAACCAGGCCGAGGCCGCGCGGGCCGAGCGCTGGACCCTGACCGCCGACGCCTATGAAGCGCGTCGCGACGCGTCCCGGACCAAGGGCGGGGCGGCCAACCGGGCCCTGCCACCCGAGCGCCTCTATCTGCCGGAAGCGGACTGGAACAGCGCGCTGGCGGGCCGCGCCGTGCGCCGCCTGTCGCCCTTTGCCGGGAGCGGCGAGGATGCGGGCGGGCGTCTGGGGCGCGCCTTCACCGCCGAGCGGTCGCAGGACAGCGTCAATCTGTTCGAGGCGGTGGCCAACCACGCCCAGAGCCTGAAGTCGGCGGGCAAGCGCGTCCTGTTCGCGTCCTGGACCGAGGGCTCGTCGGAGCGTCTGGCGGCCATGCTGTCGGATCACGGGCTCGAGCATGTGGTCGCCGTGCGCGACTGGGCCGATGTGCAGAAGGCCCCGGAAGGCCTGTTCCTGCGCGGCGTCCTGCCGGTCGAGCACGGCTTTGAAACGGACGGTCTGGCGGTCATTTCCGAGACCGACATCCTCGGCGACCGGCTGGCGCGGCCGCGCAAGAAGCGCCGGGCGTCGAACTTCCTCGCCGAGGCCTCGGCCCTGACCGCCGGCGATCTGGTCGTCCACCTGGATCACGGCATCGGCCGTTACGACGGGCTGAAGACGCTCGAGATCCAGGACGCGCCGCACGACTGTCTGGAGCTGATGTACGCGGGCGAGAGCAAGCTCTACCTGCCTGTCGAGAACATCGACCTGCTGACCCGCTACGGCACGGACGCCGACGGGGTGCAACTGGACCGGCTGGGCGGCGCGGGCTGGCAGGCGCGCAAGGCCAAGGCCAAGCAGCGTCTGCGCGACATGGCCGAGGGGCTGATCGCGCTGGCCGCCAAACGCTCGCTGCGGACATCGGACGCCATCACCCCGCCGCAGGGGCTGTTCGACGAATTCTGCGCCCGCTTCCCCTATGAGGAGACGGACGACCAGCTGAACGCCATCGGCGATGTGCTGGAGGATCTGGGCAAGGGCACGCCGATGGATCGCCTGATCTGCGGCGATGTCGGCTTCGGCAAGACCGAGGTGGCCCTGCGCGCCGCCTTCGTTGTCGCCATGAGCGGTCAGCAGGTGGCTGTGGTCTGTCCGACGACCCTGCTGGCCCGCCAGCATTTCAAGACCTTCTCGGAGCGCTTCGCCGGCTGGCCGATCACCGTCCGACACCTGTCGCGCATGGTCACCGCCAAGGACGCCGCCGAGGCGCGCGCGGGCCTGAAGGATGGGACGTTCGAGATCGTCGTCGGCACCCATGCGGTGCTGAGCGAGCAGGTCGGGTTCAAGGACCTGGGCCTCGTCATCGTTGACGAGGAGCAGCATTTCGGGGTCAAGCACAAGGAGAAGCTCAAGTCGCTGCGCGCCGACGTGCACCTGCTGACCCTGACCGCGACCCCGATCCCGCGCACCCTGCAGATGGCCCTGTCGGGCATTCGCGAGATGTCGATCATCGCCACCCCGCCGGTCGATCGTCTGGCGGTGCGGACCTATGTCACCCCGTGGGATCCGGTGCTGGTGCGCGAGGCCCTGCTGCGCGAGAAATATCGCGGCGGACAGGCCTACTATGTCGTGCCGCGCCTGAACGACCTGCCGGACATCGAGAAATTCCTGCGCGAGCAGGTGCCCGAGATCAAGTTCGTGGTCGGGCACGGCCAGATGACGCCGACCCAGCTGGAAGACGTGATGAGCGCCTTCTACGACGGCAGCTACGACCTGCTGCTGTCGACGACCATTGTTGAGTCCGGGCTTGATGTTCCGACGGCCAACACCTTGATCGTGCACAGGGCGGACATGTTTGGCCTGGCCCAGCTGCACCAGATTCGGGGGCGGATCGGACGGGCCAAGGCGCGGGCCTTCGCCTATCTGACCACCGATGCGACCAAGCCCCTGTCCCTGTCGTCCGAGCGGCGTCTGCAGGTGCTGCAGTCGCTGGACAATCTGGGCGCCGGCTTCCAGCTGGCCAGCCACGACCTCGACCAGCGCGGCGGCGGCAACCTGCTGGGCGACGAACAGTCGGGCCATATCCGCGAAGTGGGCGTCGAACTGTACCAGCAGATGCTGGAGGACGCCGTCGCCGAACTGCGCCAGGCGGGCGAGGGCGGGATGGTCGATCGCGGCTGGTCCCCGGCCATCAATGTCGGCGCGGCCGTTTTGATTCCAGAGGATTACGTCCCGGACCTCAACGTTCGTCTGAGCCTGTATCGCCGCCTGTCGGACGCCGAGAACAACGAAAGCCGCGAGGCTCTGGCCGCCGAACTGATCGACCGCTTTGGTCCGCTGCCGGACGAGGCGAAACAGCTGCTGCGGATCGTCGGCATCAAGGCCAACTGCAAGACCGCCCACATCGAGCGCATCGACGTGGGGCCCAAGGGCGCGGTCCTGACGCTGAGGGACAATACCTTCCCGAACCCGGTCGGACTGGTCGGTCTGATCCAGAAGAACCACGCCTTCTGGAAGATCCGGCCCGATCAGAAGATCGTCGTGAAGGGCGACTGGGACACGCCGGAAGACCGCCTGAAGGTCGCCGAGCGGATCACCACCGATCTGGCGCGGGTGGCCGGGGCGGCGTGATGACGGGGGTCACTCCCCGTATTCGCGCTCGAACTCCAGAGCGTGCTGCAACTGGTCGGCGCGCTCGGCGGTGAAGCTGAGCCAGCAGCTGTCGATGATTACGGCCTGGAGGGTGCCGCCGCCCTCCTGTTCGCCGCGGTAGTTGCACTCGGCTTCCCGGAAAGCGATCCAGGCGCGCTGCGCGTCGCGGAGGCCTGCACGGCGGTCTTCCGGCAGGCCTCGCATCAGCTCGCGGTAGGTCGCATTGAGCCGGCTATCCTGACGCCCGTGCTCCTGCGAAGTGCAGGTCCGAATCTCCACCGTGACGCCACCGGCCCGGGCCATGCACGCGTCGTAGGCGGCGCTGAGGTTGGATTTCTCCTGCATCAGGGCGGCCCCGAACAGCAGGGTGGCCAGAGCCGGCATCAGCGCTTCTCCGACACGCCCACGTCCGCCGAGGCGCGCTCCAGCACCACGGCGGGTGACTCGCCGGGCATAACCTCGGCCACGCCGACCTCGAACTCGACCACGAAGGGCGAGCGGTCGGGGCCGGCGTCGAAGGCGGTGCAGCTGATGACGGCGGCGATGCGGTCGGCGGCGATGCGCGCGGCCGCGCTGCGGGTGGCGGGCAGGGCGAGGGCGAAGACGTCCGCCGACAGACGGGCGGCGGTGTCCTCGGTGCGGATCAGGCGCGAGACCATGGCGCCGATCTGGGGCAGGGCGCGATCCAGCCAGCCGCCTTCACGCGCGGCGGTCACGGCCTCGGTCTCGGCGACGCGCAGCACGGCGACCGACAGGGGACGACGGCGCAGACGGGCGCCTTCGGCCACGCGGGCCAGATGGCTGGCGAACAGTTCGGGGGTGAACAGGCCGGTGGCCGGATCGGTCAGGCCGGAGCCGCGCGCGCTCTCCAGCGCCCGTCGGATGGCGACATGGCGGCGATGGGCGCGCGCGAGGGCGACGACGCGGCGGGCGGTTTCTTCCTCCGGCGTGTCGGCGGCGGCCACATCGGCGAAGCCGCGGTTGTACAGTTCGGCCAGATTGATCTCGCCAGCGCCCCGCAGATAGAGGATCGCCGGCACATGATAGAGCCGCGTGTTCCGCTTCATGCCCGAGGCGATGGACAGGGCCGGGGCATGGTCCTCGGCGCCCCACAGGACGGCGGCGTCGAAGGCGCGCTCATGCAGATAGTCGAAGGCGGTATAGGGCGTCGGCGCGGCCACGACCTCGCAGTCCAGGGCGGTCAGGGCGTTGGACAGGGCCAGGAAATGCCGGTCCGGCTTGCCCGCCGCCAGCACACGTAGGGGGGCGGTCTCGACCTCGGGCGTGGTCAGGGGCTCGCCGCGCGCCGCGAAGGTGGCCTCGCGCAGGCTGACCTCTTCCTCGGCGATGGCGGTGCGGACCAGATTCTCCAGCCGGATGGCGGCCTGGGCGGCGTGCGGCGGGGCGGACATGGCGATGTCGGCCAGGTCCGCGTCCCAGTCGGCGGTCGCCGGACCGATGGCCATGACCGGAAGCCGGCGCGGGGAAACGGTCTGGCGCATGGCCCGCACGCCTTCCTCGGCCTCGGGCAGGCTGCCGTCGAGAATCACCGCCTCCAGCGGCCAGTCGATCAGCACCTGCACGGCGCCGGCCAGCGACCGGGCGGTGACCGTGCGCCAGCCGAGCGCGTCCAGCCCCTGACACAGGGGGCCGATCAGGTCGTCATCCGGGGCGACGACCAGAATGCGCGGATCAATTGGCAAAGGACGGACACTCCGGATCGCCCTACCCCCGGGCGGTCGTTCGGGCGGACCATAGCGATGACCGCCGTTCGGAAGCAACGGGCGGGACAGCGGAAATTCCTGCCCGGTTCCCATGCGGGCGAATTGGAGTAAACCTGCGGCCTTGGGCGGCTACGGGTACGGGTTTGCAGTCAGGATCTGAAATGGGCGCGGCGATGCGTTGGGCGGCGCCGAAGCTGTGGGGGCGTCTGGCTGTCCGGGCCTTCGCGCGCAGCTGGGGCCGTGACGTGATGCTCTATACGGGCGGCGTCTCCTTCTTCGCCCTGCTGGCCGTGTTTCCGGCCATCGCTATCCTGATCGGCTTCTACAAGGTCGTCCTGTCCATCGGGCAGGTCAGCGAGCAGGCGGCGGCCCTGGCCGACGTCATGCCCCACGCGGCCCGCGCCATCTTCCAGCAGGAGATCGAGCGGCTGGCCAACGCCTCGGCCAGCACCGTCTCGGCCCAGAGCTTCTTCGCCCTCGTCATCGGCGGCTACGCGGCGCACCGCGGCTTCAAGGCCCTGCTGGCGGGGCTGAACCTGATCCACGACGAAACCGAGCCGCACGGCTTCTTCAAATTCAATCTGCTGGCCTTCTTCGTCGCCCTGTTCGCCTTCGCCCTGTTCACGGTGGTGTCCGGCGCCGTGGTCACCGCGCGCCTGCTGGAGCACACCGGCCCCGGAGAGGTCGCCGCCGCCGGCGGGCTTTCGCTGGACGGTCTCGCTCCGGCACTCGGTCTCGCGATCGGCCTGACCATGCTCTACCGCTACGCCATGTCCCACACGACGCCGGTGGCGTGGATCCCGTCCATCGCTGGCGGGCTGGTGGCGACGGTGATGTCGACCATCTCATCATGGCTTTGCGCCATCTATGTCGAGCAGATCGCCCCGCTGGGCGCGACCTACGGCTCGGTCGGCGCCGTGGTGGTGCTGCTCATCTGGCTGTCGTGGAACGTCAACGCCATCTTCTACGGCGGCGCCTTCACCACCGAGATGGAGATCGCGGCCCGCGAGATGGAAGCGGCGGACGCCGCGCCCGCGACGCCGGACGGCGAAACGGACAAGACCGTGGTCAGCCTGTCGGAGCGTCGGGCGTCGCGACCACGATAGTCAGGACGCCATCGGCCTCGCTGATCGAGATGACCTCGCCGCCCAGATCCCGCATCAGGAAGGGCACGTCGATCCGGGCCATCGGATCGGTCGCCAGCAGGGTCAGCTGTTCGTTTGGTCCCGAGGCGCGGAAGGCCTTCTGAAGCTTCAGGCTGGGCGTCGGGCACCGATGGCCGCGCGCGTCGATGACGGTCATGCGCCGATCCGGTCCAGCAGCATCTCCAGCGCCACCTTCACGCTGGCCAGCCGCACCTGTTCGCGGCCGATGTCGCCGAAACGGTGCTCGGCATGGACGACGCCCGCCGGTCCGGCTGCGGCGAAGTGAACCAGCCCCACCGGCTTGTCGTCCGATCCGCCGCCCGGTCCGGCGATGCCGGTGATCGCCACTGACACCGCGGCGTCCGAGCGGGCGACGGCGCCCTCGGCCATGGCCCGCGCGACCGGCTCGGAGACGGCCCCGTGCGCGGCCAGCAGATCGACCGAAACGCCCACCAGCGCGGTCTTCGCGGCATTGCTGTAGGTGACGAAACCCCGGTCCACGACCGCCGAGGAACCGGCCACGTCGGTCAGGGCGCCGGCCACCAGTCCGCCCGTGCAGCTCTCGGCGGTGGCGACCATCAGGCCCTTGGCCGTCGCCTGCGTAATGATCTGTTTAGCGAGGGTCTGGATATCTTCGGGGAACATCGGGGCTTTCCGAGGGGGCGGCGAGTCGGTCTAGGCTGACCGGGCGTCATTCGGACGGCAGCATACGGGGCGGGCATGAGCGACACCACCATCGACACGGCGACGCCGCCGGCCGATCGCCTGACCCCGCTCCTGTTCGCCATCGCCATCTTCACATCGGCGTCGCTGGTCTTCGTGGTCCAGCCGATGGTGACCAAGCTGGTCCTGCCGATGCTGGGCGGTTCGCCCTCGGTCTGGAACACCTCGATGGTCTTCTTCCAGACGGCGCTGCTGGCCGGCTACGGCTATGCCCACGCGGTGCAGAAGGTCGGGTCGATCAAGCTGCAGGTCGGCATCCATCTGGCCCTGCTGGCGGCGGCGGCCCTGTTCCTGCCGCTGCACATCAACGGCTGGCTGGGCGATCCGAACCCGTCGGCGCCGATCTGGTGGCTGCTGGCGACCCTGACCCTGTCGGTCGGCGCGCCCTTCGCCGTGCTGTCGGCCACCGCGCCCCTGCTGCAGGCCTGGTACGCCCGCGTCCGCGCCGGTCATCCGGACGGCAAGAACCCCTATGTCCTCTATGCGGCCTCGAACCTCGGCAGCTTCCTGGCCCTTCTGTCCTATCCGATCCTGATCGAGCCGCTGACCACCCTGTCCGGCCAGCGTTGGGGCTGGACCGGCGGCTACGGCGTCTTCGTCCTGCTTGTGGTGGCCCTGGCGATGGTGGTGTGGAGCCGCCGTCTGGACCGGTCGGCCGAGCCCGCGCCGCTGGAGAAGAGCGCCCCCATCGCCTGGAAGGAAAAGGGCATCCTGATCCTGCTGGCGGCGGCGCCGTCCAGCCTGATGCTGGGCGTCACCACCCACCTGTCGACGGACGTGGCCTCGGCGCCCTTCCTGTGGGTCATCCCGCTGGCGCTCTATCTGCTGACCTTCGTCATCGCCTTCCAGAACCGGCCGTGGATCCCGCTGCAATACACCCTGATCATCCAGGCGGCGGTGGGCGCGCTGTGCGTGCTGCTGGTGGCCTTCCGCTCGGCCAACTGGGGGATGGCGTTCGGCGTCAACATCATCGCCTTCTTCTTCACGACCCTGATGTGCCACCAGCTGATGGCGGCGCGGCGGCCCGCGCCGGATCGGCTGACCGAGTTCTACCTGCTGATGTCGCTGGGCGGCGTGGTCGGGGGCGCCTTCACGGCGCTGGTCGCGCCGATGATCTTCAACATGGTGTGGGAGTATCCGCTGGTGCTGGTGCTCGTCGGCCTGCTGCGGCCGTGGGGCAAGGGGCGGCTGGACGGCCAGTATATCGGCACGATCGTGGCGGCGGCCGCCGTGGCGGCATCGCCCGTGCTGCTGTCGCTGTGGCTGGACTCCAACGATTCCGCCCGGGCGACCTTCCACAGCATGTTCCCGCTCGGCATGGCCCAACTGGCGATGGTCATGCTGGTGCCCGCGGCCATCTGCGCCTTCCTGGCGCGGGATCGCGCCCTGGTCTTCACCGGCATCCTGGTGATGGTCGCCCTGTCGTCGCAGTGGATCGCGCGGGGCTATGACTGGAGCCATTCCGAGCGCAGCTTCTTCGGCGTGATGCGGATCGCCAACGTCCCGGATGTCCGCATGGGCGGCGATGTCCATGTGATGATGCACGGCACGACCCTGCACGGGGCGCAGGCGCAGCAGGGGCAGAACCAGTGCGCGCCCACCCTCTATTACAACGTCAACACGCCCATCGGTCAGTCCGCCCTGATGGTGCGTGGACGCGGACCCGCGGCCAATATCGGCGTGGTGGGGCAGGGCTCGGGCGCCATGGCGGCCTACAAGCGCGCCGGCGACCGCATGACCTTCTTCGAGATCGATCCGATGGTGGATCGTCTGGCCCGCGATCCGAAATGGTTCAGCTACATCTCCGAATGCGCCGAGGGTCCGATCGAGACGGTGCTGGGCGACGCCCGCCTGACGCTGAACCAGCAACCGGCCCGCAGCTATGACCTGCTGATCATCGACGCCTTCTCGTCGGACGCGGTGCCGACCCACCTGCTGACCATCGAGGCGATCCAGGGCTATCTGAAGCTGCTGAAGCCGAACGGCGTGGTGCTGCTGCACCTGTCGAACCGCAACCTCGACATCACCCTGCCGACCCTCGCGGCGGCGCAGGAACTGGGCGTGCCGGCGCTGCACCAGCTCTACATCGAGAGCGGGGACATGCCGTCGATGGCCGAGGCCTCCACCGAGGCGGTCGTGCTGTCGCCGACGGCCGAGGGGCTGGCGGATTTCGCCCGTGACAGGCGCTGGCGGACGGCGGCCGAAACCTCGGTGCGGCCGTGGACCGATGACTATGTGAACCTGTTCGGCGCCCTTTGGCGCAGCCAGTTCCCGCCGGCGGAACGTCCGCTCTAACGGGGCTCAGGGGCGGGCGGGCAGTTCGACCGTGGCGACGGCCTGGGCCGCCAGGCCCTCGCCGCGGCCGGTGAAGCCGAGGCCCTCGCTGGTGGTCGCCTTCACGCTGACGGCGTCCAGCGGGATGTCGAGGATCTCCGCCAGCCGCTCGCGCATGGCCTGACGGTGCGGCTTCACCTTGGGCCGCTCGCAGATCAGGGTCACGTCGACGTTCGAGATGCGGCCGCCGCGCGCGGTCACCAGACCGGCGGCGTGCTTCAGGAACAGGTCGGACGGCGCGCCCTTCCATTTATCGTCGGTGGGCGGGAAGTGGTCGCCGATGTCGCCTTCGCCGATGGCGCCCAGGATGGCGTCGGTCAGGGCGTGCAGGCCCGCGTCAGCGTCCGAATGGCCGATCAGGGTCTGGTCGTGCGGGATTTCCAGCCCGCACAGCCACACAGACGTTCCGGGGCCCCAGCGGTGCACGTCATAGCCCTGGCCGATGCGGACGGTGCGGGGGATCAGGGCCTCGGCCATGGCGAAATCCTCGGGATAGGTCAGCTTCATCAGGCGGGCGTCGCCCTCGACGATCCTTACGCGGCCGCCGGCGCGTTCGACCACGGTGGCCTCGTCGGTGGCGGCTTCGTCTGACGGCCAGTTTGCGTAAGCGTCGGTCAGGGTCTTCAGGCGGAAGGCCTGCGGGGTCTGGGCGCGCCACAGGGCCTCGCGCTCAACCGACCCCGCCACCATGCCGTCCACGGCGCGGCGCAGGCTGTCGGCGACCGGCAGGGCAGGCAGGGCGCCGTCGGCGTCGGACAGGGCCTCGACGCAGCGAGCGATCACCGCGGCGGACAGGAAGGGGCGGGCGGCGTCATGCACCAGCACGGGGCGATTATCCGGGCCGCCCAGCGCCGCCAGACCGGCCTGCACCGACTCGGCCCGCGTCGCGCCCCCGGCGACGGCGCGCCAGCCGGTCAGGCCGTCCAGCGCGGTCGCAGCCTTGGCCTCTGCACCCGGCGCGACGACGACCACCACATCCTCCGCCCCTGCCTTCAGCAGGGCCTCGACGGACCAGCGGACCACCGGCTTGCCGCCCAGCAAACGCCACTGCTTGGCCCCGCCGGAGCGGGATCCGGAACCGGCGGCGACGATGACGGCGGCGAAGGGGGGGAGGGCGGAAGTCATGTCCGGCCTTCTAATCGCCGCCGTCATGCTTGACGAGAGCGGTTCGAACGGCGGTAAGGGGCGGATGAGCGCAGGCCTTCAGATTGGTGACGTGTGGGTGCCCGGACGGGTGCTGACCGCGCCCATGACCGGGATCACCGATCTGCCGTTCCGGCTGCTCGCCTCACGGCTGGGCGCAGCCTATGTCGCCACCGAGATGGTCGCCGCCGCCGAGCTGGCCCGGGCCCGTCCCGACGTCGTGCGCCGCGCCGCCGTCGGCGAGGGCCTTCCCCTGACCGTGATCCAGCTGGTCGGTCGCGATCCGGAGGCGATGGCCGAGGGCGCGCGCATGGCCGAGAAGGCGGGCGCGGACATCGTCGACCTGAATTTCGGCTGCCCGGCCAAGGAAGTCACCGGGGCCGCCTGCGGCTCGGCCCTGATGCGGACGCCGGATCTGGCCTGCCGGCTGATCGAGGCGGCGGTGAACGCCACCACCCGCCCGGTCACGGTCAAGATGCGCCTCGGCTGGGACGACGCCAGCCGCAACGCGCCGCTGATCGCCAGACGGGCGGAAGAGATCGGGGTGAAGGCCGTCACCGTGCACGGCCGCACGCGCCAGCAGTTCTATACGGGCAAGGCCGACTGGACCGCCGTGGCCGATGTGAAGGCCGCCGTGTCCATTCCGGTCGTGGTCAACGGCGACATCCTGACTGCGGACGATGCGCGCGAGGCGCTGCGCCAGTCGGGCGCTGACGCCCTGATGCTGGGGCGCGGCGTCTATGGGCGCCCGTGGCTGGCGGCGCATCTGGAGCGGGCCCTGGCCGACGGGACGGTGCTGCGGGAGCCGGACCGGGAAGAGCGGCTGGCCATCGTCATCGAACATCTGCGGGCCTCGGTCGCCTTCTACGGCCTGCCGCTGGGGCTGAAGATGTTCCGCAAGCATCTGGGCTGGTACGTCGAACAGGCGCCCTGGCCCGCCGACCCTCTGGAGCGTCGGGCGGCCAAGAGCCGGCTGTGTCGTCTCGAGACGCCGGAGCAGGTCGAGGCGGCGCTCGCTGAGCTGTGGTCGCACCTGCCGCATTCCTGCAACTCAGCTGTTGATATCGCGCCACAGCTGGTCAAAGCTGGAGCGGCATGACGGACACACCCGCCGCCGACGTTCAACCCGCACCGCCCGCGCCTCGCGGACCGGCGCGCTGGTTCGCCGGCTGGTCGGAGACGCAACGTCGCAACGCCTTCCTGATCGCCTTCGCCGTGGCGCTGGTTACCAACATCGCCGCCATCTGGCTGGTCGCCGTCGCGCCCGGCGTGGCCGGGGAGGGCACAAGGGCCACGGTCAGCCAGGCCATGCTGCTGATCCTCATCGCCAATCTGCTGTTGATCGGCGGGCTGGCGGTGGTCGTCGGTCGGCGGGCGTTCGGTCTGGTGCGTCGGCGCGGCGATGCGGGCGCCCGCCTGCATCTGCGATTCGTGATCCTGTTTTCGTCCGTGGCGCTGGTGCCATCGGTGCTGATCGCCCTGGTGTTCGGCGTGCTGGTCAACCGGGGCGTGGACCAGTGGTTCAGCGACAACGTCCAGGCCGCCGTCGACAACGGCGCCGCCATCGGCCGGGCCTACACCAGCGACGTCTCGACCGAGCTGGATTCCGACATCGGGGTCATCGCCGAACAGCTGGAGGGCATTCGCCCGCTGCTGAACAATCGCATCCAGTTTTCCGACGCCCTCAGCCAGGTCGGTCAGCTGTTCGGCTATCCGGCCGTCTATATCCTCGACGAGAACGGCGAGGTGCTGGCCAGCGGCGAGGGGCCCAACGCCCCGCCCTATGTCGCCCCGTCGCGCGAGGCGCTGGAGGAGGCGCAGGCGCAGGAGCAGCCGTCGGTGCAGCAGGTCACCGAGGGGCCGGACGCCATCCGCGGCGTGGTGGCCTTCCCGGCCTATGGCGACGCCTACCTCTATCTGGTGCGCCCGCTGCAACCGGGCCTGATCGGCCAGCTGGCCTCGGCCCGCGAGTCCATCGTCGCCTACAAGGAGGCCGAGGACAGCCGCGCCCGGATCCAGGCGGTCTTCGCCCTCAGCTATTTCGAGACCGCCCTGCTGGTGCTGGTCGGCGCCGTCTGGCTGGGCATGTCGGCGGCCAACTCCATCTCGGCGCCGATCGGGCGTCTGGTCGTCGCGGCGGACGCCGTGGCCGGCGGCGACCTGTCGGCGCGCGTGGACGGCGAGGACGGGCCGGGCGAGATCAAGACCCTGTCCGCGGCCTTCAACCGCATGACCGGAGACCTGGAGGCCCAGCAGGCGGCCCTGCGCGCGGCCAGCGAGGACGCGGTCGAACGCTCGCGCTTCATCGAGACCGTGCTGTCCGGCGTGTCGGCCGGCGTGATCGGCGTGGACCGCCGCCGCCGGGTTTCGGCGATCAACGACAGCGCCGTGGAGCTGCTGGGCATCGCCGACGAGGACATCATCGGCCGTCCGCTGGGTGAGGTCTCGCCGGAGCTGAGCGAGCTGGCCCGTCGCGCCGAGGCCCATATCGAGGAAGAGATCGACGTCAGCACCGACGGCGAGACCCGCCGCCTGCGCGTGCGGATCGAGGGCGGGTTCGGCGGCGAGATGGTCCTGACCTTCGACGACATCACCCGTCTGGTCACCGCCCAGCGCAACGCCGCCTGGCGCGACGTCGCCCGCCGCATCGCCCATGAGATCAAGAACCCGCTGACGCCCATCCAGCTGTCCGCCGAACGCCTGCGTCGCCGTTATCGCAAGATGGTCGAGGAGGACGTCGAGGTCTTTGACCGCTGCACCGAGACCATCATTCGCCAGGTCGGCGACATCGGCCGCATGGTCGACGAGTTCTCCTCCTTCGCCCGCATGCCCGCGCCGCGCTTCACCGCGGTCAATCCGGCGGAGCTGCTGCGCGAGGCGGCCTTCGCCCAGCGTGTCGCGGCGCCGGATATCGACGTGGCCCTGCAGGAGCCCCTGCCCAAGGTCACCATCCACGCCGACCGCCAGATGATCGGCCAGGCCCTGACCAACATCCTGAAGAACGCCGGAGAGGCCGTGGCCGCCCGGCGCGAGGCCAGTCCCCGGCCCGGCGACGGCGACGCCCCCGGCATCTCGGCTCGTCTGACGGTCGAGGACACTGTCGCCACCTTCGTCATCGAGGACGACGGTCCGGGCCTGCCGGCGCGCGACCGCGACCGCCTGACGGAGCCCTATGTGACCACGCGCGAGAAGGGCACGGGCCTCGGCCTGGCCATCGTCAAGCGCATCTGCGAGGAACACGGCGGCGAGCTGAAGCTGGCCGACGCCGAGACCCTGTCCGGCGCGCGCGTGTGCCTGATCTTCCCCCTCAAATCCCCAGTGAAGGCCCCGGCCGGATCGCGGGACGCCAAGGCGTCCGGCGGCTCCGTCGCGGCGGCCGAGTAAGCGAGGCGATATGCGATCCACCGGAGCCGACATCCTGGTCGTCGACGACGAGGCCGACATCCGCGAACTGGTCTCGGGCCTGCTCGAGGACGAGGGACACGCCGTGCGCGTGGCCTCCAACTCCGACGAGGCCATGGCCGCGATCCGCGCCCGGCGTCCGTCGCTGGCCCTGCTGGACATCTGGATGCAGGGCGGCGGGCTGGACGGGCTGGAGCTTCTGGACGTCATCAAGGAGCTGGATCCGGACCTGCCGGTCGTGATGATCTCGGGCCACGGCAATATCGAAACCGCCGTCAGCGCGCTTCAGCGCGGCGCCTATGACTTCATCGAAAAGCCGTTCAAGTCGGACCGGCTGGTGGTGGTGGTCCAGCGCGCGCTGGAGGCCTCGGCCCTGAAGCGCGAGAACCGCCGCCTGCGCGCCCAGGTCGCCGTGCCGACCGGTCTGATCGGCAAGTCGGCCGCCGCCCAGGCCCTGCGCAGCACCATCGCCAAGGTCGCCCCGGCCAACAGCCGTGTCCTGATCTCGGGCCCGCCCGGCTCGGGCAAGGAACTGGTCGCCCGCCAGATCCACGACGCCAGCGCCCGCGCGCGCGGTGAGTTCGTGGCCATCGCCGCCGCCGGCATGACGCCCGAGCGCCTCGACGTCGAACTGTTCGGCGAGGAGGGCGGCGACGGTCGCCCGCGCAAGATCGGCGTGTTCGAGCGCGCCCACGGCGGCACCCTGTATCTGGACGACGTCGGGGACATGCCGCGCGAAAGCCAGAGCCGCGTCCTGCGCGTGCTGGTCGAGCAGCGGTTCCGCCGCGTCGGCGGGGAACAGGACGTGCAGGTCGATGTGCGCGTGGTCACCTCGACCTCCCGCGACCTCAAGCAGGAGATCGCCGAGGGGCGGTTCCGCGAGGATCTGTTCCACCGCCTGAACGTGGTGCCGATCCGCGTCCCGGCCCTGGCCGAGCGGCGCGAGGACATCCAGGAGCTGGTCGACTACTTCATCGAGAGCCTGGCCTCGTCCCAGGGGCTGCCGCGCCGCCGTCTGGGCGACGACGCCATCGCCGTGCTGCAGGTCCATCCCTGGCCGGGCAACGTCCGCCAGCTGCGCAACAACGTCGAGCGGCTGCTGATCCTGGCCACCGGCGATATCAACGATCCGATCGGCGCCGACGCCCTGCCGCAGGAGGCGACCAACGCCGGGTCCAGCACCGCCCTGGGCGCCGAGCGCATCATCGCCCTGCCGCTGCGCGAGGCGCGGGAGGTGTTCGAGCGGGAGTATCTGGCCGCCCAGATCATGCGCTTCGGCGGCAATATCAGCCGCACCGCCGCCTTCATCGGCATGGAGCGCTCGGCGCTTCACCGCAAACTGAAGTCTCTGGGCGTCTCGCCGTCGCGCGGCGGCGAGGATGAGGAAGAAGGACCCGTCGAGGAATGAGCCGCGTCGCCTACGTCAACGGCCAGTACGTCCCGCACGGTCAGGCCAGCGTTCATATCGAGGACCGGGGCTTCCAGTTCGCCGACGGGGTCTATGAGGTCTGGTCCGTCTTCGACGGGCGCATGGCCGATTTCGACGGCCACATGACCCGCCTGCACCGCAGCCTGAACGAGCTGCGCATCGACATTCCCATGTCGCGGGAAGCCCTGACTGCCGTGCTGCGCGAAACCATCCGGCGCAACCGGGTGAAGAACGGCATCGTCTATCTGCAGGTCACGCGCGGCACGTCACGCCGGGATCACCCGTTCCCGCCCGAGGGCACGCCGCCCAGCGTGGTCATCACCTCGAAGTCGATCAGCCCGATGAAGACCGACGCCACCGCCGCCAACGGCGTGGCCGTGGTCACGACGCCGGACATTCGCTGGGGCCGTTGCGACATCAAGACGGTGGGCCTGCTGGCCAATGTGCTGGCCAAGCAGCACGCCAAGGATCGGGGCGCCTATGAGGCGTGGATGGTCGATGACATGGGGCTGGTGACCGAGGGTTCCTCGACCAACGCCTGGATCATCGACGAGCACGGCAAGCTGCGGACCCGCGACACCCAGGCCAACATCCTGCGCGGCTGCACCCGCACGACCCTGCTCGACATCCTCAAGGAGGAGGGCATCGAACTGGAGGAGCGGGCCTTCACGGTCGAGGAGGCCCAGCGCGCCAAGGAGGCCTTCTTCACCGCCGCCGGCGCCTTCGTCATGCCCGCCGTCTCCATCGACGGGGTGAAGATCGGCGACGGCAAGCCCGGCCCGGTCGCGACCCGTCTGCGCCAGCTCTACATCGAACGGGGGACGCGGGACGCGGTTTAGACCGCATTGCGTCAGGGGTGGCGTGGAGCGGCGCCCAGCACCCCGTTTGTCGAACGCCCGGGGACAGTGCAGATATCGTCCGTGGTCACGACGACCGGCGGGTTGGAGGCGTCGTACTCCATAAGCCGGATATCGTCGTGGCTCGGGACGCCAACGAATGCGGTGCAGGTGTCCGCATCGTTCCAGCATCCCCGGCTGATCAGGGTATAGGTCTGAGGCCTCGTCCCCGCCTGCATGCAGACCTTCACCTGACCGCCGCTGATCGTCGGCAGGTCGCGGGCCACCAGCGCCGGAAGGGCGACTGTCCCGGGCGGCGGGGCGGCGATGGTCCAGTCCTGCGGCGCGGCCGCGCCGGACAGACACAACAGCAGCATCGCGCCGATCGCCACGGTGTTCGGGACTTGGGACATGGAGTGGTTCAACGAAAGCGGGTTTGATTCCTGTGGGGCAACCTGTGCTGATTTGCATCCTCGTCGCAATCCTGTGCGTGTGACAGGCATTCCCGGTTGCCCCCCGCGTTCGGGCCGTTAAGGTAGTCGGACCGGCGCCGACCGGTCCCGCGCCGCTCCTCCGGCCGGAGAACAATCAAGAACGGGAACTACCCGCCATGTCGCAAGACAAGCGTCAAAACCTTCAGGACACCTTCCTCAACTCGGTCCGCAAGACCAAGACGCCGCTGACCATCTTCCTGGTCAACGGGGTCAAGCTGCAGGGCATCGTGACCTGGTTCGACAACTTCTGTGTGCTGCTGCGCCGCGATGGCCAGTCCCAGCTGGTCTACAAGCACGCCATCTCGACCATCATGCCCTCGGCCCCGGTCCAGCTGTACGAGCCGGACGCCGACGAGGACTGATCTCGGACGCACCCCGCTTTCGTCATCCTCCGGCAAGCCGCGTAGCGGCGCAGACCGGGGGACCCAGCGGCGCGCGCGAGCGCGAAGCTGTCGGGAGCGCCAGCGTTTCAACTTTCGATCTTCAGTGTTTCGCCGCCTTCGCGGCGCCGCTGGGTCCCCCGGTCGCGCACCCGCATGCGCGGGCGCTCGCCGGAGGATGACGAAAGAAGGAGAGGTAGTCTGAAGGCCGGTGACTTCCTATCTAATGGCTCTCACAGCACCACTCACCACTTCGAGACACCCTTCTGACCACCAAGCTTATCGACCATTCCGTGCCGCTCATCCGGGCGGTCGTCATTCATCCTGACGGACGTTCCGACAGCCCCCGGCTGGCGGAGGAGCGTCTGCAGGAAGCCGTGGGTCTGGCCGCCGCGCTGGACCTCGATGTGCGCGCCGAGGAAATCGTGCGCGTGCGCAAGACCACGCCCGCCACCCTGTTCGGCTCGGGCAAGGTCGAGGAACTGGCCGCCCTCGTGCGCGCGGCCGAGGCGGAGGCCGTCGTCGTCGACGACCAGCTGACCCCCGTCCAGCAACGCAATCTGGAGAAGGCGTGGGAGTGCAAGGTCATCGACCGCACCGGCCTGATCCTCGAAATCTTCGGCCGCCGGGCCCGCACCAAGGAAGGCCGCCTGCAGGTCGAGCTGGCGCGGCTCGACTATGAGCGGTCGCGTCTGGTCCGCACCTGGACCCACCTTGAGCGCCAGCGCGGCGGCACCGGCTCGACCGGCGGTCCGGGTGAAACCCAGATCGAAATCGACCGCCGCCTGATCGCCGACCGCATCGTCCGCCTGAAGGCCGAGCTGGAGGAGGTGCGCCGCACCCGCGGCCTGCATCGCAAGGCCCGCCAGAAGGTGCCGTTTCCGACGGTGGCGCTGGTCGGCTACACCAACGCCGGCAAATCGACCCTGTTCAACCGGCTGACGGGCTCGGAGGTCTTCGCCAAGGACCTGCTGTTCGCGACGCTGGACACCACCCAGCGCACCATCCGCCTGCCGCAGGGCCGCCCGGCCATCGTCGCGGACACCGTCGGCTTCATCTCCGACCTGCCGCACGAACTGGTCGAAAGCTTCCGCGCCACGCTGGAGGAGGTGGGCGAGGCCGACCTGATCCTGCACGTGCGCGACATCGCGAGCCCGGATTCCGACGCCCAAGCCAAGGACGTCGAGGCGGTGCTGGAGCAGATCCCCGCCGTCGAGGGCAAGACCCGTCGCGTGCTGGAGGTCTGGAACAAGATCGACCTGCTGGACGACGAGGCCCGCGACGCCACTCTCGGCCACGCCGAACGCCTGCGGGCGCAAGGCAAGGCTGTGGCGGTGTCCGCATGGACCGGGGAGGGGATCGATCCCCTGCGCGAGACCATCGCCGGCCTGATCGACGACGACCCGGAAAGCGACTTCACCCTCGAACCGCATCAGGGCGAGGCCCTGGCCTGGCTCTACGCCAACGGTCGGGTCACGGGCCGCGAGACGGACGACGCGGGCCGTACCCACGTCACCGTTCGCCTGCACCCGGCGGCGCTGGGCCGATACGAGCGACAGTTCGGCTGACTGTACGTCCAGTTTTGACGCATCCGCATGTCATGATGCGGATGCGTCAGGAGGCGAAAGCGCTCGCTGAACCTCCGGAATGCACAAAAGGCCACTCGAAAGTGCACTTTTGTGCACGGTCGGTTTGAGTGTTTTCAACGGCTTCGATCCAATTTGTGCACTATGTGCACTCCAAAAAATTCTGACTCGCCGGAAGGGCCGGGATGCATCTGATCGAGACCACCCTGTTCCTGCTTTTGGCCGTGGTCGTGTCGGGCTCGATCGCCCGCATCACCCGCATCGCCCTGCCGCTGGTGCAGATCGCGCTGGGGGCCGGGATTGTGCTGATCACCGGCAAGGCGGTGGACCTCGAGCCGGACATCTTCTTCCTGCTGTTCCTGCCGCCGCTGCTGTTCCTCGACGGCTGGCGCATCCCCAAGGAGGCGCTGGTCCGCGACCGGGCCATCATCCTCGAGCTGGCGCTGGGGCTGGTGATCTTCACCGTCATCGGCCTGGGCTTCCTGCTGTGGTGGATGATCCCCGAGATGCCGCTGGCCGTGGCCTTCGCGCTCGCCGCCATCCTGTCGCCGACTGATCCCATCGCGGTGCAGGCCATCGCCGCCCGCGCCCCGATCCCCAAGCGGCTGATGCACATCCTTGAGGGCGAGTCCCTGCTGAACGACGCCACCGGCCTGACCGCCATGCGACTGGCCATCGTCGCTGCCTCGACCGGGACCTTCGTCCTGACGCAGGCGATCGGCAGCTTCCTGTGGCTGGCGCTGGCCGGGGTGGCGGCGGGCGTGGGGGTCACACTGGCGATCAGCGCGGCGAAGGGCTGGATCAGCCGTCGCTGGGGCGAGGACGTCGGCGCCCAGATCCTGATCAGCCTGCTGATCCCCTTCGCCGCCTATCTGGTGGCTGAAGAGCTTCACGCCTCGGGCATCCTGGCCGCCGTCGCCGCAGGCATCACCATGAGCTTCACCGAGCGGGGCGGGGCGCGGGGCCAGTCGCTGGCCATGACCCGCATCCGCCGGGCCGTCGTCTGGGACACGGTCCAGTTCGTCGCCAACGGCCTGATCTTCGTCATCCTCGGCCAGCAGATGCCGTCGATCCTGTCGCGTTCGGCCGAGATCGTGGCCGGCACCAGCCGGCCCGAGGTCTGGTGGCTGGCGGTCTATGTGGCGGCCACCTTCGCGGCGCTGGCGGCGCTCCGCTTCATCTGGGTGTGGACCTCCCTGCGCCTGACCCTGTTCCGCAAGCGCCAGAAGGGCCCGCCGCCCAAGGTCGGCCTGCGCCTGACCGCCGTCATGTCGCTGGCGGGAGTGCGCGGAGCCATCACCCTCGCCGGTATCCTGACCGTGCCCTTCGCGCTGGATGACGGCACGCCCATGCCCGCCCGGACGCTGGCCATCTTCCTCGCCGCCTCGGTGATCATCGTCTCACTGGTCGTGGCGACCGTCGCCCTGCCCAGACTGCTGAAGGGCGTCGAACTGCCGCCCGAACCCTCGCACCAGCGCGAGGAGGACCACGGGCGCGTCACGGCGGCGCAAGCGGCCCTCATGGCCATCGAGGACGCCTCCCACGACATGGCCGAGGGCAAGTCGAACCCGGACCTCTACAGCGACGTCGCCAGCCGCCTGATGGAGATCTACCGCCACCGCATCGAGAGCCGCACCCGCACCGACGAGGACGACGTCGAGGCCGCCCGTCTCGGCGACGCGGTCGAGCGCCAGCTGCGCCTCGTCGGCCTGAACGCCGAACGCGACGAACTCCGCCGCCTCGCCCGCAGCCGCGAGATCGACGAGGTCACGGCCAAGAAGCTGATCCGCGAGATCGACCTGCAGGAGCTGAGGTACAGCTAGGCTTCGTACGGCCTGAGCGGCGTGTCCGCCCGCAGATACAGCGGGTGTTTGGGGCTGCCGTCGCCATTGGTCCCGAGGCACCAGAGGGGCACGCCGTCCTCGCGCAGGGCCTCGATCAGGGCCCGGCCCGCCGGGGCCAGCGCCTTGTTCAGCTTGCCGTGGCACAGGACCACCAGCCCGGCCCCGGCCGCCGCCTCGCGGATGGCGGGCAGGTTGTCGGGGGAGGAGGCCTCCACGCCGGGAGCAAGGAGCATCTTCGGGTCGGTCGCCCGGTAGTCGCCGACATTGGCCTTGACCATGGCGTCGAAGCCCTCGCGCTGGGCGAAGGTCCACTCCCGGGCGCAGGTCGGGTCGTTGACCGTGGCGTCGGCCGTCGAGGGGTTCATGCCGATGAACAGGACGTAGCGCTCGGGGAAGGTCTCTCCCACCCAGCGCCGCATCAGTTGACGATAGCGGCCGTCGTCGCTGAAGGTCGCGTCGCCGTTGACGCCCGGCATCAGGGCCAGCCGGACCTTGCCGCCCGGATCATGCTTGTCCGCGGTCATGCCCGCTCCGCCGCCTTGGCCGCGTTCCACAGGCCGTCCATCTCGGCGAGGTCAGACTGCTCCGGCGTCTTGCCCGCCTTGGCCAGCTCGGCCTCGATGAAGCCGAAGCGGCGCACGAATTTGGCGTTCGAGCCCCTCAGGGCGTCTTCGGGCTCGACCCCCAGCTTGCGGGCCAGGTTGGCCACGACGAACAGCAGGTCCCCGACCTCGCCCTTGGCCTTGTCCAGATCGCCCGCGGCGATTTCGGCCCGCAGCTCGGCGACCTCCTCGTGCAGCTTGTCGAAGACCTCGTCGGTCGAGGGCCAGTCGAAGCCGACGCGGGCGGCGCGCTTGGTCAGCTTGGCGGCGCGGGCGAGGGCGGGCAGGCCGACGGGCACGTCGTCCAGCACGCCATGCTGGGCCTTGGCCGCGCGCTCGGCCGCCTTGATATCCTCCCAGCGGGCCTTCTGGGCCACGCCGTCCGCCTTGGCGGCCTCGAGTTGCCCGTCTTTTGGGAAGACGTGCGGGTGACGGCGCTCCAGCTTGTCGGCGATGGCGTTGGCCACGTCGTCGAAGACGAACAGACCCTGCTCCTCGGCCATGCGGGCGTGGAAGACGACCTGGAACAGCAGGTCGCCCAGCTCGGACTTCAGCTCGGTCCAGTCCTTGCGCTCGATGGCGTCGGCGACCTCATAGGCCTCCTCAAGGGTGTAGGGGGCGATGGTCTCGAAGGTCTGCTCCACGTCCCAGGGGCAGCCGCCCACGGGGGCGCGCAGCCGGGCCATGATGGCGTTCAGGCGGTCGATGGGGGTGGTCATGGCAGGCTTAACTCAAGGCGTCGTCGGGGAGGCGGAGGCGTCGCGGGCGTCCAGCTGGCGGCGGATATCATCGTGGCGGGCCGGCGTCAGCGGGTAGCGGCGCAGGATCAGCGCCGCCGAGGCGATCAGCAGGGCCGGGACGATGATGAACATGGCCTGCAGCGCCAGCAGCGAGGTCTCGCTGTTCCCGCCCTCGGGCGGCACGGCCTGGAAGCCGATCCAGCCCAGCACCGCATAGGGGATCAGGGCGAAGACGTGACCCAGCTTGGTCGTCGCCGACAGGATGGAGAACATCAGGCCAGTGCGCTCGACCCCGGTCTCCAGTCGCACCTCGTCGCCAGCGTCGGCCATCATGGCCCGAAGCAGGAACAAGCCCGCGGCGTAGGGCAGGCCGGCGATGAACATGGCGACGGCGGTCAGGGCGAAGTTGCCGCCGGGCAGGGCGGTGGCGACCAGATAGAGACCGGCGAAGATCAGGCTGGCCGTGGACAGGGCCCGGTGCTTGCCGATGCGCGCGGCCAGCTTCGCCCAGATCGGCGCCCCGGCCAGCCCGCCCACGAAATAGAGCAGCATGAGGATCGAGGCTGCCGACCGGTCGTAGCCCTTGATCTGGTCGAAGAAGAAGAACAGCAGCGCCCCGGTGATGCCCGGCGCGACGCCCAGCACCAGATCGGCCGCCAGCAGCCGGGAGACGGTGGGGCGGCGGATGATGTCCCAGTAGGCCTTGAGCCCGCCGTGCGGCGCGGCGCTGTGGTTCACCGGCTCGGGGACCGCGGCCAGCGCGAGGGAGATGGTCAGGGGCAGGGCGACGATGATGGCCCAGCCCATGATGTGGGCGCCGGCGGCCTTGTCCGTCGGATAGGTCTGGGTCGCCCAGGCAAAGAGCAGCAGGATGCCGATCACGCCCATGATGTTGAACGCCTGCCACCAAGCGTAGACGCGGGATCGCTGGTCGTATTCGGGCGCCAGGACGCTGGCCCAGCCCAGCTGGCTGAGCGTGCCGACCGAGAAGCCGAGGTAGAGGACCAGAAGCCAGCCGAACAGATAGAGGGGACCAGCGCCCGGCTCGACCATGACGAAGATCATCAGGGCCGACAGCATCAGGACCGGCGCCGACGCCGCCAGCCAGGGCCGATAGCGGCCGAAACGGCCCTTGGTCCGATCCATCGCCGCGCCGATCAGCGGATCGACGACGATATCGATGGCCCGCACCGCCATGAAGACATAGCCGACCACCGCGATCGGGATGCCGACATAGGTGGCGTAGAACTCCGGCAGGGTGACCGGCAGGGCCACGCCGAAGGCCGCCAGCGGCAGGCAGACAGACGAGAAGGCCGCCAGTACGGGATTGGAGCGGCGCGGCGATCGGGACGGAACGGCGTCGGTCATGGAGCGATCCGGGAGCGCGATCCGAGTCGACCGCAGGCTCACCATGCCGCCTTTGCGTCGTGTGCGCGAGGGTTGCGAAGGGCCTTGCCGCGGCCATCATCTCCGGGCCACCATCCCTCCATGATCCGGGGCCGCCTTCTGCCGAAACTCGTCGCCTGCGCCGCCCTGATGGCGGGGCTCGGCCTTGCCGGGACCGCCTCGGCCCAAGTGCGCGACGCGGGTGAAGTCTGCGCCGTCGGCGCGACGGAATGGGCGGCGCCCGCCGTCGCCAACGCCATCTCCTTTGGGCGAATGGAGTGGGCGCCGTTCAGCGCCACGGAGTTCGGCTGGGAGACCTATCTGCCCCTGATCCAGAAGGAGCTGGGCACCGACTGCGCGCCGAACACGCCGCGCTTCGCCCGCGCGCTGGCGGACTTCCAGTATGCGCGCGGCCTGCCGCCGACCGGCTGGTTCGACGCCGCCACCTTCCAGGTGTTCCGCGGGGTCTGGCAGGAGCGCCGGCCCTTCATCATGGCGCGGGTCAATCAGCAGCCCTGTCCCGATCCGCCGCCGCTGTACCAGCTGGGCTATCTGGTCGAGTCCGAGGAGCATGCGGATCGCCTGACCCGCCTGCTGCGCCGCGACGTGCTGGACGCCTACCGTCGGCTGGTCGCCGCCGCGCGGGCGGAGGTGCCCGAAGTCGCCGCCAATCCCGAGCTGCTGCAGATCTTCTCCGGCTTCCGCGACCCCGAGGCCGACGCCGCGCGCTGCGCCCAGCAGGGCAATTGCGACGGCCTGCGCCGGGCCGCCTGTTCGCCGCACCGGACGGGGACCGCCGTGGACCTGTATGTCGGCCAGGCGCCGGGGCTGGGCGTGGACAACACCTCGGCCTCCAGCCGCCTGCACATGAGCCGGACCGAGACCTATCGGTGGCTGGTCAAGAACGCCGGCCGCTTCGGCTTCGTCCCCTATGTCTATGAACCCTGGCACTGGGAGTGGGTCAGTCCGACGGGCGGCTACGTCGGCGCGCCGCCGCCGACATGATCCGGCCCCTGACGCCCGGCGAGGTCGCGCTGGGACGCGAGGCGTTCGGCGACGGCCTGGACTATGGCGCGATCCGCCTTCTGGCCTCACCGTTCAACCGGGCCTTCGTCGCCGGCTGCTGGTTCGGTCGGGACTGGATCATCTGGCCGAAGCGGTCGCTGCCTGACGACGTGTCCGGCGCGGCCCTCGGCCTTCAGGCCCTGCTGATCCATGAGCTGACCCATGTCTGGCAGGCGCGGCAGGGGGTGAACCTGCTGCTGGCCAAGATCAGGGCAGGGGACAGTGCGGCCTCTTACGCCTATCCGCTGGTCGTCGACTGCCGCTGGGAGCAGCTGAACATCGAGCAGCAGGCGACCCTGGTGGAGCATCGTTTCCGTCTGTCGCGCGGGCTGACCGTGCCGGCCGATCAGGCCTTCTACGATCGGGTCTGTCCCATCAATCGCAGATGAATTCGCGCCGCCCTCTTGCGCGTCCTTGCGGTTCACCCGAAATAAGCACCGCAACTGTTGCTTATAACGTTCAGGAGATGGCCGATGGCCCGCGTTCTGGTTCTCTATCATTCGACCTATGGCCATATCGAGACGATGGCGGAAGCCGTCGCCGAGGGCGCGGGTTCGGTCGAGGGCGTGACCGTCGATATCAAGCGCGTGCCGGAAACCGTGCCGGAAGAGCTGGCCAAGGCCTCGCACTACAAGCTGGACCAGAAGGCCCCGATCGCCGTCATCGACGACCTGAAGGACTATGACGCCATCATCATCGGCGCGGGCACCCGCTTCGGCTCGGCCGCCTCGCAGATGCGCGCCTTCCTGGATCAGGCCGGCGGCCTGTGGTTCACCGGCGCCCTGATCGGCAAGGTGGGCGGCGCCTTCACCGCCAGCGCCACCCAGCACGGGGGTCAGGAAAGCACCTTCCAGGGGCTGCACAACTTCTTCATGCACCACGGCATGCCGGTCGTCGGCCTGCCGTACTCCTATCAGGGCCAGATGACGCTGGACTCGGTCGAAGGCGGCTCGCCCTATGGCGCGACCACCATCACCGCCGGCGACGGCTCGCGTCAGCCCAGCGAGATTGAACTGGGCGGCGCCCGGTTCCAGGGTAAGCACATCGCCGAACTGGCGAAGAAGCTGCACGGGTAAGACGATGCGTCAGCCGGCGATCTTCTTTGGTCACGGATCCCCGATGAACGCGCTGGGCGGTCCGTATGCGGACGCCTGGCGCGCGCTGGGCGAAGCCGTGGGCAAGCCGAAGGGCGTGGTCATGATCTCGGCCCACTGGGAAACCGGCGGGCTGGGTGTGACGGCGCAGGCGAAACCGGAAACCATCCATGATTTCGGCGGCTTCCCCGCCGAACTGCATGCGATGCAGTACCCGGCGCCGGGATCGCCGTCGCTGGCCGCGCGGGTGTCCGAGCTGACCGGCGCCATCCAGACCGACCAGTGGGGACTGGACCATGGCACCTGGTCGGTGCTGGCCCACGTCTGGCCCGAGGCCGACGTGCCGGTCGTGCAGTTGTCGCTGAACCGGCGGCTGAGCACCCGTGAGCATTTCGAACTGGCCAAGCGGCTGGCGCCGCTGCGGGACGAGGGGATCGTCATCGCGGGGTCCGGCGACTTCGTGCACAACCTCAGAACCTGGAAGCGATCCGGCGGCGAACCCTATGAATGGGCGAGCCATTTCAATGAAGCGGTCAAGGCGGCGTTCGTGCGCGGCGACCATGACGCCCTGATCGACTGGGTGAACCTGGCCGAGGACGCCCAGCTGAGCGTCCCGACCGACGAGCACTATCTGCCGCTGCTCTACATCGCCGCCCAGCGTGGGCCGGGCGACGATGTGAGCTTCTTCAACGACGTCATTGAAGGCGGATCGATCTCGATGACGGGTGTCCGGATCGGCTGATCAGCCGCCCTTTTTGGCCATGGCGGCGTCGACCGACCACGGACCGGCGCCCGCGGCGGCGAAATACAGCCAGACGAAGCAGTACAGGGCGATGGTCTCGCCGCCGTTCAGGATCGGGAACGGGCCCTGACCGGCGTGCACCAGCCAATAGCCGACGGCGCAGAAGCCCGCGGCCAGGAAGGCGACCGGGCGGGTGAAGAGACCCAGCACCAGCAGGGCGCCGAAGATCAGCTCCAGCGGGCCGGACAGGCCCGGAATGCTGAGGCCCGGACCGGGCACACCCTCCACGGCCGGGAAGCCCAGCACCTTGGCGGTGCCGTGGCACAGGAACATCAGGCCCGCGATGATGCGCAGCACGCTGAGCAGTTGCGGCTGGTATTTCGAAATCGAGTTGAACATTGAACCCTCCCTCTTGCTTTCAGAAGCGGGAGGACTGTGGGCCGGAGTCGGTCCGTCGCACAATGTTCTACGGGTGGGCTCAGGCGGCCTTGTCGAGCTCGGCCATCTGCTGGATCGCGACATAGTCGGTCTTGCCGGTGCCCAGAACCGGCACGTCGTCGACGCGCAGGATCTTCTTGGGCACGGCCAGTTCCGGCGCCCCGTGCTCGCGGGCCCATTCCGCCAGACGTGCGACCTCGGCGTCCTTGCGGTCGGTGACCAGCACCAGCTTCTCGCCCTTGCGGCTGTCGGGAATGGAGACCACGGCGTGGCGGGCTTCGGGCCAGACGGCGCTGGCCAGACCCTCGACAGCGGTCAGGGAAACCATCTCGCCGCCGATCTTGGCGAAACGCTTCACCCGGCCGAGGATGGTGATGTAGCCCTCGGCGTCCAGATCAACGATGTCGCCCGTGTCGTGCCAGCCATCGACCAGAGGCTCGATCCTGCGCGGATCGTCGGGCGACAGATAGCCTTCCATGACATTGGGGCCGCGCAGGTACAGGCGGCCGCCCTCGGCGATGCCGGGCACCTCTTCCAGCTTCCATTCCATGCCGGGCAGGATCTGGCCGACCGATCCGGGGCGGTTGCGGTCCGGATGGTTCACGGCCACCACCGGCGCGGCTTCCGTCGCGCCATAGCCTTCCAGCAGCTTCAGGCCATGGAAGCGGGTGTTGAACAGATGATGGGTCTCGTCGCGCACCCGCTCCGCGCCGGCGACGACGAACTGCAGGGTCGAGAAGTCGTCCGGCCCGGCGACGCGGGCGTACTGGTTCAGGAAGGTGTCGGTCGCGAACAGGATCGAGGCCTTCACCTGCGGCAGCAGTTCCACGATCTGCTTGGCGTGCAGGGGGGAGGGGTACTGGAAGGCCTTCATGCCCTGCAGCAGGGGCAGCAGGACGCCCCCGGTCAGGCCGAAGCAGTGGAAGGTCGGCAGCGGGTTGAACATCACCCACTCCGGCTTCAGATCGATGTGCTGGGCGACCTGGCGGCAGTTGGCGACCAGATTGGCCTGGCTGAGCACCACGCCCTTGGGCGCGCCGAAGCTGCCGGAGGTGAACAGCACCACGCCGGGGGCATGGGCGTCCGTCTTGACCCGGAACCGCCTGGGCGCGATCCCGGCGGCGAGGCCGTAAAGCTTGTCCGGCAGGCCGATGGTGGCGCGCACGTCGTCCAGCCAGACGATCTCGGCGACCGTCTCGATGTCGGCGATCAGCTCTTCCAGCTTGGCCTGCTGGATGAAGCGGCGGGCGGTCAGGACCTTCTTCACACCCGCGGCGGCCAGCGCCGCCTTGATGTTCCGCTCGCCGGCCGTGAAGTTGATCATCACCGGCACGCGGCCGTGGGCGTGCAGGCCGTAGAAGGTGACCACCGTGCCCATGCTGGAGGGCAGCAGGATGCCGACGCGTTCCTCCAGCTCAGTCATCGCCGCGATCTTGCGGCCCAGCACGAAGGCGGCGCGGATCAGGCCGGTGTAGGTAAGCGGCTTGCGATCCTGGTCCTCCAGGATCTCCTTGTCGCCGTAGGTTTCGCGCGCGGCGATCAGGGCGTCGAAAATACCTTCTTCGCCGATCTTGGCTTCCAGCGGTACGCGCAAAACTCAGTCCTCCGTCGACGCGTTGAACCCCGCGCCCGTGATTTGAACCGGGGAAACTAGTGCGGGGCGTTCACCTTGAAAAGATGCGTTACCTAGCGTGAGGTTCCCTCGCGCCTTGCCTTCGCCGCACGGAAAGACGACATACCGCCTTCACGCCTCTGGAGCCCGAGCCCCCGCCTTGGTCACCCTGATCGATACGCTGAAGAAGACGCCCGCCGAGTTGCGTCACCCGGAAAAGCAGAACCGCCCGGAAAGCGCGGTGCTGAAAAAGCCGGACTGGCTGAGGGTCAAGGCGCCCGGATCGGGCCAGTACAACGCCACCAGGGAGATCGTCCGCTCCAAGGGACTGGTGACGGTTTGCGAGGAGGCGGCCTGCCCGAACATCGGCGAGTGCTGGAGCCAGAAGCACGCCACGCTCATGATCATGGGCGACACCTGCACGCGCGCCTGCGCCTTCTGCAATGTGAAGACCGGCCTGCCGCAGCCGCTGGACCCGGAAGAGCCGGGCAAGGTCGGTCTGGCCGTGTCGCAGATGGGGCTGAACCACGTCGTCATCACCTCGGTGGACCGTGACGATGTGTCCGACGGCGGCGCCGCCCACTTCGCCGAGGTGGTGCGCCAGATCCGCCTGCAGGCCCCGGACACCACCATCGAAATCCTGACGCCCGACTTCCTGCGCAAGGACGGGGCGGCGGCGGTGATGATCGACGCCAAGCCTGACGTCTTCAATCACAACCTCGAGACCGTTCCGCGCCTGTATCTGAAGATCCGGCCGGGCGCTCGCTACTTCCACAGCCTGCGCCTGCTGCAGATGGTCAAGGAGCGCGACCCCAACCAGTTCACCAAGTCCGGCATCATGGTCGGCCTGGGCGAGACCAAGGAAGAGGTCATGCAGGTGATGGACGACATGCGGTCCGCCGGCGTCGACTTCATCACCATCGGCCAGTACCTGCAGCCGACCCGCAAGCACGCGGCCATCGAGCGGTTCGTGACGCCGGAAGAGTTCAAGGCCTATGAGGCGATCGCCCGGGCCAAGGGCTTCCTGATGGTGTCGGCCTCGCCGCTGACCCGCAGTTCGCACCACGCCGGCGACGACTTCGCCCGGCTGAAGGCGGCGCGTCTGGCGCAGACGGGGCGCTGAGCCCCGCTTGGCCGTCCACCGCGTCACGAAAATCCTGCCCTATCAACCGGATCAGCTGGCCGAGCTGGTGGCGGACGTGAAGGCCTATCCGGTCTTCGTGAAGTGGGTCACCGGCATGCGGACCTGGAATCCGCGCGAGGAACGTCCCGGCGTGACCGTGCTGGACGCCGAGGCCTCGGTCGGCTTCTCCTTCCTGACCGAGCGGTTCTCGACCTGGGTGCGGCATGACCGCAATGCGCCGCTGGTCGAGGTGGGCCTGCTGCGCGGGCCGTTCCGGCATCTGAAGAACCGCTGGCAGTTCTTTCCCGACGCCGGCGGGACGCGAGTCGAGTTCATGATCGATTTCGCCTTCGCCAGTCCGCTGCTGAACGGCATGCTGCAGGCCAATTTTGATCGCGCGGTCTCGGCCCTGATGAGCAGTTTCGAGGCCGAGGCGGCGCGCCGGTACGGACAGAAGGCATGAGCTTCGACTTCGACGCGACGGTGGTGGGGGCCGGCGCGGTCGGTCTGGCGTGCGGGCGTGCGCTGGCGAAGCGGGGCCTGTCGGTGCTGGTGCTCGAGAAGGAGCCGCACGTCGGGCAGGGCGTGTCCTCGCGCAACAGCGAGGTCATCCACGGCGGGCTCTACTATCCGACCGGGTCGCTGAAGGCCCGATTCTGCGTCGAGGGGCGGCGGGCGCTGTACGCCTTCCTGGACAGCCACAAGGTCGACTACCGCAAATGCGGAAAACTTGTCGTGGCGACGGAGGAGGCCGAGGTCGAGCGGATCGAGGCCATCTTCCAGCAGGCCACCGCCAATGGCGTCGAGGGGCTGGAGCATCTGACCGGGGCGCAGGCGCGCGCCATGGAGCCGGGGCTCAACGCCCATGCGGCCATCCTGTCGCCGGAGAGCGGCCTGTTCGCCAGCCACGACTACATGCTGGCCCTGCAGGGCGAGATCGAGGACGCGGGCGGGTCTGTCGTCCTGTCCACGCCGTTCGAACGGGCCGAGCCCCTGTCGGGCGGCGGGTTCAAGATCATTGCGGGCGGGGAGGGCGGGGCGACCCTGACGACCGGCCTGCTGGTCACGGCTCCGGGCCTGGGCGCGCAGGATGTGGCGGCGCGCATCGCAGGCTATCCGGCGGACGGCATTCCCGCACGCCATTTCGGCAAGGGCGTCTATTTCCGTCTGACCGGCAAGGCGCCGTTCGAGCGGCTGATCTATCCGCCGCCCATCCCCGGCGCGCTGGGCACCCACTACCGCAAGGATCTGGGCGGACAGGCGGTGTTCGGGCCGGACCTCGTCTATGTCGAGGCCGAGGACTATTCGGTCGATCCGGCCAAGGCGGCGGAGTTCGAGCACTATATCCGCCGCTTCTGGCCGGGCCTGCCGGAAGGGGCTCTGGCGCCCGACTATGCCGGCATCCGGCCCAAGCTGCATGGCAAGGGCGAACCGCAGCCGGACTTCCAACTGCGCGGGCGCGAGGATCACGGCATCGACGGTCTGGTCGCCCTGTTCGGCATCGAGAGCCCCGGCCTGACCAGCTCGCTGGCCATTGGCGAGGCGGTGGCGGAGATGGCGACGCGTGACTGAACCGACGATCCGGGATGCGATCGTGTCCGACATCCCGTCGCTGCATGCGCTGGTCGAAAGCGCCTACCGCGGCGAGGCGTCGCGCGCGGGCTGGACGACCGAGGCCGACCTGCTGGACGGCCAGCGGACCGATGCGGAGGATCTGGCGTCCATCTTGTCGGACCCCGAACAGGGAATGCTGACCGCCTGGAACGGGGACGCGCTCGTCGGCTGCATCCTGATCGCGCGGCGCGGGGAGGGGATCGGCTATTTCGGCATGCTGTCGGTCAGCCCGCTCCTTCAGAACGCGGGGCTGGGTCGGAAGCTGGTCCGGATCGCTGAACAGACAATGGCCGACCGATTCGGCGCCCTCCGGGTTCGCATCTCGGTCATTCCGCAGCGGGACACCCTGATCGCCTGGTATGAGCGCCTCGGTTACGTCGCCACCGGCGAGGCCCTGCCTTTCCCTTATGGAGACAGGCGTTTCGGCCTGCCGAAGCGGGAGGATTTGAGCTTCATCGTGATGGAGAAGACGCTTCGCTGAGTCTCTCATCGCAAGCGCCTTGAAATCGCCTGCGGGTTCATGCATAAGCCCGCCCTCGCAAGGCGGCTCTGACGGGCCGCCGCTATTGTTTTCGCGCCTTCGCCGGCGCCCGACCAGAAGATTGAGACGGACATGGCCGTTCCGAAGCGCAAAGTATCGCCCTCGCGTCGCAACATGCGCCGCGCCCACGACGCCCTTGGCACCAACTCCTACGTTGAGGACAAGGACACCGGCGAGCTGAAGCGCCCGCACCACATCGACCTGAAGACCGGCACCTACCGTGGCCGTCAGGTTCTGACGCCGAAGGAAGACTAGTCTTCTGACGCTGCCGGCTCCGGCCGGACGAAAGATTTTGCGGCGCGCGATACCCTCGCGCGCCGTTTTCGTGCGTTCATGCCTCTGGACAACCTTCTGGAGCCCCCATGATCCGCCGCCTTCTGCTGACCGCCGCCGTCCTGTCCGTCGCCGCCTGTAATGCGCCGGAATCCGCGCAAGCGCCCGCCGATGCGCCGGCGCCGACCCCGCCGCCCGCGGCCGAGGCCCCGGCCCAGCCCGTTCCCGACAACGTCCTGACCGCCAACGGCTTCGGCCCCCTGCGGGTCGGCATGACCACCGCCGAGATCGAGGCGGCGCTGGGGCCGGATGCGAACCCGAACGCGGTCGGTGGAGCCGACCCGGCCAGTTGCGACATGTTCCGCCCGAGCCGGGCGCCCGAAAACATGCTGGTGATGACCAATGACGGGGTGCTGGCCAGCGTGTGGCTGACACGGACCTCCACCATCGAAACGGATCGCGGCTTCAAGATCGGCGACGAGGCCTCGGCCATCAAGGCGGCCTACGGCGCGGCGGCGGTCGTCGTCCCGCACAAGTATGAGAGCGCGCCGGCCGAGTACATCACGGTCTGGGCGACGAGCGAGCGCACCGGTCCGGCGGCCCGCGGGATCAAGTACGAGATCGGCATGGACGGCAAGGTCAAGTCCATCGCCGGCGGCGGCGCCTCCATCGAGTACGTCGAGGGCTGCGCCTGATCGCAGGCCGGTCGCTTTGACATCCGGGGCGGCGGTGAGAGCCGCCGTCCCGGAGCGCGAGGCTCTATCCGGTTGCCGTTCCGGGCCTCTACGGTCTAAACGCGGCGTCTGAACGCCGTCTCGCAGAGCAGAGCCATCCCATGACCGACATCGCTGAAATCGTCGCCCGCCAGATCCTCGACAGTCGGGGCAATCCGACGGTGGAAGTGGATGTGGTGCTGGAGGACGGCAGCTTCGGTCGCGCCGCCGTGCCGTCGGGCGCCTCGACCGGCGCCCACGAAGCCGTCGAACTGCGGGATGGCGACAAGGACATGTGGGGCGGCAAGGGCGTCCAGAAGGCGGTCGACGCCGTCAACGGCGAGATCTTCGACGCCCTGTCCGGCATGGATGCCGAGGACCAGCGCCGCATCGACGAGACCCTGATCGGTCTGGACGGCACGGCGAACAAGGCCCGCCTCGGCGCCAACGCGATCCTCGGCGTGTCGCTGGCCTGCGCCAAGGCCAGCGCCATTTCGTCGAACCTGCCGCTGTATCGCTACCTGGGCGGCGTCTCGGCCCGCGTCCTGCCGACCCCGATGATGAACATCATCAACGGCGGCGCCCACGCCGACAATCCGATCGACATCCAGGAGTTCATGATCCTGCCGACCGGCGCCCAGGACTTCTCGGACGCCTTGCGCATGGGCGCGGAAATCTTCCACGCGCTGAAGAAGTCGCTGAAGGACGCCGGCCACAACACCAACGTCGGTGACGAGGGCGGCTTCGCCCCGAACCTGCTGTCGGCTGAAGCCGCGCTGGAGTTCATCACCAAGGCCGGTCAGGCCGCCGGCTACCTGGCCGGCGAGGACTTCCACCTGGGCCTCGACGTCGCCGCCACCGAGTTCTTCAAGGACGGCAAGTATGTGATGGCGGGCGAGGGCAAGAGCTTCGACGCCGACGGCATGGTGGGCTACCTCGCCGACCTGTGCGAGCGCTTCCCGATCGTCTCGATCGAGGACGGCTGCGCCGAGGACGACTTCGATGGCTGGAAGCTGCTGACGGACCGTCTGGGTGACCGCGTCCAGATCGTCGGCGACGACCTGTTCGTGACCAATCCGGCCCGTCTGGCCGCCGGCATCGGCGAAGGCCTGGCCAACTCGATCCTGATCAAGGTCAACCAGATCGGCACGCTTTCGGAGACGCTGGATGCGGTCGATATGGCCCATCGCGCCGGCTACACCGCCGTCATGAGCCACCGCTCGGGCGAGACCGAGGACTCGACGATCGCCGATCTGGCCGTCGCCACCAACTGCGGTCAGATCAAGACTGGCTCGCTGGCCCGTTCGGACCGCACGGCCAAATACAACCAACTGCTGCGAATCGAGGAGATGCTGGGCGACCAGGCGGACTATTTCGGCGGCGGCATGCTGCTGAAATAAGGTCGGAAAAATCGTGGCTCTGGCCGTAGATTCTACGGCCAAGCTACGGTTCGTTAGGGCTTTTCGGTCATGACTCGTCAATCACGAGTCCACGCTCAGAAGGAGCGGTCGAGTGCCCGAACGGATGAAGCCCTATCTACCTTCCTGCATACTGCTGCTGCTGATCGCCTATCTCGGCGTTCAGGCCCTGACCGGGGAGCGTGGTCTGCTGAGCGGGGGCGAGCGGGATGCGATGCTGGAGCGTCGCGAGGCCCAACTGGCCAATATCCTTGAAGAAAAGCAGGATCTGGAAGTCCGCATGCGCTATCTGCGCCGGGGCAGCCTTTCGCGTGATCTGCTGGAAGAACGGGCCCGCGCCGTGCTGGGCTTCGCGGACCCTCGCGACTATGTGATCAGGGTCGCGCATTCAAACCCGCGTGACGTCAAGCCGCAGGCCTCCTGAACTTTGGTTACAGCTTTGCCGGTGCGCTTTGCGTTTCGGGAACGAAGGCTGCTAAAGCCCCTTTCCGTAACGACAAGCGTCCCTGCCTAGCGGGGTCCCACCGGGAGATCACGGATGGCGAAAGCCCCCGCCGCGAAGACTGAATCAAAGACAATTCCAAACGGACCCGCAGCCTCGAAAGAGGACCTGCTGCGCTTCTATCGCGAGATGGTCCTTATCCGCCGCTTCGAGGAGCGCGCGGGCCAGCTGTACGGCATGGGCCTGATCGGCGGTTTCTGCCACCTGTACATCGGACAGGAAGCCGTGGCCGTCGGCGTTCAGGAGAGCGTCAAGCAGGGCCACGACAAGATCATCACCGGCTACCGTGACCACGGCCACATGCTGGCCGCCGGCATGAGCCCCAATGAGGTGATGGCCGAGCTGACCGGCCGCATCGGCGGTTCGTCCAAGGGCAAGGGCGGTTCGATGCACATGTTCGATGTGCCGACTGGCTTCTACGGCGGTCACGGCATCGTCGGCGCCCAAGTGGCGCTGGGCACCGGCCTGGCTTTCGCCGGCAAGTACCGCGGCGATGACTCGGTCTCGTTCGTCTATTTCGGCGACGGCGCCTCGAACCAGGGGCAGGTGTACGAGAGCTTCAACATGGCCCAGCTGTGGAAGCTGCCGGCCATCTACATCATCGAGAACAACCAGTACGCCATGGGCACGAGCGTCGAGCGCTCGTCGTCCACGACCGAGCTCTACAACCGCGGCGCCAGCTTCGGCATCCCGGGCGAGCAGGTCGACGGCATGGATGTGCTGGCGGTCCGCGACGCCACGGCCCGCGCCGTGAAGCGCGCCCGTGAAGGCGGCGGCCCCTACATCCTCGAGGTGAAGACCTATCGCTACCGTGGCCACTCGATGTCGGATCCGGCGAAATACCGGAGCAAGGAAGAGGTCGACGAGGTCAAGAAGACCCGCGACCCGATCGACCACATCAAGATGCTGCTGGAACAGGCCAAGGCGACCGAAGAGGAGCTGAAGGCCATCGACAACGAGATCAAGGCGATCGTCGCCGAGTCCGTTCAATTCGCCCAAGAGAGCCCGGAACCGGATCCGTCCGAGCTCTATACTGACGTGTACGTGGAGGCCTGATCCGTGACCGACATTCTGATGCCGGCGCTGTCCCCCACGATGGAAGAGGGCACGCTGACCAAATGGCACATCAAGGCGGGCGACACCGTGTCGGCCGGCCAGGTGATCGCCGAGATCGAGACTGACAAGGCGACGATGGAAGTCGAGGCCGTGGACGAGGGCGAGGTGCTCGAAATCCTGGTGGCCGAAGGCTCCGAGAACGTGAAGGTCAACACGCCGATCGCCCGTCTGGCGGGCGAGGACGGCGCGGCTGCCCCGGCTCCGAAGGCCGAGGCCGCCAAGGCCGAAGAGGCTCCGAAGGCTGACGCGGCTCCGGTCGAAGGCGCGGCCGCGGATGCGCCGGTCAAGCCCAAGGTCGAGCTGAAGGACCCGGAGATCCCTGCCGACGCCAAACTGGTCAAGACGACGATCCGCGACGCCCTGCGCGACGCCATGGCCGAGGAAATGCGCCGTGATGAGAACGTCTTCCTGATCGGTGAGGAAGTCGCCCAGTACCAGGGCGCCTACAAGGTCAGCCGCGGTCTGCTGGACGAGTTCGGCGACCGCCGCGTCGTCGACACCCCGATCACCGAGCACGGCTTCGCCGGCCTGGGCGTCGGGGCCGCCATGTCGGGCCTGAAGCCGATCGTCGAGTTCATGACGTTCAACTTCGCCATGCAGGCGATCGACCACATCATCAACTCGGCCGCCAAGACGCTGTATATGTCGGGCGGTCAGATCAAGGCGCCCATCGTCTTCCGTGGCCCGAACGGCGCGGCCTCGCGCGTCGGCGCCCAGCACAGCCAGGACTATTCGGCCTGGTATGCGCAGGTGCCCGGCCTGAAGGTCATCGCGCCCTATGACGCCGCCGACGCCAAGGGCCTGCTGAAGGCCGCCATCCGCGACCCGAACCCGATCGTCTTCCTCGAGCACGAGATGATGTACGGCCTCGAGTTCGACGTGCCGGAAGGCGACGACTATGTCGTGCCGATCGGCAAGGCCAAGGTCCGTCGCGAGGGCACGGACGTCACCATCACGGCGCACAGCCGCATGGTCGGCTTCGCGCTGCAGGCGGCTGAGAAGCTGGCGGAGGAGGGGATCAGCGTCGAGGTCATCGACCTGCGCACCCTGCGTCCGCTGGACCACGAAACCATCGTCGAAAGCGTCAAGAAGACCAACCGTCTGGTCTCGGCCGAGGAAGGCTGGGGACCGATGGGCGTCGGCGCCGAAGTGGTGGCTCGCGTCATCGAACACGCCTTCGACTATCTGGATGCGCCGCCGCTGCGGGTGCACCAGGAAGACGTGCCTCTGCCCTATGCAGCCAACCTGGAAGCGCTGTCTCTGCCCGGCGTGGACAAGATCGTGGACGCTGTCCGGAAGGTGACTTATGTCGGTTGAAACCAAGGCTCTGCCGATCCCGGATCCCGCGCTGCAGCACGGCAATCTGGATGAGGTCATCGAACTGATCCGCGTCTGGTGGGTCGGCGAACGCCCGCAGGCGATCATCCGCCCGGCGCCGAAGGATCCCAAGCTGGCCGGCGCCATCCTGGCGGAACTCGCCTACAACTTCTCGCGCGCCTATGAGGCCAACGTCGGTCTCGACCGCGAGGAAGCCTTCCAGCAGATCCTCAACGGCTGGGAAGAAGCGCACCGCCTGGCGGCGGGGGGCGCTCAGGGAGAGACCGCGTGACCGACATCCTGATGCCCGCCCTGTCTCCGACCATGGAGGAGGGCGTCCTGGCCAAGTGGCACGTGAAGGCGGGCGACGTGGTCAAGGCGGGCGATGTGATCGCCGAGATCGAAACCGACAAGGCCACGATGGAAGTCGAGGCCGTGGACGAGGGCGAGATTGCCGAAATCCTCGTGGCCGAAGGCTCCGAGGGCGTGAAGGTGAACACCCCGATCGCGCGTCTGAAGGACGAGGGCGGCGCCGCTGCCCCCGCCAAGGCCGAGACCCCGAAGGCGGATGCGCCCAAGGCTGCTGAAGCGCCCAAGGCTGAAGCGTCTGCTCCGGCTCCGAAGGCTGAAGCCCCGAAGGCTGCCCCGGCTCCGGTAAAGACCGCTGACGGCGGTCGTCTGTTCGCTTCGCCGCTGGCGCGCCGTCTGGCCGCCCAGAATGGCGTCGATCTGACGTCGATCAAGGGCACCGGCCCGCACGGCCGGATCGTCAAGCGCGACGTCGAGGCCGCGCCGAAGGGCGGCGCCAAGCCCGCTCCGGCCGCCGCCGCCTCGGGCATCGCCTCGCGTCCGGTCCAGTCGCTGGCCCAGATGGGCATTCCGGACGGCAGCTACGACCTGATCCCGCTGGACGGTATGAAGAAGGCCATCGCTCGCCGCATGGTCGAGTCGATCCAGCAGGTGCCGCACTTCCCGCTGTTCATCGACGTCGAGCTGGACGCCCTGCTGGCGGCCCGCGCGAAGATCAATGCGCTGCTCGAGAAGGACGGTGTGAAGGTCTCGGTCAACGACTTCGTCATCAAGGCCGCCGCCATGGCCCTGAAGGCCGTGCCGGAAGCCAACGCCAGCTACACGCCCGAAGGCATCGCCATGCACCACAACGCCGACGTGGCGATGGCGGTGGCGATCGACGGCGGCCTGATCACCCCGATCATCCGCAAGGCCGAGCTGAAGTCGCTGTCGCAGATCGCCACCGAGTCCAAGGACCTGGCCAAGCGCGCCCGTGACCGCAAGCTGAAGCCGGAAGAGTTCCAGGGCGGCACCTTCTCGGTGTCCAACCTGGGCATGTTCGGCATCAAGCAGTTCTCGTCGATCATCAACGAGCCGCAGGGCGCGATCATGAGCGTCGGCGCGGGCGAGCAGCGTCCGGTCGTCAAGAACGGCCAGCTGGCCGTCGCCACCGTCATGACGGTGACGATGACCTGCGATCACCGCGTCGTCGACGGTGCGACGGGCGCCCGCTTCCTGCAGGCGTTCAAGCCGCTGATCGAAGATCCCGTCACGATGCTGGCGTAAGGCGAGGGCAGGGCATGACCTCGGTCTATGACTTCACCGCTGCCGGGATCGACGGGACCGAGGTTCCGCTGTCCCGGTTCGCGGGGAAGGCCCTGCTGATCGTCAACGTCGCCTCACGCTGTGGCTTCACCCCGCAGTACGAGGGCCTGGAAACCCTGCACCGCGAACTGGCCGATGCGCCGTTCGAGGTGCTGGGCTTCCCCTGCAACCAGTTCGGGGCGCAGGAGCCGGGGCGGGCGGACGAGATCGCCAGCTTCTGCTCCACGACCTACGGCGTCGACTTTCCGATGTTCGACAAGATCGAGGTCAACGGCCCGGACCGGCATCCGCTCTACGACTGGCTGACCCGCCAGAAGCGCGGCCTTCTGGGCACGCGCGACGTGAAGTGGAACTTCACCAAATTCCTGACCGACCGGGAGGGCAGGGTGGTCGCCCGCTACGCGCCCCAGGTCGAACCCAAGGCCATCAAGGCCGACATTGAGAAGTTGATCTGACCATGGCTGCTGAATTCGATCTCGTCATCATCGGTTCGGGCCCGGGCGGCTATGTCGCCGCCATCCGCGCCTCGCAGCTGGGCCAGAAGGTCGCCATCGTCGAGCGTGAATCGCTGGGCGGCATCTGCCTGAACTGGGGCTGTATCCCGACCAAGGCCTTGCTGAAGTCGGGCGAGAAGTACGAGAGCCTGTCGCACCTGAAGGACTACGGCCTGTCGGCGACCGGCGCGTCGTTCGACTTCGACGCCATCATCCAGCGCTCGCGCGGCGTCGCGGCGACGATGAACAAGGGCGTCACCTTCCTGATGAAGAAGCACAAGGTCGAGGTGATCGAGGGCGAGGCGAAGCTGGAGAAGGCCGCCGGAACGCCCAAGGTCGTCGTGGCCCTGAAGGCGGGCGGTTCGCGCACCGTCGAGGCGAAGAACGTCATGCTGGCCGTCGGCGCCCGCGCCCGCGCCCTGCCGCAGATCGGCCTCGAGGCCGACGGCGACAAGATCTGGGCCTATCGCGACGCCTTGGCGCCCAAGAAGCTGCCGAAGACCTTCGTGGTCATCGGTTCGGGCGCCATCGGTCTGGAGTTCGCCAGCTTCTATCGCGCCCTGGGCTCGGAAGTGACCGTGGTGGAAGCCGTCGAGCGCATCATGCCGGTCGAGGACGAGGAAATCTCAAAGGCCGCCCAGAAGGCGCTGGAGAAGCGCGGCATCAAATTCCGCACCGGCGCCAAGGTGACCAAGGTCTCCAAGACGGCCTCGGGCGTGAAGGTGGATGTCGAGATCGGCGGCAAGGCCGAGGCGCTGGAAGCCGAGGTCTGCATCTCGGCCGTGGGCATCACCGCCAACACCGACGGCATTGGTCTGGAGGCGCTGGGCGTCGAGCTGGACCGCGGCCACATCAAGATCGACAGCCACTGCCAGACCAATCTGCCTGGCCTCTATGCCATCGGCGACTGCGCCGGCGCACCCTGGCTGGCCCACAAGGCCTCGCACGAGGGTATCCACGCCGCCGAATACATCGCCGGCTTCAAGACCCCGAACGTGGTCTCGCCCATCGCCGGCTGCACCTACACCCAGCCGCAGGTCGCCTCGGTCGGCGTGACCGAACAGGCCGCCCGCGCCGAGAAGCGCGAGGTCAAGGTCGGTCGCTTCCCGTTCAAGGTGAACGGCAAGGCCGTGGCCGCCGGCGAGACCGAGGGCTTCGTGAAGACCATCTTCGATGCGAAGACCGGCGCGCTGATCGGCGCCCACATGATCGGCCACGAAGTCACCGAGATGATTCAGGGCTACGTCACCGCCATCACCATGGAGGCGACGGAGGAGGACATGCATGGCATCGTCTATCCGCACCCGACCATGTCGGAAGCCATGCACGAGGCCCAGCTCGACGCCTACGGCCGCATGCTGCACATGTAAGGACCGAAGCCGCCTCCGGTCGGGGGCGGCTTTCGTTCTACTGGAAGGCCGCCATGGCGGCTTCGATCCGCGCAAGGGCGGCGGGGTCTGATCGATAGGCGGCCTTCAGCGCGCCGGCGTCATCGTCCAGGGCGTCACAGCGGCCTTTGCTGAGCGCGGCGCGGATCTGGGCTGCGCGTTCCGCGTCATAGTCGTACTCGCCACCCCAATGGGCGCACATCTCCGCACGCGCCTCGAACGCCGCCAGACGCGGCTCGGGGTCGGGGAGGGAGGCGCAGCCGGCGATCGCCGCCAGGAGCAGGGCGGTCGCCAGCAGCCGGCTCACATTTTCGCTCCCGGCAACGCCGCGGCAGACTTCACCCATTGGATGAACTGCGCCTCATCAAGCTCATGATCCTCGGGGATGTCGAGGTATCGAACGAGCTTCTGTTTTGACGCCCCGGGCGGCGGTGGGTCCAGTTCGGCGCCGTTGAAGAAGCTGACCTTCACGTAGCGGGTGAAGCCGTGAAGTCCGAGGAACCAGGTTTCAGCGCCGGGCGCGCCATACAGCGGCGAGTTCCATTTCACGGCCTTGCGAACGTCCGGGACTGCCTGAACGATCAGCGCGTCCAGACGACGCGACAGATCGCTTTTCCAGCCGGGGATTGCGGATATCCAGGCCTGCACCGGTTCATCGCCATCGCCCTTGGCGATCTGCGGATTGTCACCGGAGAGGAGAACGGGCTTGTCGGTCATGATGGCATAGGGCCGCAGGAAGGCGCGGGTTTCAAGTCCGGTCCGTTTGTCGCCTAATATATATTATGCGAAACAAATATACTGGCCCAGGGTTGAAACCGTACCGGACCTGTGACGTTCGGACCGGGCTGTTCGGAAACTCCCCGAAACCAAGTTCGCATCAGACGGGGGTCCGGTGCGCGCCCTGGACGACCTATGACTTCAGTACACCGGCTGCTGTGTTGCGCCGCTCTTTCTCCGCTTGTTCTCGCTTCAGCCGCCGTCGCCCAGACCCCACGCGGTCAGACGCCCGACCCGTCTGCATCGTCACCGACGGCGCCGGCGACCCAGTTGAACGAAGTCGTCGTCACGGGCTCGCGCGACAGCCTGACCAGCGCCCGGAACCTCAAGCGCAACGCCGACGAGGTGATCGACGTCATCGTCGCCGAGGATATCGGCAAGCTGCCGGACAGCAACGCCTCGGAATCTCTGGCGCGGGTCACGGGCGTCCAGGTCGAACGCGGCGGCGGTGAAGCCGGTCGGGTTCTGGTGCGAGGGCTGCCGGACGTGGCCACCAGCTACAACGGCCGCGATATCTTCACCGCCGAAGGCCGCGGCGTGGCGATGCAGGACTTCCCCGCGTCGGCCGTCGCGGCGCTGGAGGTGTTCAAGTCCAGCTCCGCCTGGCGACTGGAAAGCGGCATCGCGGGACTGATCAACGTGCGTTCGCGCAGGCCGTTTGATTTCGACGGGCGCGAGATCGCCGGCGGGGTCCGCTACACCTACGCCAATCAGTCCGGATCCTACGACCCCAACGCCGACATCCTGATCAGCGACCGGTGGAGCACCGGCGTCGGCGAGATCGGGGCGCTGGTGAACCTGTCCTACACCAGCCTGAACTATCTGGATTCCGTGCGTTGGGGTTCCGGGGTGGTTGGAACTGTAACCGACCAGAGCGCCGATCCGGCGCTGGTCGGCGCCCGTTTCCCGGACGCGGTGGGCGTCTTCTACGGCACGGGCGACCGCTGGCGGCCCTCGGCCAATATCGCCCTGCAATGGCGGCCTTCCGAGGCGCTGGAGCTCTATATCGACGGCCTGTACCAGGGCTATCGCGGCAAGGTTTCGGACCGGCAGTTCACCGTCCCGCTCTACGCCGAGGGCACGGTGTTCGAGAATGTGGTCCTGCGCCCGGGCGGCGACGTCCGCAGCCTGACCGCCTCCGGCGGCCTTCGGCCCGAGATGTGGCAGGGCGCCAATGCGGGCCGCACCGACACCTGGCAGGTGGCGATCGGCGGCGTCTATACGACCGGTGATCTGGAGTGGTCGTTTGACCTGGCCCGGACCGACAGCACCTTCGGCAACTCGATCAACAGCTTTGATACGGCGCTGGCGTCCACGCCCGTGGTGGACATCGACTTCGACACCCCGCGTGAGGACGGCGGCGTGGTCTTCGGCTTCCGCGACGTCGATCTGACCGATCCCGCCAACTACATCTATCGCGGCCTGTTCGATCGCCGCCATGAGGGCCGCGGCGACGACATCCAGGTCCGCACCGATCTGAACTGGCAGATCAACGGGGATCTGCTGACCGATCTGCGGGTCGGCCTGCGCTATGTGGATCGCAACGCCGCCTATGAGAACGGCGAGCGTTATCTGAACCAGGAAGAGCTGGGCCTGCCGCTCAGCGCCCTGCCGCTGGATCTGGTGCTGGCCGAGGAAGGGTTCAACGGCGACGGCGTGCAGCCGGTGCGGACCTGGGTGACGCCGACCTATGACAGCATCCGGCGCAACATCGAGCAGTTGCGCGCCCTCGCCGGCTTCGCCCCGGGCAATCCGCCGATCATTCCCGAGCAGAGCTTCAGCGCCGGAGAGACAGCCCTCGCGGGCTATGTCCAGACCGGGTTCGCCCTCCCCTTCCTCGGCTTCTCGCTCGAAGGCGATGTCGGGGTCCGGGTGGTGGAGACCGAGGTCACCGTCAACGGCACGACCCGCGATACGGTGGGCGACGAGGAGACCTTCACGCCGGTCTCCCGCACCAGCCGTTATGTCGACGTCCTGCCCAGCCTGAACCTGCGGATGCCGCTGTCGGAGCAGATGCAACTCCGCTTCGCGGCGAACAAGACGCGCACCCGGCCGGCCTTCGGCCAGCTGAACCCCGGCCTGTTCGTCTCGCCCAATCCCGACAGCTCAGGCCTGCGCGTCGCCAGCGGCGGCAACATCGACCTGCAGCCGATCGAGTCGGTGAACTATGACGCGACGCTGGAGTACTATTTCTCGGACCGGGGCTGGGCGACGCTGGGCGTGTTCCGGCGCGAGATCGACGGCTTCATCGTCAATGAGACGGTCGACGTCGAGGATCCGGTCTATGGCGAACTGCGGATCACGCGCCCCCAGAATCTGGATGCGGCCACGCTGCAGGGCGTCGAGGCCGCCTTCACGACCTTCCTGGACTACGAGAGCGCGCCGGAGTGGCTGAGGCCGTTCGGGGTGCAGATCAATGGGACCTACATCGACGGCGACCTGCCGTTCGTGTCGAAATACTCCTACAATCTGGTCGGCCTGTATGAGACCGGTCCGTTCTCGGCGCGGGTCGCCTGGAACCTGCGGACCCGGTACGGCAACGGCGTGGTCGGCGAGTATGTCGATGACGTCGGCCGGCTGGACGTCTCGGCCAGCTGGTCGCCGACGGAGCAGATCACGCTGGCGTTTGACGCCTCGAACCTGCTGGGCGAGCCGTTCGAGACCTTCTTCGACTACGGCGGGGGGCTCTATCAGCGGGATGTCCGCCGCGAGGAGACGATCTATTCGCTGGCGCTGAGGTATCGCTACTGACCGTCAGGCGGTCGGCTTGCGATCCTGCAGACGGGCGGCGAGGCTGGACGTGTCCCAGCGGGCGCCGCCCATGGCCTGGACCTCGGAATAGAACTGGTCGACCAGCGCGGTCAGGGCGAGGTGGCTGCCGTTGGCGCGGGCCTCGTCGAGCACCAGCCCCAGATCCTTGCGCATCCAGTCGACGGCGAAGCCGAAGTCGAACTGGCCGGCCGCCATGGTCTTCCAGCGGTTCTCCATCTGCCAGGACTGGGCGGCGCCCTTGGAGATGGCGTCCAGCACGGCGTCGGTGTCCAGATCGGCCGACTGGGCGAAATGCACCGCCTCGGCGAGGCCCTGCACGACGCCGGCGATACAGATCTGGTTGGCCATCTTGGTCAGCTGACCGGCGCCCGCCGGGCCCATGTGCTTGATGGCCTTGGAATAGGCCTTCAGCGCCGGTTCGACGCGGGAAAGGGCGTCGGCGTCGCCGCCGGTCATGACGCTGAGCTGGCCGTTCTCGGCGCCCGCCTGACCGCCGGAGACCGGGGCGTCGAGGAAGACGGCCCCCTGCCCCGCCGCCAGCGCAGCCATCTCGCGGGCCACCTTTGCAGAGGTCGTGGTGTGGTCGACGATGACCGCGCCCTTCGCCAGATGCGGCAGGGCCTCGGTCACGACCTGACGGACATCCTCGTCATTGCCGACGCACAGGATGAACAGTTCGGCGCCGCTGGCGGCTTCGGCCACGGTCGCGGCGAAAGCGCCGCTGTGGGCTTCAGCCCAGGCCCGCGCCTTGTCCGGCGAGCGGTTGTAGCCGGTGACCGGATAGCCGGCCGCGATCAGGTGGCGCGCCATGGGGGCGCCCATGACGCCGAGGCCTGCGAAGGCGGTCTTCATTGGTCTGCTCCCAGCGACCCGAACCGGCCGCGCCAGAAGGTCAGGGCGTCGCCCTCGGCGGTGTCGAAGGCCAGCACCCGGCCGACGACGACCATATGGTCGCCCATCTGGATGCGGTCATGGACCGCGCACTCGAACCGGGCGAGCGCCTCTGGCAGGCAGGGCGGGCCGTTCTCGCGCCGCTCGTACTCACCGGGCTGCAGCAGGGCCACGCCCTTGGCGAAGCGCTCGGCGGTCGCCTGGTCTTCCGCCGGCAGCACATGGACGGCGAAATGCTCGGCGGCGGCGAAGATGGGCCAGCGCTCGGAGCGCTCGTCGATGCACCACAGCAGCAGGCGCGGCTCCAGCGATACCGAGGTGAAGGAGTTGATGGTCAGCCCGAGCGGTCCCTGCGGGCTGTCGGCCGTGACCACGCAGACGCCGGTCGCGAACGATCCCAGCGCCCGGCGATAGGCCCGGGTCTCGTCGGTCGGATGCTCTGGCGGCGGTTCAAGCGTCACGCCCCGTGCCTACGGTCCCCTGCCCCGCAAAACAAGCGCGATCAGGCCGGAAGGCGATATGGGAAACGTCGCCTTAACCCTGTTGTCCCATGTTTGGACAGTTCCGCCGTCCGAAGGCCTGTTCCCATGTCCATGAGCGATCGTCCGATCCTCATCAAGAAGATCAAGAAGAGTGGCGGGCACGGCCACCACGGCGGCGCGTGGAAGGTGGCCTACGCCGACTTCGTGACGGCCATGATGGCCTTCTTCCTGCTGATGTGGCTGATCAACACGACCGACCCGGAACAGAAGCGCGGCATCGCCGAATACTTCGCTCCGGCCAGCGTGTCGGCGACGACCTCGGGCTCGGGCGGCATCCTGGGCGGCACGGCCCTGGGCGACGACGGCGCGAAGTCGTCGGGCTCCAACGCGGTCATCACCCAACTCGCCCCGGAAGCGCCGCTGGACTCGCAACAGGCCGGACAGAGCTCCGACCTGACCGGCGCCAGCGAGCAGCAACTGCGCGACGAGATCGCCCGCCGCGAGGCCGCCGACTTCGCCTCGGCCGCCGAATCGCTGCGCCAGGCGATGCAGTCGATGCCCGAACTGGCCGAGCTGTCGAAACAGCTGATCATCGACCAGACGCCGGAAGGCCTGCGCATCCAGCTGGTCGATCAGGAGGGCCGGTCGATGTTCGAGCAGAACTCGTCGCGGCCCAACGCCCGCGCCCAGGTGCTGCTGCGGGCGGTGGCGCGGGTGATCAACCAGCTGCCGAACCGTATTTCCATCACCGGCCACACCTCGGCCTCGCCGGGCTCGAACCGGGCCACGGCGCCGGCGGACTGGAGCCTGTCTTCCGAGCGCGCCAACGCCTCGCGTCTGGTGCTGCAGGCCGCGGGCGTCGATCCGGATCGGGTCTATCAGGTCTCGGGCAAGGCGGGCTCTGACCCGCTGTACCCCGATGATCCGACGCTGGCGGGCAACCGCCGGATCGCCATCGTGCTGCTGCGCGAGGCGCCGGTCCTGCCGACGGACACCAGCCTGTGACCGCCCGCCTGTCGCGCCGGGTTCGGGCGACGGGCGAACGGGCTTGCGCCTCGCTGCATTGCGGCGCCAGATACGGACATGAGCGGTTCGCCGGAATTCGGACGCCTTCAGGTGCGGAGATGACTCCGTGACCTTCGTTCCCCAGCGCCAGCTTCGCTTCTACATGACGTCGGTGGCGCCCTGCCCCTATCTGCCCGGCCAGACCGAGCGGAAGGTGTTCGCCAACCTGCCGTTCAGCGATGGCGCCCACGTCAATGACGAGCTGACCCAGGCCGGTTTCCGGCGCAGCCAGAACATCGCCTACCGCCCGGCCTGCGAGACCTGCGACGCCTGCGTCTCGGTGCGGGTGCCGGTGGGCGAGTTCGCCTTCTCCCGCTCGCAGCGGCGCATCCTGAAGCGGAACGGTGACCTGTCGCGGGATCTGGTCGAGGCCGAGGCGACGGCGGAGCAGTTCGAGTTGCTGCGGCGCTATCTGGGCGCCCGGCATGCCGAGGGCGGGATGAACGGGATGGGCTGGGCCGACTATGTGGCCATGGTCGAGGACACGGCGGTTCGCACCCATCTGATCGAGTACCGCCTGCCCTCCCCGGACGGCGGGCCGGGGGATCTGGTCGGGGTCTGCCTGACCGACCTGCTCTCGGACGGGCTGTCGATGGTCTACAGCTTCTTCGATCCGGCGCTGGAGGACCGTAGTCCGGGCCGGTTCGCCATCCTGGACCACATCCGTCAGGCCACCGCCGTGGGCCTGCCGTACCTGTATCTCGGCTACTGGGTCCGGGGCTCGCAGAAGATGGACTACAAGGCGTCGTTCCGGCCGATGGAGCAACTGACCCGGTTCGGCTGGGCCCGGCTGACCGATCAACCGGCCAGCGGCACCGAGGTCGAATAGCCCGACGCTGAAGGGGACGCCGACGGGGACGGCTCGCCCGACCACGGGCCGGGATCGCGCCCTCCTCCGAATTTCACAAGAGCATCGACCCGCTTCTGGATCGGCGGGTGGGTGGCGAACAGGCCTTCCAGACCGACGCCGTCCGGCTGGTTGTCCAGGAACAGCTGCTGCAGCTCGTCCGGCCCCTTGACGCTGGACCGGCCCTCGACCTTGCGCAGGGCCGAGATCATGGCGTCGGGGTTCTTGGTCAGCTCGACCGCGCCGGCGTCGGCGACATACTCCCGGGTCCGCGACAGCATCATCCGGATCACGATGGCCAGCAGGAAGCCGATCGCGGCGAAGGCGATGCCGATCAGGATCAGAGGCATGGCGTTCTTGTTGTCGTCCCGGCGACGGCCGCCGCCGGAATAGAGCAGCGCCCGGAAGACCATCTCGGCGATGACGCTGATGATGCCCGCGAAGATCGAGGCGATCATCATGGTCCGCACGTCCTTGTTGATGACGTGGACCAGTTCGTGGGCCAGCACGGCCTCGAGCTCGTCGCGGGTCAGGGTCCGGACCAGACCGCGGGTGACGGTGACGCTGTACTGGCCCTCATGCAGGCCGGTGGCGAAGGCGTTCAGGCTGTCGCTGTCGATGACGCGCAGGGTCGGCGTGCGAAGGCCGCGCGAGATCGCCAGGTTCTCCAGCAGGTTATAGAGGTCCGGCTCGGTCTTGCGCTCGACCTTGCGGGCGCCGGTCAGCATGTCGACGAGGGTCTGGCTGCCGAAATAGGCGATGGCGAACCAGACGGCGGCGATGACGAAGGCGGCGGGCACGGTGAAGGTCAGCCAGGACGCGGCCAGCGCCATGTCATCGCCCAGCCCCTTGCCGCTGCCCGGCAGGACGCCGAACCCCATCAGGATCAGCTGCACCCCGTAGAGGATGAAGCCGACCAGGATGGGGAAGGTCGCCAGCAGCAGGATCGACCGTGTGTTGTTCGCCCAGATATGGGTCTGGAGCCCGACAGCGCCCATGGCAGGATCGACTTAGAACTGCACCTGCGGCGGCGCGGCGTTCAGCGCGGCGCGCTCGGCTGCGCCCACGTCGAAGAAGGGCTTGTCCGAACCGAAGCCGACGATGCCGGCGAACAGGACGGTCGGGAACTGACGACGGACGGCGTTGAACTCGCTGACCGCATTGTTGAAGAAGCGGCGGGCGGCGGCCAGCTTGTTCTCGAGGTCCGACAGCTCGCGCTGCAGTTCGAGGTAGTTGGTGTTGGCCTTGAGGTCCGGATAGGCCTCGGCGACGGCGAACAGGCGGCCCAGGGCGCCGGTCAGCATGTTCTCGGCCTGCACCTTGTCATTGACCGAGGTGGCGCCGGCGGCGGCCGCGCGGGCCTGGGTCACGGCGTCCAGGGTGCCGCGCTCGTGCGCCGCATAGCCCTTCACCGTCTCGACCAGGTTCGGGATCAGATCCTGACGCTGCTTCAGCTGGACGTCGATGTCGGCGAACGACTGGTCGGCGCGCTGATCCAGGGCCACCAGCTTGTTGTAGCCGCCGATGACGACGAACAGCAGGATGGCGACGATGACGCCGATGACGATCAGGGTGATGAGCATGAGGCTCTCCAAAGCGGCCGGACGCCCGGCCTTCAGTGATTATCGTGGCTGGTGACGCCGACCGGTAGTGAAATCGGCGTCACCTTTGGTCGCATCCTAGCGGAATTTCCGCATGCCGCGCGGTCCCTGACGGCCGGCCTGGGCCCGCTTGCCCAGCCAGTCCTTCCAGTCGGGCCAGTTGCGGCGACGGCCGCCGCCGTCGGCCCACTCCGGTCCCTGTTCGGCGTTGAACACCGCGACATCGACCAGACCGCCCTGTTTGAAGTTCTGCAGCTTCACCCCCTTGCCGCGGCCCATTTCGGGCAGTTCGGCGAGCGGGAAGATCAGCGCCTTGATGTTTTCGCCGATGGTGGCGACGTGATCGCCCGCCGGGGACTGGGGCACGCGGATCGCGGCCAGCAGGTCGCCGTTCAGCACCTGTTTGCCGCCGCGCTTCTGGGCCAGCAGGTCGTCTTCCGGCGCGATGAAGCCGTAGCCGGCCTTCGAGGCGATGAGCAGCTTGCCGCCGGGCTGGTGGGCCAGCAGGTTGATGATCTCGGCCTTCTCGTCCAGCTCGATCATCAGGCGCAGCGGCTCGCCGTGGCCGCGGCCCGAGGCCAGCTTGTCGGCGCCGATGGTGAAGATGCGGCCGTCCGAGGCGGCGACCAGAAGCTTGTCGGTCGTATAGGCCGGGACCAGGAAGGCCAGGCTGTCGCCCTCCTTGAACTTCAGCTCCGACGGATCCTCGACCTTGCCCTTGGCGGCGCGAATCCAGCCGCGTTCCGACAGGATGACGGTGATGGCCTCGCGCGGGATGAAGGCTTCGGGCGCGACGAAGGCGGAGGTGTCGACGGCCTCGGCGATGGTGGTGCGACGCGGCGAGATCAGGGCCTTGCGGACCACCTCCAGATCCTTGCCGATCTGCTTCCACTGTTTCGCCGGCGAGGTGGACAGTGACTGCAGGTTGGCAAGTTCTTCGGACAGTTCCTTGAATTCATTCTCGATCGCCATTTCCTCGATCCGCGCCAGCTGACGCAGGCGGGTGTCGAGGATGTAGTCCGCCTGCATCTCCGACAGGCCGAAGCGGGCGATCAGGACGGCCTTGGGCTGTTCCTCTTCGCGGACGATGCGGATGACCTCGTCCAGGTTGAGGAAGACGATGCGCAGGCCTTCCAACAGGTGCAGGCGCTTCTCGACGCGCTCGATCCGCCACTGGGCGCGGCGGATGAGGACTTCCTGGCGGTGATCGAGGAAGGCGCGCAGGCAGGCCTTGAGGCCAAGGACGCGGGGGGTGCCGGTGGCGTCCAGCACGTTCATATTGATCGGGAAGCGGACTTCCAGATCGGAAAGCTTGAACAGGCTTTCCATAAGAACTTCAGGCTCTACCGTCCGGGTCTTGGGCTCGAGAATCAGGCGGATGTCTTCCGCCGACTCGTCGCGCACGTCGCCCAGCAGCGGGGCCTTCTTGTTCTCGATCAGGTCGGCGAGCGCCTCGATCAGGCGCGACTTCTGCACCTGATAGGGGATCTCGGTGATGATGATGCGCCAGACGCCGCGGCCCAGATCCTCGGTTTCCCAGCGGGCCCGCAGGCGAACGCCGCCCCGGCCGGTCTCATAGGCGTCGAGGATGGAGGCGTGACCCTCGACCGAGACGCCGCCGGTGGGGAAGTCCGGGCCGGGCACGATCTGCACCAGTTCCTCGGTCGTCGCCTCGGGGTTTTCGAGCAGCAGATGGCAGGCGTCGATCAGTTCGCCGACGTTGTGCGGCGGGATCGAGGTGGCCATGCCGACGGCGATGCCCGACGAGCCGTTGGCCAGCAGGTTGGGGAAGCCGGCGGGCAGGACGACCGGCTCTTCGTCCTGGTCGTCATAGGTGGGGCGGAAGTCGACGGCGTTCTGGTCGATGCCGTCCATCAGCAGGACGGCGGCGGGCGTCAGCTTGCACTCGGTGTAGCGCATGGCGGCGGCGCTATCGCCGTCGATGTTGCCGAAATTGCCCTGCCCGTCGACCAGCGGATAGCGCTGGGAGAAATCCTGGGCCAGACGCACCAGGGCGTCATAGATCGAGGCGTCGCCGTGCGGGTGATAGCCACCCATGACCTCGCCGACGACCTTGGCGCATTTGCGCGCCGCCGCCTGCGGGTTCAGCCGCATCTGGTGCATGGCGTACATGATTCGGCGGTGGACCGGCTTGAAGCCGTCGCGCACGTCCGGGAGGGCCCGGTTGGTGATGGTCGACAGGGCGTAGGCGAGGTAGCGCTTGGACAGCGCATCGCCCATCGGCTCTTCGACAATGCGGCCGCCCTCGGGCGGAGGCGTGTGGATGCTCATGGGTTCCGAATCGGCAATCTGAGCCGACAAGTCTAGCGCAGCCTTGGACTGGCGGGGGACGAAGCGCCGCCTATCTGGGGATCATTGGAGTATCGCCCATGCAGACCGCCCTCACCCGCCGCCTGAACCTGCGCCATCCGATCATCCAGGCGCCGATGGCGGGAACCTCGACGCCGGAGATGGCGGCGGCGGTGACGACAGCGGGCGGACTGGGCTCCATCGCCATCGGCTCGGTCGGGACGGACGAAGCCCGGGCGGCGATCCGGGCGACAAGGGCGCTGACGGACGGGCCGTTCAATGTGAACGTCTTCTGCCACGACCCGGCCGAGGCCGATCCGGCGCGCAATACCGACTGGATCGAAAGCCTGCGGCCGCTGTTCGCGGCGTTCGGGGCCGAGCCGCCGGCGGCGTTGAACAACATCTACCGCAGCTTCCGGGTGGACGATGACGCCCTGGCCCTGCTGATCGCGGAACGACCCGCCGTGGTCAGCTTCCATTTCGGCCTGCCGGACGCGGCCCGGATCGCGGCGTTGAAGGCGGCGGGGATCGTGCTGCTGGCCACGGCCACCTCGCCGGAGGAAGGCCGGGCGGCGCAGGCCGCGGGGATCGACGTGGTGGTGGCGCAGGGCGTCGAGGCCGGCGGGCATCGCGGGGTGTTCGATCCGGCGGACGATCCGCGCTTCGCCACCCTGCCCCTGACCCGGCTGCTGGCGACGACGCTGGACATTCCGGTGATCGCGGCGGGCGGAATCATGGACGGCGCGGGGATCGCGGCGGCGCTGGCGCTGGGGGCGGCGGGCGCCCAATTGGGCACCGCCTTCGTCAGTTGTCCGGAAAGCGCGGCCGGTGCAGTCTATCGGGCGAAGCTGGCCGGGCCGGAGGCGGGACGGACGCGGGTCAGCGCGGCGATCTCGGGCCGTCCGGCGCGGGGGCTGGAGAACGCCTTCATGCGCCGCGCCGACGAGACCCGGATCGCGCCCTACCCCTTCGCTTACGACATCGGCAAGACGCTGAACACGGCGGCCACGGCGGCGGGAGATACCGGCTACATGCCAAACTGGGCCGGTCAGGGCGCGCCGCTGGGTCGGGCGATGCCGGCGGGGGCGCTGGTGGAGACGCTGGCTGCGGAGATGGATCAGGTCCTGGCGCGACTGGGTGATCGTGACGCCCGGCGGTGATCCGATCCGGCCGGGCGACGTATCCAGACCATAGCCGCATGGGCGAGGCCCTCGCATGATCCTGTTTCTGCTCTCCTATCTGGCCGGGGCCCTGACCATCGTCAGTCCCTGCATCCTGCCGGTTCTTCCGTTCGTCTTCGCCCGCGCGGACCGCCCGTTCGTGCGCAACGGCTTCCCCCTGCTGGTCGGGATGGCGGTCACCTTCGCCGGGGTCGCCACCCTCGCGGCGCTGGGCGGCGGATGGGCGGTCCGGGCCAATGAGGTCGGCCGCTGGATCGCGCTGGCGGTCATGGCGGTGCTGGGGCTAAGCCTGCTTGTTCCTTCCGTCGGCGACCGGTTGATGCGGCCGTTCGTGGCCGCAGGATCGTGGCTGACCGATCGTGCGGAGCGGCAGTCGGGCGATGAGGGCGATGTTCGAACCTCCCTGTTGCTGGGCGTGGCGACCGGCCTGCTGTGGGCGCCCTGCGCGGGGCCGATCCTGGGCCTGATCCTGACCGGGGCGGCGCTGCAGGGGGCGGGCGTGGGCTCGACGGTCCTGCTGTTGGCCTATGCCGCGGGGGCGGCCACCTCGCTGGCGCTGGCCCTGCTGACAGGCGGACGGGTGTTCAGGGCGATGAAAGGCGCGCTGGGGGCCGGAGAATGGCTGAGGCGGGGTCTGGGCGCGCTGGTGCTGGCCGGGGTGGTCGCCATCGGTCTGGGGCTGGACACCGGGCTGCTGACCCGCATCTCCGCCGCCGGCACCGGACGCATCGAACAGGCCCTGCTGACCTCTGTGGGGCAAGGCGCGCCCGCGAACCGGGCGCCGGACGATGTGAGCGACCTGCCGGTGGAGGGCATCATGCCGCCGCTGAGAGGCGCGACGACCTGGCTCAACTCCCCGCCCCTGACGACCGAGCAACTGCGCGGCAAGGTCGTGGTCGTCGACTTCTGGACCTACTCCTGCATCAACTGCCTGCGCTCCATCCCCTACGTCAAAGCCTGGGCCGAGAAGTACCGGGACCAGGGTCTGGTGGTGATCGGCGTCCACACGCCCGAGTTCGCTTTCGAGAAGTCCGAAGACAATGTCCGCCAGAACATCGAGCGGCTGGGGGTGACTTATCCGGTCGCGATGGACAACGATTTCGCCATCTGGCGCGCCTTCCGGAACAACTACTGGCCCGCCCACTATTTCATCGACGCGCAGGGGCGCATCCGCCACCACCATTTCGGCGAGGGCGATTACGCGGGTTCGGAGCGGGTCATCCAGCAACTGCTGAGGGAGGCCGGCGCGCAGGTCGCAGACGGGACGGTGCGGGTGGAGGCGCAGGGCGCGGCGGCGCCGGCCGACTTCGCCCGGGTCGCCTCGCCGGAGACCTATGTCGGCTATGGCCGGGCCGAGAATTTCCGCTCGGCCGGCGGCTTCGCGCGCGATGCGGAGAAGGACTACGCCGCCCGCCCCCTGTCGTTGAACGACTGGAGCCTTGCGGGGCGCTGGCGGGTGACGGAGGAGCACGCCGACCTCCGGGCGGCGGGCGGCCGTGTCGTCTTCCGCTTCCGGGCGCGCGACCTGCATCTGGTCATGGGGCCTGGCGCGTCTGGACAGACGCCGCGCTTCCGCGTCCGGATCGACGGCCAGGCGCCGGGACGCGACGCGGGCATGGATATTGATGCGCAGGGGCTGGGCCGGATCGACGGCGAGCGTCTGTATCAGCTGGTGCGTCAGACCGGCGAGGTGCGCGAGCGCACGTTCGAGATCGAATTCCTCGATCCCGGCGCCCGGGTTTTCGCCTTCACCTTCGGCTAGAGCCGCCCCGCCTCGCGCAACTTGTCGATCATCCAGACGCGGGCGGGCGGCAGGGGGCGGTCCAGCGGGTGGAAGACGAACTGCTCGAGGAAATGGCCGGTCAGCTCGAAGCCGTGGCCGATGTCGCCGTCCGCCAACCCCGCCTGGGCGCCGAGCATGAAGGGCGGCAGGTTGAGCAGCTTTCCCGCATAGGGCTCTCCGGCCTCGCGGCTGACGGCGCGGCCGGTGCGGGGGCTGACCCAGCAGAGGTCGTCGGTCGAGCCGGTGGCGGCGCAGCGGCTGAGGTCGAGGCCGAAGCCCAGATCCTCCAGCAGGCCCGCCTCGAAGCGCACGAAGACGGCGGGCCAGACCTCCGGCAGAATGAAGGCGCCCATCAGGGCCTCGAAGGCCAGGAAGGCGCCGGGGTGCGGCTCGCGCTCCGGCAGGGCGCCCTGGGCGACGGCGGCGGCGGCGGCCAGTCCGGTGAGAGCCAGCGGATCGTCAAACAGGGCGCTGGGCCCCTCGCCTACCGGCTCCAGTCGGGCCGAGCCCAACTGGTCGGCGGTCCGGGCGCGGAACTCGGCGACGACGCGGGCGCCGGGCTGCAGGAAGGGTTTCATCTTGCGCGAGGCGCCGCCGGCCACATAGGCGGCGCGACGTCCCTGCCCCTCGGTCAGCAGATCGACCACCACCCCGGTGTCGCCGTGGGCGCGGGCGGAGAGGACGAAGGCGTCTTCGGTGAAGTCCATGTCCCTGCTCTAGCGCGCGGAACGTCCGGGGAACAGACGGCATCGGTTTCCTGAAAGCTTCGCTGTGCAAGGCGGGCGGCGCGGGGTAAGCCTGACGGCGTTCAGTGTTCGCCGGGGGGCATGCCTTGACTGATTTTCCGACGTCCAACTCGCGGCGTCAGGCCCGCAAGCCCAAGAGCTATTCCGGGCCGGTGTTCGGCGGTATCGCCGTCTTCGTCTGGGCCTTCGCCTTCTCGGTCGGTCAGTCGCTGACGAAGGTGACGGGCACGGCCAGCATGCCGGCGGATCTGGCGCTGGGGCTCGGCGTCGGTCTGGCGGGCGGTCTGGCGGGGGCGCTGGTCGTCTGGCTGTTCCTGCAGTTCGTGCTGGGGCGTCGCAAGACGTCGAAGGGGTTGGTGCTGCTGGCGGTTCTGGGCGGCGTCGCGGTCGTGGGGGCGGTGCCGGCGTCCGGCTTCCGGGTGATCGGTGCGGGCATGGCGGCCGAACAGGACGCGATGGTCGCCATCCGTCATGGCGTGGCGGAGCGCCGCGCCGCCGCGCGCGAACGCATGTTCGCGGAGCGTGACGCCCTGGTCGGCCAGGACTTCTTCGAGGCCGTTGATCTGGCCGAGCCGGGTGGATTGCGCCGGGCCCGCGACAAGGTGCAAGCCCTGCGCGAAATGCAGGCCCGGGCCAATGTGCAGGACGAGGGTCTGCGCGCTCAGGCCCGCAACGAGATCGCCGCCATGCCGGTGTCCGGCCCGCGTCGGGCCCAGATGCTCCGCAGCTTCGAGGAAGGCGTGGCGCACGAGAAGGCCGAGACGGCGATCGGGGCCGAACTCAGCACCATGCTGTTCGACGAGATGGACAGCCAACTGACTATTCTGGAGCGGCGTCGCTGGCTGGTGGAGTACGGTCAGATCGCCTTCACCAGCACGTCCGACATGAACGCCTTCAACATCCATGCGACGCGGGTCCAGCAGATCTCCGCCGAACTGGACCAGCGTATGGTCGCTCAGGAACAGAGGATCAGGGCCGCGTCCGCCCGCTACTGACCGGCGCGCACCACATCGACGACGGCCCGGGCCTTGTCGTTGGGGATGGTGAAACTGAGGACGTACTGCTCGATCTTCCAGCCGTCTTCGGTCAGGCGCAGGACGCCCGAGCCGCGGGTGACGCCGTAGCTGGCGTTGTCCAGCACCTCGTCGAACCAGGCGAGGCAGCGGCAGTCGATCGGGGCGATGGTGATCACCCGGTCGCGCGGCGTGTAGGTCCAACCCCGCCCCTGCGCGAAATAGGGCTCGGTGTAGGCGCGGAATTCCGGCAGCGACCAGCGCTCGGTCGCGTCCGTGCCGATGAAGCGGGCGTCGGGGGTGAACAGGCTGAAATAGGCCGTGGTGTCGGCGGCGGTTGAGGCGATGTTGAGCTGGTCCAGCACCCGGCCGATGTCGGCCTCGGCGGTCTGGGTCCCCGTCTGGGCAAAGGCGGCGGGCGCGAGCAGCAGCAGGGCGGCGGTCGCGGCGGCGAGGGTCTTCATGAGCTCAGTCTCCCGATCAGAGAGGCAGGATGACGCGACGGCGTTCGCTTGTCGCCTGTGAACATCGGGTGGTGGACCCGGCTCCGGCAGAGGCCTAGACCCCCAGCGTCACCGTAGCGTCAGAGGTCCTCCCCCATGTCCCGCATCCGCTCCGCCGCCCTGCAGTCCAAGGTCATGTCCGCCGGGGACGCCGCCGCCCTGATCACGCCCGGTTCGACCGTCGGCATGAGCGGCTTCACCGGCTCCGGCTATCCCAAGGCGGTGCCGACGGCGCTGGCGGCGCGGATGGAGGCGGCCCATGAGCGCGGCGAGGCCTTCCGCCTGAAGGTCTGGACCGGCGCCTCGACGGGGCCTGAACTGGACGGCGCCCTGGCCAAGGCCGACGGCATCGAGTTCCGCCTGCCCTACAACTCCGATCCCATCGCCCGCGAGAAGATCAACAATGGCGAAATGGAGTATCTGGACATGCACCTGAGCCAGGTCGCGCCGGTGGCGTGGCAGGGCTTCCTCGGCCCGCTGGATGCGGCTGTGGTCGAGGTGTCGGGCGTCACCGCCGACGGTGAGCTGATCCCCTCCTCCTCGGTCGGCAACAACAAGACCTGGCTGGACCGGGCCGGGAAGATCATCCTGGAGGTCAACCGCTGGCAGAACCCGGCGCTGGAGGGGATGCACGACATCTACTACGGCACCGCCCTGCCCCCGGCGCGCGTGCCGATCCCGCTGGTGCGCAGCGACCAGCGCATCGGCCAGCCGACCTTCCGCGTCGACCCGGACCGCATCGCCGCCATCGTCGAGACGGATGCGCCGGACCGCAACCTGCCCTTCGCGGCGCCGGACGCGTCTGCCCGGGCCATCGCCGGCCACCTGATCGAGTTCCTGCAGCATGAGGTGAAGCTGGGGCGCATCCCCGCGACCCTGCTGCCGCTGCAGTCGGGCGTCGGCAATATCGCCAATGCGGTGATGGCGGGTCTGAACGACAGTCCGTTCGAGGGTCTGACCGCCTATACGGAGGTGCTGCAGGACGGGATGCTGGACATGCTGGAGACGGGCAAGCTGACCGTCGCCTCGGCCACCGCCTTCTCGCTGAGCCCGGAGGCTGCGGCGCGGCTGAACGACGAGATGGCGGCCTTCCGCTCGAAGATCATCCTGCGGCCGCAGGAGATTTCGAACCATCCCGAACTGATCCGCCGCCTCGGCTGCATCGCCATGAACGGGATGATCGAGGCCGACATCTACGGCAATGTGAACTCGACCAATGTCATGGGGTCGCGCATCCAGAACGGCATCGGCGGCTCGGGCGACTTCGCGCGCAACGCCTACATCTCGGTCTTCATGTCGCCCTCGACGGCCAAGGGCGGGAAGATTTCGGCCATCACGCCGATGGCCAGCCATGTCGACCACATCACCCAGGACGTGCAGGTCATCGTCACTGAACAGGGGCTGGCCGACCTGCGTGGCCTGTCGCCCAAGCAGCGGGCGAAGGTGATCATCCAGAACTGCGGCCACCCCGACTATCGCGACGCCCTGGCCGACTATCACGCCCGGGCGCTGGCCGGATCGTACGGCCTGCAGACCCCGCACCTGCTGCCCGAGGCCCTGTCCTGGCACCAGCGGTTCATCGAGACCGGCTCGATGCGGGCGTAAGCCCGGAGGCCTTGGCGGGCCTCTTCGTCTTCTATTTAACCGAACGGTTGACAATGGGGCGGGGTGGGCGCATTTAACTTCTCAGTTAGATACGAAGCGCCCCGATGGAAACCGATCCGCTCTCCGCCAAGTTCGCCGCCCTGGCCGACCCGACCCGTCGGGCCATCCTGGCGCGGCTGACCGAGGGCGAAGCCAGCGTCAACCAGCTGGCCGAGCCGTTCGACATGAGCCTCCCGGCCGTGTCGAAGCATCTGAAGGTTCTGGAGAAGGCCGGCCTGATCAGCCGGAGTCGGGAGGCCCAGTGGCGACCCGCCCGGCTGGAGCCCATGGCCATGAAGGGCATGGCCGAGTGGCTGGAGCACTATCGCCGCTACTGGGAGAAGAGCTTCGATCGTCTGGAAGATTATCTGCGCAAGGTTCAGAAAGGAAACGACGATGGCAACCGAAACTGACAACAATCCGTGCGACACCGACGGCGTCGCCCACGCCTTTGACCTGGTGCTGGAGCGCATCATCGACGCCCCGCCGGAGAAGGTGTTCCGCGCCTATACGGACGCCGCGATCCTGAGCCAGTGGTTCGCGCCCAAGCCGTGGAGCATCACCGATGCGGTGGTGGAGCCGCGCGCCGGGGGACGGTTCAACTTCGTCATGAACGGCCCGGACGGCGAGCGCTTCCCCAACTCGGGGATCTTCCTGGAGGTGGTCGAGAACCGCCGCCTGATCTCGACCGACGCCTTCACGCCCGACTGGAAACCGTCCGGCCAGCCCTTCATGGTGGCGCGGATCGAGTTCGAGCCGACCGCCGACGGCAAGACCAAATACACCGCGACCGCGAGCCACTGGAACGCCGAGACCATGAAGCAGCACGAGGCCATGGGCTTCCACGAAGGCTGGGGCCAGGTGGCCGACCAGCTGAACGAACTGATCAAGACGCTCTGACGTTTGAACGCCGCGCCCGGCCGGTTTCAGGAAAGACGCGATGACCCTTGCAGAAGACCTCGAGACCCGGCCGACGCTGAGGATGCAACGGACCTTCGACGCCCCCCGCGCCCTGGTGTGGCGGGCATGGAGCCAGCCGGAGGTGCTGGTCCTGTGGATGGGGCCGGTCGAGTGGCCCGCCACCCATGTGACGACCGACTTCCGGGTCGGCGGCGAATGGCGCATCCGCCTGACCTCGCCGGAGACCGGTGAGCATCTGTGGCAGGGCGGGACCTATCGCGAGATCGTCGAACCCGAACGCCTCGTCTTCACCTTCAAATGGGACGAGAGCCATGAGGACGGCCCGCCGGTCGACACGCTGGTGACTGTCGAACTGGCCGAGACCTCGGACGGGCGGACGGTAATGGACTTTACCCATCAGGGCCTGAAGTCCGAACAGAGCCTGACCGGCCACAGATACGGCTGGAACAGCACCGCCGACCGGCTGGAGGCCTGGCTGGCGGCCAACCCCGACTGACAAAGAACACAGAGGAGGAGACGACCATGAAGATCGTGACGAGTCTGAGTTTCAAGGGCGAATGCCGCGAGGCCTTCGACTTCTACGCCCGCGTCCTGGGCGGCAAGGTGACCGCAGCCTATCCCTTCGGCGACGGTCCGCCGGACATGCCGATCGGGCCGGAGTACAAGGACTGGCTGATGCACTGCTGGCTGGATGTCGGCGACCAGTCGATCATGGGCGCGGATATCCCGCCGGAGTTCGGCCCGAACATCGACAAGCCGAAGAACGGCTTTGACGTCACCCTGCACACCGAGGACGCGGCGCAGGCGAAGGCCTGGTTCGACGCTCTGTCCGAGGGCGGCACAGTGCTCATGGCCTTCGGCGAGACCTTCTGGTCGCCGGGCTACGGCAATCTGGTCGACCGGTTCGGCATTCCGTGGATGGTGAACACCATCCCGTCGCGGGACTGGCAGCCGCCGCAGGGCTGACGCCGTCTCCGGGGCGGTTTCGGGCCGCCCCGCTCTTCCCTTTCATCGCCGGAGGCACCCATGAAGGCCACCCCCATGGTCTGGACCGGACGCGTGCTGAGCGGACTGTTCGTCCTGTTCATGCTCGGCGCGTCGATCGCCCCGAAATTCCTGATGCCCGACATCGCGCGGGAGGCCTCGCCGCAGGGCGTGCCCGGAAGCGCCATCCTGCTGATCGGCGTGCTCGAACTGGTCGCCACCCTGCTCTACGTCTGGCGACGGACGGCCCTGCTGGGCGCGATCATGATGACCGCCATCCTGGGCGGCGCCATCGCCACCCATATGAACGCCGGAAGCCCCCTGTTCAGTCACACCCTGTTCGGCGTCTGGCTGGGGCTGGTGATGTGGGGCGGCCTGTGGCTGCGCGACGCGGACCTGCGCCAGCGCCTGCCGGTCCGGCGCGTCCCGTGAACGGCTCGACCGCGGGCATGAGGCACAATTTCCGGGGAGCGGACCCGGACGCCTATGAGGCCGCGCAGGACGGCTGGCGGCGTGAGGCCGTCGTGGCCCTGCGGCAGGCGGTGAAGGACGGCGGCGGATCGGACGAGCGGATCAAATGGGGCCATATCGTCCTGTTCGCCGCCGGGCCGGTTTGCCTGATCCGCGCCGAGGACGAACGGGTGCTGTTCGGCCTCTGGCGGGGCAAGCGCCTGCGGGACTTGACGCCCGCACTCAAGGCCAGCGGCAAGTACGAGCTGGCGAACATGACCTTTGGCGAGGGTGATCCGGTGGATGTCGGGGCGATGTCCCGACTGGTCCGGGCCGCCATCGACCTGAATCTGGAACTGGGCGATCCCACCGCCCGCTTGTGAAGATCAAGGGAGACTTCCGATGCGCAAGATCCGACTGGCGACCTTCCTCTCCATCGACGGCGTGATGCAGGGGGCCGGGCGGGCCCGAAGAAGACACGACCGGCGGCTTCGGCCACGGCGGCTGGGTCTGGCCGCATTTCGACGAGGCGGTCGGCGGGCTGATGGGCGAGGCGATGGGCGAGGACTACGACCTGCTGCTGGGTCGCCGGACCTATGAGATTTTCGCCGCCTACTGGCCGACGATGGACGACGAGATCGGCCACACCTTCAACGCCATCAACAAATACGTCGCCGCCGGGCCGGAAACGCCGATGAGCTGGGCGGGCAGCCACCGGCTGGAGGGCGATGTGGTCGAGGCCGTGCGGGCGCTGAAGGCGACCGAGGGGCGCGACCTGCTGATCCAGGGCTCCGGCGAGTTGGTGCATGCGCTGCTTGGCGCGGGCCTGATCGACGAGCTGACCACCCTCACCTTCCCGATCATGCTGGGGCGCGGCAAGCGGCTGTTTGACGACGGGGCCAGTCCGCGCAGCTGGACGCTGGAGAAAAGCACCCCGTCCGCGACCGGCGTGGTGGTCAGCGTCTATCGACTGGCTGGCGAGGTGGTGACCGGATCGGTGGCGGAACAGGAGCCCGGTCCGGCCGAACTGGCCCGTCGCGAACGCTGGGCGCGCGAGGACCGTCAGGCCTAACGCGCCACCACGGTCGGGAAGTCCCGGCCCAGCGCTTCCGCCATGCCCTGCTGGGACAGGAGGAAGACAGCTTCACGCTGGTGATAGTTGTTCGACAGCACGATCACGGTGACGTCCTGATCCGGCTGATAGGTCATCAGGTTGCGGAAGCCGGACCAACTGCCGGTGTGGAAGATCTGGTTGTCGTCGAAGGCGGGCTGGACCTGACGGCCCAAGGCCTTCTCGTAGATGCCGTAGCCCCAAAGGCGGCGAGGCTTGCCGCGTTCGTCGGGAGTGTCGTCCGGCGCGTGGTCGGCGATCATCTGTCGGTAGCTGGTCTCGGACAGGACATGGCCCCGATGCAGGGCGCGTTCCCAGATCAGCAGGTCATCCAGGGTCGAGTAGAGCGCTCCGGCGGCATAGACGATGCTGACGTTGGCTTTCGGCTGGGGCGCGATCCCGCCGACCAGATTGGCATAACCCATCGCCATGTCGGGGCCGCCGTCGTCATAGCCGGTGTCGGCCATGCCCAGCGGATCGAAGAAGGCCTGCCGCAGATAGTCATGCAGCCCCATGCCGGTGATCTCCTCGACCACGGCGCCCAGCAGGTTGAAGCCGGCGTTGTTGTAGCGAACCTTGGTCCCCGGCTCGAACTGCAGGCCGAAGCGCTTCGAGTCCTCGGTCAGCTCGGCGGGCGTGGCGGGGGTGACGCGGCGGACGCCCCAGCCGGGCCGGGCCATCAGGTCGGGAATGCCGGAGGTGTGGGACAGCAGATGGCGCAGCCGGATCGGCTGCCAGGCCGCCGGACAGGGCTGGATGTACTGGCAGACCGGATCATCGACCGACAGCCGGCCCTCGTCCTGCAGGCGCAGGATGGCGGCGGCGGTGAACTGCTTGCTGATCGAGGCGAGACGGAAACGGGTGTTCAGCGCCATGGCCCGACCCTCCTCGCGGTTGGCGGGGCCATAGACCTGACGGAACAGGACCTGATCGCCCTTCGCCACCAGCACGCCGCCGGTGAACTGGCCGGTGGCGCCCCAGTGATCCAGCTGGCCCTTCAGTCCGGGCAGGGTCTCGACGACCTCGACCGGCGGGCGCGGCGGCAGGGGCTCGCTCCGCGCCTCGGGCGACGGCGCGGGGCGGATCAGGCTCCAGCCGACTAGCCCGACGACGGCCAGGAAGAGGACCGACAGAATTGCGAGGGCGAGCCGGGGGTGGTTCCCGGCGCGACGGGGGACGTTGAACACCGAACGCGAACTCTCAGACGTCGTAGTCCAGCCCGAACTGGGCGTAGAGGGCGCGGCTGTCCTGCCATTTGGGATCGACCTTGACGGTCAGGAACAGGTGGACCGGGCGGTCCATCAGCTCGGTCAGCTCCTCGCGCGCCTTCTGGCCGATCCATTTCAGGGTCTGGCCGCCCTTGCCCAGGACGATCGGGCGCTGGCTTTCACGCTCGACATAGATGGTCTGCTCGATGCGGGCCGAGCCGTCCGGCTTGTCCTCGAAGGAGGTGGTCTCGACGGCCGCCGAATAGGGCAGTTCCTCGTGGACGCGCAGATAGACCTTCTCGCGGGTGATCTCGGCGGCCAGGACGCGCATGGGCACGTCGGCGGACTGGTCTTCCGGATAGAGCCACGGCCCGGCGGGCATGGCCTCGGCCAGACGCTGGCCCAGATCGTCGACGCCGTCGCCGCTGAGGGCCGAGATCATGAAGACCTCGCTGTAGACGCCGGTGTCATAGAGCGACTGGGACAGGGCCAGCAGGGTGTCGCGGCGCATGCCGTCGATCTTGTTCAGCGCCAGGATGACCTGTTTTCCGGCCTCCTTGAGGGCCGCGATGATAGTCTGGGTGTCCTCGGCCGAGCGGCGGTCGGCGGCCTGACCGTCTTTGGTCTCGGCGGCGATGTGCGAGGCGGCGTCGATCAGGTGGACGACAACGTCGGCGTCATCCGCCCCGCCCCAGGCCGAGGCGACCATGGCGCGGTCCAGACGGCGGCGCGGGCTGAAGATGCCGGGGGTGTCGACCAGCACGATCTGGGCGTCGCCATAGATGGCGATGCCGCGCACCGGGAAGCGTGTGGTCTGCACTTTTTGGGTGACGATCGAGACCTTGGTCCCGGTCAGCCGGTTGACCAGCGTGGACTTGCCCGCGTTGGGAGCGCCGATGATGGCGGCGAAGCCTGCGCGCTGGTTCTGGATCTCGGTCAAATCACGCCTTCACGTTGGAGAAGGGCCGTCGCGGCCGCTTTCTCCGCGTCCTGACGTGATCGCCCCTGTGCGGTCAAGGGCGGATATCCGGCTACGCTTGCTTCAACAGTGAATGTCGGGGCGTGGTCAGAGCCCGTTCGCTCGACAATTCGATAGGTCGGAAGCGCCCGCCCCTGCCCCAGCGCCCACTCCTGCAGGGCGGATTTGGGGTTGGTCAGAGCCTTCTTCGGATTGGCGGCGAACTCGGGCTGCCAGGCGTGGGCGAAGACCTTGCGCGCCGCCTCGATGCCGCCGTCCAGCCAGACGGCGGCCAGCAGCGCCTCCATGGCGTCGCCCAGCACGCCTTCGCGGCGGCGACCGCCCTGTTTGGCCTCGCCCGGCGACAGGCGCATGGCCGGTCCGACGCCCAGCCGCTCCGCCACGCGGGCGCAGGCGGCCTTGTCGACCAGGGCGTGCAGACGGGCGGACATGTCGCCCTCGTCGGCTTCGGGGAAGTCGCGCATCAGCCGGTCGGCGACCAGCAAGCCCAGCACCCGGTCGCCCAGGAATTCCAGCCGCTGATTGTCCAGGAAGGGGCGGCCGCGGGCGTCCCGCTCGGCGCCCTCGCCCACGCTGGCGTGGGTCAGGGCCTGTTCGAGCAGGGTCGGATCGGCGAAGTCATGGCCGAGGTTGCGCGTGAGCGCACGAACAGCCTCGGCCCGGCGATCCGTCATCAGTGCAGGACTTTGAACCAGCGGCTCAGACGAACCTTGGTGAACCACGACACGGGGTTGCGCAGCGAGGCGCCCTCGTTCCACGAGAACAGGATGATCTCGGCCTTGCCGATCAGGTTCTCGGCCGGGACCAGACCGACGCCGCTCTGGGCCGGATCGACACGGCTGTCGATCGAGTTGTCGCGGTTGTCGCCCATCATGAAATACTGACCCTGCGGCACGATGAAGACCGGCGTGTCGTCCAGCAGGTTGCCGGGGCCAAAGTCCTGGATGCGGTAGGTCTTGGAGCCGTCCGGGAAGGTCTCGTCCAGCTGGGTGATCGGACGGTCGAAGGCATCCGTCAGGTCGGGCGGCGAAACGACCACGTCACGCACGGCCTGGCCGTTGATGTGCAGTACATTGTCGATCATCTGGACCCGGTCGCCCGGCAGGCCGATCAGGCGCTTGATGTAGTCGGTCCGGTTGTCGCTCGGCAGCTTGAACACCACGATGTCGCCGCGCTTGGGCGTCTGTTCGAGGATGCGGCCGTCGAAGATCGACGGGCTGCCGATGATCGAATGCTTCGAATAGCCGTAGGACCATTTCGACACGACGATGTAGTCGCCCTGATAGAGGTTGGGCTCCATCGAGGCGGACGGGATGGTGAAGGGCTGGAACAGCAGGACGCGCAGGACCAGGGCGATCAGCAGGGCGACGGCGATGGTCTTGGCGATTTCCCACAGTTCGCCGAAGAAGCCGGTCGGCTCCTTCTTCGCGGGCTTGGCCTTCTTCGACTTTTTCGTCCGGGCGTAGACCGGCGTGGTGTCGACATCCTCGAACGGGGCGTCGCCGTCGTCGCTCCAGACGGGGCGTTTTTCGGGCTGGCTGGCGGCGGCGACCGTGAAGGCCGCGGCTGCGGCGCCGATGGCGACGGTCTCGGCCGGAACAGGCTCCTCAGCGGCGGGCGCCGGATCAGCGGATGCGGGTTCGACGGTCTCGGCCTCGGCGGCTTGCTCCGTCACGGGCGCGGGCGTTTGAGCCACGACATCCTCGACCGGAGTCGGCGCTTCAGCCGGTTCCTCGACGGTTTCGACGGTCGGGGTCTCGGGCGTGTCCGCGAGGGGCGCTTCAGGCGTCACGACAGCGTCAGGCGCCGGTGTTTCAGGCGTGTCCTGACCGGCGTCCGGCGTCTGGCCGTGGTCGTCGTGCGGTTTGTGCTCGTCGCTCATCTTCGCTCTCATCCCCCAGCCGCCGGCGCGGTCTTGTGCGGCGCAAGCGGTATAGCCTGATTAATCGACGGGCAAGGCTTCGATCACCACGAAGGCGAGTGCATACGGATGCTCGTCGCTGAGGGTGAGATGGATACGGACTTCATGTCCGGGCGGCGTCATCCGCGCCAGACGATCCGCCGCCGGGCCGGTCAAGGCCATGGTCGGCTGGCCCGACCGCAGGTTCACCACCCCCATGTCCTTCCAGTAGACGTCCGAGCGCATCCCGGTGCCCAGCGCCTTGGCGCAGGCCTCCTTGGCGGCGAACCGCTTGGCGTAGCTCCACGCCGGGTCCGGCTTGCGGTCCGAGCGGGTGCGCTCCAGTTCGGTGAAGCAGCGGTTGCGGAAGCGGTCGCCGAAGCGGTCCAGCGACTGCTGGATGCGCCGGATGTCCGACAGGTCCGCGCCGACGCCCAGGATCATGCCGCGACCTCGAGGCCGCGGGCCTGGTCCATCAGCTCGCGCATCCGGCTGATGGCGGGGCCCAGGCCGACGAAGATGGCCTCGCCGATCAGGAAGTGGCCGATATTCAGCTCGACGATCTCGGGAATGGCGGCGACCGGCGTGACCGTGTCGTAGTCGATGCCATGGCCGGCGTGGACTTCCAGACCCAGTGCGGCGGCCTGGGCGGCGCCAGCACGCAGGGCCGCCAGTTCAGCCTCGGCCTCCTCAACGCGGCCTTCGCGCACGGCGTCGCAGTAGGCGCCGGTATGCAGTTCGACCACGGCCGCGCCGGTACTGTGCGCCGCCGTGATCTGGGCGGGGTCCGCGCCGATGAACAGGGAGACGCGCGAACCGGCCTCGGCCAACTGACGCACGACGGGGGTGATCCAGTTGTGGCCGCCGACGACATCGAGGCCGCCCTCGGTCGTGCGCTCCTCGCGCTTCTCCGGCACCAGGCAGACGGCGTGGGGCCGGTGATGCAGGGCGATGGCCAGCATCTCCTGGGTGACCGCCATCTCGAGGTTCAGCGGCCGGGCCTGATCGCGCAGGACGGCGGAGAGGCTGTCGATATCGGCGTCCGAGATGTGGCGGCGATCCTCGCGCAGGTGGGCCGTGATGCCGTCCGCGCCCGCGATCAGGGCGTCCTGCGCCGCGCGGACCGGATCAGGGTACTGGCCGCCGCGCGCGTTCCGCACGGTGGCGACGTGGTCAATATTGACGCCCAGCCGGACCCGTTCGCTCATTCAATCAGCCTTTCGACAGCCGGCGGCTGCCCGGATCCTCGACCGGGATGGCGGCCAGTTCGGGCGGCAGGGCGTCGGCGGGGTAAGCCGGCACGTCCAGGGTCGCCAGGGCGATCAGGGGCACGCCGACGTCGGCGCGGCCGCCGGAGCGATCGACGATGCAGGCCGCGGCGACGACTTCACCGCCGGCGGCGTTGATGGCCGCGATGCACTCGCGCGAGCTCAGGCCCGTGGTGACGATGTCCTCGACCATCACGACCTTCTGGCCCGGCTCGACGTGGAAGCCGCGACGAAGCTTGAACTCGCCGTCCACGCGCTCGACGTACATCGACGGAACCTTGAGCCAGCGGGCGGTCTCGTAGCCGGGAATGATGCCGCCCACGGCGGGCGAGATGGCCACGTCCACCGGGCCGACGGCGGCGGTGATCTTCTCCGCCAGCGCCTTGCACAGGCGGGCGCAGCGTTCCGCGTCCATGAAGACGAGGTTCTTCTGCAGGAAGGTCGGGCTGTGCAGGCCGGACGACAGGACGAAATGGCCTTCGCGCAGGGCGCCGGCGTCACGGAATTCGTTGAGTACGTCTTCGGAGGTCATGCGCGTCCCCTACCCTGTCACGGTCTCGCTTTGAAGGGCCGGTTGCGCCGGATCGGTGCTGTTTTCACCGCCGGGGTTCAGACCGCGCGCCAGAAGCTCGGCCCAGGCGTCCTCGGCGTCCTCGGCGAAGCTGATCAGTTCGAGGTCCGCAGGCGCGACCATGCCGTGCTCGACCAGCGCCTCGAAGCCGACGACGGCCTTCCAGTAGGCCTCGTCCACCAGCACGATGGGAATCGCCCGCTCCTTGCCGGTCTGGCGCAGGGTCAGGATCTCGAACAACTCGTCGAAGGTGCCGAACCCGCCCGGGAAGACGACCAGCGCATTGGCGCGCATGGCGAAATGCATCTTGCGCATGGCGAAGTAGTGGAAGCGGAAGGTCAGTTCCGGCGTCGACCAGGGGTTCGGCTCCTGCTCGTGCGGCAGGGTGATGTTGAAGCCGATCGACGGGGCGCCGATGTCGTTGGCGCCCCGGTTGGCCGCGCCCATGATGCCCGGTCCGCCGCCGGTGGCGATGACGTTGTCGCGCGGTTGGCCGACCGAACCGCGCATGGCCCCGCCCCGCTCGGAGGCGATGCGGCCGAATTTGCGGGCCTCGGCGTACCAGCGGGCGTGGCTGGGGCTGGCGTCCTCGCCGACGCGGGCGCTGCCGAAGACAACGATGGTGGAGCGGACGCCCCAGGCCTTGAGCGCCTGTTCGGCCTTCTCGTATTCCATCAGGAAGCGGGCGCCGCGCATAGCTTCGCTGAGCACGAAGTCCTGATCAAGGGCGGCGAGGCGGTAGGAAGGCGACGCCATCTGGGCGGCGTTGGAGGGACGGTCTTCACTCACCCGCGGGCGCGCTCCACTGTATCGACGGAGGGATTGGCGCGCAGGGCGGCCATGATCATGGTGGCGTGTTTGGCGTCCTCGACTTCCATGTCGATGTCGACGTCGAAGAAGTCCTGCTGCCGGTGGCTCATCACCAGGTTCAGGATGTTGCCGCCGGCCTCGCCGATCAGGGTGGCGACCTGGCCCAGGACGCCGGGGGCGTTCTTGATGGTGGCGCGGATGCGGGCGGCGGCGACGGCGCCCTGCTCGGCCTGCGGCGTCCACTGCAGATCCTGCCAGACGGAGTCGTCGTCGGCGAAGTCGGCCAGACGCTGGCAGTCGATGGTGTGGACGGTCAGGCCGACGTCCGGCTCCATGATGCCGACGATGCGGTCGCCCGGGACGGGGGTGCAGCAGTGGCCGAAGTGGACGCTGACGCCCGGGGTCAGCCCGCCGCCGCGCACGAACAGGCGGGCCTGCTCGTCGTCAATGCGCTTGCGGTCCGGCCCGGCCTTCAGGCGGCCTTTCAGCGCCGGGAACAGGGTCTCGCCAACCTTGGCCGCCGACAGGCGACCCCGGCCGATGGCCTCATAGAGATCGTCATCGGAGGCGACCGCGAGCGTTTCCAGAACGGGCTTGAGAGTGATCTCGTCCGGCGTCTTGCCGGCCCGGACCAGCGTCTGCTCCAGGGTCGCGCGCCCCAGCTTCTGGAACTCGCCGCGTTCAGAGGTGCGGATGTGGCGACGGATGGCCGAGCGGGCGCGACCGGTCACGGTCAGGGAGCGCCAGTCGGCCGGAATTTCGCGCTTGGCCCCGCGGATGATCTCGACCACGTCGCCGTTCTGGAGCTGGGTCCGCATCGGCTTGAGCTCGCCGTTGACCTTCACCCCGACGGCGGAATCGCCGACTTCGGTGTGGACGGCGTAGGCGAAGTCCAGCGGCATGCCGCCGCGCGGCAGGGTGATCAACGACCCCTTGGGCGTGAAGACGAAGACCTGATCCAGGTACATCTCCAGCTTGGCGTGTTCGACCCAGTCCTCGCCGCCCTCGCCGTGCTCGATGACCTGCACGAGGTGGCGCAGGTTCTGCAGCGGATCGCGCCCGCCGTCCTGCTCCATCGCTTCCTTGTCGAAGCCGTAGGACTTGTTCTTGTAGCGCCAGTGCGCGGCCACCCCGTCCTCGGCCACGCGGTCCATGGCGTCGGTGCGGATCTGCATCTCGATGCGCAGGCCGCCGGGACCGACGACCGTGGTGTGCAGGGAGCGGTAGTTGTTCGACTTGGGCGTCGAGATGAAGTCCTTGAACCGCTCGGGCACCATCGGCCAGGCGCGGTGGATCACGCCCAGGGCGCGGTAACAGTCGTCCTCGGCCTCGACGATCACCCGGAAACCGTAGATGTCGGACAGGGACGAGAAGCCGACCGACTTGCGCTGCAGCTTGCGCCAGATCGAGTACGGGGTCTTTTCCCGGCCCAGAACGCGGGCGGCGACGCCGGCTTCCTCGAGAACCCGCTCCACCTCTTTCGACACGCCGCCGATGGCGCGGCCATGCTCCAGCTTCAGCGCCTCGAGGCGGCGCTCGATGGCGGTGCGGGCAGTCGGGTTCAGATAGGTGAAGGCCAGCTCTTCCAGCTCGGACGCGATCGAGTGGATGCCGATCGAGCGGCCCAGCGGGGCGTAGACTTCGAGCGTCTCGCGGCTGATGCGCTCGCGCTTCTCGGGCTTCACATACTGGAGCGTCCGCATGTTGTGCAGACGGTCGGCCAGCTTCACCAGCAGGACGCGGACGTCGCGGCTGATGGCGAGGATGAATTTGCGCAGGTTCTCGGCCTGGCGCGTGTGCTCGGCCTGCAGTTCGAGCCGCGACAGCTTGGTGACGCCCTCGACGAGGACGGCGATCTCCTCGCCGAACATGCGGGCGATGTCGTCACGGGTGGCCGAGGTGTCCTCGACCACGTCGTGCAGCAGGGCGGTGACGATGGTAGCGGTGTCGAGCCGGTAGTCGGTGAGGATGCCCGCGACCTGGATCGGGTGGGCGAAATAGGGATCGCCCGAGGCCCGCAACTGCGAGCCGTGCATCTTCATCGCGTAGACATAGGCGCGATTGAGAAGGTTCTCGTCCGCCGTCGGGTCATAGGCCTGGACGGCCTCGATCAGTTCGAACTGGCGCAGAACCTTGCTTCGGACAGGTTCCGCTTCCGGGATTGGAGGCGGAACGCTGTTCGGTTCATTCAGATTGGCAGCTTCGGGTGTCGGCGCGGACTGCCGCGCCGGCAGGATGGTGATACCGTTGGCGGGGTCGGCCGTCAGTACCGCTCCTCCTGCCCGCCGTCGCGGTCGCTCTGCAGCGCACGAATCAGCTCGGCTTCCGCCATGTTCATGTGCTGCGGTTCGGCCAGCAGGGCGACGACTTCGGCCTCGTCCTCGGCTTCGGTGCGCTCATCGACGCGTTGCAGCGTGACGACGATGTTTTCCAGCAGCTCGGCCGGGGCGACAGTGTCGTCGGCCAGTTCGCGCAGGGCGACGACCGGGTTCTTGTCGTTGTCGCGGTCGATCGTCAGGGCGGCGCCGTTGGCGATGTTGCGGGCGCGGTGACCGGCCAGCAGAACCAGACCAAAGCGGTTCGGCACCTTTTCGATGCAATCTTCGACAGTGACGCGGGCCATGAATTTCCTCGGACGCGGGATAGAACCGCGCAAAATATAGATTCAGCAGGACTTGTGCAACGCCACATGGGCGCAAATACGGCGTCAGCGCGCCCTTTCGGCCAGCGGATAGGCGATGATCAGGATCAGATCAACCTCGCCTGTCTGGCGAATGCCGACGACATTGCCGTCGTACAGATAGGCGGCGTCGCCGGTCGTCATCGGGGTGACCACGCCGTCCGCTGTCAACTCTCCCGTCCCGGAGATGACGTAATAGACTTCGTCATGGGCGATGGGATGCACGCCGATCGAGGCGCCGGGATGCAGGACGCGCTTGCGGAACTCCATCGCCCGGTTCGGGGCGCTGTCGGAGATCCGGTAGGCGGTGCTCATCCCCTCGCCGCGATGGGGCGGCGGCTGGCGCACCATGACATCGGCTTCGTGAATGACCAGCGGCCTTCCGGCGGGCGGGGACGCGGGCTGCGGATGCTGTTCCTGCGCGGTGAGGAGCGCGAGCGAGGCCAGTATGATCAACATTGCCGCGTGTCCTTCACCGGTGTGGCGTCTGTTCCGACGGTGGCGGCGCCGGCGAGGGTCGCCGCTGTTTCGTTACTGTCCGGGTGACGCCAGTCCGGCGCGACCTCGGCGACTGGTCCCATGACGAACAGACGCTGGTGCGCCCGGGGGTGTGGCAGGATCAGGCCGTCCAGGTCGCCGCTCAGACGGCCATAGGCGATCAGGTCCAGATCCAGGGTGCGCGGGGCGTTGGCGACGGACCTCTGACGGCCGAAGGCGTCCTCGATCCGGCCCAGCGCGGCCATCAGGGCATGGGCGTCATGGGCGGTGCGGACGATGACGACGCCGTTCAGGAACGGGGGATCGGTCGGATCGGGCCAGGCGGCGGACCGCCACCACGAGGATCGCGCAACGACATCGACGCCTTCGGTCCGGAAGCGCGCCAGGGCGGCCTCCAGCGCCTCGCGGCAATCGGCCCAGACGCCCTTGTCATTGCAGCCCAGCGCGACGATGACGGCAGAGTCCGGATCAGGCTCGCCGTCTATTTCGACGGGGGGCTGGACGCCCGTTTTCGCGGAGACCTTTTCCATGACGCCTAATCCCGCTGACCGCACCGCCCTGTTCATCGACGGAGCCAATCTTTACTCCGCCGCCAAGGCCCTGAACACCGACCTCGATTTCCGCAAGCTGGTGGAGATGTATCGCGCCAAGGGCGATCTGGTTCGGTCCCTGTATTACACCGCCGTGATCGAGGGGGAGGGATTCTCGCCGATCAAGCCCCTGGTCGACTGGCTGGACTACAACGGCTTCACCGTCGTGAAGAAGCCGGTGAAGCGGTTCACCGACGCTCAGGGGCATACCCGCACCAAGGGCAATATGGATATCGAGATCGCGGTCGACATGCTGGAGCTGGCGCCCCGGCTGGATCATATCGTGCTGTTCTCGGGCGACGGCGATTTCCGGCGTCTGGTGCAGGCCGTGCAGGCGAAGGGCGTCAAGGTGACCGTCGTCTCGACCGTGAAGAGCCAGCCGCCCCAGATCGCTGATGAACTGCGCCGTCAGGCCGACGCCTTCGTGGACCTGAACGACCTGCTGTCCGAGATCGGGCGACCGCGCAATTCGGGCGGGGCGACGCTGCGGGACTGACCGGCGACGGGCGCCGGTGTGTCCGCCGCGCCACGCGAATCAGGCGTCGTAAAACCGTGATCGACGGCGGCGGAACGCTCGCCCCATGGCGGCGTTGACCGGACAGCTTTGGAGGCTGTCATGATCAGGGGCAACGGGGTCTTCTCCCCCCGCGAACGGAGAACCGCGCTTATCGCAGTACTGGCCGCCGCGGCGGTGGCGCTCGGGGGCATCGCCCTGCAGCCGCTGCTCAAGCCGTCGCTTGGCGGCGCTGACGCCTATGCGCCGGCCGCCGCGCCGGGGGTGCTGGACGCCACGCCGTTCAACGGCTGATCCCGAAGCGGACGGGGCTCAGCCCCGTTCCTTCATCAGGCGCGCCTTGTCGCGCTGCCAATCGCGCTCGGCGCTGGCCTCGCGCTTGTCGTGCAGCTTCTTGCCCTTGGCGAGCGCGATCTCGAGCTTCGCCTTGCCGGCTTCGTTGAGATACAGCCGGACCGGAATGATGGTTTGGCCGTCGCGCTGGACCGCGCCGATGAATTTGTCGATCTGCTTGCGGTGCAGCAGCAGCTTCCGGTGCCGGCGCGGCTCGTGGTTGAAGCGGTTGGCCTGTTTGTAGGGCGGGATGTCGGCGTTCACGAGCACGATCTCCCTGCCCTCCACCGCCGCATAGCTCTCGGCGATATTGGCCCGACCGTCACGCAGCGCCTTGATCTCGGTTCCGAGCAGGGCGATGCCGGCCTCGGTGTAGTCCTCGAGGAAGTAGTCGAACTTGGCGCGCCGGTTCTCGGCGATCACCTTCATCTTGGGTTTGTCGGAGGCCATCAGCCTTTTAATCCTGTCAGAGCCCGGCGTCTGCCATCGCGCGGTCGATCGCGGGCTTCACGCTGTCGGAGGTCGGCGCCAGCGGCAGACGCACCTCCTCGGTGCAGAGGCCCAGTCGCGACAGGGCGTATTTGGTGGGCGACGGCGAATTGTCCAGGAACAGGCCCTTGTGCAGGCCGATCAGGCGATCCTGCCACTGGCGCGCCGTGGCGTAGTCGCCGGACTGGGCCGCATTGTGCAGGGCGACCATGCCTTCGGGGGAGACGTTCGACGTCACCGAGATCACCCCGACCCCACCCTGGCCGTGATAGCCGAGGTAGCTGGGATCATCGCCCGAGATCAGGTCGAACTGGCCGTCAATGTTGGTGCGCATCCAGCTGATCCGCGACAGATCGCCGGTGGCGTCCTTGATGCCGACGATGTTCGGATGCGTGGCCAGTCGGGCGACGGTCTCATTGGCCAGGTCGACACCGGTGCGACCCGGGACGTTGTAGAGCAGGATCGGCAGTTGGACGGCTTCGGCGATGGCCTCGAAATGCGCGGCCATGCCCGCTTGCGAGGGACGGTTGTAGTAGGGCGTCACCACCAGGGCGCCGTCCGCGCCGACGGTCTTGGCGTGGCGGACGAGTTCGATGGCCTTGTCGGTCGAAGACGAACCGGCGCCGGCGATGACTCGCACGCGACCGGCTGCGACCTGAACGCACAGCTCGACAACCCTTTGATGCTCCTCGGGATGCAGGGACGCGCTCTCACCGGTCGTGCCCATCGGCACGACCCCGTGAACCCCGGCGGCGATCTGGCGTTCGAGCAGCGTGGTGAAGGCGGCTTCGTCCACCTTTCCGTCACGAAGTGGTGTGATCAGGGCGGTGATCACACCCTTGAACAAGGGGGCGGTCATTGAAACGATGGTCCTGCGTGGAGTTGGGCGATAGTCGCCTGAATAGAAGCGCTTGAGGGTAGGTCGCCGGACCGGCGACCGCAACCGCGACGAATGGGAATCGGACACGGAATGATCGGAATCAGCCTGGCGGCCGTACTGGCCCTCTCTCCCGCGCCTGAGATGCTGCTCTCGCAGGAGACGCCTTACTATGCCTCCACGCCCGGCAATGCCGTCAGCAACCAGCCGCGCACGCTGAACGATCAGGACACCGCCCTCTTCCGGCAGGGGCTGGCCGCCGCCCGCGCCCGTGACATTCCCGGCGCCCGCGCCGTAATGGCCCAGATCAGCGATCCGGCCGCCCGCAAGCTGGTCGAGTGGGCGCTGCTGGACACCAGCGCCGACCGCATGTCGTGGGGCGAGTTGGCGGATGTAAACACCCGCTTCGCCGGATGGCCGCGCGCCGACGCCCGCCGTCAGGCCGCCGAGCAGGCGCTGGATCGGGCCTATGCCGGACCCGACGCCGCCATCGCCCTGTTCAGCCGGGATGCGCCGGTCACCGTGCAGGGCGCCTTCGCCCTGGCCGATGCGCTGGACCAGCGCGGTCGCGGCGACGAGGCCCGCCGCCTGATCAAGGAGTGGTGGCGGACCCGCAGCTTCGAAGCCGATCAGCAGGCGCGCATTCTGACCCGCTGGGGCTCGACCCTCACGCAGGACGACCACGAGACGCGGCTGAACATGCTGCTGCTGGGGCCCCATGGCCCTGCGACCCGCGCCATGGTGAGCATGGTGTCGCCCGAGCGGCAGTCGGTCGCCAATGCGGCCATGGCCCTGCGCAGCGCCTACAGCCCCGACTCCGTCGTAGCGGGTCTTTCGCCGACGCAGGCCGTCGATCCCGCCGTTGCGCTGGAGCGGGTGCGGATCCTGCGCTCGCAGAACCGTCAGTCGGAGGCCTTCGGCATCCTGCGCTACCTGCCCGCCGCCCCCTCCTCCACCGATGCGCAGAACACCCTGTGGTCGGAGCGTCGGAACTACTTCCTGGACGCCCTGCGGATGCGGAACTGGCAGGGCGCCTATGACGCCTTCAACGGTCACGGCTTCACCGCCGGCGACCGGATGGTGGACGCCGAGTTCTTCGCCGGCTGGGTGGCCCTGACCAAGCTGAACGATCCGGCGCGCGCGGCGCGCCACTTCGAGACCTTGCGCGAAGCGTCCTCGACCCCGATCACCCAGGGGCGCGCCCTCTACTGGCTGGGCCGTTCGGCCGAGGCCCAGGGCAATACCCCGGCGGCGGTCGAGTTCTACCGGGCCGGGGCGCGTCACTTCCAGACCTTCTACGGCCAGTTGGCCGCCGAGAAGGCCGGGCTGACGACGATCAACCTGCCGGCGGATCCGAACCCGTCGAACGCCGACCGCGCCGCCTTCGAGCGCAATGAGGTGGTTCGCGCCTGGCGCGTGCTGGGCGAGACCGGCGAGGCCAGCCTGTTCCGCGTCTTCGCCTATCAGCTGGACGACGATGTCCCGACCATCGAGCAACTGGCCCTGATGATGGACACGTCGCGCGGCTATGGCGAAGGCTTCACGGCCATGATGATCGGGCGCGCGGCCAGCCAGCGCGGCTATCTGATGCCCGAACGGCAGTACCCGATCCGCATCCCGCCGGTCGTGCCGGGCGCCGCGCCCCTGGAGTTCACCCAGGCGATCACCCGTCAGGAATCGAGCTTCGATCCCCGCGCCCGCTCGCACGCCAACGCCCGCGGCATGATGCAATTCCTGCCCGCGACAGGCCGGACCGTGGCGCGTCAGCTGGGCCTGCCCTTCTCCGAAGAGCGGCTCTATGACCCGGACTTCAACATGACGCTGGGCAGCTTCCACCTCGGCGACCTGACCAACAATTTCAACGGCTCGATGCTGCTGGCGACGGTGGCCTACAACGCCGGTCCGGCGCGGCCGCCGCAGTGGATCGCGCGTTGCGGCGATCCCCGCGCGGGCTCGACTGATCCGATCGACTTCATCGAATGCGCGCCCTTCACCGAGACGCGCAACTACATGATGCGGGTCATGGAGAACATGTCGATCTACAAGGCCCGGCTGAACGGCGGGACCGCGCCGCTGAGCCTGTCGCAGGATCTGCGGCGGGGCGTGCCGCGTGGCCCGCAGCCCTATGCCGGAGTGTCGGGCGAGGAGCCCTACCGGACGCCGGAGCCCGCCTCGGGCGAGTAACGCAGGCTGGACAGCAGGGGCCCGTCGGGCCCCTCGATCCAGCGCGCATTGAGGCCGAAGACCGAGGCCATGGCCTCGGGCGTCAGGGCGATCAGCGGCGCGGCGTCGGCGACGACCCGCCCTTCGTCCAGCACCACGACCCGATCCGAATAGCGGGCGGCCAGCGTCAGGTCATGCAGGCTGACCAGCACCGCCTGCCCGGCCTGCGCGCGTGTTCGCAGACAATCCAGCACCAGCAGTTGCGCGTCCGGATCCAGCCCGGCTACCGGCTCATCCGCCAGCAGGGCTCCGGCGCTGGCGGTCAGGGCGCGGGCCAGCAGGACGCGGGCGCGTTCTCCGCCGGACATCTCCGCCACGCCACGATCCGCCAGATGTCCGATCTCGACCTCTTCCAGCGCAGTCCGCGCGCGAGCCAGGGCGTCGGAGGCGGACAGGAAGGGCGCGCCCAGGGCGGCGAGCTCGATCGCGGGCAGGTTCCAGGCGATGCGGCCCTCCTGCGGCAGGTAGCTGGCCCGTTCGGCGCGGCTCCGGGCGGACAGCCGGGACAGGGCCTCGCCGCCCAGCCGTGCTTCGCCTGACGTCAGGGGCAGCAGCCCGGCCAGCGCCCGGATGACGCTGGACTTGCCGGCGCCGTTGGGCCCGACCACAGCGACCAGTTCGCCGGCGGCGACGGTCAGGCTGACGGCCTTGAGCACCTCGCGGCCGCCGAGCCGGGCCGAGGCGTTGATCAGCTCCAGCCCCTTCACAGCCGCCACTCCCGCGCCGCGCGCCAGGCGATCAGGGCGAACAGGGGCGCGCCGACCAGGGCGGTGAAGACGCCCAGTTTCAGCTCCTGATCCGTTGGGGTGATCCGGGCCAGCAGGTCGGCGCCGACCAGCATCAGCCCGCCCGCCAGCGCCGCCGGAACCAGCAGGCGGGCGGGATCGCCACGCACCGCCGCCCGCACCAGATGCGGCGCGGCCAGACCGACGAAGCCGATCACGCCGGCCACCGCCACCGCCGCCCCGGTCGCCAGCGCCGCCGCCAGCAGGGCCAGCAGGCGCAGGCGCGCCATCGGCAGGCCCGAGGTCTGGGCCGTCTCCTCGCCGAGGCTGAGCATCTTCAGGCCCGGAGCGGCAAGCATGGACAGGCCGGCGGACATGGCGAGCGTGGGGGCGACCCAGAGGACATCGATCCAGCTGCGGTTCTGCACCGAGCCGAGCAGCCAGCTCATCACCTCGGCGGAGGCGATGGGGGACGGCGACAGGTTGAAGATCAGGGCCGTGGCCGCGCCCGCGAAGCTGGACAGGGCGACGCCGAACAGGATCAGGGCCTCGGGCGAGCGCACCCGGCTGGAGAACAGGATCAGCAGTCCGCCCGCCAGGCCGGCGCCGGTCAGGGCCGAGGCCTCGACCGCGCCGGGAAGGACCGCGGCGCCCAGCACGATGGCGCTGGCCGCGCCGAGGGCCGCGACGGCGGACACGCCCAGAACGCCGGGATCGGCCAGTGGATTGCGCAACAGGCCCTGCATCACCGCGCCGGAGAGCCCCAGGGCGGCGCCGACCAGCAAGGCGGTCACGGCGCGCGGCGCGCGGACGGCCCACAGCACCTCGCCCGGCCCGGAAGCCGGGTCGGTGAAGGCCTGGGCGAACTGGACGGCCGACAGCGGACTTTCGCCGAAGCTGATCGCGAGGATCAGCGCCAGGACGATGCCCGCCGCAAGGATCAGGGTCAGTCGGGTCACCCCCGGTCGGCCTTCAGCATCGCGGCGGCGTCGGCGGCGAACCAGGCGGGACAGGTCAGGGCGGCGGCGGGCAGGCGCGCGGCGACCTTGCCACGCGCGGCGTCGCGCACGACCGGATGGCGTCCCGGCCCGCGCCAGTCGGCCCGCGATTGGTCGAAGAAGCCGAGCACGAAGCGCACCGGCGGGAACAGGGCGATCCGCTCGACGCTGACCGGACTGAAGAAGGGCCTGTCGGCGGCGTTGCGGAAGCCGGCGGCGTTGAGGATGGCGTCGATCAAGGTGTCCTTGCCGGCGGTGAAGCCGCCCGGGGTCAGGTACAGGGCGGAGGGCCGCTCCGCTCCCGGCGCTGGTCGTCCCGACGCCGCCTGCACCAGACGGGCGTCCATGCGGGCGATCAGGGCCTCGCCCCGATCCACGGCGTCGAGAGATTGGGCCACCGCGCGGATGTTGGTGCGGATACCGTCGAAATCGGTTGCGTCGGCGATGGTCGCGGTCGCGGTTCCGCGCGCCTCCAGCCGGGTCAGCAGACGCGGCTCGCCGCCCCAGTAGCGGACGACGACGTCCGGCTGGAAGGCGACGGCGGCCTCAAGCGTCGGCCGCACCCGCGCCCTGCCCTTCGCGGCCTCGCGCAGCCAGGCGTCCGGATCGTCGGCGCGGGGTGACAGGGCCAGTTCAGCGTCGGGCCTCAGGGCCAGCACATACTGGTCGGCGCACTGGTCCAGCGCCATCACCCGCAGGGGGCGGGCCTCGGCGACGGTCGCGGTCAGGATCAGCAGTCCCCCGGCGGCGATGGCCGCCCGTCGCCTCAAGGCTTGAGCAGGCCCGCGAACAGCCCCTCCAACAGGGTCCTGATCAACTGTTCCCGGTCGACCCAGTCGAAATAGGGCTTGGCGATCATCAGGGAGATGACGCCGTGGCCGCCGGCCCAGAAGGCCTGGGCCGTGGTGCGGGCGTCGCTCTTGAGCCGCCCGGCGGCCTCCAGCTCGCGGATGACCTGCAGGAAGGCGTCGAAGAGCTCCGCGCCCATGACCTGCGCGGCATCCTGCGCGCCTTCGCGCAGTTCCGCCGGACTGGTCATGTAGACCAGCCGATAGGCATTGGGATTGTTGAAGCCGAAGTCGACATAGGCGCGCATGATCTTGCGCATCCGTTCTTCGGGCGAACCCGGCTCGGCCAGGGCCGCCCGGTTGACCGCCAGCAGGGATTCGAAGGTCTGGCGGCAGATCTCCTGGAGGATCTCGCCCTTCTCGGAAAAATGCATGTAGAGCGCGGTCGAGGACAGGCCGACCTCGTCCGCGATCTTGCGGATGGTGGCCCCCTCATAGCCGTGCTCGACGAAGATGCGCTCGGCGGCCGCGAGGATCTCGGCGCGTCGCTCGTGCCCCTCCCCCTTGGGTTTGCGGGCGGATTTGGCGCTGGCGGATGTGGTGGTCACGCGGGACTCCGGACGTCTGCGATCTGAATAGCGGCTTTCGGGGCTCCACGCCAAGCGGTTGCAAAGCGGCGCAACCTGACGTTAACTTCCGCGTGTGGAAGCGGGGGCTTGCAGCAATAACGGGAGTCCTGCCGGACAGCGCTCGCCGGAAGGGCTTTCGCGCGCCCGCAGCGCGGCGCTGCGGCGGTTGTCGCTGATCCAGTGGATCGGTGTGCTGGTCCTGGTCGCGGGCCTTGGCTGGATTGTCCGCAACGCCTCGCGCGATCTGTTCGAGCAACTGGCCGCGCTCGCGGGCATAGCCTTCCTCGTTTTCGCGGCCTGGCGCTGCCTGCTGGTGGTGGCGTCGCTGCGTCCGGCCCGTGCGAGTGAGGGACCGGAGCCGGAGCTCTGGCCCCGCTATACCGTGCTGGCGGCCCTCTATGATGAGGCGGAGATGGTGGATCAGCTGATCGCCCGGCTGGCCGCCCTCGACTATCCGCCGGACCGGCTGCAGGGACTGCTGGTGCTGGAGGCGCGGGATGCGGCCACGCGCGCCGCCGCCCTTGCCGCGCATCGTCCCGAGTGGCTGGAGATCTTCATCGCCCCGCCGGGCGCTCCGTCGACCAAGCCGCGCGCCCTGAACTGCGCCCTGCCCTACGCCACCGGCGCGTTGCTGACCGTCTATGACGCCGAGGATGCGCCCGACCCCGGTCAGTTGAAGGAAGCCGCGCGGCGCTTCATGGCCGACGCTGGAGGGCGGCTGGCCTGTCTGCAGGCGCCGCTGCGTATCCGCCCGGTCGAGGGCTCGCGTTCCCCCTTCATCGACCGGCAGTTCGCCGCCGAATACGCGGCCCTGTTCGAGACCACCCTGCCCGGCATGGCCCGACTGGGGCTGCCCTTCCCGCTGGGCGGCACCAGCAACCATTTCCGCGTCGATGTGCTGCGGGCCATCGGCGGCTGGGATTCGTGGAATGTGACCGAGGACGCCGACCTGGGTTTCCGGCTGTGGCGGCAAGGCTGGCGCGCCGGGATAATCGAGCGGCCGACCTGGGAGACGCCGCCCGGCCCGCTCTACGACTGGCTGCCGCAACGGACCCGCTGGTTGAAGGGCTATATGCAGACCTGGGGCGTGCATACGCGGGATCCCGCCGGTCTGGGGCCGCGGGGGCTGTTCGCCCTGTGCATGACCCTGGGCGTCGCCCTGGTCTCGGCCGCCCTCTATGGCCCCACCCTGTCGTGGGTGGCGGCGTCGGTGCTGGTGGCCCTGTCAGCCGGGCTGCCGCCCGAGACGTCCCGGCTGGCGCTGAGCGTTCTGGTGCTGGGCGCGGTGACGGCCTGGATCTCCTGCAAGGTCGGGGCGCGGCGGGCGGGCGTCGCCTACGGGCCTTGGGACATGGTTCGGGCGCCGCTCTACTGGTGCCTGCTCAGCCTCGCCTTCGTCCATGCCCTGTGGCGGCTGGCGGTCGAGCCCTTCGTCTGGAACAAGACGCGGCACCGGCGCGAGGCGCCTTCCGCTGACGCCGTGCTGGACGAAGCCGCCCCGTCCGGCCTATCAGCGGCCCATGTCGCCGCGCCTGAACCCGTCTCCTGAAACGCTCGTCACCCGGGGTTGGGAGGACTATGCCCTGCTGGACAGCGGAAACGGGCTGAAGCTGGAGCGCTACGGCCGCTTCACCGTGGTCCGGCCCGAGCCGCAATGCTTCTGGTCGCCGCGCGATCCGGCGGCCTTCGAGCGCGCCGACGCGACCTTCGCCCCGCAGGCGCAGGATGAGGACGACGACGGCCGCTGGCGGTTCGCCGGCAAGCCGATCGAGACCTTCCCGCTGGCCTGGCGCGATGTGCGCTTCACCGGACGCTTCACCCCCTTCCGCCACCTGGCCTTCTTCCCGGAGCAGGCCGCGAACTGGGAGTGGCTGGATGCGCGGGTGCGCACTCTCAAGCGCCCGAAGGTGCTGAACCTGTTCGGCTACACCGGCGTGGCCTCGCTGGCCTGTTCGGCGGCGGGCGCCGAGGTGACCCACGTCGACGCCTCCAAGAAGTCCGTCGCCTACGCCCGCGAGAACGCCGAGCAGTCGGGTCTGGCCGACCGGCCGATCCGCTGGATTGTCGAGGACTGCCGCAAATACGTGGCCCGCGAGGTCCGTCGGGGCGTGAAGTACGACGGCATCATCCTCGATCCCCCCAAATACGGCCGCGGGCCGACGGGCGAGGTCTGGCGGCTGTTCGAGGATCTGCCGGGCCTGCTGAAGGACTGCGCGGCCCTGCTGTCGGACGACGCCTCCTTCCTGCTGCTGAACGCCTATGCCGCCCGCATCTCGGGCCTGTCGTTGTCGCACATGATGGCCGAGGCGACGGCGGATCGCGGCGGGACCATCGACTGGGGTGAACTGGCGCTGGCCGAGCATGGGACAGACGGCCGGGCCATTGGCCTGAGCTTCTTTGCCCGCTGGGACGGGAGCCGCTGATGAGCGATCGCCTGATCACCTCACTGACCAATGACACGGTCAAGGCCGTGCGCGCCCTGAACATGCGCAAGGAGCGCGAGAGCACCGGGCGCTTCCTGGCCGAGGGGCTGAAGTTCATCGGCGAGGCCTTGGATCAGGGCCAGACGCCGAAGCTACTGCTGGTCGGGATGGAGGCGCGGGAGCATCCGCTGCTGGACCGGGCCAAGGCCGAAACCCGCAAGGCGGGCGGCGAGGTCGTGGTGGTCACCCACCCGATCCTCGAGAAGATCAGCCGCCGCGACAATCCGCAGACCGTGCTGGGCGTGTTCGAGCAGGTCTATACGCCCCTGTCGGCGATCAATCCGAAGAGCGCGCCCTGCTGGGTGGCGCTGGAGCAGGTGCGGGACCCGGGCAATCTGGGCACCATCATCCGCACCGCTGATGCGGCGGGCTGCGGCGGGGTGATCCTGATCGACGACTGCGTGGACCCCTACTCCACCGAGGCGGTGCGGGCGACCATGGGCTCGGTCTTCGCCGTGGCCATCGCGAAGGCGACGACGGCCGAGTTCATCGCCTGGCGGTCGTCGTGGCCGGGCAGCGTCATCGGCACCCGGCTGGACGCCACCCACGGCTACCGCGACGCTCCGGTCCAGCATCCGGCCCTGATCCTGATGGGCAACGAGCAGGCCGGGCTGACGGACACCCTGGCCGCCGCCTGTGACGTCAACGTCAAGATCCCCATGCGCGGTCGGGCCGACAGCCTGAACCTGGCCATCGCCACGGGTGTCATGGTCTACGCGGTGACCGACGCCGCTTGAGGGCGCGGCCTGAGGGCGAAGCCTGAGCCGGAAGGTGACGGGAGTTTCACTTGCCGGGAGGACCGGACGGGTGAAGCTTCGCCGCCATGCGCCTTCTCCTGCTCCTCGCCGCCCTCCTGCCCTTCGCGGGCTCCGCTCAGGCCCAGACAGCCGCGCTGACGCCTGAGGCGTACCGGGCCGACGCGCTGTCGATCGAGGGGCTGGTCAACAGCCAATACGCCTATCTGGAGCGGTTCCCCGGCGGGGTCATGCCGATGAGCGACGTCCTGCGGGCGGAGGCGGCGGCGGTGCATGATCGGGCGAGCCTGCTGCGCTACGCCGGGCATGCGATCACGGCGCTGGCGGACCACCATGCGATCACCGGCAGCTCGTTCAGCGACGACTGGGGGCTGGTTCCCAGCTATTCGGACCTCTGGATCGAGCCGGAGGTCGGCGTGTGGCGGATCACCGCCGTGCGCGAGGGCTCTCCGGCGGAGGCGGCGGGTGTGCGGGTCGGCGAGACTCTGGATGCGGTCGGGGGTGTGGCCACGAGCGAGGCGGTGCGGGCCTTCTGGGGCGAGCTGGGGCTGGAGCCCGGCGGCGAACGGGACGGCTGTGCGGCGCGGGTGCTGGCGGCGGGGCGACGGGACCGGCCTCGGGACCTGACCATCTCCGGGCGGCGGCTGAGCCTGCCCAACCTCTATGTGGCGGGCGGCGGCGAGCGACCGCCGGTGTCGGCGAGCGAGGCCGGGGACCGGCTGGTGATCCGGTTCAATGACTCGCTGGGCAACGGCGAGACCATCCCCGCCTTCGACGCCGCCATGGCGCGGGCGCGGCCGGGGCAGACGGTCGTGCTGGACCTGACCGACACCGCCAGTGGGGGCAACACGGTTGTGGCGCGGGGCGTCATGGGCTGGTTCGTCAGCGAGGCCCGGCCCTATCAGGTCCATCGCCTGCCCGCCGAGGAGCGGGAGACCGGCGTGCCCCGGCAGTGGGTCGAGCAGGTCCTGCCCCGGCCGGGCAAGCGGTTCGAGGGGCCGGTCGTGGTGCGGGTGGGCCGCTGGACCGGCAGCATGGGCGAAGGGCTGGCGGTCGGGATGGACGCGCTGGGCGCGCGGGTTGAGGGCGACCGGATGGCGGGCCTGCTGGGCGCCGTCTACGACCTTCGGCTGGAGCACTCCGGGCTGGTGCTCAAGCTGCCGGTGGAGCGGCTCTACGCCGTGGACGGGACGCCGCGGGAACTGTTCGAGCCGGTGCGATGACAATGGACAGCGACAATCGACTGAGGCGGATTCTACTGGCGATCGTGCTGGGGCTGCTGGCCCTGCCGGTGCTTGCCTTTGGAGCGCTCTGGGTCTGGACCGAAGCCAGTGCGGGCGATCCGCCGGCGCTGTTCGCGGATGTGTCCAAGGACTTCATCAACGATGGTGCTTGGGTCGCCCGAATGAACGCGACCTTCCCGAGCGGCTCCCCGGAGGCGGTTGTGATCCAGCGCCTCCAGGATGAAGGCTTCAAGGTCGATCCCGCCGCCCGGACGGCCCGGTACGACTGGAGTCACGGCTTCTGCGCCCACGAAATCCATGCGGCCTGGACCGCGGAGGACGGGCGGGTGACCGACAGCCGGGCGCGGTACGCGAACGTCTGCCCCTGACGCATCAGAAGCTCCGCCCGTCGATCCTTTCTGCTTTCCAGTCAAAGGGTTCGATGTCGGTCAGGGTGCGGATGTTGACCGCGATCATGGGGTGGCCGGAGGGGGTCTTGCCCTCGGCGAAGGCCTGGACGCCGCAGGTCTCGCAGAAGCGGTGCTGGATGTTGTGGGTGTTGAAGGTGTGGGTGCTGAGCGCCCCCTCGCCCGCCTTTAGCCGGAAGGCGTCCGGGGCGACGAAGTTCAGCACCAGCCCCTTCCGGTAGCAGTGCGAGCAGTTGCACTCGATCAGGCCCTGAAGGTCGGTGTCGACCTCATAGGCGACGGCGCCGCAGTGGCAGGAGCCCTGATGGGTCTGGACCTCGGTCATCGTCTCACTCCGTCGGCAGGGTGTAGTCGAGGACGTAGCGGTGCTCGCCGTCCGCGATGGTCAGATGGAAGACGCCGGTCAGACCCTCCAGCGCGCCCGTGCCGGAGCCCGGAACGACGGTGATCAGCAGTTCCTGCGCGCCGCGATCCATGACGCCCCGGTGGACCAGCAGGAAGGTCCCGTCGCGGCCATCGAGCGCGCCGCGCACCCGCTCCATGGCGACATAGGCGCCGGACTGGTTCGGGCCCATGGCGCCGAGCATCTCGCCCTCCCCGGTTCCGGTCAGGCCGCCGTGGAAGGTCTTGGCCAGGGTCATGCGGCCCGGCAGGTCCGTCGCCGCGCCGTCGGCGGGTGCGACCGGGGTGATGGAGACGTTGAACGTCCCCGAGGCCTGATGGGACACGGAAGCCTCCTGTGGCGCGAAAGCGAGGACGATGGCGGCGACCATGGGGGCCAGCATCACGCGTCCTCCAGATAGCTGACGCCCGGGGCGGATTTGAGGGCGCCGCGCAGGGCGCCGTCGAGGCGGTAGCGGCCGGGCAGCTTCATCTCGATCTCCCGTCGGCTGTCGAGCGAGGCGACCAGATAGACCTCGCCGCCCTTGCCGCCCTCGGCGGCGGCGCGCTCCAGCCGGGTGCGCAGGGCCTGGGCGTCGGCGGCGCGGGCCGAGACGTGGATGCGAAGGCCCATGCGGCCGTCGTCGATCAGGGCGTCGAGGCGGCTGGCGTCGTCACCGAAGAAGCGGACCTCGCCGTCCGAGCTCTTGGCCCGGACCTTGACCATGACCGAGGCGCCCGCCTCCAGCACGTCGCGGCATTTGCGCAGCTGTTCGGGCGGGAACAGGCATTCGAACTCGCCGGTCGGGTCGGAGAAGGTGACGAAGGCGAATTTCTCGCCGGTCTTGGCGCTGGCCCGCTCCTGACGACGGCGGACGACGCCGGCCATCATGAAGGCCTCGTGCCCGCTTTCGGCGAGCGCGGTGGCCTCGGCGACGAAGGTGACGCGCTTGCGCTTCAGCGCCGGGGCCATGTCCTCCAGCGGGTGCCCGGACAGGTAGAAGCCGACGGCGGCCAGCTCCTGATCCAGCTTCTCCGGCCCGACCCAGGGCTCGACCGGCTGCAGGCGCGGCCGACCCGCGGCGACCTGATCCCCGCCGAACAGGGAGACCTGGGACGAGGCGCGCTCGGCGGCCACGCTCTGGCTGTAGGCGATCAGCTTGTCGGCCTGTTCGAACAGCTGGCGGCGGTTGGAATGGAAGCTGTCGAAGGCGCCGGCGCGGGCCAGGTTCTCCAGCGCGCGCTTGTTGACGAATTTCGGATCGACCCGCTCGAGGAAGTCGAAGATGTCGGTGAACCGCCCGCCGGCTTCGCGCACCTCGACCAGATGCTTCATGGCCTCGAGGCCGACGTTGCGGACGGCGCCCAGGGCATAGAGGACCGAGCCCTCGGGCCCGTCCTTGCCCTCCAGCCATTCGACGTCGAAGTCGGCCGAGGAGCGGTTGACGTCCGGGGCCTTCACCGGAATCTCAAAGCGGCGACAATCCTGATAGAAAACAGCCAGTTTGTCGGTGTTGCTGAGATCGAGGCTCATCGACGCAGCGAAGAATTCGACCGGATGATTGGCCTTCAGCCAGCCCGTCTGGAAGGAGATCAGGGCGTAGGCGGCGGCGTGCGACTTGTTGAAGCCGTAGCCGGCGAACTTGGCCACCAGATCGAAGATGCCGCCCGACTGCTGCTCGGAAACGCCCTTCTCGGCCGCGCCCTTTACGAAGCGGAGGCGCTGGAAATCCATCTCCTCCTTCTTCTTCTTGCCCATGGCCCGGCGAAGAAGGTCGGCCTCGCCGAGGGAGTAGCCGGCCAGGATCTGGGCGATCTTCATCACCTGTTCCTGGTAGATGATGACGCCGTAGGTCTCGGTCAGGGTCTCCTTGAGGGTGTCGTGGAGATAGTCGACCTCGGCCCGACCGAATTTCCGGTCGATATAGGTGTCGATCATCTCCATCGGACCGGGCCGGTAGAGGGAGATCAGGGCGGTGATTTCCTCGATCGATCCGCAGCGCATCTTGCGCAGGGTGTCGCGCATGCCCTGGGATTCCAGCTGGAACACCCCGACCGTCTGGCCCGAGGCCATCAGTTCGTAGGTGCGGGCGTCGTCCAGCGGCAGTTGGTTCCAGATCGGGGCCAGCCCGCGCCGGGACAGGTAGCCGTGGGCGCGGTCCAGGGTGGTCAGGGTCTTCAGGCCGAGGAAGTCGAACTTCACCAGACCGGCCGGCTCGACCCATTTCATGTTGAACTGGGTGGCCGGAATGTCCGAGCGCGGGTCCTGATAGAGCGGCACCAGCTCGGTCAGGGGGCGGTCGCCGATGACGATGCCGGCGGCGTGGGTGGAGGCGTTGCGGTACAGCCCCTCCAGCTCCAGCGCCGTCTCCAGCAGGTTGCGCACCGCCGGTTCGGCGTCCCGGGCCTCCTTCAGGCGGGGCTCAAGATCGATGGCCTGCGCCAGGGTGACCGGCGCGGCCGGGTTGTTCGGCACCATCTTGCAGAGGCGGTCGACCTGACCCAGCGGCATCTGCAGCACGCGGCCGACGTCGCGCAGCACGGCGCGGGCCTGCAGGGTGCCGAAGGTGATGATCTGGGCGACCCGGTCCTTGCCGTAGTGCTGCTGGACGTAGGTGATGACCTCTTCGCGCCGCTCCTGACAGAAGTCGATGTCGAAGTCGGGCATGGAGACGCGTTCCGGGTTCAGGAAGCGTTCGAACAGCAGGCCGAACCGCAGCGGGTCCAGATCGGTGATGGTCAGGGCCCAGGCGACCAGCGAGCCGGCGCCGGAGCCCCGGCCCGGTCCGACCGGGATGTCGTGGTTCTTGGCCCATTTGATGAAGTCGGCCACGATCAGGAAGTAGCCGGGGAAGCCCATCTGGGTGATGATCCCGACCTCCCACTCAAGGCGGTCCCAGTAGTCCTGCTCGGGCACGGCGGGCGTGACCTCGGTCAGGCGAACCTTCAGCCCCTCGCGGGCCTGATGCAGCAGTTCGTCGGGCTCGGACCGGCCCGCGCCGGTGTCGAAGCGCGGCAGGATCGGCGCATGGGTCTTCACCAGGAAGGCGCAGCGGCGGGCGATGTCGAGGGTGGTGTCGCAGGCCTCGGGCAGGTCGGCGAACAGCTCGCGCATGGCGGCGGGCGTCTTGAACCAGTGCTCGCCGGTGATACGGCGGCGATCCTCCTGACCGGTGAAGGCGCCGTCGGCGATGCACAGCAGGGCGTCGTGCGACTTGGCCTGCGAGGCCTTGGCGTAATAGGCGTCGTTGGTGGCGACCAGCGGGACGTCGTTCTCATAGGCCCAGGCGACGAGACCGCGCTCGGCCTGGGCTTCGGTCGGCAGGCCATGGCGCTGAAGCTCGACGTACAGGCGGTCGCCGAAGGTGGCGAACATCTCGTTCAGGGCGGCGTCGCCGTCGCGGACCTTGCCCTGGGCATAGAGGGGATCAACCGGACCGTCGGGGCCGCCGGACAGCAGCAGCAGGCCGTCGGAATGCTCGACGACGGTGTTCCACGGCACGCCGGGTTCGTCGGTCGGGGCGATGTCGAGGTAGGCCGAGGACGACAGCTTGCACAGGTTCAGCCAGCCGGCCTCGTTCTGGGCGATCAGGACGACGGTGGGCACCTTGGTCCAGCGGTCGGTCCCCTGCCCGCCGATGCCGGTGACCGGCAGGGCGCAGGCGACGATGGGCTGGACGCCCGCATCCTTGGCGGCCTGGCTAAACTCCAGCGCGCCGAACAGGTTGGCGCGGTCGGCCACGGCCACGGCGGGCATGCCGTTGTCCGCCGCCATCTTCGGGATCTTGCCCGCCTTGATCGCGCCTTCCAGCAGCGAATAGGCCGAGCGGACCCGCAGGTGGATGAAGCCCTGACTGTTCAACGCCTCGCTCACCGCCCTGCCGCTCCGTTCGTCCGCCATCCGTCCATGCTGAACCGAGTCTCACATCCGGCCCGACGGAGACACCGGAAAGCGACGCGCACGCTCATGCGACGGGGGATGATTTGTGGACGGGCGGGCGCGCCCGGACGGGTCTGAAAATGTGGGCGGAAAAAATGCGGTCCAGATTGACCAGATCGACCAGATTCAGGGCTCAAGCCCCTGAAAACCGACGATCCCGCCGGCGAGCGTTGTACAATTTCGCACGCGCCGGAGTTCACTTTCGGCCCTCGATCAGGCCGCCGGCAGCAGAAGGACCGCCTGCCAGACCAGCAGCACGAACCCGGCGCACGACGCCAGCGACAGAGATTCCCGAACCCAACGCGCCATGAGACTGCTCCCGGAGTGATGTTCCGGGTCTGTTCTATGTTCTCATTCTGTTCGCGTCAAGAGGTGCGCAACTGCGCGGGTGTCTGGCGCCCCTCCACCGCTGCGCGGTCCCCCTCCCCCAAGGGGGAGGAACTGATCTCGGTCTAGTAGGCGTGCGCTTCCGCAGGCCGCTCTTCCAGATGCCCGTCCTTGATGGCGAAGACGCGGTCCATGTGGCCGGCCAGCTCCATGTTGTGGGTGGCGATCAGGGCGGCGACGCCGGTCTGTTTGACCACGTCGTGCAGGGCCTCGAAGACCGTCTGGCTGGTGGCCGGGTCGAGGTTGCCGGTGGGTTCATCGGCCAGCAGGAGCCGCGGACGGTTGGCCAGGGCGCGGGCGACCGCGACGCGCTGACGCTCGCCGCCCGACATCTGCGACGGCTGGTGGGTCAGGCGGTCGCTGAGGCCGAGCGCGGTGAGCAGTTCCTCGGCGCGGGCGCGGGCGTCAGGCTGTCTGTAGCCGGCGATGCGCAGCGGCAGGGCCACGTTGTCCCGGGCGTCGAACTCGGGCAGCAGGTGGTGGAACTGATAGACGAAGCCGATGCGGTCCAGCCGGATGCGGGTGCGTTCGCGGTCGCTGAGGTCGGCGACGGCCTCCCCGTCGATCTTCACCTCGCCCTCGGTCGGATGCTCCAGCAGGCCGGCGGCGTGCAGCAGCGACGACTTGCCCGAGCCCGAGGGACCGATCAGGCCGACGATCTCGCCCGGCATGATGTCGAGATTGACCCCGCGCAGGACGGTCAGGCCGCCGTCGGCGGTGTCGTAGGTGCGGGTCAGATTGCGCACCGAGAGGACGGGAGCCACGCTGGACTTACTCATAGCGGAGGGCCTCGACCGGATCGAGCTTGGCGGCCTGCCAGGACGGGATCAGCCCGGCGACGCAGCTCATGAAGAAGGACCAGACGGTGACCCAGAAGACGTCGACCGGATCGACGAGGGCGGGCACGGCGTCCAGCATGTAGACGTCGGCGTTGAACAGCTCGGTCTGGAAGACCCACTCCAGGAAATGCTGGATCGAGCCGATGTTCAGGCAGAACAGCAGGCCGAGGATCAGGCCGGTCAGGGTCCCCGCCACGCCGATCATGGCGCCGGACAGGAAGAAGACGCGGAGCATCGACGACTGGCTGGCCCCGACGGTGCGCAGGATGGCGATGTCGCGGGTCTTGTTCTTCACCAGCATGACGATGCCGGAGATGATGTTCAGCGCGGCGATGGCGACGACGAGGCCGAGGATGATGCTCATGGCCACACGCTCGACCTTGAGCGCGCCCCAGAAGGCGGCGAGGCGGTCGCGCCAGTCGGTGACGAGGCCGGTCTGGCCGGCGGCCTGCTGGACCGGGGTGCGCAGGGCCTCGACGCGGTCCGGCTGGTCGATCTTCAGTTCGATTACGTCCCAGGCGGCTTCCTTGCCGTAGAAGAGCTGGGCCTGCTCCAGCGGCATGAAGATGAAGGCCTGGTCGAAGTCCATGGTGCCGGAGCTGAAGATTCCGCCGACGCGGTACGCCTTCTCCAGCCCGCCCAGGTTGCCGAAGGCGCTGGAGGCGCCGGTGGGCGAATAAAGGGTGATGGGATCGCCGACGCGCAGGCCAAGGCCCTCGGCCAGCGCCTTGCCGATCAGGATGTTGTCGCCGCCGTAGTCGCCCTGGCCGAATGTCCGGCGGGCGTCGTCGGAGAGGCTGTCGTAGACATACTGCATCGACCGCAGGTCGCCGGGCGCGATGCCGCGGACGATGGCGCCCGTGGTCGCACCGCCCGCGCGCACGATGCTCTGGTCGTTGGTCATGGGGGTGACGAAGACCACGCCGGGCACGGCCTTGATCCGCGCCACGGCCGCGTCCCGCTCGGGCGAGCGCAGCAGGTCGCCGGAGACGTACATATGCCCGTTGAAGGACAGCATCCGGTCCAGCAGGGTCGCGCGGAAGCCCGCCATGATGCTCATCACCGTGATCAGCGCCATCACCGCCAGGGCGATGGCCACGTACGAGATGATGGCGATCAGGGCGATGCCGCCCTCCTTGCGCTTGGCGCGGAGGTAGCGGACGGCCAGCCCCAGCTCCCAGGCGGAGAAGGGCCCGGCGGGCTTTATCGGCTTCGTCGGCTGGGCGGCCGGCGCGGCGTTCGTCATCCGATGAGCCTCGAGATTGCTTCGTCCAGCGGCAGGGTCAGTTTCTCAGCCGTCGCGCGGCGCTTCAGCTCGACCACGCCGTCCGCCAGACCCTTGGGCCCGATAGTCAGCTGCCACGGCACGCCGATCAGGTCGGCGGTGGCGAACTTGCCGCCCGGACGCTCGTCGGTGTCGTCATAGAGGACGTCCTTGCCCGCGGCCTCGAGGCGGTGGACCGCCTCCTCGCAGGCGGTCGAGACGGCTTCGTCGCCGGCGCGCAGGTTGATGACCACCACGTCGAACGGGGCCACGGCGTCCGGCCAGATGATGCCGCCGGCGTCATGGCTGGCCTCGATGATGGCGCCCAGCAGGCGCGACACGCCGACGCCGTAGGAGCCCATGTGGACCGGGGCTTCCTTGCCGTCCGGGCCCTGGACGTTGGCCTTCATGGCGGCGGAGTATTTGGTGCCGAAGTAGAAGATGTGGCCGACCTCGATGCCGCGGGCCGACAGGCGGTCGCCCTCGGCGGTCTGGGCCTCGAAGGCCGCCGCGTCGTGCATTTCCTCGGTGGCGGCGTAGAGGGCCGTGCGCTCGTCGAAGACAGCCTGCACAGCCTCGGGGCTGAAGTCGTGGCCCGGTGCGGGCATCTCGACCAGCTTGCGGTCGCAGAAGACCTCGCTCTCGCCGGTCTCGGCCAGAACGATGAACTCGTGGCTGAGGTCGCCGCCGATGGGGCCGGTGTCGGCGCGCATCGGAACCGCCTTCAGCCCGATGCGGGCGAAGGTGTTCAGATAGGCGGTGAACATGCGGTTGTAGGCGACGCGGGCGGCGGCCTCGTCGATGTCGAAGGAATAGGCGTCCTTCATCAGGAACTCGCGGCCGCGCATGACGCCGAAGCGCGGACGGCGCTCGTCGCGGAACTTCCACTGGATGTGGAAGAGGTTCAGCGGCAGGGCTTTGTAGGACTTCACGAAGCCGCGGAAGATGTCGGTGATCATCTCCTCGTTGGTCGGTCCGTACAGCAGCTCGCGCTCGTGGCGGTCGGTGATGCGCAGCATCTCCGGGCCGTAGGCGTCATAGCGGCCCGACTCGCGCCACAGGTCGGCCAGCTGCAGGGTCGGCATCAGCAGCTCGACGGCGCCCGCCTTGACCTGCTCCTCACGGACGATCTGCTCGATCTTGCGCAGCACCCGCAGACCCAGCGGCAGCCAGGCGTAGATGCCCGCCGCTTCCTGTTTGATCAGGCCGGCGCGCAGCATCAGCTGGTGGGAGACGATCTGGGCGTCCGAAGGCGCCTCTTTCAGCGTGGGCAGGAAGTAGCGCGACAGGCGCATGGTCGGGAATCCGCGAGTTAAGCTTGGACAGGAGGTGTAGCCGGGAGGACGGGGCGAAAGCTAGGCGGTCAGCGCCTAACGCGTCACCTTCCCTACGGATGCGGCAGGCCGATGCCGTAGCGGGCCGAGAGGTAGGGGATGATGTCCCGGTCCTGCAGGAAGCGGCGGCCGGTGGCTTCGCTGGTTTCGGCGTCGGGCCAGTCGAAGGTTCCGTCCAGCACCAGCAGCGGGCAGCTCTGGTGCGCCTCGCCGACCTCGGCGATGACAGGCGGGCGCGGACGCGGGTGATCCAGATAGGTGATCAGGAGCTGTTCGCGCAGGTCCGGATAGAAGGACAGGACGCCTTCGACGAAGGCTCCGGGCGGGCAGAACCACGGGCCGCCGGCCTCGTCATGCCAGTCGGGGTTCAGGAGGTAGAGACGGTCGGTCATGGGGCGGCTCCTAGACCGGCGGGGCCATCGGCGGCAGGGGCATCCAGCCGATGAAGACCAGCACCATGATGAAGGCCCAGACGATGCCCGCGACCCAGGTGGTGGTGATGAATTTCTTCTTCAGTTGCGGGTTCTCCGGCGCACCCCATTGAGCGCCGTCGGTCGGCTTCTCCTGCCCCTGCTGATTCATGCCGATCGGCAGGACGGCGAACAGCACCGTCCACCAGACGACGATGTAGATGGCGATCATGGTCAGGGGACCGATGGGCATCAGGGGGCTCCACTCTCGGGATGGAGGAGGTTGCTTAACGGGTGTCGCGCCCCCCTCCAAAGGAAAAGGGCGTCGCAGCCGAAGCCGCGACGCCCTCCCTCAGTCGTCTGTCGGATCCGTCTTACTGGAACGGGAACGGATCCGTCGGGGTCGGCTGCGTCGGCACCGGCATGCGCGGCAGCGGCTCGTCCGAGTTGGCGGCGTTCAGCAGGAAGGTCGCCATGATGATGGCGGCCTGGCGCAGATCCTCGGCCCGCATGTGGTCGTAGGTGTCGATCGAGGTGTGGTGCAGGCGGGCGCCGTAGTCGAGCGGGTCCTGGATGAACTGGAAGCCCGGGACGCCGACGGTCTGCATATAGACATGGTCGGTCGCGCCCGAGGTGCGCATGGAGACGGTCTCGGCGCCCATGGCGTGGAAGGGCTCCAGCCACTGCTGGAAGATCGGGGCGGCGGCGACATTGCCCTCGGCGTTGATGCCGCGAATCTTGCCCGAGCCGTTGTCGAGGTTGAAGTAGGCGACCAGATCGCCGTGGCCGGCGCGCGGCTGGATCGGCCAGCGTTGGCGCCAGGTGCGGTTGTTCGGCAGGGCGTCCAGCGTTGCGTCGCCGAGCGGGGCGCGGGTGGCCAGATATTTGTCGACATAGGCCAGCGAGCCCCACAGTCCCTGCTCCTCCCCGTTCCACAGGGCGAAGCGGATGGTGCGCTTGGGCCGGACATTGAGGGCGCGCAGGATGCGGGCGGCCTCCATGACCACGGCGCTGCCGGCGGCGTTATCGACGGCCCCGTCCGCGGCGGCCCAGCTGTCCAGGTGGGCGCCGGCCATGACGTATTCGCCCGAGCGGTTGGTCCCCGGAATGTCGGCGAGGATGTTGTAGGCGTTGGTGTCTTCCTCGTGGAACTGGACTTCGCTCATCAGTTCGAGGGTCGGCTTCGCGTCATCGGTCAGGGCCAGACGGGCGAGACGGCGATAGTCCTCGGCGCCCAGTTCCATGCCGGGGGTCAGGCGCTTGTCGTCCATGCGGTAGCCCGAGCCGCTGCCGTGCAGCAGGCCGCCGTCACGCTGGGACATGCGGACCCAGGCCAGAGCGCCCTCTTCCTGCAGGAAGGCGTCCAGCTGACGGGCGAAGTCGGGGCCGCGCAGGCTGTCGGTCGACGGCGCGGCGTGGTTGGGCATGTTGTAGATATCGCGCTCGGCCAGTTCCTCGGCGGTCCAGCGGCGGAACGGCGCCTCGGTCTGTTCCGACCCGGCGTTGGGGCGCGAGACCAGCACGATCTTGCCGGACAGCTTGCCACGCCAGCGGGCGAAGTCGCCGGGCGTGCTCATCGGGGCGACGATGACCTCGCCCGAGATGACGCCATTGGTGGACGGGGTCCAGGCGATGGGGATGGCGCGCAGGTCCAGCGGGCGCGGCGCGATCATGCGGGCGCTGGAGCGGACGACCGACCAGCCGCGACCGAAGTCGAACGGATCGGCGCGGACGTTGCTCAGGCCCATGTCGCGGAACTGCTGGGCGGTCCAGGCCTCGGCCTGACGCATCTGGGGCGAGTTGGTCATGCGGCCGCCGATCCGGTCGGTCAGATAGGCCGCCGTCTGCATCACCTCGCTGTGGTTCAGGCCCTGGTCGATGATGCCGTTCACGGCGACCAGATCGGGCGACTGGGCCGTCGCGGCGGTGGCGAACGGAACAGCCGTCAGCGCAATGGCGGTGGCGGACAACAAGGCGGCAAGACGCATGGCGGATCCCCTGAATCACTGAACGGCGGCGATAAGACTGCAAGCCTCGCCCCAGTGCAAAGGAAGATCGTCCGGAGGCGGTCAGTCCGTGGCGGCGTCCGGATCGATGGCGTCCTCGACCAGCTTGCGCCAGACCGGATCGGTGTCATCGACCAGATCGCAGTCCTCCATCAGGGCCACGGCGGCCCCGCCGTCGGGCAGGATCAGGCCCAGCACGTCCATCTCGTCGCCCTCGGGACCGATATGGCTTTCGGCCTGGACGACCACGGCGGCTTGCTCGCCGCCCTCCTCCCACCAGATCACCGGCTGGGGCAGGTCCATGTCGATCAGGCGCGGATCGGCGGTGTCGTTCAGGGCGAAGACGGCCTGTTTGGCCTGCACGTCGTCGAGCGTGGCGATGCGGCCGTTGAAGGGCGTCAAGCGGGACCAGTCGTCAGCGTCATAGCCGCCGCCGTCTTCAGTGTCTGCATCGAAGTATTCTGGGCCGTTCACCGGTGGCTCCGAGTCAGGTTTGAGCGGGACAACATACAGCGGACGGTGCCAGAGTGCAGAGGCAACAAGATCGGACTCGTCATGTCGCCGCTCGAACTGTCTGTATCGGCCCTGCTCCTGACCAGCGTTCTACAGGCGCAATTTAACTGCCCCGCCGTCGTCCCTGATTCCTGGGTACGGGAAACGCCGACACACAGCGCCGTGCTGGAGCCGGTTCCCGTCGGTGACATCTCCTACGTCCTCAACCGTGAGGCTGAAGCCCTGCGCAGGTTGGGAGATCAGTCCGTCATCGCGCTCACGGCCGAGGAAGCGGAAGCATTTCTGGGAGCGACCGGGACAAGAGCTGACGGCGACCAGAAGCCCTATCTTGTCCGGCTGGTTGCGGCGACGCCGACTGCGCAACTGACAGGCGCGGGATGGAGCGGCGACAATCTGGTGATGACCACGCTCGGGCTTGGGTGTCGCTCGGACACTCGCCGCGCCGTCGTGGTCTACGCAGACCGCCCGCCAGCCCAGCTGATGATGCGGCTGCGGGCCGAGCTTCGGTAATCACATAGAAAAAAGGCCGGCGCCCTCGCGAGCGCCGGCCTGATTTCAGTCCCTGAGGACAGTCGGTCTTACTGACCGCCCATCATCGAGGCGACTTCCGAAGCGAAGTCCGGGCCTTCGACCTTCTCGACGCCTTCGCCCAGCGCCAGGCGGACGAAGCCGGCCAGGTGCAGGTTCGAGGAGCCCAGTTCCTTGGCCGAGTTGGCGACCAGCTGCTCGATGGTCACGTCCGGGTCCATGACGAACGGCTGCTTGGACAGCACCACGTCCTTCTGGAACTTGTTGATCTGACCTTCCACGATCTTCTCGATCATGTTTTCCGGGCGGCCTTCTTCCTTGGCCTTTTCGATCAGAACGGCGCGTTCCTTCTCGATGGCGGCCGGGTCCAGGTCGTCGGTGTTCAGCGACAGCGGCGCCGTGGCCGCGACGTGCATGGCGATCTTGCGGCCCAGCTCGCGCAGGACGGTCTTGTCGCCTTCGCCGCTCAGGGCGACCAGCACGCCGATGCGGCCGACGCCCGGCGAGACGGCGTTGTGGACGTAGGTCGAAACCACGCCCTCTTCGACCGACAGGCGGGCGGCGCGACGCAGCTGCATGTTCTCGCCGATGGTGGCGATCATGTTGGTCACTTCGTCCTGGACGGTCTTGCCCGATTCCAGTTCAGCGCCGTGCAGGGCCTCGACCGTGTGGTGCTCCAGGCCCAGTTGGGCGAACGACTTGGCGGCGTTCTGGAACAGCTCGTTGCGGGCGACGAAGTCGGTTTCCGCGTTGAACTCGATGGCGGCGGCGACTTCGCCCTTGCCGTCTTCCTTCGACGCGACGGCGACCAGGCCTTCAGCGGCGACGCGGTCAGCCTTCTTGGCGGCCTTGGACAGGCCCTTGGCGCGCAGCCAGTCGATCGCGGCTTCGATGTTGCCGTCGTTCTCTTGCAGGGCCTTCTTGCAGTCCATCATGCCGACGCCCGAACGCTCGCGCAGTTCCTTGACGAGGGCGGCAGTGATCTCGGCCATGTTCAGTCTCCTTGGAGGGGTATTCGTATGCGGTAACGGCCGGGGTGTTGTGCCCCGGCCGTGTGTCAGTTCGACGTAGGCCTTCAGGGAAGGCCCTGGTGCGATCGTTAGACCGCGGCCTTGTCGGTTTCGACGGCGTCGTTGGCTTCCGAGGTCGCGGCTTGCGCGGCTTCGTCGGCGACGGCCGGCTCAGCGGCGGCTTCCAGCTCGGCGGCGACAGCTTCCGTGCCGGCCGGGGCGGCGTCAGCGGCGACCGGGGCCGAAGCCTCGCGCAGCATCGGCTCTTCCGGGTTCACGGCAGCGCCCAGGTCAACGCCCGAGGCCGACTGGCCGGCGGCCAGGCCGTCCAGGACGGCGTCGGCGATCAGGTCGCAGTAGGTCTGGATGGCGCGGGCGGCGTCGTCGTTGCCGGGGACCGGGTAGGTGATGCCGTCCGGATCCGAGTTGGTGTCCAGGATCGCGATGATCGGGATGTTCAGCTTGCGGGCTTCCTGGATCGCGATCGCTTCCTTGTTGGTGTCGATCACGAACATGATGTCGGGGATGCCGCCCATGTCCTTGATGCCGCCCAGCGAGGCGTCCAGCTTGTCACGCTCGCGCTGCAGGCTCAGCAGCTCGCGCTTGACGCGGCCTTCACCGCCGGACTCCAGCAGGGCGTCCAGTTCGCGCAGACGGGCGATCGAACCCGAAACGGTCTTCCAGTTGGTCAGCGTGCCGCCGAGCCAGCGGTTGTTCATGTAGTACTGGGCGCAGCGCTTGGCGGCCTCGGCGACCGGGTCAGCGGCCTGGCGCTTGGTGCCGACGAACAGAACGCGGCCACCCTTGGCGGCGACGTTGCGGACTTCAACCAGGGCCTGGTGCAGCAGCGGGATGGTCTGCGACAGGTCGATGATGTGGATGTTCGAGCGGGCGCCGAAGATGTAGCGGTCCATCTTCGGGTTCCAGCGGTGGGTCTGGTGACCGAAGTGCGCGCCGGCTTCGAGCAGCGAACGCATGGAGAATTCAGGCAGAGCCATGATCGTCTTGTCCTTTTTCCGATAGACGTTGCGTGGGCGGTTAAAGGACCGGATGGCCCCTCGGAACGGTGCTGACGAGGATTTCTCCCCCGAAAGCGCCACGCCCACGTGCGAAGTGCGCGGGCCGTTTAGTCGGGATGGGGCGAAAAGGCAAGCGTCGACCTGATCTTATGTCCCGCGCGGCTTGGCCCGGTTGGTGGCCTCGGCGACGGACGGGTCTTCAGGCCAGGGGTGACGCGGATAGCGGCCGCGCATGTCGGCGCGGACGTCCTTCCATGACCCGGCCCAGAAGCCCGGCAGGTCCTTCGTCATCTGGATAGGACGCCTCGCGGGCGACAACAGGGCGAGCGTCAGCGGCGTGCCCCGGCCGACCGTCGGATGGGTCTTCACCCCGAACAGCTCCTGCACCCGGATATCGACGCGCGGCCCGCCCTCGGCGGCGTAGTCGATGGCGGCGGAGCCCAGCGGGGTCTCGAGCCGCTCGGGAGCCAGGTCGTTCAGGGCGCGCTGGCGGTCCCACGGGATCAGGGCGCGCAGGCCGTCGCTGAGAGCGCCGTCGGGGATGGCTTCAAGCGACTGCACATTCTCCAGCAGCGGCCACAGCCAAGTCTCGCGCCCGGCCAGCAGGCCCTCGTCGGACATGTCGGGCCAGCCCTCCTCCAGAGCGGACAGGAAGGCCAGGCGGGCGCGCAGGGCCGAGGCGCGCTCGCCCCAGCGGATGGACTTCAGTCCGTCCGCCTCGATCTCGGTCTTGAGGGCGGCGGTGATCGCCTTGCGGTCGGGCGCGCCCATCAGCTTCTCGTCGACGACCACGGCGCCGATCCGGCGGATGCGCTTCAGCACCATCCGGCCCGAAGGCTCGCGGGACAGCCGGTCCTCGATCTCCAGCCGATGCTCCAGGGCGGACAATTCGACCGGCGCGGCCAGACGGATGCGGTCGCGGGCGTCGCCGCCGCCGAGTTCGGCGACGGACAGCCACTGTTCGCGAGCCATGACGTCGGTCGGCTCGAGGAAGGCGCCGCGTCCCGAGGCCAGCAGGAACTCGCCGGGCTTTCCGCGCGCCTTGGCGACTCGTTCCGGGAAGGCCTCGGCCAGCAGGGTGCCTGCGTCCGGGTGACCACCCTTCCCGCCTCCGGCCGCCCTGGCCCAGCGATCAGCCAGCTTCATGGCGTCCCGTGCTCGTGGAGACCGATCGATCTCGCGGTCGAAGCCGCGCAGGCGCTCGGCCAGATCGACGCCGTTTCCGCCGAGGCCGGGCTCGCTGAGAACGGCGGCGATGTTCGCGCCGAGCCGGGCGTCGCCCTCATCGCTGGCGACGGCGACCATATGGGCCAGACGCGGCGACAGGGGGATTTTCGTCAGGCGGCGGCCGTGGTCCGTCAGGGCGCCGTCGGCGTCGAGGGCGTCCAGTCGCGTCAACACCTTGCGCGCCTCGGCGAAGGCCCCGGCGGGCGGCGGGTCCAGCAGGGCCAGCCCGTCCGGCGAGCGGGCGCCCCAGCGGGCCAGGTCGAGTGCGAAGGCGGTCAGGTCGGCCTCGAGGATTTCGGGGCGCTGATGGGCCACCAGACCTCGCGTCTGTTCCTCGTCCCACAGGCGGTAGCAGACGCCCGGCTCGACACGACCGGCGCGACCCCGGCGCTGTTCGGCGGAGGAGCGGCTGACCTTGACCGTCGCCAGCCGGGTCAGGCCGCTGGAGGGCTCGAACCGGGGCACGCGAGAGAGGCCGCCGTCGATGACCACGCGGACGCCCTCGATGGTCAGGCTGGTCTCGGCGACCGAGGTGGCCAGCACGATCTTGCGACGGCCCGGCGCGGCCGGTTCGATGGCCCGGTCCTGCTCGCCCTTGTCGAGACCGCCGTAAAGCTGGACCAGATCGACATTGGCGGGAAGGCGATCGCCGAGCGCCCGGGCGGTGCGGTGGATTTCCCCCTGCCCCGGCAGGAAGACGAGGATGGAGCCGGTCTCGTCGGACAGGGCCTGACGGACGGCGCGGGCGACGGCGTCCTCGAACCGCTCGGCGGGGTTGCGGCCCAGATAGCGGGTCTCGACCGGATACATCCGGCCCTCGGCCTCGATGACCGGCGCGCCTTCAAGCAGTTTCGAGACGCCCGCGATGTCCAGTGTCGCCGACATGACCAGCAGGCGCAGGTCGTCGCGGATCAGGCCTTGGGCCTCCCGCGCCAGGGCCAGGCCGAGGTCGGCGTCGAGGCTGCGTTCGTGGAACTCGTCGAACAGGACGGCTCCGACGCCGTCCAGCGCCGGGTCGTCGAGGATCATGCGGGTGAAGACGCCTTCGGTGATCACCTCGATCCGGGTCTTCGGGCCGATGCGGGACTGCAGGCGGGTGCGGTAGCCGACGGTCCCGCCCGCCTGCTCGCCCAATGATGAGGCCATCCGGTCGGCTGCGGCCCGTGCGGCGAGGCGTCGCGGCTCCAGCACCAGCACCCGCTGTTCGCCCAACCACGGCTGGTCCAGCAGAGCCAGGGGCACGACCGTGGTCTTGCCTGCCCCCGGAGGCGCGGCCAGCACGGCGACATTCCCTTTCGCGAGGGCGGCCTTCAGAGGGTCGAGAACGGCGTGGATCGGCAGCATCGGGGTGCGGTCTAGCGGCAACGGGCCGGTTCACGAAAGCGTCGTCTCACGTTCACGCATCGGAAACCGCGTTGCCACCGCTCCTTCGCGCCGCTAGCGTCCGCCCAAAGCAGCGAGAGGGCTGCTTCAGATACGGCAGCGAGAGGGCTGCCTCCATAATACGTCGGAGGGGTAATTCATGTGGCGCGTTAAGTCGCTAGACGCGATTCTGGCCACGGCCGAGAAGAAGTCGCTTCATCGGTCGCTGGGTCCGGTCCAACTCACGCTTCTGGGGATCGGGGCCATCATCGGCACCGGGATCTTCGTTCTGACCGCCGCCGCCTCGCAGAAGGCCGGCCCGGGCATGATGCTCAGCTTCGTCATCGCCGGCGCCGTCTGCGCCGTGGCGGCGCTCTGCTACTCCGAACTGGCGGCCATGGCCCCGGTTTCGGGCTCGGCCTACACCTATACCTACGCCGTGATGGGCGAACTGCTGGCCTGGTGCGTCGGCTGGGCCCTGATCCTGGAATACGCCGTGGCGGCCTCGGCCGTGTCGGTCGGCTGGTCGGGCTATGTGCTCGGGCTGATCGAGACAGGGCTAGGATTCGACTTCCCGGCATTGTTGTCCGCAGGACCGACCTGGTCGATGAACGGCTGGATCCCGACGCCGGACTTCTCGGCGGGCGTGGTCAACGTTCCGGCGATCATCGTGGCCCTGTCGGTAACCGGCCTGCTGGTGCTGGGCACCACGGAATCGGCCCGCGTCAATGCCATCCTGGTGGCCGTGAAGGTCATCGCCCTGACCATCTTCGTCGTGCTGACCCTGCCGGTCATCAAGTCGGCCAACCTGTCGCCCTTCGCGCCGAACGGCCTGTTCGGCGCCTATTCGGGCATGGGCATCGTCGGCGCCGCCGCGTCGATCTTCTTCGCCTACGTCGGCTTCGATGCCGTCTCGACGGCCGCCGAAGAAACCAAGAACCCGCAGAAGAACGTGCCCATCGGCCTGATCGGTTCGCTGGCCTTCTGTACGGTCTTCTACCTGCTGGTCGCCCTCGGCGCCGCCGGCGCCATCGGCGCCCAGCCGGTGCTCGGTGCTGACGGTTCGGCTGTCCAGCCGGGCTCGGCCGCCTTCGTCGCGGCGTGCGCCCTGGCGGAAAACAGCGAGCGTCTGGTCTGCTCGAACGAGGCCCTGGCCCACGTCCTGCGCGTGATTGGTCATGAGCAGGTCGGCACCGCCCTGGGCGTCGCCGCCATGCTGGCCCTGCCCTCGGTCATCCTGATGATGATCTACGGCCAGACCCGCATCTTCTTCGTGATGGCGCGTGACGGTCTGCTGCCGGAAGGCCTGACCAAGATGCACAAGAAGTTCAAGACGCCGTACGTCGTGACCATCTTCACCGGCCTGGCCGTCGCCATCGGCGCCGCCCTGTTCCCGGTCGGTCAGCTGGCCGACATCTCGAACTCGGGCACCCTGTTCGCCTTCTTCATGGTCTCGATCGCCGTGATGATGCTGCGCGTGAAGGACCCGCATCGCGAACGTCCGTTCCGCATGCCGCTGGTCTGGATCATCGCGCCGCTGTCGGCCGCCGGTTGCGCCTTCCTGTTCTGGAACCTGCCGCACGACGCCAAGATGGTGCTGCCGATCTGGGGCGGCGTCGGCCTGCTGATCTACTTCCTGTACGGCGTCCGCAAGAGCCACGTCGGCCGCGGTCTGGTCGAGGTCCACGAGCAGGACAGCGACATCCCGCCGCCGCCGGCGACGACCTGATCTCCGGATCAAGGACCAAAGAAGGCCCGGGAGTGATCCCGGGCCTTTTCCTTTGCCGCGACCTCGCCTAGACGGTCCGGCAGAACCTATGCGGATGTGGCGGAACTGGTAGACGCACTGGATTTAGGTTCCAGCGCCGCGAGGCGTGGAGGTTCGAGTCCTCTCATCCGCACCAGCTTTCTTTTTGCCCTATCGCTCGCCGCGCGGCGGCTCGCTGCTTGAGTGCGGGCTTTTTCGCCCTATCGCTCGCGACGCGGTCGCTCGCTGCCTGAGGGCCGGGTTCTTTCCCTATCGCTCGTCGCTCGTCGCGCGGCGCTTGTTGCTTGAGGGTGTATCGGCCCGTTCTTCAGAGCGGGCTTTTTTGTCGCCCTCATAGTTCTTGCTTTGTTCTCATTTCGGCGTATCCTCCTGTTCATGGTCGAAGCGGCGAAAGGACGGGGGGCGCGGTCGAATGCGACCGGGCGCTATGAACCGGAAGCCGTCGAGGCCTTCGATGACGGCTGGACCGATCAGGATGCCGAGGCGGCGCCGCTGCGCACCACCCTGACGCCCGAGACGGCCCGGACGATCGTCGCCAGGAACACCAGTCCGGACATCGGTTTCGACCGGTCCATCAACCCGTACAAAGGTTGCGAACATGGCTGTATCTACTGTTACGCCCGTCCGTCCCATGCCTGGATGGGCCTATCCCCGGGCCTGGATTTCGAGAGCCGGCTCTTCTTCAAGCCGGGCGCCGCAGGTCTGCTGGAGCAGGAACTCTGCAAGCCGCGATACGTCTGCAAGCGCATCCACATAGGCGGCAACACCGACCCCTATCAGCCGGTCGAGCGCGAACTGAAGTCGACCCGCTCGATCCTGGAGGTGCTGCAAAGGTTCAATCACCCGTTCAGCATCATCACCAAATCGGTGCTGATCACGCGCGACGTGGACATCCTCGGGCCCATGGGGCGCGAGGGGCTGGCCTCGGCCTTCGTCTCGATCACGACCCTGGACCGCAAACTGGCGCGGGCGATGGAGCCGCGCGCCTCGACCCCGACCAAGCGGCTGGAGGCCATCGCCCGGCTGGCGGATGCGGGCGTGCCGGTCGGGGTGGGCTTCGCGCCGGTCATTCCCGGACTGAACGACCACGAGCTTGAGGCGATCCTGGAGGCGGCGGCCAAGGCCGGGGCGACCACGGCCATGTATGTGACCCTGCGCCTGCCGCTGGAGATCAAGGACCTGTTCCGCGAATGGCTGGCGGACGCCCGCCCGGACCGCGCGGCGCGGGTGATGTCGCTGGTCCGCCAGACGCGCGGCGGCAAGGACTATGACGCCGACTGGTCCCAGCGGATGAAGGGCACCGGGCCGGTCGCGGAGCTGATCGGCACGCGGTTCAGGGCGGCGGTGAAACGCTACGGGCTGGATGCGCCGCGGCATCTGCTGGACGAGACGAAATTCCGTGTCCCGGCCTCGGCGCGCAAGCAGATGGACCTGTTCGACGCGGCCTGACGGCGCTGGACAAACAGCGATTCCGGGCGCGAACTGCCAAGGTTCGCTTCAGTGAGGCGATGATGGTCCTGCGCAAGACATGGGTGACGGGGCTGATTGCCGTCGCCGCCTTCACCCTCGCCGCCTGCGTGAAGGTCAATGTGCCCGAGCGGGCCTTCTTCTGGCCGGATGCGCGGCTGGCGCGGGAGAATATCAGGCTGCCCTCAAATCCGCCGCCCGCGGGGTCCGAGACCCTGGTTCTGCGCTATGCGGAAGGCGCGATCGGGGCGACGCGGGTGCGGTCGGCGGAGGCGGCGCGGCCGCTGATCCTGTTCTGCGGCGGCAACATGTTCCGGCGTGAGGCGGCGGGCGGATCGCGGGCGGAGATCCTGGCCCCGTTCGGCGACGTCCTGATGTTCGACTATCCCGGCTATGGCGACACCGCTGGTCTGGACACCTTCGCGAACTTCCGCGCGGTAGGCGAGGTGGTGGCCGATGAGGCGCGCCGTCAGGCGGACGCCGAGGGCCGTCGCCTGATCGTCTGGGGCCACTCGCTGGGCGGTATCGTCTGTTCCGAGATGGCGGTGCGCACCCGCGCCGATCTGCTGGTGCTGGAGACGACCACGCCGGGCGCCCGCGCGACCGTGAACCAGCAGGTCGGGCTGATGCGGCCCTTCGTGCGCGTGACCCTGGCTCCGGCGCTGGAGACGGTGGACATCCCCGCCGCCCTGAACGGTTATCCGGGCAAGGTGGTGGTGCTGGAGGCCAGCAGGGACGACACCCTGCCCGCCCCTCTCAGCCGTGCTCTCGCCCGCCGTCTGGAGGCACAGGGCAATCGGGTGGAACGGATTGTCTTTCCGACCGCCGGGCACAACGACGTCGGTCGTCAGCCGGATTTCGTCGCCCGGCTGACGACGGCGCTGGCGAACTAGCGCCGGAAGACGCTGACCAGTTCGACGTGGGCCGACCACAGGAACTGGTCGACCGGGGTTACGGTCTCCAGCCGGAAACCGGCGTCCAGCAGGACGCGGGCGTCACGGGCGAAGGTGACCGGGTTGCAGGACACATAGACCACGGTCGTCGCCTTGGTCTGGGCGATCTGCTGGGTCTGCTCCAGCGCCCCGGCGCGCGGCGGGTCCAGCACGATGGCGTCGCAGCCGCGCAGGTCGTAGGGGGCCATGGGGCGGCGGAACAGGTCACGCGCCTGGGCCTCGATGGTCTTGATCTTCTTCGCCGTCCGGAAGCCGGCCTTCAGGGCGGCGATGCCGGGCGCGGAGCCGTCGGCGGCGATGACCGGCGCGACCGTGGCCAGCGGGAAGGTGAAGGTGCCCGCGCCGCAGAACAGGTCAGCGATCTTCTTCGCCCCCTTCACCGCCGCGACGGCGCGCTCGACCATGGCCTGTTCGGCCGGGGGGGCGGCCTGCAGGAAGCCGCCGGGCGGAACCGGCACGGTGGCCGGGCCGAACTGGACGTGCGGCTGGCGCGCCATGACCAGGGTCTCGCCCGCCAGGCTGAGCCGGGCCAGATCGGCGGCGGCCGCGGCTTCGATGGCCTTCATCTGGGCGTCGCGGGACAGGCCGCCGCCCGACCGGCGTTCAACCCCGGTGACGTCCACATCCAGCCCGTCGAGCGTCAGGGTGACGTGCAGGGTCGGCGCCGATTTCGGATGTTCGAGGAAGGGTTCGGCCACCTTCGCCAGCGCCGGCAGGGCCGCGACCAGCCGGGGATCGGCGACCGGGCAACTGTTGACCTCGACCAGCCGCCAGCTCTTGCGCGCCTTGAAGCCGAGGATCGCGCGGCCGTCCGGACCGCGCCGGGCGTGCAGGGCCAGTCTGCGGCGCGAGCCGGCGGGCACGGGGACGGTCGGCTCGACCTCGGCGTCGATCTTCTCGCGGGCCAGGGCCAGCCGCACCTGTTCGCGTTTCCAGTCCAGATAGGGCTCCGCCGCCCAGTGCTGCAGCGAACAGCCGCCGCAGTCGCCGTACTGGGGCGACACGGGCGCGATCCGGTCGGGGCTGGCGGTCAGGATTTCGACGTCTTCCAGCCGACCCTCGCGCACGGTTCCCCGCACTGTCTCTCCGGGCAGGGTCAGGGGGGCGAAGATCAGGCCGTTGGGGGTTGCGGCGATCCCGTCGCCCTGCCCGCCCACGCGCGCGATGGTCAGTGTGTCCGTCATCCGGGGGCTTCTAGAGGCAAAGCGGCCACAAGCGAAACATGAACGAAGATGAACGGCGCGATCAAAGGCCGTTCAGCTTGGCGCGCTCATAAGGGATGCAACAGATGCGAGGCCGGATTGTTCGGTTGACGTCTGAACCCATCAAGGATGTCGTCGATGTTCGCTTCCCTCGCCAGCAAGACCGCCTGTGGCGCCGCCGCCGTCGCGGCCGCCGGCCTGATGCTGGTCCCCGCCAGCGCCTCGGCCCAGAGCTATCCGTATGCGCAGGGCGGGTACGACTATTACGGCCAGAATTACGGCGACCGTTACGACAACCGCTATCGCGACAGCTATGATTATTGCCGCAGCGACCGTGGCCAGCGTCGCGCCGCGGGCGCCACCATCGGCGCGGGTCTGGGCGCCATCGCGGGCTCGCAGACCGCCGCGCGAGGCCGCCGCACTGAAGGCAGCATCCTGGGCGGCGTGCTCGGGGCCGTCGTCGGCGGCGCCGTCGGCAACAGCTCGGCCCAGGACTGCGAGCGCTATGACGACCGCGGCTACAGCTACCAAGGCTACGACAACCGGTATGACGACCGGTACAGCTACGACGCCCGTTACGATGACCGCTACCGTCAGGACGACCGCTACAGCTACGGCGACCGCTACAGCTATGGCGACCGGTCGAACTATCGCAGCGACCGCTACGGCTGCCGCACGGTCGAGACCCGGACGCGCGACTGGAACGGCCGTCTGGTCACCCGCTTCGAGGAAGTCTGCAACGGCTACTGACGAGATCGCGTCGCCGGTTATTTTTCAGCCCCCCTGTCGATCGGCGATGTGACGGAGGCCCCCGGTGGAGCAATCCGCCGGGGGCTTTTCATTTTTTCGCGCAACGAATTGCTCAATCTGCAACCAGTGTCAGGAACCGGACACATTATGCTGCGCTAATCCACGGACAGGGTGGGCCTACGATGAGAGACCTGCAATGCCCAAGCACAGAGTAGCGTTGATCACCGCCGCAGGGGTTCTGGCCGCAGGGGGTGTCGCTGCCGCGGCAAGCCATGCCGACCATGTGGAGGCGCGGACAGGCGCGTCGGCCTTCGCCGAGCCCCAGAGCCGTTCGAACTCCAACTCCAATTCCAACAGCAATTCGAGTTCGAACAGCAGTTCCAATTCGAGCAGCAACTCCAGTTCGAACTCGAGCAGCAATTCCAGCTCGAATTCCAACTCGAACAACGACGACCGCTGGCGCGAGCGCCGGGACGAGCGCCGCTGGAACCGGGGCTCGAACTCCAACTCGAACTCCAACAGCAGTTCGAACTCGAGCAGCAACTCCAGCTCGAATTCGAGCAGTAACTCGAGCTCAAACTCGAGCAGCAACTCGTCCGACGACGACGATTGATCGGACGGGCCGCGCCCCTGCTTCGGCCGGGGCGCGGCCTTCGCTGGAGGGGCGATGACCGAAACGACCGTGATCCGCTTTGTGTGCGCGCCAGAGGATGAGGGGGTGATCCCGCCGCCGGCGCCGGCAAGGGCCGCCCTGCCCGACTGGTTCAAGCGGCTGCCGCCGGTCACACCGGAGCAGAGGTCGATCACCGACACCGGCCTGACCGTCAAGCGCTGCATGCCCTTCCTCGACGCGATGATGGAAGGCTGGGTCATCCCGCTGGCGGCAACGGTCAAGATGGAGATCCGCGACGGCGGCCGGACGGTAGACACGGGCTGGCAGTTCGACCGGACGCTGGTCAGCAATCACGGCGTCCATCAGGTCGCGGGCGGGCCGCACGAGCCGCGCCCGCCGAACAAGTTCCACAATTTCTGGACCATCCGCACGGCGCCGGGCTGGAGCTGTCTGTTCGTACCGCCGCTGAACCGGCCGCACCCCGCCTTCGAGTGCTTCGCCGGCGTGGTGGACACCGACAGCTACACGGCGCCGATCCATTTTCCCTTCATCGCCACCGGCGAGGACGGCCTGCATGTGCTCGAGCGCGGGACGCCGCTGATCCAGGTGATCCCGTTCCGGCGGGCGGAGATCACCGCCGAGATCGGCGTGGAGACCGAGGCCGACGCCATTGATCGCCGGCGCATCCAGCGGCTCGTGACCGCCGAGGAAGGCTGGTACCGGACCTCGGCGCGGTCGGATCGCAAGAGCTAGGTGCGGGTCGCCCACAGCAGGTATTCGACGTTGCCGTCACCGCCCGTGATGGGGCTCTCGGCGGTGGCTTGAACCGTCCAGCCGCGTGACGCGATCCAATCGCTGACACGGGCCAGAGCGGCCTGACGAGCCTCGGCGTCCTTGACCACCCCGCCCCGACCGACGTCGGCGCGGGTGTCCATCTCGAACTGGGGCTTCACCAGGGTCACCAGATCGGCGCCGGGCGCGGCGAGGGCCAGGGCGACCGGCACGACCTTGGACAGGCCGATGAAGCTGGCGTCACAGACGATCAGTTCGGGCGCGTCGGGGATCAGGTCCGGCGTCAGGTCGCGGGCGTCGGTCTTCTCCAGATTGGTCACACGCGGATCGGCGGCGATGCGGGGGTGCAACTGCCCCTGCCCCACGTCGACCGACCACACATGGGCGGCGCCCCGTTCCAGACAGACCTCGGTGAAGCCGCCGGTGGATGCGCCGACGTCGAGCACCACCCTGCCCTCGACCGCGACCGGCCACAGGGTCAGGGCGTGGTCGAGTTTCAGGGCGGCGCGACCGACGAAGCGGTGGGCTTCCACGAAGGTGATATCCGCGTCGTCAGCCACGGACTGTGACGCGGCTTTGGCGGGCTGGCCGTCAACGGTGACGCCGCCCGCCTCGATCGCGGCCTTCGCCCGGGCCCGGCTTTCGGCCAGACCACGGGCGACCAGCAGCTGGTCCAGCCGCGTCTTCATCGGTTCAGAGCGCTTCCAGCCGCTTCAGCGCGGCCTCGAGGCGGGCCTTGCCGGCTTCGGCCTCGGCCAGCTTCTCGCGCTGTTCATCGACCACCTCCGGCGCCGCGCGGGCGACGAAGTTCGGGTTGCCCAGCTTCTTGTTCACGTGGCCGATGTCGCTGTCGAAGACGCCGATCTCCTTGACCAGACGGGCCTTCTCGGCGGTCAGGTCGATGATGTCGGCCAGCGACAGGGCCGCCGTGTCGCCGCTGACGACCAGCGAGACCGCGCCGGTCGGCAGGGCGTCGGCGACCGACACCTCGGACACGCGGGCCAGGGTCAGGATCAGCGGACGGTGCAGGTCGATCAGACGCGCGTTCCCGGCCGACGGCGAGACAAAGGTCAGCGGCGGCTTGGCCGACGGCGGCACATTCATCTCGGCGCGAAGCTGGCGCACCTCGGTGACCAGATCGACCAGCCAGCCGATCTCGGCGTCGGCGGCGGCGTCGATGAAGCTGTCCGGCAGCACCGGCCAGGCGGCGCCCATCAGCATGGCCTCCTCGCGCGGGGCGCCCTCCTCCGCCAGCTTGTCCCACAGCTCTTCGGTGATGAAGGGCATGACGGGGTGCATCAGCTTCAGGGTCTGGTCCAGCATCCAGGCGGTCATGGCGCGGGTCTCGGCACGGGCGGCCTCGTCCGAACCCTGGAAGACCGGCTTGGCCAGTTCCAGATACCAGTCGCAGAAGACGTTCCAGACGAAGCGGTACAGGGCCGAGGCGGCGTCGTCGAAACGGCCGCCCTCGATGGCGTCGGACACCTGGCGCTCGGCCTTGGTCAGCTCGCCGCGGATCCAGCGGTTGATCGACTGCTGGACGGTAGCGGGATCGAAGCCCTCGACGCGCTTCGCCTCGTTCATCTGGCTGAAGCGGGCGGCGTTCCACAGTTTGGTGCCGAAGTTGCGATAGCCTTCAATGCGTTGCTTCGACAGCTTGATGTCGCGCGTGCCCGACAGGATGGCCATGGTGAAGCGCAGCGGGTCGGCGCCCAGCTCGTCGATGATGCCGAGGGGGTCGATGACGTTCCCCTTCGACTTGCTCATCTTCTGGCCCTTCTCGTCGCGGACCAGCCCATTGATGATGACCCGCTTGAACGGAACCTCATCCATGAAGTGAAGTCCCATCATCATCATCCGGGCGACCCAGAAGAAGATGATGTCCGCGGCGGTGACCAGATCGCTGGTCGGGTAGAAGCGCTCGAGATCCTCGGTCTTCTCGGGCCAGCCCATGGTCGAGAACGGCCACAGGGCCGAGGAGAACCAGGTGTCGAGGACGTCCTCGTCCTGCGTCAGGGCCTTGCCGCCCGACTGGGCGATGGCTTCAGCCTCGGTCTCTGCGACGTAGATGTTTCCTTCGGCGTCGTACCAGGCCGGGATGCGGTGGCCCCACCAGAGCTGGCGGCTGATGCACCAGGGCTCGATGTTGCGGAGCCATTCGAAATAGATCTTGGAATAACTGGCCGGTTCGAAGGTGGTGTCGCCCTGCTCCACCGCCTTGATGGCCGGCTGGGCGAGAGTATGGGCGTCGACGTACCACTGGTCCGTCAGCCAGGGCTCGATGACGACGCCCGAGCGGTCGCCGTGCGGGACGGCGTGCCTGGTCTTCTCGATGTCCTTGAGCCAGCCCTCCTCCTCGGCGCGGGCGACGATGGCCTTGCGCGCGGCGAAGCGGTCCATGCCCTCGAACTCGGCAGGCACGTCCGGGGTGTCGGCGGCGGTGATGCGGGCCAGCGAGTCCATGACGTTCAGCGTCGCCAGACCGGCGCGCTTGCCGACCTGGAAGTCGTTAAAGTCGTGCGCAGGCGTGATCTTCACCGCGCCCGAGCCCTTGGTCGGGTCGGCGTAATCATCGGCGACGATCGGAATGCGACGGCCGACAATGGGCAGGGTCACGAACTTGCCGATCAGACCGGCGTAGCGTTCGTCGGTCGGATGCACGGCGACGCCGGTGTCGCCCAGCATGGTCTCAGGCCGGGTGGTGGCGACGACGATGTAGTCGCGGGCCTCGAACTCGGTGGCCTTGCCCTCGTCATCGAAGGCGACCGGGTGCTGGTAGGTGACGCCATCGGCCAGCGGATAGGCGAAATGCCAGTAGGCGCCGTCGACTTCCTTCTGCTCGACCTCAAGGTCCGAGATGGCGGTCTGGAAATGTGGATCCCAGTTCACCAGACGCTTGTCGCGGTAGATCAGGCCGTCCTTGTGCAGCTGGACGAAGACCTTGCGGACGGCGGCGTTCAGGCCCTCGTCGAGAGTGAAACGCTCACGCGACCAGTCGCAGGACGAGCCGAGACGGCGCAGCTGGCGGACGATGGTTCCGCCCGACTCGGCCTTCCATTCCCAGACCTTGTCGACGAAGGCCTCGCGGCCCATCTCGCGCCGCCCCGCGTTGCCGGCGGCGGCCAGCTGGCGCTCGACGACCATCTGGGTGGCGATGCCCGCGTGGTCGGTGCCCGGCAGCCAGAGGACGGCCTTGCCCTTCATCCGGTGATAGCGGGCCAGAATATCCTGAAGCGTGTTGTTCAGCGCGTGGCCGATGTGCAGCGACCCCGTCACGTTGGGCGGCGGGATGACGATCGAATAGGCGTCGGCCGCGCCGTCGGTCGCTACCGCCGCGCGGGGGGCGAACAGGCCGCTCTCTTCCCACTGGGCGTAAAGGCGCGGTTCGGCCGCTTTTGGATCGAAGGTCTTGTCGAGCATAGTCATCTTCTTTTGCCCTGGCGCTCGGCCCGGCGGGGCCTCGCTGCTTGAGGGCGGGCGAGAAAAGCGAAAGGGCGGCCCCGCCGGAGCCGCCCTGGAATGATCTAGTGAAGATCGGTGCGCAGGTGAAGGCTAGCCGGCCGAGCGGGCGATGCGTTCGACTTCCTTGCGTACCTGGGCCTCGACGATTCCCGGCAGGTTGGCGTCGAGCCATTCCTTCAGAAGCGGGCGCAGCATGTCGGCGACCATGGCCTCGACGCTGTTGCCGCTGATGAAGTTGAGGTCCGGACCGCCGGCGGGGGCCGGAGCGGCGGGCTTCTGGAAGCTGGCGGCCAGACCGGCGAAGGCCGAGGCGGCGCTGGCGGCGGCGCTTTCGCCGACGAGCGAGTCGTAGCTGGTCGTCGGGACCGACGGATGCTCCGGCGTGTGGACCTCCGGCGGCGGGGCGAAAGCCGACTCGCTGACGGGTTCGGCCGGGAACGGCTCGGGCTCGGCGGCGGACACGTCCAGATCGCCGATGCTTTCGGTCGGCGCCTCATAGGTCTCGGTCAGCTCGAGGACATCGTCCTCGACCGCTTCGGGTTCCGGCTCCGGCGCGGGCGCAGGCGCGGCGACCTCAACGACCGGCGCGGGTTCAGGCTCGGGAGCCGGCGCAGGCGCGGGTTCCGGCGCAGCGGCGGGCGCGGCGGCGGTCTCGGCCGGCGCGTCATCCTCGGAGATGATCCGGCGGATCGACGCCAGGATTTCCTCCATCGTCGGTTCCTGGGCGGTCTGGTCGGTCATGTCGAAATCCCGGGCGAACGCATGTGCGTGCGGACTGAACGAATTGCGGATGGGGAAAGGCGGGCCCCTCCCCACGGAAATGTCGTCGCATCAACGCCCGCCGGAATCAACGGGCGTTTTCCCCAAACAGGCGAGCGAGCGTCCGAAATCAGTCGCGCGGAGCGGTCCGCACGATCTCCGATTTCAGCTGGGCGTCGAGAGGTGCGTCCTCGGCATCCGCGGCCGGCACGATCGGCGGCGCGGCGACGCGGTCGATGGTCTCCAGCACGCCGTCCCACGGCAGGCCGCCACGGTTGCGGACGCGGTTGTAGTTGGCGGCGGGGTCATAGGCCTCGAGGGTCGGATCCAGATCCGGGCCTTCCAGCTTGCCCATGGCGGCCAGCAGATTGGCCTGGGCCACGTATTCGTTGCGGCGGGCGCTGGCCAGGGTGACCTCGGCGTTGCGCAGCTCCAGCTCCTGGTTCAGCACGTCCAGCGTGGTGCGCAGGCCGACCTGGGCTTCCTGACGCACGCCCTCGGCGGCGACGGTGGCGGCGCGAACCGCTTCCTGACCGGCCTGGAGAGTGGAACGGGCCGAAATCGACTGGGCATAGGCCGAGCTGACCGACTGCAGGGTGTTGCGGCGCTCGCCCTCGACGGCGATCTGGGCGGCGTTGGCGCGTTCCAGGGCCTGGGCGACACGCGACGAGTTCAGGCCGCCGGTGAACAGCGGCACCGACAGGGTGGCCCCCGCGGTCAGGCGGGTGTTGTCGGCGATGTCGCCGAAACGGTCGAAGTCGTTGTTGGCGCCGCCGTAGCTGGCGGTGGCGCGCAGGGACGGCAGATACTCGGCCTTGGCGGCGGCGACATTGGCCTCGGCGGCCTGCAGGTCATAGCCGGCGGCGCGGATGGACGGGTTGTCGATCAGGGCCACATCCAGCGCGCTGTCGAAATCGGAGGGCACGCCCGGCAGGACCGGCATGGGAGCCAGATCACCAGGGCTCTGGCCGACGACGGCGGCGTAGGCGGCGCGCGACACGGACAACTGGGCGCGGGCGTTGGCCAGATCGGCTTCCGACTGGGCCAGACGGGCCTCGGACTGGGCGACGTCGGTGCGGGTGATCTCGCCGACCTCGAAGCGGGCGGTCGATTCGTCGAGCTGACGGCGCAGGACGCCGAGGTTGGCCTCGCGGATGCGCAGGATCTCGCCGTCGCGAATCACATCGGCATAGGACTGGATCACCAGGGCCAGAACCGACTGCTCGGTTTCGCGCAGACCTTCGCGACCGGACAGGATCTGGGCGTCGGCGGCGGTGATCGAATGGCCGATGCGGCCGCCGGTCCACAGGTTCTGGCTGACGCCGACCGAGGCGGCGGCGCTGTCGTTGTCCGGATCGACCAGCGGGCCGTCGCTGTAGTCACGGGTGTAGCTGCCGCTGACCGTCAGATCGAGCGTCGGGCGCAGGCCGGCGCGGGCCTGAACAATGCTCTCGTCCAGCGCACGCTGGTTGGCGCGCTGGGCCAGCAGCGAAGGGTTGGTGCGATAGGCCAGGGCGATCGCTTCCTGCAGCGTCTCGGCCCAGGCCGGCGCGCTGACGCCCGTGACCATGGCGATGACGGCGACCGAGGTAAGCGCACGCGAGCGGTTCAGCATGATTGTTCCTGCCTGGCGCGGACATCGCGCCCTTCGTATCCCATGGCCTGATGCGGGACGGATCAGCCCCGCGCCAGTTAAGTTTTTTTCACGCACGAAGCCTGCCGCTCCGTCGGAGCGACGACCTCAGAGCGCGAAGGTGGGCTCCGGCGCCAGTTCCGCAAGCACCGGCGGGGCGGCGTCGAACAGTTCGCGGCGCGAAACGCCCTGCTCGCCCCGCACATAGAGGACCGCCTTGCCGGCGGGACCGGTGCGCTCGACCACGGCCAGACGGCCGCCGATCGACAGGGCCTGCAGCCAGGCTTCGGGACGGCCGGGCACCGCGGCCTCGGACACGATCACATCATAGCCTTCGCCGGCGGGGGCCGAGAACGGCTCGACCACGGCGGCGACGCCCGCGTCGGCCAGGGCCGGGCCGGTCACCTCGAACACGGCGGCGTCCGATTCCTGGGCTGTGACGTTCAGGCCCATCTGCGCCAGGGTGGCGGCGGCATAGGGGCCGGCGATCGACAGGGCGCGCTCGCCCGGTTTCGCCCCGACGGCCATCAGGAGCTTGGACAGGTCGCGGGCCAGCATCAGGCGGCGGCCGGCGGCGATCTCGGGCTCGACCTCGGCATAGGCGGAGAAGGCGCGGTCGGCCGGAAGGAAGCGTTCACGCGGCACCGACAGCAGCGCCGCCTGCAGCGCCCGGTCGGTGACGTCATTCACCCGAACCTGGCTGTCGACCATGACCTTGCGTGCGGCGGTGAAATCCATCTTGAAAGAATCCTGCTGAAATCTGGCGCGCTTATAGGTCTGTGCGTTGCAGCGGACAATCCGATCTGATAGCGAACCCGCCTCGCGATGGACGGCTTGGTTTCTCCAGGGCTCTCGGCCTGATGGCGGAGTGGTTACGCAGCGGACTGCAAATCCGTGTACGCCGGTTCGATTCCGGCTCAGGCCTCCATCGCGAGAATTTCCCTTTATCGAACGGGTTGCGGCGCCGGTCGGCGTTGGGCGCACGAAGGAGCGCGCCGGCTTTCGCCGGGCTTTCCCGTCGGGATTTCCGCGAAATCAGGCGATCGGGGCGGTGATCCAGCCGATCGCGCCGGCCGCGCCGACAGCGGCGGCGACCACGGCGACGGCGATGCCGACGCGCGCGTTGCGGTGAACAAATACGAGAATGCCGCCAACCATACGCCTACCCTCCCCGGACGCCGCCAGAGCGACACAGCTCCGGCAGTTCAGCAAGGTGTATGAATCGTTAATCGCGATTTGGTGATCGTTTTACGCCCGACGCGCGAAATGATGCAGGGCCACTGCACCCGCGACGGCGACATTGAGGGAATCGAAGCCGCCGGACATGCGAATCCCGACCGGCTCGCAACGCGCGATGATCTGCGAATCGAGGCCCGGGCCCTCCGGTCCCAACACAATGGCGGTCCGCCCGCCGACCGGCGCCTGATCCAGCGTCATCGTCGCGGACGGGGTCATGGCCAGGACGCGGAAGCCCGAGGCCTTCAGGGCGTCGACCGTCGCGACGAGCTCCAGCCCGGTCACCATCGGCGTTCGCAGCACGGCCCCGACCGAGACCCGGATGGCCTTGCGGTAGAAGGGATCGCAGCAGCGGGCGTCCAGCAGCACCGCCTCCGCCCCGAAGGCCGCCGCATTGCGGAAGATGCCGCCCATGTTGTCGTGGTTGCCGATTCCGCAGGCGAGAACGATCAGGGCGTCGTCGCCCATGGCATCAATCGCGTCCGGCAAGGCAGGCACAGGCGGCTTCTCGCCCAGCGCCAGTATGCCCCGGTGCAGCGGGAAGCCGGCGATGGCGTCCAGCACCCCCTGCCCCGCCACATAGACCGGCACATCCTCCGGCAACCCCTGCAGCGCATCCGCCAGCCCCTCGACCCGGTTCTCGGCCAGCAGCACCGCGCGGGGGCGGCACAGGGCGTGGGCGGAGGTCAGGACGCGCAGCACCACCTCCCCCTCGGCCACGAACAGGCCCTGACGCCCGGTCAGGTCTCTTTCGCGGATGTCGCGGAAGCCCGCGATCCGGGGGTCATCGGGGTTTTCGATGCGGAAGTTTTTCAAAGTCCGACATTTCCTGTTGCCTACATTCGATTCCCGTTGCTATAGCGCCCGCCTTCCCGAGCGAAACCTGTTCCGCAGTAGCTCAGTGGTAGAGCAGCCGACTGTTAATCGGCTGGTCGTAGGTTCGAATCCTACCTGCGGAGCCATTCGCCCGATCCTTCCCACGGCATGCGCCGTCGGGAAGTGGGTGTCCCGGACAATCCAGCCTTCAGACGTCACCTCGCGGGGCGTTTCCGTGCGCGCGGCGTAAGGCTTCGCGCCGTCGGTGGCGTCCTGATCCGGGCGCCGCGCGGTGGCGCCTTGTCGGACCCTCGCCATGACGTCGTTGCTTCCCCTGACCCGCCCCCGGCCGGAGCCCTGGCCCGAGGTCGAGGTCGCCAATGACCAGAGGCCGCGGGTCCGCACCGCAATCCTGATGCCGTCCGGATCACGATTCTCGGCGGCGTCGCCCAACTCCATGGAAACGGTCGTGCGGACCCTGGCGGGGCCGCTGGCGGATCAGGAGGTGCGAATCTTCTGCTGCGAGGGTGCAACCGATCACGAGATGGCGAACGTCCACACCCTGCCGGACGGAAAGAATCGGCTGCCGATCCTGCTGGCGGGCCTGCGTGAGTTCAGACCCGAGGTGATCGAGCACCATCAGCAGGTGAAGCAGGCCCTGGCCGTGACCCGCGCCCTGCCCGGCGTGGCGCACCTGCTGTACCGGCACAACGGACTGAAGACGCCGGCAAGCCGGTTCGACGCCTGGCGCTATACCCGGCGGCTGAACCCGCTGGACGGCTTTGTCTTCGTCAGCGAGGCGGAGCGGGATCTGTTCCGGCGCGACTATCCCGGACTGGCGGCCAAGGCTCTGGCGGCGCCGAATCCGATCCATGCGACGCCCTGGCTGGCCTCTCCGGAGCGGCGGGAGCCCGTGATCGCCTTCGCCGGGCGGGCCATGCCCGAGAAGGGTCTGGACGTCCTGTGCGCGGCCCTGCCGGCCGTGCTGGACCAGCATCCGGAATGGCGCGTCGTCCTGATGCTGAACGACTGGAAGGATCACCAGGCCTGGGCGGCGCCGCATGTGACGCCGCTGGAGCGCTATGGCGAGCGGGTGACCATCCTGAAGTCGGCCCCGCTGGCCGAGGTGCGCACCCATATGCGGACCGCCGCCATCGCCCTGACACCCTCGGTCTGGGCCGAGCCCTTCTGTCTGGCTGCGGTTGAGGCGCACGCGGCGGGCGCGGCCCTGATCTCGTCCGGCACGGGCGGTCTGCGCGAGGCCAGCGGCGATCACGCCCTGTATCTGGATGCGGTCACGCCCCGCGCGATCACCGAGGCCATCAACCGCCTGATCGCCGATCCCGAGGGCCGGATCGCCATGGCGCGGGCGGCGCAGGCCTATGTTCTGGCCACCCACACGCCGGAGCGGCGCGCCGCGGGGATCCTGCGAATCCGGCAGGCGGCCGCAAACGCCAAGCGACAAGAAAAAAGCCCGACGCGAACGCCGGGCTGAAGAAGTTCGGTGATGGTGGGTGTCCTCGAAGAAGAGAAGACATCCCTCCGTGCGACCGAATTGGTTAACCGATCGTAAATCAGCTCGCGGCGGCGGCATCCGGCAGCCAGGTCCATTGACGGGCGCCGCCCGCGCCGGTCCAGCCGACCCGCCAGCCCTGCCCCGCGCGCTCGACCTGGAGGGGGCCGGTGTCCGCACCGGGGCCGGGCCAGACGAAGGCCCGTTCGCCCACCCGCACCGTGCCGCCGGGCGGCACCGCGCCCAGCAGCACGCTCCAGCGGCCGCCTTCGCCTGACAGGACCTGGAGGGTGTCATCGCCGGACGAGACCTCGACCGTCTGGGCGTTCCCTCCGGTTCGTCCGGAGGCCAGCAGGGAGCCGGCGTCGCTGTCGATGGCGCCGAGGGTGGGTGCGGGATCCAGCCGTCGGGTCGGTCCCCCGGCGCGCAGCACGATGATCGGCCCGCGTCCGCCCTCGATGATCAGCAGACGGTCCGGTGACAGGGCCGCGTCCTGCCCGATCTGGGTTTCAGGACGCAGCAGCAGGGCGCCGCGGGGCGTGGCCATGCGAATCTCGAATCGGCCCTCGGCATCGGCGGCGGCGGCATAGGCCGCGCCCTCGTCGTTGCGCAGGACCACGCGGGCGCCCGGCTCGGCGCTGCCCGAAAAGATCAGGCTGGCGTCGGCCTGCTGAACCGACAGGATCTGCGGCGGCTGGGTCCAGCCCGTGGTGTTGCCGGCGACATCGCGCGCCGGGCGCTCGGGCTCGGGCATGCAGCCCGCGACGGTCCCCATGAAAGCGACCATGGCGACCGCGGTGCAGATGGCCCGTTTCATCCTGTCTCTCCCGCAGCTAGGAATACGCCCCCGATAGCGCGGCGGGGCCGCCGCTGTCTTCCCATTCGATCCCGAGGGTTCATGAGCATTTCCATCCAGCCGTTCGACGGCAAGTCCGTCTGCCTGTTCTGCGGCTCCTCCGACCGGTCCGACCCGGCCTACACCGTCGCCGCGCAGGCGTTCGGCGCGCAGACGGCGGCGGCGGGCTGGCGGCTGGTCTATGGCGGCGGCGGCGTGGGCCTGATGGGCGCCTCTGCCCGGGCGGCGCATGAGGCTGGCGGTCGGGTGCTGGGCGTGATGCCCGGGTTCCTGCGCAGCCGCGAGCGTCTGTTCGACGAGGTCGAGACCCTGGTCGTGACCTCGATGCACGAGCGCAAGACCATCATGTACGACCAGTCGGACGCCTTCGTGGTGGCGCCCGGCGGCGTCGGCACGCTGGAGGAAGTGATCGAGGTGCTGTCCTGGAAGCGGCTGGACCTGCACCACAAGCCGGTGATCTTCCTGAACATCAATGGCTTCTGGGACACGCTTCTGGCGGCGATTGAAACCGGCATCGACCAGAAGATGACGCCCGACAGCTTCCGCGACGCCTATAGCGTGGTGAACACGGTCGAGGAGGCCATCGCGCTTATGCAGTCGGCTGACGATCTGCCTCACTTGCAACATGATCTGCGTTAAGTGAACATCGATCAGGTCGCGTGACCGCGTTTCGTTTGGCAACGCGCTCTTGACAGTTTTGAATAACAACGCACACTGAGATGGTGGGTGCGAGAGCGCGCCCGACCTCATCGGAGATCCCCTGTAATGCGCGCCTTCCTCGTCGCCGCGGCCCTGCTGGTCGCCGCCCCCGCCTTCGCCCAATCCGCCGGCACCAGCGCCACCCTGACCGACGCCGCCAAGGCGCCGGCCGGCCGCACCATCATCGACGGCGCCACCTGGCGCTGCGAAGGCGCATCGTGCACCGCCACGGGCGGTTCGAACCAGACCGCCACCCGCGCCTGCCGCCGCGTCGTCGCCCGCTTCGGCGCCGTTTCGGCCTTCACCTACAAGGGCACGGCCCTGACCGCTGAAGAACTGACGGCCTGCAACGCCGCCTGATCGGCCAGCGCGTCGTTGAAATGAAAAGGCCGCCCTGCGAGGGGCGGCCTTTTTGCTGTCCGATGATCCGGAAACGGCTCAGGCCGTTTCGCCCTTCAGGCGCTGCACGATGCGCTCGCGGCCGATCATCGGGGCGATGGCGGCCATGTCGGGGCCGTGCGGCTGGCCGGTGAGGATCAGGCGCAGGGGCATGAACAGGGCCTTGCCCTTGGCGCCGGTCTTTTCCTTCACCGCATTGGTCCAGGTCGGCCACAGGGTCTCGTCCACCGTCTCCGGCAGGACCTCCAGCGCGGCGGCGGCGAAGGCGGCGTCCTCGATCACCGGGGTGACCGGACCGCGCACGATGGCGGCCAGGCCGACCACATCGGCGAATTTCTGCAGGTTCGGGCGCACGATCTCCCAGAAGGCCTCGCCCAGATCGGCGTCCAGCGCGACCAGACGCGGCTGCGCCGTCGCATAGTCCATGGCGTGCAGGGCCTGGGCGTTCAGACGGTCCAGATCGGCCACGTCGTAGCGGGCGGGCGAGCGGCCCATCTTGGAGAAGGCGAAGCTCTCGCCCAGCGCCTGCACCGAGGCGCCGATTTCCAGCGCGTCCGAGGTGCCGATCTTGCCGAGGTGGCTGGTGATGGCGATCGGCTCATAGCCCTGATCGCGCATGTCGCTGATCGACAGGGAGCCCAGACGCTTGGACAGGGCCGCGCCGTCGGCGCCGACCAGCAGCGGCATGTGGGCAAAGCCCGGCACGGTCGCGCCCAGCGCCTCGAAGATCTCGATCTGGGCGCCGGTGTTGGTGACGTGATCCTCGCCCCGGATGATGTGGGTAATGGCCATGTCGATGTCGTCGACGACGGACGGCAGGGTGTAGAGGAACAGGCCGTCCTCGCGGATCAGGACCGGGTCCGACATCGAGGCGGTGTCCACCTCGGCGTGGCCGCGGGCCAGGTCTTCCCAGGCGACGCGCTTGCCTTCCAGCTTGAAGCGCCAGTGCGGGCGGCGGCCCTCGGCCTCATAGGCGGCCTTCTCGGCGTCCGTCAGCTCGAGCGCGGCGCGGTCGTAGATCGGCGGCAGGCCGCGCGACAGCTGCACCTTGCGGCGGCGATCCAGCTCTTCGGAGGTTTCGTAGCAGGCGTAGAGGCGACCCGAGGCCTTCAGGCGCGCGGCGGCTTCCTCGTAGCGGTCGAACCGCTTCGACTGGTTGTCCCGCTCGTCCCAGACCAGACCCAGCCAGGTCAGGTCATCCTCGATGCCCTGTTCGAACTCGGGCGTGGAGCGCGCCAGGTCGGTATCGTCGATGCGCAGGACGAACGAACCGCCCTGCCCTTTTGCGAACATCCAGTTCACGAGAGCGGTGCGGACGTTGCCGACGTGCAGCTTACCCGTCGGCGACGGGGCAAAACGAACCTTGACGGTCATGGGAAGAGCAACCTTGGAATGCGAGGCGCGTAGGTCGCGCTGCAACCCGGCGAAGTCAAGGCGTGGCTTGGCTCCGACTTGGGACAGAACGTCGTTCATGATAGGCTAAGCGCCGTCATGAACGCCCCTGTGCAAATCCGTAAGCCCGAAGTCGCGGAACGCCTGCGTGAACTGGCGCGTCTTGAGGGCAAGTCCATCACCGATCTCGTCGAGGAAATGGTCCGCGAACGGGATGAGCGGCTGACGGCGGCGCGTGAGGCGGATATCGATAAACGCCGACGCGCTGTTCAGGAGGCGGTCAGGCGTTTCAACGCTCTGCCGGTCGTGGGCCCTCTGCTGAGCGACGACGACTTCTATGACGAAGACGGGTTGCCGAAGTGATCGTGGTCGATGCGTCGGCGCTTGTCGCGATCCTGCTGGATGAACCTGAGGCCGATGCTTTCCGCGAGCGGATGCTGATGGACGATGATGTCCGGCTTTCCCCGGTCGGCTACTGGGAGGCGGCGACGCGCCTTCGCGGATTGCGTGGAGATGCGGGTCTCGTCGAGCTGAACGAGGTGATCAGCGGACTGGCGATCAGGATCACGCCAGTGACCCATGCAACGACCCTGTTGGCCTGCGGCGCGGAGGCGGACTGGGGCAAGCGCACGCGCGCCCGACTCAATATGGGCGACTGCTTCGCCTATGCCCTGGCTAAGGAGCTTGGCGCGCCCCTGCTCTACAAGGGCGCGGACTTCAATCAGACGGACATCCAGGCGGCGCTGACCGCCTGAACGATCAGTCGTCGCGGTGGACCCGCTCGCGGCGCTCGTGGCGTTCCTGGGCCTCGACCGACAGGGTCGCCGTCGGGCGGGCTTCGAGACGGCCAAGGCTGATCGGCTCGCCGGTTTCCTCGCAGTAGCCGTAGGAGCCGTCCTCGATCCGGCGCAGGGCGTCGTCGATCTTGGAGATCAGCTTGCGCTGACGGTCCCGGGTGCGCAGCTCCAGCGCGCGGTCGGACTCCGAAGACGCCCGATCGACGATGTCCGGATGATTCTCCGTCTCGGCCTTCAGGTTGGTCACGGTGCCCTTGGACTCGCGAAGGATGTCATCCTTCCAGTCCATGAGCTTGCCCTTGAAATAGGACAGCTGCCGCTCATTCATGAACGGCTCGTCGTCGGACGGCTTGTACGAAGCCGGCTCGATCACGGACGCCAATGCGTTCATCGCACTCACGCTCTTAAACAGCGCCCCCCTGTGGCGCATCGCTGCGTATACGGATGCGAGGGAGTCGCGGCAACACGCCTCTCGCGAGCGTGAGCGATAAAGATTAATCCGCAGCCCTGACCGTGACATTTCTTCATCACCCGTCGCGCGGCGCGGGTGTTTCAGGGCAATATTTCGCCGGATCAGGCGACGTTTCTGCGAAGATCGGCCTTTGCGAGCTCAACCTGCGCGCGAAGATCAATCTGATCCAGCAGAGCCTTGAGGCCGGGATCGGCGTCATCGGGCCGTTCTTCCTTGAGGGAACGGCCCAGACGCTCCAGCGCGCCCTCCCCCGCCTCGCCGGCGAGAAGCGCCATCTTCAGTTCGTCCAGCCGGTCCAGAAGACCGCTGCCGCGCCGGACAGCCCGGCGGCGACGCTCGGTGGCGTCCTCCACCCCCTGCAGCGCCATCAGAGCGGTCATTCCGGCGACGCCTGATACCGAAGACGCCGCGGCGGGGGCGCCGGCGGGAGCCGCGCTGGCCGCGCCCGGCACGGAGAAACCACCCACGGCCTTCGTGGGCCGTGAGCTCTGGGACGCCGAGGGGCCTGTTGGGCCGGTGACCTTCATGCGGTGCGACTCCGGAACATGAGCGACCATCGCGGGGGCTGGTCACTGTTTGGTTAACGCCCCGGCAGAATCTGCCGCCGGCGCCGGGACCGTTCGACAGCCATTGACTGTTTTCATTGAACTTTCCGTCTGGCACGACCTTGGCATTCTGTGGCGCATCGACTGTTCACCGGACACCTGACCGATGCAGAAATTGCTGGCCTCCCTCCTGACCGCCGCCGCCCTGGCCGGATTCGCCGCCCCGGCGATGGCCCAGTCGCGGATCAAGGACATCGCCGCCATCGAAGGCGTCCGCTCCAACCAGCTGATCGGCTACGGCCTGGTGGTCGGTCTGGCGGGCACCGGCGACTCGCTGCGCAACTGCCCCTTCACCCGCCAGTCCCTGGAGGGCATGAGCGAGCGGCTGGGCAACAATATTCGCGGCGCCACGGCCAACACCAAGAACATGGCCGCCGTCATGGTCGCCGCCGACCTGCCCGCCTTCGCCACGCCGGGCGCGCGGATCGACGTGAACGTCTCCTCCATGTGCGATGCCAAGAGCCTGCTGGGCGGATCGTTGATCGTCACGGGCCTGCAGGGCGCGGACGGTCAGGTCTATGCGGTGGCGCAGGGCTCGATCCAGACCGGCTCGGTCTCGGCCTCGGGCGCGTCGGGTTCGTCGGTGACGCGCGGCGTGCCGACGGCGGGCCGGATCGCCTCGGGCGCCACGGTCGAGCTGGAGACCGGCTTTCAGTTGGCCAATATGAATGAGGTGCGGCTGACGCTGCGCAATCCGGATTTCACCACGGCCCAGCGGGTCGCCGCCGCCATCAACCAGTCCTATCCGAACACCGCCCTGGCCGAGAACGGCACCGTGGTCGCCCTGCGGGCTCCCGAAGGCCTGGGCATGGCCGGCTTCATCAGCCGCGTCGAGAACCTGCCGGTCACGGTGGACGCCCCGGCCAAGGTGATCATCGACGAGGTCAACGGCGTGATCGTCATGGGCGAGGCGGTGCGGGTCTCCACCGTCGCCATCGCCCAGGGCAATCTGACGGTCTCGGTGCAGGAAAATCCGCTGGTCAGCCAGCCCGAGCCGTTCAGCCGCGGCGGCCAGACTGTGGTGGTGCCCCAATCGGACGTCTCGGTCGAGGAAGAGCGCGGCGTGCAGATGCGGATGCTGGGCGGCGGTTCGTCCCTGTCCAGCCTGGTCAACGGCCTGAACGCCCTCGGCGTCAGCCCGCGCGACATGATTTCGATCCTGCAGGCCATCAAGGCGGCGGGCGCCCTCCAGGCCGACATCGAGGTGATGTGAGCATGACCGACCTGTCCATCCTGAACGCCGCCCTGCCCGGCTCCGCCGGCAGAGCCTCGCAGGAGACCGCGCGGATGCGCGAGACCGCCGAGGCCTTCGAGACCTCCTTCCTGTCGCAGATGCTGAAGCCGATGTTCGAGGGCCTGAAGACCGACGGCATGTTCGGCGGCGGCGAGGCCGAAGGCCAGTGGCGCAGCTTCATGATCGACGCCATGGCCAAACAGACCGTCAAGGCGGGCGGCATCGGCCTGGCGGACCAGGTCGTCGCCCAGATGATCAAGATGCAGGAGCAGGGACAACAATGACCGACGCCGCCGTTCTGAACGCCACCGCCCGGGTCAAGCAGATGACCGACCTGACCGAGCGCCTGACCGCCTGCCTCATCGACGAGTCCAAGGCCTTCGAGGCGCACCGTCCGCAGGACGCCGCCGCGACCGTCGCCGCGACCCAGGAGCTGGCCAACAGCTATCGTCGCGAATCGGCCCAGCTGAAGGCCAACCCGGGCGCCATCGCCGCGGCGCCCGCGGCTCAGCGGACGGCCCTGATCAAGGCGACCCAGATTTTCGAGGCCGTGCTGAGCCGCCATGCCCAAGCCGTCGAGGCTGCCCGGGTGATCTCCGAAGGCCTTGTGCAGACCATCGCCGCCGAGGTCGCCGGCCAGCGCGGTTCGCCGTCCGCCTATGGCGCGTCGGGACGGGCCAATGCGGGCGACGGCCGCGCCGTGGCGTTCAATCGAACGGCGTGATCCGTTGCAAAGGCGATCTTAACGCGCCTCGGGATAAACATCGGGAATGACGATCAAATCCCGCCTCCTTGGCATGGCCTTCGCCGCATCCGACGTGCTCTTCGAGCTGGACGGCGACCGGGTCACCCTGGCGCTTGGCGCGGGACCGGTCCCGGGCGTTGATCCCGGCGCGGCCTGGTCGGGCCAGAAACTCGAGACCTTCCTGGCGGCCTCCTGCCTCGCGCAGGTAAAGGCGGCCGTCGTCACCCTGGCGCCCGGCGTGCGTTCGTCGCCCATCGAGGTCGAGGTGCTGACCGGCGACGGTCGCGCCCGAAAGGCCAGCCTGCGCGCCTTCCTGCTGCCGGATCTGGCGCCCTTCGTTTCCTGTGCCCTGGCCTGGCAGGGCGTGGCCTATCAGGCGGCGCCGCCGAAGACCGAGCCCCTGCTGGATGCACGCGGCCTGCTGAAGCGGCTGGGCTCCCTGCTCGCGGTTGGCGGGACTGGACCGGAGCTCTCGGTCGATTTCTTCGAGATCCCGGGGCTCGACGCCCTGGACGACGACCTGCATCGCAGGGCCAGCGAGCGGATCGAGGCCCGGCTGCAGTCGGCCTCGGTCGGCGGGGTCAGCGCGGCCCGCCTGGCGCCGGATCGCTTCGCCCTGATGCGGGACAGCGCCGATGTCACCGATCTGGCCGCCGAAATCCGCGCCCTGGGCGCCGCCGAGGGCCTGAACCTGTCGCCGGTCTCCAGCCGGGCCGAGGTCGGCCATGCGGAGGCCGCCGTCGCGGTCCGCACGCTGCGGCTGGCGCTGGAGGAATGCCTCAAGGACGGCGCGGCCGCCGGCGAGCGCTTCGGCGAGCGCCTGCGCCGCACGGTCGAAAATGCCGACCGGTTCCGCGGCATCGTCCGCGCCCGCGAATTCACCCTCGCCTGGCAGCCGATCGTGTCGCTGGACACCCGACTGGTGCATCATTTCGAGGCCCTGTCCCGCTTCGGCGGCGCGCAGCAGGCACCGACTGGCCCCATCGCCATGGCGGAGGAGCTGGGGCTGATCGAGGACTTCGACCTCGCCGTGGCGGAAAAGGCCGTGTCCCAGCTTCGCAAGCCCGGCTTCGGCCTGGTCAAGGCGGCGATCAATGTCTCGGGCGTCTCGCTGTCCAACGATCACTATATCGAGGGTCTGCTGCGGATGACCGCCGGCAGTCCGGAGATTCGCAAGCGGCTGATGGTCGAGATCACCGAGACGGCCGCGGTCAGCGATCTGGATGGCGCAAATCGCCGCCTGCAGGCGCTGCGAGAGGCGGACATCAAGGTCTGTCTGGATGACTACGGCGTGGGCGCCGCCTCCCTGACCTATCTGCGCAAACTGTCCGTCGACCTGCTGAAGATGGACGGCGTCTTCGCGCGCGAGATCGAGACCGATCCCAAGATGAAGACCCTCGCCACCCACCTGCTGGACCTCTGCCGGGAACTGAAGATCCAGACGGTCGCCGAGATGGTCGAGACCGAGGCCCAGGCCGACATCATGAAGGGGCTCGGCGTCAACTATGGTCAGGGCTGGCTGTTCGGGCGTCCCACCGAAACGCCGGTTCTGGCCGCGCCGGTCTCCTCGCGTCGCAAGGGCGAGGTCGTCGGCTGGGGCTAAAGCGCCAGCGTTCGTTCGATCCCGATGGCGTCGAGGAAGTCCGGATCGTGGCTGACCACGACCAGTGCGCCGTCGTAGCCCCGCAGGGCGGCCTCAACCGCCGTGACCGCGTCCAGATCCAGATGGTTGGTCGGCTCGTCGAAGATCAGCAGTTGCGCCGGATGCGCCCCGCCGGTGACGCAGGCCAGGGCCGCCCGGAGCCGTTCCCCGCCTGACAGCACATCGACAGGCTTCTGCGCCGCCACATTGCGGAACAGGAAACGGGCCAGGGCGGCATGGGCGTCATTGGGCGTGGATTCCGGATTGATCCGCCGGTAGGCCTCGAGCAGCGTCTCGCCCGAGTGCAGGACCGCGCCCTCCTGATCCAGCAATGCGGCCCGGACCGGACGCTCGGCGCGCCCGGCCGTCGGCTGCAGCGTACCGGCGATGAGCTTGAGGAGCGTCGACTTTCCGGCTCCGTTTGCTCCAGTGATGGCCAGCCGCTCCGGACCGGTCAGACGCAGGGACACCGGGCCGACGATCCGCCGGCCGTCAGGCGTGGTCCATGCCGCGTCTTCCAGCATCAGGACTGAACGCCCGGCGGCCAGACCGGTCGGTGGCATGGGGATGTCCAGCGCGCGGACCCGCTCGATCTTCTCCCGCGCCGCCGCCAGATCCGATTCCGCCGCCTCGACCCGACGTTCAGCCAGCCGGTTCTCGCGTGCGCCGGAGCTCTCAGCCCGCTCGGCCATGGCGCCCAGAAGGATGGCGGGCTCGGACTTCTTCAGGGCGAAGGCCCGCCCGGCCCGATCCCGGCGGGCCTTCTTCTCGACCGCCTTCTGGCTCTCGCGGGCGATCCGTCCGGCTTCACGCTCGGCCACATCCAGGTCCCGCTCGGCCGAGGCCCGTTCAGCGACCTTCCGTTCGGCGTAGAGATCGTAGCCGCCGCCATAGGTCGCCGCGCCCAGACCGGACAGTTCGACGATCCGGTCCATACGGCGCAGGAGGGCGCGGTCGTGGCTGACCACCACCACCCCGCCCGGCCAGCGGCCCAGCAGGTCCGCGATCCGCTCGCGTCCTTCCCGGTCCATGTGATTGGTGGGTTCGTCCAGAAGCAGGAGGTCCGGCGGCGTCAGCAGCAGGGCCGCCAGTCGCAGGCGGGTCTGTTCACCGCCGCTGAGACTGTCGGTCGGTCGCGTGAGGTCGAGCGCGGCCAGACCGACATCCGCCAGAACGGCGGCGATGCGGTCGTCCAGCGTCCAGTCGGCCACCTCGAGGTCGTCAGCCGTCCCCTCACCGGCGAGGACGCGGGCGATCACGGCCAGCCCGGCGCCGACGCCGAGCGTGTCGGCGACTGTCTCATCCGGTTCGGGATCGGCGCGCTGGGCCAGCCAGGCGACCGTGCCGGTCCGGCTGACGACGCCCTCGGCGGGCGAGGCCAGGCCGGCGATCAGGCGCAGAAGCGTCGTCTTGCCGGAGCCGTTACGACCGACAAGTCCGGTGCGCTCGCGCCCGAAGGCGAGGCTCAGATCAGAAAATAGGGTGTGGCCGTCAGGCGTGCGGGCCGCGACGCGATCGAGCGTCACGAGCGCGGATGCGGACGGGTTTCGGCTTGGGAGCGAGGGCATAGGCGAGCACGGGCAGCAGCATCAGGGAAAGGGCGAAACCGATTTCCAGTGCGCTGATCATGTTCGTCGTGCCTCCAGTGAACTCACTCGATGAATGAAGGATGGGTGCGGATCGTTCCCCGCGCAAGCCCTTTCCGGTCTGGCGGTCCTGACGAGAGCGTGAAAGGCTGCTGGAGGGAGGACTGTTCATGCGTCATCTGTTCCGGCTGATCGCCGCGACGACCCTGATCGCCACCGCAGCCTGCGCCCACGGACCGGAGGCGCCGCCATCCCCTCCGAACTATGCGCCGCTGGCCGGCCAACCGACGGGGCCGCACGCCCGGCTTTATGCGGATTGCATTCGTCTGGCGGCGGCCGCCGGCCACTATCGGCAGGTGATCGACGGCGGTGACGAGCTCCTGCTGTTCACCTGCAGCGGCTCGATCGCCCAAGCCTTCTGGGACGCCCTTGGCCCGCACAGCGAGCGGATGGGCTCGGCGTTCGAACATGACGGTCGCCGCTACCGCTCGACGGCGAAGGTCGAGCGCAACATGGTGGGGGTCGACTACTGCACCGTGGACGCCGCGGGCGGCGACGCGCGCTGTGTCATGACCTTCAACGCCGGAGACTTCCTGATCGCGTCTGACTGACGGGACTGGTCCGGCGCGGACGGGAGACCTAGATCAGCGCCATGACCCACACCGACACCGCCGATGCCCTCGCCGAGCGCCGCAAGGCGGCGACGGATCGTATCCGGGCCGAGACCGGCATCGACGAAGCGATGATCGACCGTCTGGTGGAAAGCTTCTACGCCCGGGTCCGCGACGACGCCCTGATCGGCCCCGTCTTCGCCGAACGGATCGAGGACTGGGCGCCGCATCTGGCCCAGATGAAGCTGTTCTGGTCCTCGGTCGCCCTGTCGACCGGCGTCTATCAGGGGCGCCCGATGCCGAAGCATCTGCCGCTGCCGATCGACGCCACACATTTCGACCGCTGGCTGGCCCTTTTCGAGGAGACCGCGCGCGAGGTCTGCCCGCCCGTGGCCGTCGCCCATTTCATGGAACGCGCGCGCCGGATCGCCGAAAGCCTCGAACTGGGCGTGGCCAACGCCAACAGCGTCCTGCTGGGGCCGGGCGAGAGATACCGGCGACCGTGGTCACCGGAGACCTGACCGGAATGCGGAGCAAGCTCTGCCTTTTTACTTGAGAGTGACTCTCAATCTTATTATCAGGCCGCCCATCGTTCAGGAGTACCCCGATGGGCAATCGCACCCGCGCCGTGACCGGCGCTTCCACCCTCACCCTCGCCTGTCTGCTGGCCGGGGCCGCCACGGCGCAGTCAGTTTCGCTGCCGCTCCAGGCTGAGCCGGCCGAGGCGGAAGAGGCTGTGCCCACGGTCGTTGTCGATGATGCCACGCGCGGCGCCGCCGGTCGGCCCTACCGCCTGGGGGACCTGCTCGATTCCGGCTCCGTCACCTTCACCCAGAAGTCGATCGAGGATCGCGCGTCCGGCTCGGGCGACGTCAACGAGCTGCTGAGCCAGTTGCCCACTGCCCATTTCTCGCGAAGCGCCGCCGCCGCGACCCGGGACAGTCTGCGCGATCTTCGTCCGACCGAGGTCTCGATCTCGGGCGGCCGCCCCAGCGAGAACCTGTTCCTGATCGACGGCGTCGGCGTGAACTCGATGATGGAGCTGCTGGATCCAACCCTGACGTCCGGCTCGGCCATCCACTATGACTCGGTCGCCGGCGCCAGCGCCCAGAGCAACTGGGTCGATTCCAGCCTCGTCGGCGAAATGACCGTGCGGGACTCCAACGTGTCGGCGGAGTTCGGCCGCTTCACCGGCGGCGTGGTCGATATCGTGACCCGCGATCCGTCGCCGATGTTCGGCATGCGGGCCGGCTACAGCTACACCGGCGACAACCTCACCCACTACAAGCTGTCGCCCAACCTTGAGGCGCAGCTCGCCGACAACCTGCCGGACAAGCCCCAGTACGGGCGCGAGCGCTGGAACGTCTCGGTCGATCTCCCGGTCAACGAGAACCTCAGCCTGCTGGCCGCCTATTCGCTGTCCGAGGCCTATACGACCAGCACCTGGTCGGCGGGACTGGGCGCCGGGGAGTATGACTCCTTTAGCACCAGCGAAAACTATCTGCTGAAGCTGGCCACCAACCTGCCCGGCGATCTGCGTTTCACGGCGCAGGTCAACCACGCCCCCTACCGGTCTGAAACCACCCGCTCCAGCGCCATCGACGGGCTGATCGTCACCCACGGCGGCGGCACCACGGCCCGCATGGAGCTGGCCGGTGAACGCGGCATGGCCGAGTGGTCGGTCAAGGCCTCCTACGCCTTCTCCGACAATGATCGCGAGGCGGCCCAGGACTATTACACCCGGCCTTCACAGGGCGAGGACTGGTGCCTGAGCGGCACCTGTTACGAAGGCGGCATGGGCCCGATCAACCAGCGCCAGAAGGACACCAATCTGAACGGAACCTGGAGCCAGCCCCTGTGGGGCGGCGACCTGCGTCTGGGGTTCGATTTCAGCAATGTGGAGGCGCAGAAGATCCGCCTGGGCGACTCCCACATCTATTCGGCGCCGAGCTACAGCGCCGCGACGGTGTGCGCCGTCGCCACCGACCGCGCCTGCGTCGCCGGTCGATATGCGCTGGCGAACATGGTGATCTATCCGGCCTACAACGCCGAGGTCAGCCTGCAGAGCTATGCCCTGTGGGGCGAGCTGACCCGCACCCTGGGCGCCTATGACGTCCGGCTGGGGCTGCGCTACGACCACGAGACCTTCCTCGGCGACCACAATTTCTCGCCGCGCCTGTCGGTCGCCCGCGCCCTGCCCTGGGGCTTCAACGCCACCTTCGGCCTGAACCGCTATCATGGCCGCAGCTATCTCGGTTACGCCATGCGTGAGAAGCTGAGCCACACCGAGACCTGGACCCGGACCGCCACCGTCGTGAACGGCCAGAACGTCTGGTCCGACAACTGGCGTCAGACCCGTGACACCCTGCCGACCCAGTACAGCGGCCAGGGTCTGGACACGCCTTACAGCGATGAAGCCACCCTGGCCCTGACCGGCCCGGTCCTCGGCGGGGACGTGCGCCTTCGCGGCATCTATCGCGAAAGCCGCAAGCAGTTCTCCCGCTCGCTGGTCGAGCGCATCGTCCATGACGATCTGGGCGTGCCCCGCAACGTCAACAGCTACCGCATGGAGAACGGCGGCGAGAGCAGCTACGAGGGTATCGACTTCAGCTATTCCCGACCCATCGCGAACCATACGCTGACCTTCAGCACCAGCTGGTCCGAGACCCACAGCAGCTCTATCGACTATTACGATCCCAGCGACGACGACCTCCATGAAGCGACCATGGTGGTCTATCAGGGGGAGATCATCTCCCTGACCGATCTGCTCGCCGAGAACCAGCGCCAGAACTATTCGGCGCCGTTCGTGGGCAATCTGGACTGGCAGTCGGTCTGGCTGGACGATCGTCTGACGGTCACCGTCGGGGGGCGTTACCGCGGCAGCTTCACCCGGCTGGAAGACACCGGCGTGAACCAGTCGATCAGTGGCACCTCCTACGACGTCTATGGGCCGGTGACCTACAAGCCCTCGCTGGATGTCGACGCCAATGTCAGCTTCGAGCTCCTGCGTGGTGACCGCAGCGCCCGTCTCGAGGCTCGCATCTCCAACCTGTTCGACACCATTCCCAACCGGAACGTGGCCTATTCCAGCCAGCCCTGGCAGACCGGCCGCACCATCTGGCTGGGCCTGAACGTTCGCTACTAGGATCACACGGTCGGGGCGGTTTCCGGAGACCGCCCCGACACCGATCCGGAGGCCCCGCGCCACCGTGCTGCTGCCACCTGCTGTCAGCAGTCTGGCGAAAGGCGGTCAGGGTTCCTATAATGTTCTTGCTGATTTCAGCGAAACATACCCCATATAGCGCTGTCGCGCCGGACCCTCCCCGGCCCCTCCGCGTTCTCCGGATTCCATGACCGAAAAGCACAACTTCATCCGCGTCCGCGGCGCCCGCGAGCACAATCTCAAGGGCGTCGACCTCGACATTCCGCGCGAGAAGCTGGTGGTGATGACGGGCCTGTCGGGCTCGGGCAAATCCTCGCTGGCGTTCGACACCATCTATGCCGAGGGTCAGCGTCGCTATGTCGAATCCTTGAGCGCCTACGCCCGCCAGTTCCTGGAGCTGATGGGCAAGCCGGACGTGGACCTGATCGAGGGCCTCTCGCCCGCCATCTCCATCGAACAGAAGACCACGTCGAAGAATCCGCGCTCGACCGTCGGCACGGTGACCGAGATTCACGACTATATGCGTCTGCTGTGGGCGCGAGTGGGCATCCCCTACTCGCCCGCGACCGGCCTGCCGATCGAAAGCCAGACCATCTCGATGATGGTCGACAAGCTGACGGCCCTGGCCGACGGCGAACGCCTGCTGCTGCTGGCTCCGGTCGTGCGCGGCCGCAAGGGCGAGTACAAGAAGGAGATGGCCGAGTGGCAGCGCGCGGGCTTCCAGCGCGTGAAGATCGACGGCGAGTTCTACGCCATCGAGGACGCCCCGGCGCTCGACAAGAAGTTCAAGCACGACATCGACATCGTCGTGGATCGGATCGTCACCAAACAGGGGCTTGAAGGCCGCTACGCCGACAGCCTGCAGACCGCCCTGGGGCTGGCCGACGGCATCGCCGTGGCCGAATGGGCCAACACCATGGAGGGCGAGACCGGCCCGCGCCGGATCACCTTCTCCGAGAAGTTCGCCTGCCCGGTCTCGGGCTTCACCATCAGCGAGATCGAGCCGCGGCTGTTCTCGTTCAACAATCCGTTCGGCGCCTGTCCGGTCTGTGACGGTCTGGGCGTGAAGCTGGCCTTCGACGCCGATCTGGTGGTGCCGGATCGCGACAAGACCCTGCACGCGGGCGCGGTGGCCCCGTGGTCGCGCGGCCCCTCGCCGCTCTACACCCAGACGCTGCAGTCGCTGGCCAGCCACTACGGCTTCTCGATGGACAAGCCGTGGCGCGAGCTGCCGGGCAAGGCGCAGACCGTCGTTCTGCACGGCTCGGGCGGCGAGAAGATCAAATTCGTCTACGACGACAACGCCCGCAAATACGAGACGCTGAAGGCCTTCGAGGGCGTATTGCCGAACCTTGAGCGTCGCTGGCGCGAGACGGACTCCGCCTGGGTGCGCGAGGAGCTGGGCCGCTTCCAGTCCGAGACCCCCTGCGAGGCCTGCGGCGGCAAGCGTCTGAAGCCGGAAGCCCTGGCGGTGAAGATCGCGGGCGAGGACATCGCCGAGGTGTCCTGGCTGTCGATCAAGCACGCCCACGAATGGTTCCTGGGCCTCGAAGGCAAGCTGACCGACAAGCAGATGGAGATCGCCCGGCGGATCCTGAAGGAGATCAACGACCGCCTTGGCTTCCTGAACAACGTCGGCCTCGACTATCTGAACCTGTCGCGCAGCTCGGGCACCCTGTCCGGCGGCGAGAGCCAGCGCATCCGTCTGGCCAGCCAGATCGGCTCTGGCCTGACCGGCGTGCTGTATGTGCTCGACGAGCCGTCCATCGGCCTGCACCAGCGCGACAACACCCGCCTGCTGGAAAGCCTGATGGGCCTGCGCGACCTCGGCAACTCGGTGCTGGTAGTCGAGCATGACGAGGAAGCCATCCTGACCGCCGACTATGTCATCGACATGGGCCCGGCGGCTGGCGTCCATGGCGGTCAGGTCTGCGCCCAGGGCACGCCCGCCGAGGTCATGGCCAATCCCAACTCCCTGACCGGCAAATACCTGACCGGCGAGCGCGAGATCGAGCTGCCGCCCGAGGGGCGTCGTCCGGTCAATCGCAAGAAGATGCTGAAGATCAGCGGGGCGACCGGCAACAATCTGAAGAACGTCACCGGCGAGATCCCCGGCGGCCTGTTCACCTGCGTCACCGGCGTGTCCGGCGGCGGCAAGTCGACCTTCACCATCGAGACCCTGTACAAGGCCGCCGCGCGCCGTCTGCACAATGCGTCCGACGCGCCCGCGCCCCACGACCGGATCGAGGGGCTGGAGATGTTCGACAAGGTCATCGACATCGACCAGTCGCCCATCGGCCGCACGCCGCGCTCGAACCCGGCCACCTACACCGGCGCCTTCGGCCCGATCCGCGACTGGTACGCGGGTCTGCCGGAATCCAAGGCCCGCGGTTACGGCCCTGGCCGGTTCTCGTTCAATGTGAAGGGCGGTCGCTGCGAGGCCTGTCAGGGCGACGGCCTGATCAAGATCGAGATGCACTTTCTGCCGGACGTCTACGTCACCTGCGACGTCTGCCATGGCAAGCGGTACAATCGCGAGACGCTGGAGATCGTGTTCAAGGGCAAGTCCATCTCGGACGTCCTTGATATGACGGTGGAAGAGGCCGCGCGCTTCTTCACCGCCGTGCCGTCGATCCGCGACAAGATGCAGACGCTGGAGCGGGTCGGCCTGGGCTACGTCAAGGTCGGCCAGTCGGCGACAACCCTGTCGGGCGGCGAGGCCCAGCGGGTCAAGCTGTCCAAGGAGCTGTCGAAGCGGGCGACGGGCAAGACCCTCTACATCCTCGACGAACCAACCACGGGTCTGCATTTCGAGGACACCCGCAAGCTGCTGGAGGTGCTGCAGGAGCTGGTCGAGAACGGCAACACCATCGTGGTGATCGAGCACAACCTGGATGTCATCAAGGTCGCCGACTACCTGCTGGACTTCGGTCCCGAGGGCGGCGACGGCGGCGGTGAGATCGTGGCCGTGGGCACGCCGGAAGAGGTCGCGGCCAATCCGAAGAGCTGGACCGGCAAATACCTCAAGGAGGTGCTGGACCGGCACGAGCAGCGCCGCAAGGCGCGTGTCGCCAGCTTGTCTGCGCCCGCTGAGGCCAAGCCGGTGAAAGCCAAGGCGAAGGCGCGGGCCTGACGGTCCGCGCCCGCGCTCGGGATCAGGGCCGGATCAGCGCGACTCGGGAATATCCCGGCAGATGGCCGCGAACGGCGCCCACAGCAGGGTCGAGACCATCGCCATGCCGAGCGGCAGCAGGATGAGGATCAGCAGGGCGCCGATGGCGGCTCCCGGCGAGGCGGGCCCGCCACTGGCCATCACCACCTGCAGCGGCCAGCCGATCAGGATCAGCAGCAGGACCACGACCGCCGCGAGGGCGAAGACGATGATGTTCAGCCCCAGCAGCGGCCAGAACAGCGGACGCGTCACCTTCCAACCCTCGACGAAGGCGAGGCGGCGGCGATGGAAGCTCAGCGGGGCGATGAGACACAGGCGGACCGACAGCCAGATCGTCACGCCCGTCACCACCAGCCAGACCAGCGCGCCGACGATCATGCCGCCGCCCGCCACGGATGCATTGACGATGATCTCGCCGCCGACATTGGCCACGGCGCTGACACAGCCGACCACCAGGGCCACGATCAGCAGCCGGCCCTCGTCCCGACCGACGCGGAGAGAGGCGAAGCTTTTCTCCTGCGGTCGCAGCACCGCGCGATAGACTGCCGGGGCCAGCACGGCCTGAAGCAGGATCAGCACGGGGATCGTGACCCAGGTGATGCGCTGCATCGCCGCCGTCGCCGCCGGAGACAGTTTTGCGGGATCGCCGCCGGAGGCCCCCAGCTCTCCCATGTGCGGCGCCAGCAGAGGCATGACCGCCAGCAGCATGGCGATCAGCCCGACCAGCCAGACGGCGCCCCAGAGGGCGACAGCGCCGGGACGCCGCCGGCTGAGGCGGAAGCCTTCGAAGGCGGCTTCAGTGGCGGCGATTTTCATCATGTTCTCCGTGACTCGCGGCCCGTTCTAGTGCCCGGTCCGCCGGGTGTCAGTGGAAATCCATCCGGACGCGGCGAGCGGTCGCGAGGACGAACCCGTCAATGGGCGCTGGCATCTGGCGATGAGGCCGCTAGAACCCCGCCATGAGCACGACCACCTCCCCCTCTCCCGTTCACGTCATCGGCGGCGGCCTCGCCGGTTCCGAAGCCGCCTGGCAGATCGCCAACGCCGGCGTTCCCGTCATCCTGCACGAGATGCGCGGCGTGCCGGGCGTGAAGACCGACGCCCACCACACCGACGGCCTGGCCGAGCTGGTCTGTTCCAACTCCTTCCGGTCGGACGACTGGGAATACAACGCCGTCGGCCTGCTGCACGCCGAGATGCGGGCGCTGGACTCGATCATCATGGCCTGCGGCGACGCTCATCAGGTGCCTGCCGGCGGCGCCCTGGCCGTGGACCGCGAGGGCTTCTCACAGGCCGTGACGGCCAAGCTGGAAGCCCATCCGCTGGTCACCCTCGTGCGCGAGGAGATCGCCGGTCTGCCGCCGGAAGAGTGGGACAATGTCATCGTCGCCACCGGCCCCCTCACCTCGCCCGCACTGGCCGAAGCCATCCTGGAGGCCACCGGCGAAGAGAGCCTGTCGTTCTTCGACGCCATCGCCCCCATCGTCCACGCCGACTCGATCGACTTCGACATCGCCTGGCGTCAGTCGCGCTATGACAAGGAAGGCCCGGGCGGAGACGCCGCCGCCTACGTCAACTGCCCGATGGACAAGGAGCAGTACGAGGCCTTCATCGACGCCCTGCTGAACGGGCCCAAGGCCGAGTTCAAGGACTGGGAGAACGTCCCCTATTTCGACGGCTGCCTGCCGATCGAGGTCATGGCCGAGCGCGGTCGCGAGACCCTGCGCCATGGTCCGATGAAGCCGGTCGGCCTGACCAATCCGCGCAATCCGACGGTCAAGCCGCACGCCATCGTTCAGCTGCGTCAGGACAATGCGCTGGGCACCCTCTACAATCTGGTCGGCTTCCAGACCAAGCTGAAGCATGGGGCGCAGGCCGAGACCTTCCGCATGATCCCGGGCCTGCAGAACGCCCAGTTCGCCCGCCTCGGCGGCCTGCACCGCAACACCTACCTGAACAGCCCGCAGTTGCTGGACAAGCAGCTGCGCCTGAAGGCCGTGCCGCGCCTGCGCTTCGCCGGCCAGGTCACCGGCGTCGAGGGCTATGTCGAGAGCGCGGCCATGGGCCTGCTGACGGGTCGCCTCGCCGCCGCCCAGGCGCTGGGCCGCGAGCTGTCCGCGCCGCCGCCGGAGACGGCTATGGGCGCCCTGGTCGAGCACATCACCGGGGGCCACATGGAAGGCTCCAAATTCCAGCCGATGAACATCAACTACGGCCTGCTGCCGCCGCTGGAGGCGCCGCGCAAGGACGCCGACGGCAATCGCATCCATCCCAAGGAACGCGGTCGGGCCAAGAAGCGGTTGATGAGCGTCCGGGGACTGGAGGCCCTGAAGGCCTGGCGGGACGCGAACTGATGGCGGAACAGACCGAACTGGGCCGGCTGATCGACCGCCGCACGACCCTGATCTACCGCCTCGACCTGATCTCCAAGGGCGCGCAGATCGCCTATGACGACGGCACGCCCGTCGATATGGCGTCGGAAAAGGCGCGGCTGGAGGACGAGGTGGCCCGGCTGGATCGCAAGATCCTGAGCCTGCAGCCGCCGGCCGGTCAGGCCTGAGCCCCTTTCAGCCCCGCCTACCTCCTGATCCGCGCGCCGGTCACCACGATCTCGACGCGTCCGCCCTCCGCCGCCGCCTCGTTGCTGAACCGTGCACGCTCGCCGTTCGCGCGCCGCGCCGTCGCGGCTCCGCCCTCGGGGTTCGGCGGCTGCTGGCTCTCCGAGACACATCCGGTCAGCCGCCCGCCCGCGATCAGGCAGGTCAGCGAGATGGCTTGCACGCCGCCGGTCCTCGGGGCCGCCGTCGCCGGCATCTCTATCGCTAACCCCTGCAGCAATAGATCCGACACGTCCGTCGCCCGATCGTGTTCGCGGGTCAGGGGCTGATCGCAGGCCGTCAGAACCTGATCCACCACGGCCCCTGACGCCGGAAGGGCGAAAGCGACGTTGAACGGCGCGGGATCCCCGTCGATGGACTGAAGCGTCACAGACCCGCCCAGACGGAGAAAGCGGGCTGTCATCGGGGCATTGCTCAGGCCAAGCCTGCCGTCAGCGGAGCGGTCCCATTGCCCCTCCGTGGAGAAATCATCGCCCCGCGTGAGCAGGGCCCGACGCGAAGAGTCGCGCGACAGGGGCGTCCCGGAGATGCCGGTCAGCAAGGTTCCGGCGCGACACAGGACGATGATGGACGCCCCGGACGCATAGGAGACGCTGGCGCTGACGGAATCGGTCGCGGGATCGGTTGCAAGATCCCAACCGTCGTCTGTCTCCTGTGCCCTCACCGGCCCGGCGAGAATCGCGGCTGCAATCAGCATCACTCCGGCATTTACAGGCAGTTTCATTTCCCCTCCGACAGTCGCGAAACCCCTCAATCCCTCCTATCCTGCACGAAATGACGGGCATGAACCACCAGCGTTATTCCTTCGACTTCGCCCGGCGCGCTGTGCGGCAGAAGATCACCGATGTCTTCAATGACGCCGACAAGGGCGAGCGGCCGGTCCTGCGGCGCGGGGACGCCCTACTCCCGTCCGACGGCGTGGCGGCGCGGGTCAATGGCGACGTCGTCACCATGATGATCGGCGGGGTCTCCGGCCTGCTGCTGCAGATGTTGCATCCGGCGGTGCTGGCGGGGGTCTGGGACCACTCCGACTTCCGCGCAGACATGCATGGCCGCCTGCGCCGGACCGCCAAATTCATCGCCACCACGACCTACGATCACGCCGAGAACGGTCAGGCGATGATCGACAAGGTCAATCGCATCCATGCGAAGCTGGCGGGCGTCCTGCCGGACGGGACGCCGTACCGGGTGTCCGATCCGGCCCTGCTGGCCTGGGTGCATGTGACCGAGACGATCAGCTTCCTGGACGCCTGGATCCGCTATGCGGAGCCGGACATGTCGATGGCCGATCAGGACGCCTATTTCGACGAAATGGCCCGGATCGGCGCCGCGCTGCACGCCGATCCCCTGCCCCGCACCCGGGCTCAGGCCGAGGCGCTGATCCAGAGCTATCGCCCGCAGTTGAAGGCCGACGCCCGCACCCGCGAGGTCGCGCGGATGGTCATGCGCCACAGGATCGGCTCGCCCGCCGTGGACGCCGCCGCCGGCGTGATCATGCAGGCCGGACTCGACCTGCTGCCGGACTGGGCGCAGGCGATGCATGATCGCCCGTTCGGACCGCCACGCGTCCTGACCCGAGGCGCCGCCCTGTCCACCGCCCGCTTCATCCGCTGGGCCTTCCGGGGCTCGCCGAATGTCCGCGTCCATCCCCGTGACGTCACGAGCTACTGATGGCCCTCAATATCCGCATTGATGATCTGTCCGGACAGGCCGTTCAGGATCTGCTGGCCCTGCACCTGACGCTGTAGGTCAGAGCTTCCCGTCGGCGGCGCGGATGAAATAGACCGCGCCGTAGCCGCCCATGACGAGAATGCCCAGCATGACCAACCCCGGCATCTCGCCGCTGGGTCGGCCCAGGATCGAGACCCAGTACCACTGGAACCCGGCATAGGCGGCCATCGCCAGCAGCCAGGGGGCATAGGCCAGCTTGAAGGCCCGGACGAAGCCGCGCGGCGGGCGGCCACCGTTGCGCATGACAGCGCCGGTCACGGCGGCGGGCGCGGCGGCCAGACCGAAGACCTGACCCAGCAGAAGGATAATGTCGGCGAGGGCGTTCATCGGTGGCTCCGTCGGATCAGATGCGGCCGCGCGCCGTCGCCAGCACGAGCGTCAGGCGCTTTACGAACTCCGGCGCATCGGGGCTTGTCAGGGCGGCGGGGGCGACGGCCGGGAAGGCGTGGATCGGCAGGGACTTCAGCGCCGCGTTGGCGGCGCGTCGCAACGCCCTGGCCTCGTCCCGGCGTCCCGTTTGGCTGAGCCCGCGCACCCGGGCGGCGTCGGCTGCCACAGCGTCATGACCCTCGCCCGCCAGGATCCGGACGGCCGTTTGCATGGGACCGACGTAGAAGGCGTCCAGATCGTGCGGCTGACTATGCACACGGCCGATGTGCGCCTCGATCAGGGCGTCGAACGGCGCGCGCGGCAGACTGTGGCGGGCAGCCAGATCGGTCAGGGCTTCCAGCACGGGATGGCCCTTGCGCGCGACGCCGCTGAACACCCCGTCCATCTGCTCGGCCCACCAGGTGAAACGCATCTCGGCCAGCAGCGGCTGGGTCACCCGCGTAGGAATGGCCATCAGTTCGGCCTCGAAGGCGTACAGGGCGATCAGGTCGGCGCGCGCCTGCGGGTCAGCGACGAACCGACTGGATAGCCAGCGGTCGATATCGGCTTCCCGGACCTGTGCGTCGAGATCGGTCATGCGTCCTTCACAAGCGAAACGGGGCGGATCGTGAGACCCGCCCCGTCAGATCAGTCTTCCGTCGCGGTCCGGATCAGGGCCGCGAGGCCATGCCCAGCTTGATCGGCTTGGCGTCGTCGGACGGACCGCCGCGCTTCACGCCCCACAGCAGGATGATCGGTGCGCCGACATAGATCGACGAATAGGTGCCGATGATGATGCCCATCATCAGGGCGATGGAGAAGCCGAACAGGGCCTCGCCGCCCCAGATGGCCAGCACGGCCAGAACCGCCACGGCGGTGACGCCGGTGATGATCGTCCGCGACAGGGTCTCGTTCAGCGACAGGTCGATCACCTCGCGCAGCGGCATGGTCTTGTACTTGCGCAGGTTCTCGCGCAGGCGGTCGAACACCACGACGGTGTCGTTCATCGAATAGCCGATGACGGTCAGGATGGCCGCCACCATGGTCAGGTTGAACTCCAGCCCCATGACCACGATCAGACCGAAGGTCAGGATCATGTCGTGCACCAAGCCGGCCACGGCGCCGAAGCCGAACTGCGGCTCGAAGCGGAACCAGATGTAGAGGAACATCAGGAAGACGGCCGAACCGAGGGCCAGCAGGCCCGCGGTGAACAGCTCGCCGGAAACCTTGGAGCCGACGATGCTGACGCCGGAGTAGCTCACGTCGCCGACCGCCTCGGTGATGGCGGTCTCGACCTGCTGGACCACCTGGGTCTGGTCGCGGCCTTCCGGCACCTGGAAACGGAGGATGGCGGTCGAGCCGTCATCCACATTGCTGCCGCGGCGGGCGATGCCCTGCACCCCGACGTCGCCAAGGCCAAGGTCGCTGACGGCGCCGCGGACAGCGCCCAGATCAATCGCCTGACCGACCGGCTTGGACACCTCGATCGAGGCGCCCCCGCGGAAGTCGATGCCCATGTTGAGGCCGGGATAGAAGCACCCGACCAGCGAGGCGATGCAGAGCACCGTCGAGATGATGCCGGCCGGCAGGGCGTACTTCACGAAGCGGAAGTTCGTCTTCTGCGGCAGGATCTTGATGAGAGGCCATCCACGCATGGTCTTACTCCGCCGCCGGAACGGTCTTGCCGGCGAAGACGGGGGTCTCGTCCGCGATCGGCAGTTTCTTGGGTTTGGCGACCTTCAGCCAGACGGCCAGCAGGACCTGGGCCACGACGACCGAGGACAGGACCGAGGTGAAGACGCCGATCGACAGGGTCCAGGCGAAGCCGCGCACCGGGCCGGCGCCGAACACGAACATGATCGCCGCGGCCACCAGGGTCGTCACGTTGGCGTCCAGGATGGTGCCCCAGGCCTTGGAGAAGCCCGCGTCCATCGAGGCGATGACGCTGCGTCCCGCCCGCGCTTCGTCGCGCATCCGCTCATAGATCAGCACGTTGGCGTCAACGGCCACGGCGAAGGTCAGGATCAGACCGGCGATACCCGGCAGGGTCAGCGTCGCCTGGAACAGGCTCATACAGGCCACGATCAGCAGGCCGTTCAGCAGCAGGCCGATCACGGACACCCCGCCGAACAGCAGGCCGTAGGTCAGGATCATGAAGACCACGATGACCAGGAAGCCGATCGCGGTCGAAAGCGCGCCCTTGCTGACGGCGTCGGCCCCCAGTTCGGCGGTGACGACGCGGCGCTCCTCGACCTTCAGCGGCGCCGGCAGCGCACCGCCGTTGAGCAGGTTCACCATCTCGGACGCTTCCTCGATGGTGTACTGGCCCTCGATGATGCCGGAGCCGCCGGTGATGGCGCTGCGGATGTTCGGAGCCGAGATGACCTTGCCGTCCAGGATGATGGCGAAGGGACGGCCGATGTTGGCGGCGGTCGCCTCGCCGAAGCGGCGGGCGCCGGCGCCGTCGAAACGGAAGCCGATGGCGGTGCGCCGGTTCTGGTCGGTCGTCACTTCAGCCTTGGTCAGGTTCTCGCCCGAGACCAGGATGCGGCGCTTGACCAGATAGGGGACGCCCTGCTCGTCCATCAGGACTTCGGCGTCCGGCGGGATGATGCCGCTCTGCAGGGCCTGGGCCTGGTTCTCGACATCGACCATCTGGAAGGTCAACTGGGCGGTCTGGCCGATCAGGCGTTCCAGCTCGGCCGGGTCGCTCTGCCCCGGCGCCTGGACCACGATACGGTCCGCGCCTTGGCGGGTGATTGCGATTTCCTTGGTGCCGCTGCTGTCCAGACGACGACGGACAACCTCGATCGACTGGGTGACCGCGTCGGCGCCCATGGCGTTCATGGTCGCATCGGTGAAGGCGTAACGGATGCGGTTCGAGCCCTGACGCTGGACCACGCGGTCGGCGGCGCCTTGCGGGCTGCCGCTGATCAGAGCCGCCATGGCGTCCTGGGCGGCTTGCATCTGCGACGGATCGGACAGGGTGACGATGACGCCGTCGCTCTGTCGCGCGATGGTGCTGACGCCGATATTGGCCTCGCTCAGAACCGTGCGGGCGTCTTCCGCCAGGTTGTTCAGGCGCTTGTCGCGCATCGCCGGAACATCGACTTCCAGCAACAGGTAAGACCCGCCCTGAAGGTCGAGGCCCAGGTTCAGGGCGTTTTTCGGGAGCCAGCCCGGCAGGGCGTCCCGTTGAGCCTGGGTCAGCAGGTTCGGCGCCGTGAACAGCAGGCCGAAGACCAGTGACAGGGCGAGAAGAATGATCTTCCAGCGCGAGAGGTGAATCATGCGGGCTGCCCCGAACCTTTCAGGAGACCGATCAGGCCTTGGCGTCGTTGGCGGCGACGGCGGTGCGGTTGCGCACGTCGGCGATCATCGACTTGATGACGGCGACGTTCACGCCCTGGGCGATCTCGACCATGACCTGGTCGTTCTCGACGCGGGTGACCTTGCCGATCATGCCGTTGGACAGAACCACGGTCTCGCCGCGCTTGATCGCCTCGATCATCGCCTTGTGCTTCTTCACCTGCTGCGACTGCGGCCGCAGGATCAGGAAGTAGAACAGCACGATCATGGGGACCATGAAGACGAGCATCGAGCCCGGACCGGCCATGAATTCCTGCACGTGAATCTCCGAAAGCGCGAGGCGCGCCCTCGGCGCCGCCCCCTGAAAATGAGGCGCGGAACCTAGGGCGCGTCGTTACACTTTGCAACGCGGCGACACACCGCGCCGAACGGCCTGCGTTATCGCGGCAACACGGTCAGCGGATCGACCGCCGACGGCGTGTCTCCGCGCACCCGCCAGGTTTCGAAATGGATCGACGGACGGCCGTCGCCGGCGGTCGTCCCGACGGTGCCAACCTGCTGACCCGGCATCACCTCGTCGCCATCACGCACCGTGGTGGAGCCGAGGTGGCCATAGACCGTGCGCCAGCCGTCGCGGTGGACGATCAGGACCGTCAGGCCCTGCCCCGCCAGATCATCGCCGACATAGCCGACCCGACCCGCCGCGGCGGCCCGCACCTCGGCCCCGGCGGGAGCGCCGATGTTGACGCCATTGTTGCGCTCACCCATGCCCACCGGGCCGAAACGCCGCAGGATGTCGCCGCGGATCGGCCAGTCCAGACCGACAGAGGGACCGGCCACGGTGACCGGCGGAGCGCTTGCGGCAGGCTGACGCGGGGGCGCCGGAAGATTGGCCGGAGGCGGCGGAGGCGGCGGCGGAACGCCGTCATTGGGCACGGTCACACCGTGGGGCGACGGGCCGGTGGCGTAAGGATCGCCGCCGATATCGATCGCGCCCTCGGGCAGGATGATGCGCTGGCCCGGCGTGATGGCCGCGCGCGGGCCCAGGCCGTTCAGATCGATCAGGGACTGCACCGGCGTCTGGAACCGGCGCCCGATGCCCGAAATGGTGTCGCCCGGCTGGATCTCGTAGGCCGCGCCGGCCACGGCGGGACCGCGCGCGGGGGGCGGGGGCGAGGTGAAGCCCTCCGATGCCGGTCCGGCGGCCGGATTGCCGTACGGGCGGGCGGGCTCGTTGTAGGAGGTGTTGGGCACCTCGGTGTAGGGCCGGGTCGGAACGTCATTGTAGGGGCGCGGGCCGACCGTCACCGTCGGGGCCAGTTCGCCGCCCTCGATCGACTCCACCGGGGCGCCGCGCGGCGGAGGGGCCTCATTGGCGGGATTGGTCGGGCCACGCACGCCCTCACCGGTCGGAACCGGGCGGGTCGGATAGGCGGGCGCGGTTGGGCCGGTCGGCGCCGGTCCCGGCGGCTGGTCGGCGTAGATCGAATAGCGCGGCTCGCTGGGATAGCTGGAGCATGCCGCCAGCAGGCTGACCGCCCCCACCAGTGTCAGGATGCGCACAGCGCCGCCCATTCGTCTCATTCGCCCGCTCCGATTCAGCGCCCGTCCTGTGGGCCGACCTGACCCGGAAAACCGCGCCAAAGTTGGGCGGGAAGGTTAATCAAAGCTTGCCGGGCGGCAAGATCGCCCCGCGCCCTACCCTTCCTTGGCCGTTCCCTCGACCAGCGGCACGAAGCGAACCTCGGTCAGGCTCTCGCGGCGGAAGGAGCCGTCGGGCTGGCCGACGTAACGGTGCAGCATCTGGACGGAGCTGCGTCCGACCGGACAGACCAGAACTCCGCCGGGCTTCAGTTGCTTCAGCAGTTCGGTCGGCTCGCCGGGCGCGGCGGCGGTGACCATGATGCGGTCGAACGGCGCCTGCTCGGGCCAGCCGAGGCCGCCGTCGCCGTGGCGGGTGATGACATTGTCGATGTCCAGTTCGCGCAGCCGGTTCTCGGCCTCGGTGAGCAGGCTGCGATAGCGCTCGACGGAATAGACGTAGCGGGCCAGCCGGCTCAGCACCGCGGCCTGATAGCCGCTGCCGGTGCCGATCTCGAGCACCCGGTGACGCTGCTGCACGTCCAGCGCCTGGGTCATCAGGCCGACGATATAGGGCTGGCTGATGGTCTGGGCGCAGTCGATCGGCAGGGCCTGGTCTTCCCAGGCCTGATCAAGGAATTTCTCGTGCACGAAGACGGCGCGGTCGATCGACTCCATGGCCGTCAGCACGCGGGGATCGGTCACACCCTGCTGCCGAAGGCCCAGGATCAGTCGGCCGGCGCGGTCGTCGTTCAGCTTCATTCGGCCGCCACAGCCTTGGGCGGAGCGCCGCCCAGCACCTTCTTGAGGTCATTGACGCTGGCCATGTGGGTCAGGTCGATGTGCAGGGGCGTCACCGAGATGCGGCCCTCGTCCATGGCGCGCAGGTCGGTGCCTTCGGCATGCTCCTGCTTCTCGCCCCGGAAGCTCATCCAGTAGTAGTCGCGGCCGCGCAGGTCGGTGCGGCGGATGGCGTGCATCTCGCCGATGTCACGGAAGCCCTGCCGGGTGATCTCGACCTGGGTCACCGCCTCGGGCGGACGGTTGGGGAAGTTCAGGTTCATCACCACGCCCGGCGCCCATTTCTGCTCCAGCAGGCGGCTGATGATGCCGGGGGCGAAGGCTTCGGCGGTCTCCCAGTGGGCCGACACCTCGTCGTGGAAGCGCTCGAGGCTCTGGGACAGGGCGATCGAGCGGATGCCGAAGGCCATGCCCTGCAGGGCGCCGGCGACGGTGCCGGAATAGCTGACGTCCTCGCCGACATTGTGGCCGCGATTGACGCCGGACAGCACCAGATCGGGCTTCTCCGGCATCAGGTCGTTGACCGCCAGGATGACGCAGTCGGTCGGGGTGCCGGTCACCGCGAACCGCTTGTCCCCCAGCCGGTTCACCCGCAGCGGCTCGGTCAGGGTGATGCCCCGGCCCTTGGCGGACTGCTCGGTCTGGGGCGCGCAGACCCAGATGTCATCGGACAGGGTGCGGGCGATACGCTCCAGACACTCCAGGCCCTCGGCTTCGATGCCGTCGTCGTTGGTCAGAAGGATTCTCATGATCCGGTTCTGACTAGAGCGAACCTGGCCGTCGCGCATCCGAAAAATCCGGGACGCGGCAAGCTGATCCCGGCGGGACGAGCGGGCCAGGGTCTACTGGAGGACCTCGATGCGGTCGCCCAGGATGATGATGTCGCGGCTGCACAGGTTGGCGATGCGCGAGCCCTGCCAGTTCCAGGTCTCGCCGCCGTCACGGTCGGCCCAGGCGACGGCGCGGCCGGTGACGCGGACCTTTCGGCCCGAGACGTCGCGGACGGTTTCCTGGGCCGGGCGCGGCAGGGCGGCGCTGACGCAGTCGCTGGGGAAGCCGCGGGCCGGATCGTGACGGGTCTCGTACAGGCGGATTTCGTCACCCTCCACCTTCGCCCAGCCCTCGAAGGCCGGGCCGGAGGTGTTGAACCAGGACGGCGGCGGCGAGACGTTATCGCCCGTGGTCGCACAGGCGCCGAGGGCCAGCAGCAGGGCGGCGGGAGCAAGGGCGATCAGGCGCATTGGCGTATTCCTTACGGCAGTCTTTCGGGGCAGCCCGGACAGGGCCTTCGGCTTATGGACCGGAACGACGTAACATCCTGATGACGCCGTCGTTCCGTCTCCGCTGACAGGACGCCGCCGACCGGCGGACGCCCTCCCCGTCCCGGTCGCGGGTCAGCCGCCGACGGAGGTCAGGCCGCCCATATAGGGGACCAGAACGTCCGGCACGCGGATTGAGCCGTCGGCCTGCTGGTAGTTCTCCATGATGGCCACCAAGGTCCGGCCGACCGCGAGGCCCGAGCCGTTCAGGGTGTGGACGAACTCTGTCTTCTTCTCGCCGTCGCGCTTGAAGCGGGCGTCCATGCGCCGGGCTTGGAAGTCGCCGCAGTTCGAGCAGGAGCTGATCTCGCGGTACATGTTCTGCGACGGCAGCCAGACCTCGAGGTCGTAGGTCTTCTGCGCCGAGAAGCCCATGTCGCCCTTGCACAGCAGCATCTTGCGGTAGGGCAGTTCCAGCGCCTGCAGGATGGCCTCGGCGCAGCCGACCATCCGCTCGTGTTCGGCGTCGGAGTCCTCCGGGCGGGTGACGGAGACCAACTCGACCTTGGTGAACTGGTGCTGGCGGATCAGGCCGCGGGTGTCACGCCCCGCCGAGCCCGCCTCGGCGCGGAAGCACGGTGTCAGGGCGGTCATGCGGATCGGCTCGGCCAGCTCGCTCTCGGGCAGGATCTGCTCGCGGACGAGGTTGGTCAGGGAGACTTCGGCGGTGGGGATGAGGTAGTGCTCGCCCGCCTTGAACAGGTCTTCCTCGAACTTCGGAAGCTGACCGGTGCCGAACATGGCCTCGGCCTTCACCATGTAGGGCGAGTTGACCTCCAGATAGCCGTTCTTGTCGGTCTGGGTGTCCAGCATGAACTGGGCGACCGCCCGCTCCAGACGGGCCAGCTGGCCCTTGATGACGGCGAAACGCGAGCCACTCATCTTCGCGGCGGCCTCGAAGTCGAGCAGGCCGAGGGCCTCGCCGAGGTCGGCGTGATCCTTGGCCGGGCCGCCGTCGCGGGGCGTGCCCCAGCGGCTGACCTCGACATTGCCCGCCTCGTCCTCGCCGTCCGGAACGTCGTCGGCGGCGATGTTCTTCAGCCCGGCCAGCAGGTCGCGCAGCTCCTTGCCGACGTTGGCCTCGACGACTTCGGCGGCGGCGATGTCAGCCTTGAGCGCCTCGACCTCGGCCTTCAGGCGGTCGGCCTCGGCCATGTCCTTCTTCGCCATGGCGGCGCCGATCAGCTTGGAGGCGGCGTTGCGCTTCGTCAGCCCGTCCTGCGCCGTCGTCTGGGCCGCGCGCAGCTCGCCGTCGAGGCGCAGCAGGTCGGCGACCAGCCCGTCGGCCTCCTCGACCCCGCGCGACGACCAGCCGCTGACGAAGGCGGCGGGATTGTCACGGATGGCGCGGATGTCGTGCATGGCTCTGGTCTCTTGGATGGGAAGCGATGCTCTAGCGGGCCGGGGGGAGTCGATCAAATCCTCCTGCTGTCGTCATCCTCCGGCGAGCGCAGCGAGACCGGGGGACCCAGCGGCGCCGCGACGGCGGCGAAATACTGGAGGCCGAGGTTGACGCGCCTCTGCTCCCGACAGTGTCGCGCTCCCGCGCGCCGCTGGGTCCCCCGGTCTGCGCCGCTGCGCGGCTTGCCGGAGGATGACGAAAGCAAGGGGAGAGCGTGCATCGTCCCTGAAGGGGCGATGGGGAGGTGAGGCAGTGCGCGAATGTGGGTTCTGGAGCGGCTTCACCATCGTCGGGGCCGTTCGTGGAAGGTGCGGCGGCGGTTGGTTCCCGGGGCGGCGGGCGGCGGCGAGGCGTCGCACGCATTTTTCGCAGCGCCGGAAAAATTCGGGTGCGAACAGTGCGGATGGGTCCGGCACAGGCTGTCGTCGAAGACCCATTTCCCCGCCTTGCCGGCCTCGAGGCGGGCCGCGAAACGCAGGGCGCGCAGGTATTTGACGATCACACGATGGAAAGAGCGGACGCGGCGGGTGTCGCCCTGACGACGGGCGAGGGCCTGCTGCGTCAGGGCGAAGCGATGCTTCTCCCGAAGATCGGCGCACTGGCTGGAAAAGCGGTCGCGGTCCATGCCGGACAGGATCGCATGCCGGTGCGTCAGATTTGGACGTATGCGCGCCGGTCTGTCCTCTCCATTCGCTTGAGGGCGAATGGAGAGGTGAGCTGTCAGCCCGAGGCCTCAGATCAGTCCCGACAGCGGCGAGCTGGCGCTGGCGTACATCCGCTTCGGCATGCGGCCCGCCAGATAGCCCTGACGTCCGGCAATGACGGCGTGCTTCATCGCTGAAGCCATCAGGATGGGGTCGTTGGCGCCGGCGATGGCCGTGTTCATCAGGACGGCGTCGCAGCCCAGTTCCATGGCCAGGGTGGCGTCGGACGGCGTGCCGACGCCCGCGTCGACCAGAACCGGCACCCTGGCCTGTTCGATGATCAGGCGGACATTGACCTTGTTCTGGATGCCCAGACCCGAGCCGATCGGGGCGGCGGCGGGCATGATGGCGGCGGCGCCGGCGTCTTCCAGACGCTTGGCCATGACCACGTCGTCGGTGCAGTAGACCATGACCTGGAAGCCGTCCTTGATCAGCAGGTCCAGCGCCCGCAGGGTCTCGACCATGTCCGGGTACAGGTGGGCGGTGTCGGACAGGACCTCCAGCTTGACCAGATCCCAGCCGCCGGCCTCGCGCGCCAGCCGCAGGGTGCGCACGGCGTCCTCGCCGGTGAAGCAGCCGGCGGTGTTGGGCAGGAAGGTGAAGCGGTCCGGCTTCACATAGTCGACCAGCAGGGGCTGGTTCGGGTCGGTCAGATTCACCCGGCGCACGGCCACGGTGACGATCTCGGCCCCCGCGGCCTCGGCCGCCTCGGCGTTCTGCTGATAGGTCGCATACTTGCCGGTGCCGACGATCAGGCGGCTGTTGAAGGTGCGGCCGGCGACGGTCCAGCTGTCGTTCGTGGAGGCGGAAACGGGGGCATGTGCGTTCATGCCCCCGTCCCTACGCCTTCAACGGCGTCGTTTGAACCCTTACGCGCCTTGCGGCAGCGCGTAGGCGATCACTTCATCCGACACGGGGGTCTCCATGAAGTGGTGGCCGCCCGGTGCGATGACCAGGAACTGACGGCCGCCGACCTCATAGACCATCGGATTGGCCTGACCGCCGCCCGGCAGCTTGTCGGTCCACAGGGTCTCGCCGGTGCGCAGGTCGATGGCGCGGATCAGGTCATCCGTGGCCGCGGCGATGAAGACCACCCCGCCCGCCGTCACGACCGCCCCGCCGTTGTTCGGGGTGCCGATCTCGATGGGCAGCATCGACGGGATGCCGAACGGTCCGTTCTTCAGGGCCTGCCCCAGCGGGCGGTCCCAGAGGGTCCGGCCCGAGCGCAGGTCGATGGCGCGGATGCCGCCGTACGGGGGCTCCTTGCACAGCAGGCCAGTGAAGGGCATGCGCCAGCCGGCGTTGACGTCCACCGCATAGGGGGTCCCGGCCTGCGGGTCCCCTGCCCCCTCGGCGCCGCCCTTGCGGGCGCCCTCCTCGCCCCGCGGCGCCCAGCCCTTGCGGTCGGCTTCCGCGCGCGGGACCAGCCTGTTGTAGTTGGGCATGTCATTGTAGTTGGCGACGATCACGCCGCGCGCCGGGTCGATGGCGATGCCGCCCCAGTCAGAGCCGCCGTTGTAGCCCGGATACTGGATCCAGCGACGATCCGCCGTCGGGGCGGTGTAGAAGCCGTCATAGGAGGCGCTGCGGAACTGGATGCGGCAGATCATCTGGTCGATCGGCGACATGCCCCACATCTGCTTCTCGCCCAGATCATCCGGACGACGCAGGGTGTGATAGCGGCTGGTCGGCTGGGTCGGGCTGCGCATCTGCGGCTCGACGCCGCCGCCCGGCGCCTGGATGTCCACGACCGGAACCAGCGGACGGCCGGTCGCGCGGTCCAGCACATACATGTCGCCCTGTTTGGACGGCAGGATCAGCGCCGGCGTGGTCCCGCCATTGACGGGGAAGTCGATCAGCGTCGCCTGCGAGCCCAGGTCATAGTCCCAGACGTCGTGGCGCACGGTCTGGAAATGCCAGCGCGGCTTGCCGGTCGTGACATCCAGCGCCACCAGCGAGGTGGCGTAGTCCAGCTCGATCGGTTGACGGCTGTTGCTGACATAGTCGGCGGCCGAGTTGCCCATCGGCAGATAGACCAGCCCCAGACGCTCGTCGCCCGAGGCCGTGGTCCACATGTTCGGCGTGCCGAGGCTGTAGAACTGGCCTTCCGGCGGCGTGGTGTCGATGTCGGGCCGCAGCATGTCCCAGGCCCAGCGCAGCTGGCCGGTGACGGCGTCAAAGCCCTTGATCACGCCCGACGGCGCGTTGCGGCGCTGACCATCAAGGATCTGGTGACCCGTCACCACCACCCCGCGCACGATGGTCGGGGCCGAGGTGATCGAGATCATGCCGGGCACCGTCGGCCCCATGTTCTCGGCCGTGTTGACCTGGCCGTTCTGGCCGAAGCCGGCGCAGCGCTGGCCGGTGCGGGCGTCCACGGCGATCAGGCGGGCGTCCAGCGTGCCCCAGATGATCCGGGTTGCGCAGGGCTCGGTCACCGCGACGTTGGGGACGACGTAGTAGCTGACGCCCCGACAGGCGGCCGTATAGGGGATCGACTCATCGCTGACCTGCGGATCGTGCTTCCACAGGTTCCGGCCGGTCGCCGCATCCACCGCCAGCACCATGTTCTTGCCGGTGCAGATGTAGAGGGTGTTCCCGATCTTCAGCGGGGTGTTCTCGGAGGCATACTTGTTCTGGGCCAGAGGCCGGTCGCCGGGCAGGTCGCCGGTGTGCAGGCTCCAGACCCGTTCCAGCCGCCCCACGTTCTCCGGGGTGATCTGGGTCAGGGGCGAATAGCGCTGGGCGTGGTAGGTGCCGCCATAGGCCGGCCAGTCGGCGCCGACCGGGAGGGCGTCGGGATCGCTGGACGCGACCTGCTGCGCGTCCGGGATCGGGCCGTTCACGCGAATCCTTGCGGCATTGGCCGAAGCGACCCCGCCGACCAGCAACAGGGCGACCAGTCCGACCGCGCCGCCGGCGGCCCAGACCTTGCCGCGTCCCGGCTTGAGCGCGGGCAAGGCGGCCAGTACGAAGATCAGCAGGACCGCCGGGGCGATGACGCGGGGCACCAGCCCCCAACCATCGATGCCGACCTCCCACAGCGCCCAGAGCACCGTCAGGATGAAGACGCCGATGTAGATGACGGCGCCCAGCAAGCTGCGGCGGATCAACAGCACGCCGCTGGCCAGCAGGCCCAATCCGGCGAGCAGATAGTACCAGGACCCGCCCAGGCTGATCAGCCAGCCGCCGCCTATGGTGAGCGTGAGACCGATCAGGGCCAGAACGACCCCCAGGGCGATGATCAGGCCTCCCGCGAAGCCTCCGGGTTTGCGCTCTACGGACATTTGCACGCCTCCAGCGTGACTGTGGATTTGCCAGCGCAACCCCTCATCCCGTTTGCGGTTCCGTACGCGAACACCCCTGTTGCTGATACGTGCTCACATTGGGTTAGTTTGTACAAAACGCGGGGTTATCGGTACAAATCCCGGCGCCTTTCGTCAGTTTTCGAAAGGGCGGCGGACGTGCGTGACTGTCCTCCCGAGTCGTCAGTGCAGGAGTGTCGTCATGCGTGTCCGGTCTCTCATCGTCAGAAGCGCGATCGCGGTCCTGCTGACCACGACCGCGATCACCACGATCAGCTGCTCGACCTCGACCGCGCCGACCATCGCCACGGCCCCGGTTCCGCCACCTCCCCCGCCGCCGCCGCCGCCGCCGCCGCCGCCGCCGCCGCCCCCGCCCGCCGCGAGCGATGAGGCTGTCGCGGTCGACGAGGTCGTCGTCACCGGAAGTCGGATCCGGGCGGAAGGAGCCGGCGAACTGTATGGCGACGCGCGCATCGCCGCGCCGACGCCCGTGGCCACGCCCGGGCCGCGGGAGACGCCTCCGGCCACGCCGCCGGCCGCGCAGGCAGGCCTGCTGACCGCCGCCGACTATGACGACCTGCTGAACCCGACCTGGTATGCCGATTATGTCGGCCGCTATCTGCAGGATCAGGACGAAGACGACCTGCCCTGGGTCGACACCCGCCAGGCGATCACCGTCTCGGTGCGCGATGCTGACGGCCGTCCGGCGCCTTTTGTGGAGGTGTCCGTCTCCCGCCCTGACGGCGGCCCGCTGCGGCTTCGCACCCTGGCGGACGGGACGGTCGTCCTGTTCCCGCAACTGGATCGACTGGGCCGCACCGCCGATGTCACCGTCGAGGGCTCCACCCGCCGCCTGACGGTCGGTCCGGACAGCCGGGTGGAGATCCGCACCGCCCGCCGCGCCGCCGCTGTGCGGGCCTTCGACCTGCTGATGGTGATCGACGCCACCGGCAGCATGGGCGACGAGATGGAGTATCTGAAGCGCGAGATCGCCTCGATCATGGCCTCGCTGGCCGAGCGCCACCCGGGTGTGAGCACCCGCATCGGGCTGATCGTCTATCGCGACAACGGCGACCAGTATGTCGTGCGCGACTTCCCCTTCACCGCCAATGTCGGAGAGCTGGTGCGCCAGCTGGAGGCCCAGCGGGCCGACGGCGGCGGCGACTATCCCGAGGCCATGGATCAGGCCCTGACGCGGGCGATGGACTATCCGTGGCGGGACGACGCCGTGCGCTCGATCGTGCTGGTCGCCGACGCCCCGCCGCATGACGACCGGATCGGCGCCACCTGGGAGCAGGTGCAGGAGGCGCGCGAGCGGCGCATCCAGATCACCCCCGTCGCCGCCAGCGGCGTCGGACACCGGGCCGAGTTCGTGATGCGGGCCGCCGCCGCCGCGACCCAGAGCCGCTATCTGTTCCTGACCGACGACAGCGGCATCGGCAATCCGCACGCCACGCCCGAGGTGAAATGCTACGTCGTCACCCGCCTCGACAGCCTGCTGCGCCGGGTGCTGGACAGCCAGATCTCGGGCCGCCGGATCGAGCCGACGGACAATGAGATCATCCGCCGCGTCGGCGCCTACGACCGGGGCGTCTGCCCGCCGAAATAGGCGGGATCAACCGCCGCCGACGAACTGGACGACCTCGATGCGGTCGCCCTCGGCGACGGGGGTGACCGCGTGCTGCGACTTGGGGACGATCTCCAGATTCCGTTCGACGGCGACCTTGCGCACGTCCAGCCCCAGCTCCTCCACCAGGGCCAGGATGGTGTCCGACCGGACCTCGCGAAGCTCGCCGTTGACCTGAATCTGCATGACCTTGCGTCAATCTTCTTGCGGCGCGCGCTTGCCTGACGCCACGCCTCAGCTAAAAGGCCCGATCCGATTCCGTCGGAACGTCACCTCTGCGAGCGAATGCCCGACAGCCCCGTCCTCTACGTCCTGAACGGCCCGAACCTCAACCTGCTTGGGGTGCGCGAGCCTGAAATCTACGGACGCGAGACGCTGGCGGACATCCAGGCCCTGTGCGAACGCACGGCCCCGGGCGCGACCGTGGTGTTCCGCCAGACCAATCACGAGGGCGAACTGATCGACTGGGTCCAGGAGGCCCGGGAGAAGGCTGACGCGGTTGTGATCAATCCCGCCGGCTATGGCCACACCTCCGTGGCCTTGCTGGACGCCCTGAAAACGCTGACGGTTCCGATCGTCGAGTGTCACCTGTCGAATCCGGCGGCGCGCGAGCGCTTCCGGCATCGCACCTATGTGTCGGCGATCGCCGCCGGCGTGGTTTCGGGCTTCGGCCCGATGAGTTACGAACTTGCGGTCAAGGCCGCCCTCGGACTGGCGCAGGAACGCAGCCCGTCCGTGGCCCGTTCGGTTTAAAGGACAACAAGAGGCTCCACATGGCCGATCCGAAAAAGAACGAATACGACATCGACGCGACCCTGGTCCGCCAGCTCGCCGACATCCTGAACGACACCGACCTGACCGAGATCGAGGTCGAGCGCGGCGAACTGCGCGTCCGCGTGGCCCGCGAGGTGACGGTTTCGGCCGCGCCGGTGGCCTACGCCGCCGCCCCGGCCCCGGTCGCCGCCGCACCGGTCGCCGCCGCCGCTCCGGCCGCCATGGCCTCGGACCCGGCCACGATCGTCGCCCGCTCGGGTGAAGAGGTGAAGTCGCCGATGGTCGGCACCGCCTATCTGCAGGCCTCGCCGGAAGCGCCGAAGTTCGTCCAGCCGGGCGACAAGGTGAAGAAGGGCCAGACCCTGCTGATCGTCGAGGCCATGAAGACGATGAACCCGATCCAGGCGCCGCGCGACGGCGTGGTGGCCGAGGTCCTCGTCGGCGACGCCCAGCCGGTCGAGTTCGGCGAGCCGCTCGTCCTGCTTGAGGCGTAAAGCCATGTTCAGCAAGGTCCTGATCGCGAACCGCGGCGAGATCGCCCTGCGGATTCACCGCGCGTGCAAGGAGATGGGCATCTCCACCGTCGCCGTGCACTCCGAAGCCGATCGCGGCGCCATGTGGGTGCGTCTGGCCGACGAGAGCGTCTGCATCGGCCCGGCCCCGGCCGCCAAGTCGTATCTGAACATCCCGTCGATCATCGCCGCCGCCGAGATCACTGGCGCCCAGGCGATCCACCCGGGCTATGGCTTCCTGTCGGAAAACGCGCGCTTCGCCGAGATCGTCGAAGCCCACGGCATGACCTTCATCGGGCCGAAGCCCGAGCACATCCGGGTCATGGGCGACAAGATCAGCGCCAAACAGACCGTTCTGGCCGCGGGCATCCCCTGCGTTCCGGGTTCGGACGGCGAGGTCGAGACTATCGAGGACGCCATCGAGGCGTCGAAGTCCATCGGCTTCCCGCTGATCGTCAAGGCCGCCGCCGGCGGTGGCGGACGCGGCATGAAGGTCGCCCTGACCGCTGACGATCTGGTCGAAGCGGTCCAGACCGCCCAGACCGAGGCCAAGGCCGCCTTTGGCAACGGCGCCGTCTACATGGAGCGCTACCTCCAGAAGCCGCGTCACATCGAGATCCAGGTCATCGCCGACAGCCACGGCAACGTCGTCCACCTGGGCGAACGCGACTGCTCGCTGCAGCGTCGTCACCAGAAGGTGCTGGAAGAGGCCCCCTCGCCCGCCCTGTCGGCAGAGGGTCGCAAGAAGATCGGCGAGACGGTCAACAAGGCCATCGCCGCCATCGGCTATCTGGGCGTCGGCACCATCGAGTTCCTCTGGGAGGACGGCGAGTTCTTCTTCATCGAGATGAACACCCGCCTGCAGGTCGAACACCCGGTCACCGAGATGATCACGGGCGTCGATCTGGTCCGCGAACAGGTGCGCATCGCCGCCGGTCTGCCGCTGTCGTTCACCCAGGACGACGTGACCTTCGAAGGCCACGCCATCGAGTGCCGGATCAACGCCGAGAACTCCGAGACCTTCACCCCGTCGCCTGGCACGGTCACGGACTTCCACGCGCCGGGCGGTCTGGGCGTGCGTCTGGATAGCGCCATCTACGCCGGCTATTCGATCCCGCCCTATTACGACAGCCTGATCGGCAAGCTGATCGTGCACGGTCGCGACCGCGAGGAGTGCATCGCGCGCCTGAAGCGTTCGCTCGGCGAAATGGTCGTCGGCGGCGTCGATACGACCATCCCGCTGTTCCAGAAGCTGCTGGCCGAGCCGGACATCCTGTCGGGCGACTACGACATCCACTGGCTGGAAAACTGGCAGAAGCGCCAGAAGGGCGAAGCGTAAGGCCGCGTGGAGGAGCCGGGCTTCAGCGCCAGCACCTCCTCCGGCCGTTTCGGCCCGGACGAACTGCTGAACTGCTACGCGACGGGCGTCTTTCCCATGGGCGAGGCGCGTGATGATCCGCGCGTCTTCCTCGTCGAACCGGACCAGCGGGGCGTCATCCCGCTGGACGGCTTCCACATCCCCACACGCCTGAGAAAGACCGTGCGCGGCGAGCCGTTCGAGGTGCGCGTCAGCACGGCCTTCGACGCGGTTCTGGACGCCTGCGCCACCTCCATGCCGGGGCGTGAGGACACCTGGATCAACGCCCCGATCCGCAGCCTGTATCTGGAACTGCAGGCGCGGGGCCACGCCCATTCCATCGAGTGCTGGCGCGAGGAGCGTCTGGTCGGAGGCCTGTATGGCGTCACGCTGGGCGGAGCCTTCTTCGGCGAGAGCATGTTCACGCGCGAGCGCGACGCCTCAAAGGTGGCGCTGGTGCATCTGGTGGCGCGGCTGAAGCGCGGCGGCTGGCGGTTGCTGGACGCCCAGTTCCTGACCGAACACCTGAGTCAGTTCGGCGCGGTCGAGACGCCGCAACCGGCTTATCTGAGACGGCTGGCCGCCGCGTTGCCGGTCAGGCCCAATGCCCGTTCACTGTTCGAACCGATGACCGGGACCGAGGCGGTCTATTACGCCCTGCAGCCCACCACCCAGGCGTCGTAGATCGGGTGTTGCAGGCCGCTGACGGCCGGCGACGAGGCGAACATCCAGCCCCGGAAGATCTGGCGCGGATCCGTCTGCTGGGTGGTCCCGCGCGGCTGCACGCTGACTTCCAGATAGGCGATGGCGTCCTCGACCTGTTCGTCGGAGGCGGAGACCTCGCAGGCGCGGGCGGTGAAGATCAGCGCCTGATTGAACCGCACCGGACGTCCGCCGACCTCGACCTCGAAGCGCATCCGCTCGGCGGTGATCTTGTCGATGGCTTCGACGATGGCGACGCGGCGACGCTGGCGGCGACCGGGCGTGGTCGAGGGCTCGGGCGCGGCGGCGGCGACCTCGGTCGGCGCAGCCTCTTCCTCGTCGGCCTCTTCCTCGGCCGGCGTTTCGGCGGCGGGCGTCGTCGGGATGGCGGGGGCGGTGATGGCGATGGGGGCGGCCGGCGCGGGCGCGGCCTCCGGAGCCTGCTCAGCAGGCGGGGTCGACTGGCGGTTCAGCTCCGCCGTGGTGTCCTGCACCGGCCGGGCGTCCTGGGGCACGTCGTTCAGCGCGGACGCGACGACAGCGCCCCCGGCGAGAATCGCCGTGGCCGACAGCCCTGCGAGGATCAGCCCACGCGGTTTCATTCCGGACGCCAGGCCTCATAGTCGCCGGTGGCGGCGGGGCGTTGGCCCTCGGCGCTCAGCGAACCCTGCGGACGCCAGGCCATCGGCGTGCCGGTCAGGTTCGGCAGGTGATCCTTTTCCCACGCACGGCGCAGCAGCGGCTGCTCGGTTGGCGGTTCGTCGTAGGTGTAGTGCAGCCAGCCGTGCCAGTCCGGCGGCACCTTCGAGGCGTCGGCGTAACCGTTGTAGATCACCCAACGGCGGCGACGACCGTCGTAGGAGACGGTGTCCTTCGACTGGTAGTAGGTGTTGCCGAACTCGTCCGTGCCGATCTTCTCGCCACGCTTGGCGATGGTGAAGAAGGTGCCGATGGTGGCGCCGCTGGTCCAACCGAAGATTCTGCCTAGCACGTCGGGAATTCCACTCGTCTCATGTCGGCCGGAACGCCCCGGCGACAGCGGCGCGATCATAGAAACCGCAAGGCCTTCCGTCCAGCGGAACGCAGCGCGATCTGCACTCAACATCTTGGGGGTAACCTTTACGCGGTCCACCAGATTTATTGCAGGCGGTCCCGATCCGTCGTTAGCATCGGCGAACGCCGCCCTGAGAGCCGCCCAGAGACCTGCATGCGTCCCCAGCTCCGCTTCGCCGTCCTTGCCGCCGCCGTCCGCCGATCCCCGCGCGAGATCGAGCATGCCGGGCGTCTGGTCGAGGTCATCGCCCCCGAGGACTGGTCTGACGCCCGCGCCGAGGCCTGGCTGGACTGGGCCGCTGGACAGGGGCTGTCCCTGGACGGCGCCGACCCGATCATCGAGGCCGCCCACGCTTTCGCGGCGACACTGGCGGGGGATGAGCCCATCGCGGCGGAACTGGCCGCCACCTTGCGTCTGGGACTGGTCACGCCGGCCAGGCCGCAGGCGGTGGCGGGCGGAGACGCCCTGAACCTGTCCGACCCGGCCGCCGAACGGCTGGTGCAGGCCGAGACGGCGCGCCGGCGGGCCGTGCGCCTGTCGGCCGGGGCCGTGGACGCCGTGGCCGCCGCCCTGGCCGCCGTTAGCGAGGCTGTCACCCGGTGTGAAGGACCGCGCGGCGACTGCGCAGATCCCGCCCGCAACCCCGCCCTTGCGCGCGTGGCGCTGGCGGCGCGCAGGGCCGGAGCCTCCGACGCCGACATCCTGCGGGCCATCGCGGGCGAATCATTCGAGGCCGCCCCCCTGCCCGCGCGCCCGCAGGCGCCATGGGTCGCCGTGGCCGACCGCGCGCTCGCCGCCTCGGGCGCGCCGGAGGTCGTCCTCGCCGCCGAGGGGGCGCTGGACGGCGATCTGATCCTGGGCTTCGAGCCAGACACCGCCGAGCGGATCGCCGAAGCGGCGCGCGGCGCGGGGGTGCTGATCAGCCTGACCGCCCTGCGCGATCTGACCGGCGACAGCTTCGAGGCCGCGCTGGCGGACCTCGCCGCCCTGTGGGCGCAGAGCCTGTCGATCAACGGCGCCCCCCTCTCGATCGGGCTGGCCGATCTGGCGGATCTGGTGCTGGCCGAAGGCGCGATCGATCCGGTGGCCCGCGCCGGCGAGATCGGGCGGATCCTGGCCGAAGCGGCGTCCGGCGCGAGCCTGTTTGTTGATGACCGGGAAGCCCTGCTGCGGCTGGGCGCCTCGCCGCTGGCGGCGATCGACCGGTTCGAGACGGCGGACGCCGAGACCGAAGCGCGGCTGCGCCCGTCGCTGGCCCGGGCCATCCGCGCGGCCGGCGGCGATGTCGAGGCCGCCGAGCGCCATCTGTTCGGACGCCGGACCCTGGTCGGGGCGCCGGGGATCGATCACGCCGCCCTGCGCGGTCACGGCTTCACCGAGGTGGAGCTGGAAGGGATCGAACTGGCCCTGGCCGTGGTTGATCGACTGGAAGACGCCTTCCGCGCCCCGGTTCTGGACGCCGGCTTCCTGCACGACGTGCTGGGCGTCGAGGCGGACGGCGAGCTCGACCTGCTGGACCATCTCGGCTTCACGACGGAAGATATTGATGCCGCGCAGGTTTATGCCTTCGGCGCTGGCGTCCTGTCCGGCTGGGCTGAGGCGCCGGACGGTCTGGCCGAGGTTCTGGCCGATCCCGAGGGGTTTGAGGCCGCGCTGCGCGGCGCGCTGGAGCCGTTCAGCGCCACGCCCGACCTGACGCCCCTGCCGCTCGACTGGAACGCCACGTCCGCCCAGGCGACGCGCCTGCTCGCCGACGCCGCGCGGGACGGCCGTCGCGCCGTGCGCCTGCGGCGGGCGGCCGCGCCGTCGGGGCCCCTGCTGGACCTGCCCGAGGCCCTGAGCCCGGAGCGGGAGCGCCGCCGGGAGCCTGAGGTGAAGGCCGTGGAGCGGGTGGTCGAGAAGGTCATCGAGCGCGATCGCACCCGCCGCAAGCTGCCGGATCGCCGCAAGGGCTATATCCAGAAAGCGGCCGTGGGCGGCCACAAGGTCTATATCCACACCGGGGAGTACGAGGACGGCGAGCTCGGCGAAATCTTCATCGACATGCACAAGGAAGGCGCCGCTTTCCGCAGTCTTATGAACAACTTCGCCATCGCGATTTCCATCGGACTTCAATACGGCGTGCCGCTGGACGAGTTTGTGGACGCCTTCGTCTTCACCCGCTTCGAGCCCGCCGGACGTGTCACCGGCAACGACTCGATCCGGTCGGCGACCTCGATCCTCGACTACATCTTCCGCGAGCTGGGCGTCTCCTATCTGGACCGTCAGGAATTGGCCAACGCCGAGCCGGCGGCGGGCGACGGGCTGGGTTCGGGCTTGGGCGCCGGCGTCGGCGAGACGCCCGAAGCGGTCCCGGCCGCGCGGTTCATCTCCAAGGGCTTCGCCCGCGGGGCGGCGCCGGACAATCTGGTGGTCCTGCCCTTCGGCCAGAAGAAGGACGCCGCACCCCCGCCGTCCGTGGCCAACACCGAGGCCACCGCCTGCCCGGCCTGTGGCGACCTGGCCCTGCAGGAGCGCGGCGGCGGCTGGGTGTGCGACACCTGCGGCGCAGCGCCGTCCATGCAGGGTTAATCAACGAATTGCTGTCAGGCTTGCGGCCGCTCACCTGAGCGCCGGAGCCTGAGATGAAGCTGTTCCTGACTGCCGCCGTTGTCGCGGTCGCCCTCGCCGCCCCCGCCATGGCCCAGAACGCCGGGCAGATCGCCAGCGTCCAGCGCGGCGCCAGCTGCCCCGGCTGCAACCTGTTCCAGGCGGGCCTGTCGGGACTGGAGCGCAACGGGCTGAACCTGACCGGCGCGCGGCTGCGTCAGGCCGACCTGAGCCTGTCGGTGATGAACCGGACCCGCTTCGCCAACGCCGACCTGCGCGATGTGGAAGCCTATGGCGGCGTCTTCTCCAGCTCGAACTTCTCGGGCGCGGACCTGACCAACGCCAGCTTCGTCGGCGCCTATCTGGACGGCTCGGCCTTCGGCGGCGCGACCCTGACCGGCGCCAACTTCTCCGGCGCGTCGCTTGAGCGCGCGACCGGCCTGACGCAGGCCCGCCTCAATCAGGCCTGCGGGGACGAGGCGACCAAGCTGCCGCGCGGCCTGTCCATTCGTCGCTGCTGATCCGCCACTGACGTTACGTCGATTTAAGTAGGGTTCCCCGGGGATTGGCGGCATGAAGGTCTCGTGAAACAGATCGCCCGCCCCTTCTTCCGTCGCGTCCTGGCCACCGGCGCCGCCGGTCTGGCCCTTTGCGTCGCGGTTCCGGCGGCGGCCGAGGTTTCGATCCAGTTCCAGGAACGCGGCGACGTGGCCCGGATGGTGTCCCTGGGCGGCTCCTGCAATCGCTGCGAGCTCTCGGGACGCGACCTGACCGGCGCGGTCTTCACCGGCGCCAGCTTCACCAACGCCACCCTGGTCGGCGCCAATCTGCGCGGGGCCGAGCTGGTGGGCTCGAACTTCTCGGGCAGCGACTTCTCGCGGGCCAACCTGTCCGGCGCGGAACTGGTCGGGGCCAACTTCACCGGCGCCAACTTCTCCAACGCCGAGATGACCGGTGTCTCGGCCATGGGTGCGACCCTGGTCCGGGTCCGCATGGCCCGCGCCAGCCTGAGCGGGGCCGAGCTGAACGGCGCCAATATGAACGGCGCGGTGCTCTCCGGCGCCAACTTCAGCGGCGCCGAGCTGAACGCCGCCACCCTGGCCAATGTCAGCGCCGGCAACGCCAATTTCAGCGCCGCCGAGATCGGCATGTCCAACCTGTCGAACGGCGACTTCCGCAACGCCAACTTCAGCCACAGCGAGATGAACGGCGCCCGGCTGACCGGCGGCCAGTTCGCGGGGGCCAATTTCGACGAGGCGGAAATGAACCGGGCCGATATCCGGGGGGCGGACCTGTCCGCCGCCCGCGGCCTGACGCAGGATCAGGTCGGCCGGGCCTGCGGCGACGCCAACACCCGGCTGCCAGGGAACCTGAGCGCCCGCACCTGCCGGGGTCTGAGCGGCGCGCGGGCCGCCCCTGCCCCGCGCCCCGCGCCGGCCCCGCCCGCGCCTCCGGTTCCGCCGCGGGTCCGAAATCTCGTCATCGCAAGCGGCCACTGAGCCAGCAAAAAGGCCCCCGTCACAGACGAGGGCCTTTTGTTTTTGATCAAAGCCTTACGGCAATAATCACACCTTGATCGGCAGGGCCGTGCGGATGTGCACGTCCTTCAACTGACGCTCCTGCGCCTCGGTCGGGGCGTTCATCAGCAGGTCTTCGCCCTGCTGGTTCAGCGGGAAAGCGATCACCTCGCGGATGGCGGTTTCACCGGCCAGCAGCATGACGATGCGGTCGATGCCGGGGGCCAGACCGCCGTGCGGCGGGGCGCCGTAGCGGAAGGCGTTGAGCATGCCGCCGAACTGCTCCTCGACGACCGAGCTGTCGTAGCCGGCGATGTTGAAGGCCTTGAGCATGATCTCGGCCTTGTGGTTCCGGATCGCGCCCGAGCACAGCTCATAGCCGTTGCAGACGATGTCGTACTGATAGGCGCGGATGGTCAGCGGGTCCTGGGTCTCCAGGGCCTCCAGACCGCCCTGCGGCATCGAGAACGGGTTGTGCGAGAAGTCGACCTTCTTCTCTTCTTCCGACCATTCGAACATCGGGAAGTCGACGATCCAGCAGAATTTGAACTGGTTCTCGTCGACCAGCTTCAGCTCCGTGCCGACGCGCGTGCGGGCCAGACCGGCGAATTTGGCGAAGACGCCCGGGTTGCCGGCGACGAAGAAGGCGGCGTCGCCCTTGCCCAGACCCAGCGCGGTCATCAGGGCCTCGGTCGGCTCCTGACCAAGGTTCTTGGCGATCGGGCCGCCCCAGGCGTTCTGGTCATCTGACCAGAAGATGTAGCCGAGGCCCGGCTGGCCTTCGCCCTGGGCCCAGGAGTTCATGCGGTCGCAGAAGGCGCGCGAGCCGCCGGTCGGGGCCGGGATGGCCCACACGGCGTTCTTGTCGTCCGCCGCGAGGATCTTGTTGAACAGGCCGAAGCCGCCGTCGCGGAAATGGTCCGAGACGACCTGCATCTTGATCGGGTTGCGGGTGTCCGGCTTGTCGGTGCCGTACCAGGCCATCGACTGGGCGAAGGTCAGGCGCTCGAAGCCGCCGTGCTCGAACTGCTCGCCGAAGTCGTTGGTGAAGGTGTGCTTGCCGTTGATCGGCGACACCGGCTTGCCCTCGGCGAACTCCTCGAACACGCCGTGCATGACGGGCTCGATGGCGGCGAAGACGTCTTCCTGGGTGACGAAGCTCATCTCGACGTCGAGCTGGTAGAACTCCAGCGAACGGTCGGCGCGCAGGTCTTCATCGCGGAAGCAGGGCGCGATCTGGAAATAGCGGTCGAAGCCCGAGACCATGAGCAGTTGCTTGAACTGCTGCGGGGCCTGCGGGAGGGCGTAGAACTTGCCCGGGTGCATGCGCGACGGGACCAGGAAGTCGCGCGCGCCTTCCGGCGACGAAGCCGTCAGGATCGGGGTCTGGTACTCCAGGAAGCCCTGGCCGACCATGCGCTGGCGGATCGAGGAGATCACCTTCGAGCGCAGGACGATGTTCTTGTGCAGACGCTCGCGACGCAGGTCGAGGAAGCGGTTGGCGAGGCGGATTTCCTCCGGGTACTCCTGATCGCCGAAGACCGGCATCGGCAGTTCGGCGGCTTCCGACAGGACCTCGAGCCCGGCCACGCGGACTTCCACTTCGCCGGTCGGCAGCAGCGGGTTCACGGTCGAGGCGTCGCGCATGACGGCCTCACCGTCGATCTTGATGACGCTCTCGGCGCGCAGGCGCTCGACGATGGCGAAGCCCGGGGTCGACGGGTGCAGCACCAGCTGGGTGATGCCGTAGTGGTCGCGCAGATCGACGAACAGCAGGCCGCCGAGGTCGCGCTTGCGGTGCACCCAGCCCGACAGGCGGACATTGGCGCCGGCGTCCGAGGAACGGAGGGCGCCGCAGGTGTGGGTGCGATAGGCGTGCATGGTCGGTTCGTTCTGGATTCGGGCCCACGAAGGGCGGAATTCGGGAGGGGCGGAAAGGCGCATTATCCCCCCTGAAAGTCAAGGTGCGGGCGGGTTCCGGAGGGCGCCGAACCCTGCCGTCCGAAAAATGCCGAAACCCTGCCATGTCGAGACTCCCGACACATCGGGCGGGCGTGGATTGGGATGTCAAAGACCGTGAACGGCAGGATGGCATGCCGGTGCGTCAGAAATGGACGTACTCGCTTTCTGCTATCGTCATCCCGGACAAGCGCTCGCCAAGCGGGCGCGCGATCCGGGACCCAGCGGCGCGCGGGAGCGCGAAGCTGCCGGGAGCGCCGGCGCCGGACTTTCGATCCTCAGTGTTTCGCCGCCGTCGCGGCGCCGCTGGGTCCCGGCCTTCGCCGGGATGACGATAGCAGTGGGAGAGACACAGGGATGGCAGCGTCACACGACACGATCTGGCAGGGTTGGAAGGTGTCGGGAGTATCGCGTCGATCCACAGTCCCTGCCGTTCCGTCCACGGACGAACGCCGCCGCACAATCGCCACAGCGCCGCATCTGCTATGGTGAACGGGATGACGAGCCGCCTGCCCGCCTTTGACCAGATGCGTCTGCCCCTCCAGAGCGACCTGCCCGAGGGACCGTTTGTCGTGTCCGATTGTAATCAGGCGGCGGTCGAGGCGCTGGCCGACTGGCCCAATCTGATCGGCGGGGTCATGGCCATCTGCGGCCCGGCGGGCAGCGGCAAGAGCCGACTGGGCCAGATGTGGGCTGAACGGGTCGGCGCCGTCGCCTTCCACGGTGCGGAGGCGGCCCTGATCGACCCGATGGAGATCGAGGGCCGTCCCGTCCTGCTGGACCGGGCCATGGACGCCGACGACGAGACCCTGTTCCACCTGATCAACCTGGCCCAGCTTCCCGGCGGGGCCATGCTGATGATCTCGCGCCCTGCCCCGTCTGCCTGGGCGGTCGAGCTGCCGGACCTGCGCTCGCGGCTGGACGCGGTGATCAGCGTGCCGGTCGAGGCGCCGGACGACGCGGTGCTGGCCGCGATGCTGGAAGCCCGCTTCGCCGAACGCGGCATCCGCCCGGCCAAGGACGTCATCCCCTATCTGCTGCGCCGCATCGACCGATCAGCGGCGGCGGCGGAGGCCGTGGCGGAACGTCTGGACGCCCTGCACCGGCCGGTGACGCGTGCGCTGGCGCGAGAGGCGCTGGAAGGCGGGGATGAGAGCGGTGAGTTGTTTGAGTAGCGGAGCGCCGACGCGGAAACGCCCTGCCGCCCGAGGCTGGTTCGCCCTCGCTGTGATGGCAAGTCCGGTCGCCCTGTACACGGGCTATCTCGTCCTGCGACGCCTTGTGCCGGGGCTCCCCTACGAGGCGGACTACGTCGCCCTTGTCCTGGCTGTTCTGGTCGGCTGTTGCGGCGTGGCCCTGCTGCCGGTCAGCCGCCTGGCGAGGCTTCTGATCGCCGCCCTGTACCTGCCCGCTGTCGGTGTCGTCGTGTTAGGCTGGTCCCTCGCGTTCGTGTGCGGCGTCTACGGCGCTTGCCTCTGATCAGGTGCTCACGCGGGCGCAGGCGCGGGAGGCGCTGGAGAGCGCGGATGAGAACGGAGAGCTGTTCGAGTGAGCCGTTCAGGTGTCTGATGTCAGGACGCCGGCGCGGTGAACCCCGGCGGCGCCAGGACGACCTCTGACGGCAGGCCGGTCATGTCCCCCGTCCGGAGATAGTCGAGAAGCCGGTCCAGCAGCTCGGGGTTCTGGTCAGCCAGATCGTAGATCGCCCCGTGGCCGCCGCGGCGGATGACGATCAACCGGCTGTTCGGGAAATAGGGCTGGATCTCCCGTGAGTTTTCGATGGGCGTGGAGGTGTCCCAGTCGCCGTGAAGGAAGACCACGGGGATCGGGCTCCCGGCCGGCAGGCGAAGCGCGTCCCCCATGTCCGGCGTGGGCCACAGGGATGCGGCGGCCATCGAGGGCGCGAAGCCCCAAGCGCCCAGATACCGGACAGCAGGGTCATTGATCAGACGTCGGCCACGCGCCTCGGACACGTTCAGGCTGGTGTCGATCAACGGACCGATCAGCGCGGACGATGCAGATCCGAGGGGGCGCCGACTGGCCGCAACCTCTTCCGCCCACGCCGCGTAGCGTCCCCGATAAATGTCGATGATGCGCGCCGGCCATTCCGACGGACGGGCGACGAGGCTGAGTCGGAAATCGTCCGGGCCCAAGACGATCTGTTCGCCGGACTTCAGCCGGACGGTGACCGGCGCCGTTTCGAGCCGGGCCAGGATGTCTTCGACGGCCTGCCGGAAGCCGCCCGGTGGAAGCGACGCCCGGATCTGCGGGTCGGCCTCGGCCTCCGCGGCGATGCGCATCAAGGCGGCCCAGACGTGGGACGGCATGTCGTAGCCATTGTCGAGCGGCTCGACGCCTGAAAGGAGCACGCGGCTGACCGTCTCCGGATGAAGCCGCATGACCGCGAAGCTCCACTGCGAGCCATAGCTGAGGCCGAAGAGGTTGATCTTGGCGTAGCCGAGCGCCCGGCGCAGGTCGTTCAGATCATCAACGCACTGCAGGACGGTGTATCCGGCGAGATCATGATCCGGATAGCGGGCGAGCGCCCGGCGCACCACGGAGGGAGCGGCCGCAAGTTCGTCGTCCAGGCGTGCCGGCCGGTCGAGCGGCTGCCCGTCGGGATTGTAGTTGAACCCCAGACGCTCCTCGGGGCCCGATGCGCCCCGTTGATCCATGACGACGACGTCCCCCGCACGTCGGAAACGAAGGACGTCGGCGCGTTGCCTGCCCGCGCCGAACCAGCTCGGCCCGGCTTTGGTGAAGGCCTCGATATAGCTGTCTCCCGGTCCGCCGGGCAGCATGAACACCGGCGGCGTCCCTTCAGGGGCTGTGCCCTTGATCCGCATATAACGGACCGCGATCAGGCGGCTGTCCGACCGGGCGCGGTTCTCGGGCACATAGATATGGCCCAGCTCATAGGAGATAATCGACAGGCCGGAGAGCAGATAATGGGTGCTGGTCCGGACCTCGCCAGCCCGGGGCTGCCGGTCCGGCTCGGGACGCCCTGAGCAGGCGGCCATGAACAACATCGACACCACGACCATCGCCACGGCCCACGGCCGAGCCCCCGCACGCGTGTTCATCCAAGCCCCCCAAAGGCGCGGGTTCAGCCCCGCCATCCACCCGAAACCGATCTACGTCCCCGGTCGCGACCTTTTTTGGGCAAGCTTCACAGCAGACGGAAGAACGGTCGCGGTTCGGTAACGACGCCCCCGAACCGTCTTAACCCTGACACCCCCGTTCAGGCCGGGTTCATGGCGCGGGTTTCAGTCTGCGACCCTCAGTCGGGTCCTGAACAGGAGACGCAGGATGAAGATGAACAAGCCCCTGATCGCCGGTCTGGCCGGTCTGATGGCCCTGTCGGCGCCGATGGCCGCTTCCGCCCAGTCGTGGCGCGGCGACCGTGACCGCGATGGCCGTTACGAGCGCTGGGAGCGTCGCGAAGACCGCCGCGACTACCGCGAGGACCGTCGCGACTACCGCCGCTGGGAGCGTGACCGCCGGGCGGATCAACGCCGTTGGGAGCGTGACCAGCGCCGGGATTACCGCCGCTGGCAGCGTGGCTCGGTCGTGCCGCGTGAGTATCGCAGCCGCTGGTATGTGAACGACTACCGCCGCTACGGCTACGCCCCGCCCCCGCGCGGCTACGGTTACTATCGGACCGACACGGGTGACGTAGTGCTGGCGGCAATCGCCACCGGCGTGGTGCTGTCGCTGCTGAGCCGCTAAGCGCGCTGTGAGATGAAAAGAGCCCGCCCGGGGAGACCCGGGCGGGCTTTTTCTTGGGGTCGGCGGCGGCGTACCCCTCCACCATGCTTCGCCTGAAGGCTCGCATGGTCCCCCTCCCCACTGCGTGGAGAGGTGAGGGTATGGTTCACCTCTCCACGCAGTGGGGAGGTGGCGCGGCGCGCCTTCGCGCCGCGACGGAGGGGTTACAGCCCCAGCTTGGCCTTCAGAATGTCGTTCACCGCGGCCGGATTGGCCTTGCCGCCGGTGGCCTTCATGACCTGGCCGACGAACCAGCCGATGGCCTGGGGCTTCTCGGCGACGGCGGCGGCCTTGTCCGGGTTGGCGGCGATGATCTCGTCGACGGCCTTCTCGATGGCGCCGGTGTCGGTGACCTGCTTGAGGCCGTGCTTCTCGACGACCTCGGCGGGGCTGCCCTCGCCGTTCCAGACGTGGTCGAAGACCTCCTTGGCGATCTTGGACGAGATGACGTTGGTCTCGATCAGCTCGACCAGCTGGTTGACGTGGGCGGCGGGCAGCGGGTTCTCGCTGAACTCCTTGCCGTCGGCGGTCAGGCGGGCCGACAGCTCGTTGGTCACCCAGTTGGACACCAGCTTGGCGTCACGCCCCTTGGCGGCTTCCTCGAAATAGTCGGCCTTGGCCTGATCCGAGATCAGCACCACGGCGTCGTACTGCGACAGGCCGTACTGGCTCATCAGGCGGCGGCGCTTCTCGTCAGGCAGTTCGGGCAGGTTGGCGCGAATCTCGTCGATCCAGGCCTGCTCAAGTTCGAGCGGCAGCAGGTCGGGGTCGGGGAAGTAGCGATAGTCCATCGCCTCTTCCTTGGAGCGCATCGAGCGGGTTTCGCCGGCGTTCGGATCGTAGAGACGGGTCTCCTGATCAATCTTGCCGCCGTCCTCGATGATCTCGATCTGGCGGCGCGCCTCGTACTGGATGGCCTGCGAGATGAAGCGGAACGAGTTGACGTTCTTGATCTCGCAGCGGGTGCCCAGGAAGCTGAAGTCGCCGGTTTCCTTGAACTTGTCGTAGTTGCCCGCGCGGCAGACCGAGACGTTCACGTCGGCGCGCAGGTTGCCCTTCTCCATGTCCCCGTCGCAGGTGCCCAGGTACATCAGGATGGTGCGGATCTTCTTGACGTAGGCGACGGCCTCTTCCGGCGAGCGGATGTCCGGACGCGAGACGATCTCCATCAGGGCGGTGCCCGCGCGGTTCAGGTCGACGAAGGATTCGGTCGGCGACAGGTCGTGGATCAGCTTGCCCGCGTCCTGTTCCAGGTGCAGGCGCTCGATGCCGACGTTGAAGAAGGAGCCGTCCTCGGCCTCGACCTCAACCACGCCTTCACCGACGATCGGGTAGAAGAGCTGGCTGATCTGATAGCCGGTGGGCAGGTCGGGGTAGAAGTAGTTCTTGCGGTCGAACTGGCTGCGCAGGTTGATCTGGGCCTTCAGGCCGAGACCCGATTTCACGGCTTGTTCGACGCAGTGCTTGTTCAGCGTCGGCAGCATGCCGGGGAAGCCCGCGTCGACCAGCGACACCTGCTCGTTCGGGCCCGCGCCGAAGCCGACGGCGGCGCCGGAAAACAGCTTGGCCTTCGAGGCCACCTGGGCGTGGATTTCCAGCCCCATGACGATTTCCCAATCGCCGGTGCGGCCCTTGATGGTCTTTGCAGTCGAAACAGTGTCGGTCATGCGTCGGCTATAGCCCGGAGCCGTGCGCCGCATCAAGGACGGGCGAAGTGCTCAACCTTTTGTCCACGCCTACCTGCGCTAGATTTCGGCAACTCACCGTTGTGCGAGGTCTCGCCATGATGAAGTGGAGTGACAGAAAGCGCGTCCTGATCGCCGAGGATGACGGGCTGGTCAGGGAGACGCTGCGGACGCGATTGTCCGTCGCCGGCTATGACGTGCATGTCGCGCGGACCGGTACCGAGGCCTTGCAGCGCGTCCTGACGGTGCAGCCCCATGTGCTGGTGCTGGACATCAACATGCCGGAGCTCGACGGGTTCGGGGTGCTGGAAGCGCTGAGGCTGGATCATCCTGACCTGAAGCTGCCGGTCATGATGTTGAGCGCGCGGCGCAATGAGGACGATGTGAAACGCGCCATCTCGCTGGGCGCCCGCGACTATGTGCTGAAGGCCCAGGCCGAGACCGATTTGCTGGGCCGGATCCAGAGGCTGTTGCGCAAGGCGGCCTGACGGGAAGGCGCCGATCGACGGACACGGGCGTTTGAAGCGTTGAACCTTCATCGCGAACGGACACGAGCGCCTCATGCCCCGCCCCGCCCCCCTGGACGCCGCCATCGCCCTGACCCGCTTCGGGCTGGGCGCGAGACCCGGAGAGATCGCCGCGGTCTCGGCGGACCCGAAGGGCTGGCTGGAGGCCCAGGCCCGGCCCGGCGGCGCCCCGACGCCAGCGGGCGCGTTCGAGACCTCCGAACAGCGTGTCGAACGCTATCAGGCCTATCAGGTCGAGGCGGGACAGGCCCGGCGGGTCCGGCGGCAGGCCGAATCCAGCCCCGCCATGATGGGCGGCGGCGAGGCGCCCGCCGATCCCGCCCAGGCCGCCTTTGACGCCCGGCGCGACAGCCGGCGGGCGCTGGTCCGCGAGACGGCGGAGGAGTTTCTGGCCCGGGCGCAGACCGGCGCGACGACGGACGCGGGCTTCGCCGAGCGCTGGACCCTGTTCTGGGCCAACGCCTTCACCGCCTCGACGACCAAATTCCAGGCCGCGGTCTTCATGGGCCAGTACGAGCGCGAGGCGATCCGGCCGCATGTGTTCGGCCGGTTCGAGAATCTGGCGCTGGCGGCGGAAAGCCACCCAGCCATGCTGCTGTATCTGGATCAGGCCCAGTCGATCGGGCCGAACAGTCCGGCCGGCGAGCGCCGTCAGGCGGGACTGAACGAGAATCTGGCGAGAGAAATCCTGGAGTTGCACACGGTGGGCGCCGATGGCGGCTACACCCAGGCCGATGTGCCCGAGTTCGCGCGGGCCCTGACGGGCTGGTCCCTGCCCCGCCGCGGCGGCCAGGGACAAGGTCGGGGGCAAGGTCGGGGTCGGCGCGCGGGGCTGCGCGCAGGCGAGCCCGGCGAGAACGGCTTCGCCTTCATCCCGACGGTGCATGAGCCGGGCGAGCGGACGGTGATGGGCCGTCGCTATCCGGCGGGCGGCGCCGAACAGGGACAGGCGATCCTGAGGGATCTGGCCAACCGTCCGGAGACCGCGCGGCGGCTGGCGCGGAAGATCGCCGTGCATTTCGTGGCGGACGATCCCTCGCCGGCGCTGGTGACGGCGCTGGAGCAGGCCTGGACCGGCTCGCGCGGCGATCTGGCCGTGGTGGCCAGGGCGCTGGCGACCCATCCGGACAGCTGGGCGCCCGAGGCCCACAAGGTGAAGACGCCGTATGAGTTCATCGTCTCGGCGCACAGGGCCATGGGCACAACGCCGCGACGGGTGCAGCCGCTGCAGCAGGCGCTGATCCAGATGGGCCAGCCGGCCTGGGCCGCGCCCTCGCCCGAGGGATGGCCGGACACCGCCGCCGACTGGGCGGGCCCCGATGCGCTGGTCAAGCGACTGAACTGGGCCAAGACCGTGGGCGACGCCGCCCCCAACGCCGACGCCGTCGCCATGGCCGAAGGCGCGCTGGGCGAGCGTCTGAGCGACCGCAGCCGCCAGTTCGTGGCCCGGGCCGAAAGCCGCGCCGAAGCCGTCACCCTCTTCCTGATGTCGCCGGAGTTTCAACGCCGATGAGCGATCTGATGATGAACCGCCGCCTGCTGCTGGGCGGCTCCATGGCCGGGATCGGCCTGGCCTTCGCGGGCCAGACGCAGGCGCAGACACGCGGCCCCAAGCCCAAGCTGGTGGTGATCGTGGCGCGCGGCGCCATGGACGGGCTGTCCGTCACCGTGCCGACGGGCGATCCCAACTATCGCGCCCTGCGCGGCGGTCTGACGATCGACAATGCGCTGGCCATGCGGGAGGGTTTTGGCCTGCACCCCGCCCTGCCCGGCCTGAAGGCCATGTACGACGCGGGCCAGCTGCGCTTCGCCCCGGCGGCGGCGATCCCGGTGCGGGTCCGCTCCCACTTCGATGCGCAGGATGTGCTGGAGAACGGCGGCGAGGCCCTGCGTCAGCAGAATGACGGCTGGCTGAACCGGGCGCTGGCGGCGGCGGGCGGCGGATCGTTCAAGGGCCTTTCGGTGGGGGCGCAGACGCCGCTGATCCTGCGAGGGGCGGCGGAGACGTCCAGCTGGGCGCCCGGTGGTCAGGTGAAGGGCGAGGACCGGATCGCCTCCCTGCTGCAGGATCTCTATGTCGAGGATCCCCTCCTGCAGGGCAATCTGGCGCGCGGGCTGGAGACCGAGGCCATGGCCGCCGAGGCCGGCGGAACGTCCCTGCGCCGCAATGACGTCAACGGGCTGGGCCAGACGGTGGCGCGGCTGATGACCGGCGACAACGGCGCGGACGTCGTGGCCCTGAGCATCGACGGCTGGGACACCCACGCGCGCCAGAACGGCCAGATGCAGACCCGGCTGACCGGGCTGGATCAGGTGATCGGCGGCGTGCACGACGGGCTGGGCGACCAGTGGGCCAACACCATTGTCGTCGTCGCCACCGAGTTCGGACGGACGGCGCGGGCCAATGGCACGCAGGGGACCGACCACGGCACGGGCTCGTCCCTGCTGGTGGCGGGCGGCGCGCTGAAGCCCGGCGGGATGATCGGCGACTGGCCGACGCTGGCGGACAACCGGCTGTTCGAGGGCCGCGACCTGGCGCCGACCATCGATGTCCGCTCGGTGTTCAAGGGCGTTCTGCGCGACCATCTGGGCGTTGACCGGGCGGCGCTGGACAACCGGGTCTTCCCCGGCAGCGCGGCCGAGGCGCCGACGCTGGACGGGCTGGTCTGAAGGAAAAATCGGGGCGGTCGGAAAGCAGGAACCGGCCGCCCCGTAGAGGTCGTTGCTCTCGGGGAGTGATACGCGGAGCAAGTGCAGGATGGCCGTTACGGAACCGGCCATCCTTGATGCAGATCAGAAGAAGCCGAGTTTGTCCGGGCTGTAGCTGATCAGCAGGTTCTTGGTCTGCTGGTAGTGGTCCAGCATCATGCGGTGGTTCTCGCGGCCGATGCCGGACTTCTTGTAGCCGCCGAAGGCCGCGTGGGCCGGGTACTGGTGGTAGCAGTTGGTCCAGACGCGACCGGCCTGAATGGCGCGGCCGGCGCGGTAGGCGGTGTTCATGTCGCGGGTCCAGACACCGGCGCCGAGGCCGTACTCGGTGTCATTGGCGATCTCAATGGCTTCCTCGAGGGTCTTGAACGTCGTCACGGCGAGGACCGGGCCAAAGATCTCCTCCTGGAAGATGCGCATGTCGTTGCGGCCCTTGAAGACCGTCGGCTTGACGTAATAGCCGCCCGACAGATCGTCCTGCAGCACCGCCTGCTCGCCGCCGGTGAGGACTTCGGCGCCCTCGTTCTTGCCGATCTGGAGGTAGCCGAGGATCTTCTTCAACTGCTGGTCCGAGGCCTGGGCGCCGACCTGGGTGTTCGGGTCCAGCGGGTCGCCCTGACGGATGGCTTCCACCCGCTCGATCGCCTTCTTGATGAAGGCCTCATAGATGTCCTCGTGCACCAGCGCGCGGCTGGGGCAGGTGCAGACCTCGCCCTGGTTGAGGGCGAACATGGCGAAGCCTTCCAGCGCCTTGTCGAGGAAGGCGTCGTCCTCATCCATCACATCCTTGAAGAAGATGTTCGGCGACTTGCCGCCCAACTCAAGCGTGACCGGGATGATGTTCTGGGTCGCGTACTCCATGATCTTCTGGCCGACGGCGGTCGAGCCGGTGAAGGCGATCTTGGCGATGCGCGGATTGGTGGCCAACGGCTCGCCGACCTCGACGCCCGTGCCCGAGACGATGTTGAACACGCCAGCGGGCAGAAGGTCCTGAATGAGCTCGGTGACCAGGAGGATCGAGGCCGGGGTCTGCTCGGCGGGCTTGAGCACGATGCAGTTCCCCGCCGCCAGCGCCGGGGCGATCTTCCACGCGGCCATCAGGATGGGGAAGTTCCACGGAATGATCTGGCCGACGACGCCCAGCGGCTCGTGGAAGTGATAGGCGACCGTGTCGTTATCCAGCTCGGAGATACCGCCTTCCTGCGCCCGGATGCAGCCGGCGAAGTAGCGGAAATGGTCGATGGCCAGCGGGATGTCGGCGGCGAGCGTCTCGCGTACCGGCTTGCCGTTGTCCCAGGTTTCGGCCTCGGCGATGGCCTGCAGATTGGCCTCGATGACGTCGGCGATCTTGTTGAGGATCACAGCGCGCTGGGCGACCGAGGTCTTGCCCCAGCTGTCCTTGGCGGCGTGAGCGGCGTCCAGCGCCAGCTCGACGTCGGCCGCGTCCGAGCGAGCCACCTCGCACAGGACGCGGCCATTCACCGGGGAGGTGTTCTCGAAATAGCGGCCGTTGACCGGAGCGACCCACTGGCCGCCGATGAAGTTGTCGTAGCGCGCCTTGAACTTCGGGGTCACGGCGCGGATGAATTCGGGCTTGGTCACGATAGCCTCCTGTTTTCCTCGGGCGCCGGTTGTCGGCGTCGTTGGATCGGAGACTTGGCCCGGGCGGGAAAAGCCGCCAGAGCCCCAGCTCATGGTGCAGCGCACACCTGTCGCAAGGTTGCGACAGGGCGGCGGTCAGTGGGCGTCGGAGCCCAGTCCCAGCCGGTTCAGCTTGCGGTGCAGGGTGGCGCGGCTGACGCCCAGCGCCCGGGCGGCGGCGGTGACATTGCCGCCATTCAGGGCCAGCGCCCGTCGCACGGCGCCGCGTTCGGCCTCCAGCAAATCGGCCTCGACCGAGCCCGCGCCCAGCACCTCGGACGCCGCCAGCTGGCCGGCGATGCGCTCATCGGTAATCGACAGGGCCAGACGGGCCGCGCGGGTGGCGCCGATGACCAGGTCGTCGCGATCCACTGCCAGCAGGGCCGCGGTGTTGCGCTCGGCCACATCGCCCGCCAGCACGATCCGGGCGTCGGCGAAGGCGTGGCGGAAGGTCTGGGCCTCGATGGCGCGGGCGGCGTCGGCCACGGCGGCGGCGATCAGGCCCAGCATGCCCTCGGTCGCATCGGCGCGGGCCGAGGAGACATCGAGCAGACCCGCCAGCCTGCCCTGCGGATCGTGGATCGGATGGCTGGTGCAGCTGAGCGCCGTGTTGCGGGCGTGAAAATGCTGGTCGCGGTGGATGGTCAGGGGGCGGTGCTCGGCCAGGGCCGTGCCGATGCCGTTGGTGCCCTCGACCGCCTCGGACCAGACGGCGCCGGGCCAAAGGCCCCACGCCCGGAAGGTCTCGTCATCGACAGCCGCGCCGCGCCGCTCGACCGGCACCCCGTCGGCATTGGTCAGCAGGACGCAGCAGCCCGTGTCGCCCACGGCCAGAAACAGGCGATCCAGCACCGGCTGGGCGGCGCGGGTCATCGGCTCCATTGCCTGACGCGCCTCGCGCAACTGCTGTTCGGTCAGGGTGTTGGCCCGGCCCTTGGTCTCGGGATCAAGGCCATAGAGGCTGAGCGACCGCCGCCACGACGCCGCCAGCGCCGACCGGGCCGGTCCCGCGCCGTCGTCCAGCGCCTGTTTGATCAGGCTGCCGTGGTCGTGTCCTCGCTGTTCGCCCATCGGTGTCTCCGAGCGTTATTTCGGGGTGCGATAGGACGCCTGTCCCGCCCTCCCGTCAAATCGACCAAGGTCGGAAGGCGCGGATTGGTCGCATGGGACAGGGCGTCCCCCTCCCCCAAGGTCAAGGTCAGACCAGCCTTGGGAGTTTTCCAGAATGATCCGCCGTTTCCGTACCTTCGTCGCTCCCGCCGCGCTGATGGCCGTGCTGGCCGCCGCCCCGATGGCTGCCGCCCAGAGCCAGTCCCAGACCCGGGCGACCCCGGCGCAGGCCGCCCAGACCGCCCCGCGCGCCGTGACCTTTGCGACGACGGCGAACGTGACCGGCGGGACGCTGGTGCTGCCGCTGGGCGCGGCGACCGATCTGGCGACGCGGGCGGCGGCGCTGCCGGAAGCGGACCGGGCGGCGATCGAGCGGGCCCTGACCTCGGCCGGGTTCAGCTATGGCGCACGGCAGACGCTGAGCCTGCGCGGCATCGGGGCGGCGGACCGAATCCTGATCGTCGGCACGGGCGCAGACGGTTCCGCCGCCGATGTGCACTGGAGCGGCGCTGTGGCCGGGCGGGCGCTGGTGGATGACGCCGCGCCGGTGACGGTGCTGGCCAATGGCCTGTCGGCGGAAGCGACAGCGGGCTTCGTCACGGGATTGGGCGTCGGCCACTATCGCTCCGACCTGTACCGCGCCACCCGCGCCGGTCAGGGGACGCCAGGCGGGGTGACGGTGGTGTCGGACGCCGCGACGGGCGCACAGGCCGCGTTCGAGGGCCGGGGCGCCGCGCTGGTCGAGGCCATGACCTGGGCCCGCGACGTGTCCAACGAACCGGCGAACATCCTGTATCCGGAAAGCTTTGTCAGCCGGGCGCAGGCGGCCTTCCGCGGCGTGCGCGGCGTGACCATCGAGGTGCTGGACGTGCCGGCGATGGAGCGGCTGGGCATGGGCGCCCTGCTGGGCGTCGGTCAGGGCTCGGAGCGGCCGCCGCGCCTGCTGGTGGTCCGCTATCGCGGCGCCGGGGCGCCGGAGGGCGGCCCGATCGCCCTCGTCGGCAAGGGGATCACCTTCGACACCGGCGGCATCTCCATCAAGCCCAGCACCAACATGGGCAATATGAAGATGGACATGTCCGGCGCCGCCGCCGTGACCGGCACCGTCCTCGCCCTCGCCCGCTCAGGCGCGCCGGTGGATGTGGTCGCCGTCGCGGCGCTGGCCGAGAACATGCCGGACGGAAACGCCATCCGCCCCGGCGACGTGCTGACCGCCATGAACGGCAAGACCATCGAGGTCATCTCGACCGACGCCGAGGGACGGCTGGTGCTGGCCGACGCTCTCGTCTGGACCGAGCGCAATGTGAACCCGGCGGTGATCGTGGACGTCGCCACCCTGACCGGCGCGGTCGGCGGGGCGCTGGGCAATGACTATGCGGGCCTGTTCAGCCGTCACGACGCCCTGGCGGACCAGTTGGACGCCGCCGGACAGGCGACGGGCGAGCGGCTGTGGCGCCTGCCGCTGGCCTCCACCTACGGCGGCTTCGTATCGTCCCCCATCGCCGATCTGCAGAACAGCGGCTCGGGCGGCGCCGGGGCCGGCACCGGCGCCCACTTCATCGGCGAGTTCGTCAGCCGCGACATCCCCTGGGCCCACCTCGACATCGCCAACATGTCGTACGGCGCGGCGAATGACTGGAAGCCGGCGGGCTCGGCCGGCTTCAGCGTGCGGCTGCTGGAGGAGTTCGTGCGCAGCTACCAGCCGGTGCCGCGCGGGGCGCAGAACAGCGGGGGCTGATCCGGAAAGACAAACGGCCCGCCTGAGCGATCAGGCGGGCCGTGATGTTTCAGGTGACGGGCTTCAGCCTACCACCACTTGTTCGGCCGCGCCGTGAAGCCGGCGGCCTGTTCCAGAACATCCGCGACCTGGAAGACGGTCGCCTCGTCCAGCGCCTTGCCGATGACCTGAAGGCCGAGCGGCAGGCCGCCGGAATCGACGCCGGCGGGCACCGAGATGCCCGGCAGGCCGGCGAGGTTGGCGGTCACGGTGAAGACGTCGTTCAGGTACATCGTCACCGGGTCGATCTGCTTGTCGCCCAGCGCAAACGCGGCCGACGGGGTCGACGGGGTCAGGATGGCGTCGACGCGGTCCCAGACGTTGTCGAAGTCCTGGGCGATGCGGCGGCGCACCTTCAGGGCCTTGACGTAATAGGCGTCATAGAAGCCCGCCGACAGGACGTAGGCGCCGATGGTCAGGCGGCGCTGGACCTCCTTGCCGAAGCCCTCGGCGCGCGAGGTCTCGTAGAGGTCGGTCAGCGACTTCGCCTCTTCGGCGCGGTGGCCGAAGCGCATGCCGTCGTAGCGCGCCAGGTTGGACGAGGCCTCGGCCGGGGCGACAATATAGTAGGTCGGCAGGGCGTATTTGGTGTGCGGCAGGCTGATCTCGACGATCTCGGCGCCGGCGGCCTTGAGCCACTGGACGCCCTGATCCCAGAGCGCCTGGATCTCGGCGGGCATGCCGTCGACGACGTATTCCCTGGGCACGCCGATGCGCAGGCCCTTCACGCCCTTGCCGAGCGACTGGGTCCAGTCCGGCGTCTCGACGTCGAGGCTGGTCGAGTCCCTCAGGTCGAAGGAGCACATGGAGCGCAGCAGGATGGCGGCGTCTTCCACCGTCTTGGTGATCGGCCCGGCCTGATCCAGCGACGAGGCGAAGGCGACCATGCCGAAGCGGCTGGCGCGGCCATAGGTCGGCTTGATGCCGACGGTGCCGGTGAAGGCAGCGGGCTGGCGGATCGAACCGCCGGTGTCCGACGCGGTGGCCGCCAGACACAGGTCGCCGGCGACGGCCGAGGCCGAACCGCCCGACGAGCCGCCCGGGGTCAGCTCGGCGTTCGAGCTGGAGGACTTCCACGGGTTCACGACCGAGCCATAGGCCGAGGTCTCGTTGGACGAGCCCATGGCGAACTCGTCCATGTTCAGCTTGCCCAGCATGACCGCGCCGTCCGCCCACAGGTTGGCGGTCACGGTCGACTCATACGGCGGGACGAAGCCCTTGAGCATGTTGGAGCCGGCGGTCGTCTGGACGCCGTCGGTGCAGAACAGGTCCTTGATGCCCAGCGGCGCGCCTTCCAGCGCCCCGCCCTCGCCCTTGGCCAGACGGGCGTCCGAGGCGCGGGCCATCTCCAGCGCCTTGTCGGTCGTCTGGACGACGTAGGCGTTCAGCTTCGGGTTCGCTGCGTCGATGTTGGCGACGAAGGCTTTCGTGATCTCTTCCGAGGAGAAGTCGCGGGCCTTGAGGCCGTCGAGGGCGGCCTTGAGGGTCAGTTTGGTCAGGTCGGTCATGTTCTTACTCGACCACCTTGGGCACGACGAAGAAGCCGTCCGCCGACTTCGGAGCGTTGGACAGGACGGCGTCCACCTTGGCGCCGTCGGTGACGACATCGTCGCGCAGGCGCAGGGGCTGGGCCACGTTCGAGGTCATGGGCTCGACGCCATCGACGTCGACCTCATTCAGCTGTTCGATCCACGCCAGAATGCCGTTCAGCTCCTGGGCCAGCGGCTCCAGCCGCTCCTCGGGGGTCTTGATGCGAGCGAGGTGCGCCACCTTGCGCACGGTCGCGACGTCGACGGCCATGCGGCCCTCCAATCGAACAACGAGTCAGTGAAATCGCGCCTTGCGGGCAAGGGCGAACCCGCAGCACCTAACCGCCCCTCCCCGGATTCACAAGGATTGCGACAGTCGCAGTCCGTCAGCGGAACAGCTGGAGGAGCAATGTCGGCGTGCGGTTGGCGATGGCGAGGGCCTGGATCGCCAGTTGCTGCTGGACCTGCAAGGCCTGCAAACGCGCGCTTTCCTTGGCCAGATCGGCGTCCACAAGACGGCCCACCGATGCATCCAGCGTGTCCTGCATCTTGCGGACGAAGTTCAGATGGGTGTCGAGCGCCTTTGAGCCCGTGCCCAGACGGCCCAGCGACGCATTCACATTGTCGATGGCGGCGGTGATGGCCGGGATGTCGACGAGATTGTTCAGTGTGGTCAGGTCCGCCGGAACGCCGGCCAGCAGCGTACCGCCGGTGGACAGGTCGATGGCGTCAACATCGACCGTGGTCTCGCCCCGGGTGTCGGCAAGGGCCTGAACGCCGCGCGCGGTGGCCGCCGGGCCGACGAGGTTCAGTCCGTTGAAGCCCGCGTTGTTGACGGTGCGATCGATCTGGTCGCGCAGCATCCGGTAGTCCTGATCCAGCGCCTTGCGGGACGCCGTGGTCAGGCTGGAATCGAACATGGCGACCATCTTCTCCTTCATCTGCATCAGCAGGTCGGAGACGGTCTCGCCGGCGGCCATGCCGACATCGACGGCGGACTGGCCGCGCTGGAGCGAGGCGATGACGGCGTCATAGGCCTTGGACTCGGCGCGCTGCCCCTGGGCGATGGCCCAGATGGCGCCGTTGTCCTTGGGACTGGAAATCTTGAGGCCGGTGGAGATGCGGCGCTGAACCGTCATCAGCTCGCGGTTGATGACCGCGAGGCTCTGGAGGGCGACCATGGCGCCCACGTTCGTGTTGACGCTGAAAAGCGACATCGACGTGCGTCCAGTTTTCCGGAGCGGACGCGGGTGCGGCCGCAGGACATTTTGTCCTGCGCGCACCTTTGGCGGGAAAGACTTGACGCAGCCTTAACCGCAGAACCGCGGTCAGCGGGCGGACGTGACCGTGACGGCGGACGGCGGCGCTTCGTCCGCACCGGGCGTCCAGCTGACGATCAGGCGACGCTCGCGCTTGCCGATCTGGCCCGTCGCATCATCCATCACGCTCTCCTCGACCTTCAGATCGACCCGGCCCGGAGCCTCGGACAGGATCTCGTAGTCCAGGACGTCGCCGATACGGAACACGGCCCAGCCCTCGGCGGAGGATCTGAAGAAGGCAATGTCCGTGTAGAGGCCGTTCATGGCCGGATCGCCGCCCGCCGTGCCGAACAGCTTGACCGTCGCCCCGCCCTGCTTCGCGAGGAGGTCCAGCTTCACGACCGAGGCGGCGTGCTGAATTTCGATGTCGGTCGAGGGCTGGACCGTCGCGGCGGGGCCGGATGCGACCAGCGGTGTGACGGCGGGCGCGGCCTGGGACGCCGGCAGGGCGAGCGTCGGGGCCTGCGCCTGGGGTCGGGCATCCTGCCGGGATTCAGTCCCCGGATCGCAGGCGGTCAGCGTCATCAGGACGGCGGCGAACAGGATCGGTCGCGTCATCGCACTCTACTCCCCGTATCAACGATAGCAGAGCATTGCGCCTTGCCTTCGCCGCGCGCCAGTCCTACCGCGACACCGTGACCGTCCTGACCCTCGAAGAACTCGCCGCCCAGACGCCGCCCAACACCCCCTGGCTGGGGCTGGATCTGGGCGAGAAGACCATCGGCGTCGCTGCGTCGGACGCCACCCGCATCATCGCCAGCCCGCTGCAGCTGATCCGCAAGACCAAGTTCACGGACGACGCCAATGCGGTCCTCAAACTGATGGACGGGCGGAACGCCTCGGGTCTGGTGATCGGCCTGCCGCTGAACATGGACGGGACCGAGGGGCCGCGCGCCCAGTCCTGCCGCGCCTTCGCCCGCAATCTGCAGCGGCTGCGCGCGGTGCCCGTGACCTTCCAGGATGAGCGGCTGTCGACCACGGCGGTCGAGCGGTTCCTGATCGACGAGCTGGACCTGACCCGCAAGCGCCGGTCGGATGTGGTGGACCGCACCGCCGCCGCCTGGATCCTGCAGGGCGCGCTGGATCGCCTGAACGGATGATCGGCCTGCTTGCGGGCATCATCCCCGTCTTCTGCCTGATCGCCATCGGCTACGGCCTGAGAAAGTCCGACTTCCTGCCGGACGCGACCTGGCGCCCGATCGAAAAGCTGTCGATCAACCTGCTCTATCCCGGCTTCCTGATCCCCTCGATCTGGGCGGCGGACCTCTCCGGCGGCGGAGCGACGGCCTCGGCGGGCGCGGCGGTGACGGCGGTGATCATCGTCGGCGCCTGCGCGCTGGCCGCCAAGCCGTTCCTGAAGATCGAGGGCCCGGCCTACACCAGCGTCTTCCAGGGCGTGATCCGCTGGAACAGCTTCGTCTTCCTGCCGGTCATCCAGGCGACGTTCGGGGCCGAGGGACTGGCGCTGGCGGCGGTGATGATCGCCTCGATCATTCCGGTGACCAACATCGCCTGCGTCGCCGTTCTGGCCCGCTGGGGCGCCGACCAGCGGGGCGTCTCGCCGCTGGCCCTGACCAGAGCGATGCTGGCCAATCCGATCCTCGTCGCCTGCATGACCGGGTTGGCGCTGAACTTCCTCAAGATCCCGCCCATCCCGGGCGTGTCCGATACGCTGGAACTGCTGGGCGCGGCGGCGCTGCCGCTGGGCCTGATCGTGGCCGGCGCGGGGCTGAGCTTCGGCGAGGTGGCGCGGCGCAAGGGCACCATCGCGGCGGTCACCTTCGTCAAGCTGGGGATCATGCCGCCGCTGATGTGGGGGCTGTGCGTGCTGTTCGGCGGCGACGAGACGGCCCAGGGCGCGGCCCTGCTGTGCGGCGCGGCGCCCGGCGCGGCGGCAGCCTATCTGCTGGCCCGCCAGATGGGCGGCGACGCCCCGCTGATGGCCGGGATCGTGGCCTCGACTACGGTCGGCAGCGCATTGACCATTCCGATCCTGCTGGCGCTGTTCCATTTGGTGTGATCACCGCTTATAGCCGCGTCTCGATGACCCAGCCCGATGTCACCGACCTGATTCACGAACGGCTGGCGCCGTTTCCCCGCGATCACTTCCTGTCCGCAGGCGATCTGAACGCCGCGACCGTCCCGGCCCTGCTGGACCTCGCCGACGCCTTCGTCGATTTCAACCGGCAGAGTTCGAAGTCGCTGGACATCATGCGTGGCCGCACGGTGATGAACCTGTTCTTCGAGAACTCGACGCGGACCAGCGCCTCGTTCGAGATCGCGGCTAAACGGCTGGGCGCCGACGTGACCTCGCTGACGCCCAAGACCTCCTCGGTGGCCAAGGGCGAGACCCTGATCGACACGGCCGCCACCCTGAACGCCATGAAGCCCGACGTGCTGGTGGTGCGCCACTCGGCCTCCGGCGCGGCGGCCCTGCTGTCGCAGAAGGTCGGCTGCGCGGTGGTCAACGCCGGCGACGGACGCCATGAGCACCCGACCCAGGCCCTGCTGGACCTGCTGAGCCTGCGTCGCGCCTTCGGTGACGTGGGCGGCCTGACCATCGCCATCTGCGGCGACATCACCCACAGCCGGGTGGCCCGCTCTAATGTGGCCCTGCTGTCGATGATGGGCGCGCGCGTCCGCCTGATCGGCCCGCCGACGCTGGTGCCCGGCGACGCCGACCGTTGGGGCTGCGAGGTCTTCCACGACATGAAGGATGGCCTGCAAGGCGTTGACGTCGCGATGATGCTGCGCCTGCAGCTGGAGCGGATGGAGGGCGCGCTGGTGCCCTCGACCCGCGAGTATTTCCGTTTCTGGGGTCTGGACCGCGAGAAGCTGGCCTGGGCCAAGCCGGGCGCCAAGGTCATGCACCCCGGTCCGATGAACCGGGGCGTGGAGATCGACTCGGACGTGGCCGACGACCTGTCGGTGTCGCTCATTCAGGATCAGGTCGAGATGGGGGTCGCCGCGCGCATGGCCGTGCTGGCCGCCCTGTCCGTTCGCCGCGAAGGAGCCAGCCAATGAGCGCCCTCGCCATTCTGAACGCCCGCCTGCTGGACCCGGCGACTGACTATGACGGCCCCGGCGCCGTGCTGATCGTCGACGGCGTCATCACCGAGGTGATCCACGGCACGCAGGCCAGCGCCCCGGCAGGGGTCGAGGTCATCGACGCGGGCGGCCTGTGCCTGGCGCCCGGCCTGATCGACATCCGGGTCAAGACCGGCGAGCCCGGCGACGAGCCCAAGGAGACTCTGAAGTCGGCCAGTCTGGCGGCGGCGGCGGGCGGGGTGACCACCATCGTGGTCCAGCCCGACACCGATCCGGCCATCGACGATCCGGCGATGATCGACCACATCCAGCGGCGCGGCGCGGCGCTGGACCTCGTCAACGTCCGCGCGGCGGGCGCGGCGACCAAGGGGCGCGACGGCCAGCGCATGGCCGAGATCGGCCTGATGGACGAGGCCGGCGCCCTCTACTTCACCGACGGCGACAAGGTCATCGCCAACACCCGCACCCTGCAACGGGTGATGAGCTACGCCGCCGCCTTCAACGCCCTGATCGCCTGTCGTCCGGCCGATCCCTGGCTCTCGGAGGGCGCGGTGGCGACCTCGGGCGAGCTGGCGACCCGTCTGGGCCTTTCGGGCGTGCCCGCCATCGCCGAGCGCATCCAGCTGGAGCGCGATCTGGCGCTGGTCGAGCAGACCGGAGCCCGCTTCCTGGTCGACCAGATCTCGACCGAGGGCGGGTTGGAAACGCTGGCGCGGGCGCGCGGCAAGGGGCTGGAGGTCGCCGCCTCGGTGTCGATCAACCACCTGTGCTTCAACGAGCTGGATATCGGCGACTACCGTACCTTCTACCGGCTGGACCCGCCGCTGCGGGCGGAGAGCGACCGTCAGGCGCTGATCGAGGCGGTGCGCGACGGCCTGATCGACGCCATCACCAGCGCCCACGCCCCGGCTCCGGCCGAGGACAAGCGCCGTCCCTTCGCCGAGGCCGCGCCGGGCGCCGTGGGTCTGGAGACCCTGCTGCCCGCCGCGCTCAGCCTGCATCACGAGGACGGGCTGGACCTGCTGGACGTGCTGCGTCCCCTCACCTCCGGCCCGGCGGGCCTGTTGGGCCTGGAGGCCGGAGTCCTGGCGGTCGGCGCTCCGGCGGATCTTGTCCTGTTTGATGTCGGCGCCCCGATCGTGGTCGACGCCGCGGCGCTGAAGTCCAAGTCCAAGAACTCGCCGTTCGACGGGCGGCGGCTGCAGGGCAAGGTCCGGCGCACCGTCGTCGGCGGCCGGACGGTGTTCGAGGCCTAGCCGACCGGCTCAAGGTATCGGGCGAAGACCCAGCCCTGCCGCGCCGCACCCTGGAACCAGCGCTGGATGCGATACCAGCTGTCGGTGCGCTCCAGCACCTGCACCTCGTCGCCATTACGCAGCGGCCCCCAGCCCATGAGGCCGAAGCTGGTGCCCGGTCCACCGCGCACATTCAGCACGCCGTCGTCGGCCCTGACCCGCATGGTCAGGGGCGCGGGCGTCTCATCCGAACGAATGTCGGTCAGCAGACGATAGCGGCGCAGCGGAAAGGCCGGCCCGGGATCGACCTTCAGCCGGCGGACCGTATCCACGTCCCGGTGGCCGACGACGTCGCGGATCGAGGGATAGGCCTTCAACAGGGCGCGGGTCAGGGCCTCGACCGCGGCCAGCTGGGTTTCGGGATAGTTGGGCCAGAACAGTTTGGCCGAACCGGCCCAGGGGTCGTGCGCCTCTGTCATGCCCGGGAAGGGCTTCAGCAGCGTCGCGCTGACCGGCTTGCGCTGCCAGTTCAGGTAGCCGCCCGCGCCGTTGCTGAAGTGATAGCCGGGGTTCACGATCTCGATCCCGATCGAGAAGCTGTTCACGGAACCGCGCCCCTCATAGACAGCGCCGCCCGCGTGCCAGGCGGCATGGTTGGTCGAGACCATCTGGGTGATCGCCCCATCCACCTCGACCACGAAGTGGGCGCTGGCTTTCGAGGTCTTCGCCTTGAAGGTGTTGATCGCCGACGCGGCGCTGTAGCCCGCCGTATAGTGCATCACGATGATCTCGCGCGGGTTCGGCGCGGTGTAGAAATTGGGTGACGCCACCCAGGCTGCGGTGTTCAGCCGCCCGTCCTTGTCGAACTTCATCCTGTCCTCCCCCGAAGACGGTCAGGCGCCGGGCCACTCCCGATTGCACCCTGACGACAACACAACCGTAACACGGTTCTGTGAAAAGCGCCCCTTCATTCTCGCCAAACAGAATATCGGCGATGCATTCACATCCGCCTCTGAGGGCGCGGTGGCGAATCATCCGAGACTGTGGCCTTCACGGCGCGTGAAGCCGTGATATACGCGCTCAGGATGTATGGGGGTTGAGGTGCAGGATCTGGTCGGACCCGCTATCGGGACGCTCGCCCTTGTGGCGGTCGGCGGCTACCTGCTGGGCTCCATTCCGTTCGGCGTTGTCCTGACCCGCGCAGCGGGCGCCGGCGACGTTCGCAACATCGGCTCCGGCAACATCGGCGCGACCAACGTGTTGCGGACCGGGCGCAAGGATCTGGCGCTGGCCACCCTGCTGCTGGACGCCGGCAAGGGCGCGGCCGCCCTGCTGATCGCGCGCTTCCTGTTTCCCAATGACATCGCCCCCGCCGTCGCCGGCGGCGCGGCCTTCCTCGGCCACCTGTTCCCGGTCTGGCTGGGCTTCAAGGGCGGCAAGGGGGTGGCGACCTTCTTCGGCCTGCTGCTGGCCGCCGCTTGGCCACTGGGCCTGCTGGCGGGCGCGACCTGGATCCTCGTCGCCGCCCTGTTCCGCATCTCGTCGCTGTCGGCCCTGGTCGCCTCGGCGGCCGCACCGATCTACGCCCTGCTGCCACTCGCCGCGCTGGGCCTGCCCGCGCCGCCGGCCATTCTCATGCTGGCGATCTTCACCGCCCTGCTGATCTGGATCCGCCACGCCGAGAACATCGGCCGCCTGCTCAAGGGGGCCGAACCCCGGATCGGCGCGAAGAAGGCGTGAGCCTGTCGCGGGCCGAACGTTTCGCCCGCCTGCGGCTCGCCCGCACCGACCGCATCGGTCCTGTCACCTTCCGCCAGTTGCTGGACCGGTTCCAAAGCGCCGAACGGGCCGTCGAGGCCCTGCCCGATCTCATCCGCAAGAGCGGCGCGGCCCACGCCCTGCCCTCCGTCGATGAGATCGAGAACGAGATCGCCGCCGGAACCCGGATCGGCGCCCGGCTGATCGTGCTGGGGGATGACGACTATCCGGAGATGCTGGGCGCCGTCGATCCGCCGCCGCCGGTGCTGTGGACCTTGGGCGACGCCGGTCTGATGCACCGCCCCTGTATCGCCGTGGTCGGCGCCCGCATCGCCTCGGCGGGCGGACAGAGAATTGCGCGCGGGCTGGCCCAGCAACTGGGCGGGGCCGGGCATGTGGTGGTGTCGGGACTGGCGCGCGGCATCGACGGCGCTGCCCATACCGGCGCCCTGCCGACGGGCACGGTGGCCGTGCTGGGCGGCGGGGTGGACGACGTCTATCCGCCCGACAACGCCGATCTCTACCGGCAGATCGTCGAACAGGGCTGTATCGTGTCGGAAAGCCCGGTCGGCCATCGGGCGCAGGCCAAGGACTTCCCGCGCCGCAACCGGATCATCTCGGGTCTGTCGCGTGGCGTCGTCGTGGTCGAGGCCGAGATCAGGTCCGGCTCCCTGATCACCGCCCGGCTGGCCGCCGAACAGGGCCGCGACGTCTTCGCCGTGCCGGGTTCGCCGCTCGATCCCCGCGCCAAGGGGCCGAACGAACTGCTGCGTCAGGGCGCCATCCTGTGCGAGGGGCTGGACGACATCGAGCGGGAGTTCGGACGGGTCCGGTCGGTGCGCGAACCAGCGCCGGACAATCCGTTCGAGGGCGCGCCGGATGCGGTGGACCAGGCCCTGATCGAGCGGGTGGCCGCCCTGCTCTCGCCGACGCCGACGCCGCGCGATGAACTGGCCCGGGCGGCGAACGCCCCGGTCAGCGCGGTCGCCGCGGCCCTGCTGGAGCTCGATCTGGCGGGCCGTGCGACACTTCTTCCGGGCGGAATGGCCTCTCTTTGACCGCCTTTGCTCGCCTCCCGATTGACAGCGAGGCTTGGGCCAACCACGTTCCCGCCCCTTCGAAAGGCGCCTCCCCTAATGAATCTCGTCGTTGTCGAAAGCCCCGCAAAGGCCAAGACCATCAACAAATACCTCGGCTCGGACTACACGGTCCTGGCCTCCTACGGCCACGTCCGCGACCTGCCGTCGAAGGATGGGTCGGTGCTGCCCGACGACGATTTCGCCATGACCTGGGAGGTCGACGCCAAGGCGAACAAGCGGCTGAGCGAGATCGCCGAGATCGCCAAGAAGTCCGACCGCGTCATTCTCGCGACCGACCCGGATCGCGAAGGAGAAGCGATCAGCTGGCACCTGCTTGAGGTATTGCAGAAGAAGAAGGCGCTGAAGGACACGACCGTCCAGCGCGTCACCTTCAACGCCATCACCAAGTCCGCCGTTCTGGAAGCCATGGCCGCGCCGCGCGACGTGGATATGGAGCTGGTTGAGGCCTATCTGGCCCGCCGCGCGCTGGACTATCTGGTGGGCTTCACCCTGTCGCCCGTTCTGTGGCGCAAGCTGCCGGGCGCGCGCTCGGCCGGTCGGGTGCAATCGGTCGCCCTGCGCATCGTCGTCGATCGCGAGATGGAGATCGAGAAGTTCAAGGCGCAGGAATACTGGTCCGTCGAGGCCGACCTGGCCGCCGACAGCCCGCCGTTCACCGCGCGTCTGGTCAAGCACGCCGGCAAGCGGGTGCAGCGTCTGGACATCATCTCCGAAGCCATGGCGACCGCCGCGCGCGACGCCATCAACGCCGGGGTGTTCACGATCAACTCGGTCGAGAAGAAGCCGGTGCGGCGCTCGCCCAGCCCGCCCTTCATGACTTCGACCCTGCAGCAGGAAGCCTCGCGCAAGCTGGGCTTCACCGCCCAGCGCACCATGCAGGCGGCGCAGAAGCTGTATGAGGGCGTGGACGATCAGGGCGGCCTGATCACCTACATGCGGACCGACGGCCTGTACGTCAGCCCCGAGGGGATCGCCCAGGCGCGCGAGGTGATCGCGCAGCGCTACGGCCCGGCCTACGTTCCGGAACAACCCAAATATTACAAGACGAAAGCCAAGAACGCTCAGGAAGCGCACGAAGCCATTCGTCCGACCAACATGACCCGCGCGCCCGAGACCCTGCGTCTCGAGAGTGACCTTCAGCGGCTCTACGAACTGATCTGGAAGCGGACCATCGCCAGCCAGATGGAGTCCGCCAAGCTGGACCGCACCACGGTCGAGATCGAGGAGCCGAGCGGCCAGACGGCGCTCCGCGCCACCGGTCAGGTCGTGACCTTCGACGGCTTCATGGCCGTCTATGAAGAGGGCCGCGACGAGAAGCAGAAGACCGGCGAGGACGACGAGGACGACACCACCCGCCTGCCCGCGCTCAAGGAAGGTTCGACCGCCAAGGTCGAGGCCATCCGCACCGAGCAGCACTTCACCGAGCCGCCCCCGCGCTATTCGGAAGCGACCCTGGTCAAGAAGCTGGAAGAGCTGGGCATCGGCCGTCCGTCAACCTACGCCTCGATCCTGACGACCCTGCGCGACCGCGAATACGTCCGCGTCGACAAGAACCGCTTCTATCCCGAGGACAAGGGCCGGCTGGTCACGGCCTTCCTGGAGCAGTTCTTCCGCAAATGGGTGGAGTACGACTTCACCGCCGCGCTGGAGACGCGCCTCGACGAGGTGTCGGCGGGCGAGCTGAACTGGAAGGTGCTGCTGCGCGACTTCTGGACCGACTTCCACGCGGCCACGAGCGCCGCGGGCGAGCTGCGCACCACGGCCATCCTGGACGCGCTGAACGAGAGCCTCGGGCCGCACATCTTCCCGATGAAGGAAGACGGTTCCGATCCGCGCGAATGCCCGCTGTGCCATCAGGGCCAACTGAGCCTGAAGACCAGCCGCTTCGGCGCCTTCGTCGGCTGCTCGCGCTATCCGGACTGCAAATACACCCGCCCGGTGGCGGCGCCGGACGCGGACGGCGGCGGGGCGGACGGGGGTGATCGCACGCTCGGCAACGACCCGGTCACGGGCCAGCCGGTCGAGCTGAAGATCGGTCGCTTCGGTCCGTATGTGGAGACCATGCCGCTGGACGCGGACAAGCCGAAACGCTCGTCCCTGCCCAAGGGCTGGAGCCCGGCGTCGCTGGAGCTGGAACAGGCCCTGCGCCTGCTGGCCCTGCCGCGCGAGGTGGGCGTCCACCCCGAGGACGGGAAGATGATCACGGCCGGCCTGGGCCGCTACGGACCCTTCGTGCTCCATGCCGGGACTTACGCGAATGTGTCTGACATCGAAGAGGTTTTCGAGGTCGGCCTGAACCGCGCCGTGGCCCTTCTGGCCGAGAAGCGCGCCGGTCGTCCGGGCCGTGGCGCGGCCACCGCGCCGCTGAAGGAACTGGGCGAGCACCCCGAGGACAAGGCCCCCGTTCAGGTCATGGCCGGCCGCTTCGGCCCCTATGTGAAATGGGGCAAGGTCAACGCCACCATTCCGAAGGGCACTGCGCCGGAAGACATGACGCTGGAGGCGGCCATCCCGCTGCTGGCCGAACGCGCGGCCAAGGCCCCTGCGGCGAAGAAGAAGGCCGCTCCGAAGAAGGCGGCTGCGCCGAAGAAGGCGGCCGCGAAGAAGCCCGCCGCCAAGAAGGCCCCGGCGAAGAAGAAGGCTGCGGCGGAGGAGTAATCCTCCGCCCTACCGTCCCAACAGCTGATCCCGCGCGGCGTTGACCCGCGCGGCCAGCCCCTCGGTGCCGCCGGTGTCAGGGTGGGCCCGGGCCATGACCTTCTTCCAGGCCGCGTTGATCTCGGCTTTCGAGGCGTCGGCGGACACGCCGAGGATCGAGCGGGCCTCGCTGTCGGTCATGCGCTCGGCGCGGGGGGCGACGGTGCGCTGGCGCGAGGCCACGGTCAGCCAGAGCCCGGCCGCGACCAGACCCCCGCCCAGCATCCATGAGCCCTTGCTGAGCGCCAGCACGCCGCCAGCGATCATCACGGCGCTGAACAGGGTGGCGGTGACGCGCCAGTGGCCCCGCCCGGCCCGCTCACCCTGACGACCGAGACGGATCAGGGCCCAGACGGCGATCGCCGCCAGAACGAGCCAGAGCGGGCTCAAGCGGCGGCGTCGAGCGGGTTGTCGAGTTTCCCGCCCTCAAGGCCCAGCGCCTGCATCAGATTGCGCAGTTCCTGACGCGCGGCGACATGGGCCAACGACACGGCCACGGGGCGCACGTCATTGGACAGGTCGGCCACCGTAAGACCGAAGGGGAAGAGCTCGCGATAGATGACCCGGTCCCGCAGGCCCGGCCCCATCCGGAAGCCGACGCGCTTGGCCAGCTTCTGCATCCGCTCTTCCAGACGGCGGCGGTTGCGGGCCTCGGCCACGGCGAGGCGGTTGGTGACCACGATCCAGTCGATTTGGGCGTGACGCCCTTGGGCGATGGCGCGCTGCTTGCGGGCCTCCCAGACGCTCTCGGAATAGATGGACGGCTTCAGCAGATCGAGGGTGACCGGATCGACCGTGCCCAGCAGGTCGAAGTCGACGAAGCTGTCGTTCATCGGGGTGACGATCTGGTCGGCCAGGCCGTGCGCCGCGTTGGACAGGACGGTGTCGCCCCCCGGGGTGTCGATCAGGATGACGTCAGCGTTGGCGCGCGCCTCGGTGAAGGCGGCCTCGAACCGCGCCAGCTGTTCGGCCGTCTCGGCCTTGGCCAGGGCCTTGCCGTCGCCCATGTCGGGCTCGGTCGGCATCGGCAGGATGTGCCCGTTGGCCGCCGCCCAGGCGCCGCGATTGGTGAAGAAACGGCTCATCGAGCGCTGGCGCAGGTCCAGATCAATGATCGCCACGCGCTTTCCGGCGTGGAGCAGGCCGGTGACGATGTGGATGGCCAGGGTGGATTTGCCCGCCCCGCCCTTTTCGTTGCCGACGACGATGACCGTGGGGTCAGCCATGGAATTCAGTCCTGAAACAGCCGCCGACTCAGGCGCGGCCTTGGGGACGCAGAATTGGCCTACCCGGACCGACCGTCAACGAACGGGATCATCAGGTCTGTGGATGCGCGGTCAGGCCGAGCGGCGACACCAGGGATCGTCGATCCCGGCGGCGGCGCAGACAGCCGCGGCGCCCGCGGCGGGCGCGCGGACCTTCAGACGCACCAGATCACGGCCGTTGACCGACACGGGCTCGAAGGTCGGGGACAGGCCGTCCAGCGCCCAGCCGGCGGCGCCGGACCTGAGCCGGGTCCAGGCGGCGCGGGCCGACTGTTCATTGGAGAAGGCGCCCAGTTGCACCAGACCGGCTGAAGCGGACGGGGTCCGGTTAGCGGCGGGACGCGCAACGGGTCGGGCCACCGGCTCGGCGGGGCGTTCGACCTCCATCACGCGCAGCGGCGCGGCTTCACGCAGTTGAGGCCGGTCCACCGCCTGTTGAATGCGGGCGCGGGCTTCATCAGCGACGGCGTCAACAACCACAGGCCCGACATCGCCCATGGCGCCGTAGCGGGCGTCCCAAAGCTCGACATCTTCAAGAACTTCAACGGTCAGAGCCGGGCGAAGGCCCTTCGCCTCGGCGCGCTCCTGCGGCGCGGCGCGGCTCACGGTCTCGGCCGTGGCGGGCGCGGAACCGTCCAGCGACACGCTGGCGATGCGGTTGGCGAGGTTCTCGAAACGGTTCGGATCGCTGTCGACCATACCGCAGGCGCTGACGCCCGCGGTCAGGAACAAGGCCAGCACTGGACGGATCAGGAGGCTCGGCGTCATAAGCCACACCCTACCCGGCAGCATTTGCCGTACGGTTCACAGACACGCCTAACGCGCAAGGTTAATACGTTCACCATGCCAGACGCCCTTCCCCTGCCCGCCGCCCGCACCATCGCCGACCTGCGCGAGACCGTAAGCGGCTGGAAGCGTCAGGGGTTCACGGTCGGGTTCGTTCCGACCATGGGAGCGTTGCACGACGGCCACTTGTCGCTGGTCCGCGAGGCGAAACGGCGGGCGGACAAGGTGGTGGCCAGCGTCTTCGTCAACCCGACCCAGTTCGCCCCGACCGAGGATCTGGACGCCTATCCCCGGCAGGAGGCACGCGACGCAGAGCTGCTGGCGGGCGCCGGCTGCGACCTGATGTACGCCCCGGCGGTGGCGGAGATGTATCCGGGCGGCGTGACGACCACGATCAGCGTCGGCGGCCCGGCCGAGGGGCTGGAAGGCGCCTTCCGGCCGCAGATGTTCGGCGGGGTGGCGCTGGTGGTGTCCAAGCTGCTGCATCAGGTGCAGCCGGACCTGGCCGTCTTCGGCGAGAAGGACTGGCAGCAGTTGATGGTGGTGCGCCGGATGGTCCGCGATCTGGACATGCCGGTCGAGATCATCGGTCTGCCCACCGCCCGCGACGGCCATGGCCTCGCCCTGTCCAGCCGCAATGCCTACCTGTCCGAGGCCGAACTGGAGATCGCCCGCAAGCTGAACGGCGTTCTGGCGGAGGCCGGGGTCAGGGCGCGAGGCGGGTCTGTCGCCGAGGCCGAGCAATGGGCCGAGGCCGCGCTGAAGGCCGCCGGCTTCGACAGCGTGGACTATGTCGCGATCCGACGGGCTGACGACCTGTCGGTGTTCGAGACCGAACTGGATGCGCCTGCCCGCGTCCTCGCGGCGGCGAAGATCGGACGGACGCGGCTGATCGACAATATGGCCGTCTGAAAGGGGGAGGTTCCAGGTTTCAGGTTCCAGGTTTGACCGCCCGCGAAACCTGGAACCCAGAACCTCTAGCCTGGAACCTTTCTCTCAGCCCAGCGCCCCCACGCAGCCTTCCGCGCCGCCGACGCTGAGCGGCGCATCGGTCAGGGACAGGGTCCAGCCGTGGTGGGTCGCGAGGCCCTGACGGCGAACGCCGCCGCCATCGCCCGCATCGCCCCCGACATCGACGATCACGCGACGACCGTTCGGCAGGGCCGCGGGATCGATCTTGCCGACCGCCAGCGCCGTCGGGATGACACCGCCGCCGAAGCCGTCGAAGACGCTGAGGCCGGTCCATTCGCGGCGCAGACCGGTCCACCAGGCATCCTCGGTGTTGATGGCGAGGACGGCGACGCCATGTCCCTCGGCGGCCCACTTCAGCGCGGCCTGAGGATCGCGCACGGCGCGCATGTCGGCGGCGGCGCCGAAGCGCAGGCGGGCGCCGTCGAAGGCGCGGGTCGGCTCGGTCGGCGCCCAGACCTGCACCTGCATCCGCCCCTGGCGGGCCAGACCCCAGCCGACGATCTGACGCCACAGGCTTTCGACGGCCTCCGCGTTTTCGGGTGCGGCCTTGGCCAGCAGACGGTCCAGCACCGTCTTCTCACGGTCCGGGCGCAGCTTGACGTGCGGACCGGCGGGGGCGTCCTTGGCCTGACCGACGCGGGCGGCGATGGCGAGGCGGCGCTCGAACAGCGCCAGCAGCTCGTCATCGAGCAGGTCGATCTCATGGCGCAGCGCGGCCAGGGCCATGTGTTCGGGGGACAGTTCAGCGGGATTGGTCATGGAATGCGGCCAGACCTGCTGCAGGGTAGCGGATTGAGACACGGGAGGAGGACTTTCGATTTCGATACGACTTGAAGCTTTTGCGAGCCGCCGCCCCTAACGGGACGGTCGCCGGCGAGGCCGTCAGGACGCAGCGCCTGACGCCTCAGCCGGCGTATCGAAAGCCGTAGAAATACAGGTCCGCGGCCGCGGTGAAGCGGGCGAAAGAAGTCGCAGCGATGGCTTGCGAACGGACCATGAGCCTCAAAAGCCGCAACAATCGTGCGCGGTCAAGCGATTCCGGCGCTCAGGAGGACGAAACGCGTGCGGTTGTCGCCGGAATCCTGAATGTCGTTGCGGAGAATAGACAGGTCATAGACCTCAGCCGCGCGAGCCGGAGCGACGGCGGCGCGGGTTATGTCCCCCGCCTCCGCCACAGCGCGGGCGGCGCCGGCGGTGTCGAACGCCTCGACGGCGGTCACACCCAGCGCAGCCAGCGAGTTCGGGCACTGGCGCAAGGCGATCGGGTGGCTTTCGGCCGTCTTCACCGTGCGGAGGCTGGCCCCGTGCGGCGCCATCAGGGCCAGACGGATCGGGCGCCAGACCTCGGAGACCACGGTCAGGCCGGACTGCTCGATCAGGGTCGCGGCGGGCTCGACCCGGCCGATGGTCGAGTTCTCGACCGGGATCAGGGCGGCGCCGATGTCGCCGGCCTTGAGGGCGTCGATCACCTCGGCGAAGGTCTCATAGGCCGTCGCCTCGTCCCACGGACGCAGGTCGAGGCAGGCCTCGTGACTGAAGGCGCCGGGCGCGCCCTGGTAACCGCAGCGACCGCCGGGCCTGTCTCCGTCCGGGCGCCCGACGCTCTGCATCGGATCAGGCCGCCTCGGACCGCGACTGACGGCCGGACTTCAGCCGCTCGGCGACGAGGAAGGCCAGCTCCAGCGCCTGATCAGCGTTGAGGCGCGGGTCGCAGTGGGTGTGGTAGCGGCTGGACAGGTCGTCCTCGGTCAGGGCCTGCGCCCCGCCAAGGCATTCCGTCACGTTCTGGCCGGTCATCTCCAGATGCACGCCACCGGGGTGGACGCCCTCGGCCTCGGCCACGTCGATGAAGGTCCGCACCTCGGTCATGATCCGCTCGAACGGGCGGGTCTTGTAGCCGTTGCCGGCCTTCAGCGTGTTGCCGTGCATCGGGTCGATCGACCAGATGACGCGCTTGCCCGCCGCCTTCACCGCGCTCATCAGCGCCGGTAGACGGTCGCCGACCTTGTCCGAGCCGAAGCGGCCGATCAGGGTCAGGCGCCCCGGGGTGTTGTCCGGATTCAGGGCGTCGATCAGCGGCAGCAGGTCGTCCGGCGTCATGGTCGGCCCGCACTTCACCCCGATGGGGTTCTTCACGCCGCGCATGAACTCGACGTGGGCGCCGTCCAGCTGGCGGGTGCGCTCGCCGATCCACAGCATGTGCGCCGAGGTGTCGAACCACTCGCCCGAAGCGCCGTCCAGACGGGTCAGGGCGCTCTCGACGTTCAGCAGCAGGGCCTCATGCGAGGTGAAGACCTCGACCCGGCTCAGGTCCGGATGGGTCTCGGGCGTGACGCCGACAGCCTCCATGAAGGCCAGGGCCTCGGTGATCTTGTCGGCCAGTTCGCGGTACTGGGCGCCGGCCGCGCTGTCGGCCGCAAAGCCCATGGTCCAGCGGTGGATGTTGTACAGGTCGGCATAGCCGCCGCCGGCGAAGGCGCGCAGGAGATTCAGCGTCGAGGCCGACTGGTTGTAGGCCTTGATCAGGCGCTGCGGATCGGGAACCCGCTCCTCCGCCGTGAACGCCATGCCGTTGATGATGTCGCCGCGGTAGCTGGGCAGCTCGACGCCGTCGATCATCTCCACGCCGGACGAGCGGGGCTTGGCGAACTGGCCGGCGATGCGGCCGACCTTCACCACGGGCTTGCGGCCCGCGAAGGTCAGGACCACGGCCATCTGCAGGATCAGGCGGAAGGTGTCGCGGATGTTGTCGGTCGAGAACTCCTTGAAGCTCTCGGCGCAGTCGCCGCCCTGAAGCAGGAAGGCGTTGCCCGCCTCCACCTCGGCCAGCTTGGACGTCAGCCGCCGCGCCTCGCCCGCGAAGACGAGCGGGGGCATGGCCCGCAGTTCATCCTCGACACGCAGCAGCTCGGCCATGTCGGGATAGTCCGTCGGCATCTGCACGACGGGTTTCTGTCTCCAGCTCTCGGGGGTCCAGCGCGTATTCATGCCGCCAAGATAGGCCGATGAATCGGGCGGGACAATGAACGCTTTGCCGCGTTCTGCTCAGCCCGCCGACATATTGCCCGGCGACTGCTTCTCGCGCAGGGTCACCAACTCCTCGGCCATGGTCGGGTGGACCGCGCAGGTGGCGTCCCACTGGGCCTTGGTCAGGCCACCCTTCACGGCGATGGCGGCGAGCTGGATCATCTCGGGCGCCTCGGGCCCGACGATGTGGACGCCGACGACCTTCTGGCTGGTGGCGTCGACAACCAGCTTCATCAGCACCCGCTCGTCCGAGCCGGTGAAGGCGTATTTCATCGGACGGAACCGGGTGATGTAGACATCGACCTCCCCCGGGCAGGAGTGACGCGCCTCGCTCTCGGTCAGACCGACGACGCCGACGGGCGGCTGGCTGAACACGGCGGTGGCCACCGCCTCGTAGTCGAAGGCCTGCGGATTGTCCTTGAAGACGGTCTGGTGGAAGGCGACCGCCTCGCGGATGGCGACGGGGGTGAGGTTCATCCGGTCGGTGACATCGCCGATGGCCCAGATGTTGTCGGCGCTGGTCTTCGAGAAGCCGTCAACCTTGACCGCCCCCTGCTCCGTCAGTTCGACGCCCGCCTTCTCGACGTTCAGACCCTTCACATAGGGAATGCGGCCGGTGGCGAACATGACCACGTCGGTCTCGATGACCATGCCGTTCTCGAGGCGGTTCACCAGACCGGTGTCGGTCTTCTCGATGGCCTCATGCTGACAGCCCAGGATGACCTTGATGCCGCGCTTCTCGATCTCGCCGGCCAGATGGGCGCGGACGTCGTCGTCGAAGCCGCGCAGGATGTTGGGGCCGCGATAGATCAGGGTCGTCTCGACGCCCAGACCGGCGAAGATGCCCGCGAACTCCACCGCGATATAGCCGCCGCCAGCGATCAGGATGCGCCTGGGCAGTTCCGGCAGGTGGAAGGCCTCTTCCGAGGTGATGGCGTGCTCGATGCCCGGCAGGGCCTCCGGAACCCAGGGACGGCCGCCCGTGGCGATCAGGATCTTGTCGGCGGTGATCTCGCGATCAACGCTACCGTCCTTCTTCAGGATCTGAACGGTGTGGGCGTCCTTGAACACGGCGCGGCCATGGACCAGATCGACCCCCGCCTTGCCCAGGTTGGCGGCGTAGATTCCCGACAGGCGGGCGATCTCGACATCCTTGGCCTCAAGGAAGGTCGGCCAGTCGAATTTCGCATTGTCGAACGACCAGCCGTAGCCCTCGGCGATGTGCAGGCTGTGGCTGACCTCCGAGGCCATGACCATGAATTTCTTCGGCACGCAGCCCTGGATCACGCAGGTGCCGCCGACCCGGTACTCCTCCGCGATCGCGACCCGCTTGCCGCCCAGCGAGGTCAGCCGCGCCGCCCGCACCCCGCCCGAACCGGCGCCGATGACGAAGAGATCGTAGTCATAGTCGGCCATATCAGTCTCGCTTGGTTGAACCGGCTATCTGGGGTCAGGGCAGCAGCACCTCAACCCCGTCGTCCGTGCCGATGATGGCTTCGTCGGCGAGGTCGAGGAACAGGCCGTGCTCGACCACGCCGGTGATCAGCTTCAGATCGTCGGCGAGGCGGACCGGGTCGTGGATGGCGCCGCATTTGGCGTCATAGATCAGATTGCCGCCGTCGGTGCGGACCAGACCGCGCTCGGCCATGCGGACGCGGGCGGGCATGTCGATCTCGTGGTCGATCAGGACGTCGGCGATACGGTTACCCGTGGTCTTGTGACCGAAGGCGACGACCTCGATCGGCAGCGGGAACTGGCCCAGCACCGGCACCACCTTGGCCTTGTCGGCGATGCAGATGCAGCGGGCCGAGGCCTCCCACACCAGCTTCTCGCGCAGCAGGGCCGCGCCACCGCCCTTGATCAGGGCCAGACCGGGACCGACCTCGTCGGCGCCGTCGACGGTCAGGTCGATGCGCGGGGTGTCCTCCAGCGTCGAAAGCGTGAGGCCCAGTTCGCGGGCCAGTTCAGCGGTGGCTTCCGAGGTCGGGACGCAGCGCAGCCCCTCCAGCTTTCGCGCCGCCAGCGCCTTGACGAACCACGCCGCTGTCGAGCCGGTACCAAGGCCCACGACCATGCCGGGCTCGACCCGGAGGGCGGCGGCTTCGCCGGCGTTCTTCTTCTGGAGATCGGACATGGACGGCTCGCTTGCGGGTGGGAGGGATTCGCGGCTTGCAGACGGGCCTTTATCGGGGGATCGACCCACGGGGAAGCGCGGGGCGCGACCTTATGAACGGCGACACCTGAATCAGGACGTCCGGCAACTGACCTCGATGACACCGGACACATCCTCCTCCGGGAGAACGTAGCGGTGTCCGGAAAGGTCGTTCTGACCCGTCACATGCACGTCGGCCCCGAATGGTTTGTCGACCAGATCTCGAACGCGTCGATCCATGGCCTTGGCCGGAACGACAATCACCTCGCCTTGGCGGCCCGTCGCATGGACGGGGTCCAGCAGGATTTCGAAGGTCTCGTTCGCATAGGGCCGTCCAGCCTCGTTCGGATGCCCGGCGTAAAGCACCTTGACCGTAACCGCCCCCTGCCCGGGTCTCTCTGGGCAGTTGAACCGAACGCGCACCGGCCCGACCTCATCCGGCTGGACGGGTGGTTCGAACGCGAGAGGCAGGGCGTTGTGAGGATCAGCAAGCCCTTCTGATACCGCGCCGTCCCGCACCACGACGACAGCAAGGCCTGCCAAGCCGGCGACTACGACCAACAGGACACCGCCGAAGAGCAGTTTCCGGAGGGCCATCAGCCCCGCGCCTTCTTCGCCCGCATCATGTCCATGAACTTCGTCGCCCAGCCGGTTCGCGCAGTCTGCGGCGCGCGGGCCAGGGCGAGGTCGCCCGGCGCGACATCAGCCGTGATCACCGAGCCGGAGCCGACCATGGCGCCCGCGCCGATGGTGACCGGGGCGACCAGCGCGCTGTTCGAGCCGACAAAGGCCCCCTCGCCCACCACGGTGCGGTGTTTGAAGAAGCCGTCGTAGTTACAGAAGATGGTCCCGGCGCCGATGTTGGCTTTCGCCCCGACCTCGCCGTCGCCGAGATAGGCCAGGTGGTTGGCCTTGGCGCCCTTGGCCATCGAGACGTTCTTCACCTCGACGAAGTTGCCGATCTTCACGCCCTCGGCCAGCTTCGCGCCCGGACGCAGGCGGGCATAGGGGCCGACCTCGGCGCCGCCGGCCACGGCCGCGCCCTCGATGTGGCTGAAGCTGCGGATGCGGGCGCCGCCCGCGATCTTCGCGCCGGGGCCGAAGACGACATAGGGCTCGATGGTCGCGCCGCCGCCGACCTCGGTGTCCCAGCTGAAATGGACGGTCTCGGGCGCGGGCATGGTGACGCCGGCGGCCATGAAGGTCTCGCGCTGGACCTTCTGGAACAGGGCCTCGGCGACGGCCAGTTCGCCCTGGGCGTTGACGCCCATGACCGAGTCCTCCGCCGCCATGACGGCGCGGGTCGGGGCGCCGCGCTTGCGCGCCAGTTCGACCACGTCGGTCAGATAGTATTCGCCCTTGGCGTTGTCGTTCTTCACCTCGGCCAGCAGTTCGAACAGCAGGCCGACCGGCGCGGCCATGACGCCCGAGTTACAGGTGGTGATGGCCAGAACCTCGGCCGACGCCTCCTTGGCCTCGGTGATGGCGGTCAGGGTTTCGCCGTCCATGACCAGACGACCGTAGGCGCCGGGATCACGGGCCTCGAAGCCGATCACGCGCACGCCCTCGCTCTCTCCGAAGACTGGCTCGATGTCCGAGGCGCGCAGCAGGGGGACGTCGCCGTAGGTAATGACCACCTGGCCCTTGAAGTCGCCCAGCACAGCCTCAGCGGCGCGGACGGCGTGGCCGGTGCCGGCGGGCGGATCCTGCACGGCGATGGCGTCCTCCCCCAGCCGCTTGACCACATGGGCGCGCACTTCCGGAGAATGAGAGCCGACGACGACCACGATCCGCTCGCAGCCCAGAGCCTCGGCGGCGTCGATGGCGTGGTCCAGCATGGCGCGGCCGCCGACCGGGTGCAGCACCTTGGGCAGCGGCGATTTCATGCGCGTTCCCTGCCCGGCGGCAAGGATGATGGCGGCGCGGGATTCGGCGTGGGTGGTCATGAATCGGTCCGGTCGATAGTCAGGCCTCCGGTTCTAGACCATCGCAATCGACGACGGGAGACACGGGCTGATGACGACGCGCGACCTGGACGGCTGGACCGTCGTCTTTGACCTGGATGGGACGCTGGTCGAAACCCATCAGGATCTGGTCGGGACGCTGAACCGGATGCTGGTCAGGCACGGCCTGCCCGAGGCGCCGATGGAGAGCGCGGCCGAACTGATCGGCGGCGGGGCGCGGGCCCTGCTGCAGCACGGGTTCGAGCGCGCGGGCGCCAGCTGGGAAGAGGCCCACGCCCCGGCCCTGTTCGAGGAATTCCTGACCGACTACGTCGCGCACATCGCCGATCATTCGAGCCCCTTCCCCGGCGTGGTGGAGACGCTGGAGCGGCTGGCGGCGCGCGGGGCGATCCTGTGCGTGGCCACCAACAAGCGGACGGACCTGTCTGAAATTCTTCTGGAAAGGCTGGACCTGACCCGACATTTCGCGGCCATCGTCGGGCCGGACAAGGTCAGCGCCCGCAAGCCGTCGGGCGCCCATCTGATCGAGGCGGTGCGGATGGTCGGCGGCGATCCGGCGCGGGCGGTCATGGTCGGGGACGCGGCGCCGGACACGGGCGCGGCGCGCGACGCGGGCCTGCCCTGCATCGTCTGCACCTTCGGCTACAGTCCGACCCCGCCCGCCGAACTGGGCGGCACGGTGCTGATCGACCGGTTCAGCGAAGTCGAGGGTCTGGTGGCGGGGTTCGCCGCTCAGCCCGCCGCCTTGGCAGCGTCGAACGCCTGACGGGCCTTGCCGATGCGGTCGAAGTTCTTTTCGGCCCACAGCCAGACGCCGCAGAAGGCCTCCGACAGGGCGAAACCCATGTCGGTCAGCCGGTATTCGACGCGCGGCGGAATGACCGGATGGACGGTGCGGATGACCAGACCGTCGCGCTCCATCTGACGCAGGGTCTGGGTCAGCATCTTCTGGCTGATGCCGTTGCTGAGTTCGGCGATCCGGCTGAAGCGCTGCTCGCCGTGTTCGATCAGAACCTCCAGCACGATCATTGTCCATTTGTCGGCAACGCGCCCGATGACCTCGATCACCAGCGCCTCGACCTCGGGCGACAGGGGCGGATGGTTCGGGTGCGGATAGGCGTGAACGGCAGGCGCGGCCATGACTTTCCTTTCGGTAAGTACAGCACGTTTAGGTGCCTACTTTCTGATGGAGAGTGTCAGGTATAGATGATCGCCCATCGGATTTCCAACCCACGGAGCATTCCCATGGACACCCGCAACGACACCATCCTGATCACCGGCGGCGGCTCGGGCATCGGCAAGGCCATGGCCGAGGCCCTGCATGCGCGCGGCGCCAGGGTCATCATCGCCGGTCGCCGTCGCGACGCGCTGGAGGCCGTCGCCGCCGCCAACCCCGGCATGGCCGTCGAAACGCTGGACGTCGCCGACGCCGCTGACGTGACCGCCTTCGCCGCCCGCGTCATCGCCGCTCATCCGGACCTGAACGTCGTCATCAACAACGCCGGGATCATGCAGGCCGAAGACCTGACCGTTGACGCCATTGACCTGTCGGTCGTCGAGCAGACCATCGCCATCAACCTGCTGGGACCAATCCGGCTGACCGCCGCTCTCCTCCCGCATCTGAAGACGAAACCGAAGGCGACCGTGGTCACGGTTTCGTCGGGCCTGGCCTTCGTACCCTTGACCGCCACCCCGACCTATTCGGCGACCAAAGCGGCCATCCATTCGTGGAGCCAGTCGCTGCGGACCCAACTGAAGGACACCTCGGTCGAGGTGCTGGAATGGGCCCCGCCCGCCGTGGCCACCGACCTCATGCCGGGCCATGCAGAGAACCCGAACTCCATGCCGCTGGCCGATTTCACCGCCGAAAGCCTGTCGCTGTTCGAGGCCGGGAACGCCGATGAAATCCTCGTTGAGCGGGTCAAATTCCTGCGCGGCGCGGAGGCGCGGGGCGACTACGCAAAGGTCTATTCGATCCTGAACGACGGCACGCACTGACCTCCAGACGGGCCGGATCGCAGCCGAAACGGTTGCGGTTCGGCGCAACGAGGCACATCTTGATCGGCCCTGCCCTCCCCAAGGCCGCCGTCATGCTCCGTCGCTTCTTCGCCATCCCGCTCTGGCAACGCACCGCCGCGGGCTTCGCGCTCGGCATCCTCGCCGGCCTGATCCTGCGGGAGAATGCGGAGACCTGGCTGGGGCCGATCGGCGACGTCTATCTGAACCTGATCCGCATGGTGGTGGCGCCGCTGGTGCTGTTCACCATCGCCAGCTCCATCGCCAAGCTGGGTGAAGGGGTCGGCGCGGTGAGGCTGGCGGTCAGGACCATCGTCTGGTTCGCCATCACCTCCCTGCTGGCCGTGCTGGTCGGGTTCGCTGTCGGTCACCTGATCAACCCCGGCGTCGGCCTGAGCGACCTGCCGCTGGGCGTGGTGCGCGAACGGGAGATCCCGACGCCGCTGGAGGTGCTGATCGGCGTGGTGCCGACCAATCCTTTCGCCGCCCTGAGCGAAGGCAAGATCCTTCAGATCATCTTCTTCTCCGCCCTGGTCGGCGCGGCGCTGGTGGCGCTGGGCGACCGGGCGCAGGGGGTGCGGCGACTGGTGGACGAGGGCGCCGCCGTCGTCTTCCGCATCACCCGCTGGGTGATCCAGCTGACCCCCATCGGCGTGTTCGGCCTGATCGCCTCGGTGGTCGGGGGTTATGGCTGGGAGGCGCTGCTGCCGCTGGGCAAGTTCATCTTCGCCATCTACGCCGCCTGCCTGTTCCACATTCTGGTGGTCTATTCCGGACTGCTGAAGCTGCACGGCCTGAAGGTGACCAGCTTCTTCCGCGGCGCCTTCGCGGCCCAGCAGACGGCCTTCGCCACCTCCTCCTCGCTCGGCACCCTGCCGATCACCCTGCGCCAGACGGTCGAGCGCCTGGGCGTGCCGCAAGCCTATGCCGCCTTCGCGGTGCCCCTGGGCGCCAGCGTCAAGATGGACGGCTGCGGCGCCATCTATCCGGCCATCGCGGCCATCTTCATCGCCCAGTATTTCCAGATCGACCTCAGCCTGACCCAGTACATCCTGATCGGCCTGACCGCCGTGCTAGGCTCGCTGGGCACCGCCGGGGTGCCCGGCACCTCCATCGTCATGCTGACCTTGACCCTGGCCACCGCCGGCCTGCCGCTGGAGGGGATCGGCTATATCGTCGCCATCGACCGGATCATCGACATGATGCGGACGGCGACGAACGTCACCGGGCAGATGCTGGTCCCGGTGCTGGTCGCCAGGGAGGAGAAGATCCTCAACGAGGATATCTACGACGGCCGTGTCGCCTGGCTGCCGGGCGATCCGGACGCGGAATCGCCGGAGACGGTGAAGGCCGCCGGGATCTGATCAACGCCTGAGCAGGGGCTGCAGGCGTCCGTAGGTGAGGCTGCGCCACAGCCACTCGGCCGGGCCGAAGCGGAACAGCCTCAGCCAGACGGCGCTGAACACGCAGAGCGCCGCGAAGACCGCGACCGCGAACAGGTTCATCTTGGCCATGCCCAGCCAGGCCGGATCCTCGATCCGGCCCAGACCCCAGCCGTACCAGACGAAGGCGCCGATGGCGTTGGAGCCCAGATAGCCGGTCAGCGCCATCCGCCCCATCGGCGCGAACAGGGTCGTCAGCCAGCGCCCGCCCCGGCTGATCCAGAGCGTCAGGATGGCCAGATAGCCGAAGGCCATGATCGGCAGGCCCATATAGGCGGCGGTGACCAGACCATAGGCGGCGCCGTCCAGCGGTATGCCCAGACGCCGCGTGGCGTGAACGGCGCTGAGCGCCAGCCCCAGCGGCAGGGCGATCCAGACGATCCGGCGCAGCAGCGGACGATGGCGCTCGATGTCCTCGAACAGCCCTCGTCTGGCCGCCCACAGCCCGAGCATGAACAGGCCCAGCACCCCGAGGTCATAGACCACGACATAGGCGGTCTCCCCGGCGTTGTGCAGCAGGTAGTAGCGCAGGTTGGCGACGACGAAGGCCAGATAGTCGCCGGAGACATAGGCGGGCAGCTGGGCGGCGAAGGCGGCGTCCACGCCCCCCGGCGCATACCCCGCCAGATTGGCCAGCGGCGCGCCGGTCGCGGCCTCGATCCCGCCCGCCATGACCGGCGGCAGGAGGATCAGCCCCAGGCCGAGGCCCAGCAGCGGCCTCTGCCCGACATTGCGGAACAGCATCAGCACCATGCCCAGAAGGGCGTAGACGATCAGGATGTCGCCCCAGAACAGGAAGGCCAGGTTGAACAGGCCGATGGCCAGCAGGATCAGGGCGCGACGCAGATAGAAGCTGGCGAAGCCGGCGCCCCTCGCCTGCGCCCGCTGCATCAGGATGCCGAATCCGACCCCGAAGAGGAAGGCGAAGGCCGAACGGGCCTTGCCCTGCAGGAAGGTCAGGTCAAACAGCCCCAGACCGAGGTCGATGGGCTGGGCCGCCTCCAGCACCGCCCCGGCCTTGAACAGCATCACCATGGCGGTGAGGTTCATCACGATCACCCCGAACAGGGCGATGGCCCTGAGGGTATCGATCACCACCAGCCTCTCGCTGACAGGCGTCATCTGAACCTGCCCCGCCACCCCGGTCCCGGTCGTCATTTCGGAAACCCTCGTTCGGCGGGGACATTGCCTGCCATATGGGGCGCTGTCGATGGCTTTGGGCCTTGCCTCCCGGGAATGACCGGGCTATGTCCCCCGCCTCCCCGGTCGGCGCACCGCTTCGGGGCCCGAAAGATGGATGTGTAGCTCAGCGGGAGAGCACCTCGTTCACACCGAGGGGGTCACAGGTTCAATCCCTGTCACATCCACCATTTCCCCTTCAGATCAGATGCCCGCAGCCTCGTCAGCACAGATGACGGGACCGCTGACGCGCGACAACTGGCCATCGGCGCCGACCTGCACCGCCTGCTCGGCCCTCAGCAGGCCCGGGGCCGCCTCGGTGCGTCCGACGAAGCCGATCAGGCCGGCCTCAGCCGAGAACTCGCCGGTCGCGGCGCCCCGGCGGCATTCAAAGGCGGCGAACGTCTCTTCCGACGCCGCGTTCAGGCGAATCGTATCCAGCCCTCTCCAAAGCGCGTGCTGGCCGTCGCGGCCCACCTCGCGCTTGGACACCACGATCCAGTCGCGCGGATTGCTGGTGGAGCGGAACAGGCTGACCGCGAGCGGATCCCCGACGTAGGAGCCGCCATAGGACTCGTAGCCCGCGACCTCCTCCGGCTCGCCTCCGGACCAGGTCACACCGACGAGGGCGCGTTCGTCGCCGGTCGGCCGGGCGCTCGCGACGCTCCCGCCTGCGATGACGAGAATGCCGCAGAGAATGCCGGTCAATGCCTTCATGAGCTCACTCCTTTGCTACGGCGCGGTCGGCAGACGCACGATCACGTCGTCCACCTGGACCCCGCCACGGTCGATCACCAGGTTCTGGTAATTCCTCTGGCCGTCCTGGGTTTCCGATTCGACGTCCTCGACCTCGGTGCGGAACTGACGACGAAGGTAGGTGGACAGCTCACCGGCCGTGACCAGCCGGTCGCCGTCCATGTCGGCGGCCCCGACCATGCCCTCGCGCAGGAAGTGGGACAGGTAGCCGCCCGCCCGGAATTTGCTGGCCACGGCGCTGGTCAGATCCTCTTCGGAGCTGAACAGGCCCATGACGCCCGGGCGGTCCACCACATTGCGCGCGAAGCCGCCCGAGTAGCAGGCGTCGATGACCAGCAGGGACAGGCGGGTGTTCAGGCGACTGAACATCTCGCCCATCTCGACATCGCTGATCTCGCCGTCGCGCAGGACCAGGGTCTCGCTCTTCCCATCCGGCTCGATCCCGCTGGCAGCGACCTCGGTCTGGTTGCCGTGGCCCGAGAAGAAGAACAGGAACATGTCGTCCGGCCCCGCCTCGGCGGCGACGCGGGCGAAGGCCGAGCGCACCCCCTCGACGGTGGCCTGCGCATTGGTCAGGACCACGCTGGCCTCGTTCAGCGATCCGCCCTGCTCCAGCGCCTCGGCCAGCTTGACGGCGTCCTCGTCGGTAAAGTCGAGGTTGCTGCTCGCCCCGCCATAGTCCGAAACCCCGACCATGACGGCGAAGATCCGCCGCCCGCCCGGCGCCGCCGCCTGCCGCACCGACTCGCGGCCGGGCTCGACGGTGAAGCGATAGGAGCCGGTCTCGCCCGGCTGGTAGGACGTCACCTGAACCTCATACTCGCCGTCTTCCGGCAGGATCAGTTGCTGGCGGCTGTCGGTGCCGTCCTCGCCGTCGTCGTTGTCGAACTGCTCTCCCGAGGGCGAACGGACGATGGTGTAGGCGTCGAAGGCCGAGGAGGTCAGCTCGACCTCGACCCGCTCGCCGCGACGGCCGGAGAAGGTGTAGCGGTCGAAATACTCGCCGCTCTGCAGGGTCTCGTCGCCGGAGGACAGCGAGCCCGAAATCGTCTGTCCGATCTGGATGGCGCCGCCCGGCGCCGCGCGTTCGGAATCATGGACCCGCGGCTGCGCCTGGGCGACGCCGGTTCCGTCCTCGACCGACAGGCGATAGTCGCCCCGCTCGCCCGGCTCATAGCTGGTGGCGGCGATGATGTAGTCGCCGTCGGAAGGCAGGGTGACCAGCAGGCGGCTGTTGACCGAGGCCTGGACCGTGGCGTCGTCATCATTGAACTCGGAGAAGCCGCCCGGGCCGGTGATCATCACATAGGGATCGAAGGCCGTGGAGCTGAGGCGGATGTCCAGCCGCTGCCCCCGGCGCCCGCTGAAGGTCCAGCTGTCGACGAACTCGCCACTGTTCAGGGTGGCGTCGCCCTCCCGCAGGCTGCCGTTGATCGTCTGGCCCAACCGGATCGACTCCGGGGATGCATGGGCGCGTGGCCCGACGGGGCCGGTCGAGGGCGAGGTCGAGGCCGGCGGCGTCGAGGCGGGGCCGCTGGCGGGACGCCCCGCCGGTGATCCGGCCGGAGGCGTGTCGCGCGGACGATCCTGCGAATGGGCCGGTGCGGCAAGAACAGTCAGGGCCGTGGTGGCGGCGAAAATGGTGCGAAGCATCTGATCCCCTTGTTGCGTCCAGCTTGCCCTCGCCCGTCCGGATTGTCAGCGCCGGACTGAACTTCCGTCAGAAATCGACCGATCATCGCTCTCAGGGCCGCGCTTCCGCCTTGATTGCGGAGCACATGCCCCGCCCTTCGCTCGCCGGATAAGGCTGGCGCGCGCCGCGTTGGCGCCCTACGGACCCTGCCCATGCCCTTCCCCGCCAGCCATCCCGCGCTCGACCGCGCGCTTTCCGAACGCGGCTATGCCGAGCCCACCGCCGTCCAGGCCGCCGTGCTGGAGGCCGAATCCGGCCGCGACCTGCTGGTTTCGGCCCAGACCGGCTCGGGCAAGACCGTCGCCTTCGGCCTGGCCATGGCCCCGACCCTGCTGGGCGACGCCGAGCGGTTCGCCGACAACGCCGCGCCGGTCGCCCTGATCATCGCCCCGACCCGCGAACTGGCGCTGCAGGTGTCCAAGGAACTGGAGTGGCTGTACGCCAACACCGGCGCCCGCATCGCCACCTGCGTGGGCGGCATGGACCCGCGCGCCGAGCGCCGGGTACTGGACCGCGGAGCGGCCATCGTCGTCGGCACCCCGGGTCGCCTGAAGGATCACATCGAGCGCGACGCGCTGGACCTGTCCGAACTGAAGGTCGTCGTCCTCGATGAGGCGGACGAGATGCTGGACATGGGCTTCCAGGAAGATCTGACCTTCATCCTGGATCAGGCCCCGGCGGAGCGCCGCACCCTGCTGTTCTCGGCGACTATCGCGCGCGACATCGCCGAACTGGCCAAGACCTACCAGCGCGACGCCTTCCGCATCGACACCGTGGTCAAGAACGCCTCGCACGGCGACATCGAATACAAGGCGATCCGCATCGCCCCGCACGAAATCGAGCACGGCGTCGTCAACGTCCTGCGCTATTTCGAGAGCCCGGGCGCCCTGGTGTTCGCCAATACGCGGGAGCGGGTTAAGCACCTGACCGCGTCCTTGCGCGAGCGCGGCTTCTCTGTCGTCGGCCTGTCGGGTGAACTGACCCAGTCGCTCCGGTCGGAGGCCCTGCAGGCCCTGCGCGACGGTCACGCCCGCGTCTGCGTGGCCACCGACGTCGCCGCGCGCGGTCTGGACCTGCCCGATCTGGGGCTGGTCATCCACGCCGAGATTCCGGTCAACAAGGCCACCCTGCTGCACCGTTCGGGCCGCACCGGCCGCGCGGGCAAGAAGGGCGTCTCGGTGCTGATGGTCAGCCACACGCGCCGTCGCAAGGTCGAGATGATGCTGAACTCGGCCTCCATCAAGGCCGAGTGGTCGGGCGCCCCGTCCGCCGACGAGATCCGCGCCAAGGATCACGAGCGGATGCTGACCGATCCGATCCTGATGGCCGAGGCCGACGAGGAATCGATCGCCATGGGCAAGGAGCTGCTGGAGCGGACCTCGCCCGAGCACGTCGCCGCCGCCCTGATCCGGCTGTACCGCGAGAAGCTGCCGCCCCCCGAGGACGTGCAGGACGACGAGCGCATGAAGCGCGCCCAGGAAACCGGCCGCAACGAGCGCGGCCAGAAGGACGGCCCGCTGGTCGACTTCGCCCGCGGCGGCGACATGACCTGGTTCCGCGTCAACATCGGCCGCGAGAAGAACGCCGATCCGAAGTGGCTGCTGCCGCTGATCTGCCGTCTGGGCCACGTCACCAAGCGCGACGTCGGCTCGATCAAGATCTTCGACCGCGAGACCAAATTCGAGATCACCGCCGACGCCGAGGCCAAATTCCGCGCGGCCATGGCCCAGTCGAACGACGAGGGCGTGACCATCCAGGACGCCGTGGCTCCGGCCGCCGGCGAACGCAGCCTGCGCAAGTGGGACAAGCCGCAGGGCGAGCGCGGTGGGGATCGTGGTGTGGATCGGGGCGACAAGCCCTTCCGCAAGCCGCGCTTCGACGGCGAAGGCTCGAAGAAGCCCTGGCAGTCGCGCGAGCCGCGTCAGGACGGCGATGCGCCGAAGAAGCCCTGGAAAGCCCGCGAGGACCGCGCCGAGGGCGACGCGCCGAAGAAGCCGTGGGCGCCGCGCACCGACCACGACGCCGCCCCGGCGGCTGACGGCGGCGCGGGCAAGAAATGGGTCAAGCGCACCAAGGACGACCCGACCCCAGAGGGCAAGAAGCCGTGGGTCGACAAGAAGGGTCCGAAGAAGCCCTGGCAGCCGCGCACCGACGGCGCGGGCGCCGCGACCGGCGGTGATCGTCCGTGGACCGGCAAGCCCAAGCCCGGCTTCAAGAAGCCCGGCGGCAAGCCCCCGTTCAAGGGCAAGCCGCGCGGCTGACCTCAGACCTCCTCGATGCCGATCGGGGCCTTCAGCAGCGCATGAAGGCCCGGGTCGCCGTCGCGGTAGTCGAGTTGCCCGCCCAGCTGGGTGACGAGGCTTTCGATCATCATCGAGCCGAAGCCCTGCCCGACCTTGTGCCCGCCCTTGCCGGCGTCCTCGACGGCGAGACGCAGGTTGCGCCCGTCTTCCTGCAGGCGGATGCGGATCGGCCCCGGCTGGCCGTCATAGGCGTATTTCTGGGCGTTGATGATCAGTTCGGTCAGGATCAGGCCGAGGGTGACCGCCCTGCCCGCCTCGACACGGACCGGCGCCAGATCGTGCTGGAGCTCGGCGTTCCAGTCCGGGCCGACCGAGGCGCCCAGGTCATCGATCAGCTCGACGAAGTAGCGTTCCAGATCAACGGTTGAGCCGGCCTCCGCGCGGTACAGGCGGCTGTGCACCATCGACACGGCCCGCACGCGACGACGCGCCTCCAGCAGCTGCGCCTGCGAGGCCGGATCGGCCTGACGGGCCTGGAGGCCGAGGAAGGACGACACCAGCGTCAGGCTGTTCTGGACCCGGTGGTTGACCTCGCGGATCAGGAATTCCTGCTGCTCCAGCCGCAGGTCGCGCTCGCTCAGCGACGCCTGCAGCGAGCGGTTCAGGCTGCGAAGCTGGCTGACCGAGGCGAAGTCGATCAGGGCGTCGCGCATCCGGCCGGCCGATTCGACCTGGGCCGGGGTCCACCGGCGCGACCGCCCTCGCACCGTCTCGGACCAGGCCTCGAACGAGTTGCGCGGCGTCAGGACGGCCTTGTCGCCCGTCTTGCGGGCCGTGGAGGGATCACCGGCCCAGCGCACGGTCTCGACGATCTCGGCCCGGAACCACAGGACGGTCAGGGGTCGGTCCCCCTGCAGGTGGACGCCCAGAAGGCCGCTGCCCTCGGTCGTGAAGGCGGAAGCCTCCGGACGGCGCTGGGACAGGACGTGGGTCGAGACGGGACGCAGCCCGGGCTGGTCGGCGACCCATTGGGCCAGATCGCGGATGGCGGCTTCCGGCGGGGTGACGCCGAAGCGGTACTGCCCACCGGGCCCGACAATGGCCACGCCGTCGGCGTCGACCAGATCCGCCAGATCCCGACCGTTGTCGGCCAGCGCCTCCTCCAGCGGACGGTCCGCCGACAGACGCCCCATCAGCTCATCCTCGAGCTGACGCAACCGAATGCGCTCGCGATAGAGTTCAGCGTCCCCCTTGGCCTTGATCTGACGGGCCAGATTGCGCGCCAGTGTCGTCGCCGCCATGCGCAGTTCGAACGGCAGGAGCTGCGGCCGGGCGCTGTGGCAGGCCACCAGCCCCCAGAGATCGCCGTCAATGATGATCGAGACCGAGGCCGAGGCGCGTACGCCCATGTTGCGCAGATACTGGAGATGGACCGGCGAGACGCTGCGCAGGCCGCAGTCGCTCATGTCCAGCGGTCGCTCCGCCGCCGGGCGCAGGGCTTCCGGCTGATAGTGGGAATCGGGGATCACCCGGACCGGATTGCGCAGGTACAGGGCCCGCGCCTGCCGCGGGATGTCGGTGGCCGGGAAGTGGTGGTTCTGGAAGGATTCGACCTCCGGCGAACGGGCCTCGGCCACCACCTGCCCCGCCTCGTCCTCGAGGAAGCGGTAGATCATGATCCGGTCGAAGCCGGTCAGGGTGCGGAAGGCCTCGGCGGCGCGGTCGCAGACCGCCCGGACGCTGGGCGCGCGCTCCAGGGCGGCGCCCGCGACATCAAGGCGGCTGATCAGTTCGATGCCCGGCTGGGCGGATTGCGAGCTCTGCTCGATCTCGACGATCAGCAGGCCGTCATGCGGGCGGGCGATGACGTCGTAGTCCAGACCGTCGGCGCCGCGCCAGCGCCCGACGAAGCCGTCGTCGCCCAGACCGGAGGCCCGCAGCCGCTCGGTGATCCGGCTGCCCAGCAAGCCCTCGACGGACCGCCCCAGCCAGCTGTCCTCGCCGGTGACGCGCGCGAGGCGTCCCGCCTCCTGACGAACCGTCAGCCCGGCGGTTTCAATGACCAGCAGAAGGCCGTGCGGCTGGATGGCTTCCGGCACATGAATCGGCTCGCGATCGCAGGCGTTGAGATCCAGTCGGTCAGCCAGCGCCACGGTGTCGGTCATGCACTCGAAACTTTACCGGGCAGGTGGAACCAGCAGTCTGAAGGCCAGATCGAACGCGTCGATTCCCCCCTTCACGACGTCCTCCTCAACCGCCCGCCCCGATGCGCACGCAGAGTCCATCGCGTGCATGAATGCCCGCCAACGCGATCCGGTTCCATCCCCCCAGGGATCCAGAAAATCGAGGCCGGTCAGGGGGATGCCGTCGCGAACCATGGCCTTCTGCATGACCCGGCCGCCCAGCATGGAGCCCTCGGCCACATAGACCCAACCAATGGCCTGCCCATATGTCGGGAGGGCGACAACCGCTTCGTCGGCCGGCGTCGGGACGCCGAGCGCCTCCAGTCCCGTGAGGATCAGCGGCGAACGGCGGTCAGGCTCATAGCCATCCGCCTCGAACGACGCCCGCCAGGGGGCGATGGCGGCCTCGACGGCGCTGTGCAGGACATGAAACCGGGCGACCATCGCGGGCCGTTCGTCCAGATCGCGCAGACGCCGCTCGACGTCGGCCTGGGTCTCGATGGCGGTGTGGATGTCGGCGGTAGCGGTGCGGAGGGACTGCAGAACGGGCGAGACTGACATTCATTCTCCGTAACAGACTCTGCGACAGAGTCACCTTGAATGCGGCCATTGATCCGGGCGTGTAACCGTTTACGCTGTCGCTCGAACGGCTCAGACGGCGATCAACGCCGCCAGCCGACCAGTTGTAATGGGCAGGAAACATGGCGGACGTCCGGCTGACCGGCGTGACCAAGCGGTTCGGGACGACCGAGGTGCTGAAGGGGATCGATCTCGAGATTGCGGACGGCGAGTTCGTCGTCTTCGTCGGCCCGTCCGGCTGCGGCAAGTCCACCCTGCTGCGCACCATCGCCGGGCTTGAAGACGCCTCCGGCGGCCAGATCGAGATCGGCGGCCGCACGGTCAACGACCTGTCCCCGTCGGACCGCGGCATCGCCATGGTCTTCCAGTCCTACGCGCTCTACCCGCACATGAGCGTGTATGAAAACATGGCCTTCGGGCTGAAACTTGCCAAGGCGGACAAGGCCGAGATCGACCGCCGGGTGCGGGCCGCCGCTGAGACGCTGAACATCACCGACTATCTGGAACGCAAGCCCAAGGCTCTGTCCGGCGGCCAGCGCCAGCGGGTCGCCATCGGCCGGGCCATCGTGCGCGAGCCCGAGGTCTTCCTGTTCGACGAGCCCCTGTCCAACCTCGACGCCGCCCTGCGCGTGCGGATGCGTTACGAGTTCGCCAGCCTCCACGAGCGGCTGAAGACGACGATGATCTATGTCACCCACGATCAGGTCGAGGCGATGACGCTGGCGGACCGGATCGTGGTGCTGAACAGCGGGATCATCGAGCAGGTCGGCGCGCCGATGGAACTGTACGAGCGTCCCCGCAACCTGTTCGTGGCCGAGTTCATCGGCAGCCCGAAGATGAACCTGATCCCGGCGGAGATCGTCACCGCGACCGCCAAGGGCGCCACGGTGAAGACGGCGCAGGGCGACACCCTGAAGATCGCGGTCGACGCCTCGGCGGCGAAGGTGGGTGATGCGGTCACGGTCGGCATCCGGCCCGAGCATCTGGCGACCGACGGCAAGACCGGCATCAAGGCCGCCGTGACCTTCGCCGAAACCCTGGGACACGCCACCTTCGCCTATGCCGCCTATGGCGACACTGCGCTGACGCTGCAGTTGCCCGGCGATGTGCGGCCGAAGACGGGCGAGAACCTCACCCTGACCGTTCCGGCGGAACTGGCGCATCTGTTCGACGCTGGCGGCGCCGCTTTCGATCGTCTCTGAGCGGAACGCTTGTTGCGTCGCACAAGGCGCTGCTTCTAGATGAGCGGATGCCCTCCCCGGCCACGCTGACCATCGACCTGAACGCGCTCGCCGCGAACTTCCACACCCTCCAGGCCGTGGGCGGCGCGCCCGTGCATCCGGTGGTCAAGGCCGACAGCTATGGTCTGGGCGCCATCGCCTGCGCCTCGCGCCTGATGGCCGAGGGCGCGCGGACCTTCTTCGTCGCCCGCACCGCCGAGGGCGAGGCCCTGCGCAGCGCGCTCGGCCCCGAGCCGGTCATCCATGTGCTGGACGGCTGCCTGACCGGCCATGCGCAACGGTTGATCGCGGCGAACCTGAGCCCCGTGCTGAACACCCCGGCCCAGTTGGCCGAGTGGCGGGCGGCGGACGGCGGCCCCTGCGGTCTGCAGATCGACACCGGGATGAACCGGCTGGGCTTCCGCCTTGAGGATGCGCCGGAGCCGTTCGACGGTCTGGGACTGGTGATGAGCCACCTCGCCTGTTCCGACGATCCGACCGAGCCGATGAACGCCCGCCAGCGCGACGCCTTCGCGGCAGCGGCGCAACGCTATCCGGGCGTGACCCGCTCCTTCGCCAACTCCGGTGGCGTCTTCCTGGGGCCCGACTACGCCTTCGACGCCCTGCGCCCGGGCATCTGCCTGTACGGCGGCGGGCCGGAAGGCCGTCCTGACCCGCGCATCCGCGCCGTCGTCACCCTGGAGGCCGAGGTGCTGCAGGTGCGCGACGTGCCGGCGGGGGAGACGGTCGGCTATTCGCGCGGCTTCCACGCCATCGGCCCGACGCGGATCGCCACCTGCGCCGCCGGCTACGCGGACGGCCTGCTGCGCAGCTACAGCCCCAAGGGACAGGTCTTCGTCGGCGGCGCCCTGCGCCCCATCGTCGGACGGGTGTCGATGGACGTCTGCGCGGTGGACATCGGCGATCTGGATGTGTCGGTCGGCGACAAGGTCGAGCTGTACGGCGCCAACCGCCTGCTGGACGACGCGGCGGCGGCGGCAGGCACCATCAGCTATGAGCTGCTGACCTCGATCACCCTCAGGGTCCCGCGCCTCTACGTCGGCTGACGCCCATGCGTCATTTTTGGACGTATGCCCGAGCAGTCCCCCTGCCCGAACGGCTCCGCCTGCGCTAAGCCAGCGTCATGGCCAAGGATAGCTCAATCTACGTCTGTCAGTCCTGCGGGGCGGTGCACGGCAAATGGTCCGGGCAGTGCAGCGCCTGCGGCCAATGGAACTCCATCGTCGAGGAGAGCCGCTCGGCCCCGCCCGGCGCGCTGAAGCCCGCCGCGACCAGCCGCGCGAAAGGCCTGCAGTTCGAGACCCTGCAGTCCGACACGCCCGAGCCGCCGCGCATCATCACCGGGGTGGCCGAATTCGACCGGGTCTGCGGCGGCGGCGTGGTGCCGGGCTCGGCCCTGCTGCTGTCCGGCGATCCCGGCGTCGGCAAGTCGACCCTGCTGCTGGAGGTGGCCGCAAAGGCCGCCCTCGCCGGTCGCCGCGTCGCCTATATCTCCGGGGAGGAGGCGGTGGAGCAGATCCGCTCGCGCGCCCGCCGCATGGGCTTCGAGAAGGCCCCGGTCGAACTGGCCTCGGCCACGGCCCTGCGCGACATCCTCGGCACCCTGAAGCGCGAGACCTTCGACATCGTCATCGTCGATTCGATCCAGACCCTGTGGTCCGACGTGCATGAGGCCGGCCCCGGCTCGGTCACCCAGGTCCGCGCCTGCGCCAGCGAAATGGTGCGGCTGGCCAAGTCCGGCGGCCCCGCCGTGGTTCTGGTCGGCCACGTCACCAAGGACGGCCAGGTCGCCGGTCCCCGCGTGGTCGAGCACATGGTCGATGCGGTCCTCAGCTTCGAGGGCGAGCGGGGTTATCCCTTCCGCATCCTCCGCGCCGGCAAGAACCGCTTCGGCGCCACCGACGAGATCGGCGTGTTCGAGATGGGCGACAGCGGCCTGCGCGAGGTCAGCAACCCGTCCGCCCTCTTCCTTGGCGAGGGCAAGGACCGGGCGCCCGGCGCGGCGGTCTTCGCCGGCATCGAAGGCTCGCGCCCGGTGCTGGTCGAGATGCAGGCCCTGGTGTCCAAGTCCGCCTATGGCACGCCACGTCGCGCGGTCGTCGGCTGGGACACGGGCCGTCTGGCCATGGTGCTGGCGGTTCTGGAGGCCCGTTGCGGCATCAGCTTCGGCGATCAGGATGTCTACCTGAACGTCGCGGGCGGCCTGCGCATCAATGAGCCGGCGGCCGATCTGGCGGCGGCGGCGGCCCTGATCAGCTCGGCCATGGACATGCCCCTGCCGCAGGGCTGCGTCGTCTTCGGTGAGATCAGCCTGTCCGGCGAGTTGCGCGCGGTGGGCCGGGCGGAGGCGCGGCTGCGCGAGGCGCAGAAGCTGGGCTTCGACCAGGCCCTCTCCCCGGTGCTGACCGTCAAGGACAAGGGCGTGAAGATCACCGGCATCAGCCGCCTCGGCGAAGCCGTCGAACGAATCTCGCAAAACCGCTATTGAAGCTGAACGTCGGGGTTTCGAGCGCGCATGAACGGTTTTGACGTCGTCGCCATTCTGGTTCTGATCGCCTCGGCCGCCGCCGGCTGGGTGCGCGGCGGGACGCGTGAGATCATCACCCTGCTCAGCTTCGTGCTGGCGGCCTTCGTCGCCCTGGTCGCCCTGCCCCTGACCGCCCCGCTGGGCCGGATGCTGGTCAATCCCGACTGGGCCGGGACCATCTTCGCCGCCATCCTGTCCTTCCTGCTGATCTATTTCGGCATCCGCATCTTCGGCTCCATCCTGTCGAAGAAGGCGCAGGCGCATCCGCATCTGGGCGGGGTGGACCGGGTCGTCGGCATTATCGTCGGCGCGACGCGCGGTCTGGTGCTGCTGGGCGCGATCCATCTGGTCATCGTGGCCGCCATGCCGGGCGAGCGCACCCCGAACTGGCTGAGCGAGGCGGCTGTGCGTCCGCTGACCGCCGGGGCCGCGCGGGCCATCCAGATCATCCTGCCGGGCATCGGCAAGGGCGTGGACGCCCTGACCCCCGTCGTATCTTCGTCCGTGAGCCAAGGGTTTTCCGAAGAAGAAGCCTTGCCCTCGCCCGAAACAAACAATACTTCGCCCGCGTCCGCCGCCCGCTAGACTTCCCCCTGCTTCATCGGAGCCCCACGATGAGCCGCCTCGACCATTCCATCGCCGCCCCGATCGTCCATCGGGAGCACCATCGTGACGCCGACGACGACCGTCCGCGTCTGGAATGCGGGGTCTGCGGCGTCTGGGGCGCGGATCAAGACGAAGCCTCCTCCGTCGTCGCGCTGGGCCTGCACGCCCTGCAGCACCGCGGACAGGAAGCCTGCGGCATCGCCAGCGTCCACGAGGCCCGCTTCCACACCGAGCGCCACATGGGCCTGGTCGGCGACGCGTTCGGCGGCGCCAATCTGGCGGAGCGCATGCCGGGATCGGCGGCCGTGGGCCACACCCGCTACTCCACCGCCGGCGGCAGCTTCCTGCGCAACATCCAGCCGATGTTCGCCGATCTGGACCAGGGCGGCATCGCCATCGCCCACAACGGCAACCTGACCAACTTCAAATACCTGCACAGCCAGCTGGTCTCGGAAGGCGCCATCTTCCAGTCGACCTCGGACTCCGAGGTGATCCTCCACCTGATCGCCCGCAGCCGGAAGGCCAAGATCGTCGATCGCTTCATCGATGCGCTGGGCCGCATCGAGGGCGGCTACGCCCTGGTCTGCCAGACCCGTTCCAAGATGATCGGCGCCCGTGACCCGCTGGGCATCCGTCCGCTGGTGCTGGGCCGTCTGGGCGAGGCCTGGGTGCTGGCGTCCGAGACCTGCGCGCTGGACACCATCGGCGCGACCTTCGAACGTGACGTCGAGCACGGCGAGGTCATCGTGATCGATCACGAGGGCCTGCGCTCAATCAAGCCCTTCCCGGTCAAGGCGGCCCGTCCCTGCCTGTTCGAATATGTCTACTTCGCCCGTCCCGACAGCGTCGTGAACGGCAAGTCCGTCTATGAGGTCCGCAAGCGCATGGGCCAGGGTCTGGCCCGCGAGTTTCCGATCGAGGCCGACGTGGTCGTGCCGGTGCCGGATTCGGGCGTGCCCGCCGCGCTGGGCTATGCGCAGGAAAGCGGCATTCCCTACGAAATGGGCATCATCCGCAGCCACTATCTGGGCCGCACCTTCATCCAGCCCAGCCAAGGCGCCCGTCAGAAGGGCGTGCGCATGAAGCACAGCCCGAACAAGTCGGTCCTGGCCGGCAAGCGCGTGGTGCTGATCGACGATTCGATCGTGCGCGGCACCACCTCGGTGAAGCTGGTGCGCGCCGTACGCGCCGCCGGCGCCAAGGAGGTCCACCTGCGCTCGGCCTCGCCGCCGATCCTGTACCCGGACTTCTACGGCATCGACATGCCCGAGCGAGACCAGCTGATCGCCGCCAACAAGACGCTGGAGGAGATGCGCGCCTATCTGGAAGTCGACTCGCTCGGCTTCCTGTCGGTCGACGGCCTGTACGGCGCCATGGAAGCCGGCGCCCGCGACAGCGTCAATCCGCAGTTCACGGACCACTATTTCACGGGCGACTATCCGACCCGCCTGCTGGACCGTGAAATCGAGGAAGGCGGCCGCGAGGACAACACCCGGCAACTTTCGCTGCTGGTGAGCGCTTAAGGACCTATGGTCCAGCTCGGCTACTTCACCCTCGACACCCTCGATATCCAGAAGGCCAAGGCCTTCTACGGCGCCCTGTTCGGCTGGCGGTTCGACGACGCGGCGTCGAGCGCGACCTACGCCCATGTCGTGGACAGCGATCCGCCCTTTGGTCTGACCAAGGTCGAGCGGGTGAAGGACTTCAGCCACCTGTATTTCCGGGTCGAGGACGTCGACGCCCTGTGCGCCCGCGTGGTCGAGCTGGGCGGCAAGGCGGCCATCCCGTCCGACAGCCCCTCGGGACGAGGCGTCGTGGTCTCGGATGACCAGGGCGTCAGCTTCAGCCTGTGGAAGCCCGCGAAGGGCTATTGATGAGCGTCTTCATCCGGATACGGAGCCCAGCCCGTCCAGTCCTGCGCCGTATGGAAGACCCGGTGGATCCAGAGCTCCCCGTCCGGCCCGCCGAATAGCGAATAGACGATGAGGTACGGGGTCTTCAGGACGGACTTCTCATAGGTGCCGTCGCGATAGCCGGGGCGACCGATGGGACGTTTGGCCAAAGCCGCGACGGTCTCTTCCAGCCGATCCGCCAGATGATCCGCCGCCGTCACGTTTCTTTCGGCGAGGTAGGCGATGGCGGCCTCGAACTGGGTCAGCGCCGTTTCGGACCAGCGGACGGCCCTCACGCCTTTGATCTGCGCTCGTCGATGGTCGCGCGGATGCGGGCCATCGCATCCTCATGGGAGACGGTCCGGCCTTCGCTGAAATCCTCGCGGGATTGCTCGATGGCTTCGAGCATTTCCATCTCACGGTCGAGGAAGGCTTCCATGGCTCGCTCGGCGACGGCGGAGGGCGTTCTCTGCGTCCGCTCCGCGAACTGGCCAAGCTTCGACTTCAGCTCTTCGCTGACACGCAGATTGAGCGTCGCGGTCTTGGCCATCTCGATCTCCAACGAGAACACAATGTAACACATTGACCCCTCGCCCTGCCAGACCTACGACGCCGCCATGACTTCCGACCTTCCCCTGAAAGACCGTATCGCCCTCGTCGTCGGGGCCTCGCGCGGCATCGGCTATGAGAGCGCGCTGGCGCTGGCCAGGGCCGGCGCGCACGTGATCGCCACGGCGCGAACCACAGGAGGGCTGGAAGAACTGGACGACGCCATCTTCGCCGCCACCGGCCAGCACGCCACCCTGATCCCGTTCGATCTGGTGGACGGCGGCGCCATCGATCGCATGGGCGGGGCCCTGTACGAGCGGTTCGGCAAGCTGGACATCTGGGTCAACGCCGCCGCCACCATGGGCGCCGAGGGCCTGACCCCGGTCTCGAACGCCGACCCGCGCGGCTTCGCCAAGATCGAGAAGACCAACTTCACCGCCGTCTATCGCCTGATCCGCTCGCTGGAGCCGCTGCTGAAGTCGTCGGACGCCGCCCGGGTGATCCACCTGACCACCAGCGTCGCCACCGTCCCGCGCGCCTTCTGGGGCGCCTATGCGGCGACCAAGGCGGGCGCCGAGGCGCTGATGAAATGCTGGGCCGACGAAACCGAGTCGATGTCGATCCGCGTGTCGATCCTCGATCCGGGCCGGATGCGCACCGCCATGCGCGCCCAGGCCTATCCGGGCGAAGATCCGCAGCAGAACATCCATCCCTCGGCTATCGGCCCGCTGATCGTCGAACTGGCCCGCCCGGACCTGACCCCGCCCCTGACGGTCAGCTTCAAGGAATGGAACGCGGGGCCGCAGGCGAGCGCGCTGGTCTGACGTTCGTCCCCGGGGGCCGCATCCCGTCCCCCGGGCGTTGAGTTGAGGTGATGGAAACGGCCGTGATCGCGGCATGTCCATCTATCCCCTCCTCCTCGCCCTTCACATCGTCACCGGCTTCGGCGCCGTCCTGATCGGGGGACTCCCGATCCTCACCCGCAAGGGCGGCCGCGCCCATCGGCTGAGCGGTCGGATCTTCGCCGTCTGCATGTCCGTCCTGCTGGCCGCGGCCTGGGCCATGACGATCCTGAAGATGAACTCCTATCTGCTGGCCCTGTCGGCCTCGGCCACCCTGACCCTGTTCTCGGGGCTGCGGGTGCTGGGGCGCAAGCGGCCGGACCTGAGACGCGCCGACCGGGCCAGGGCGTTCGACTGGCTGGTCACGCTGGGGATCGCGGGCGTGGGCCTGTTTGTGCTGTGGCAGGTCGTGACCGGCCGCAACGTCGGCCCGGCGGCGATCTCGATGGCGCTGGTCTACGGGACCCTGAGCATGGGGCTGTGGGACGTCTGGCGGTTCCTGCGCCCGACCGACTGGCCCTTCAGTCCCGAGTTGTGGCGGTATGAGCATCTGTGGAAAATGGTCGGCGCCTACTCGGCGGTGCTGAGCGCCTTCTCCGGCAACTTCCTTCAGTTCCTTCCCGCCCCCTGGAGCGCGCTTTGGCCGACACTGGTGTTCCAGGCCCTGACCCTGATCTGGATCGCCGGGCTGATCGTCCAGAAGCGGCGGCGGGGCGTGGCGGCCTGATGCGGCGGATGTCCTTCGGCGTCGGGCTCGGCCTGTTCGCGGCCTACAGCTATGGGGCGACGATCCTGTCGGCGTCCTGGTTCCTGCGCCGGGACCACGGGGCGGAGTTCGCGACCTCGCTGATCTGGGCCGCCCTGCTCTATGCCCCGACGGCGGTCAGCGGCCTGCTGGTCTGGCGGGTGTTGAGGCGGTTCGGCGCCGAGTGGCGGGCGATAGGTGTTCTGGCCGCCCTGTCTCCGCCGGTGATCCTGCTGTCGGCCTGGGCCTCCACCGCCGTGGATCGGGTCTTCCGGGGCGCGCACTGGAGCGCCGCTGAGATCGCCGCCCGCCTCATCGACCGCCTGCCGGTCGCCCTGCTGCTGTGGACCGCCCTGTGCGCGGCGGGGCTGGCGGCGGCCCACTGGCGTCGCGCGATCCGCCAGAAGGCCGAGATGGACGCCCTGTCCACCGCCCTCGCCGAGGCCCGCCGGACGCCGGCGCCGTCCAGCGAGAGGCTGATGGTCAGCGTGGGTCAGGGCCGGGTTCCGGTCGATCTGGCCGATGTCGAATGGATCGCCTCTGCGGCCAACTACGTCGTCGTCCACTGGCGCGACCGCGAGGGCCTGCTGCGCGAGACCCTGCAAACGCTGGAGGCCCGCCTGACGCCCCACGGCTTCGCCCGTAGTCACCGCTCGACGCTGGTGAACCTCGCAAGGGTGCGGGCGCTCAAACCGCTGTCCGACGGCGCCTGGCGGCTGACGCTGGACAGCGGGGCCGAGCTGGTGGTCAGCCGGTCCTATCGGGACGGGCTGCTGGCGCGGCTGAAGACCGCCGGATAATCCGCTCGCCCAACACCCGGAACGGCACCTCCGGCACAAGGAAGCAGAACGGCGGCTCAGTCGCGCCGAACGCCGTCAATGCCGCCCCCGGCTCGAAGTGAGTCAGGGTCAAGGGAACGATGCTCTCGAGCGCGATCGGCAGGTCTATATCAGCGGACGCCAGACCTTCGCCACCGACCAGCGGCGCAATCGCCGTATCCTGTAGCGTCAAGGCGCCCATCGCCCGCCCCCAGCCCCCGAAGGCCGCCTCGAACGCAGCCGGCAGCCTGCCGTTCGCAGTTCGGACGGCTGCAAGCGACAGCTCCGGAGCGCTGCCCGGCCCGGTGATCGAGAGGCGGATACGCTCTTCCGTATCCTCCAGATCAAAGCGTCCTGCCCGGTGGGACAGCATGACGTCACTAACCAGCCGGACGCCCAACGCGTAGAGGGCGCTATCGAAGACGTTGCCCAGGAACAGGACTGTGGCCCGCTCCGGTGTCCGGCCATGAACCCGGCGGACATACAGACGCCAATTGCTCTGACGCGGCGAAGGAAACATCCGCCGCAACGGCCCCAGAAAGGCGGGCCCGAAACTTCCATGTCGATAGGAAAGGACGGTGAGCACGACCTTGTCGTCGAACGTTTCCAGCTCGACGCCTTCGGGGACCCATCCGGCCACGGCTTCGACGGGGATCAGCCAGTTGGCGTAGAGAACCGACCGGACATCGCTGGCCAGAACAGGAAACGGCAGGCGCGACAGGGTTGCCCGTCTTACCGTCCTCAAGGTCTCGCAATTGGCTATTGCGTTCTCGATCCGGGCCAAAAGCCCCCGACCGGGCGACTGATAGCGACTGACCAGCCCCCCGACCGTCACCTACTTCTTCGCGCCGCCCTTTTGCCCGGTGCGGATGCGGCCCGAGCGGGAGACCTGACGGGCCCCGCCGCGCGCGCCCTTCTGGACGGCGATGGAGGAGCCGGCCTTCTTGGACGAGCTGGCCTTCACGCCCGAGACGATCTTGGGCTGGTGCTTGCGGGTCTTCTTCTGCTCCAGCGCCTTGCCGGGCAGGTTGGACAGCCGCTCCTCGGCCTCCTTGGCCTTCTTCACGCGGCGCGGCGCGGTCTTGGCGTCGCCCTTGTAGCGTTCCGGACCCGACTTGGCGCCGCCCTCGGCATAGGGGTTCACGCCGCTGGACTTGACCGTCAGGCGGATGGGCGTGCCCGGCAGGTCGAAGCTCTCGCGGATCGAGTTGACCAGATAGCGCTTGTAGTGGTCCGGCATCGCCTCGGCGCGGTTGGCCATCAACACGAAGGTGGGAGGACGGGCCTTGGTCTGGGCGATGTATTTGGGCTTGATGCGCTTGCCGTCGACGGCGGGCGGCGGGTGCCGCTGGGTCGCCATGGACAGCCAGGTGTTCAGGTCCTTGGTCTTCACCTTGACCGACCAGGTGTCATAGGCCTTGAGCACGGCGGGCATCAGGCGCTCGACGCCCCGGCCCGAGTGGGACGACAAAGCCACGAACGGCGTGCCCTTCAGCTGGGGCAGCTTGTCCTCGGCCATGGTCTTCAGCTTGGCCATGCGGGACTGGGGCTCTTCCTCCAGATCCCACTTGGACGCGACATAGATCAGCGCCCGCCCTTCCCGCTCGACCAGATCGGCCAGTTGCAGGTCCTGGATGTCGAAGGCGTTGTCCTTGTCCATCATCAGGATGACCACCTCGGCGAAGGTGATGGCCCGGATGGTGTCGGCGACGGACAGCTTCTCCAGCTTCTCCTGCACCCGCGCCTTGCGGCGCATGCCGGCGGTGTCGACGAAGCGGATGGCGCGGCCTTCGTACTCCCAGTCGACCGAGATGGAGTCGCGCGTGATGCCCGCCTCCGGCCCGACCAGCAGGCGGTCCTCGCCCAGCAGGCGGTTGACCAGCGTCGACTTGCCCGCGTTCGGACGGCCGATGACGGCGATGCGGATCGGCTTGTCCGCCTCCTCGACCTCTTCGATGAAGATGTCGGCCGAGGCGGCGAGGATGGCCTGGTACAGGTCCGCCATGCCTTCGCCGTGCTCGGCGGAGATGGCCACCGGCTCGCCGAAGCCCAGCGCATGGGCCTCGCCCACGCCGCCGCCGCTTTCGCGGCTCTCGGACTTGTTGGCCAGCAGGATGATCGGCTTGTGCACCTTGCGCAGGCGGTCGGCGAAGATGCGATCCAGGGCGGTCACGCCCTCGCGCGCGTCCATCATGAACATGATGACTTCGGCGTCCTCGATGGCCGCCTCGGTCTGCTCGCGCATCCGGGCCTCGAGGCTTTCGTCGGTGACGTCCTCGTAGCCCGCCGTGTCGATCAGCGTCAGGTCCATGTCGCCGATGTTGCCGTCGGCATAGCGACGGTCCCGGGTCACGCCCGGCCGGTCATCGACCAGCGCGAGGCGCTTGCCGACGAGGCGGTTGAACAGGGTCGACTTGCCCACATTGGGACGGCCGACGATGGCGATCTTCAGAGCCATGTCGGCCTTCTAACGCAGTTCGAGGGATTCCGTCAGCGAATGCTGACCAGATCACCCTTGTCGGTGAGCACATAGATCGCGCCGTTGTAGGCGGCGGGAGCGATGAAGGCGGGGCCGCCCAGACGGACGCTGGCGGTCTGGGTTCCGGTCTTCGGATCGAAGGCGACCAGTTCGCCGTCCGAGTTGGTCAGCAGCAGACGGTTGGACGCCAGCAGCGGTCCCGACCATTCCGGGGTCACGGTGCGATCCCAGAAGCCCAGGAAGCCGCCTTCCTGGCGGGTGCGGCCTTCGTTGAGGTCGCGCGTCCAGTAGACCTGGCCGGTGTCGCGGTTGACGACCGTCAGTTCACCGTCCTTGGACACGACATAGACCACGTCGCCCACCGGCAGCGGCGCATTCACGCCGGCGATGGGCAGCTGCCACCTGGCCTGGCCCGAACGGACGTCCATGGCCTGCAGGACGCCCGAGTGACCGACGGCATAGACGATGCCGCGGCTGACGACCGGACGACCGGCGATGTCACGGATTTCCGACAGGGCGTTGGTGCGGCTGGTGCGCGACAGCACCTGATTCCACAGCGCCTGGCCGGTGGCGGAGCGCAGGGCGACGACCTCACCGGACGAGAACGGGGCGATGACCGTGTCGCCCGTCACGGCGGGGCTGGAGGCGCGCAGAAGGCGGGCCGGCTCCGGAATGCCGCGATAGGACCATTCCTGCTGGCCCGTGTTGGCGTTGAACGCGAACATCTGGTTCTCGACGTCCACGACGAAGACGCGGCCGCCGGCGAAGGTCGGCGCGCCGTGGATGGGCACGTCGACCGGCGTGGTCCACAGGACAGCGCCCGTGGCCTGATCCAGGGCGGTCACGGTGCGGTAGCCCGAGGCCACGTAGACCTTGCCGCCGCCCACGGCGACGCCGCCGCCGAAGCCGCCGCCCGTCGAGGAGCCGCCGACGAGGCCGAAGAAGCGGCGACGCCCCTCGCGCTCTTCCGGCTTGATGTTGGTCTTCCAGGTCGTCGCGCCCGAGGCGGCGTCAACGGCCGAGACAGTGGCCTCGCCGTCCAGCACGAAGACGCGACCGCCATCGGCGACGATCGGCGCCATCACCTGACGCGTACGGCTGGAGCCGGCTCCGACGTCCCGACGCCAGGCGACAGTGAAGTCCGCTCCGGCGATCACATGCTCAACGGCGTTCTCGGCGGTTCCGCCCGGCTGGGTCCAGGCGACGGCGGCCTGCGGTCCCGGCAGGAAGAAGTCACGGCCCGACAGCGCCGCCGACGGCGCCAGCTGTTGTTCGAACTCCAGCACCGAAATCCGCTCGCCCGCCGTGGCGGTGGCAGCGGGTTCATCCCCTCCGCCCAGGCCGAACGGCAGGGCGCGACGGACGGTGCCGCACGAGGCGACGGTGACGGCGAGCCCGCACAGCAGGGCGACTTTGAGCACACGGTTCATGGCGAACGTCCTGGAGGCCGAAATCACGGGCGGGCCGGAGCGGCGGGCGGCTGGGCGGCCGGCGCCTGCGGAGCGGTTTGGGGGGCGGCGGGCGCCTCGGGCGCGGCCTGGGCGGGAGCGGCGGCCATCTGGCGCTGGATCGCCTGCAGGTTGGCGGCGCTGCCCGAATCGATCGCATCCAGCGCCAGCTGGGCGCGGGTGGTCACGGCCTGCGGCGTGTCCAGATCGCTCTTGATCACGGTCAGGATGTCCCGGGCCTCGTTCGCCTTGCCGTGCTGCAGCATGGCGAAGGCCAGGGCCTCCTGCGCATAGATGCGGAACGGGCGATCATCACCGCTCAGGGCGTCGGCGCGGGCCTGGATCTGCTCCATGGTCTCGACTTCGATCGCCAGCAGCAGCGCCTTGTAACCGGCGACGTCCGACAGTCGCGGATCGCGCGACGCCTTGGCGGCCTCATCGAGGAAGGTCAGGGCTTCTGCGTCACGACCGGCCGTCAGGGCGATGCCGGCGCGCTGTTGCAGGGCCAGCGACTTGTAGGCGCCGTTGCCTTCCTTGGCGGCCTGGGCGAAGGCGGCGTCCGCGCCGACGGCGTTGTTCTGGTCCAGCGATTCGAGGCCACGCTCATAGGCGATCGACGCCTTGTCGGCCTTGGACGTCTGCCAGGACTGCCAGCCCCACCACGACAGGGCGGCGATCAGGGCGACCAGCAGAAGACCGCCGAGAACGGGCAGCCAGGTACGGGCGAGACGCTTGTAGCGTTCGGAGCGAAGCTCCTCCTCGACCTGTTCGAAGACATCAGACACGGAACAATCGCCCCCAGCGCACGGCGATCAGAGCCGTTTAATTTCAATCCGGCCGGACCCTAGTAGGTCAGCCCCGCCCCCGCAACGCAGGCTTTACTGCGTGGCGGGCTTTTTCGAGAAGTAGGTCTCGACTTCGGCAGGAAAACGGCGGCTCCGGACGTCCGCGGCGTAGCTGGCGATGGCGCGATCCATCTCCCCCCGCAGATCCGCGTAGCGGCGCACGAATTTGGGCGTCCAGTCGAACATTCCCAGCATGTCGTGGACCACGAGGATCTGGCCGTCGCAGGCGGCGGAGGCGCCGATGCCCACCGTCGGCTTGTCGATGGCCTCGGTGATCTCGCGCGCCAGTCCCTCGGCCACGCCCTCGATGACCACCGCGAAGGCGCCGGCGTCGGCTGTGGCCTCGGCCTCGGCGATGACGCGCAGGCGCTCTTCCTCGGTCCGCCCCTTGGCCTTGAAGGCGCCGTCCGTCAGCACCGCCTGCGGGCGCAGGCCGACGTGCCCCATGACCGGAATGCCGCGCTGGACCAGATAGGCGATGGTCTCGGCCACGGTCGGGCCGCTCTCCAGCTTGACCCCCTGCGCGCCGGTTTCCTTCATGACCCGGGCGCAGTTCTCGTAAGCAACCTCCTTGGCGCCTTCGTAGGTGCCGAAGGGCATGTCGATGACCACCATGGCCCGCTTCGAGCCGCGCATCACCGCCTGCCCGTGCAGGATCATCATCTCCAGCGTGACGCCGACGGTGTTAGGCAGGCCGTGCACCGCCATGCCGACGCTGTCGCCGACCAGCAGCAGGTCACAGTGGGCGTCGAGAATCTCGGCGGTCGGGGCGTCATAGGCGGTCAGGCAGACCAGCGGCTCCCCGCCCTTGCGCGCCCGGATATCGGGAGCGGCGAGACGACGAACAGTTTCCTGCTTCTGGCTGGACATGAGGAGGCTCCGGTTCTGGAAGCCGCCTAGATAGGCCGCCGGAGCCTCACCGTCACGTCACACTTCCTGGGACAGCCGGAACAGGGCCATCGCCGCGATCGCGATCAGGGCGCCGCCGACCACGGTGACCATCTGCATTCCGCCCATGGACGACAGGTCCAACGAACCGACGCCCAGCCTGTCCAGCCCGCCCTGCAGGGCCGTCTGGGCGTTGACGGACGCCGCCTCCAGGCCGTGCCCCACGACAGCGGCGGGCTCGCCGGGATCCTCGGTGAGGCGGATGGTGACCACTTCACGGACCGCGACGGCGCCGCCGACCGCTCCGGCCAGACCGAGGACGGCCCAGCGGATGCGCGATCCCCGCTGCAGGCGGCTTTCGACTTCCGCCGTGAACAGGGGCGCGTCGGGCGTGGGCGGCGTTCGGGCGAACAGGCGCTCGATCGCCGGATCGAACTCATCAGCTGACATGCTGCGTTCTCCCCAGGGTTTCAGCGGGCTGGAGCCGCGCGCGGAGTTTATCGAGACCACGTTTGACATGAGATTTCACCGTGCCGAGTGGCAAATTCAGGGCCGTGGCGATCTCCGGATGGGCCATCCCCGCGCCGTGGCACAGGGAGACGCAGAGCCGCTCCGTCTCGCTCAGCCCCTTGAGGGCTTCATCAAGGTCCATCAGCCCGCCCGGATCGGGCGCCGCGACGACCTCTTCGGTTTCAACTTCAGCCACGTAGCGGGCTTCCTTCGCCACCCGCTTGATATAGAGGCGCGCCGCGATCCGCTTCACCCAGGCCGCGAAGGTTCCGTCTCCCCGGAACTCCGCGCAGCGCTCGAACGCCTGGATGAAGGCGTCCTGGGCGATGTCGTCCGCCAGCGCCGGCTGGGCGCCCATCCGGCGCAGCAGGGCGCGCACGGCCGAGCCGTGGCGGCGCACCAGCTCGCCGAACTCCCGACGTCCGCCCGCCGCCGCGGAGGCGGCGAGCTCGACATCGTGCCGATCGACCAAGGGTTGGGCCATGATGGTTTCCCCGTCCCTGCCCGCCTCAGTCCTTGTTCTTGTTGAAGGCGCTCAGGCCGAGGAAGGCCACGCCGACCGTCGCGGGGATCGCGGCGAAGGCGAGGAAGGCGTAGAGCGCCTCTTCGGCGAAATAGGAGAAGGCCGCGCCGCACAGGGCCACGCCAGCCGAGACCGCCAGCAGGATGACCCCCAGTCGCATGTCCCGGTTGGCCGACGGCGGACGGTGGATCGAGGCGCTCATCGATTCGATGACGTCGGTGGGCAACGGCTGGCCCTTGTCGATCGCGGCGCGCAGCGTTTGCTGCATCTCCTTCTGCGCCTTGATCTTCTGCCACGTCTGGAAGCCGACGACGGCGATGATCATGATGAAGGGCGAGAGCGGGACGAGAAGACCCCATTCCATGTGAGTGACCTTTCGGATCGTGTTCAACCGGAGCCTGACGCCCCGGCCTTCTGACGACAAGAGGCGGCGACCGGGCCCTGCGGATGCGAACCGGAGCGTGAAACTTTCGTAAGGCGCCGGCCGCGCGTTATGGAGACGACCAGACAAAGGAAGCCCCGCCATGCTGGACCGCCGCACCCTGCTCGCCGGCCTGACCGTGATGCCGCTGACGGCCTGCGCGAGCCTGCCGCAAACCCCGCCCCGCGCGCTGCGGCTGCTGACCTTCAACATCTGGCACAACATGGGCGACTGGGCCGCGCGCGAGCCGCTGCTGGTCGAGGCCGTGCGCGCCGCTGACGCCGATGTCATCGCCCTGCAGGAAGTGCTGGAAGACGCCGCCGTCGGCCTGCCCAACCAGGCGCGGACCCTGGCCGACGCCTTGGGCGGCTATACGATGCATTTTGTCTCCACCGATCCGGAAGACGCGCCCCGGCGATACGGCAACGCCATCCTGACCCGCCTGCCGGTGCTGGCGCATGATTCGACGAAACTGGAGCCGCTGGACGACTACCGGACGGCGGTGCGGGTGCGGGTCGAGGTCGCGGGTCAGCCGGTGGATGTGGTCAACACCCATCTGGCCTGGCAGGAAGACGCCCAGGCGGTGCGCGCGCGCCAGATCGCCGACCTGCTGAACTGGCTGCCGTCGGACGGGACGCCGCTCGTCGTCATGGGCGACTTCAATGCGGTGCAGGAGGATGCGGGACTGAACGTCCTGACCGGCGAGCGCTTCATCAGCGCCCTGCCCCGCGGCGCGGTCCCGACGACGCTCAATCCCGCCAAGGGGCATCCGGAGCGGGTCATCGACCATATCTTCGCCGAGCGGGCGCGTTTCGCGGCGGGACCGGCGACCCTGATCGGCGCGACCCCGACGGCCGGAGAATATCCGTCAGATCATTTCGGCGTCGCCGCCACCCTGACCCTGCGCTGAAGCAGGCCGATCAGCCACAGGCCGGTTCCCCCGGCGACCGCCCCCGGCACCGCGACGAAGGCGACCGGCGTGATCAGCAGGGCCAGGTCCCGCGCCAGCGTCTCCAGCAACGGATTGAGCGCCCACAGGACAATGCCGCTGACCACGAGCCAGGGCAGCATGGCGGCGACGGCCAGCCAGGCGCGCCGGCGCGCGACCCGCTCGGCCACCCTGACCTCGAACGCATAGTCGCGCCGGGGCGGAGCCTCGGCGGCGAACAGGGCGGCGAGTTTCTGTTCAGGCGTCATCGGATCCTCCGAGCGCTTTCAGCAGGCGCGCCCGTCCCCGGGCAACATGGGACTTCACCGTGCCCAGAGGCAAGCCCAGCGCCTCCGCCGCCTCGCCGTGCGACCAGCCGTCGGCGAGGCACAGGGCGACGCAGGCCCGGACATCCGTCGGCAGCTCCGCCATGGCCGCCTGCAGCGCCAGCTTCTCTTCCGGCGCGATGCCGGTCGGGGCCTCGACCGTCTCCATCCAGCCGGCGTCCCGGGCCGCGCCGCGCCGCGAGCCCCTGATCCGGTCCTGCGCCTTGCGCCAGGCGATGCCGCAGACCCAGGCCCGAACCCCCGCCGGATCCTTGAGCGTCCGCAGCGAGCCCCAGGCCGCCAGAAAGGCGTCCTGGGCCACATCGTCCGCCTCGGCCCAGCCGCTGCCCAGAAAGCGGCGCACGAAGCCACGCACCGCCGCCTGATGGCGCTCCACCAGCCGCGAGAAGGCCACGTCCGAACCGGCGAGCGCGCGGCGCACCAGTTCGGCGTCTGTCAGCTCCCCCAGCACGATCCGGTCTCCCCCCGAGCCGGCGCCTCACCGGTCCCGGCGGGTGGTCAGGGCGCAGATCAGGGCCCAGACGGCCACCGCGCCCATGACGAAGCCGACGATGCTGAAGGCGACCACGGCGCCGTCGTCCAGACCGCCGATGACGAACCGCGAGCCGAGGAAGCCGGCGCTCAGCGCCGTGAACAGGCCGAACAGCGACCAGTAGTTTGTCGGCTGCCGGTGTCCCGATGCTCCGCCGCTCCAGCCGTCGTCATCCAGCGGCCGCTGCAGCACCTTCAACAGCGCTTCCGGCGGCTCCTGCCCCTTTTCCGCATAGGTCTTGATCAGGTTCAGGGCGTCCCGCTGGCGGCGGTAGCCGAGATAGCTGTTGTAGGCGCCCATGATCCCGAACCCGATCGGGAAGATCAGCCACCAGAACTGATAGAAGAGAGTGTCCATCGTCGTCGCCCCTGACCGGCGGAGGCCATCCCCCGCGCTTTCATCCTGTAGTCGGCGCCGCCCGTCGGATTGGATGCGGGACCGGATGATTTTCCACCGGCAGGTTCACGCCGCGCGCCGAAGCTCGCAAGGCCCGCTAGCCGAACGGCCTTCCACGGCGTACGAGTCGGCAACCGCGTCGCTGTCGCAACGGCTGCGACCAGTCCCTCCCCTTTGCCGGAGCCACATCATGGTTCAGATCACCTACCGAATCGTCGAGCATGACGGAGGCTGGGCCTACAAGCTGGGCGACACCTTCTCGGAAACCTTCCCCAGCCACGACGCCGCCCGCGCCGCCGCTGTCGCCGCCTCGCGCGAACAGAAGGTCTCGGACGAGGACGCCTGGATCGAGTGGGAAGACACCAACGGAAAGTGGGTCACGGAGCGCGCCGACGGGCACGATCGGCCGGACACGACCGTCGAGGGCTGATTGCCGCAACCGGTTTTGATCGTTTCGGGCTAGGCTTCTTGAGCCGTGACCGCTAGTCGTGCCCCGACTTCAGTGGAACCGGTTACATGCAGCAATTACGCAGTTCAGCCCCTTCCCGTAGACGACTGCTTGCAGGAGGCGCCCTTATGGCTGCAATGATGATGGCTCCCCGGATCGCCGCCGCGCAGACCCGGGAAAATCTGTCGCGTGTCGACGCCCTGATCGCTCGTATGACGATCGAGGAGAAGGCCGGTCAGCTGAACCTGATGAACGACCCGTTCCGGTGGCGTCCGGAGGGGATCAACCCCGGCGACACCTTCGATTCGGATCAGGCCCAGACCGCCGCGGACATCCGCGCGGGCCGCATCGGCGCCCTGTTCAACGGCGTCGGCGCCGGCTCGACACGCTATGTCCAGGACATGGCGATCAAGGAAAGCCGGCTGGGCATTCCCCTGCTGTTCGCTGCCGACATCGTTCACGGCCTGAAGACCACCTTCCCGGTTCCGCTGGGCGAGGCCGCCAGCTGGGATCTGGACCTGGCCGAGCGCACCGCGCGCGCTGCGGCGGTCGAAGGCGGCGCCGCGGGCGTGCACCAGACCTACGCCCCCATGGTCGACGTGGCCCGCGACCAGCGCTGGGGCCGCGTGGTCGAGGGCGCCGGCGAGGACGTGCTGCTCAACAACCTGTTCGCGGTCGCGCGGACCAAGGGCTTCCAGGGCGATGACCTGAGCCACTGGTCGTCGCTGGTCGCCACGCCCAAGCATTTCGCCGCCTACGGCGCCGCCGAAGCGGGCATGGACTACAATTCCACCGACATGAGCGAGCTGATGCTGCGCTCGGTCTATCTGCCGCCGTTCAAGGCCGCCTTCGACGCCGGCGCCCTGTCGGTGATGAGCGCCTTCAACGACCTGAACGGCGTGCCGACCAGCGGCAACAAATGGCTGCTGACCGACATCCTGCACGGCGAGTGGCAGTTCAACGGCTTCGTCGTGTCTGACTACACCTCGGAGCAGGAACTGGTCGCCCACGGCTACGCCGCCGACGGCCGTGACGCCGCGCGTCTGGCCCTGATGGCCGGCGTCGACATGTCGATGAAGAGCGGCCTCTACCTCAAGCACATCCCCGAACTGGTCCAGTCGGGCGACGTGCCGATCGAGCGCGTCGACCAGGCCGTGCGCCGGGTGCTGATGACCAAGGCCGCCCTGGGCCTGTTCGACAATCCCTACCGCGGCGCCGACGTTCGCATCGAACAGCGCGTCACGGGCAGCCGTGAACACCTGAACCTGGCCCGTGAGGCCGGTCGCAAGTCGATCGTCCTGCTGAAGAACGAGAACGACCTGCTGCCGCTGCCGAAGACCGGCAAGCGCATCGCCCTGATCGGCCCGTTCGGCGCCGACAAGACCGATATCTTCGGTCCCTGGTCGGTGTTCAAGGACATGGCGCTGGCCGTCTCGCTGGAGGAAGGCCTGCGCAACGCGCTGGGCGACGACGCCCACCTGACCGTGGTCAAGGGCTCGGACGTCGAGGCCCCGATCAATGGCGGGATCGAGGCCGCCGTCCTGGCCGCCGCCGACGCCGACGTGGTCCTGCTGGCCATCGGCGAATCCAGCGAGATGTCGGCCGAATCCAAGTCGCGCGTCGACATCGGCATCCCGGCCCCGCAACTGGCGCTGGCCGAGGCCGTCGCGGCCACCGGCAAGCCGGTCGTCGTCCTGCTGCGCAACGGCCGCGGCATGGAGCTGGCCGAGGTGGTCCAGGGCGCCCAGTCGATCCTCGTCACCTGGTTCCTGGGCTCGGAAAGCGGCAACGCCATCGCCGACGTCCTGTTCGGCGACCACGCCCCGACCGGCCGCCTGCCGGTCAGCTTCCCGTTCCGCTCGGGCCAGTCGCCCTTCTACTACGCGCACAAGTCGACCGGCCGGCCGTCCCAGCCGACCGACCGGGAGTTCACCTCGAAATTCCGGGAGGTGCCGCATGCGGCTCTCTATCCGTTCGGCCACGGCCTGACCTATGCGCCGATCGCCTATGGCCCGACCATGGTGTCGTCGCAGACCATGACGGCGGCGGATGAGCTGACCGTCTCGGTCACCCTGACCAACGGCGGCGAGCGCGACGCCTCGGAAGTGGTGCAGCTCTACATCCGCGATCGCGCCGCCTCGGTCACCCAGCCGGTTCGCCTGATGAAGGCCTTCAAGCGGGTCGAGGTGCCGGCAGGCGGCAGCATCGAGGTGTCGATGCCGCTGAAGCACGCCGACCTGCTGTTCCTCGGCCGCGACCTGCAGCCGACCGTCGAGCCGGGCCTGTTCGACGTGTGGCTGGCGCCCGACGCCCAGTCGGGTCAGGCGGCCCAGTTTACCCTGGTCTAGAGCGAAATCGGTCGGGTTGGACGCAGTCCAAACCGGCTCAGATTTCGCTCCAGTTTGATGATGGACCATTTTTTGGATTCAGGTCGTTCCGACCTGAAGCAAAAATGGTCTCCTCAGCCGAAGACGGCCGCATAGATATCGGGCTTGAAGCCCACGGTCGTGCGGCCGTCGACGTCCAGCACCGGACGCTTGATCATCGACGGATTGGCCAGCATCAGGCCGATGGCCTTGTCCGCCGTCAGGTCGGCCTTGTCCTCGGGCGGCAGGGCCTTGAACGTCGTGCCCGCGCGGTTCAGCACGATCTCCCAGCCGTGCGTCGCCACCCAGCTCGCCAGCGTCTCCCGGTCGATCCCGGCCTTCTTGTAGTCATGGAAGGCATAGGCCTGCCCGTGCTGGTCCAGCCAGACGCGCGCCTTCTTGACCGTGTCGCAGTTGGGAATGCCGTAGAGGGTGGGGATCATCGTGGGGGCCTCATGCGTTTGAGGCGGGTCTGCCGCACGCCAGACAAGGCCGCAACCCCGGAGCTCCGATGACCGCCCCGCGCCAGAAGATCATTCCCTGCCTGTGGTTCGAGACCGAGGCCGAGGAGGCCGCCCGCTTCTACGTCTCCCTGCTGCCGGATTCGCGGATCGACGAGATCCAGACCGCGCCGGGCGACTATCCCGCCGGCAAGGCGGGCGATGTCATCCTGGTGGAGTTCACCCTCGCCGGCAGCCCCTACACCGCGCTTAACGGCGGGCCGGAGTTCAAATTCAACGAGGCGGTCTCGCTGCAGGTCGACTGCGCCGATCAGGCCGAGGTCGATCGCCTCACCGAGGCCCTGTCGGCGGTTCCGGAGGCGGAACAGTGCGGCTGGGTCAAGGATCGCTACGGCCTGTCCTGGCAGATCGTGCCGAATGTCCTGACCGAGCTTCTGTCCAACGGCTCGCCCGATGTGAGGCTGCGGGTCTTCAACGCGATGATGCAGATGAAACGGCTCAACGTCGCCGCCCTCGAGGCGGCCGCCAGAGGCTAGCCCAGCGGCCAGCGTCCCAGCGTGTGATAAGCCGAGCGCCCCACCTCGCTGTGGATCAGCTCGACCTCGGTCGCCCGCCAGGAGATCGGCGCCACGGCCCGCTCCGGCAGACGCGCATCGCCGTACAACAGGGTCACGTGCGGATTGAACTGCGGGTTGGACAGCGTCTTCTTCAGCCGGCGGTGGATGGCGTCCCACAGCTCACGCCGCCAGGCCTTCAGCGCCGCCAGCCCCTCGTCGCCCAGCAGCACATGCGGGTGCTTGCCCGGCGCGCCGCCGAAACTGCCGACCCGATCGAACGACACCACGAAGGACGGACGCTCCATCTCCTCGATCACCGCCGACACCTCGGCCGCCACATCGGCCCGGATGCTGCCCGCATAATCGCCTACGTGGATCAGGGTGACGTGCAGGCGATCCGTCCGCACTTCTCCGCCGTTCAGGCCGTACAGATCCTTCGACCGTCGACGCACCTCCGCGGCCTGCTCGGCCTGCGCCGCGGGCAGCATCAGGCCGACGAACAGGCGTTCGATGGTCTGTGGCTGGCCGAAGTCGAGAAGGTCCTGCATCAGGCCGCCAAATCGCTGGAGTGCAAGGCCTCGGACACGGCGTGGATCAGCGCTTCCGCCGCCACCGGTTTGGACACCGCCCCGCAGAAGCCGTCACGGATCAGGTCCGCCTCCAGCCCTTCGCCCGCGTCGGCCGTATAGGCCAGGATGGGCGTGTCCCGATTGGGGCCCGTCCCGGCGCGGATCGCCTTCAGCGCCTCGCGCCCGCCCATGCCGGGCATCCGCATATCCATCAGGATGACGTCATAGGCCGTCTCATTGGCCTGCCGGACCGCCGCCAGCCCGTCCGCCGCATCCTCGACCTCGGCGCCCATGCCGCTCAGGAAGGCGCGCGCCAGTTCGCGGTTGGCCGGGTGATCGTCCGCCACCAGCACCCGCAGGCCGCCGACCTCGGCCGCCGCCATCGGGGTGCCCGCCGGCGCCTCTTCCTGCTCGGCGCGGGACGCGGGGATCTCGAACCAGAAGACGCTGCCCTGCCCTTCGACGCTGTTCGCGCCGATCACGCCGTCCATGGCCTCGACCAGACCCTTGCAGATGGCCAGCCCCAGGCCGGTGCCGCCTGTGGTCTTGTTCTGCGCCCCGTCCACCTGTGAGAAGCGGCGGAACAGCCGGTCCAGCTTGTCCTGCGGAATGCCGTCGCCAGTGTCGTGCACCGCCACCCGCAGCCGCTCGTTGGCGGGGTTCCAGCGCACTTCCAGCCGCACCCCGCCCTGACCGGTGAATTTCACCGCATTGCCGACGAGGTTCAGCATGATCTGGCGCAGGCGGTCCGGGTCGGCGACCAGCGTCGGCAGACCGGCGTCCGCGTCCAGCGTCAGGCCCAGATCCTTGGCCCCCGCCTGAGGCGTGAACAGCTCCAGCGTCGCCGTCGCCAGCGTCTCCATGTCCATCGGCTGCGGCCGGATCGCCACCTGCCCGGCTTCCAGCTTGGAGAAGTCGAGGATGTCATTGACCGTGCACAGCAGCGCCCGGCCCGCATTGTCGACCCTGCCGATGAAGTTGCGCGCCGTGTCCGGCAGGTCCTGCCCCAGCGCCAGACCGGTGAAGCCTATGATGCTGGTCAGCGGAGTGCGCAGCTCGTGGCTCATATTGGCCAGGAAGTCGGCCTTCACCGTCGCGGAGGCCTCCGCCTCGGCCCGCGCCTGCATCAGCTGGACCTCCAGCGCCTTGCGGCGGGAGATGTCGCGAATGACCACCACGGTCTCGACCGGGCGGCCGTTGTCATCGCGGATCAGCCGCATCCGGGTCTCGCCCCAGACCGCCCGACCGTCGCGGTGCAGCAGGCGGTGCTCCAAGGTCGCCGAGCCGCGCCCCTGCCCCATCTCGGCGAAGGTCTCCATCAATCGGGCCCGATCGTCGGGATGGACGAACGACGCCGCCGATCGCCCGGCCATCTCGGCCGGGGTCCAGCCCAGCAACCGCTCGACCGCCGGAGAGATGTAGTTGGACGAGCCGTCCAGCTGCACCCGCGCGATGACGTCGGCGGCGTGGTCCGCCAGCAGCTTGTAACGGCCGCGGCTGCGCTCCATCACCGCCATCGCCTCGCGCTGGTCGGTGACGTCCTGGAACACGCCGAACAGGGCCGGAGACTGGCCGTCGAAGGACAGCTCCGCCGCCCCCTTGGCGACGACGCGCCGCTTCTTTCCGTCCGCCCGGTTGATGCACAGCTCGACCGAGAACGGCCCCTCGCCCGCCATGGTCCGGGCCCAGTGCCTGGCCAGCACTTCGCGATCCGACTCGGGATAGAAGTCTACCGCCGCTTCGAAGGTAGGAGCGAAGTTGTCCCGCGTAACGCCATGGATAGCATAGACTTCGTCAGACCAGATCACCTGCTGATCCACCATGTCGACCCGCCAGTGGCCAACGCCGGACAGGCCCTCCACCATGGCCAGCATATGATCGTTCTCGCGACGCAGACGATCCGCCCGCGTGCGCTCCAGATCGGCGACGACCAGCCGAGCCAGATCGCGCAACTGATCCAGTTTCGCCTCCTCCGGCCGCGCCCTCGGCTGGGTGTCGATCACGCACAGGGTGCCGAGACTGGCCCCGTCCGACGCGGTCAACAGCGCCCCGGCGTAGAACCGGATGTTCATCTCGCCGGTGACCAGCGGATTGTCGACGAAGCGCGGATCCCGCGTCGCGTCCTCGACCACCATCACCGCATTGGCCTGCAGACTGAGCGCATGGGTGCAGAAGGAATCCTGCCGTGAGGTCGAGCAGCCGTCCACGCCCAGGCTGGCCTTGAACCACTGCACCTCATCCTCGATCAGGGTGACCAGGGCGATGGGGCAGTCCATCAGCTGGGACGCAAGCCGCACGGCGCCGTCGATCGCCGGAGCCGGCGGAACACCGATGGCTCTCAGTGAGCGGACAGTGGCAAGGCGTTGGGCTTCGTCCATCGGAACTCTCTACAGGCTCACGAAAACCCTAGCCCATCAGTCCTGATGTTTGGTTAGCGACACAGGCCTCAAATCAGTTCGCGGCGGGCGTTTGCGGGGCAATCGGCGCAACCACAGGAGGCTGGGCCGCCAGCTCCGCCGCAGGGCTGACCCAGGCCTCGCCCGCCAAAGCCCGGGCCCGCCCCATCTCGAACACCCGCACCATCGAATCGTGCTCGAAATTGAGCGCCGAGGCGTCCGCATCCGCCGGAATGGACGCGACATGGAAGCGGGCGCCGTTGCGCGCCGCGAACGCCGCATTGGCCGCCAGATGGGTCCGTGTGGACGCCTTGCTCATGCTTTCATAGGTGCGGGTCAGGATCGCCGGCAGACTGCCGCGCACCACGCCCGTCGTCCGCCCGGTCTGGCCGTTGATCAGCACATAGAGGGACGCCCGCTCGGCGCCCGGCGTCCGCTGCCCGGCCGCGAGGATGTCTTCCGGCACGCCGAGGAAGGGCATGTTCACGCCGCCGTCGACATGCATCTCCTCGACGATCTGATCGCCCTGCAGGCCCGCGATCATCACCGGCGGAAACACGCCGGGAATGCTCGCCGAGGCCACCAGAACCTCGCGGAACAGCAGCAGGGCCTGTTCGTCGCCCTGGCTCGCCAGTTGGCCCATGTCCCAGACGATGGATTCCTGGGTGTCCAGATTGGTGGTCACCACCAGCAACCGCCGCCCCTTCGCATGCTCGGCGGCGATGGCCCGCAGCAACTCCGGCGTCACATTCTGCTCGACCAGCCGCCGCAGCGGCGCGGAGCTGTACAGGCTGGGATGGATCAACCCCGCCAGCGCTCGCGGACTGAGGATGTTGGACGCCCCGCCGCCGGTATAGGCCTCGCGCAGTTCGTCATCCCAGTCGGCGCCCAGGAAGGCGAACGGCGCCGTCAGGGCGCCGGTGCTGATGCCGGTGACGATATCGAACTGCGGCCGGTTTCCCGCCTCGCTCCAGCCGACCAGCACGCCCGCGCCGAACGCACCATTGGCGCCGCCGCCGGACAGGGCCAGCACCGCGCCGGTGCCCTCCTGATGCGCCAGCCTGCGGGTGAATAGTTCGATCACCTCATGCGACCGCACCTGATCGCCGGGCCGGATGCGCGGGTCCTGCGTCGGCGACACCGGGGCGTCCAGCGTCCGCACCGGCAGCGGATCGATCCGGGCCAGCGTTCCGCAGGCGGACAGTCCCCCCGCGAGCGCCACGACCGCGCCCAGACGCAGCCATCCGCGTAATCCTGACCGGCGCGCCATCATCGTCTCCAACCTGCCTGATCCGGGGTCTGCGATGGGAAATCCCCAACAGCGCAGGTTGTTGCGCGTCACCCCGCCGGCGGGGCGCTTTTTCCGCCGGTCATTTGCCGTCCGGCAGATTCGTCCAGACGGAAACGCCGCCGACCACGATCATGAAAACGGCGAACAGGCCGACGATGGCGGCGACGACGGGAATAGCGGCTTCAGGCATGACAGGCTCCGTTTGTGGAGCTTTCTGTGCGCCGCGGCCCGCGCCGGCGCCTTGATGCGGATCAAATCAGCCGATCCAGCTCAGCCAGCCGATGATCAGCGGCACGGACAGCAGGGTGGTGACCAGCACAACCCGCGCCGTCAGAGCCGCCTCCCGTCCATAGAGCTGGGCCAGCATGAAAGCCCCGGTCCCGGTCGGCAGCATGGCCAGCAGGACCGCCCCATGCACCAATGGCGCGGGCAGGCGAAAGACATGCACCGCCAGCGCCCAGGTCAGCAGCGGCTGGGCCAGCAGCTTCAGCCCGGTCAGCAGGGCGATGTCCCCCACCGCCGGCCTTGGCCCGGCGACCTTCTCGCCCAGGAACAGCCCCAGCGTGACCAGCGCGCAGGGCGCCGCCGCACCACCCAGAAGATCCAGGAAGACGTGCAGCGGCTGCGGCTCGGTCCAGCCCGCCGCCAGAAAGACCGCGCCCAGGGTCGGCGCGATCACCAGCGGATTGCGCGCCAGCGCGATCAGCACCTTGCGGGCCACCTTCAGCCCGCTGCGCTCCTCCTGCAGGCCGATCTCGATCAGCACGATGGACACGGCGAACAGCAGGCAGACGGTCAGCAGGGTCGCGATCAGCGTCGGCGTCAGCATGCCCGGCCCGAGCGCCGCCACGGTCAGCGGGAAACCGATGAAGGCGGTGTTGGCATAGGCGGCGCCCAGTCCCTCGACCGAGGCGTCCGCCAGCGTCCTTCGCTTCCACAGCCGCAGGGCCAGGGTCAGGGCGAAGACCGCCCCCGCGCCGATCCCGAATGCGCCGATGAAGCCCGGCCGCCAGATATCCGCCCAGCGCGCGCTCGCCACGATGTCGAACAGCAGGGCCGGCAAGGCCAGGTTGACCACGAACCGGTTCAGCTCGCGCGTCGCCGCCGGCCCGAGCGTGTCCGTGCGACGCGCGACGAAACCGGCCAGGATCAGGCCGAAGATCGGCAGGACGATCAGGGCGACGGACATCAGACCTGCGTTGCTCCGGCGCCGTCCAGATTGGCGGAGGCGAGGTAGGCGTAGCAGGCGCGGGGCAGTTCCTCGCGCAGGCGGGCCAGGTTCTCCTCGGACGGATCGGCCTCCATGACCACCCTGACCGAACCGCCCAGCATCGCCGTCAGCATGAAGGCGACAGAGGCCCGATCCGCGAACCGCGTTCCCGGCGCGCTGGCCAGCAGGTCATCGAACAGCGCCGTCATCACACTGATCGCCCGCTCCATATGGTCCGAAAGGTCGAACTCGGCGGCGATGCCGTAGATCGCGCGCGACGACACGATGTCCGCCGTCTTGGCGGCCAGCCAGGCCTCGGGGAGCCCCTGCGCGATCCCCGCCAGGTCACGTCCCGCCAGCCGCGCGCAGGCGTCACGCATCGCGTCCTCGGTCGCTGTCAGCTGGCGCTCGACGATGCCGAACAGCAAGGCCTGCTTGTGCGGGAAATACTGGTACATGGTCCCGACCGACACCCCTGCGCGCTCGGCGACCCGGGTGGTCGTCAGCCGCCCGATGCCGTCAGCCAGCAAAACCTGAACGGTCGCCTCCCGGATCGCCCTGATGGTGGCGGCCGAACGGGCCTGTTGTGGCGTTTTGCGGGGCTGCAGCAGGGCGGGCTCGGGCCGGTTCAAATGCGAATTCCGAAACTGAAGGATGCTTCATATTTTGAGGCCTCCCCCCGCTCATCGCAAGGCGTTTCCCATGCAAACCGTTCTGATCACCGGCAGCTCGACCGGCTTTGGTCGCGAGACCGCGATCGAGTTCCTCGACAAGGGCTGGACCGTCATCGCCACCATGCGCGACCCGTCCGCCAGCACCCTGCCCGCCTCCGACCACCTGCGCGTTCTGGCGCTGGACGTCGCGGACCCGGACAGCATCGCGGCCGCAGTCGCCGCCGCGGGCCCCGTGGATGTTCTGGTCAACAACGCTGGGATCGGCTGGCTGAACGCCATCGAGGGCACGCCGATGGACACGACCCGCAGCCTGTTCGAGACCAACCTGTTCGGCGCCATCGCCATGATGCAGGCCGTCCTGCCCGCCATGCGCGCCCGACGCTCGGGCGCCATCGTCAACGTCAGCTCCAGCTCGCTCTACAAGCCCCTGCCCCTGCTGTCGGTCTATCGCGCCTCGAAGGCGGCGCTGAACGCCCTGACGGAGTCGGCCGCGCCGGAGCTGGCGGAGTTCGGCATCCGCGCCCGCATCGTCATGCCCGGCATGGCGCCGTCGACCCGCTTCGGCGACAGCGCCCGCGGCCAGATCCAGCAGGCGGGCGGCTTCCCCGAGGCCTACGCCGACTTCACCCAGCGCACCATGGCCGCCATGCAGGCCGCCGCCGCCGGACCGGTGACCACGGCGAAGGACGTGGCCGAGGCTGTCTACCGCGCCGCGACCGACCCGGACTGCCCGATGGTGCTTCCCGCAGGCCCCGACGCCATCGCCTGGGCCGCCGAGGCCTGATCCGTCGTCCGCTTCCCGCCCTGATCAGGCGGGAAGCACACCGGCGATGGCCGTACCGGCCAGCCGGGCCGTGGACAGCAGTTGGTCCAGGCTGTTTCCGTTGCGCGCCTTGGCCGAAAGGCCGGACATGGTCGTGCTGACAAAGTCAGTCAGCCGGTCCGCCTCATCCGGATGACGGGCCGCGATGTAGGCCCGGATCGCCTCCTCGGCAGCGCGATTGACCCCGCATGCCGCGTCGCGGGCGTCACGGTCGTTCGACCGCGTGCCTTCCAGAACGAGGCAGCCCGTCGCTTCCGGCGCTCCGGCGTAGCGGCGGGCGGCCTCCTCCAGAAGATCGACCAGGGCCTCCGCGACCGGGCGATCCGGCCGCAGGATGTCGGACATCGGTATCGCGCCGGTGATCGCCCAACGGTCCAGCACCCGTCCGTACAGCTGCGCCTTGCTCCCGTAGGCGCCGTAGAAGCTGGGCGGATTGATCCCCAGCGCCTCGGTCACGTCAGCGACGCTGACGGCGTCATAGCCGCGCGCGTGGAACAGCTGCTGCGCCGTCGCCACCCCCTCATCCGGATCGAACCGACGCGGCCTGCCCCGCGCCCTCGCTTTATTTGTAGTCATTATTACAAAAATCCTTGACCCCGGCCTTTCGAGTTTTATGTAGCGTCCACTACATTAAACCTCAAGGAGGGTCACATGACCTCGTTCAAGAACAAGTCGGTTCTGGTCCTCGGCGGCAGCCGCGGCATCGGGGCTGCAATCGTGCGGCGCTTCGCGGCGGACGGCGCCAAGGTCACCTTCACCTGGGCCGGTTCGCGCGATGCGGCCGAGCAGCTGGCGACGGAGACCGGTTCCGTCGCGATCCAGACCGACAGCGCGGATCGCGACGCGGTCATCGCGCGTGTGCGGGACAGCGGGCCGCTGGACGTCCTGGTCGTCAACGCCGGTTTCGCCCTGTTCGGCGACGCCCTCGAGCAGGACCCGGACGCCGTTGACCGGCTGTTCGAGGTCAATATCCACGCGCCCTATCACGCCTCCGTCGAAGCGGCCCGGCAGATGCCGGACGGCGGGCGGATCATCGTCATCGGCTCGGTCAACGGCGACCGGATGCCGGTGCCCGGCATGGCGTCCTATGCGGTCAGCAAGTCGGCCCTGCAGGGTCTCGCCCGCGGCCTGGCGCGTGACTTCGGCCCGCGCGGCATCACCATCAATGTCGTCCAGCCCGGCCCCATCGACACCGACGCCAATCCGGAAGACGGCCCGATGAAGGAGCTGATGCACAGCTTCATGGCCATCAAGCGCCATGGTCGTCCGGAAGAAGTCGCAGGCATGGTCGCCTGGCTGGCGGGCCCCGAAGCCGGCTTCGTGACCGGCGCCATGCACACCATCGACGGCGCTTTCGGCGCCTGACGACCGGCTGTCATGACACGGGCGAGGCCGTCGCCGACCTCGCCCGTGCTCAGGACCTTATTCCCACTCGATTGTCCAATGGACCAGAAGGCGCTGATTTATCAGCGCCTTTTCTTTGATCTACAGTTTCTGCCGTCAACGATACCGACAACCTTGCACGGCTACTGAAAACAAAGAGCAATTTGGTCACTATAAAATTTCAGTGATCTCGTCATCTATCGGCACGTGATTGCCGGCGATTGCTCCGCTAGGCACAGCTGGGCGCAGCCCTTAGAGCGCTTGCGATACCGACAAGAGCGACTGGGCGGGCTTCGACGATACCGTCACTGGGATCATCAGCCAAAAGTCGCGAATGCGCTAGCAGCGGACGTTGGCATCAATCCCGAAAGCAGACCTTCGGCGTCGATGATAGAAGGTTCGTCCCTGACTTGTTTGGGAGCTTGGGTGCTCATTTGCGGGTTGGTCGTTGACGGGGTGTCCCCTGTGAATATCGCGTGCCGACACGCGGGTTGAACAACGCCTGCTTCGAAGCCAATGCACCACCGCTCAGTGCATCTCGCCAGACCCTCAGGAAGGCTGATGCCTAGAAGCCGTGCAGTCTAGACCTGAACGTCGGGGCCGGCATTCGCCGGCCCCGACTTCCCTCAGTAGTCCATCGCCGGCATCGGCGCGGCCTTCTCCTCTTTGGGCGCCTCGGCCACGAGCGCCTCGGTGGTGATGAGCAACGAGGCGACCGACGCGGCGTCTTGGAGCGCAGTGCGCACGACCTTGGCGGGGTCGATCACGCCGCTCTTGACGAGGTCCTGGTACTCGCCGGTCGCGGCGTTGAAGCCCCAGCTGTAGTCCTCGCTTTCGAGCAGCTTGCCGATGATGTAGGCCCCGTCCTCCCCGGCGTTCTCGACGATCTGCCGCGTCGGGGCGCGCAGCGACCGGCGGATAATGTCGATGCCGGACTGCTGGTCGTCGTTGGCGGCCTTCAGGCCGTCCAGCGCCTTGATAGCCCGCAGCAGGGCGATGCCGCCGCCCGGCAGGATGCCTTCCTCGACCGCGGCCCGGGTGGCGTGCAGCGCGTCGTCGACCCGGTCCTTCTTCTCCTTGACCTCGATCTCGGTGGCGCCGCCGACCCGGATCACCGCGACGCCGCCGGCGAGCTTGGCTACGCGCTCCTGCAGCTTCTCGCGGTCATAGTCGGACGTGGTGGCCTCGAGCTGCTGACGCAGCTGCGCGACGCGACGATCGAGATCTGCCCTCTGCCCGGCGCCGTCGATGACGGTCGTGTTGTCCTTGTCGATGACCACCTTCTTGGCGCGGCCGAGCATATCGACGGTGACCGTCTCCAGCTTGATGCCGAGATCGTCGGAGACCACATTGCCGCCGGTGAGGATGGCGATGTCCTCCAGCATCGCCTTGCGGCGATCACCGAAGCCGGGGGCCTTGACCGCCGCGATCTTGAGCCCGCCGCGCAGCTTGTTGACCACGAGCGTCGCCAGCGCCTCGCCTTCCACATCCTCGGCGATGATGAGCAGAGGGCGGTTCGATTGGACGACCTTCTCCAGCAGGGGCAGCAGAGCATGAAGGTTCGAGAGCTTCTTCTCGTGGATCAGGATGTAGGGATCGTCGAGTTCGACCTTGAGCTTCTCGGCGTTGGTGACGAAGTAGGGGGAGAGGTAGCCGCGGTCGAACTGCATGCCTTCGACGGTCTCTAGCTCGGTCTGAAGGCTCTTGGCCTCCTCCACCGTGATCACCCCGTCGTTGCCGACCGTTTCCATCGCCTTGGCCAGGATCCGGCCGATCTCCTCATCGCCATTGGCGGAGATGGTCGCGACCTGGGCGATCTCGCTGTTGGCGACGACTTTCCTGGCATGGCTTTGGAGATCCTTGACCACCGCGCCGACGGCGAGATCGATGCCGCGCTTGAGGTCCATCGGGTTCATGCCGGCGGCCACCGCCTTGGAGCCTTCGCGCACGATCGCCTGGGCGAGGACGGTGGCGGTGGTGGTGCCGTCTCCCGCCTTGTCGTTTTGCTTGCTGGCGACCTCGCGCAGCATCTGGGCGCCCATGTTCTCGAACTTGTCGGCGAGTTCGATCTCCTTAGCGACGGTGACGCCGTCTTTGGTGATGCGCGGCGCGCCGTAGCTCTTCTGGATCACCACATTGCGGCCCTTGGGACCGAGGGTCACCTTGACCGCATTGGCCAGGGTGTCGACGCCGCGCAGCATGCGGTCGCGCGCATCCGAGGCGAATTTCACGTCCTTGCCAGCCATCTGCCTGCTCCTTTCTTCAAATCCTTTCTGTGGGTTCGGGACGACGACGACCGGATCAGGCCGCCTTCTTCAGCGCTTCGACGGCCTCGATCACACCGAGAATGTCGCTCTCCTTCATGATCAGCAGGTCCTCGCCGTCGATGCGGACCTCCGTACCCGACCATTTGCCGAACAGGACCCGGTCTCCTACCTGGACGGAAAGGGCGACGACTTGGCCGGCGTCGTCACGGGCGCCCGGACCGACGGCCACGACCTCGCCTTCCTGCGGCTTTTCCTTGGCGGTGTCAGGGATGATGACGCCGCCCGAAGTCTTCTCCTCGACCTCGATGCGACGGACGACCACACGGTCGTGCAAGGGGCGGAAATGCATGGCAAAACCTCCAGATGCAAAACGGTTTGTGATGGCCCTCCCGGCCCTGGAACCGAGAGGCGGGCGTGAGCTGGGCAAGGCGATTTTCGCGATCAAGACGCCGACCGAAATTTTTTTGACGGCGCGGGAACCGGGCCTGCGGCCGGGGTCTCGGGAGGCGATTTCACGTGCTCGTCGCGCCCCTTGACGGGAGCCGAAGGCGCAACAAAATCCCAAGCCGCATGCGCGCTGCCCGCGCGTGGAGAGGAGCGACACACGGATAGGAGATTGGCCATGTCGCAGCCGTTTTCCCGTTACCTTCACCCCTTCGATATCGATCGTCGGCCCGGCCTGGAGCCTGAGGTCCAGCGCGCCAACCTCGCCGCCTGGGCGTCCGGTCGCGCGGCATCGGCCCCCTCGCAAAAAACGGCGATCCCATCTCCCCCGCGCCGGACAGCGTCGATCGACACGCTGCTCAACGCCTTCCGCGGGCTGGACGATCCCCGGGTCCCCGGCGCCGCGGCGCCATGATCGATCGCGGCGTCATCGCTCAGCTGGAGGGGTACGGGCTCACCCTCGCCGAGATCCATTACTACCGCCCCGACGCCCCCTCGATTCTGCAACTGTTTGTCTGGCAGGAGTACGATCTGGCGCCCGACTTTCCCGTGCTGTTCGACTTTCTCGACCACTGGCGGCTGGAGATCGAGGCGTCCCTACATTCGGTCCGGATCGCCCATGGGCGGCTGATCGGGCCTACCGAATGGCGGGCGGTCGACGGCGTCATCCCTCTGCGGTGACCCGTTTGTCGAAACATAAACCGGACGACGAGAACGCTGCTTCATCGCGCCGGAGATCAGGTCGTAAGCTCGTCGCCAACATCCTCTGGCGCCTCCGATCGCACGCCGACGCCCGCCCGGGACACCCGGTTGAGATTCCGCACCTTCCAGCCGCGCCAATTCAGGTGATCTCCAGTGCCGCGGAGCCACCCACGCAGGCCTGACAGCGGCTGTCCCCTAGGACGACCACAGCCGTTTCCGCCCCTTCCTCCCCGGGACGGCGGCAACGCGCCATCAGCGGACATTGCGCTCCCGCCGCATAAGCGACCTTCGCGGTGCCGCCCCGGACATCAACGGGACAAGGCACCACGGTGGCGCTTCAGCCAGACCTGGCCCGGACTCGACCCACTCGAACCTCGGGGCCCCACTGGTTCCGAGATAAGCTGGCGCAGCATCGCTTCGAGGTCCGCTTTCTGCTGCCGATCGAGGACGGCCAAAGCTTGGTTCGCGGCCGCGAAACGCTGATCAACGAAGGACTCGATCAAGTCGTATCCTGCGTCAGTCAGCCGGGCCAGAAGCCGCCGCCGATCTTCCGGCACGCTCCGGCGCGAGATCAGGCCTGCGGTCTCAAGTCGACGCAGGCACGCCGTTAGGCCGCCGGACGTGAGCAGGACCTGCCGGGCAAGTTCGGCGTCAGTTCGTACGGTTCCCCGGCCCGACGCAGGGTCGCGAGCACGTCGTGGTCCGAATAGGACAGTCCCGTGTCCGCCAGCATCCGCGTGACGCTGTCTTCGTATTGCCGACCCAGCCAGATGACCCGGCCAATGATCTGGATCGCATCCGCCCTGGTCTCCGGACGCGCGCGGCGCCAACCCGAGGCTCACCGTCTGTTGGTCACCGCCAGGCGGTCCGCCTCACTCATCACGGGTCCAGCGAGCCAGAATCGACCCGTCGCGCATGCGGGCGGAATTGGCTCCCTGAGTTCGGTCGGCGGGACGTCCACGCCTGCGCCAGCCACGGCGAATTCCTGGCCGACGTCGATGGCCTGTCCGGACAAGCCGTCGGTGACCTGGACGAGGCCTTCCGCCGTACGGGAGACACGGCTGTCATACGGCCAGATGACAAAGGGCCCGCCTTCGCCGATTCGGAGGCACCCAGCCCTATCCAGATGCAAAGTCCCTTGCGCGAGGGCCTGCAGCGACGCATTGGTTCGGATGCTGCTCCTGACCAACACAGGCAGGTCGCCATCGTCGGTCACAGCGGCGCCGGGCGAGCAGCTCCCAAGCATGACAGACGCGACGAGCATCCCGCTCCATCCAGACTGTTTCATAAGTTGAATCCTCCGCATGGATCAGGCCAGTCTGAAGTGAGGCTCCCACGAGATGATGGCACGGAGATCATGGCAAACCCGCGGCGCTCAACCGCCCGCCGCCGTCGCCACTCGGTCTGAACGACCCAACGGCTTCTGACCGAGCCGGCGCCCGGCCAAGACACCGCCTCTCCGACAGCCCACCGCTCAGCGTCTAGGGAATCAGCCGGATGCCGGCTCGCAAAAATGTCTCTCCCTCGAACACGAGCGTGTCCGGGCTTTGGAACGACAGCACCTCGCCCTGGAAAGGGACCAGCTCAACACGGACGCTTTCCGCGTCCGTATAGGCTTCCGCCACGGCGGACAGGACGCCGATCGCCACGGTCATTCGCCCGTCTAACTGGCCGATCTGCAAGGATCCCATGGCCGGGTTCACATAGGTCCCGACGTAGCTCGTCATCGGTCGCGACAGAGACCACGGCCGTGCGGCCCGTTCTGCGCGCGCCGCCGCCAGTCCGGCTCGGCGTCGGTCCCGCCGTTCGACGAGGGTCGCCAGTTCCGCCTCGTAGACGGCGTCCAGATCCGGCCGCTCGGCAAACCGGTCATAGACATAGTTGGCCACAACATCCGCGAGTGCGCCGGCGACCAGATCTTCGTTAACCATCACCGCAACGCCCAGACGCCGATCCGGCATGAAGGAGACATGCGCCCGCGAGCCGGAGAAGTTGCCGAAGTGATGGATGAGGACGTCTGTGCCGTAACGGCCGACCTGCCATCCGAGGCCGTAGCCATCGCGATGATAGGCTCCGAACGCCGTGTCCTGGGTCACCAGGGGGCGGTGCGTGAATCTGATCAGCCCCGCCGGAAAGACCTGCCTGCCGTCGATCAGCCCATCGTTGATCTGCAACTCTAGCCAGCGCGCCATGTCATGAGCGGTGGAGACCAGGCCGCCTGCGGACTGCATGGTGGCGTCCACTTTCTGCAGCGGGCTCACTCTCGGCGTCGGACCGTCGCCCAGATGGCCGACGGCGAGGATTCGCGCCCTCCCCGCCTCCGAAATCCAGGCCGTGGTTTGCGTCATGCCCGCAGACGCCAGGACCTCGTCCCGGACCATGACCCGCCAGTCGCGGCCGCGGCTTGCCTCCAGAAGGGTGGTCGCCAGATTGTAGCCCGCGTTGGAGTAACGGAAGACGCCTCGGGGCGTATCAGGCCGCTGCACCGTCTCCGCCGCGAGCCGCTGCATCACTGTCGGCGAATGATCGCCGGAATAGGCGGCTCGGAAGGCGATCGGATTGTTGTCGAGGCCCGATCTGTGGCTCAGCAGATCGGTGAGCGAGACTGAACCGACCAAGCCCGAAGCCGCCTCAGGATTCCCGGTCCAGGCCGAGACCGGAGAATCCAGAGATACCTCACCCCGCGCGGCCATTCCCGCGACCGCCAACGCGGTGAAGGATTTCGTAGCCGAAGCGATATAGAATCCGGTTTCAGCATCGACCGGTGCGCCCGTCCGCACATCCGCGACGCCATAGCCGAGGGTCATGACGACCTCATCCCCAGTAACGACCGCGACAGCCAGCCCTGGAACCGCCTCGACCCTCGCCATCGCCTTGCGCACAAAGGCGTCGATGTCGGCCGCATGTGCGGCGTCCGCCGTCTGGGCGCGGAGCGCTGGCGCCCAGAGCAGGGCGAGCGACAACACAGCGGCGAAAGCATGGGAAGACTTCATGAGGGGCGCCCTTGAACTGAGGATGGAGCCGCGATGAACGAGGGCGGGCCGAACGTCTTGAACGGAGGAAACATCCGCGTCAGGTCGCCAGCAGCCAACGCAGCCCCCCGGGGCTCCATCCGCTGACCTGCCCGACCGCCCGGGTCATATGGGCCTGGTCGGAAAAACCCTCTGCGAAGGCGATCTCCGCCAGAGACGCCTTGGAGCGTACGATCCGGTCGATCACACGGGCGGCACGAACCTCGCGCCGGATCCGGGCGGGCGGCTGCCCGAAGGCGTTGCGAAACAGCCTCGCGAGGTGGACCGGATGAACGCCCACCGATCGCGCCAGGTGCGCGACGGAGAGATCCGGCTCACCGAGCAGCCTGCGTCGGGCGTCACGCAAGGCGGGCTGGGTCGGCTCGGCCTCACGGGCGCCGCCCTGCCGACTCGTCCCGACCACCCCCAGGGGTTCGCCTGCGACCGCCCGGTCGAGCAATCGCATACCGGCGAGCCGCGTCTCGAGGGCCGAGACGGAGTAACCGGCGATGGCCGCCATCCGCGTCTTGTCGTGTACCGAGAGGATCAGGGCTCCGTGGTCTCCGAAGCGATTCTGATGTTCGAAGCCGCCGGGTTTGCAGCTCAGACTCGATCCAGCGACCGCATGGAGGCCGTTCGTGCCGTCCTCGACATAGCTTCCCGCGAGCAACAGGGAGATCTGGGCCTCCGAATGCCGGTGCGCCCGACATTCTTCGTCAGGCGCATAGTGGGTCAGGACCCGCCGATGGGTGCGGGTTTCGGACAGCACGGTCGTGATCATCAAGGTCTCCCTCCATCAGGAGGACCGGGATCCTGCTTTCAGATGCACTTGAAGCAATTTATCCACGCGACCCTGAGGGGAGGCCCAGCGGGTCCGCTTATCGGGCGTCAGCTAAGCGGCAGAACCCCAGCAGGGCCAAAGTCCGAGACGCGCCAGGAGCGGAAGTTGGCATGCCGCCCAGAAGTGGACATTCACGCATCGCCAAGTGTGACTCCGCTTTCACCCACTACAGACTCTCCGAAGGTCGCTCCAGGGCGATGAATTGGCGCTCGAATCGAACGCCTGCGCGCGACTTCGTAGCTCCCGCGGTGGTGCGCCGCCGTGGAAGATGGAGAAAGCTACTCCACGGCTGTGGCTTGGGCTGCTTAGGTCTAACTCTGGGGACTCTGCGGATGTAGCTTCACGGCCCGTCGCAGACGAACAGAACTGCTCAGTTTCCCACGCGGTCGGTGATCGATACACGGGCGACGGGCGGCGGCTTCAGGGCCGGCTCCGGGACCCATTCGCACTGGTTGAGCGCGTCTCTGAAACGCTCGCCCCAAGCGGCGATGGGGCCACGGGTCGCTGTGAGGCTGACCTGCAGCTCGGCCGCGCCCGAACGCTCTTCACCCGCCGCCGGCTTCTGAGCACTGGTCGAATGGACAGTGTACGACGTCCCGGCTCCACCGCCTTGCGGCAATGGCCATTGATCGTCCGTGTCTGGTCGGGGCGCAAACAGGTAGTCCGGCGCCAGATTGCTGACCTCCAGCAGGACGGCATCGGCGCCGCAATCCCGGGTGTCGGCTGACTGGACGGCGCCGTCCCGAATGCGCAGTGCGATGTAGGACGCAGGTTCCGAACGGGCCGGAGTGCGACCGATGGTGACGGCGACTTCCCAGTGAGGGTCATCAGGCGGAAGGCGATTGTTCCACTGCTCGATATGCACGACCAACTGCGGAGCCGTCATTCCCGACTGGGAAGCGTGAAACCAGCCAAGCCCTGAATAGTCCGGATCAGGGACGACCGCGGTTGCGGCTAAGAGGGAAAGGATTAACATGTCCGCATCAGTCCTTGCAGGGCGGGAGCGCCATGTGTGGCACGTTGCCTCTCGCTCCAGAAAGCCCATCTTGGGCCCCGCCGGGTGGATAAGCTAATGACCCGTAGCCATGGTCTGACGCACCATACCGATTGATCCTCGTCTCGGTTCCGGAAGTTGTAACCGTATCGCCGACGATCACGAGGCTTAGATCGCTTCGGGGGCCCGCGCCCCCAGCATGGATCCGCTGCCAATTCGCTTGGTTCACTACGTGGTCGAAGCTGACCCAGTCTCCACCTTGATTTGTACCTGCGTAATTTACGTGAGGTAGGGACGGCCGGAGCAGACGAAATGGGTCCGCAGGATCGTAATAGTCGGTGTTAGGCCCACTCCCCCCAAGATTGTATCGGGGATGACTGTGAGCAATCGCGATTATTCGGCTGTAATCCGTCATTCCGCCTAGCTGTGGCAGGTCGGAGCTATTCCAATCGAAAGACGCATTTGGCGTTCCGGGTGTGGTGGCTGGAGAGGTCCATTTAACCTCTCCGTTCTGATCAATATAAAATATAGACCCCCACTCACTATTAGTGGCAAAGTTTGTTTTGATCTCTTCCGCCCAAACAGCCAAGGCAAACTCTAGAAGAACTTTGAGCTTCTGATCGTCAGAGAGTCCGCCAATAGGCACGCATTGCTCAAGCGCCTCGTCCTCATGGCCTATTTCAGCATCCGCCCCTGGCAATCCACCACTTCCACGGCCCCCATCCATCCAACTCGGATAGTTATAGTAGAAGGTCAGTCTTTTCCCGTTTACGACGACCTCGGCTAACTCATGGCCTGGCATGCGAACTCCTGAAGATCCGAACCGCCACAAACATTCCATCTATGCGGGAAAACGCAAGCCGGGGGACTATGAACTTGCCGTGACTAACCAATCGGTGTCACCAACTTCCATTGGTAGCGGAATGTTTCCGGCTGAGCTTTCCCCGAACGAATGCGCCCAGCCTTCTCAGATTACGGACAGGTCTGCTTCAAGGTAGGGGACTGGCCCTTTTAGCGAACGCCAGCGCGCGATTTCGTAGCGACGGCGGTGGTGCGCCGCGGTGGAAGATGGAGAGAACTATTCCACGGCTGTAGCCTGGGCGGCGTAGGTCTGCTGCTGGACCCTATGCGAATGTCGCTTCGCGACCCGTTGCGGATGTTCATGGACCTTGCTCAATCAGATTAACAAGATACAACCGTCGCGGGAGGATGAGATGAACACTGCAACCGTTCGCCTGTGCGGCTACGCTGGATTGATTGGCGCCTTCGCCATGTTTGTCGGCGACATGCTCTTTTATGGGCAGTTTGGGTCCGGCAACGATGCATTGAGCAGTTCGCTCGATGTAGTCCGGCGGACAGATCCTGATCAGTTGGCTCTTGGTGGCCTTACTTCAGTGGTGGGCGGCTTTGGCTATGCGCTTGGGGCCGGTCATGTCTACGGGCGAATGGCAGTGCGACATTTATGGCTGCGAGTTAGCGTCGCGGGAGCGTTCCTGCTCGTCGCCGTTATCGCGACGGCCACGCATGCCGTATGGGGCAGCTTCGCTTTAGCGTTGGTGACCGCCAGCTCGAACAGCGATTTGGTAGGAGCCTACCTATCGAAGCATTTTCTGGTGGGAGGGCTTGTAGGGGTTCCAGCGTCACTTCTGTTGGCCGCCGCTATCCTCACCCGAGCCACAAACTGGCCGATCTGGTTCGCCGTGGTAAGTCCAGGCGCGATTTATCTGCTCCTGTCCAACGCGACCTATCTGCCTGCACCGCTTGGAGCTCCGATTGTAGGTGGAGCTTTCAACTTGGCGTTTGCATTCTTTTACGGGGCCAGCGTCGCCCACTCGCATTTCCGAACTTCCGTATGACGTCCGCTTTCCACCCTTAGGCGAACTTCGTCTCCCGACCATTTGCGGACTCACTC
>NZ_JBHTCY010000005.1:0-319179 GCF_042666595.1 Brevundimonas sp. GCM10030266
GCGCCTCGTCGCCACATCCGCGCCCCTGTAGCTCAGCGCGTTTCTACACGGCCTCGACCCTTAGCGGTCATCGGGCTCCTTCCCCTTGTGTGTGGCTACATCCTCATCGGACCACACAGTCAAGTCGGGTTCCGTATCGAGGCCAATCTCACCGCGAGCGATGCCGTGATTGAAGGATAGGTCCTCGATCACGCCGAGGATGTTAAAGCAGGCGGCGTTGTAGCCCAACTTGTAGGAGTCTCCGCGCGCGGCTCCTATCGACCACTTTGCCTTCACGTCTTGGACGATCTCATTGAGGGCTTGGCGATAGTTTTCCACTGATGCGGTCATTGGTGTTGCTTCCGTTGGGGTTCAGCGAGTGGGTCTGTGTTGCCCCTGGAGAACGTAGCATCAGATCATGGCCAACGTCCGCTTTCCACCCATTGCAGACGGTGGCCGGGTCCGCTGAGCGACCCGGCAAGGCGTCAGAGGTCGATCTGCTCGGAGATCTCCAGAGCATCGTCCACTTCGATTCCAAGGTAGCGGACGGTGCTCTCCAACTTCCGATGACCTAGCAGCAGTTGGCACGCTCGGAGGTTGCCGGTCTTCTTGTAGACGAGTGAGACCTTCGTCCGCCTGAGGCTGTGGGTGCCATAGGCCGCAGGCTCAAGATCGATGAGCCGGACCCATTGATCGACCAATCGCGCGTACTGCCGCGTTCCGATGTGGCGCCCGTCGTGGCTTCGGCTCGGAAAGAGCCAATCATCATCACGCTGCCCACGAACCTCCAGCCATGCAGCTATCGCTTCCCTGGCTGGCTCAGTGATCTCAAATGGAACCGGCCTGCCTGTCTTCTGCTGCATGACGGTCGACCGAAGTCGCAAAGATCCTCCCGGCGCTACATCGCTCACCCGCAGCTTCACCAGGTCACACGCCCTGAGTTTGGCATCGAGCGCACAGTTGAACATCGCAAGATCGCGGACACGCTTGGCGACCTTCAACTGCTGCCGGATCGCCCAAATGTGCTTGGGCTTCAGCGGTGCTTTGGGTCCAATGAGACGGCCCGCGTTCCATGGCCGCCGCGGGATGATGAACAGGTCTGACTGGCGCATGGCCAACCTCCCAAGGGATGGCCTCCCTGCCCCACCCTTTTACGCCTATTCAAGCTGCAACGCGCCATGAGCGGACATTCACTGTGGGCCGCAAAGGCGACATTTAGCACGCGGCTGGGATCGACTAGCTCTAACGGGCCTCCGCAATCAGAAGATGTCGTCCGGCTCTATGACCCCGGCCTTTCGAAGAGCCTCTGCAAGCTGACGGGCGACAATCCGGTTCTCAATGGAGCTGGCCATTGAGAACATCTGTCTCCGACGTCACTGGGAAAGATGGCAGGACGAAATTCTCACGGCTTCGAAAACCGAAGGGTGGCAAATGCGCGATCTGTGTCGAACCTTCCGCTCGAACATGGCCCCGTTGCGGGTTCCGCGAGACGTGTGCGAGGTGCTCATCAACCGTACCGCCGGTTCTGGATGAGATTTACGACCGCTACGATCGCCTGGACGAGAAGAAGGCAGCGCTCGCGCAATATGAGGCACTCCTGCGCGATCTTATGCTGTGAGAGCAACCGAAACCGACATTGGCGCCGGTTGTCAGACAAATTAGTCGAGTAGGGTTGAGCGTATCCCAGGAAAGCCCACCTTATTGAAGATCGCCGCAGAACGTGAAGCGCATCACTAGCTTTGAAGCCTCCTGAAGATCGGAAATGTCGACGTCGCTGGGAATCACCGCGAGTGCTTGGGCGACCGCTTGGCTATGGCGACTCTCCCCTGCTCCAACCTCAAAGGCGCTTCGGCTACCCGTGTTAGACAATGATCGGAACAAGATCCCGGCTGTTCTGTCATCCAAGACGGCGATCGCAAGCAGCGACAATACCGGCCGGAAGAATCCCGTCTCCAATCTGCCTCGCTCCTCCGGCGCCAAGCTGGCCTTAATCAGACTGTAGCTGTTCAGGAACCTCAGGACGCGCCTCGGAGACACATCGAGCGCGGGAGCCAGTTGGGTCATATAGTCCGCCTCCGCGCGTGAGATGCGGAGCGGCAGCGGCGTTTCATCGCTTCCGGATACGGTCGAGGGCTCCTCAGCCGGTTCGACTGAAACGCTTTCGGCCTGGTCGGATCGGGTAGCGACGTCTTCGAGCGAGGGGGCAATCGGCAGGGTCGGAGGTGTACCGTCGACGCTGAAATTGGGCGCCAAGCGATCGGCGAGCACGTCGGCCACATTTCCGGCGTTCAGCCTTCGGACCCAGTACGGTATCTGGAAGATTTTCTCCAGATAGTCGTATGGCGTCGCAAGTGAGGGCGACGCCTCATCGCCGAAGGCGTTTCCGTATTTTGTTGTCAGGGCATTTTCGAGCCAGCGAACGTCGACGGCGACAAAGACCACGAACAACTTGAAGGCCAGCAGCAAGTGAATGGCTTGGAGGACCTCCATGACCTTTTCAGGAGGGCACCGGTCGAGATCGTCGATATACAGGATGATCCGCTCGAACGACCGCCCTTGAGTGGCGTCGGATTTCGTCGTGGCTCTCAGGCGATCTGTCTCTTCAGGCGTCAGGAGGTTCGCCGATCGGGCGATCAGTTCCTCGACAGCCTTGTTGTGACGCGACGCCGCTGTTTGGGCCTCAAGATCGGATGCACTCGCATCAGTCATCAAGTTGGACAGCGCTTCGAAATCTCGACGGATCGTCGCAACGAAGCTCAGGTGCTTTCCATATGAATCGGCAGTCACGCGCTCGCGAATAAAGTTCAGTAGTCGGGCGCGTCCCGTTCCTGCGGCATAGTCGCTCGAGGCCTGTGCCAAGCGATCGGTAGCAACCTGCAGTCGGGCGCGAGCCTCGTCAGCGATCGCCGTCTTGTCGGCCAGCTCAGTTCGCTGTGGGCTCAGTTCTTCCTGCCTGCGCCTTTTGATCTCTGCCTGGGTAGCGTCGACGAGCGGGCGTAGCTTTCCGATCTGCTCAACCGCCTTCTTGGCAGTGACGCGCACCCAGGCAGCGCCAAGAGCGAGAGGCGCAGCAAAGCCAGAGACTGCTGCCACGAATGCTGCTGCGGGCCCGGCGACCAGATTGGTGACCCAGGCGATGAGTGGGGGCAATAGTACCACGCCAATCGCGCAACAGATCAACAGACCGGCGCTCATTGCGGTGCGGAGATAGGGGCCGCGTACAAAGCCGAATCCTTCAATCTCTCCATCAAGCTGTTGAAGAGCTTTGGCGGCGCCCTCCACCGAGGCCGTTGCCTCGCTCAGGCCGAGCTGTTGAGCCGCCTTTTCGATCTCTTCTTTGGGGACGGCTCGACCCTCCCCATCGCTCCACATGGCTTCCCAAGCGCCGGAAGTGATCTGGCGGATCCGAACGAGAGCATCCTGTTCCGCAGAAGCTTGTGCTGCCTCGGCTTCGGTAAGGAGCGCCGCGGCGGCGTGCTGTTCGCGCCGGGTTTCGACGACAGCCTCCGCCGCCTCAAGGGTGAAGGACCGCGAAGACAATAGATTGTCGAGCAGAGACGAGGTGGGTTGGTCGGCGACAGACCATTGGTCGAGTTTGTTGAAAATGTGATCGACCAGGCTCGCCCAGAGATTTGTCTCGGCATAGTGCCAAGCGTTGAAGACGATAGGCACAACGTCTTTGTGGAACGGCGACTGATCGTCGGCTTCAGAGGACAGACGCGCCACATGGTCCATGATGAGGCGAAGGAAGAAGGATTTGCCGGCGCCCCATTCACCGAAGACGCCGAACGCGACAGGCGGGACGAATTCGCGAGCAGTGGCCAGCATCGCAAATGCTTCGGCCTCGCGGTCGGCGCCGGTTCGATCACGTAGCTCCGGATGATTGGGATCGTCGGCTCCGGTAATCGCGAAGACCGTCCTGGTGGAAACCGGTCTGGCATCTGCAACTGCTTGTGTTGAGGATTCCAAAAAGTCAGACGGACCATCGTCAGGTCGGTGATGCTCACTCACTGTCGTTGGCAGCGAAGGGCCGGTATCAGCCGTCTCCGGCTCGGGCGCTGTTTGACCGGCCGGACCTTCCCTCACAATCGCTGCGGCCGCTTGAGCGGATGGCGACGTCTCCGGAGTCGAAGGCGAGCCGAACACCTGTCCCCATCGATCCGGATTCTCTTGAGGTTCCGGGGCGGAGAGCACGTCTCGCAACAGAGCGTCACGGAAGAGTTGGAGAGGGACACCGGACTCCGCGAGATAGATCCTCAACTCGCTCTGGCTTGCCCCACCTCGAGCCGTAATAATCGCTGCAAGCACGTGCCGTAGTCCGATGAAGCGGTCGCGGCCTCCAATATTTGATCTGAGTTCTCGGGCCCTGCGGAAAGCTGCTTTCAAAGATCGAGAAGCATCGGTCGGCTGCACCAAAGGTGGCGCAGTTCGCTTTACGCGATCCGCATAGGCGCGGACGACACTATTCCAAGCCGTCGCCGAAGAGAGTTGCCGCTCCCTGCTGGCCACACGCTCAACGGCGGTCAGAAAATCTCCGACGGTGGCGACGCCGGAGGCGCTCGTGCAGGTGTCCAACACACGACCGATCAAAGGGGACGCATCCGCCGCGCCGACACTTTGTTTGAGTTGGGTATTGGCCATCCTACCTACCAAAACCTGAAGGGCTTCAGAACATCGTCCAAAATCCGGGACTTCGCCTTGGGGACGCCGGAACGCTTTCTCTTTGTCCGCTCCTGCAACCCCTTGAGCAACCGCCGACCGTAGAGCCGATCTTGCACGTCGCTCAGCAATCGATGGAGCACATGCAGATCGTCGCTCGCGTCCAAGATCCACTGATCAGGGCGATCCCCATCCACATAGCGGCCGACAATCTCCCTGATGAGCCGGGCGAGCAGAGGATGATCCGTCAAATAGCCGCCAGGGGGCAGGCTTCGATCCAGGTACAATTGGGCGAGGGACGGGAGCGTGCGCTGGAGCGACCGCTGGACTGTAGCATCGAGGCCGTATCGGATGAGTTCGCCGGGATTTGCGGTCTGCCGCTCAAGCGCTCGGACCAACGCGATCACGGAAAGCATTGGCGGCGGCAGGTCGCTGCCACGCTTGAGCTTCGCCAGACGCAGAAAAAGGTTCTCGCTAAATGCTCGCTCCAGCGGGCTTCCAGTCACCTCGGCCGCCAAGACTTCGAGTATCTCGGGATGGGAGGTGAGGCGTTCGACACCGACAGCAAAGCTCGCCGGCTGGTCCTTGAGAGCCGGAATCCAAAGAGCCGCAGCCTCCACAAGCGCGGGGCTCTCTGGGAGGCCGGCCAAAACGGCTGAGGCCACCTTACTGTCGCCTCGCCGAAGCAAGTGCGCGACCTCGGGGCCGGAGATCGTCGGCTTGAGCAGATGGAACAGGTCTAGGGGCGAGCAGCCGGCGGAGAGCGCGGCTTGGAGCAGACCCTGACGATCAGCGGGTCCGTTCGGCCAGAACGCAGGCAATGCGTAGAGCGCAGGGTTCAGGGAGGCCAAGTGAATTTTCAGGTCTTCGCCGACATCGACTTTGCCGAGGAAGGCAGCGGGAAGCTCGGTCGCGATCACCTGGAGCGCGACGTCCCCCAACGTCCCCACGGTTGGCGTGCCGATCGATTGGATTGCAGTCTCGAGGGACACTTCCCGATTGGTGACTAACTGAATCAGATGATCGGCAAACAGCTTGGTGTCCAAAACGTTGGGAGAGGCCGCAAACCCTTCGAGGGCGGAGACGAAATCCCGGACCACGAGTTCCCGATTGGCGGATCCCCTGAATTTTCCGAGTAACAGATCTGATTTGAGAAGTTTCGCGTCCTCAGCAGGCAACGCCTTTGCGATGAACTGAATCGCGTCCGCCATCGCCTGTTCGCTGCGAGCGCTCGCCAGCCGACTGTGTATCTCCGCCAAGGCGAAGGCAGAGAGCCGCGGCGCGGAGAGATCCGCAGCATACCTCGCCATGAACTTCCTCAGGGAAGTCGGCTTCTGCGAAGGCGCATCCTTCGTCAATAGCTCGAGGCCCTCGGATCGCGAGACTTTCGACATCCGAGGAGGATCGGCCCGCGAGGCAAGAAAGAGCAGAACGCATTCAGCATCTCTCGCTCTCAGCTCGGTCGCTGTCGCGGTGCAAAAGAAAAAGCCTCGGCGAAGGCGCGGCCACATCTGTCGCCAAGCGGTCAACGCCAGCGCTTCATCCTCTTCTTGATCGCCGGCAGGAAACAGTCCGCGACCCGCGCCCGCGTAGAGTTGGCCAAGGATGTTTGACAGCCGCTCCTCGGGCACGGAGGTCATCCCGCGATCCGCTTCCAAGCGCACGGACACTCGCTCCGTGAAGGTGTCTGCAAGGCTGGTCGAGGGCCGGCGGAACAGCCCGTTCAGCCGGCTCGGGTCCTCCAGCCGAGCCAGCGCCGCGTAGTCGATGATCAGTGAATGGGTCCAAACGCAACCGGGGCGAGGCATTTCCGGCGCCAACCAAGTGCGCGCCAGTACAAACCGATTGGCTTGGCGAAGAGGATAGCCTGTCAGGTAGGTCGATACGGTCCCTGGCTCGACGAGCAGGTCCGACAGACTGAGCATCGTCGCCGCAGAGCTCTCGTCGAGCTCCAAGGTGGCCGCGAGCTGCCGATGCCCGTGCTTGTAGCCGTGTACGACCTGATCCACCCACATGACACCGGCGGAGCTGGTCATGACCCGCCAGTCGGCTGCTCGAGTAGCCAAGCCAAGGGAGCGGTCAGATCGTGTTCTGAAGCAGCAGGGCCCTGCACGCGGATGCGCATGGATGGAACCGCTTCGCGGCGAAGTCGCTCGGCTGCTTCAGGGAGCCCTCCGCCTAGGGCGCTCAGGCCCCACACTTCGACATCCCAAAGCCGAGGGTTGTTCTCAAGGAATTGAAACAGCATCGGTCGTGCTCGCCGAAGCCAGTCGCGCGGAGCCTCGTCGCCTTTCACGACGTCCCAAGCGGAGACAACCACCGCGACCCTGCGTTGGCGGGCAATCGCGGGCCTGCGGTTGAGCATCTGCAACACCTCGACGATCAACACCTCTTCCGGCATCTCTTCCGGATTGAAGGGCTTGTCTTCTTCAGGCGGAGCGCTGAGCAAATCGTCTTCAACACCGGCGGCGGCAATTTCCGCTTCGAATGCGCTTTCAAGCGCGTCGTATTGCTGCGCGGCGTCGAATATCAGCCGATCGTCGATCCCACGGTTTGCGTTGGTGAACAGAACGAGGCCGTCCGCTTCGAGCATCGTCGTGAAGACGCCCGTGAGGCATCGCCCTCTCGCGGCGAGCTGCCGGAAGGCTTCTCCCGACAGATCGGGAATGGACAAATCTGCCTCCACACCAGTAGCAGCAGATTGAAGCCTGAATTGACCGTCGCGCCGGGAGGTGACCCCCGTTCGATCGACCTCTTCGCACGCCAGCCACCGCTCTTCGAGCGCAGAGGCATGTCCTTCGTAGTCCGCCAGCTCCTTCATCCGTAGGGCGGTCTCGACGGTCCCGGCAGTGAGAACGTGGCTGAGCGCGCCGAGGTAGGTGCTCTTTCCTGAGACAGGCATGCCGATCAACAGAAGCTGCATTTAGACGCCTCGCCCGACAAATCGGACCGACATCCGATCAAACACACTCCCGGTCGGCATCACGCGGAAAAGCGAACGCGACGTCGGCGGGGAACTCCTCGCAAGCCACTGGGTCGCCATCGCCTCAAGACCGAATCCGAAAGGTACGCCCCCGGCTTCGTCGGGTCTCGCCGCCACCTCGTGCACATCGAAACTGGCATCGGGGAACCGCGATCCCAAGTCGTCCGCGAACCGGCGGAACGCGTCTCGACCGGCATCCTTCTGCTCGCTGGTGTCCAGCTCGTCCGACTTGGTGAGAATCAGTTGGTACCGGCGCGAGGATTGAAGCATCCCGCTTCTCGCCATCGCCAAGATCATCCGCCGTATCCGCGCGGTGTGAGCGTGGCGTTGAGCGGGATCAGCGAGTTTTGAGCCGTCGATCAGAAAAGCCACCACGTGAAAAGTCTGAAGCTCAGCCATGTTCACGACCTCGTCTGGCCGCGTCAGCATGCCTTCGAAATCCTCCCCGGGCCTATCGGCCAATATGAGTTCCAAAGGCTCCGCCTGGTCGCCAAGGACGCGGAGATGCAAGAACGCGAGGCCGTCGAGAAGTCGAGTGCGCATGGTGACGCCCTTGCGACGGCCAGAAGCCGTGCGGGACAGGTAGCAGCGATGCTCGAAGCCCCGAACGGTATCCGAGCCCGCGAAGCCGAAATTCAGCCGCGCAGCCCGGAGCAGTTCGTAGAGCGATGCGATAAGCGTCGTCTTTCCTGAATCGGGATCGCCGACGATTGCCACGGTCCGGACAGGCCCGCCCGTCTCGCGGAGGAAAGCGTCGGCCTCGGTCTGGCTGAAGCCAACGCTCACACGTGTCGGGACGATCTCATAGGCCTCTTCCGATTCCGTCTGCGGGGGTGTCTCGAGCTCGACATCCTCTGGGGGCTCGCCGATGACAAAATTCGCGCACTCCTCAAGATCAAAATTCTCGATGCACGATCCGCCTTGCCCCGCGGCGCAGCCGGGCTCGCGGCAGTGCCCTTGGATGGCGTCCACCACGACCTAGCCCAACGCCTTCGCGGCAACGAACTCGATGTAAAGCTGGCAAGCCCATTGTAGGGCATCCATTTCCAGGCCGGGCGCCAGCCCCATCTCCCGGTGATATCGGCCTTCCCAGTCGATCTGATCGTCCGATTCGGCGGCCAGCTTCATTGCGTACGTCACCGGAAAAAGCTGGGAGTAGGGTTGAGGCGGCAGATGTTCCGCCCAGGTCGTCCTCAATGCCAGGGGCGACGCCGTTGCAAGCTTCGCCAACGTGAGCTTTTTCGCGGACTGTTTGCCGCGTTCCAGGATCTGGTCCAGCAGCGCCGGCGCAGCCGCCACCCCTGCGGATCGCCGTGTCAATTCCGAAAGCTCGCGCGCGGCCACGGTGACCTGATGCCCAAGCGGCATGACCTTTGAAAACGGCGTCTGGGTTTCCAAGCTGTATCCGTTAGCAACCAGCCACTGCATTTCCATCTGCTCAGACAAGGCGTTTACACGGTTGATGACGCTGTTGAGGCCCGTGCGAAGCTTCTCATCGGACGTTGCTGCGTGATTGGCCAAGCCCTGCACCATACCCGTCAGTTCGCCCCCGAGCCCGCCCCAATCGTTGGCTTCGGCCTTCTGCTTGAATGCGTCAGCCGCAGCTTTCGGAAGCGCGTAGGCGTTCGACTTCGCCATGCCGTTGACGTCGGCCGCCGACGTGCGCTGCGCCAGCTGAAGCCCATGCTGCATTCTCACGAAAAACTCGGGATCTTCGGGAGGGGATCGGTGGCCCGCCAACCCCCCGCTTACGGCGAGAAGGGCAAGCGTCTCGCCTTGCGCCTTGCCGCTCTCGACCACCGCCGAAACGACTGCGCTGGTGAGAATCCTTGCCTCCGCGCTTTTCAGATCGGCCTGGAACGTCGGATCGGCCTCCCGGAAGAGCTGCAGAAACTGAGCGAGTTCTTCCCCATCCGTCTTCAGCCCATAGGCTGCGCGGATCGCAGGTTCGAGGTCCGAGAGTTCCAAGGTCGTAGCGGCCTTCGTCGCGGCAGCGGTTCGGATCGCTATGAATTCGCTGGTCGGTTGCAGGCCAGCCTTACCGTACATCGGGCCCAAACGGCTGAAGTCGAAGCTCACTGTATCACCCCCCTAGTTCTAGAATTCCTCTAGCCAGCGCTAGCAACTTCCCGCGGTCACGGGCGCGCATCAGCGCCAGATTGTACTGTTCGTGCTCGGGTAGGCGATTCTCCGCCGGCTCGAGCAACTGAAAGCGCTCAATAAGCTCTGCTTTCCGCGAAACGGGCAAGCCATAAAACCGGTCGACGAGCTCTTGCGCACTGCGGATCACGATATTGCCCTCAAATGCCTGAGGTTGTGCGTGCGCCGACCGGCCTGTGCACCCGATTTTGAGGACCACCATGCAATAGAGGATCGATACGTCAGAGGAAGGGCTAGCATCATGCGGATCCGACATTCCCCGTAGCGTGTAAAGCACGAAGCCGTCGAGCAATCTCGGAAATATCGGGGCATCCTCAGCGAGCGCTTCGATGAGCGATGCTACGCCCCCGTCCCCGAGGTCCGCGCCGAAACCGCGACCTAGCCATGCGGCTCCGCGTTAACGGTTTCGCCTGCGCGCAGTATCAGCTGCATCGTGCCCACGCCTGATGCGCTGGGGCCGTAGCTTAGTGACGGCATATCCAGCGTTACCGGCTGGTCGAACAATGTGGCCTGCGTCATCGCACCTCTTTTTGTGGCGGACACAATCCTAAGGCCAGCCACTAGATGCCAATGATACGGTAGTGCTTGTCCGACCTCTCTGGAAGTTCCCGGCGCGTTCCCTCAATCGAAAATGAGCAACTCAGCATCGTGCCAAGTTTTTGGGCCGCTTATGCTCCTGCGATCAGGCCATTCCGCAAAGCCGACGTTCCGAACGTCCCTGATGAGTCAAACCGAGACGTCGTCGAGAGAGCGGGCGCGGGCGTTGGAACCTCTGCGAAAAGGCCTGGAACTTTCAGGCGCCGCCGCATCGATTGTCCACGCCCTCTCGGATCATGAACCCCTCGCTGATCAGGCGGCGTCCTATGGAGCCAGCGCCCGCCTGACCACCCTAGCCCGGCTCTGGTGGACAAGCCAAGATAGATACCCGTTCCGGTTGGTTTGGCCTTGCACCAGTCCGACGCATCCCCGAGACTCGCGCCATGAAACGCGCCCTGAGAAAGCTGCCGGCGAGCAAACGACGCGAACTGGATCGCGCCGTGGCCATCATCGTGGAGAGCTTCGCCAAGGCCACCGCGACGCGCAAGGCGGACCGGCTGCGCGACGGCCGGATTCTGAAGATCATTCTGTACGGCAGCTATGCGCGAGGCGATTGGGTCGACGACCCGGTCGGGCGGTACTTCTCGGATTTCGACCTGTTGATCGTCGTCGATCACGAGGACCTTCTCGACATCGACTTCTGGGAAGAAGCCGAGGCCCGCCTGCTCGAGGAACTGTCGTCAGGCGCAATGCGAACGCCCGTCAGCCTGATCGTGCACAGTCTGGAGGATGTGAACTGGAAGCTGGAGCACGGGCGCGCCTTCTTCATCGACATCGTCCGCGACGGTCTGGTGCTCAAGGATACGCCTGAGACGCCCTTCGTCGCCTCACAGCCCCTTCCGCCGGAGACCGCCCTGGCGGAAGCCGAGGAGTATTTCGGGGACTGGACGGAAAGCCTCGAGGAGTTTCTCGAAACCGCGAAATTCACGCGGTCACGAGGCTACACCAGAAAGGCAGCCTTTCAGCTCCATCAGGCGACCGAGACCCTCTATCAGGGCCTCCTTCTTGTTCTAACCCTCTACGCGCCGAGGGCCCACAACCTCGTCCGGCTCCGCAAGATGACCGAGCCGCTGGAGCCGCGCCTGGCTGAAGTGTGGCCGCATGAGACCAAGTTTCAGAAGCGCTGCTTCGAACTGCTGCGCGCCGCCTATGTGAAGTCGCGTTATTCGCGCCATTACCGGATCACCGACGAGGAACTCGCCTACCTCACCGAACGGGTCGAACTTCTTCGGGAGATCGTGCGCGAAGCCTGCGAGGCCCGGCTGATCGAACTCCGCCGCGCCACCGAAGGCGAATAGCCCCTGACACCGCGGCGTGACGCGCCAGACGTAATCGACGCCATCGGGAGACCTTGTGTCGCGGCCCTATTTCAACACCAGCATCGCCGATCTGGAACGGGTCTTCGAAGAAAGCGCACAGGACCCGGTGCGCCTGCAGACTCTGGCTGACGAACTGGTTCATCGGTCCACGGATCGGGCGCGAGCCCTCGCTGCCCGAGTCGAAGAGGCCCTGATCGATCCGACGGATCTCATCGAAATAGTGGGGGCGACCCGATCGCCGTCACCAACACCACCACCACAGCAAGAGGCACCCCGCGCGCCGTTCCGCCACCCGGAGCCACAAGCCGCCAAACCGATCGCCAACGATCCGGAGGACATCCTGCGGGCCTGGATGGCATTGGAAGTGTTGTCGCCGCCGTCCTTCGTGCAGCCCGAACAGCTGGCCGGCGGAGACCGCCGCCACATCGCCCAGCTGGATCGCGGCCTGCCTTGGGACCGGGGCGACAAGGCAAAGCCGGGCACGCGGGTCTACTATCAGATCGTGCTGGGGACGGTGGACCTTCCCAAGGCGATCGAGCGGCTCACGCGCATGTTCAACGACACCCGCGTCGAACGGCCGTCAGCTCGCGGCAAGGCGCCGATCGCGATCCTCATCGTCGATCAAAAGGGCCGGCCGATCGAGGACGACCCCGTAGTCGTGGCCAGCTTCGCCTGGGGGCTTCCGCAGGCCTTGGCCGGACGGGTCGGATCGCTGGCCGACTGGGCAGACGTGGAACGGTCGCTGGTCGAGCTCGTCGAACAGGCCGTCCGGCGACAGGACTACACTGGCGAGCCCCTGCCTGTGACGAGCGAGATCCTGACGCGCGCCTGGCGTAGACTGGTCGAGACCCTCGACCTGCCCGTCGATCTGGTTAGTCCACCGGCCTTCGCTGTGCGCAGCTATGTCGGCTTCAAGAGTTCGGAGGCACCCGAGCCTCTGCTGGTGAACAGCTTCTTCCTGCACGATCTGGCGACCGCGCGCGGCATGGTCCGGGAGGGCAAGGCGCCGCTAACGTTGCAGCAGTATCTCGGCGTCGTCGCGCCGGCGACGCGCCGGAACCTGTTGGACAGCCGGGTGGCGTTGAGCAGCGCGGTGGCACCCTATCTTTACCCGCCCGGCCGCTGGCCGGGTCGCGGTCGTCATTCGCTGGTGCTTCTGCAACAGGCGGCGGTGAACCTAGCCAGGTCCGAGACGCGGGACGGCGGCGTTCTGGGCGTCAACGGTCCGCCTGGCACGGGGAAGACCACCCTGTTGCGCGATCTGGTCGCCGCCGTGGTTACGGACCGCGCCCGCGCCATGGCGACCTTGGACGATCCCGAAAAGGGGTTCTCGACCACGAACCAGAAGCTGCGGGTCGGCAACGGCTGGATCCACCTCTATGCGCTCGCGCCGTCGCTGCGCGGCCATGAGCTTCTGGTGGCCTGCAACACCAACAAGGCGGCCGAGAACGTCAGCGCCGAACTGCCCGTGGCGACGGCGGTGGCCCACGACGCGTCCGACCTGACCTATTTCAAGACGACCGCCGACGCCCTGCTCCAGCGCGACAGCTGGGGCCTGATCTCGGCCGTGCTCGGCAACGGGGCGAACCGCAATCGCTTCCGCCAAACCTTCTGGTGGGACAAGGAGGTGGGTCTTCAGACCTATCTGGCGGCGGCGGCCGGGTCGCCGCAGATGATCGAAGAGGCGGCCGATCCGGAGACCGGCGCGGTGACGGAACGGCCGCCCCGGATCGTCACGGCAGAGAATCCGCCGGCGAGCCGCGCCGACGCCCTGCGCCGCTGGGGCGAGGCCCGGCGGCGGTTCCGGGCCGCCGTGACCGAGAGCGAAACGGCGCTGATGGAGTTGGAAGAGGTCCGCCGCCGGTGGGCCACACTGCCCCGCCTGCTGGAGGCGTTGCAGGCCCTGCAGGCGGCCTCGGCGCTACGCCCCGGCTTCTGGAGTCGATTGTTCCGGCTCAGCGGCTGGCGACTTTGGCGCGCGGCGCTTGCCCAAGCCCGCAACGGCCTGGAGACGCCGCTGGCCGCCACAACCGAGGGCGAGACCCTGCCGGCGCCACTCCTGGGGCGGATCGCCCGTTGGAGCGGTCTCTGGGATCCTCCAGTCCATGAGGGCCAGCTGGTGCTGCAGGCGCTGGCGACGGTGGTGAAGGCCACGCTCCATCGCCGCGAGGCGATTGGCGCGCGCTTCGTCGACCACCCCTTCTTCGATCAGTCGCATGAGGACCTGCACCGGACGACGCCGTGGATGGACCCGGCGACCCAGCGCTTGCGCGACCAGGTGTTCATCTCCGCGATCCAGCTACACAAGGCCTTCATCGACGCCGCCGCCCGGCCGATCCGCCACAACATTGGAGCTCTGATGAATGTGTTCGCCGGCGGAGCCCTAACGACGCCGGAGAAGAAGGCGATCCTGCCGGACCTCTGGTCCTCCCTTTTCCTGATCACGCCCGTGATCTCGACGACCTTTGCCTCGATGGACCGGATGCTGGCGGACCTCCCCGCCGACAGCCTGGGCTGGCTCCTGATCGACGAGGCGGGCCAGGCCACGCCCCAATCGGCCGTCGGCGGCCTGATCCGCAGCCGCCGCGCCGTCGTCGTCGGCGATCCGATCCAGATCCCACCTGTTGTGACTTTGCCTGACACCCTGACCGATTCAGTCCAACGGCATTTCGGCGTCGATCCGGACCGCTTCAACGCGCCGGCCGCCTCGGCCCAGACGCTGGCGGACGCCGCCACAGCGTATACGGCCGAGTTCTCGACCGGAGTCGGGTCACGGTCCGTGGGCGTGCCCTTGCTGGTCCATAGACGGTGCGCCGAACCCATGTTCGGCATCGCCAACGCCGTGGCTTACGATCGGCAGATGGTCCAGGCCAAGCAGTCGGCGCGCTCGTCCATCGGCGAAGTCCTGGGGCCGTCCCGCTGGCTCGACGTGGACGGCGGCGCAACCGAGAAATGGTCGCCCGCGGAAGGCGAGGCGACCGTGTCGCTCCTGTCCGCCCTGCGCGAGCACGGCGTGACGCCGGACCTGTTCATCGTCACCCCCTTCGTCATCGTGAAGGACGGCCTGCGGCAAGCCATCCTTGAGAGCCGCGTCCTGCACGACTGGGTGTCCGATCCCGGCCAGTGGGTGTCGGATCGGGTCGGGACGGTCCACACCGTCCAGGGCCGAGAGGCCGAGGCGGTGATCTTCGTCCTCGGCGCGCCCCTCGCCCAGCAGCGCGGTGCCCGGGGGTGGGCTGGCGGCCAGCCCAACCTGCTGAATGTAGCGATCACCCGCGCCCAGGAACGACTCTATGTCGTCGGCAATCGCAAGGTCTGGCGCGAGGCTGGCGTCTTCGCCGAGCTGGCGCGCAGGTTGGGGACCTGAGGGTGAACCGCGAGGAGGCCATCGCCGAATTTTATCTGAAGAGCCTAGGCCTTGGCGCGGTGGTCCACGAACCCGACGGCAACCGCATGCCTGACTTCGTGGTCGATGGCCGGATCGCCGTGGAGGTCCGCCGTTTGAACCAGCATTCCATGGCCTCCGGCGAACCGGAGGGATTGGAGACCATCGAGGCTGGGCTGGTCCGGTTCATCGACAAACTGTTGCCGGAGCTGGGACCGGCGGACCGGAACGGCAGTTGGTGGGTCTCCTACCATTTCGAGCGCCCGCTGGATCTCAAGGCCCTGAAGCGCGACATCCCGCGGGTGCTCCGCGAATTCGCGGGCGTTCCGTCCGACGGCCGGCATACCCTGCAGCTCCAGCCCATTTTCGGGATCGACCTCCAGCCGACGACCGATGCCCGCGAGGCGCGTTTCCTCCTCGGTGCCTATAACGACTATGAGGCCGGTGGCTTCGTCGGATCGGAGATCATTCGGAACGCTACCCTCTGCATCGCGGAAAAGACGGCCAAGATGGCGCGGGTGAAGGACCGCTATCCGGAGTGGTGGCTGCTTCTGGTCGATCGCATCGGTCCCAGGCTCAACGCCTCCGAGCGCAACGACCTGCCCAACCATATCGAGATCGCGCCGTGGGATCGGGTAATCCTGCTGGACCCGGAGGATCCCGCCCGCGCCCTTCAACTGGGACCGGGAGAGAGCCTTTGAGCAGGAAGCGAAAGCGCGGCCAGGAGCGTAAGCCCCGCGACGAATACATCTATGCGACCACCGCAGGCCCGATCTCGGAGATTGTCGTCACGGTCGATCAGAGGACCGGAGCGCTCAGCTTCGGCCAAGAGATGACGAACGTCTATTCGGAGCGTTCCTATGGGCGCGCCAAGGGGCCCAAGGTCGTCTCCCGTATTCCCCAAGGCCAGCCCGAGCTGTCGTTCGACGAGACGCCGGCGCTGATGGCGAACTTCGATCGGCTGTGTGCGATCGACACCAACACCCGTGTCATCCACGGGCAGACAATCTCGATGACCGGGGTCACCACAATTCACCCCGAGGTCATCCCCGGCCCGAAGGGTCTGGAGGAGACTTGGCGGTTCGATGTGCCGTTCTGTCTCGAATATCTGGACCTCAAGGTGCCTCCGGAGAACTTCGGCTGGCTGGCCGCCATTCTCCAGCTACGTCAGATCGGATTTCTGAGGCCCGCCCACCGGATCGGCGTGGTGGTGGATTCCGACCTCGGGAACCTGCGCGCCTACAATGAGCGCACCAAGCCAGTGCTCAATGAGCAGTTCCTGATGTCCAACGTGACTCTGATCTACGCCAGCGCGGATACGGGGAAGGAGAATATGATCAATCAGGCGCTCGGCATCGCCGACACCGCCGCGTCTCAATGCCTGAAGGGTCTCGAGACCGGAATCATCCCGATGATCACCCGGATAGAGCCCAATGCATTCTACGACGGGCATCGGGTCATCGATGTGAACGCCAAAGAAGGTCCGCTAGGCATTTCAATGTCTTGAGTGTGAACTGCGAGCTACCGAAGCGTCCCAATGCTTGCGGACCACGTGATGAAGGCTTGTTTCAAGGCCGCTTCGTCGAGTGGTTTTCCTCCGTGCGAGCCTCTAGGCATAAAAAAGCCGCGCGCCCCCAAAGGGCGCGCGGCGAGTTTTTGAAGACGGAACGCTATTCAGCGGCGAACGAATAGGCGTCGTGGTCACGCGGTTCGTCCGCGCCCTGATCGTCCGGCTCGGCTGCATCCGACACCGTCCGCAGCGGAACGGGCAGCCACCCCTTTCCCTCCACCAGCCGTTCGGCGGCCTCGGCCATGTCCGCCTTCTTGAAGCCGGCGATCCGGCCCGCTTCCTCCGGATTCACGGCCTCGGTCACGGCCTCCAGCACCCGCGCCTTGGACACGCGGGTGAAGTAGCTGGCCGCTGTCGCCGTCCACGTTCCGGCCATGTCGAGCCCGACCGCCGTCGCCAGCGTCTCGGCCTGCGCCAGGGCGCCGGGCCGCCGGTCGTGCGGATCGCGCACGGCGTAGAGGCCGACCCCCGCGCAGCAGGCCATCAGGTCCAACTGCTCCGAAGGCGGCAAGGCGGCCACCACGCCCCAGAGGGCTTCCGGGCGCTCGGGCAGGCGCGCGCCCCACGCCTCGCACCGGTCGCTGACCCGGCGCCCGGCGGGGCCATCGTCCACCCCCGGCGCCAGCCGCTCGAGTCCGGTCGTCGTCAGCCGAAGCTGCAACGGCGTCCAGACGCCGTAGCCCGGATAGAAGACCTGCAAGGCGAGCGCGTGGACCACCGTCGCCAGCGCCGCATTCACATCGGCTTGCACCGCGTCGCGCAGCCCCATGGTCTTGTGAGCCGTCAGGTCGATCAGCAGACGATCCGACAGGGTCGACGGCGCCTCCTCCTCGGAGGGCTCCGCCTCGGAGCCCGGCCGGTTGTCCGCCCCCTCATCCGCCGCATCGTCCTCCTGCCACGGCGACGGCGGATCGGCGGGCACGTCCTCAATGCGGACCAGTCCGCGCTCGAACCGGGCGAGGCCGTCGTGACCCAGCGTCACCACCACCCCGGCCCGCGCCTTGGCCTCTTCGGCGTAGGCGAAGTCCGGACCGAAGGCTTGCAAGGCCTTGTCGATCTCCTCCAACCGCGCATCCGCCTCCGGCGACAGACCCTCCACGCCCGCCTCGGAGACGATACCGTCGTACTCCTCCGACAGGACCACGATCTCGGCGGCGTCCGCCTCCGACCGTTCGACCGCCACAGGATAGACCCGCCCGAACGCGGACACGTCGGGATAGTCGAGGCTGACCTCGGCCCATTTCCAGCCTTCGCGCTCGCGCGCCTCTTCGGCCAGCCCGGCCAGCTTCTCGCCGACCAGCCGGTCCAGCAGGACCACATCCTCCAGCCAGCCGCCGCCGTCCTCGGTGAACAGGTCCCGAAGCACCTCGCCGCCCGCCTCGGCGTAGGCTTCGACGCCGACGAAGCGGACGCGCCGGTCATCGACCCGCACCTTGGACTCGGTCATGGCGCGCCGGATGGCGTAGACCGGGGTGTGGGGGCCGATCTGCTCGAACACCTGCCGCTGACGGTCCTGATCCGCGCTAACGCAGAAGGCCATCAACTGATCCAGCGCCAACGCTCCTTCCCGATACGCCGCCATCAGCTCCGGCGCCGCCGCTCCCAGCCGAAGCCGTTGACGCACCACCTGAGCCGAGACCCCGAACCGGGCGCCGATCTCTTCCGGCCCATAGCCCTTCTCCACGGCGAGCCGCTGGAAGGCTTCGAACTGGTCGGCGGGGTGCATGGCCTCGCGGGTGATGTTCTCATCGAGGCTGATCTCATGGGCGTCGTTCTCGGCGTCCACGACGACGCGCACCGGATGGCTGCGTTTGATCGCCTTGCGCTTGGCCAGCAGCCGCAGCCCCTGACGGCGCCCTTCGCCGATGGTGACGAGGTAGTTTCCGGTCGGGACGCCCTCCCCGTCCCGCTCGATCTCGACCACGGGCGGCTGCAACACGTCCTTGGCCTTGATGGAAGCGGCGAAGGCCTCGATGGTCGCCGCGCTGTGCGGCGTCTTCCTCGCGTTCTTCGGCGAGGCCTTGAGCCGGTTGAGCGGCACAGTGATCACCGCGCCATGCTGCGGCGCGGTCGCTTCGGTGACGGTGGTTTCGACAGGTTGGGCACTCATGTCTGCCTCCTTTGGGCAAGGGTTGCAGGCACGCGAACCGCGCGCCTGAAACCCTGCCCGTCGGCGAGACCGGGGTAGCAAGGGCCAGGGCGGACCGGCCGGAGGGGGATCGCCCGACCTGCACAAGCCTGACCCTGATGATCACCGTGACGATTTTCGCCGGCGCGGAAGGTCGGGGAGACCGGCCGGTCCGGCGGCGGAGCCGCTTCACCCTGGCCCGCGCGAGGGCGGAGCCCTTAGTTCTTGAGAACTGACTGCCCTTCTATCGCAGCCTGGCTGCGAGCTCGGATATCTGCGCGACTTCCGCCCTCATCGCGCCAAAGGCGTGCTTCTTGCCCAAGAGTACAAAGGTCTCGGTCGCCGGATCGACGAGCCTGAAAATATAACCGATGGGGTCGTCGGCGAGACTCGCGTCGCCGACCTTCGGACCGGGGAAGAGGTAGCCTGCGATATCCTCCAGAAGGTACTCGTCGAGCCGCTCGTCAAAATGCTCGATCGCATTGCGCAGGTCACGATCCTGCAAGGCTGAACTGTTGCCTACAGCGAAGATCTGCCGAAGTTGCCCTGCCCGGGCCCGAGCCAAGGCCTTTCGGTCGACGGGAAAGAAGAAGCGCGACAGCGCGGCGGCGTGCCCCAAGGCTTCGTGAGCGCTCGCGACGATGTCGGATGCCGTGCCGCCGGTCGCGACGAGTTCTGAGAAACGGTCGAAAGCGATCGTTCCCCGCTCGGCGGCGTAGAAGATCGCTTCGATGTAGAAGGCGACGTAGTGCGGCTGGATGCCTTCGCATTCGCCGACGACGATTCTGACCCGCCTCTGCCGTTCTTCGTCGTCCATACGATCCTCACCTGATCTGAAGCCGGCCCATGGCGACGCTGACATGCATGTCCATCCCGTCCCAGGCGTCAATCAGGCCAGCGTCCGGAACGTGATCGAATAGCGCAGCGCGGTCATCGGCGTGATCGAATGCTCCCAGTCCCGCCGCACTTCGCCCGACAGCAGGTAGGCCGAGCCGGGCGCCAGCGGCGCGCCAGCCCGCGTCCAGCCGGCGCCGCGCTTCTGTCTAAGGCGCATGATGCAGGGCGACAGCAGCGAGACACCGAGGATCCGGCCGTACACGGGCCGGTCCCTGTGCCAGCCGATCCCGGCGCCGGGTTGGTATTCGTTGACCAGCGCCTGCACGAAATCCTCCGCCGGCAGACCGGCCCGGTCGGTCAACTGGCCCAGCAGTTCCTGAAGGAACGCCGGCCAGGGCTCCGCCGCCTCCAGCGCCTGACGCGCCAGATCATAGCGCCGCCCGAAGGCAGCGATGCGACGATTACCCAGATAGCCGAGGTGCTCGTAGGGCTTGAAGGCCAAGGCCTGCAGAGCGCGCTCCACCCTTGCCTGCTCGGGCTCTGAAAGGAGATCAGGCCAATAGCGGAACCCGGCCGGGGCGGCGGGCGTGGTGGGAACCGGCTCGCCGAAGAGGTCGGTCTGCACGCCCATCAGGCCAAGGCGAGTTGGTCGGACGCCGAGGGCGCCGGCGCCTTGAAGTTGGACAGGCTCACGCCGACCAGGCGAATGCCCCTGGCGGGCGGATAGAGGGAGCGGACCAGCAGGAGGCTGGTCTCTTCCAACCGCTCCCTGGACGTCACCGGCTCGGGGAAGGACCGGCTGCGCGTCGACTGCTGGAAGTCGGTCCATTTGACCTTCACCGTCACCGTGCGCCCGTAGGCGTCCGATTTCTCGCACCAGCCCCAGACATCGCCCGCCATGGCGATGACGCCGGCCTCGATCGCCGAGGGATCGGTCAGGTCGCTTCCGAAGGTCGTCTCCGATCCGGACGATTTGCGCTCGCGGTTCGGGTTCACCGCGCGATGATCCTCGCCTCGCGAGATGGCGTAGTACCAGGGGCCGGACTTGCCGAAATGCTGCTGCAGGAAGGCCAGCGACTGGCGCCGCAGGTCCTCACCGGTCTCGATGCCCAGCCGGGTCATCTTGGCGGCCGTCACCGGTCCGACCCCGTGGAAGCGTTTCACCGGCAGGGCCTCGACGAAGGCCTCGCCCCGTCCAGGCGGCACGACGAACTGGCCATTCGGCTTGCGCTGGTCTGAGGCCAGCTTGGCCAGGAACTTGTTGTAGGAAATCCCCGCTGACGCCGTCAGGCCGGTCTCCTCGAGGATGCGGGCCCGGATCTCGACGGCGGTCTCCGAGGCGGTCGGAAGGCCGCGGAGGTTGTCGGTCACGTCGAGATAGGCTTCGTCGAGGGAGAGCGGCTCCACATGAGGCGTGTAGTCCGCGAAGATCGCCTGGATCTGTTTCGAGACGGCGCGATAGACCTCGAACCGGGGCGGGACGAAGACGAGGTCGGGGCACTGCCGCAGGGCTTTGGTCGAGGGCATGGCCGACCGCACCCCGAACACCCGCGCCTCATAGCTGGCCGCCGCCACCACGCCGCGTTGGGCCGCGTATCCCACGGCCACCGGACGGCCGCGCAACGCCGGGTCGTCGCGCTGTTCGACCGACGCGAAGAAGGCGTCCATGTCGACGTGAATGATCTTGCGAACCGGCCCGTCGGTCATGCCCTCGGCATAACAGGACTAGAACAGAAAGTGAACACGAGACTTGCCGGCAACGGCGTCGGCCGATCCCCGCAACCCGTAGAGAGCCGGGCGGAGATCGCCTTGGGCGAACCTGCGCATGGCGCACTCGCCGCCTTTCGGATTCCATCGAGTCGCAACGCCAGGAGAGACCGATGGCCCAGGCCGACCCGCCGCTGAAGCGCACGATCAAGAAGCCGCAGCTCCGTCAGATGGTGCCGCTGGCCGACAGCACCATCTGGGAGATGGAGCAGCGGGGTCAGTTCCCCCGGCGGTTCCTGCTGACGCCGCGGTGCGTCGTCTGGGACCTGGCCGAGGTCGAGGCCTGGCTTGCTCTCCGTCGCGCCAAACCCATCCGGCGGGCGCCGCCGCCGGATGTTCGCAAGCGGATTACGCGACCCGTCAGAGCCGCGGATCGAACCGAGGACCGGCCGTTTCCGGGATGACCAGCACGGGCGTGAACGCCCGTCCCGCCTCCCACGCGTCCACCGCGTTCGACCACTCCTGGGCCATGTGCCGACGTTGGGCCTCGAACTCAGCCTTGTTGTAGACCCCGCGCGACGACCGCTCCTCGTGGGCGAGGCTTTTCTCGATCCAGTCCGAGTTGAAGCCCATCTCGTGCAGGAGCGTCGAAGCCGTCCGCCGCAGGTCGTGGACCGTGAAGGGCTCCAGCGGCAGGTCCCGCTCCCGCGCTCGTTCGGCGATCGCCATGGTCACCCGATTGAAGGTCGCCCGCGACATCGGCGCATCGGCGTCATAGCGGGACGGCAGGATGTAGCGGGAGTTTCCGGCGCAGGTTTTCAACGCGATCAGGATGTCGAGCATCTGGGTCGAGAGGTAGACGTTGTGCGGCCGCGATCGCTTCATACGCTCCTTGGGGATCGACCAGACCGCGTTGGCGAAATCGACCTCGTCCCAGACCCCATCCTGGAGCTCGCTCTTCCTGACCATGCTCAGCAGGATGAACTTCAGGCCAAGGCGGATCGTCGGAAGGGTCGCCACCTCCCCCAGCAGGTTCAGCGCGATGCGGATCTCCGTCGGCGACAGCGAACGGTCCCGCGGCCGGAAGGTGGCGATGGAGGCCGGCCCGACCCCGTCTGCGGGGTTCTCGATCTTCTCGCCATGGAGGATGGCGTAGGCGTAGATCTGTTTGACGATGTCCCGGACATGGACGGCCGTCGCCGGCGCCCCTCGATCGACGATCGTCTTGCAGTGGGCCCGCAGGTCGTTCGGGGTGATCTCGTTCAGCAGCCGGTTGCGCCAATGCGGCAGGATTTCCCGGTTGAAGATGGACCGCCGCATGTTGCGGGTGCTGTCCGCCATCGGCGCGTGATCCATCCAGCGCTGGGCCACATGCTCGAAGCTGCGGGCCTGCTGCAGGCGCCGTTTGGCCCGCTGCTTCTCCAGAGCGGGCGAGACGCCTTCGGCGATCATCCGCTTGGCATCGATGACTTTCTCGCGGGCCTTGGCGAGCGACAGGCCCGCCGGCCCATAGGAGCCAAGGGTCACCGACTCTCGCCGCCCGTTGAACCGGTAGTCGTACTTGAATGCGATGCCGCCCTTGGGCGATATCAGCAGGTACAAACCGTCCCTGTCGGTCATTTTGTAAGCTTTTGATTTTGGGCGGATATTCCGCAGTGCGGCGTCGGTAAGCATGCCGTTTTGACTCCAAAAGACCGTCAGGCGCTTTCGAGGTCTTTCGGGATCGTTTTCCTTCGCCAAATCCGTATCTTGGCTCAAAAAAAGACCGTCGGGACTCTCTCGGCCCTCTGACGGTACGGAGCGGAGTCCGGGCGGGCAATGGCGGCGGGACCGTCAGACTGACCGACGCGAACGAAAGCAGCCCCTCGAAAGGTATCGAGAGGCTGCGAAATCATTTATCTTATAAGTCAGTGCTTTAAAGTGACTTTTGAAAGCGCTCCGGAAAGATTCAGAAGGCTCTGAATCATTCCCACTCGATCGTCCCGGGCGGCTTCGACGTCACGTCATAGACAACGCGGTTCACGCCGCGGACCTCGTTGATGATGCGCGTGGCGGTCTTGCCCAGCACATCCCAGGGGAACTGGTAGAAGTCGGCGGTCATGCCGTCGGTCGAGCTGACGGCGCGCAGAGCCAGGACCTTCTCATAGGTGCGGGCGTCGCCCATGACGCCGACGGTCTTGACCGGCAGCAGTACGGCGAAGGCCTGCCAGATGTCGTCGTACAGGCCCGCCTTGCGGATCTCTTCCAGATAGATGGCGTCCGCGTCCTGCAAGGTGGCGACCGCCTCCGGGGTGATCTCGCCCGGGATGCGGATGGCCAGGCCCGGCCCGGGGAACGGGTGGCGGCCTACGAAGGCTTCGCTCAGGCCCAGTTCGCGGCCCAGCGCCCGGACCTCGTCCTTGAACAACTCGCGCAGCGGCTCGACCAGCTTCAGCTTCATATAGTCCGGCAGGCCGCCGACGTTGTGGTGGCTCTTGATCACGTGGGCCTTGCCGCTGGACGACGAGACGCTCTCGATCACGTCCGGATACAGGGTGCCCTGCGCCAGGAACTCAGCGCCCTCGATCTTGGCGGACTCGCGATCGAAGATCTCGATGAACACCCGGCCGATGGTCTTGCGCTTGGTTTCCGGGTCCGACTGGCCGGCCAGCTCGCCGAGGAATTCCTTAGACGCATCAACGTGGATCAGCGGGATGTTGTAGTGCTCGCGGAAGAGGGTCGTGACCTGTTTGGCCTCGTCCTTGCGCAGCAGGCCGGTGTCCACGAAGACGCAGGTCAGCTGGTCGCCAATGGCCTCGTGGATCAGCACCGCAGCGACCGAGGAATCCACGCCGCCCGACAGGCCGCAGATCACCTTGGCGTCGCCGACCTGTTCGCGGATCTGGGCGATCTTCTCGTCGCGATAGGCCGCCATGGTCCAGTCGCCCTTCAGCCCGGCGATGCCGTGGGTGAAGTTCTTCAGCATTTCGTGGCCGCGCGGCGTGTGCATGACTTCCGGATGGAATTGAACGCCGTAGAAGCGTCTCTTCTCATCGGCGATCACCGCATAGGGCGAGCCCGACGACGAGGCGACGACGTCGAAACCTTCGGGGATGGCGACGATCTTGTCGCCGTGGCTCATCCAGACTTCCTCGTCCTCGCCGACCGGAGCCAGACCGGCCAGCAGGGGCGAGGTCTTCTCGACCGTGATCGCCGCGCGACCAAACTCGCGGGTGTGGCCGCCCTCGACCTTGCCGCCCAGCTGTTCGCACATGGTCATTTCGCCGTAGCAGATGCCCAGCACCGGCACGCCCGCCTCGAACACGCCTTGCGGCGCCCGGGGGCTGCCCTCCTCGTGCACGCTCTCCGGTCCGCCCGACAGGATGATCGCCGCCGGGTTCATCGCCGCCATCGCCGCCTCGGCCTTGGCGTAGGGATGGATCTCGCAATAGACGCTCGCCTCGCGCAGGCGCCGCGCGATCAGCTGAGTCACCTGACTGCCGAAGTCAACGATGAGGACTTTCTGGTGGGTCGGCTGGGTCATGCGAGCGATTCCGGGGAGGGCGTGGAATGGGCGGGGTCTTGGCCGTCTGAGACGGCAATAGCAAGGGCGGCGAGGCCGTCGGCCTCCAGCACGGCGATCAGGCGATCCAGCGCCGCCGCCAGGTTCTCGTCGACGTGATGCAGGGTGGACGTCCAGTCCTCCAGCGCCTTCAACTCGGCGCGCCCGTCCGACACCCCGCGCAGGGCCACCAGAGGCAGGCCGAAAGTCTGGCACGACCGCAGCAGGGCGAAGGTCTCCATGTCCACCATGTCGGCCTCGATGGCCTCATAGGCCTTGCCGGAGACAACATTGCCGCCAGTCGAAAGGGTGGCCGTCGGCACGCCGGGGATCGGGCACGGGAGGGGCATCACCGCCGGAAGGTCCAGCAGGGGCGTCTTCCCCTTTTCGAAGCCGAGGGCGCTGGCGTCCATGTCGCGGTAGCCGACCGACCAGGCCTGATAGACCGCCGCATGCTCCAGCGTCGGCGAGCCGCACGAGCCCAGCGACAGCACCAGATCGGGCAGCGCTCCCCTCGCCTCCAGCCGCGCCAGTTCGGCGGTCAGGGCGACGGCGCCTTCCACCGGACCGATGCCGGTCATCAGCGGCTGGATGCGCGCCTTCAGATGGACGCCGTACTCCGCCGGGGCCGCCATGACGCAGAGGACCGAGACGTCGCCGTATCGCTCCATGCGCCAGCCGCCGCTCACGAAGCGCGCTCGTACAGGGCGACGAAGAAGCCGTCGGTGTTCGTGGACGCCGGAGACAGGCGCAGGCGATGTCCGTCCGCCTTCGCCGCCAGCGTCTCGCCGCCCGGGACCGTCAGACCGGCTTCCGATAGGGCCGAGGCCACCGTCACCGACGTGAACTCCGGATGCGCCGCCTCGAAGGCCGTGATGGAGGCCTCGTTCTCGCGGCTCAGCATCGAACATGTCACATAGGCCAGACGCCCGCCCGGCTTCACCAGCTGGGAGGCCTGCGACAGGATGCGGACCTGCAGGGCGTGCAGCCGCTCCACCTCTTCCGGGGTCAGCCGCCACGCATCCTCCGGACGACGACGCCAGGTGCCTGAGCCGCTGCACGGCGCATCGACCAGAACCAGATCGGCCTGACCGTTCAGATCCTCGATGCCGCCGCCGTTCTGGCCCAGCAGGCAGAGGTCGGCCGCCACGCCCGCGCGGGCCAGTCGCGGCCGGATGTTGTCCAGACGCTTTTGCACCACGTCGCAGGCGACCAGCGTGCCCTGCGCCTGCATGGCCTGGGCCAGCGCCAGCGTCTTGCCGCCGCCACCCGCGCAATAGTCGACCACCGTCATGCCCGGCCTGGCGCCCGCCAGCCAGGCGACGATCTGGCTGCCCTCGTCCTGGATTTCGATATGGCCCTGTTTGAAGACCTCCAGCGCCTGCACATTCGGCGGCGGCTCGCTGGGCAGGCGCAGGCCGAAGGTCGAGAAGGGCGTCGGCTCCGGCGCCAGCTCCGCATCCTTCAACTCGGCCTCGACGTCCGAGACGGTCGCCAGCAGGCCGTTGACCCGAAGGTCGATCGGCGCGCGCGGCGCCATCAGCTCGCGGGCTTCTTCCGCCCAGCGGTCGCCGTAGGTCGTCTTGAAGTCCTCGACCACGAACTCGGGCAAACCCGAAGTCACCCAGCCGGGCAGATCACCCTCACCAGCGACGGTCAGGCGCGAGCGCTCCTGTTTCGACAGCGGGCGCGGGCCATAGCCGTCGCCCGAGTGCAGGGCCTCGATCTCGTCCAGCGACAGGCCGTCGATCAGGCTCAGCGAGCCGATCACCAGCGCCCGGCCGTCCTCGCGCCCGCCCATGGCCCAGGCCAGACGGCCGCGCGCGCGCAGCACTTTGTAGACCCGGTCGGCAATGCCCCGCCGATCCTTCGACCCGGCGTAGCGGTTGGCGACGCCCCAGGCCTTCAGGGCGGCTTCGGCGGGCTGACGGCCCTGGGCGATGCTGTCCAGGATCGAGGCGGCGGCGGCGAGGCGGGCGGCTGGGGTCAAGTCAGGTCTTTCAAACGAACAGGGCGGCGATCACCATCACCAGCCCCCCGGTGGCGACCAGCCAGACCAGCGAGCGGACATAGGGAACGCCGAAGGCGTAGAGCGGCAGATAGATCAGCCGCCCGAAGAAATAGAGGTGCGTGCCGAGGAAGGTCAGGGTTCCCCCGTCCTTCCCCGCCACATGCGCCATGAGCACCGCGCCGATGAACAGCGGCAGGGTCTCGAACAGATTGGACTGCGCCCGCATCAGGCGACCGGCCAGCTTGCCCGGCGGCGGATTCTCACCGTCGCGCGGGCCCGCGTTCCACTTCGCCCCCAGCTCGGCGGTGCGGGCCATCCCCGCCGCGCCGATCTGGATCAGGGCCAGGATGAGGGTGAAAGCCAGCAGAATGAATTCAGGCGTCATATCCATGGCTTGCCCTCTCTGGTTCAGCCCTGACGATAGTTCGGAGCCTCGCGCGTGATCATCACGTCATGGACGTGACTCTCGCGAAGCCCCGCCCCCGTAATGCGCACGAAGCGCGCCCGATCCTGGAAGTCCTTGATGGTCCCGGCGCCCACATAGCCCATCGAGGCGCGCAGGCCGCCGACCAGCTGGTGCAGGACGGGGCTGATCGGCCCCTTGTATGGGGTCTGGCCCTCGATGCCCTCGGGCACCAGCTTCTCGGACGACACTTCCTTCTGGAAGTAGCGGTCCGCCGAGCCCGCGCCCATGGCGCCGACCGAGCCCATACCGCGGTACGACTTGTAGCTCCGGCCCTGGTACAGGAACACCTCGCCGGGGCTCTCGTCGGTGCCGGCGAACATCGAGCCCATCATGGCCACATTGGCGCCGGCCGCGATGGCCTTGGCCAGATCGCCCGAATACTTGATCCCGCCATCGGCGATGACCGAGGCGCCGGTGCCCTTGGCCGCGCGGGCCGAGTCCATCACGGCGGTCAGCTGCGGCACGCCCACGCCCGCGACGATGCGGGTGGTGCAGATCGAGCCCGGACCGATGCCGACCTTCACCGCATCGGCGCCCGCGTCGATCAGGGCGCGGGTGGCGTCATAGGTGGCGACGTTGCCGGCGATGATCTGCAGGCGGTTGTTCTCGCGCTTGATGCGCTCGACCACGGCGGCGACTGAGGCCGAGTGACCGTGGGCGGTGTCGATCACCACCACATCGCAACCGGCGTCGGCCAGCGCCATCGCCCGCTCGAAGCCGGAATCGCCGACCGTCGAGGCGGCGCCGACCAGCAGGCGGCCCTGCTCGTCCTTGGCGGCGTTCGGGAAGGCCTGGGCCTTCTCGATGTCCTTCATCGTGATCAGGCCGACAGCCCGATAATCCTCGTCCACCACGATGACCCGCTCGATCTTGCGGGTCCGCAGCAGTTCGCGGGCTTCCTCGCGGCTCGCGCCTTCGCGCACCGTGATCAGGTCGCCCGTGGTCATCAGGGCCGCGGCCTTGATGGTCGGATCGCTCTCGAACCGCATGTCGCGGTTGGTCAGCATGCCGACCAGCTTGCCCGTCTTAGGATCGACGACCGGGAAGCCGGTGATCTTCTTGCGCTCGACGATCTGGCGAACCTCGCCCAGCGTCGTCTCCGGCCCGACGGTCACCGGATTCACCACCATGCCGCTTTCATAGCGCTTCACGGCGCGGACCTGTTCGGCCTGCTCCTCGATGGTCATGTTCCGGTGCAGCACGCCCAGACCGCCGGCCTGCGCCATCGCAATGGCCAGACGGCTTTCGGTCACCGTGTCCATGGCGGACGACAGCAGCGGGATGTTCAGTCTGATGTCGCGGGTCAGCTGGGTCGAGACATCGACCATCGCCGGCATGAACTCGGACGCGCCGGGTTCGAGCAAAACATCATCGAAGGTGAAGCCTTCGCGTATCTCCATGAGGAGTCTCCGTTTTGCGGGCCGCGTATAACCGCAGCGGGGGCGGAACCGCAAGGCCTGCTGACGCCCTATTGGACTGATAAGAAAAATTGCCTTGCGTCGCGGGGCGTTAGACCCAATCTGGCGATAATGGTTCGCATCTTGCTCACCACGGCCCGCCAGCTCGCGCTCAAGATCGCGAGCTATGGCGTGATGCACCTCGTGGTCGCCATCCTGGTGGCCTTCGCCATCACGCGCGACTGGCGGCTGGCGTTGGCGGTCGGGGTGGTCGAGCCCTTCTTCCAGACCATCGCCTATTCGATCCACGACCGGGTCTGGCACCGGATCGAGCGCCGCCGGATGCTGTCCGGCGTCGAGGAGGCGTCCGAGGCCTTCACCGCCCGCCTGGGCGTCATGAACCCCGAAGAGCAGAGCCGCGCCCACGGTCATCACGGCCATGGCCACCACGGGCACAGCCACGCCCTGCCCCGTTCGCTGAAGCAGATCGCGCTGAAGTCGATGACCTACGGCGCCATGCATTTCACCGTCGCGGTGCTGGTCGCCTTCGCCCTGACGCGGGACATCCGCATCGCCCTGGCCATCGGTCTGGTCGAGCCGCTGGTGCAGACGGTCTTCTTCACCCTGCACGACCGCATCTGGACCGGCATCGAGGCCCGCAAGGCCCGGCGAGCGGCGGAGAAGCTGGCCTCCGCCTAGCGCTTGTTCAGCGCCACCAGGAACACCTCGGCGCTGTCCTTGCGGCTCGATTCCGGCTTCACATACTTCACCGTCTCGAACTCCTCGCGCAGGCGCGCCAGGACGCCGCCGGCGTCACCGCCCTGGAAATTCTTGGACACGAAATTCCCGCCCGGCCGCAGGGTGCGAATCGCGAAGTCGGCGGCGATCTCGATCAGGGCGATGATCTTCAGGTGGTCCGTCTTGCGGTGGCCGACCGTGTTGTGGGCCATGTCGGACAGCACCAGATCGGGCGGCCCGCCCAGCAGGTCCATCATCTGCTGATCCACGCCCGGATGGGTGAAGTCGGCCTGGATCAGTTCCGCGCCCGGGACAGGCTCGATCGGCAGCAGGTCCACGCCCACCACCGCCTTGGCCCCGCGCTTCAGCGCCACCTGCACCCAGCCGCCCGGCGCCGCGCCCAGGTCGATCACCCGGCTGCCCGGCCGGATCAGGCGGAACCGGTCGTCGATCTCGATCAGCTTGAAGGCCGCACGCGAACGCCAGCCCTCGGCCCGCGCCTTCTCGGACCATTTGTCCGACAGCTGGCGCTTGATCCACTGCTGGCTGGACATCGACTTGGTGTCCGCCGTCTTCATCTTGGTGCCCATGCCGCGCCCGGCGGCCGTGCCGCCCGAGGGGGGACGCACCATTCTGCGGCGTTCGGCGGGCTTTTCGTCTTCACTCATGACACCCACATAGCCGCGACAGCGTTTGCGGGCTATGACCCCGCGATATTTCAAAGGAGCGCGCCCATGGCCGAAACCCTCACCCTGACTCTCGACAACGGCGACGGTGCCGGCGGCGACGTCGTGATCAAGCTGCGTTCGGACCTGGCGCCGAACCACGTCAAGCAGATCACCGACCTGGCGTCGGAAGGCTTCTACGACGGCGTCGTCTTCCACCGCGTGATCCCGGGCTTCATGGCCCAGGGCGGCGATCCGACCGGCACCGGCACCGGCGGCTCCAAGAAGCCGAACATCAAGCAGGAGTTCTCGGCCGAGCCGCACACCCGCGGCGCCGTGTCGATGGCCCGCACCTCGGACCCGAACTCGGCCAACAGCCAGTTCTTCATCGTCTTCGACGACGCCACCTTCCTGGACCGCCAGTACACCGTCTGGGGCAACGTCATCGAGGGCATGGAACACGTCGACGCCCTTCCGAAGGGCGAGCCGCCGCGCGCTCCGGGCAAGATCGTCAAGGCCACGGTGGCCTGATCATGATCTCCGGTGCGGTTCGTGATGCGCTGATCGCGCGCTACAGCGAACCGCACCGGCGCTATCACGCGATGGCGCATATCGAGGACTGCCTGACCCAGATCCGGGCCTCGACCGACCTGACCGCCGACCAGCGCGACCTGCTGGAGACCGCGATCTGGTTCCACGACGCGATCTACGACCCCACCCGAAACGATAACGAAGCCGCCAGCGCCGTTCTGGCGCGCGAGCAACTGTCCGCTGACGGCGCCGATCCGGCCTTTGTCGCCGAGGTCGAGCGGCTGATCCTGCTGACGGCGGGCCATTCGGTCGGCGACGGCGACGCCCTGGGCGCCCGTCTCGTCTCCATCGACCTGTCGATCCTCGGCTCCGAGCCCGACCGCTACGACGCCTACGCCCGCGCCATCCGCGAGGAGTACGCCCACGTCCCCGAGCCGCTGTATCGCGCCGGCCGCGCGGCGATCATGGGCCGCTTTCTGGAAAGCCCGGCGCTCTACGCCGATCCGGCCTGGGCGGAGCGGTATGAGGCGCAGGCCCGCGCCAACATCGCGCGCGAGATCGCCGAGCTCACGGCCTGAAAGCGAAAGGGCCGCCCTACCGGACGGCCCTTCGTTCTACTCGATCTCCACCACCTCGACCCGCGGTCCGTTCAGGACCAGGGCGATCTCGCCCCGCTTCAGCTTCAGCGCGTCCTCGCCGAACAGCTGACGGCGCCAGCCCTTCAGGGCCTCGACATTGGCGTTGTCGTCCAGCGCGATCTTCTCGAGATCGGCGACATTGGCGATCAGCTTGGTGGCCACGCCGGCGTTATCGCTCTTGGCCTTCAGCAGCACCTTCAGCAGTTCCACCACAGACGGCGGCGCCGGCTGGTTGTGCGCCGGGCGCTCCAGCTTGGGCGCATGGGCCTCCGGATCGGCCATCACGCGCTTCAGCTCGGCGATCAGCTCCAGACCCAGCCGCGAGGCGCCGAAGCCCTTGGGCACCGAGCGCAGGCGGTTGAAGGCGTCCGGGTCCAGCGGCGCCTGGGCGGCGATCTCGTCGATGGCCTCGTCCTTCAGGATGCGGCCGCGCGGCTGATCGCGTTCCTGCGCCGCCCGCTCACGCCAGATCGCGGTCGCCACGAAGGGCGCCAGGTATTTGGCCGAGAATTTCTTCGGTTTCAGGCGCTTCCACGCCTTCTCCGGATCGGTGTTGTAGAGTTCGGGGTCGGTCAGGTCGCCCATCTCGGCCGTCACCCACTCCAGACGGCCGTCCTTCTGCAGGCGGTCGCGCAGCTTGGGATACAGGGCCGCCAGATGGGTCACGTCGCCCAGCGCATAGACCAACTGGGCCTCCGACAGCGGACGCCGCGCCCAGTCGGTGAAGCGGCTGCCCTTGTCGACTTCCTGCCGGATCATCTGGCGGACCAGCGCCTCATAGGAGACCTGATCGCCGAATCCGGCGGCCATGGCGGCCACCTGGGTGTCGAACATCGGCTTGGGCATGGCGCCCAGTTTCACGAAGATCTCCACGTCCTGACGGGCGGCGTGGAAGACCTTCAGAATCGATTCGTCGCGCAGGAGCTCCAGGAAGGGCTCCAGATCCAGCCCCTCGGCCAGTGGATCGATGATCGCGGCGTCCTTGGGCGAAGCGGCCTGGATCAGGCACAGCTTGGGCCAGTACGTCGTCTCCCGCATGAATTCGGTGTCGACGGTGATGAAGGGCTCGGTGGCCAGACGCGCGCAGAACTCGCGCAGCGCCTCGGTGGTGGTGATCGGCGTCATTCGGATGCTATAGCCCCCCGCGCGCCCGTTGTGGCAAGAGCCGCAGCATATTTCCGCCCACTGATTCAGGCCCGTGACCGATGAGCGACACTTCCGACAGCCTCAAGAACGGCCTGACCTATGCGGATGCGGGGGTCGACATCGACGCCGGCGAGATGCTGGTCGAGCATATCAAGCCGCTGGCCAAGTCCACGGCCCGCCCCGGATCGGAGCCTTCGCTGGGCGGTTTCGGCGCCCTGTTCGACCTCAAGGCCGCCGGTTTTGAAGATCCGCTGATCGTCACCACCACGGACGGCGTCGGCACCAAGCTGAAGATCGCCATCGAAACCGGCCGCCACGACGGCGTCGGCGTCGATCTGGTCGCCATGTGCGTCAACGACCTGCTGGCCCAGGGCGCCGAGCCCCTGCTGTTCCTCGACTACTACGCCACCGGCAAGCTCGAGATCGACGCGGCCCGTCGCGTCGTCGCCGGCATCGCCGAAGGCTGCCGCCAGGCCGGCGCCGCCCTGGTGGGCGGCGAAACCGCCGAAATGCCGGGCATGTACTCGGGCGGCGACTATGACCTCGCGGGCTTCAGCCTCGGCGCCGTCGAGCGCGGTCAGGCCCTGCCCTATCTGGACCGCCAGCAGGCGGGCGACCTGATCATCGGCATCGGCTCGTCCGGTCCGCACTCCAACGGCTATTCGCTGATCCGCAAGGTGGTCGAGAAGTCCGGCCTGTCGTGGGCCGATGACGCGCCCTTCGCCAAGGACCGCTCGCTGGCCCAGGCCCTGATGGAGCCGACCCGCATCTATGTGAAGCCGGTCCTGCCGCTGATGAAGGCCGGTCTGGTCAAGGGCGCGGCCCACATCACCGGCGGCGGTCTGATCGAGAACCCGCCGCGCTGCATCGCCGAGGGCCTGCAGGCGAAGTTCGACTGGGACGCCTGGCCGATGCCGAAGGTCTTCCAGTGGCTGGGCGAGGTCGGCGGCATCTCGGATCACGAGCTGCGCCGCACCTTCAACTGTGGCGTCGGCTTCATCCTGATCGTCGCGCCGGAAGACGCCGAACCGGTTCTGGCCGCCCTGCTCAACGTGGGCGAGGTCGCCTTCGTCTGCGGCCAGCTCGAAGCCGCCTGAACCGCGCGAAAGGCCCGGCGATGACATCCTCCCCGCCGCGCCCGACCCGTGTCGCTGTCCTGATCTCCGGGGCCGGTTCCAACATGGCCGCCCTGATCGACGCCGCGCAGAAGCCCGGCGCGCCGTTCGAGGTGGCGCTGGTGATCTCCAACAAGCCCACCGCGGGCGGACTGGCGATCGCCCAGGCCAAGGGCGTGCAGACGCTGGTGGTGAATCATCGCCTCCACGGCGAGAATCGCGAGGCGCATGAGCGCGCCATCGACGCCGCCCTGATGGAGCACCGGATCGATGTGGTGGCGCTGGCGGGCTACATGCGCCTGCTGACGCCCTTCCTCGTCCGGCTGTGGGCGGCGCGGATGATCAACATCCACCCCAGCCTGCTGCCGAAATATCCGGGGCTGGACACCCACGCCCGCGCCATCGCGGCGGGCGACGCCGAGGCCGGCTGCACCGTCCATCTGGTCACCGAAGGCGTCGATGAAGGCCCGGTTCTGGATCACGAGACGGTGCCGGTCCTGCCCATGGACACACCGGAAAGCCTGGCCCAGCGGGTGCTGGTGGCGGAACACAAACTCTATCCGCGCGCGCTCGCCGACTTCTGTCGCGGACTGCAGCTTTCCTGACATGACAACGGCCCCGGCGATCGCTCACCGGGGCCGTTCTTCATTCTGCGCCGTTTAGCGCGGACGCTGCGGGGTGGTGGCGGCGCCGGCCACCGCGCCGATGGCCGCGCCGGCGACCGTCGCACCGGTGTCGCCGCCGATGGCCTGACCGGCGACCGCGCCGCCGATGGCGCCGGTGGCGGCGCGTTGTTCCATGGTGGTGCCACAGGCGGCCAGCAGGCCGACGACGGCGATCACGGGGGTCAGCTTCAGAATCGTTTTCATGGTTCTGTTCCTTGGGAGAGAAAGACCCTCTGAAAACGGCGCAGGTCTGCGTCCGGTTCCGGACAGGCCGCAATCGTCCGTTAGGGCAAGGCTGTCAGGGTCGGGGCCATGACAGCCGCCCGACGCGACTTTCCACTCTGGACGCCCCTTGCCGGCGCCCTTTCCGGCCTTGGCCTGATGATCCCCGTGTGGCTGGTCTTCGGCTTCTGGGCCGGCTGGGTCATGGCCGAGGACTCAGGCCAGATCGGCTGGGCGATCCTGACCGTGCCCGCCGGGCCGGTCATCATCCTGCCGCTGCTCGCGTCGTTCGCGCCCGTCATCGCTTTCGCGGCCCTGCTCTGGGCTCTGCTGGCGTTGATCCTGAACCTGTTCCTGCGCCCCACCGACAAGATGCTGATCGGGAGTCTGCAGGGCCTCGCCTGCGGCGTGGCGCCCGCCCTGGTCGTCGCGGCGCGGGCCTCGAACAGCGATGGAGGCGGACTGCAAGAGGGACTGGGCTCGGCCCTGCCGTCCTTCCTGCCGCAGCCGTCGGTCCTTCTGCTGCTCCTGTGCCTGATCGCCGGGGGCTTCGCCGGCATGACGGTGGCGGGCATCGTCGCCGTGCGTCGCCGCCCCGTCTGAAGACCTGACCCGAAATGCAAAACGGCCGGACCCTTTCAGGTCCGGCCGTCGCATCAGTCGCCGAAGCGACGTCGGATTTAGCCGACGATCTGGTCTTCGGTGAAGAACTGGGCGATCTCGATGCCCGCGTTCTCCAGGCTGTCCGAGCCGTGGACCGAGTTTTCACCGATCGACAGGGCGAATTGCTTGCGGATGGTGCCTTCGGCGGCCTGTTCCGGGTTGGTGGCGCCCATGACTTCGCGGTAGGCGGCGACGGCGTTCGGGCCTTCCAGCACCTGAACGACGACCGGCTCGGCGGTCATCTGCTCGACCAGCTCGCCGTAGAACGGGCGCTCGGCGTGCACTTCGTAGAATTTCTTGGCCTGGTCGGTCGACAGCTTGACGCGGCGTTGGGCGACGATGCGCAGGCCGGCGCCTTCGATCACGGCGTTGATGGCGCCGGTCAGGTTGCGGCGGGTGGCGTCCGGCTTGATGATCGAGAAGGTGCGTTCGGTCATGGGATGACTTCTGGTTTGGGAGATTGAAGGTCGCGGGCTTATAGACGCGACCTCCCCGGTTTCCAACCGCCTCACAATTTTGCCTCGATCGCTCCCGTCTCGCGGGAGTGACGCGAAGAACGACGTACCGATGCTGCAGATCAACCGCCTGACCCTCAACGCCTGGGGCCGTTCGTTCCTCGACGACGCCTCCGTCAGCCTGCCGCCGGGCGCCAAGGTCGGTCTGGTCGGCCGCAACGGCATCGGCAAGTCGACCCTGTTCAAGGTCATCCTCGGCGAACTGGTCGCGGGCGGCGATGAGGTCTCCCTGCCCAAGACCGCCCGCATCGGCTCGGTCGATCAGGAGCACCCGGCCACCCCCGTCTCCGTGCTGGAGACGATTCTGGAGGCCGACGTCGAGCGCCACGATTTGCTCACCCGCCTCGAGACCGCCGAGCCGGAGGAGATGGGCGAAATCTGGGGCCGCCTGATCGAGATCGACGCCGACGCCGCCCCGGCCAAGGCCTCCGAAATCCTCGTCGGCCTGGGCTTCTCCCAGGAAGACATCCACCGCCCCATGGCCCATTTCTCGGGCGGCTGGCGGATGCGCGTGGCTCTGGCCGCGGCCCTGTTCGCCGAGCCGGACATGCTGCTGCTCGACGAACCGACCAACTACCTCGATCTGGAAGGCGCCCTGTGGCTTGAGGCCCGCCTGAAGAAATATCCGGCGACGGCCCTGATCATCTCCCACGACCGCGAGATGCTGAACGAGGTCTGCACCCACATCCTGCACCTCTCGAACCGCAAGCTGGACCTCTACACCGGCAACTACGACACCTTCGAAAAGACGCGGGCCGAGAAGCTGCGCCTGATGGCGGCGACCCAGTCCAAGCAGGAGGCCGAGCGCGCCCACCTCCAGAAATTCATCGACCGCTTCAAGGCCAAGGCCTCCAAGGCCACCCAGGCCCAGTCGCGCGTCAAGAAGCTGGAGAAGATGGAGCGGATCGAGCTGCCGCCCGAGGAGCGCGTCGCGCCCTTCGTCCTGCCCTCGCCCGAACGTCCCCTGCCCCCGCCCCTGATCCGGCTGGAGAAGGCCAATGTCGGCTATGAGCCGGGCAAGCCGATCCTGCGCAATCTCAACCTACGGATGGACCTGGACGACCGCATCGGCCTGCTGGGCGTCAACGGCGCCGGCAAGTCGACCTTCGCCAAGCTCATCGCCAAGGCCCTGACGGTCGAGACCGGCGAGTTCCACCGCGACGGCAAGATGCGCGTGGGCTGGTTCCACCAGCACCAGATCGAGGCGATGGACCCGACCGACACCCCGCTGGAGATCATCCGCCGGGCCATGCCGGAAGCGTCGGAATCCAGCCGCCGCTCGAAGCTGGCCCAGTTCGGCCTGCCCTTCCAGAAGCAGGAGACCACGGTCGCCAGCCTGTCCGGAGGCGAGCGCGCCCGCCTGCTGCTCAATCTGGTGGCGATGGACTCGCCCCATATCCTGATCCTCGACGAACCGACCAACCACCTCGACATCGACAGCCGCCGGGCCCTGCTCGACGCCCTGAACGAGTACACCGGCGCCGTCATCCTGATCACCCACGACCGCTCGCTGATGGAACTGGTCGCCGACCGCCTGTGGCTGGCCGCCGACGGCACCGTGACCCCGTTTGAGGGCGACATGGATGACTACGCCAAATTCGTCCTCGACCGCGCCAAACAGGCCGGGATGAAGCCGTCGCAGGTGAAGCATGAACCGGCGGCGGAAGCCGCTCCGGCCGCCGCCTCTCCCGCCCCCAAGGCCCAGCAGAAGAAGGGCGGGCCGTCGCCGTCCACGCTGCGCCATGCGGTCAAGAAAGCTGAGGAGAAGATGACTCAATTGGCGGCTGATCTCAGCCGTCTCGACGACGACCTCGCCAACGCCGCCGCCACCGATCCGAAGAAGCTGGAAGGCCTCAGCCGCTCTCGCGCGAAAACCCAGGCCGACCTCGACGCCGCCGAGGCCGCCTGGATGGAGGCCGAGGAAGCCCTCGCCGAGGCCACCGCGTGAAGCCCGTCGAGCCAATCAAATTTTCGAAGGAAGAGATGCGCGACATGGTCCGCCGCGTGCAGGACTATTTCGACGCCGAGCTGGATCAGGAACTGCCCGCCCTCCCCGCCGAAATGCTGATCGAGTTCTTCGGCCGCGAGGTCGGCAGCTATTTCTACAATCGCGGCCTCCGCGACGCCCAGACCGTCTTCACCGCCAAGGCCGAAGACGTCGCCGACCTCATCTACGGCCTCGAACAGAAGCCGGGCGGGCGGTAATGTTCATCTAACGCGAATCTCCGGATGCTCCATACAACCTGAAGGAGCCATCCCATGATCCGCGCCGCCCTGACTGCCGCCGCCTTGCTGGTCGCCACACCTGCGTTTGCGCAGGAGCCGACCGTCGATGGCTACCAGCTCCAGATGTCTGTCGTCCGCAATGGCGTGACGGTGATCTCCACCCGCACCCAGATCGCCGAAGGCGCTCCGGCCAGCGCGACCGCCGTCATTGGCGACGTGACCTACGACTTTGAGGCCAATCTGTTCACCGTCCAGGGCGACGGCACGGACACCCAGATGATGGTCGAGGCGAAGCTGTCCCGGGACAACGAGCAGATCGCGGCTCCGCGTCTGACCTTCCTGCGCAACCAAGGCGCCGGCATCGGCATCGGCGACGAGGCCGGAGATGTTCTGCGAATGAACATCGTCCCGCTAATGCCGGTCCCGTCCTCTCCGAACTGACCGAGCGTCTCCTCCCCATCAGCGACGGGGAGGAGATCCGTCAGGGTCTTACGACTGGCCCTGCTGCATGTAGGTTTCCTCGTACGGCTGGACGACGACCCAGCCCTCGCCCTCGAACTTCATCTGGATGCTCTCGCCCGAGCCGCGTCCGACGAAGGTCTTGAACGAGATGTCCGTGGCGATTTCCGGCGACAGATTGCCCGACCAGGCCACCGTCGCGTTCGGGTCGGTGAAGATCGGACCGGTCTCGCGGCTGACCTTGAGGATCAGCGGATCGTAGTGGCTGGTGATCGCCACGATGCCGCTGCCACTCAGCTTCACATTGAACAGGCCGCCGGACATCATCCCGGCCACCCGCTTCATCATGGTGATCTGGTTGCTGACGCCGGTCTCCAGCGCCAGCACGTCGTTGCCGTTGGCGAAGATGGTCTCGTTGTCGAGGCGCAGAAGGGTGATCTTCTTGCCGGTGTCGGCCAGGTAGACGCGGCCCTGCCCCTCCACCTTCATCAGCACCATGCCCTCGCCGCTGACGGCCTTCTTCAGCAGATTGCCGATGCCCTGCTCCATCAGGCCCTGACGGGTGAATTTCACCGATCCGGTGCGCGCCACCATCGCGCCCGCCTTGGCCCAGATCGACCCGTTCAGCTTCACCTCCAGCAGATACTGGCTCTCCAGCTCAAAGGCTTCAGGGCTGACATCCTTCTCCTTGTAGGCGGCGACGAACTCGGCGACGGTCTTCACGGGCATGGGAACCTCAAAACGGGGGTTTTCGAAGACCCTCAGGTTGAGCCGACGCTCCCGCTTCGCGCAAGCCTCCTCCATTGCAAACGCCTCGCAATCTTATAGTTTCCCACCGAACATTTCGGGGCTCCGACCATGACCAAGACAAAGTTGACCGCCGCCTTCCTCGCCGGGGTGATGCTGGCCCTCAACGGCGGCGCAGCCCTGGCCCACCAGCCCTATCTGCGCCCCAACGTCTTCGACGCCACCGGCCGCGACCACGTCACCGTCGAGGCCTCCTTCACCGAGGATGTCTTCGCCGCCGAGGTGGTGATGCGCTCCGACTTCTTCCACGTTGTCGGCCCCAATGGCGACACGCCCATCGCCAGCGTCACCTATCTGCGCGACCTGGCCGTGTTCGAGGCCGCGACGCCCGTGGACGGCACCTACCGCCTGTCCTCCGGCCCGCGTCAGGGCCGCACCGCCCAGATGTACCAGAACGCCGCCGGCGAGTGGAAAATGGTCGGCGAGGAGGACGGCACACCCCCGCCCGGCGCCGAACTGGTCAACGTCCAGAGCATCACCGTCGCCGACGTCTATGTCACCCGCGGCGCCGCCTCGACCGAGGCGCTGCAGCCCACGGGCCGGGGCCTTGAGCTGAAGCCGGTCACCCACCCGAACCAGATCATCGCCGGCGAGGACGCCGTCTTCGAACTGCTGCTGAACGGCCAGCCGCTGGCCGGGGCCCCCGTCACCGTCTTCCGCGAGGCCGGCCGCTGGGACGGCCGCAAGGTCGAGGCCGATCTGGTCACCGGCCCCGATGGACGCTTCACCCTCAAGGCCGGCGACCCCGGCGCCTACATGACCCTGATCCGCCACCGCATGGCGGCCCCGGCGGGATCGCCGACGCCGTATGTGAGCTACAGCCACACGCTGACGTTCGTGGCGGAGGCGGGGTGAGCAGAATTCTCCCTCCCCGTCCCGGGGAGGGTGGCTGAGCCGCAGGCGAAGCCGGGTGGGGAGGGCTGAGGCAAGGCATCCGCGTTCTCGTCGCCGGGCCGCCCCCACCCTGTCGTCGCTGCGCGCCGACATCCCTCCCCGAGGCGGGGAGGGAAAACAGGGCGCAACACCTTCTTGCGCCCCCCGGACCAGGCCATACTTCCGAATCCATGCCGATCCGCCGCCTCCCCCCAGAAACCGTCAACCGCATCGCCGCCGGCGAGGTGGTCGAACGCCCGGCCAGCGCCATCAAGGAGCTGGTCGAGAACGCGCTCGACGCCGGCGCCACCCGCATCGAGATCCAGGCGGACGGCGGCGGCCTGTCGCGCATCCTCATCGCCGACAACGGCCACGGCATGGCCCCGGACCAGCTGGCCCTGTGCGTCGAGCGCCACGCCACCTCCAAACTGGAACCCGACGACGCCGGCGACGTGGACCTGCTGCGCATCCACACCCTCGGCTTCCGCGGCGAGGCCCTGCCCTCCATCGGCTCGGTCGCCCGCCTGACCATCACCAGCCGCCCGCGTGAAGGCGGCGACGCCCACCAGATCACCGTCGAGGGCGGCGACCAGAAGGCCGTCGCCCCCGCCGGCTTCCCCGGTCCGCACGGCGCCCGCGTCGAGGTCCGCGACCTCTTCTACGCCACCCCCGCCCGCCTGAAATTCATGAAGTCCGAGCGGTCGGAGGCCATGGCCATCTCGGAGGAGATCAAGCGCCAGGCCATGGCCCACGAAGGCGTCGCCTTCACCCTCGACCTCGACGGCAAGACCACCCTGCGCCTGCCCGCCGAACACCCCGGCGACCACGGCCGGCTCAAGCGCCTCGCCGCCCTGCTGGGGCGTGACTTCGAGGCCAACGCCCTGCTCATCGATCAGGAGCGCGACGGCGTGCGCCTCAGCGGCTACGCGGGCCTGCCCACCTACAGCCGGGGCAACGCCGCCCACCAGTATCTGTTCGTCAACGGCCGCCCGGTGAAGGACCGCCTGCTGCAAGGCGCCCTGCGCGGCGCCTACGCCGACTTCCTCGCCCGCGACCGCCACCCGGCGGCGGTCCTCTTCCTCGACATCGACCCGCTCTATGTCGACGTCAACGTCCACCCGGCCAAGGCCGAGGTCCGCTTCCGCGACCCCGCCCTCGTCCGCGGCCTCATCGTCGGCGCCCTGCGCCACGCGCTGGCCGCCGCGGGGCACCGCGCCTCCACCACGGTCGCCGCCGACGCCCTCTCGGGCTTTCGCGCCCACGAAGGCGTCGCCGCCCCCGCCTGGAGCCCCAGCGCCCCCTCGGCGCAGGGCTGGTCCGGCTGGCAGCAATGGGCCGCCCCGGCCAGCCAGGCCGCCCAGATCCTCCCCGGCCTCAACGACCGCTCGGCCCGCGTCGAGACCCTCGACACCATCTCGGACTTCGTCCCCACACCCCGCACCCCATACCCCACGCCCCACGCGCCGCCGTCCGAGCTTGATCTCCCCCTCGGCGCCGCCCGCGCCCAGCTGCACGGCACCTACATCGTCGCCCAGACCCGCGACGGCCTGGTCGTCGTCGATCAGCACGCGGCCCACGAGCGGCTGGTCTACGAACGCATGAAGACCCAGATGGCCGAGGGCTCGGTCACCCGTCAGGCCCTGCTGGCGCCCGAGGTGGTCGAGCTCGACCCCGCCGAGGCCGAACGCGTCGCCGCCCGCGCCGACGAACTGGCTGAGCTGGGCCTGATCGTCGAGGCCTTCGGCGCCGGCGCCGTCCTGGTCCGCGAGACCCCGGCCCTGCTGGGCGACACAGATGTACAAGGGTTGATCCGCGACATCGCCGACGACCTCGCCGAACACGGCGCCGCCCTGTCGCTCAAGGAACGCATGGCCGAGGTCTGCGGCACCATGGCCTGCCACGGCTCCGTCCGCGCGGGCCGCGTCCTGAGCGCCCCCGAGATGAACGCCCTCCTCCGCCAGATGGAAGCCACCCCCCACTCCGGCCAGTGCAACCACGGTCGCCCGACCTATGTGGAGCTCAAGCTGGGGGATCTGGAAAAGCTGTTCGGGCGGCGCTGAGCCGTCAGTCGGCCAGCCGGCCCTCGCGCCCGACGGCCAGTCCCAGCCCCGCCAGCACCAGACACAGCAGGCAGCAGATGGTCAGCGACGCCGACCAGCCGCCGGTCGCGTCATGCAGCGCCCCGACCACCAGCGGCCCCATCGCCGACAGCATATAGCCCAGCGACTGGGTCATGCCCGACAGCCGCGCCGTCTGGGGCGCCGTCGTCGTCCGCAGCCCCACGAAGGCCAGCGCCAGGATGAAGGTGCCGCCGTTGGCGAAGCCGAACAGGGCGACCCAGACCACGGCCAGCATCGGCGCCAGGAACAGCCCGCCGATGGCCGTCAACGCCATCAGGGCCAGTCCCGCCGCCAACACCCGCTGATCCTTCATCCGCTTGACCAGCGGCGCCAGCACCAGTCCGGGGAAGGCCGTCGCCAGCTGCATCACCCCATGCAGGCCGCCCGCCGCCTCGGGCGCGTATCCCGCCGCCACCAGCACCGACGGCAGCGAGGACACCATGGCGTAGTAGAGGAACGAGTTGACCCCGAAGAAGACGGTGATCTGCCAGGCCAGCGGCGAACGCCAGATCGGCCGCCCCTTGCCCGCCTCCGCCGTCTCCGCCGCCGGATCGGTCCGTCGCAGCAACTGCGGCGCCCACAGCAGCGCCCCGGCCAGCGGCAGGACGATGAAGGCGCCCAGCGACACCTGCCAGTCGAACGCCTCGGTCAGCGGCACCACGACCGCCGAGCCCACGCCCGACGCCAGCCCCATGGTCAGGGCGTAGACGGCGGTCAGCCTCGTGATCTGGTCGGGAAAGTCGCGCTTCAGCAGGCTGGGCAGCAGGGTGTTGCCGATGGCGATGCCGGCCCCCAGCACCGCCGTCCCTGCATACAGCAGCCCGATCGGCCCGACCGACCGCACCACGATCCCGCCGCCGATCAGCGCCAGCGCCAGGAACAGCGCCCGCTCCAGCCCCAGCCGCCGCGCCAGTCCCGCCGCGAACGGCGACACCAGACAGAAGGTCAGCAACGGCAGGGTGATCAGCGCTCCGGCCGCCCCGGCTCCAATCCCGAACGCCGACTGGATCACATCCAGGACCGGCCCCACCGCCGTGAACGGCCCCCTCAGATTGGCCGCGAACAGCAATATGCCCGCGATGATCCACACGGGGGCGAGGCGACGAGTTGCAGGCATGGACACGAACCGGGGGGAGGACGGGGCCCCTCCTTAGCGGGGGTGCGACCGAACGTCACCGGCGGATGGGCAGGAAGTGCGGCGGCGGAGCGCGGGCGTCGCGCCCCGCTTGTCGCTTCCGCCGATCTCGGCGAGCATGCGGCCGGCCCCGGATCGGCGCCCTTCTGACAGGCTGACGCCCATGACCGCCCTCGCCCTCGCCGTCCTGACCGCGCTGACCTCCACGTCCCCGGCGCCCGGGCTGGCTCTCTTGCCGGCGCAACCGCAGTCCTCCTGCGCCCAGCCCCCGGCCCTGCTCCCGAGCCCCGTCGAGCGGCGCGCCATCCTCGACGCCCTGCGGCCCGTGGTGGTGAAAGAGCTTGGCGGGCCGGTGGAGTTCGTCGTCACCCAGATCCGCGTGATCCAGCCCTACGCCTTCCTGATCGTCACGCCCCAGCGCCCCGGCGGCGGCGTCATCGCCACGCCGAGCGAGGAGATGGACGGCGTTCGCACCGAGGCCATCCTGACCAAACGCAACGGCCGCTGGTCCGTCACCCACCATGGCATCGGCGCGACCGACGTCTGGTACGCCGGGGAAGTCGACAACTACCCCGCCGGCCTCATTCCCGGCTGCTGAGCGCCCGAACTCACCCCACCCGCTGCCTCGCCTGCTCCATCAGCCGGTCGATCGCGCCCAGGTCGGCGCAGGCGCCGTAGTCCGGGCGCGTGGGGGTGATCATCCGCCGGATGTCGGCCTCCCCCCCGACGATCGAAGCGGCGATGCGGTTGCCGCCCGACATGGACAGGGCCAGAGCGATCAACTGGTCGGCCGAACCCGCGGCGATGGCGTTGTACCGGTCCAGCAGCGACAGGTCGCGCAGGGTGTCGGCCCGCACCTCCTCGCCCATCTCCGCCTGGGCGTAGGCGGCGGGCGTCAGGCGCGAGGCGACCATGAACTCCTCCCCGTTTTCGACGCCGCGCCGTGTGATCAGGGCGAACATCATCGCGTACTCAGCGGCGCGCTCTGATGGGATGCGCTTGAAAGCCTCGCTGCCCAGCGCCCGGTCAAAGGCGGCCGTGGTCCAGAATCGCGTCACCGGCCGATACGGCTGCGGTATGACATAGACGTAGTTCCCCACGGCCGGCGGGAAGGTCATCGCCTCCGCCGCGCCGCCGGACTGCAGGACCCTCTGTTCGATCCGGGTGAGGTCCTGCCGGAAACAGGGCGCCGAGACCTGACGCTCCAAGCTGTAGACAACCGCCGCCATCACCTCCTGGTCAAAGGCGCGCTCCAGATCGCGCGCGTCGCCGCGCAGCCGGACCTCCTGGACCAGATTCTCCAGCGCCAGCGCGATCATCACGCCGAACACCACGACGCCCAGCTCGATCAGCCGCTGCCGGCTCATCGGCCAACTGAACCGTCGTTTCACGACCTCTTCAGGCGCAGCCTCTGTCATGCGTATCCCCCCGGGCGGCGAAGCTACGCAGCCGCCTTTCCGGACGCCACCCTTTTATGGCCCGGTCCCGGCGCCCCCTGACCCGCCCGGCGCCTTCAGCAGCCGCACCGTGACCACACCCCCCTCCGTCTCCACCCGGCCATAGCGGAAGGCGAAGTCCACGCCGGGCAGGGCGAGACCGTCCAGCGCGCGCGGCGTCGCCATCGGCCCGGTCAGGGTCGGCGCCGCGCCCTCGATCCGGAAGGTGACGGTCCGCGCCGTCCGGTCATGCAGCAGGGGCGTGGCGCGCTGTTGCCGGAATCGCCCCGCCCCCGCCAGCTCGCCCGAGATCAGCACCTGACGGTAGATGATCCGGTCCGGGGCGATGGCCGTGGTGCCGAAGGGGGTGTAGCCGAACCCCGGCTCCACCTCGGGCCCCAGCGCACTGTAGTCCAGCACCAGACGCCAGCTGGGGCCGTCCGGGGCGGCGGTGAAGATGGAGGCCAGCAGGGCCGCGTTGGCCTGTTCGCCCGTCTCGGCCAGTTGCTCCGCCCGCGCCCGCTGCCGGGCCGCCTCCTCGGTCGCCAGAACCGGGGCCAGCACCCCGGCCTCGTCAAAGACGCCCAGATGCTCCGCCAGCAACCCTGTCAGCGTCGTCCCGTCCTGCAGGATCCGGTCGCGCCAGCCGGGCGCCTCCAGCCGGTCCAGGGTCGCGGCCATCGCCATGCCGCTGGAATAGAGGCGGAAGCGCACCGGGGCGGCGCCGTGAGCGTCGTTGTTGACGACGCGGGTGCCGTCGGTCGTGTCCAGCAGGTCCTGGATCAACGCCGCCCTCACGGCCGCCATGCCGTCGAACCCTTGAAAACCCCGCACCCAACGCATCTCCGGGATCGGCGTCCGCCCCTCCAGCGCCGAGGTCAGGCGGTATTCGGCGAATTTGGCCAGTCCCTCGGTGAACTCCGTGCCGTCCTCATAGGCGATCTGGTCCGGGGTCAGCTGGCGACGCCGCCAGTGGCGCAGGGCGATCGCCTCTCGCGCCGCCCGCACCGCCTCCGCCGGGCTTCCGGCGTTGAGGGCGCGGGCCAGGGCCTGTCCCTCCAAAGCCACCCCGACATTGTTGTCGACCGACAGGGTTGGATAGGTCAGCAGGGCCGTCTCGGGCACGGCCTTGTGCGGCGCGCGGGCGTGCTGGAAGACGTGGAAGGCCTCATGCGCCACCATGGCCATCTGGCTGTAGGGATCGCCCGACAGCCGCGCGAGGGTCAGCCGCTCGCCCCGCTCCGCCGGCGTGCCAGGGGCCCCGAGCAACCCCCTGATCCACGACCGCCGGTTCGACAGGGTGTCGGCCAGCACCAGGGTCGAGACGCCGTTGATCTCGGTCCGGGTGTTCTGCCCGTCCGAAGGGAAATGCGTCACCCCGTTGCGCACCCAGGCTCGCTCCAGCGGCGCCCGGGCCAGCGGGACAAGATCGCCGGGCGGGACAAATCCCTCCGGCGGATCGGGGTGGTTGAACAGCAGCTCCTGCTCCCCCGGGAAATAGACCAGCACCGGCGTCTCGGCGGCGTTCCAGCCCGGCCAGACCGGATTGTCGTCCGACCCGATGACCGCCCAGACCTGGGCCACGCTGACCAGCACCGCCGGATCCAGCTGCAGCGAGTGGCGCTGCGCCTCCGGTTCCGCCTGTGGCGGCGCGGTGAAGCCCGCCGTGGCGACCGCCAGCAGCAGGCAGAGCGAGGTCCGCAGGCCCCGTGTTCTCCTCATGACATCCCCCTCGACACGCCGGCGCCCCGCGCGGGCCCGCTGGAAACGCCCCATCCGGACAGGGTCCGCGTTTCGGCCGGATGTCAGGGCTGAAACACGCCGCCGTGAGCGATCGTGAACCGTGACGGTTTGCTTCGTGGCGGGACTATAACTAAACGGTGTTCATATACGTGCTGCGCCCGTGATCGCGGGCGACCCTGCCGGGGGCCAGCAGCCTGTATCTTCTGTCCCAGGCGCGCGGTTTCCGGCCAGGTCTGATCGCGCGGCGCAACAAAACGAATGAATGACTGTAGTCGCGAGCGCTCCCCCGCCCGCGCGCGAAGCCTTTTTGCGCGATCCCTCCCTTCCCATCGCCCCGGACGCCGTCCTGCCCGGCGGCGCTCCTGCCACCCCCATCATCCCCGAAGCGGCCCGCAAGCAGCACGGCTGGAAGCATTTCGCCGGCATGTTCGGCGGTGAGCACATCGCCGCCACCGAGTTCGTCATCGGCGCCGCCTTCGTCGCCATGGGCGTCTCGACCCGCGACCTCCTGCTGGGTCTGGTCATCGGCAACGGAATGGCCGTTCTGGCCTGGGCCCTGCTGACCGCCCCCATCGCGGTCAAGACCCGGCTGTCGCTCTACGCCTACCTCGAGAAAATCGCCGGCCCCGGCATCACCAAGCTGTTCAACCTGGCCAATATCATCGTCTATGGCGCGATCGCCGCAGCGATGATCAACGTCTCCGCCACCGCGGTTCGCTTCCTGCTCGACATTCCGGTCCAGCTTCAGTGGTATCCGCAGAGCCTCGGCTTCGTCGCCGTGGTCATCGGCCTGGGCGCCGTGGTCGTCGCCGTCGCCGCCTTCGGCTTCAACATCCTGGCCCGTTTCTCCGGCGCCTGCGCCCCCTGGATGCTGGCCGCCTTCGTCTGCGGCGCCCTGACCCTGATGCCGGCCCTGGCCCAGTCGGTGACGGGGACGCCCCACATCGGCGCCCTGTCCGAACTGGGCGGCATCGCCAATGGCGCCATCTGGACGGGATTGAACCCCGACGGCGAGCCCGGCGTGGGCATGTGGGCCGTGGCCGGCTACGCCTTCGGCGCCATCGCCGCCCTCAACCTCGGCCTGGTCGACATGGCCCTGTTCCGCTTCGCCAGAAAGGCCTCCTACGGCTATCTGTCGTCGGTCGGCATGTTCCTGGGCCATGTGATCGGCTGGCTGGCCGCCGGCGTCATGGGCGCCGGGGCTGCCCTGGTCGCGGGCGAAAGCCTGGCCCGGCTCGACACCGGCGATGTGGCCCATGCCGCCCTCGGCATCACCGGCATCCTGGTGGTGATCGTCGCCGGCTGGACGACCGCCAACGCCAGCCTGTATCGCGCCGGCCTCGCCGCCTCCAACCTGGCGCCGAAGCTCGACCGCCGGACCGCCACCCTGGCCCTGGGGGTCTTCATCGTCGCCCTGGCCTGTTTCCCGGCCGTCTATCGCGCAGCCCTGCCCATCCTAGTTTACTCGGGCATCCTGCTGTCGCCGATCGGGGCCATCGTCATGGCCGAGCACTATCTCTTCCCGCGCATGGGCCTGACCCGCTACTGGGTGCAGCATCGCGGGCTGACGCTCAGCTGGCCGGCGGTCGCTACCTGGGCGGCCACCCTGGTGCTTGCGGCGGTGCTGATCCTGACCGGCTGGGTCAGCTACTACTGGGTCTTCGCCGTCGACTATGTGTTCGCCCTGGCCCTCTATCCGGTGCTGGCGGCGATCGCCGGGGCCCGCGAACGCTTCCCGCGCCGAGAGGCGCGCGAGACGGCCCGCGAGAACGCCCTGGCCGCCTTCGAACAGGACCGGGCCGAGGCCGGAGACAAGCCCCACGGTCCGTCCCGGCTGGGTGCCCTGCTTGGTTGGGCGTCCTGGCTTCCGCTGGCGGTGATGGTGTTTGCGGCCTGGCGGGTCGCCGACGCCGACACCGGACCGGCCTATGACAGCCTCAAGGCCGCCTTCGCCGTGACCGCCCTGATCGCCACCGCGGCCTATTTCGTCCTGGCCATCTCGGCCCAGGCGCTGACCGAGCGGGCCGCCCCGGACGGTCAGGCCTGATCGACAACGGAAGGATCGGCGCCCCCTGCCGATCCTTCCCCTCCGGACTTGCCGCGGGACACGGGGCTGTTCACCCTGACCCCATGGCCTCCATCCTCTTCGTCTGCCTCGGCAACATCTGTCGCTCGCCGCTGGCGGAGGGCGCCCTGCGGGCCGAGTCCGCGCGGCTGAAACTCGACCTGATCGTCGACTCCGCCGGCACCGGGAACTGGCATGCGGGCGAGCCCCCGGATGAGCGGGCGCAGCGCACGGCGTTGAAGCACGGCGTCGACATCTCGGCCCTGCGCGCGCGTCAGGTGACCCGGGCCGACTTCCGCCGCTTCAGCCACATCATCGCCCTCGACCACGAGAACCTGGCCAACCTGCGCAAGCTGGCCCCGCCCGATGCGACGGCCGAACTCAGCCTGCTGCTCGATCACGTCCCCGGGCGCGAGGGGCAGGCGGTGACCGATCCCTGGTTCGGCGAGGAGGCCGGGTTCGAGATTACCTGGGCCGAGGTCTCGGCCGCCGCCCGCACCTTGGCGGAGGCGCTCAGGCGCGACCGGTGATCTTGCGCCAGATGCGCGTGCGGGCCTCGAACACCGACATGCCCAGCGCCGCCGCGCAGGTCCAGAACGTCACCTCGGTCGCCACCGCCGCCACCACGGCGAGGATCAGACGGGTGCTCTTCGGCACGTCCAGATACAAGCCCACGCCCAGCGAGACCCAGCCGCACACGGCGCAGACGCCGACCAGCCCGGCCAGGGTCCAGAGGAATTTGCGTCCCTTTCGCACGCCCGCTCCGGTCTCGGAGGCGGCGGCGGGTTCGACGGGGGTGATATGGTCGGCGGTCATGGCGATACGCTCCTGTGAAAATCTCGCTCTCGATCTGAAAGTCCCGCCCGTTCGGAGAGTCTTTCACATCGACGGCGCATTCCGGCGGCGTCGCGTATGAGGGCCGACGATTTGGGCAGGGATCAGGGGTTCGAGGCGCTGGTCGCCGAACACGGCCCGATGCTGCGCCGCATCGCCGGCAGCTATGAGGCCAATCCGGAGGTGCGTCGCGAGCTGGAGCAGGACATCCTGCTGGCCGTCTGGCGCGCCCTGCCCCGCTTCCGCGGCGACGCCCCGGTGCGCGCCTTCCTGGCCCGCGTCGCCCACAATCGCGCCGTCACCCATGTCTCGCGCGAGGCCGCCGCCCCGCGCCGTTCGCCGCTGGACGAGGCCCTGCCCTCCGGCGAGCCCACCCCGCACGACCGGGTCGAGGCCGAGGATCTGCGCGAACGGCTGGCCGCCGCCGTCCGCGCCCTCCCCCTGTCCCTGCGCCAGCCCGCCAGCCTGACGCTGGAAGGCTTCAGCCCCGCCGAGATCGGCCAGATGCTGGGGATGAACGCCAACACCGTCTCCATCCGCCTGACCCGCGCCCGCGCCGAACTGCGCGCCCTGATGAACCCGGAGGCCTCCCGATGACCGATCCGAAACCGGAAGACTGGACCGATCTGGCCGAGGTCTGGACCGCGCCTGCTGAGACGCCGGAGCCCGCGCCCGAACTCGCCCGCGCCGTGCGCCGCCGGGCGACGCTGGCGACGCTGAACTTCCATCTTGAGGCCTGGGGCGCCGTGGCCGCCGGGGGCGTCGCCGTCTGGGTGGCCCTGCGCCATGACGCGCCCGTGCTGGGTCTGGCCGGCGCGGCTTTCGGCGTCTTCGCCCTGGCCGCCACCCTCTGGGCCCGTCGCGGCGCCCGTCCCGGCGAGGCGGACACCCCCGCCGCCGCCCTTCACGCCGCCATCCGTCAGGCCCGTTCGGGCGTCCACTGGGCGCGCGCGGGTCAAGCCATCTGCGCCGGAGCCCTGGCCTTCATCCTCGTGCTCGGCTTGAGCCACCCCAGCACGGCCCTGCCGGTGATCTATCTGATCTCGTTCGCCTTCATCGCCGCCATGGCCGCCTTCTACGAGCGCCACGCCCGCCGCTGCCGCGCCCGCATCACCCGCCATCAAGCCGCGCTGGCCGAGCTTGAGTGATCAGGTTCAGAGGGTGAACCGCTCCACCACCCCGACCGCCTGCCCGCCGGACACCACGGCCCCGCCGGCGATCGCATAGACCGCCCCGTCCACCGCCGCCGCCGCCAGCCCGTGCCGCGGCGTCTTCATATCCGGTCCCGCCGCCCAGGCGTCGCGCGCCGGATCGTAGATCCAGGTCTCGGCGAAGACTCCGCCGCCGCCCCCGCGTGCGAACCATTCGCCGCCAAACGCGACCAGCTTGCCGCCCGCCCCCGAACCAATTGGCGCCATCGCCAGCCCGCCGCCGACCTGACTGTTCTGGGCATAGGAGCGGGGGATGGGCGCCAGCGTGTCCCAGCGATCCGCCGCCGGATCATACCGATCCAGCCGTCCCGTCCCGCCGCCGCCGACCGTGCGGCCGCCCGCCACCCAGATCGCCCCGTCCAGCACCGCCGCCGCGGCGCTGTTGCGCGCCATCGGCAGGGGGCGGGCGTCGGTCCAGCGGTTCTCGGCCGGGATGAAGACGCGATGGATCGGCGTGTCGGCCTGATCGTTCCAGTCGCCGTTGGCCGATCCGCCCGGCGTGCGACCGCCAATCAGATGGATGCGCCCGTCCACGCAGGCTCCCACCGTTTCGCTCAACGGTGCGGGGATCGGCGTCATAGGTCGCCAGCTGTCCCCCTCCAGCACCAGACAGTCCGTCGTATTGACCCATTCGTCCCCGCCGACCCGGGCATAGCCGCCCAGCGCATACAGCCCCGCCTCGCCCGCCGAGACGATCATCGGATGGTGCCGGGCCTCCGGCAGGCGCGGCAGTTCGCTCCAGGCGTCCGCCGCCGGATCGTAGGCGCCGACGCGGTCCTCGACGTGCAGGGGCTGGCCCCGCCGCATCACCAGCCCGCCGGCGGTGACGATCTTCCCCTCATGCACCGCCGCATAGATCTCCTGCGCCATCCACGGCAGGGACGCGCGGGCGGTCCAGCCCGCCTCCTTCGCCTGAACACGGGAGCCCGCGCCGATCACGGCGGCGGAAGCGGCGGAAACGGCCATGAAGGCGCGGCGGTCGATCCGGGTCATGCAGACACCCTGACACGGCTTCTCGCGTCTGCGCCAGACGCCCCGGCCCCCTCGGTGTAAACGAGGTGCTCTGAGCTCCCCTCGCCCTCAACGCCCATCCGCGCTATATCCCCGACCTCAACCCCCGTCGGGAAGTGTATGTCCGAGATTGTGCGACAGGCCTGAGGCCTCGCAGCATCGCCTGTGAAACGCCTCTGAACCGCCCGTCAGCGTGACTGCGCTGGCGCGTCTCTTCATGCCTTTCCGGACATTCCGACATGAACATCTCCCGTGCGGAGCAACGCACCCTGCACGCCCTGGCCCAGGGCGGCGGGATCATCCTCGAACGCGACGACGACGGCCGCCTCGTCAGCGCAGACTGCATCACCCGCGACGGCTACCGTCTCGAGGACTGCACCCTCGCGGTCTGGCGCAAGCTGAAGACCAAGGGGCTGATCGTCAGCCGCAACGGCGGCCCCTACCGGGTCAACCGTGACGGCCTGAGCCGCATGCGAGCCCAACTCGACAACCGGGTGACGGTCCGCCGCTGGTAGCGGGCCAAGGACGCGCGCGACGTCAAAAGCGCGCGCGTCCGATCCCGTACGACCAAAAATGACGTACCGACGTTCTACGATATGCAGATGACCGAACCCTACCGCATCCGCTCACCTGAAACCTGGGCCCAGGCCCGTGATGACTACGTTGCGGGTCTCAACGCCGAAGCGGTCTGCCGCCGCCACGACCTGGGCCTATCGGCCTTCCGTCGACGCGCCCGCAAATACGGCTGGCGTCGTGTGGATCAGGACGATCCGTCGCCGACCGACCCGGACTTCTCGATCTACGGCGACATCAATGGCGACGAGCAGATCGAGATCGCCCGCCTGCGTTTCATCCATGCGCTCGAACACGGCAAGTCGACGGAGGCTTTGCGCTGGCGCCGGCTCTGGTACGAACTGCGGGACGAGCGCGACACCCTGGACGCCGACCTCTTTCCGGGCATGAGCCGCAGGGAGATCATCGCCCTGCTGGCGGCGGATACGCCGGACGACGAACATCCGGATGAAGCCGTGGCCTTGTCCTCACCTGTGCGCGAGTCGCCCTCGTCAGCCCCCGCCACGCTAGAAAATGTGCACGATGTGCACTCCATTTTTTCCGGAGTGCACATTCTGGAGACTGACCGCCCCTCGAAACGGGCCGCCCGCCGCCTCAGGGGCCGCGAAGGCCGTCCACCCGGCGGTCCCTGAGCCTGAAATCAGCTCTCCGACGCCGCCTTGACCCGCAGGAACAGCACCCGCGCCGCGCCATAGTCGCGGGCGTCCAGCCGCTCATAACCCGGCGTCTCGATCTCCGGCTCGTCCGAACCGCGCTCGAACACCACGGTCGCTCCGGGCTTCAGCCAGTTTCCTTCCAGCAGTCGCGCCAGCGTCTGCTCCCCCAGTCCCTTGCGGTAGGGCGGATCGAGGAAGGCGATGTCGAAGGCCTCGCCCGCCGAGCCCGGGCGGACGCCCAGGTCGGTGGCGCTGCGGCGATGCACGCGGGTCCGGCCCATCAGCCCCCAGGCGTCGGCGTTCTCGCGGATGGCGCCACGCGCCTCGTCCTCGATCTCGACGAACAGGGCGAAGGCCGCCCCCCGGCTGATGGCCTCATAGCCCAGCGCGCCCGAGCCGGCGTACAGGTCGATGACCCGGGCCCCGTTCAGCGGCTCGGCCCAGCTGGCGTGTTCCAGCACGTTGAAGATGGCCTGACGGGCCCGGTCCGAGGTCGGACGGGTGTTCTGGCCCTCGGGCGCGGTGATGGCCCGCCCCTTCAGGCTGCCTGCGACGATCCGCATGGATCAGCCGCCCGAGCGCGGACCACGCGGCCCGCCACGACCACCGCCGCCGCCCGGCTTGCCGCCGAAGCCGCCGCCCGAAGGACGCGATCCACCCGGCTTGGCCCCAAAGCCGCCCGAAGGACGACCGGCGCCGCCGCTACGCGGCTTGTCCCCGAACGCAGGCTTGCCCCCGGTCTTGCGGGGGCCGCCCGCCGGCTTGCGCCGGTCGTCGATGAACTGGTCGTCGCGCGGCGTGAAGGCGCGCTTGGGCCGCTCGCCGTCCCCGGTGCGGTCGTCCTTGCGGGCGGGCGCGGTGCGCTCACGCGGCTTGAAGGTCTTGGTGTGCTCGAACTTCGGCTTGGCCTTGGCCCAGCCTTCGCCCTTCGGCGCCCGGCGGCCGGTCTCGCCGCCTTCGGTCGCGGCGGCCTCGGCGGCGCGGACGCGGCTCGGCTTGCGCGACGGGTCCGACATGGCCGAGCCCGAGCTGCCCTTCACGATGGGCGCCGAGGTGCGGCGACCGGGGATCGGCGCAGGCGTGCTGACCGTATTGCCGGTCGGCAGGTTCTCGGGGCGGATATGCTCGCTCAGAAGTTCGCGGATCACCCGCGGGCCGACCTCTTCCACCGAACCCACCGGCAGGGTGCCCAGCTGGAACGGGCCATAGGCCAGACGGATCAGCCGGTTCACGGTCAGGCCGATGCTCTCCAGCACCTTGCGGACTTCCCGGTTCTTGCCCTCGGTGATCGAGACGCTGATCCACAGATTGGCCGACGACTTCTCGCCCTCGGCCTTCTCCTTTGCCTTGTCGAGGGTGGCCTCGATCGGGCCGTAGCGGATTCCGTCGACGGTCACCCCGTCCTTCAGCTTGTCCAGTTCGGCCTGGGTGATGCGACCCCGCGCCCGCGCCCGGTACTGACGGACCAGTTCGGTCGACGGCAGCTCCAGCGCCCGGCTCAACTCGCCGTCGTTGGTCAGGATCAGCAAGCCCTCGGTGTTCAGATCGAGACGACCGACCGAGATCACCCGCGGCAGGCCGCTGGGCAGGGCGTCGAACACGGTCGGACGGCCCTGCGGGTCGCCGTGCGAGGTCACCAGCCCGGCGGGCTTGTGATAGCGCCACACGCGCGTCGCCTGCGCCGCCCCGATGGGCTTGCCGTTGACCGTGATCACGTCGTCGCGGGTCACCAGCGTCGCCGGCGTGTCCAGAATCTTGCCGTTCACCGCCACCTGGCCCAGGCCGATCAGGCGCTCGACCTCACGGCGCGAGGCGATTCCCGCCCGGGCCATGGCCTTGGCGATGCGCTCGCTACGCTTGGGGGCCTCGTCGGCGGGCTTGCCGCCCGGTTTGGCGCCCGGCTTCGCGCCGAACTTTCCGGCGGGTTTGTCACCGCGCGGGCCGTCGGCGCGGGGGCCCTTGGCGGAGGGTTTGCGGGGGCCGTCGCGGTCGCCGTCTTGACGCGGGCGCGGCTTCTTGTCGTTGTCTCGGGGATGGAAGGCCATGATGAGCGGTTCATGCGCATGGCCTTGGCCTGCGCGCAAGCGGCGGCGGACAACGGAGAGACTCCGGTCGGCTGTGTGATCGTCGACGAATCCACCGGTCAGGTGGTGGCCGAGGGTCGCAACGGCCCCATCGGCGCCCATGACCCGACCGCCCACGCCGAGATCGTCGCCATGCGCGCCGCCGCCCAAAAGCTGGGCAACTACAGGCTCACCGGGCTGACTCTTTATGTGACGCTCGAACCCTGCGCCATGTGCGCCGGGGCCATCAGCCACGCCCGCATCGGCCGCGTCGTCTGGGGCGCGGACGACGCCAAGGGCGGCGCCGTCGCCCACGGCCCTCGCTTCTTCGACCAGCCCACCTGCCACTGGCGACCTACGGTTCAGGGCGGGGTCCTGGCCACGGAAGGCGGCGACCTCCTCCGCTCCTTCTTCCGCGCCCGCCGCAAAGGAACGGCGACCGGCACAGCGCGTTGATGCGCCGGCTCCTGTAACGGCAAGGCTTGTTCCGCATGAAGACGCTTCTGGTCCCGGCCCTCGCGGTCCTCTCGCTGGCCGCCTGCGGACAGCGTCCGGCGGAGGCGCCGACCGACGGTGATTCGGTGCGCGAGCGCGCCGAGGAGGCCCAGACCGCCCGTCGCCGCACCGGCGCCGAGGTTCAGGACCGCGCCCTCAACCGGGTCATCCGCTCCGTCTATCTCTGCAATGACAGCCAGCGCCTGACTGTCGACTTCGACAATCCCCGCCAGATGGCCACCGTCCGCAACTCGGAGGGCGAGGCCGTCGACCTGTTCCAGGAGCGTTCGGCCGACGGCATCTGGTATCGGGCCTCCGGCTACGAACTGCGCGGCAAGGGCGCCATGGCCACCTGGACCGCCGACGGCCTGCCCGCCACCACCTGCCGCGCGGTGGACTAGGCCGCGCCCTCGGTTTTCAGGAAGGCGGTCAGGGCCGCGCGGTCCACGTTCTTGTCGGTGAAGGCGTCGCCGATGGTGCGGGCCAGGATCAGGGTCAGGCGGCCGCCCTCGGCCTTCTTGTCCCCCGCCATCCGCTGGATCAGGGCCTCGGCCTTGAAGCTCCCGGCTTCCGCCAGCCGCACCGGCAGGCCCGCCGCCGCCGTCACCGCCTCGACCCGGTCCGCGTCGGCCTGCGGGCACAGCCCCTGCGCCGCCGAATAGCGGAAGGCCATGGCGCAGCCCAGCGCCACAGCCTCGCCATGGGTCAGCGCATCCTCGTCAAAGCCCAGCTCGGCCTCGATGGCGTGACCGAAGGTGTGGCCGAGGTTCAGCAGGGCCCGCCGGCCCGCCTCCTTCTCGTCCTCGCCGACCACGGCGCTCTTGATCTCGACCGACCGCTCCACGGCCCGCTGCAGGGCCGCCGGATCGCCCTTCGCCCCCGCCGCGCCCTCACCGGCCAGCCAGTCGAAGAAGGCCGCATCACAGATCAGACCGTGCTTCAGCACCTCGGCCCAGCCCGACCGGACCTGCCGCTCCGGCAGGGTGCCCAGCACATCGATGTCGGCCAGCACCAGACGCGGCTGGTGGAAGGCCCCGATCAGGTTCTTGCCGCGCGGGGTGTCGATGGCCGTCTTGCCGCCGACCGAACTGTCCACCTGCGCCAGCAAGGTCGTCGGCACCTGAACGAAGTCGATGCCGCGCATGTAGAGGGCCGCCGCCAGACCAGCCAGATCGCCGACCACGCCGCCGCCCAGGGCCACCACTACGTCGCTGCGGTCCAGCCCGAAGGCCAGCATCCGGTCCAGCACCCGCTCCAGCTCCGCGAACGACTTGGAGCCCTCGCCCGCCGGAACCGCCAGCAGCCGCGCGCGAATGCCCGCCTGCTCCAGCGCCTCCAGCACCGCCGGACCGTGGATGTTGGCCACCGTCTCGTCGGTGACCACGACCGTGCGCCCCCTGGCCAGAGGCGCGATGCGCGCGCCAAGCTCGCCCAGCAGGCCGCGTCCCACGACGACGTCATAGGGGCGGAAGTCCCCGCCCGAGACCGGAACCGTCGTCGTCACGCCTTCATCTCCATCGCCCCGTGGGCCTCCAGCGCCTGCACAATGGCGTCCACCGCCTGCGCATGCGCGCCGCCGGCCACATCGACCGTCAGATCCGCCTCGCCGTAGAGGGGATAGCGGGCTTCGGCCAGCGTCTTCAGGGTCTCCAGCGGATCCTTGCCCCGCAGCAGCGGACGGGTATCGCGCCGCTGCACCCGCTGGGCGATGACCTCAAGATCGGCCCGCATCCACACAGTGACGGCCCGGGCCTTCATCAGGGCGCGGGTGTCCGGGTTCAGCATGGCGCCGCCGCCGGTGGCCAGCACCAGACGCGGTCCTTCAAGCAGACGGCGCATCACCCGCGCCTCCCCCGCCCGAAACTCGCCCTCGCCCATGCTCGCGAAGATCTCCGAAACGGTCATGCCCGCGGCCGATTCGATCTCCTCGTCCCCATCGGCGAAGGGCAGGTCCAGCCGTCGGGCCAGCCGGCGGCCCACCGTCGATTTCCCCACGCCCATCAGCCCGACCAGCGCTATGGTGCGCTGATGGACGGGAATCGCCTCGGAATCGGTCATCGCGCGCCTCGCGACAGCGGGCGGCGGGTGGAGGGCGACGGGGAGGATGGGCGCAGGCACGTCATGGTCGCCTTCACCTGTACACGAACCCGCGCTGTGGCGAAGGGGGCCAGATGAGCAGCCCCCAGATCGAAGCCTTCCTCGAGATGATGGCGGTGGAGCGGGACGCTTCCCCCCACACCCTGTCCGCCTACGCCCGCGATCTGGCCGATGCTGAAGGCGGCGTGGACGGCGGACTGATGAGCGCGGATGATACGGCGGTGGAAGCCTGGTACGCCGGTCTGGCGACGCGCGGCCTGTCGCCCGCGACCCAGTCCCGACGCCGGGCCGCCGTGCGCCAGTTCTACCGCTTCGCCCTCGGCGAAGGCTGGCGACAGGACGATCCCTCGCGCCGTCTGGACGCGCCCAAACAGGGACGATCCCTGCCCAAGGTCCTGACCCGCGAGGAGATCGAGGCCCTGCTGGAGGCCGCCGCCGCCCGCGACGGCGCGGGGGGCGTCCGAATGGTGGCGCTGGTCGAGCTGGCCTACGCCTCGGGCCTGCGGGTGTCCGAACTACTGGCGCTGAAGGTCGAGGCCGTGCGCCGCGATCCCGCCTGGCTGATCGTGCGCGGCAAGGGCGGCAAGGAGCGGCTGGCCCCGCTGAACGCCTCGGCGCGCGAGGCGGTGAAGGCCTGGCTGGCCGCCCGCGACGCCGTGCGCAAGCCCGAAGCGCCCGACAGCCCATGGCTCTTCCCCTCCCCGGTCGGCAAGGCTTCGCTGACGCCCCGCCGCTTCGCCCAGATGCTGGATCAGGCCGCCATCGACGCCGGGATCGACCCGGCGCGGGTCAGCCCCCACGTCCTGCGCCACGCCTTCGCCACCCACCTGCTGGAGGGCGGCGCCGACCTGCGCATCGTCCAGACCCTGCTGGGCCACGCCGACATCGCCACGACCCAGATCTACACCCACGTCGCCACTGACCGACTGGCGAAGATGGTGCAGGAGAAGCATCCCTTGGCGAGGGACGAGTAGGAGCGCATAGTTCGCCCATGACCCAGTCCTTCTACGTCAAGGCGATCTGGGACGCTGAGGCCAGCGTCTGGTGCAGCGAGTCCAACATCCCGGGACTGGTTCTGGAAACCGCCACCCTCGCCGAGTTCGAGTCCCTCGCCCGCCACTTCGCCCCCGAACTGCTGGCCGAGAACCTCGGGATCACCGGCCCGGTGCCGATCCGTTTCGAAGCCTCGGGCGGCTTCGATGTCATCGCGGCCTGACCATGTTCGCCCCGCTCGGTCGCGGTGCATTGTTTCAAGCTCGTCGTGACGCAAGGCTTCGGCATCGAAGTTGAGCGAACACCATGCCCAAGGACTTCTACCCTGAGCTCACCGCCCTGCTCTACGCTGCGGGCTGGCGACGCATCGAAAACGCCAAGGGAAGCCATGAGAAATGGCGGCATCCGGATCATCCCCATGCCCTTATCGTCCCGCGTTCGAAGAGCCGACACACGGCAAACAACATCCTCAAACAGGCGGGTCTGCCCAAAGCCTTCTGAACCCCGCTTGCTCCCCGGCGTTGACCTGACTAGGTTCCGCCGCCTTCCGAAGCGCCAACGGGCGCGCCAGTTCCGGACGCCTTGATGGCCACGCACTACCTCGAGTTCGAAAAGCCGATCGCCGATCTGGAGGCGAAGATCGAGGAGCTCTCCCTGCTCGCCTCGACCGCGGGCTCGTTCGATTCCGAAATCGACGGGCTCCAGAAGAAGGCCGAGCAGCTTCGCAAGAAGATCTACGGCGGTCTGGACCCCTGGATGAAGACGCAGGTCGCGCGCCACCCGCAGCGGCCGCACTTCGTCGACTACATCGAGGGCCTGTTCACCGATTTCGTCGAGCTGAAGGGCGACCGCCAGTTCGGCGACGATCAGGCGATCCTCGGCGGTCTGGCCCGTCTGCGCGGCCGGCCGGTCGTGGTCATGGGCCACGAGAAGGGCCACGACACCCAGACGCGCCTGACCCACAATTTCGGCATGGCTCGCCCCGAGGGCTACCGCAAGGCGGTGCGTCTGATGGATCTGGCCGAGCAGTACGGCCTGCCGGTCCTGTCGTTCGTCGACACCGCCGGCGCCTATCCGGGTCTCGGCGCCGAGGAGCGCGGACAGGCCGAGGCCATCGCTCGCTCGACCGAGCGCGGCCTGACGCTGGGCGTGCCCTCCATCGCTACCATCACCGGTGAAGGCGGTTCGGGCGGCGCCATCGCCATCGCCGCGGCCAGCCGCGTGCTGATGCTCGAGCACTCGATCTATTCGGTCATCTCGCCGGAAGGCGCCGCGGGCATTCTGTGGCGCGACGGCAGCCGGGCCAAGGACGCCGCCATGGCGATGAAGATCACCGGCCCGGATCTGATCGATCTGAAGATCGTGGACCGCATCATCGGCGAGCCGCTGGGCGGCGCCCACACCGACCGCGACGCGGCGATCAAGGGCGTCGGCGACGTGCTGGTCGAGGAACTGGACTCCATGGCCGGCCTCTCGCCCGAGCAACTGCGAAAGGCCCGCGCCGACCGGTTCTACGCCATCGGTCGTCTGGGCTGAGCCGGTCGCGTTAACCTTCTGATCACCACGAACCGACCACCCTTCGGGCGCGGCGAAGTTCGATTCGCGCCGCAACCTGTGGTGGGGTTCTGGGCATGAGTTTGGGGTTGGACAGCCTGCGCGAGAGCGCGGTCATCAATCTGACCGGCGCGGTCACCATGGTGGTCGACGACTCGCCCTTCGGCCTCGACATCACGGCCAGCGCCCTTCTGGGGTTCGGCATCAAGACCCGCTATGCCTGTCACAGCGCGGCCGAGGCGATGGAGATCCTCAAGGATCACCCCATCGACCTGCTGGTCGTGGACACCGAGATGCCGGACGTGGACGGCTATGAGCTGGTCCGCTGGCTGCGCCGGTCGGGACTGGATCCCAACGCCTTCGCGCCCGTCATCATGACCGCCAGCCACATCCGCCGCTCACGGGTGACCGAGGCGCGGGACTGCAGCGCCAATTTCGTCATCACCAAGCCCTTCAGCGCCGCCAGCCTGCTGGAGCGGATCATCTTCGTCGCCCGCGACACCCGGCCCTTCCTGGAGGTCGGCGACTATTTCGGCCCCGATCGGCGGTTCCGGGAGGGCAAGCCGCCAGGCGCCGAGCGGCGCGCCGACATCATCCGCAAGCTGAAGCACGCCGCCGAACAGGCCGCCGCCCAGACCGAGGGAGGCGCCGCATGACCGTCATCACCCACGCCCGCCGCAAATCGCGCCTGTCGAAGATCATCGACGAGGCCGGCGGCGTCAGCATCGGCACAGCCCTGTCCCAGGCCAAGGCCAATCTGGACGCCCTGCAACCGCGCAGCGCCGCCGAGGTCGCTGACCGTATCGCGGAACTGGCGGCGATCACCGCGCCGGAGAACCCGGAACAGACCATGGCGACCCTGGGCGCCGCCTATCGGGCGGCCAACGGCGTCATCGACGCCGCCGGGCCGTTCGGCATGACCGACCTGCATGCGGCCGCAGTGGGCCTGTGTGACCTGATCGACGCGGCGACACCCGAGCGTCCGTTCGATTGGCGGGTCTTGCCGGTCTACGCCCAGTCGATGCAGTTGCTGCTCGCCCTGTCCGACGACGCCGAGGCCCGGCAGAAGGTGCGCGACAGCCTGCAGCAGATGGTCAGCCGAAAACTGACCCAGACGGACTAGCTCAGACCTCCAGCCCGGCCTTCACCCGCGCCCCGCGCGTCTGCTTGCGCCAAAGCGCCGCGTATTCGCCGCCCTGACGCGCCACCAGTTCGTGGTGGGCGCCGCGCTCGACGATCCGTCCGGCCTTGAGCACCAGAATCTGGTCCGCATCGGCGATCGTCGACAGCCGGTGGGCCACCACCAGCGTCGTTCGTCCCGTCCTCGCTTTGCGCAGGGTCTTCTGGATCGCCGCCTCGGTCCGGCTGTCAAGGGCGCTGGTCGCCTCGTCGAGGATCAGGATGCAGGGGTCGGCCAGCAGGGCGCGCGCAATGCCCACCCGCTGGCGCTCGCCGCCTGACAGCTTGAGGCCGCGCTCGCCCACGATCGTGTTCATGCCGTCGGGAAGCTGGCCGATGAAGTCCGCCAGTTCCGCCGCCTCCGCCGCCGCCCAGATCGCCGCCTCATCCGCATCCGGCCGGGCGAAGCCGATGTTGGCGCGCAGGGTGTCATTGAAGAGGGCCACGTCCTGCGGAACCAGGGCCACCGCCGCGCGCAGGCTCTCCTGCGTCACCGCCCGGGCGTCGACGCCATCGACCAGCACCTGTCCTTCCTGCGGATCGAGCAGGCGCAGGGCCAGTTTGACGATGGTGGACTTGCCGGAGCCCGACGGTCCGACCAGGGCGGTCGTGGTCCCCGGCGCGGCATGGAAGCTGACATCCTCCAGCCCATTGGCCCGGGCGTCATGGCGGAAGCCCACATGCTCGAAGGTCAGGGCCGCGCCATTGACGCCGGCGGCCCGGTTCAGGGGGGCCGCATCGGCGGCGTCGGCCACCTGCGGAGTCTGACGCGTCACCTTCAGCATCTCCTCCATGTCGATGAAGGACTGGCGGATTTCCCGATAGGCGAAGCCCAGGATGTTCAGCGGAGCATAGAGCGAGATCAGGATCAGGACCGCAGCGGTCACATCCCCCGGGCCCATCCGGCCCGCCGCCGCCTCGAAGCCCGCCAGCACGGCCATGACGCCCAGACCGAGGTTCATGATCACGGCCTGGATGATGTTCAGCAGCGCCAGAGAGCTGTTCGCCTTCAGGGCCGCGCGCGTGTAGTCGCCCAGCGCCGCGTCATAGCTGCGGGCCGCCCGCGCTTCGGCGCCGAAGGACTTGACCGTCTCATAGTTCAGAAGGGCGTCGACCGAGACGCCGGCGGCCTGGGTGTCGGCGGCGTTCATCTCGCGCCGGTGCTCGATGCGCCAGTTGGACAGGGCGAAGGTCGAGATGGCGTAGACCGCCACCACGATCACGGCGATGGCCCCGAACCGCCAGTCGTACTTGCTCGCCAGAACACCCGCGGCAAGCACCAGCTCCACGCCGGTCGGGATCAGGTTGAAGGCGAGGATGCGCAGCAGGAAATCGACCGCGCGCGAGCCGCGATCCATCGTCCGCGACAGGGCGCCGGAACGCTTGGTCTGGTGGAAGTCCAGCGACAGGCTGAGCGCATGGGCGAAGGTTTCGGTCGCCGCGGTGCGCTGGGCCGCCGAGCGCACGGGGGCAAACACCACGTCCGACGCATTGGGCGCAATGGCCGACAGCAGGCGGACGATGGCCCAGCCGACGGCGAAGGCGGCAAAGCCCCAGCCGACGGCGACCGCAGCGCCCTGCCCCGCCGCCAGATGGTTGACCGCCGCGCCCAGCACCAGCGGGGCGACGACGCCCAACGCCTTGCCCGCGAGGGTCATGCCGATGGCCGCGGCCAGACGCAGCTTCAGTTGCGGCGCATTGGACCGGCCGACCAGACGCATCAGGTCGGCCAGGGCCTGCAGGGTGGGCGGGCCGTCGGTCGGGGTCGTCAGCCCGGCTTGCGCCGCCTTTGCTTCCGATCCCTGCCGTCGCCCGGCCCCGCGTTCACCTCTCATCGCCATTCCCGCCATATGGCCCCGTCAGGAGCCGGGCGGAAGGGTCAGCGTCCGCCGTGCCTGGCGTATTCCAGCTTGGCGATGGTGCGGTTGTGGACTTCATCCGGACCGTCGGCCAGACGCAGGGTGCGCACGCCTGCGTACAGCTCGGCCAGCGGGAAGTCGCCCGACACCCCGGCGCCGCCGAACGCCTGGATGGCGTCGTCGATGATCTTCAAGGCCATGCGCGGGGCAGCGACCTTGATCTGGGCGATCTCGGATTTGGCGTTCTTGGCGCCCGCCTGATCGATCATCCAGGCGGCCTTCAGCACCGACAGGCGGCACATCTCGATATTGATGCGGGCCTCGGCGACGCGCTGTTCCCAGACCGAGTGCTCGGCGATCTTCTTCTTGAAGGCCGTGCGGCTCAGCAGGCGTTCGACCATCAGGTCCAGGGCGCGCTCCGCCGCCCCAATGGTGCGCATGCAGTGGTGGATGCGGCCCGGTCCGAGGCGGCCCTGGGCGATCTCGAAGCCGCGGCCCTCGCCGGCGATCAGGTTGGAGACCGGCACCCGGACGTTGTCGAGGACGACCTCGGCGTGGCCGATCGGGCGCTCGTCATAGCCGAACACCGACAGCATCCGTTCGACGCGGAAGCCGGGTGTATTGGTGGGAACGAGGACCTGCGACTGCTGCTGGTGGGTGGCGGCGCCGGTGTCGGTCTTGCCCATGACGATGGTGATGGCGACGTTCGGGTGCGCCATGTTGGTCGACCACCATTTGCGGCCGTTGATCACATAGTGGTCGCCGTCGCGCTCGATGCGGGTCTCGATGTTGGTGGCGTCGGAAGAGGCCACGGCCGGCTCGGTCATCAGGAAGGCCGAGCGGATGTCGCCGTTCATCAGCGGCTTCAGCCACTGCGCCTGCTGTTCGGCGCTGCCGTACATGTGCAGGACTTCCATGTTGCCGGTGTCGGGGGCGTTGCAGTTGAACACCTCGGCCGTCCACAGATGGCGGCCCATGATCTCCGCCAGCGGGGCGTATTCGAGGTTGGTCAGGCCCGCGCCGTGATCGCCCGGCAGGAACATGTTCCACAGGCCGGCTTCCTTCGCCTGGGCCTTCATCTCTTCCATGGCCTTGGGCTGAACCGTGTGGTCCGCCTTCACCTCGGCCCAGTATTCCGCCGAACGGGGCAGCACCTTTTCGTCCATGAAGCGCTGCACGCGCTCCTGCCAGTGCAGGGCCTTGTCGCTATGACGGAAATCCATGGGTCGTCCTCCTCGATACGAAAACGGCGCGGCCCTCTTCCGGAGCCGCGCCGCCAATAATCAGTTCTGCGTCTTCAAGATCAGCGCTTCAGCAGCGGAGCCAGCTTCTGGGCGATCATCATGTCGCCGGCGATCTTCAGCTTGCCCTGCATGAAGGCCATCATCGGGTCCAGCTTGCCTTCCGACAGGGACATGAAGTCGTCCCAGCTGATCGACACGGTGGCGTCGGCGGGCTTGTCCTCGTTGGTCACGGTGTTCGGCGTCGAGGCGCCGTCGATGAAGATCTTGCCGGCGTCGCCCAGGTCGAGCTTCACGGTCTTGCCCAGACCGGAATTGTCGCCAACGGCGCCGCGGATGTGTTCGGTGACTTGAGCCAGATCGACCATTTGCGTCTCTCCCTAAGGGACGGTTGAGGCTCCGACCTAGACCGCTGGAAGGCGGCTGCCAAGATCACGCCGGGTCAAGTTCCCGCCATCTGCTTGCCGAATGTCAGTAGAACGCTGACTCGCGATCCAGATCGGGTCCGGCCACCGGCGTCCCGGGCCTGCCCCGGCTGGCCTGATCAGCCTGAATCCGGTCCAACCGCTCCTGCCGCGCGCGACGCTCGGCCGCATAATCGGGGGACGGTTGGTCAAAGCCGAAACGGCTTCCGTCAGATCGGGTCACTTCGCCCCGGGGGCGGAGGTCCTCTTCCCCGCCATCGCTGCGCCAGGCGACAGTGGAGACCTCCCGCAAGGGCGGCAGCGGCTCGACCCAGGGCGTCTCATAGTCGGCGACATAGATCTCTTCCTCACCGCCCTGCGCGGGAAGGGCGACGTGGGTGTAGCCGTCGACCAGAGGTCCGACCTCCATGGTCGCTCCCGGCTGGATCTCGGGTTCGACCGGCGCCACGACCTCAACCTGCATCTGGTCGCTGCCATGGAACCCGTCCGCTGATCCACCCCGCAGGAGCACGAACGCCAGGCCGCCGACGGCCACAACCGCCACGCCGGCGCCGATCATCCAGGGCTGGACGCGAAAGCGCGGCGAAGGCGAAACCGGATCGAACGTCATGGCGTCACTCCATACAGTCGGGGCAGGAACGGCGCGAACCCGCCTTTGGTTCGCGCCGCACCGTTCGTTCTAGTCGCGCCCCTGCCGCTCCCGCTCCAGCCGGCGATCGAGGAGGGCCTCGTACTTGTCGGCATAGGCCCGACAGGCGTTGGGGTCGATGAAGGGATTGGGCGTCACGCCCTGCCGGAGATGCGCCATATGCTCATCGCCGCCCGACTGGCTCGGGTGGGCGGTCAGCAGGATGTCGCAGGGCATGGCGCGCAGGCTGGCGAAGGTTGCCCGGAAGCCGTCCAGAAGCGCCCGGTTGGCGGGGTCGGTGAACCGGTAACCGTCGGCCGAGATCGGGTTCAGGCTGGAGCCGAACACCAGCTCCTTGCAGGCCTCGCCCTCGCAGGACCGCCAGCTCCAGCTCATGCTGCCGGGGGTGTGGCCCGGCGTGGCGCGGGCGGTGATCGCCACATCGCCCAGCCGCAGGACCTCGCCGTCCCGCAGGGCGCGGACCCGCTCCACCGGCGGAAAGGCCTCCAGCCAGGCCGCCTGCGGATCATCCGCCCCGCTGCGCCCGCGCTGCAGCACCGCCGCCGCAGCCGGACTGGCCACCACGGTCGCCCCGGTGTCTCGCGCCAGGGCGGCCAGCCCCCCTGCGTGATCATAATGAGGCTCGGTGCTGAGGATGTATTTCACGTCCTCGATGCGGAAGCCGAGCCGGCGGATGTTGTCCTCGATCGCGGGCACCGCCTGCGGCAGGGCGCCGTCGACCAGCACCAGACCGTCAGAGGTCGAGATCAGGACGACGGTCAAGCCACCGAAGCCCACAGAGAAGGTATTGCCATGGATGCGGGTCGGGATCTCCACCGCCAGCCACTGGCTAGCGTATTCCGACGCAATGGGCTGCAGCAGCGGATCATGCGCCGGATCGGGCCGCGCCCGTGCGGCCGGGGCGTCCTGCTGCGGCTCAGCCTGGACGCAGCCTGCGGTCAGGGCCAGAAGGGCGGCGGTCAGCAGACCGGAAACGCGTCTCATCACTCACTCCTCGTTGGGGGACGCGAAGAAGAATGGGCGGCGATCCGTCCGCCGACAAAGCATCATATCTGGACAAAGCCATGAACTGATCTCATGCCTCAGCCATGGACCGCGCCCAACTTCCGCTGAACGCCCTGCGCGCCTTCGAGGCCGCGGCGCGGCACCTGAACTTCACCCGCGCGGCCCTCGAACTGTGTGTCAGCCAGGGCGCGGTCAGCCATCAGGTCGCCCAGCTGGAGCGCCGACTGGGCGTCACCCTGTTCCGCCGCCTGCCGCGCGGACTGGCCCTGACCGACGAGGGGCAGGCTCTGGTGCCCGTGCTGGCCGACGCCTTCGATCGGGTCGGCGCCACACTTGACCGCTATGCGGGCGGACGGCTGCAGGAGGCGCTGACCGTCGGCGTGGTCGGCGCCTTCGCCGCCGGCTGGTTGTTGCCGCGACTGGAGGCCTTCAATCGCGAGAACCCGCACATCGACCTGCGGATCATGACCAACAACAACCGGGTCGATCTGGCCGGCGAAGGTCTGGACCTGGCCATCCGCTACGGTGACGGCGCCTGGCATGGCACCCACGCCGAGCCGATCATGTCCGCCCCGCTCACGCCCCTGTGCGCGCCCGCGCTGGCGACACGCCTGCACAATCCGGCGTCCCTGATCGGCGAAACCCTGCTGCGCTCCTATCGGGCGGACGAATGGACCCGCTGGTTCGAGGCGGCGGGCGCCCCCTGTCCGCCCCTGCGCGGACCGGTCTTCGACAACTCCGTCCTGACCGCTCACGCCGCCGCGTCCGGCCTGGGCGTCGCCCTCGCGCCTGCGGTGATGTTCACCCGTGACCTGGCGGCCGAGCGCCTTGTCCGGCCATTCGAGGCCGAGGTGGCGTTGGGCGGCTACTGGCTGACCCGCCTTCACTCCCGCCCCGATAGTCCCGCCATGGCGACATTCCGGGCGTGGATGAGACGCGCGGCCGACGAGCCCTCGACCGCGATCTGAGCGACGCGGAAGCGCCTGCGACAACCCCGCATTTGTTTTTGAGAGTGACTCGCAGTAAATGCGCTGCTCCGCTTGATACGAATGGCCCCCTTGATGCTGCGTCTTCCCTTCGCCCTGACCCTCCTCGCCGGTGTCAGCGCCCTGCCCGCCATGGCGATGGCGCAGACCGCGCCGAGCCAGCAACCTTCGGCCCTGGACGACGTGGTGGTGACGGCGTCGACCCGTGCACAGACGGTGGCGCAGGCCCCCGCTTCGATCTCCGTGGTCACGGGCGAGCAGCTGGAGAACAAGGCCTATGTCGATCTGTTCGACGCCGTGCGTGACGTCGAGGGCGTATCGGTCAGCGGCGGCTCGAACTTCCAGGACATCCTGATCCGCGGCCTGCCCGGCGCCTACACCCTGACGCTGGTGGACGGTCGTCGCCAGTCGACCCGCGAAGCCCGGGTGAACGGAAACGGCGGTCTGGAACAGAACTTCATGCCGCCGGTCGGCGCCATTGAACGGATTGAGGTCGTACGCGGCCCGATGTCGTCGCTCTATGGCTCGGACGCCCTGGGCGGCGTGGTCAACATCATCACCAAGAAGGTTCCGGCGCGCTGGGGCGGCTCGGTCGGCGCCGACTATGTTTCGCAGGAGAGCGGCGACAGTGGCGACTGGTATCAGGGCCAGTTCTACGCCGCCGGTCCGCTGATCGCCGACCAGCTGGGCCTTCAGCTCTGGGGTCGCACCCTGGAGCGGGACGAAGACGACATCTTCAACGCCCCCAGCAGCACCGGGATGATGGGCTCGGAAGAGTACAATCTCGCCGGTCGTCTGGCCTGGACGCCGACCCCCGACCACGAGGTTCTGCTTCAATATGACATCGCGCGCATTGACCGCTTCAGCACCGCGGGCCTGACGGTCGCGCCGACCGGTCGCAGCGTCCGCAACGAGCACAGCCGTGACGCCGTGTCCCTGGCCTGGAACGGAAACTGGAGCTGGGGCACCAGCGCCCTGTCGGTCCTGCGCGAGGACGCCCAGCGCGAGACCTACACCGCCGATGCGACCGGAACCCTGATCCGCGGCGCCCGCGCGCCGGAGATCACCAATACGGTCTGGGACGCCCTGTTCCACGTTCCGCTGACCGGGACGCCCCTGGGCGACCACAACCTCGTCTTCGGCGGCCAGATCATCGAGAACGAACTGGTCGATGTGAACCCCGGCGCTCGCGACAACGTCGCCGCGACCTTCGAGGTCTGGCAGCGAGCCCTTTTCGCCGAGGACGAAATCAGCCTGACCGACGACCTGGCCCTGACGCTGGGCCTGCGCTGGGACGACCACAAACGCTATGGCGACCACTGGAGCCCGCGCGCCTATCTGGTCTGGAACCCCACCGACACCCTGACCCTGAAGGGCGGCGTCTCGACCGGCTTCCGCGCTCCGGAAGTGCGGGCCGTCGCGGACGGCTACGCCTATGAGACCGGCGGCGCGAACTGCAACTACGGCGCGGGCCTGTGCGGCGTCATCATCGGTGATCCGGACCTGAAGCCCGAGACCAGCACCAGCTATGAGCTGAACGCCCTCTGGCGCCCCTCGTCCACCCTGTCGCTGAACGCCACCGTCTTCCGCACCGACTTCACGGACAAGATCGCCGACGACCGCGTCTGCGGCCCCGACGTCAACAGCAACGGCGTTTGCGACGTGCCTGCCGAGGTGGTGCGATGGGACGAGGATCCGCTTTACCAACTGTATTATTGGTACAATGTCAGCGACGCCCGAATTCAGGGTCTGGAACTGGGCGGGACGTGGGACGCCACGGACGCGCTGACGCTGAAGGCCAACTACACCTTCACCGATTCCGAACAGCGCGGCGGGCTGTATGCCGGGCAGCCGCTGGGGCGGACGCCGGAGCATATGGCCAATGCGCGGGCGGACTATGAGGTCAACGAACGCCTGAACCTCTGGGGCTCGGTCACCTATCGCGGCGAGGAAGTGAATGCCGGGCTGCGCGTCGGCATCAACGGCACCCCCATCTTCGACGGTCCGCGTCAGGTGGGGCGCCTCTATCCGGACTACACCCTGGTCGACATCGGCGGGAACTGGCGGGTGCAGGACAATGTCGCCCTGAAGTTCGGCGTCTACAACGTCACCGACAAGGTGCTGGACGTGGCCACCTATGACCAGCAGGGCGACGGTCGTCGCTACTGGCTGGGCGTGAACGTGGAGTTCTGAACATGGCCGTGGCGATGAACCGTCGCGTCATGTTCGTCGGCGCCGGCGCCGGCCTGTTGCTGGCTGCCGCCGGGTGCGATCGGCAGGAGAGTACGGCCGCCGGCGGTCTGACTGACCTGCGCGACCGCCCGCTGGCGATCACCCCGCCGGTCGGCAAGCTGTCGATCGACGACGGCCGCTATCTGATCGCCCTGGCCCTGATCCATCCCGATCCGGTCAGCGTCCTGGCCGCCTGGTCGGGCGATGTGAACCGCATCAGCCCCGAGATGTACCGGGCCTTCGTCGAGAAGACCCCGGCGCTGGCCACCCTGCCCAAGACCCCCAGCTCGGCGGGGGACTTCGACGTCGAGGCGGTGCTGGCCGCGGGTCCGCAGGTCGCCGTGGTGTCGCTGGGTTCCGGCCCGACCGATGCGCAGGTCTCGCAGTTGCAGGCCGCCGGCGTCACCGTCGCCTTCATCGACTTCTTCACCCACCCGTTCGAAAATCAGGCGAAATCGCTCACCCTGCTGGGCAAGCTGACCGGGCGGGAAGAACAGGCCACGGCCTACAACGCCTTCCGCGCCGAACGGCTGAAGGTCATCTCCGACAAGGTCGCGGGTCTGACGGACGCGCAGAAGCCGACGGTCTTCCTGGAGGCCCACGCAGGCAACAGCCCCGACTGCTGCAACTCGGTCGGTCAGGGCAATGTCGGCGATTACATCACCTTCGTCGGCGGCCGAAACATCGGCGCCGAGGTGCTGACCACGGCCTCGGGCAAGCTGAACCTCGAGTTTGTCATCGACCGCAATCCGGACGTCTACATCGCCACCGGCGGGCCGCATCTGGAGAAGGCCGGCGGCTTCGTGGTCGGTCCGCAGTACGACCAGACCCGGTCCCGCGAAAGCCTGCGCAAGGTGGCCTCGCGCCGGGGCATCGCCAATCTGGGCGCAGTCGGCGCCGGGCGCACCCACGGCCTGTCACACCAACTGATCAACTCACCGATCGACATCGTCGCCACCGAGGTGCTGGCGAAGTGGATCCACCCCAACCTGTTCGCCGATCTGAACCCGCGCGCCACGCTGGACGAGATCAACAGCCGCTTCCTCGCCGTGCCCTATCGCGGCGACTACTGGGTCGACCTGTCGGCCGCCTGACCCTCTCCCCCGAAATGACCTTCCAACCCCAAGGAGTTCCTCGATGAAAACCTCCCGCGCCGCCGTCGTCGCCGCCGCCGCCCTGCTGGCCGCTGTCGCCGCCCCCGCCATGGCCCTGAACCAGCCGGCCACGGCCGTCGCCGCCGCCGACGCGCCGACCGTCGTCAAGTCGGTCAAGGTCGAGCCCGGCGGGGTGTATGAGCTGGTCGTCAACCCGGCCGACTCCTCGGTGCTGGTCGCCGCCGTCGGCCCGCGCGGCGCCAACAATGCCGCCATCGCCCGCTTCAGCGCCGACCTGACCCCGGGCGCCGCCATCGATGTCTCGGCCAACCCGCTGTACGGTCTGGCGCTGAACAGCCGCACCCAGACCCTGTACGGCACCGACACCCGCACCGGCGTCATCACGGCCATCGATCTGGCCAGCGGCCGCGTCGTCGCCAACATCGCCTCGGACCGTCAGAACGCCCACGTCCGTCAGGTCGTGGTCGATGAGACCGCCAACAAGGTCTATGTCTCGGAAGTCGGCGGTCGCGGTTCCAACACCCTGTCGAGCCGTCTGTGGATCATCGACGGCGCCGGCAATACGCTGGAGCGCACGATCGATGTGGACGCCGTGCTGACCGGTCTGGCGATCGACACCGCCGGCAATCGCGCCTTCAGCACCGACATGACCGCCAATCAGGTCGTGGTGATCGATCTGGCCTCGGGCGAGGTCGCCCACCGCTGGCCGACCGGCACCGAGAACGCCATCAACGTCGTCCATGACGCCGCCGGCAACCGCCTGTTCGTCGCCAGCCAGGGCACCGGCGAACTGACCGTCATGAACGCCACCGACGGCACGGTCCTGCATCGCGTCGCCACCGGCGAAGGCGCCCTGAGCGTCGCCTTCAACGGCGCCGTCAACCAGGCCTATGTCGCCAACCGCCGCGCCGGCACGGTGACCGTGGTCGACACCAACAGCTACGCCGTTCTGGCCAATCTGCAGACGGGCACCTTCCCGCAGACCATCGCCATCAATCGCGCCGACAACACCGTCTATGTGACCAACAAGGCCCGCGGCCTGCCGCGCAACGCCCCGGAAGGCACCCCGGTCCCGGTCGATCCGGCGGGCGACACGGTGACGATCATCCGTCCCTGAGGACAGCTTCCCTGAGGCGCTTTCCGGCCGCCTCACAGACTGGCCCGGTCGCGTCGGCGGCCGGGCCTTTTCTTTGCTCGATTGGCCCGGTGGCTTTGTCGGTCGGGTCTTTTTTCCTCAGCCGAGAACGTCGTCGACCATGACCTGCAGGGTCCCGCGCGCACAGCGCTCGACCCGCGCCTCGACCTGATAGACCTGCGCCAGGATGGCCGGGCTGATCGCCTGCTCCGGCGCGCCGTCGGCGGCCACGACGCCCTCCGACAGGACCACGACCCGATCCGAGGCGCGGGCGGCGGCCTGCAGGTCGTGCAGGACCATGATGACGGTCATGCCTCGCTCGGCGGCCAGTTCGCGCACCAGCTTCATGACCTTCAGCTGGTGACGCAGGTCCAGCGCGCTGGTCGGCTCGTCCAGAAGCAGAAGGCGCGGCCCCCGCACCACGGCCTGGGCCAACGAGGCCAGCTGCTTCTGTCCGCCGGACAGCTGATCCAGACGGCGCAGGGCCAGCCCCTCAAGTCCGAGCCGTTGCAGCACCGCCAGCGCCGTCGCCGCCTCGTCCTCGGACACGGCGCCCTGGACCGGCGAGGCGCGCAGGGCGCTGACCAGGGTCTCCAGCACCGTCAGGGCCACGCCCTGCGGCAGGGTCTGCGGCATGTAGGTCACCGACCGCGCCCGCTCGGCCAGCGACAGGCCATTGAGCTCACGCCCGTCCAGCTGGACCGAGCCCGTCGCCGGATGCAGGCCCGCCAGCGCGCGCAGCAGGGTGCTCTTGCCCGCCGCATTGGGGCCGATCAGGGACACCACCTCCCCCGGCGCCGCCACGGGCATCGAGAGGTCGCGCAGCACAGTGCGCCCGCCATAGCCCGCGGACAGGTTCGAGACGATCAGCCCCCCGGAAGCGATCGCCGTCACGCCCGCGCTCCATTGCGGAAGATCAGCAGCAGGAAGACCGGCACGCCGATCACCGCCGTGACCACGCCGATCGGCATGATGACGCCCGAGATCAGCGCCTTCGACGCCGCCGAGGCCAGCGACATGATCAGGGCTCCGGTCAGCATGCTGGCCGGCAGCAGGAAGCGATGATCCTCGCCCAGCATCAGCCGGGCGATGTGCGGGCCGACCAGACCGATGAAGCCGATGGTGCCGACGAAGGCCACCGAGGTTCCGGCCAGGATGCTGACGCGCAGCAGGGAGGCCATGCGAAGACGGCTGACATCGACGCCGAAGCTGCGCGCACGGTCCTCGCCCAGCCGCAGGGCGGTCAGGCCGTGCGCGGCCATCAGGGAGAAGGGCGTCACCAGCGCCACCACGACGGCGGCGACGCCGACATTGGCCCAGGTCGCCCGCGAAAGGGAGCCCATGGTCCAGAAGATCAGTTGCTGCAGCGCCTCCTGCGACGCCACGAACTGCAGCAGGGCGACCAGCGCATTGAAGGCGAAGACCAGGGCGATGCCGAACAGCACGACCGTCTCCACCCCCGCCCCGCGATTGCGCGACATCAGTTGCAGCAGCAGGACCGAGCCGAAGGCGAACAGGAAGGCGTTGATCGGGATCAGCCAGTCCTGCGGCACGAAGGGAAGGCCCGAGCCGAGCACGATCGCCAGAGCGGCGCCGAACGAGGCCGCCGAGGACACTCCGAGGGTGAAGGGACTGGCCAGCGCATTGTTGAGGACCGTCTGCATCTCGGCCCCCGCCAGGGACAGGGACGCCCCGACCAGCACGGCCATGACCGCATAGGGCAGCCGCACCTGCCAGACGATGGCGGCCTGCGGCGGCGTCAGCGAACCGGGATCAAACAGGCCGCGCAGCACCTGCCCGGCCGTCATCGACGACGGCCCCGTCGTCAGATCCAACAGGAAGGCCAGCACGCAGGCGATAAGCAACCCCACGAGGATCAGGCCCCGTCGGGCGGTCAGCCGGCGATAGGCCTGAAGGACGTCGGCGTCGGGCGCTTGGGAAGGCGAAGCGTGGGAGGACAAGCGGGTCTCAAATCCTGATAATGTCTCGCAATACACCAAGCCCCCCGGCGCTGCTACGCTCGGAGCCATGACGAAGACGTCACACCCTGATTCTGCCTGGACACCGCTGGTCGCGCCGCGGACCCTCAGCCGCGTGCTGGTCGCCGACAGCAACGGCCAGAGCTACCGGATCAGCCTGTGCGTGCCCGAGGGCGCGGCTCCGGAGGGCGGCTGGCCTTCGCTGGTCGTGCTGGACGGCGGGGCCCTGTTCCAGTCGGTCGCCGACGCCGAGCGCCGCCTGAGCCATCGCCCGGAGGCGACCGGCGTGACGCCGCGCGTCATCATCGGCGTCGGCCACGATGGCGACGCCCTGTATCATCCGCCCCAGCGGTTCCGGGACTTCACCCCCGGGCCGGCCGTCGCCGATGACGAGGCGAACCGCAACGCCAGCGGCGGCGCCTCCGCCTTGCTGACCTTCCTGCTGGATCAGCTGCTGCCCCTGATCGGTGAGACCGTCGCGCTCGATCCGGCCCGGCGCGCCCTGCTGGGCCATTCGCTGGCCGGCTATTTCACGCTCTACGCCCTGACGACAACGCCCGGAGCCTTCTCGGCCTATGGCGCGATCAGCCCGTCGCTGTGGTGGAATCCGGCGTTGATCCTTGACGCGGTCGCCGCTCTGCCCCGCCCGTCATCCGCCCTCTATCTGGCCGCCGGAGCGCTCGAGCGGGACAAGCCCGGCTCACCGCGCGGGGATCGGCGGATGATCGGGGCGCTCGAGGATCTGAAGGCGGCGACCGACGCCGCCGGCTGGCCGGATGTGTCCCTGACCGTCTTCCCGGACGAGAACCACGCCTCGGTCGTCCTGCCCGCGGCCCAGCGCTTCCTGAAGTTCGCCACGGCCCACGACGCCCGCTGAGCCGTCCCCGGCGATCAGGTGATCCGGCGCTTCTCCAGCTTTCGCGCCAGGGTGCGGCGGTGCATGCCCAGCCGACGGGCGGTTTCGGAGATGTTGAAATCGGTCTCCACGAGCGTCTCGTGGATCCGTTCCCATTCCAGCGTCTTGATCGAGGTCGGGCGGACGGTCAGGGGCGTGGAGACATCGCCCTCGCCCCGCGCGAAGGCGGCCTCGATGTCGTCGGTGTTGGACGGTTTGGCCAGATAGTAGCAGGCGCCCAGCTTGGTCGCTTCGATCGCCGTCGCGATGCTGGCGAAGCCGGTCAGGACGACGATCCGGGTCGTCGCGTCCCGCTCGTGCAGCCGCCGCACGCATTCCAGCCCCGAGCCGCCGACCACCTTCAGGTCCACGACGGCGAAGCCCGGATCGAACGACTGCAGCCGCTCGTCCAGCTCGACCAGCCCGTTGCAGGTCTGGACCTCATAGCCGCGACGGCGGAACGAACGGGCCAGGGTTTCGGCGAAGGCCGCGTCGTCCTCGACGATGATCAGGCGGGGGGCGTCACTCACAGGGCGGCTCCAAATGCGGCCAGCGGCAGGCGCAGGGTCACGACCGCGCCGCCCTCGACCGGGTTGGCGGCGGTCACCGTGCCGCCCAGCTTGCGCACGACGTTGACGACCAGAAACAGGCCCAGCCCGCCGCCGGTCTTGGCCTTGGTGCTGACATAGGGCTGGCCGAACCGCTTCAGGACATCCGCGTCAAAGCCCGGGCCATTATCCCGCACGACGATCTCGAGCTGGTCATCCAGACGCGAGGCGAAGATCGCGACCTGTTCGGCCGGCGCCTCCAGCGCATTGTCCAGCAGATTGGTCACCACTTGCTTCAGGGCCACGTCGGAGACGATATCCAGATCCGGCTTGAAGCGATTGATGTAGACCAGCTGGCCCGGAGCGCGCAGGCCGCGCCATTCCTCGACCACGTCATCCAGAAAGCCGCGCACCGTCGTCTTCACCGTCCCCTCCCCGCGCAGTTCGCCGGAGGATTGCAGGATCCCGGAGACGATCGCCTTGCAGCGATCCAGCTGGGTTTTCATCGTCTCCAGCTCGGCGCGGGTGTCCGGATCCTGCCGGAAGGCGTCCAGCCGGCTCCAGTCATTGACGATCACCGACAGGGTCGCCAGCGGCGTGCCCAGTTCGTGCGCGGCGCCGGCGGTCAGCAGGCCGGTGCGGACGACGTGATCCTCCTCGGCGGCGCGCTGCTTCAGCTCGGCCAGCTTGGCGTCCCGCTCCCTCTGGTTGGCGGCGATCCGCCCCAGAAAGATCAGCAGCAGACCCGCGGTCAGGACGAAACACAGGAACATCCCGATCATGTGCGGGCTGAAGCGGCCGTCATGCAGGCTCGGCAGGTCCAGCGGCCGGTTGAAGAAGGCCAGCCCCACGAAGGCCAGCGCCGTCGCCACCGCCAGAAGTCCCGCCCACCGCACATCCAGCAGGACCGCGCCGAGGATCACCTGCAGCAGGAAGATCGATACGAACGGATTGCCCGCCCCGCCGCTGAGATACAGCTGCGCGGTCAGGGCCAGCACATCCAGCATCAGGCCGGCGAACAGCTCCAGCCCCGACACCGGCCTGTCGGCTCGCCAGCGCAGCAGGGACAGCAGGTTCCACAGGACCAGCACCGCCACCACGGTCAGCATCCACTGGAGCGGCAGCGGAATGCCCATCAGCCGGTCGACCACGGCGATGGTGATCACCTGACCGACGACAGCGATCCAGCGCAGCATCACCAGAAGGCGCAGGTCCTCCCGATGGGCCACGCGGGTGATGGTGATGCCCCTCATCCGGCGTCGCCGTCCGAGGGCTTCAGCCGATCCCGCCGCAACCGCCAGGCCCCGAAGATCCCCAGCCCCGCCAGCCCGAACCAGGTCAGGGCATAGACGAGGTGGTGGTTGGTGAAGCGAATGACCGTCAGGCCGCCGCGCGGCCAGGCGCCCGCGGTCCCTGCGGCTGCGTCGATGAAGTACGGGGCGACAGGCCCCTCCACGCCGCGCCTGTCCGCGATGGCCGCGACGTCGCGCGAGCGCCAGCGGTCGCCCGCCGGATCATTGGCTCTCAGGAAGCCGCCCCTCGGCTCGGTCAGGCGCAGCAGGCCGGTGACCGACTGCGCGCCGTCAGGCCGGGACCAGTCCCGGGTCGCGCTCCGATCGGACGAAACGAAACCGCGATTGACCAGCACCGTGAAGCCGCGATCGGTCCGCAGCGGCGTGACCACCCAGTAGCCCGGCCCGATGGCCGTGACCGCCTGCACCAGCGTTTCCGCGCCATGGTCGAACACGCCCTTGGCGCGCACGGCCTGATAGGCCTGTTCGCTGCCGACGCGATTGTCGGGCGCGGGCGTCGGGACGGGGGCCGCGTGGGCCCGCGTCTCGACCTGCGAGATCAGCGCCAGCTTCCACTGCAGCCGCTGGACCTGCCAGACGCCGAGGCCGAGAAAGACGACCGTCAGGACGAGACAGAGCCCCGCCAGCCAGACGCGCTTAGCGGCCAAGGCCCCGCCTCACTGCTGCATCGCTTCCATGTCGTGCGGCTGCATCATGTTGCTGTTCAGGTGATGCATGACCCAAAGCGAGCCGGACATCACGATCACCAGGATGATCAGGGTGAACAGGAAGGCCAGCAGGTTCCAGCCGCCCTCCGACTTCGGATGCAGGTGCAGGAAGTAGACGATCTGGACGACGATCTGGACGATGGCGAAGCCGACGATCACCGGAATGCTGATCGCGCTCGAGACCGCGCCCGACATCACCAGACCGAACGGAATGATGGTCAGGACCGCCGAGATGATGAAGCCGGTCAGGTAGCTGCGATAGCTGCCGTGATCGTGCCCGTCATCGTGATGATGGTCGTCATGGTGGTGTTGGTCGTCGTGAGCGCTCATCGCACCATCCCGAGCAGATAGACAAAGCTGAACACCCCGATCCAGACGAGGTCGAGGAAGTGCCAGAACAGCGACAGGCACATCAGGCGGCGGCGGTTGGCCGGGATCAGGCCCTTCATGCTGACCTGGACCATCAGCACCACCAGCCAGATGAGGCCGAAGGTCACGTGCAGGCCGTGGGTGCCGACCAGCACGAAGAAGGACGACAGGAAGGCACTGCGCTGGGGCGTGGCGCCCAGATGGATCAGGTGGGCGAACTCATAGAGCTCGATGCCGAGGAAGGCGGCGCCGAACAGGCCGGTGATCCCCAGCCACAGCAGGGTCTGGGTCTTCGCCCCCTTGAACATCGCCAGCATGGCGAAGCCGTAGGTGATCGACGAGAACAGCAGCATGGCCGTGTTCACAGCGACCAGATCCAGGTCGAACAGGTCGCGCGGTCCCGGACCGGCGGCGTAGGCCGTGCCCAGCACGCCGAACGTGGCGAACAGGATGGCGAAGATGAGCAGGTCGCTCATCAGGTAGAGCCAGAAGCCCAGCAGGGTGCTGTGACCCTCGGGGTGATGCGGCTCCTCCTCCGGGTGGAAGGCGAAGGGTTCGTTCGATTTCACTGCAGTCGCCATATGCTCAGCCCTCCGCCTTGGCCGCGAAGGCCTTCAGCGCATCCGTGCGGCCGTCTTCAGTCGCGCGAACCTCTTCGACGGGGATGTAGTAGTCCCGGTCATAGTTGAAGGTGTGCCAGATGGCGTACCCGACGACGGCCACGAAGGACACGATCGCCAGCCACCAGATGTACCAGATCAGCGCCAGGCCGCAGATCATGGACAGGCCGGACAGGATGACCCCCGCGCCGGTGTATTTCGGCATGTGGATCGCCTTGAAGCCCTTGGTCGGCCGCTCGTACTTGGCCTGCTTCATGTCGTACCAGGCATCGCCGTCCCGGATGATCGGGGTGAAGGCGAAGTTGTAGGCCGGCGGCGGCGACGAGGTGGCCCACTCCAGGGTCCGGCCGTCCCACGGGTCGCCGGTCTCGTCGCGCAACTTGCCGCGCTTCAGGATGCTGACGGCGATCTGGATCAGGAAGGCCAGGATGCCGACCGCGATGATGGCCGCGCCGAACGCCGCGATGACGAACCAGATCTGGTACGACGGATCGTCGAACGTCCGCAGACGACGGGTGACCCCCATCAAGCCCAGCACGTAGAGCGGCGCGAAGGCGACCCAGAAGCCGACGACCCAGCACCAGAAGCTGACGAGCCCCCAGGTGCGGTCGAGCTTGAAGCCGAACGCCTTCGGGAACCAGAAGTTGATGCCGGCGAACAGGCCGAACAGCACGCCTCCGATGATGACGTTGTGGAAGTGGGCGACCAGGAACAGGCTGTTGTGCAGCACGAAGTCAGCCGGCGGCACCGCCAGCATGACGCCCGTCATGCCGCCGATCACGAAGGTCAGCATGAAGGCGATCAGCCACATCATCGGCAACTCGAAGCGGATGCGGCCGCGGTACATGGTGAAGAGCCAGTTGAAGATCTTCGCCCCTGTCGGGATCGAGATGATCATCGTGGTGATCCCGAAGAACGAGTTCACCGAGGCGCCGGAGCCCATCGTGAAGAAGTGGTGCAGCCAGACCAGATAGGACAGCACGGTGATGACGACCGTGGCGTAGACCATCGAGGTGTAGCCGAACAGCCGCTTGCCCGAGAAGGTCGAGGCGACCTCCGAGAAGACGCCGAACAGCGGCAGGATCAGGATGTAGACCTCCGGGTGACCCCAGATCCAGATCAGGTTCACGTACATCATCGGGTTGCCCCCGAGATCGGTCGTGAAGAAGTTGGTGCCGATGTAGCGGTCGGCCGTCAGCAGGGCGAGACAGGCCGTCAGGACCGGGAAGGACGCGACGATCAGGACGTTGGCGCACAGGCTGGTCCAGGTGAAGATCGGCATCTTCATCAGGCCCATGCCCGGCGCGCGCATCTTCACGATGGTCGCGATCAGGTTGATGCCGGACAGGGTCGTCCCGACCCCCGCGATCTGCAGGGCCCAGATGTAGTAGTCGACGCCGACGCCGGGACTGTATCCGATCCCCGACAGCGGCGGATAGGCCAGCCATCCGGTGCGGGCGAACTCACCCACGAACAGCGAGGCCATGACGATCACGGCGCCGGCCGTGGTCATCCAGAAGCTGAAATTGTTCAGGAACGGGAAGGACACGTCGCGCGCGCCGATCTGCAGCGGCACGACATAGTTCATCAGCCCGGTGATGAAGGGCATGGCCACGAAGAAGATCATGATCACGCCGTGGGCGGTGAAGATCTGGTCGTAGTGGTGGGCGTTCAGATACCCCTCGGACCCGCCGAAGGCGATGGCCTGCTGGAGGCGCATCATGATGGCGTCGGCGAAGCCGCGCAGCAGCATGACCGTGCCAAGGATCATGTACATGATCCCGATCTTCTTGTGGTCCACCGTGGTGAACCACTCCTTCCAGAGGTAACCCCACAGCTTGAAGTGGGTGATCGCGGCCACCAGGCCGATGCCGCCCAGGACGACCACGGCGAAGGTGCCCAGCACGATCGGATCGTGCGGGATGGCGGCCCAGGTCAGACGCCCCAGCAGAGGCGAGATTTCGACGAAGGCGGAGGGGTCGGATGAAATCGGATGAGCCATCAGAAGCCAGTATCCCGTGCGGCGGTCTGAACGGCCGGCGTCTCGGTGGTGTTGGAGCGGTGGCGGGGCAGGCCCGCGCCGCGGAGGGGTTCCAGCGAGCGCGGCGGCGCCAGCAGGGATTCACGAGCCAGGCGGGCGCGACCGGCGGCGGCCTCATTGGCCTCCTCGACGGTGCAGACCTGCATGACATAACCCGAGCCCTCGCCGCCCAGGGCGGTCGAGTTGGAGCGGGTGTAGATGTCGGACGACGGCGGCAGGGTGTTGCGGATGCCCTGCAGGCCGGTGCCGCCCTTGGCGTTCAGGCTCTCCATCTCGCTCATGCACATCTTGCCCGGCTCGACGCAGCGTCCGACGACGGCGTCCCACAGCAGGGGATCAACGGCGCTGAACTGCATCGGGGCGACATGTTCGCTGGGGCGGGCGAGGTCCAGATAGGACAGGCGGTCCAGCTTCAGGCTCGAGCCGCGGGCGCGGTTGATCCAGGCCTCGAAGCCGGCCTCGTCCAGACCGTGGAAGTTGAACTTCATCCCCGAGAAGCCGTCGCCGGAATAGTTGGCCGAGAAGCCGCGATACTCGCCGGGGGCGTTGATGACGGCGTGCAGCTTCGATTCCATGCCCGGCATGGCGTAGATCTGACCGGCCAGGGCGGGGATGTAGAAGGAGTTCATCACCGACGACGACGTCAGGGTGAAGCGGATCGGGCGATCCACCGGCGCGGCCAGTTCATTGACCGTGGCGACGCCGTACTCCGGGTAGATGAACAGCCATTTCCAGTCGAGCGCCACGACCTGCACCTCGATCGGGCGCACCTCGGCGGTGACGGGGCGGTTGTGGTTGATCCGGTCCAGCGGACGATACGGGTCCAGCAGGTGGGTGCCGGTCCAGGTCACCGCGCCGAGGCAGATGATGATCAGCAGCGGCGCGGCCCAGATCACCAGCTCCAGATGGGTCGAGTGATCCCAGTCCGGCTCGTACTTGGCGTCCTTGTTCGAGGCGCGGTATTTCCACGCGAACCAGACGATCAGCGCCATCACCGGGATGATGATCAGCAGCATGAGGACGACGGAAACGACCAGCAGGTCGCGCTGTTGCGCCGCCACGTGTCCCGCGGGATCCATGACGACAGCCTGGCAGCCTGACAGAAGCAGGCCGGCGAGGCAGAGACTGATGAACGCTATCGGGCGCAAGACCGTGAACTCTCCGCGGGGGGCCAACGAGGGAGCGATGGCCGCGGCTCGTTAGAAAGAGAAGCGGCGTGTGGACATTGGACAATCTGTCCAATCCCCTCGAAAGCTTGTAACTGTGAAAGGGGCGCGCTGGAAACACAGGATTACGCTTCGTTCATGTCCGCCAAGGCCGAAACGCCCAATTCCGAACCGCTGGAGCGCGACGCCCGGCAGCTGCACGGTCGCGTGGACGCGGGCGAGATCGCCGTCGGGGTGATCATCGGCCGCACGTCGGAGTTCTTTGACTTCTTCGTCTACGCCATCGCCTCCGTGGTGGTGTTCCCGCGCCTGATCTTCCCGCACCTGCCTCCGATCGAGGGGATGCTGTGGTCCTTCATCCTGTTCGCCCTGGCCTTCCTGGCCCGTCCGCTCGGGACCGCCTTCTTCATCGCCATTGATCGTCGCTTCGGTCGCGCCACCCGCCTGACCACGGCCCTGCTGCTGCTCGGCACCTCGACCGTGGCGGTCGCCTTCGTGCCGGGCCACGCGCAACTGGGGATCTGGGCCGCCGTTGTGCTGGGCCTGTTCCGCATCGGCCAGGGCGTCGCCCTGGGCGGCGCCTGGGACGGCCTGCCCTCGCTTCTGGCCCTCAGCGCGCCGGAGAACCGCAAGGGCTGGTACGCCATGGTGCCGCAGCTGGGCGCCCCGATCGGCCTGCTGGTCGCCTCGGCCCTGTTCGCCTATCTGCTGAGCGTGCTTTCGGCCGAGGACTTCCTCGACTGGGGCTGGCGCTATCCCTTCTTCTGCGCCTTTGCCATCAACGTTGTGGCCCTGTTCGCCCGCCTGCGCATCGTGGTCACCCCCACCTTCCAGGACCTGTTCAAGAGCCGCGACCTGAACCCGACCCCGGTGTTCCAGGCCATCCGCGCCGAAGGCCCCCGCATCGTCATCGGCGCCTTCGCCCCGCTGGCCAGCTTCGCCATGTTCCACATGGTGACCGTCTTCCCGCTGTCGTGGGTCTTCCTGTTCACCGAGGAGGCGCCCAGCCGCTTCCTGATGATCGAGATGATCGGCGCCGTCGCCGGGATCTTCGCCATCATGGCCTCGGGCGTGCTGGCTGACCGCTTCGGCCGCCGCAAGGTGCTGGGCGGCACCGCCGCCGCCATCGCCGCCTTCAGCGGATTCGCCCCGCAGCTTCTGGACGCCGGCCCGGCCGGTGAGGTGACCTTCATGGTCTCGGGCTTCATCCTGCTGGGTCTGGCCTTCGGGCAGGCCTCGGGCGCCGTGGCCGGCAGCTTCGCGACCAAGCACCGCTACACCAGCTCTGCCCTGACCTCGGACTTGGCCTGGCTGTTCGGCGCCGGCTTCGCCCCGGCGGCGGCCCTGCTGCTGTCGGTCCACGGCGGCCTGCTGGCCTCGGGCGCCTATCTGCTGTCCGGCGCGGTCATCACCCTGATCGCCCTGTGGCTCAACCGCACCCTGGGTCAGAGCAGCCTGCCCAAGGGCAAGAACGCCCCGGCGGAAGACGACGCCGACTGATCGGGCAACGCCGCCCCTGGCCATCGGTCGCGGGCGGCGCCCTCCCCTGTTTCCAGACGACCGGATGTCCGCGGGCGCACCAGCGCCGGCGGACATTTTCATATGCGCGGAACCGCGCCGACCCGTCGGGGCCGGCGGCGCCGGATACGCTTCAAATCAGGGAAGGTTTCTGGCGGAGACGGAGGGATTCGAACCCTCGGTACCGGTTACCCGGTACGACGATTTAGCAAACCGTTGCCTTCAGCCACTCGGCCACGTCTCCGGCAGGCGGCGTGCTTAGCCGAGCATTTCGGGCGGCGCAACGGGTGATCTGCACACGAGCGTTAACTGGCCGGTCAGTCCACCTGTGCAAGATGCTCCGGAACACTCCTCCCGGGCCTGATGACAGACGCCGCAAGCCGCCTTTCGAGACCTGACGCCCCGTCCGCAAAGCCCGCCACGCGGGCGACGACGGCGCGCGCGGCTGCTCCCAAGACAGGCGCGGCGCGGCGCGGCCCGTTCCGCCCCGAGGTCTGGCTGAACGCGAGACAGCGGCACGCCTCGCGGCTGGCCGCCCACTATTTCCGCGCCTTCGACGTCCTGGCGGTCACCGCCCTGACCCTGCTGTGCGCCTGGGCCGCCTCGCCGGGCGCGCTGATTCACGCCGAGGTCTCGCGACTGGCGCCCTTCGCGCTGGGCGCGGCGACGGTCCTGGCCCTGCTGCGCTCGCTGGGCCGCTACCGATTCTCGCGCGGTCAGGACACCCGGACCCATCTGCTGTCCGTGGCGGCCATCGTCATCGTCGGCGCCGTCGTTGCCCTGGGCAGCGGCGCCCTGCTGCGTCGGGTGGAGGCGGCGGAGTGGACCGCGTGGAGCGTCTGGGCCGGGCTCACCTTCCTCGCGCTGATGGGCCTGCATCTGGGCTGGAGCGCCATGGTCGCCCGCTGGCGCGCCTCGGGCGCCCTGACGCCGAACATCGTGCTGGTCGGCGCGACCCGCCACGCCGAGGCCCTGATCCGCGAGGCGCTGAAGCGGCGTGATCTGAACGTGCTGGGCATTTTCGACGACCGTCTGGCCCGCAGCCCCACGGCCATCGAGGGGGTGCCGGTGCTGGGCTCCGCCAATGACCTGCTGACCCACAAGATGACGCCCTACGTCGACCGGATCGTGCTGGCCATCGATCCGAAGGCCGAGGCCCGCGTCCGCGAGCTGACCGTTCGCCTCGGAACCCTGCCCAATGAGGTGACCCTGCTGGTCGAGCCCAATGGCGAGCAGGAGATGGCGGCGGCGCTGGATCGCCTCGCCGCCGCGCCGCTGGCCGATGTCCAGGGGGCCGTGGACCCGGACCGTCGCGCCTTCAACAAGCGGATGCAGGACCTGATCGTCGGCCTGATCGCCCTGATCGGCCTGGCGCCGGTGATGGGCGTCATCGCCCTGGCCATCCGTCTGGACAGCCCCGGACCGATCTTCTTCCGCCAGCGTCGCCACGGCTTCAATCAGGAAGAGATCGTGGTCTGGAAATTCCGCTCCATGCGACAGGAGACCGCCGACGCCACCGCCAGCCGTCAGGTCACCCATGACGACGACCGGGTGACGAAGATCGGAAAGTTCATCCGCAAGACCAGCCTGGACGAACTGCCCCAGCTGCTGAACGTCATCACCGGCGAGATGTCGCTGGTCGGCCCCCGTCCCCACGCCATCGGCATGAAGACCGGCCACGTCGAGAGCGCCCGTCTGGTCGCCGAATACGCCCATCGCCACCGCATCAAGCCCGGCATGACCGGCTGGGCCGCCGTCAACGGCTCGCGCGGCCCGCTGCATACGGCCCAGGACGTGCGTCGCCGGGTCCAGCTGGACATCGACTATGTCGAGCGCCAGAGCGTGTGGATGGATCTGTGGATCATGGCCGTGACCGTGCCCGTCCTGCTGGGCGACCGCGCGGCCATCCGGTGATCTGATGTTCTGGAAGGGCGTCTGGGGCTATCTGCCCGCCAATATCGTCCAGGGCGTGGTTGGCTTCCTGACCATCGTCCTGTTCACCCGTCTGCTCAGCCCCGAGGACTTCGGCCGCTACGCCCTCGCCTTCTCGGTCATGACCCTCGCCCATGTGGCGGTGTTCAGTTGGCTGGAAGCGTCCATGGCGCGGTTCTGGGCGGCCGAGAGCGGCGTGTCCCTGCGCGGCCATTTCGCCAGCCTGTACCGGACCGCCTTCGCCCTCAGCGGCGCCTTCCTGGTCGTCACGGCGATCGGCCTGTGGCTTTGGCCTGCGGACCTGCTGTTCAAGATCGCTCTTGCCGTCGGTCTGGCCGGCGCTCCGGCCCGCTGCCTGCTGAAGCTGGGACAGGAGCGCTTCCGCGCCGCCGGGGAAGTCAGCAAGGCCGCAGGCTTCGACATGGCCGTGTCCATCGGCGGCCTGCTGATCGGCGTCGGCTTCGCGCTGGCGGGCGCGGGTGGCGCGGCGCCCCTGCTGGGCCTCGGCCTGGCGCCGCTTCTCGCCCTGCCCTTCGTCCTGCCCGGCGAACTGAAACAGGCGCACGAGGGTCGGTTCGAACCCGCCCGGATGCGCAGCTATGCAATGTACGGCTACCCCATCGCCATGTCGCTGGCCCTGACGGTCGTGCTGTCCTCCACCGACCGCTTCCTGCTGGCCGCCTTCATGGATGAGGCGGCGGTCGGCGCCTATCACGCGGGCTATTCGATCGCGAACCGGACGCTGGACGTGCTGTTCCTGTGGCTGGGCTCGGCCGGTCAGCCGGCGCTGGTCATGGCGCTGGAGCGTGGAGGCAAGGACCAGCTCAAGCTCGCGGCCCGTGAACAGCTGTCGACCTTCCTGCTGATCGGCCTGCCCGCCGCCGCGGGCGTGGCGCTGGTCGCCGTTCCGCTGTCCGAGGTGCTGATCGGCGAAGACCTGCGCGCCGCCGCCGCCTCGATCACCCCGTGGATCGCCCTGTCGGCCCTGCTCTACGGCCTGACGGCTTACTATTTCGGCCAAGCCTTCACCCTCGGGCGCAAGACCAAGCACCTGCTGGCGGCCATGGCCATTCCGGCGGGCGCCAATGTCATCCTCAACCTGATCCTCGTGCCCCGTTTCGGCGTCATGGGCGCCGCCTGGGCGACCGCCGCCAGCTTCGGCCTCGGCCTGCTGGCCACCATGGCGCTGGGCCGCCGCGTCCTGCCCCTGCCGGTGCCATGGGAGAACCTGATCCGCTGCGGCGTCGCCACCGCCGTCATGGCCGCCGCTGTCTCGCTTGTTCCGCCGCTGGGCGGGGTCGTGGAACTGATCCTCGACGCGGGCGTGGGCGTGATCGTCTATGCCGCCGTCGCCCTGACCATCAACGCCGCCGGGGTCCGTGACGTGGCCCTGCGCCTGCTGGAGCGCCGCCGCGCCGGAAAGGCCGCCGCATGACCGCCGCCAAGGCCAAGATCACCGACAATGCCGCATGGGCCGTTGCGACGCCGGCCCTGTCGGTCCTGACGCCCTTCCTGCGCGACGATCCTTCGGACCTCCTGCAGTTGCTGGATGCAGAGGCCGCTTCGGTCGAGGGCGCGGTCGAGATCATCCTGCTGGACGACGGCACCGCGGACGCCGATCTGACCGCGCGTCTGGTCGCACAGGTGAAGGCCATGGCTCTGCCCGTTCGGCTGATCACCCTGCCCGCCAATGAGGGCCGCGCCATCGGCCGCAATCGCCTCGCCTCAGCGGCGCGCGGCGGCAGCCTGCTGTTCCTCGACAGCGACATGCGCCCCGACCATCGCCGCTTCCTGCGCGACTGGGCCGAACTGGTCGCGAAGGAAGACCCGGCGGTCGCCTTCGGCGGCTTCTCCCTGCTGCAGGCGCCGACCGACGCGAAATTCCAGGTCCACCGCGCCATGGCCGCCAAGTCCGAGTGCGTACCCTATACCGAACGGGCGAAGCAGCCCGAGAAATACGTCTACACCTCCAACCTGCTGGTCCGGCGCGACGTGTTCGAGGCCGAGGCCTTCGACAGCGGCTTCACCGGCTGGGGCTGGGAGGATGTGGAGTGGGCCATGCGCGTGTCGCGCCGCTTCCGCGTCGTGCACCTGGACAACGCCGCCACCCACATGGGTCTCGATACGGTCGATGCGCTGGCCCGAAAATATGAGCAGTCGGTGCCGAACTTCGCCCGCATGGCCGAGCGCCATCCCGAGATCGTCGCAGCCTACCCCAGCTACAAGGCGGCGAAGCTGCTGAAGAAGATCCCCGGCCTGCCCGTCCTGCGCGGCCTGATGCGCAAGGCGGCGGGCGCCGAGGCCCTGCCGGTCGCGGCCCGCGCCTTCTCCCTGCGCCTGTATCGCGCGGCCCTGTATGCGGATGCAGTGTGATGGGCGATGTCGCCATCATCATCCCGACCCTGAGACGGCCCGACAGCCTGACCCGCGCCCTGCGCTCGGTCTTCGCCCAGACCGGCGTCACCGAGCGGATCGCGGCGGTGATCGTGGTCGACAACGACCCCCTCGCCTCGGCAAGCTCAACCATTGACTCCCTGCGCCCGGAAAGCCCTTGGCCACTGGTCTATGTGTCCGAGCCGACGCCCGGCGTGGCCCGGGCGCGCAACGCCGGACTGGCCGCCACGGATGCGCCCCTGATCGCCTTCCTTGATGACGATGAAGCCGCCTCCACCGGCTGGCTGGCCGCCCTGCTGGCCGCGCAGGCCCGAACCGGCGCCGACGCCGTCTTCGGCCCGATCACCGGCCGCGCGCCTGAGGCCAAAGACTGGCTCAAGCCCTATCTGGAGCGCTTCTTCGGGCGTGAGGGCCCGGCCGAAACCGGCCTGATCGACCACCCCTGGGGCTGCGGCAACTCCCTGCTGGTGCGGGCGAACGCCCTGCCCGGCGACGCGCCCTTCAGCGCCGCGGCGGATCAGTCCGGCGGCGAGGACGACATCCTGTTCGCGGCTCTGGAAGCGCGCGGTGGCCGCTTTGGCTGGGCGGCGGATGCCCGGGTCGAGGAGTTCGCCCCCACCCATCGCGCCACGCTGGACTATGCCCTGACCCGCGCCTTCGCCTATGGTCAGGGCCCCAGCCAGACCGCCGCCGCCGCGCGGAACTGGCCGGGGGTCGCTCGCTGGATGGTCATTGGCGCGGGACAGGCCGCCGTCTTCGGCGCCGCCTCTGCGGCCCTGACGGTGATCAACAGCCCCAGACGCGCGCAGATGTACGACCGCACGGCGCGCGGGATCGGAAAGCTGTTCTGGATGAAGGGCTTCGAACCGCGCTTCTACGGCGCCGCCGAGGTAGCGCGTCTCGACCGGGCCTAGCCCGTCAGCCGCTTCAGGAAGGCCGGCGGATTGTAGGTCGAGCGGTTGACCACCACGCCGGCGATCTTGCCGCCGACCGCCTCGATCTCGTCGCGCAGGATCAGCGGCTCATTCGCCGAGGTGCTGCCGGCCGCGACGACCAGAACGGTCGCGTCGACGAAGGGCGCCAGGGTGATGGCGGTGTCGCTGCGATCCGCCGCCGGGGCGTCGATCACCACCGTATCGGCATGGCGACGCAGGGCGTCCCAGTAGCGGGCGTCGGCCACGACCTCGGCCCGCTGGCCCGAGCGCAGATGCTCGCCCGCGAACCGTGTGCCCCACAGGCGGCCACCCAGGAAGGGCCGCGCCGTGACCAGGCGCGCCGGATGCACCGGCTTGCCCTCGCGATCCATGATCCGGGGCGTCACCGCGAAGAAGATCGACCCGTCCGGGGTCGCCATGGCGGCCTTCCCGGCCTTGCCGAAGCGGTCCGGCTCTGACGCCATCGCCTCGACCTGGCCCTGCTGGGCCAGATCGGCGTCCACCAGCCAGACCGGACGACGCGCTCGCACGGCAGCCAGACGGGCGTATTCACGGGCGACGGTCGAGACGCCCTCTCCGCTATTGGCGGCGGCGATCTGGATCACGCGCCCCCGATGGCCCGGCGCCGGTCCCAGCGCCGCCCAGAGGGCCGCCATTTCGGACGTCAGATCGACCATTGAACGCTTACCGTCCCTTCACCGGAGCCACGGCCAGCACCGGCATCTCCAGCGTGCGGCCGGTCGAGGCGGGGGTGGTGAAGCCGCGGCGGGTGAAGACCCGCAGCAAGCCGACGCACAGGGCGGTGAAGCCGGCGAACAGGAAGACCGCCGCCAGCAGGGGCGCCTTCAGGCTCTTGCCCCGGGTCGGGGCCTCGGCGCGGGCGATGACGGTGACATTGTCGGCCCCGGCGGCGACCAGGGCGCTGTCGGCGCGGGCCTCGGTCTCGCGCTGCTGGAACTCGCGCACCTTGGCGGTCAGAACCTCGCGGTTGCCGGCCAGGGTGGCGTTGGTCGATTCCAGCTGGGTCAGATGGGCCTGTCGCTGACGCAGGGTGTTCAGCTGTCCTTCCAGCACGGCCAGACGCGCCGCCAGCGCATCCCGGTCGGCGGCAGCGTTGATCCGGGTCGTCTCGATCTCGGTGAAGATGGTGCTGGGCCCGGTGCGGACCTCGCGGGCGCCGACAGTGGTGCCGGTCGCCACATAGGCCTGGAGCTGAGCGATGCGCTGGTCGATGTCGCGCACCGGCTGGGCGTCCTCGGTATAGCGGGCCAGCAGATTCTCCCGCTCGGTGCGCAGGGTCAGGATCTGGTCCTGGGCCGAGACATTCAGGTCCTGCTGCAGCACGACTTCCGCTGGCTGCTGCGCCAGCTGCGCCTCCAGCGTCCGCAGCCGCTGGGTCGCCTGGTTCAACTGCGCCCGAACCGACAGGGTCTCGGCGAAGGTGGTCTGGTAGGTCGCGGCCAGGGTCGCCTTGGCCGTGGCGAAGTCGCCGATGTCGTTCGACTGCAGGAAGGTCTCATAGGCGCCGTCCGCGTCGGCCAGTTCGGTCTCGAAGGCCTCGCGCTGGGCGGTGAAGGCCGGGCTGGCGCGGTCACGGAAGACGTTGCGGCGCTGGATCAGATACTGGTCGACCACCGCGTTCAGCACGCGCGCCGCCTGCACTGGATCATCCGCCGAATAGGACACGGAGATGATGGCGCTGGCCGGAGTCGTGCCGACGCCCAGTCCGGTATCCAGAGCCTTCAGGGCGGCCAGTTCCTTCTCGGTCGTCGTGCCCTTGGCCTTCGGTCCGAGGATGACATCCGCCCCCAGCGCCTGAACGGCGCGGCGCTTGACCTCGAGACTGCCGAGGATCTGCGCTTCGGCCTGGGCCACCGCAGAGGCTTCCAGCGGCTGGGCCGTACGATCGGTCACGCCCACGCGCGGCTGATAGACATACTCCTGTCCGGCGCCCGCATAGACGCTGGAGGTGGCCGTGTAGCTCTTCTTCAGGGTCAGCACGACCGCCGTGCCGATGGCGAAGACGGCCAGGAAGATCACGATCATCAGCAGAAGCTCGCGGAACAGCAGGCCGACAATGTCAGCGATGCCGTAGCGCGGCCGGACTGTCGTGTAGGCCGTCGTGCGCATGCGAACGGAGTGATTCCATCAAACGGGACTGTTGAGCCCCAGCCTTCGCCCACCCGCGTTAACCATGGGTTACCCATAAGCCCCCAGGGTGCCTTCAACGCCGATTTCGGGAACGATTCCGCCATGTCCATCGACCGTCGCCTGATATTGCTCGGCCTTGTCAGTGGAGCTGGAACTCTGGCGGCCTGCGGCGGCGCGGGTCATCTGATGGGCGAGGAGGCGCGCATGCCCCTCCCCGCCTCGGCCGGCGCGGGTCGGGTCGAGAGCGTGGGCCGGACGTCCTTCCCCGAGATCGGCTTCGCCGACTGGTCTGACGACGAGCCGGAATACGTCCTCTATCCCGGCGACGAGATCGAGATCGCCACACCCACTGCGACCGAGCTGACCCGCACCCAGCGGATCGGGCCGGACGGCCGGGTCTCCCTCCCCCTCGTCGGCCAGCTGATGGCCGCTGACCGCACGATCGCTGAGCTGGAAGCCGACGCCTCCGACGCCTACGCCAGCCAGCTGCGTCGCCCGATGGTCGAGGTCACGCTCAAGACCGCCGGTCCGATCCGCGTCTGGGTCGGCGGCGAGGTGCGCACCCCGGGCATGATCGAGATGAACGGGGATCTGGACGCCTATCAGGCCATCATCCAGGCGGGCGACTTCCTGCCGACCGCCAGACAGGGCGAGGTCGCCCTGATCCGTCGCGGGCGTGGCGGCGTGCGGATGATGCGGGCGGCGGACCTGCGACCCCGTCGTGGAGAAGTCATCGCCCTGCGCCGTGGCGACATTATCTATGTGCCGCGTTCAACCCTCGGCGAGGTGGCCAACTGGGTCACCCAGTTCCGCAACGCCCTGCCGGTCGGATTTACGTACGCGCTGGGTGGGCAGTATCAGAGCTTTTAGGTAGCGCTATCGCTCGCGACGCGGTCGCTCGCTGCTTGAGCGCGAACTGTCTCAACCGTCAGACGTCTATCCTGCGCGAAGCGCCAGGCCGCGTCGGGTCGGGAGGTCCCGAAGGGCCGACGACCGCGCCCCAACAAGAAAGCGAGCTGCCGTCAGGCAGCGAGCTTCACCACGCCGGCGTCGATGTAGCGGCGGGCCGCCTTCTGGGCTTCCGAGATTTCCTCGCGCTCCATCTCCTCGCTCATCTCGCGGCGGTAGATGCGCGCCTCGAGGCTGCCCTTCATGGCGGCGAGGTTGAAGATCATGTGGGCCGAGACCCGATCCATCGGGCAACCGTTCTGGCCCGTGGAATACATCAGCCCCAGACGGAACAGGTCGTCCCCGCTCATGTCCGCGGTCGGCAGCGGCAGACCCGCGTCCTCGACCATCATTTCCGGCGCCAGTTCTTGCGCGTTCATAATCGTATCTCCGGGGCCCAACGCCGTTCTGGCCTCGCCCTGTGACCCGAGTGAAATACCCGCGGTTTGAACACAGGGTTAACAGCAAGGGGGTCCAACGCCCTTTTCGACGAAATCGGAGCCACTTTCTGCGCCCCGTAAAGACCTCTGAAATCTCTCGATAATCCCTGATTCAGAGGCCCTAACGAGTCGTCACCGGAATGCTGACAGAGGGTTACCGCGCGCGCTGGCCGAACAGCACCTTGCGGGCCGCCTCGGCGTCCTTGCCTGACGCCGCGAGGTTCTTGCGCAGTTCGTCGCCCAGCGCCCTGCCCCGCTGCACCGCCGGCCGTTCGCCCACCCGCGCCAGCCAGGCCTTCAGGTTCGGGAACTCGTCAATGTTCTGGCCCTGCAGTTCCGGCAGGATCCAGGGCCAGGCCGCCATGTCGGCGATTGAATAGGCGCCGGCCAGGTACTCGCGGTCCGCCAGACGGCGATCCAGCACGCCATAGAGCCGGTGCGTCTCGTCCGTATACCGGCGCACGCCGTAGGCGATCTGGCGCTGGTCGCGGATCAGGCTCGGCGCATACTGGCGGAAGTGATGGGTCTGCCCCGCCATCGGCCCCAGACCGCCGACCTGCCAGAACAGCCACTGGTCCACCTCGGCCTTGCCGCGCAGGTCCTGCGGATAGAACTGGCCCGACTTGGCCCCGAGATACTGCAGGATCGCCCCGGACTCGAAGATCGACAGCGGCAGCCCGTCCGGCCCGTCCGGATCGACAATGGCGGGCATCCGGCCATTGGGACTGATCTTCTGGAAGCCGGGCTCGAACTGTTCACCCGTTCCGATGTTCACCGGTTTCAGCTCATAGGGCAGCCCCATCTCCTCAAGGGCGATGGAGACCTTCCAGCCGTTCGGGGTGGGCCAGTACCAGAGTTCGATCGGGCGGGCGGTCATGACGGCTCCTGTGTCGGTTACGGTCGAGGTGGGCGCCCGCCTGCGCCCGCGCAACGCCCAAGGCTGACAGAGATGTTCAGCGACAGTTCATGCGCCGGACCCGACCTTCGCGTCCTGTTCAACGGGCCGCCCCCTCCGGTCCGACACGGAGACCGAGAATGAAGCGCATCACCAAGGCCGCGGTCATCGGGCTGGCTCTGGCCACCACCGCCGTCCCGCTGGCCGCCCAGGCCCAGAACCGTGGCGACCGGCAGGAACGTCGGGACGACCGCCGGGACTATCGGCAGGATCGCCGTGACGACCGACAGGACTTCCGTCGCGAGCGCCGCGATGATCGCCGGGACTGGCGTCAGGGCCAGTACGACAACCGCCGCGACTACCGCCAGGACCGCCGCGATGACCGTCGCGACTTCCGCGATGAGCGCCGGGACGACCGACGCGACTACCGCAACGACCGGCGATGGGACCGCAACAATCGCGACTGGTGGCGCGGCCGCAGCGACTTCCGCGACTATCGCGGCGCCCGCAGCGGCTACTGGTATGCGCCGGGGCACGGCTATTACCGGGTCGAGCCCCGCTATTACGGCTACCGCTGGCAGCGGGGCGGCTACCTGCCGCCGGCCTATCGCGGCTACTACGTCAGCGACCCGTATTTCTACGGCCTTCGCCCGGCCCCGCGTGGCTATCGTTATGTCCACGCCGGCAGCGACATCCTGCTGATCGCGGTCGCCAGCGGCCTGATCGCCAGCGTGCTGAACGACGTCTACTAGATCCAGGCGCATCGCCGCCTCTGAACGACGCCCCGCGGCTCCGGCCACGGGGCGTTTTTCATGACCGAAGCTTAACGTGACGACGCTGTTCGTTCAGTCACCGTTCAGCAAGGAAGCGCGACGTTAAGACCAAGCCGCCTGACAGGGGCGTGCGGAGATAAAACACGAGAATGAAACGCTCACTTATGGTCGCCGTGACCATCACGGCCCTGATGGCGCCGCTGGTGGCTCCGGTCGTCGCCGCAGCCCAGGACGGCCCCGGCCGCCGGGGCGCCGCCCGCCAGAACGGCTCGGAAGACAGTCGGCCGTCCCGGGCGGACCCGGCCCCGTCGCCGCGGCCGGAACGCCCCCGTCCGGAGCGCCCCCGTCCGGAAGGCCCTCGTCCCGAGCGCCCGCGCCCGGAAAGCCCGCGCCCTGACAGGCCCGACCGCCCGGATCGGCCGCAGCAGCCGCGCCCCGACCGACCCGATCGTCCGCGCCCGGATCAACCCGACCGTCCGCAGCGCCCCGACCGGCCTGAACAGCCTCGGCCTGACAGACCTGACCGGCCTCAGCGTCCTGATCGTCCGGACAGGCCCGACCGTCCCCAGCGTCCCGATCGTCCGGGGCAGCCCGGACGCCCGGACCGCCCTGATACGCCCAGCCGTCCCGACCGCCCGGATCGTCCCGGTCGCCCGGACACGCCGAACCGCCCCGACCGTCCTGATCGCCCCAACGGCGGATGGGACAGGGATCGGGACCGGGATCGTCCGAACGGTGGATGGGATCGTGACCGCGACCGTGACCGGCCCAACGGCGGCTGGAACCGGGGCCGGGATCGCGACCGGGACCGCGAGGACTTCCGCCGCCGCTTCAACGGCGACCAGTGGCGTCGCGACTGGCATCGGAACCACGGTCGCGACTGGTGGCGCAACGACCGGCGCTGGCGCGGCTACTCCGGTGTTCGCATCGGCTTCTATTTCGCCCCGGGGTACGGCTACTACAGCGTCCCCCGGACCTACTGGAACCAGCGCTGGTACGTCGGCGGCTACCTGCCGTCGGTCTTCTGGCGCTACCAGCTGAACGACTGGCGCACCTATGGCCTCGGCTTCCCGCCGGAAGGCACGCGCTGGGTGCTGGTCGACAACCACATCTACCTGATCGACGAGTACGACGGGTACATCATCGATGTGATCTACGACGCCTGGGCCTGGTAAGGGCCTGAGCCTCGCGGCGCCGGCGGCCTTCGGGTCGCCGGCGTTTTCGCGCGGCAAACTGTCATCTGTCAGCGGTTGCAGCGAACCGCCCGCCGCGTCAGAACCATGGCATGAGCGATACGGCGATCCGCGACACCACCACCGGCGAAGAGGTTCCGTCCTCCCGCGCCCCCCAGCTTCATCTCTCCGAGGAGCTGATGGCGTCGCCGACGCGGTTCTTCAACCGCGAAACCTCGTGGCTGGCGTTCAACGGTCGCGTGCTGGAAGAGGCCGCCAATCCGGCCCACCCGCTGCTGGAGCGCCTGCGCTTCCTCTCCATCTCCGCCAACAATCTGGACGAGTTCTTCATGACCCGCGTGGCGGGCCTGAAGGGCCAGGTGCGCGAACGGGTGCGCGTCGTTTCGCCGGACGGCCTCACGCCCGCCGAGGCGCTGGAGCAGGTCAACGCGGCCGCCGGCGTCCTGATGACCGAGCAGCAGCGCCGCTGGCGCAAGCTGCGGCGGGAAATGTCGGTCGCCGGCATCGAGGTCGTCGATGCCTCGCGCATCACCAAGACCGAGCGCGAGCGCCTGGAGCCCGAGTTCCTGAACCAGCTGTTCGCCGTGCTGACGCCGATGGCGATCGACCCGGCCCACCCCTTCCCCTTCCTGCCCAACCTCGGCTTCTCGCTGGCGCTGAAACTGCGCCGCCAGTCCGACCGCCGCACCCTCTACGCCCTGGTGCCGGTGCCGACGCAGGTGAAGCGGTTCTGGCCGCTGGCCACCGACGGCCGCTCCACCCCGGGCCGCCAGCGCTTCGTGACGCTGGAGAGCCTGCTGATGCTCTTCATCGACCATCTCTTCCCCGGCTGCGACGTGCTCGAGCGCGGCGTCTTCCGCCTGATCCGGGACTCGGACATCGAGATCGAGGAAGAGGCCGAGGATCTGGTCATGGAGTTCGAGGAGGCGCTGAAGCAGCGTCGCCTCGGCTCGGTCGTGCGCATCAAGATCCAGGCGGACATGCCGGACGACCTGCGCACCTTCATCACCGATGAACTCAACGCCGCGCCGCAGGACACGGTGCTGGTCGACGGCATGCTGGGGCTGGCGCAGTTGTCCGAACTGATCCCGGGCGGCCATCCGGACCTCAAGTTCAAGGGCTATGAGCCCCGCTACCCCGAGCGGGTCCGCGACAACGGCGGCGACATCTTCGCTGCGGTCCGCGAGAAGGACATGCTGATCCACCACCCGTTCGAGAGCTTCGACGTGGTGGTCCAGTTCCTGCGTCAGGCTGCGCGCGATCCGAACGTGCTGGCGATCAAGCAGACCCTGTATCGGACCTCCAAGGACAGCCCCATCGTCGCCGCCCTTATCGAGGCGGCCGAGAACGGCAAGAACGTCACCGCCCTGATCGAGCTGAAGGCCCGCTTCGACGAGGAGGCGAACCTGAAATGGGCTCGCGCCATGGAGCGCGCCGGGGTCCACGTCGTCTTCGGCTTCGTGGAGTGGAAGACCCACGCTAAGGTCAGCGTCGTCGTCCGCCGCGAGGGCGACGGGCTGAAGACCTACTGCCACTTCGGCACCGGCAACTATCACCCGGTCACGGCCAAGGTTTACACCGACCTGTCGCTGTTCAGCTCTGACCCGCGTCTGGCCCGCGACGCCTCGCGGGTGTTCAACTACATCACCGGCTACGCCCAGCCGGATGAGCTGGAGGCGCTGGTCGTCTCTCCGCTCAACATGAAGAAGACGCTGATCGACCTGATCTCCAAGGAGATGTCGGCGGCGGCCATGGGCAAGCCCGCGGCCATCTGGGCCAAGATGAACGCCCTGGTCGATCCGGAGATCATCGACGCCCTGTATCGCGCCAGCCAGTGGGGCGTGCGGATCGAGCTGGTCATCCGCGGCGTCTGCTGTCTGCGCCCCGGCGTCGAGGGCCTCAGCGAGAATATCCGGGTCAAGTCGATCGTCGGCCGCTTCCTGGAGCACAGCCGCATCGTCGCCTTCGCCAACGGCCGCGACCTGCCGAACGACAAGGCGAAGCTGTTCATCTCGTCCGCCGACTGGATGCCGCGTAATCTGGACCGCCGGGTCGAGCTGATGACGCCGGTGCTGAACGCCACCGTCCATGACCAGGTGCTGGACCAGATCATGGTCGCCAACCTGAAGGATGACGCCCAGAGCTGGACGCTGACCCCGGACGGTTCCTATATCCGCGTCTCGCCGGTCGATCCCGAACGGCCCTTCTCGGCGCACAAATACTTCATGACCAACCCCAGCCTCTCGGGCCGCGGCCGCAAGGTGAAGACCCTGCCCGCCCACCTCAGCTACGACCGTCCGGAGCGGAAGAAGCGCTGATGCCCGAGGCCCTGTTCTCGGCCATCGGCGAACCCCGCGACGTCGCCGCCATCGACATCGGCTCCAACTCGGTGCGTCTGGTCCTCTACCGGCTGGAAGGCCGGGCGATCTGGACCGTCTTCAACGAAAAGGTGCTGGCCGGTCTGGGCCGCGATCTCGCCGCCACTGGCAAGCTGTCGGTCGAAGGCGCCGCTCAGGCCCTGACCGCCCTGAAGCGGTTCGCCGCCGTCATCGACGGGGTGAAGCCCGCCCACACCTTCGTCGCCGCCACCGCCGCCGTGCGCGAGGCGACGGACGGCCAGTCCTTCTGCGACACCGTCGCCGCCGAGACCGGGCTGAAGATCCGCGTCCTCTCCGGCGAGGAAGAGGCCCGCTACGCGGCCTTCGGCGTCATGGCGGGCATTCCGGACGCCCATGGCGTAGCCGCCGACCTGGGCGGCTCCAGCCTGGAGCTGATCCGTCTCGGCGCCGGCAAGGTCGAGCGCGGCATCACCCTGCCGCTGGGGCCGTTCGCCCTGGTCGATCCGAAAGGCTTCGATGCGGACCGGCATCGCGCCGCCATCGCCAAGCGACTGAAGCCCGCCGCGGACTTCAGCGCGGACACCCTCTACGCCGTGGGCGGCGCGTGGCGGACGCTGGCCCAGGTGCACATGGATGTCAGCGGTTACCCGCTGCATATCGTCCACCAGTACCGGCTGACCGCCGCCGAGGCGCGTGAGACGGCCCGGTTCATCGCCCGCCAGTCGAAGGCCTCGCTGGAGAAATGGCCCGGCCTGTCCAGAAAACGCGCCGAGACCCTGCCCCACGCCGCCCTCGTGCTGGAGGGGCTGATTGACAAGCTCGGCCTGAAGTCCATCGTCCTGTCCGCCTGGGGCGTACGCGAAGGCCTGCTTTACGAAGCGCTCGACGCCGCGACCGCGTCCGACGATCCCCTGCTGGCGGGCTCCTCGGCGCTGGGCGCGCGTCAGGGCATCTCCCCCACCCTGCCCGGCGCCCTGAACGCCTGGATCGCGCCCCTGCTCAGCGCTGTGAAGCCCGCCTTCACTCCCGAGCGTGACGCGCTGCTGGCCGACGCGGCGTCCCGACTGGCTGACCTGGGCGCCCGGCTGCATCCGGATCACCGGGTCGAGCTGGCCTTCGATCAGGTGCTGCGCGCGCCCGTTCCTGGCCAGACCCATGCCGAGCGCGCCTGGCTGGCCTGCGCCGTCAACGCCCGTTACGGCGGCCCGTCCGCCACGCCCGAGCCCTCAACCGTCGAGCGCCTGCTCAGCGAGGAACAGCGTCAAAGCGCCCGCGCGGTCGGCCTGGCCATCCGGCTGGCCTGCGACCTGTCCGGCCGCTCGCCCCAACTGCTGGTCAACGCCCGCGCGACGGTGAAGGACGGGGCCCTGCTGCTGACGGCGTCAGAGGGTTATGCGGACGTCTTGCTGGGCGAACAGACCCGCCGTCGCGGCAAGGCCCTGGCCGAGGCCATGGGGCTCAAGCTGGTGATCGACGGCCGCGACTGAGCCGCCTCAGTCGCCCATCCACCAGCGCATGCGGACGACCTGCGCCGGGGCGTCCCCGACCTTCAGCGAGCCGGTCAGCACAGCGCCCTCGTCACCGAGGTTCCGGCGCGCCGTGGCCAGGGCGCCCTGATCCAGACGCCCGCTGAACATCACCCGCCCCAGTTCCGGCGAGCGCCCCTCGAACCTCACCTCACTGTCATTGACGACATACAGCGTCGGCAGGACACGGGCGGTGACGCTGCGCGCCTCCCCCATCTCCGTCTGGGTCATCGGACTGGTCGTGTCCTCGAACTGCAGCATCAGCGGCGCGAAGGTCGTCGCGCGCTCCCCGCCCTGCCAGGACTGGAACTCGGCCGCCTGACCGACGAACGCATGGTCCAGCGCCCATTTGCCGACCCGGGTCTCGTCAATCGGCAGATAATAGCCCGACAGGTCGCCCGAGGCGCTGTTGGTGAAGACCGGCGCGGCCGGCGCCGCCGGCTCGCGTCCGCTGTCACAGGATGCGACCGCCAGTCCGGCGAGCGCGACCACGATCAGGGGGCTCCACTTGCGCATGGCGGTCCTCAGCGGTTCAGGGCCTGATCCAGCGCCCGGAACCCGGCGATCGACAGGGCGGTCGCGCTGGTGAACACCGAGGGAGTGATGCGCTCGAAATCATCCGACGGGCGGTGATAGTCGGGATGGTAGTTCACGCCGAAATACAGGAACGGCACCTGGGCCCGATGGAAGGCGCCGTGATCGGACGCCTCGACCCAGTTGTCGGCGCCGGTGTCCTGCGGCGTGTCCTTGCCAAAGGCCAGCGCGACCGCGCCGTCCGCCGGAATGGCCTCAAGGATCGGGCGGAAGTTCGGATGCTGATAGGTGCCGGTGACCCACAGCTTGCCGTCGGTCTCGGCCCGCGCGGTCATGTCGAAATTCAGGTTCATGGCGATCGAGCTCAGCGGCACCGGCGGCACCTCGACGAAATGCTTGGCGCCCAGCAGGCCATGCTCCTCGCCGTCCAGCGCGACGAAGATCACGTTGTGCTCCGGGGCCTGGCGTTTCAGGTCCGCCGCCAGCGCCAGCATGGTCGCCACGCCCGAGGCGTTGTCGTCGGCGCCGTTGTAGATCTGGCCTTCGTGGGTTCCGACGTGGTCGTAGTGGGCGGTGACCACGATGTACTTGTCCGTCACCCGCGTGCCCCGCAGCATGCCGATGATGTTGACGCCATTGTAGGTCGTCGGCCCCGCGCGACCGCGACCGGTCGCCTCCCACGGTTGCAGGCGGCCCATGGCCGGCGCGGCGATGCCGAGCGCTTCCAGACGGCCGACGATATAGTTGCGGGCCATCTCCCCGCCCGGCGAGCCGGTATCGCGACCGGCCATCTCGTCAGACGACAGGATGCGCACATCCTCCAGCAGCTGCGCCTGGAAGGCCGGAGCCACGGCCACCGGCGGCGCCGCGGGCTCCGAGGTGGTGGCGCAGGCGGCGAGCAGCAGGCTCGCGGTGACGGACGACAGGGCCAGCAGGCGGATCGAGCGCATGGAATCTCCTCTTTCGCCAACACGCTAGCAGGCCTTGGCGGCCCCGTCAGATTACAGCGCTGTCATCTGGCCTGAACCGGGACGGCCCGTGGGCGTTGCGGGCGACGACGGACTTGGGCAGACCGTCTTCATGGCCGAGCGAATCCCGATGACCGACACCCCCGTAGATCAGCTGGATCTCGCCGCCGCAGGGGCCGAGCTGGCGCGCCTGACCGCCGAACTGGCCCGCCACGACGCCCTCTATCACGCCGAGGACGCGCCGGAGATCAGCGACGCCGACTACGACGCCCTCAAGCGTCGCGCGCTGGACATCGAGGACCGCTTCCCCGACCTGACCACGGCCTCGTCCCCCTCGCAGGTCGTCGGCGGCCCGGTCTCCAGCCAGTTCGCCGAGGTCCGCCACGGCGTGCCCATGCTGTCGCTGGACAACGCCTTCTCGGCGGAAGAGGTGACGGACTTCGAGGCCCGTATCCGGCGCTTCCTCAAACTGCCCGCCGACGAGCACATCGCCTTCGTCGCCGAGCCGAAGATCGACGGCCTCAGCGCCAGCCTGCGCTATGAGAAGGGCCAGCTGGTGCGCGGCGCCACCCGCGGCGACGGCAAGACCGGCGAGGACGTCACCGCCAACCTGCGCACCATCGCCGACATCCCCCAGACCCTCAGCGGCTCCGGCTGGCCCGACGTCATCGAGGTGCGCGGCGAGGTCTACGCCCCCAACGACGAGTTTGACGCCTTCAACACCGCCGCCGAGGAAGCCGGCCAGCGCACCTACGCCAACCCGCGCAATTTCGCCGCCGGGTCCCTGCGCCAGAAGGACCCGACGATCACCGCCAAACGGCCCCTGCGCTTCTTCGCCTACGCCTGGGGGGAGAAGTCCGCCGACTTCGCCGACACCCAGAGCCACGCGCTCGACGCGCTCCGCTCGTGGGGCTTCAAGGTCAATCCGCGCTCGGCCCGGGTCGAGGACGCCGCCGGGCTGATCGCCCTCTACGACGGTCTCCAGACCGACCGCGCGGGCCTCGGCTATGACATCGACGGCGTGGTCTACAAGGTCGACCGGCTGGACTGGCAGGAACGCCTCGGCTTCATCGCCCGCACGCCCCGCTGGGCCATCGCCCACAAATTCCCGGCCCAGCAGGCGCAGACGGTGCTCGAAGGCATCGACATCCAGGTCGGCCGGACCGGCTCCCTGACCCCCGTCGCCCGTCTGCACCCCGTCACCGTCGGCGGCGTCGTGGTCCGCAACGCCACCCTGCACAATGAGGACGAGATCGCCCGCAAGGACGTGCGCATCGGCGACACCGTCGTCCTCCAACGCGCCGGCGATGTCATCCCCCAGATCGTCAGCGTGGTGCTGGACAAGCGCCCGGCCGACGCCGTCCCCTACGTCTTCCCGACCCATTGCCCCGTCTGCGGCTCCGAGGCCGAGCGGCCCGAGGGCGAGGTGCGCCGCCGCTGCACCGGCGGCCTGATTTGCGACGCCCAACTCGTCGAACGGCTCAAGCATTTCGTCGGCCGCCGCGCCTTCGACATCGAGGGTCTGGGCGAGAAACAGCTGATCGCCTTCCATGAGCGCGGCTGGCTGCACCAGCCCGCCGACATATTCCGCCTCGCCCGCGACGAGGAGAAGCTTGCCGGCCTTCGCACCGAGGACGGCTATGGCGAGACCAGCGTCCGCAATCTGGTCGAGGGCATCAACGCCCGCCGCGTCATCGCGCTGGACCGGCTGATCTTCGCCTTGGGCATCCGCGACATCGGCGAGCAGACGTCCATCCTGCTGGCCCGCCACTTCGGCTCATGGAGCGCCTTCCACACCGCCTGTCTGGAGGCCTCGCAGGGCATCCCTTCGGCTGAATGGACCCAGCTGGCCGAAGGACACGGCGTCTCCGAACGCACCCTGTCCGTCCTCGCCGCCGCCACGCCGCCCGCCGACGATCCCTGGCCCGAGGCGCCACTGGACCAGAAGCTGTCCCTCGCCTTCCCGGGCGTCGCCGCCCCCGCCCGTCGCGCCCTCGCCCTGCTCGCTCCCGACTGGCCCGCCATCGTCCGTCTGGCCGCCATCGCGCGCGAGGAAGGCCCGTCGATGACGCTCGGCGAGATCGCGGGCATCAGCGGCGTCGGTCCCGTCGCCGCCCGCGCCCTGGCCCAGTTCTTCCATGAGCCGCACAACCGCGCCGTCGTCGACGCCCTGATCGAACAACTCGACACCGTCGAGGACGCCGAACGCCCCCAGACCGACACCGCTGTCGCGGGCAAGACCGTGGTCTTCACCGGCGCCCTCGAACGCTTCACCCGCGACGAGGCCAAGGCCCGCGCCGAAAGCCTCGGGGCCAAGGTGTCCGGCTCGGTATCCAAGAAGACCGACTACCTCGTCGCCGGCCCCGGCGCGGGTTCCAAGATGGCCGACGCCCAGAAGCACGGCGTTGTGATTTTGACGGAAGACGAATGGCTGGCCTTGATCGGTAGCTAAGTCCTTCTGGAGTTTCCCAAATGCGTCCCGCCCTCCTCGCCGCTGTCTTCACGGCCGCAGCAGCTCTCGCCGCCCCCGCCTTCGCCGGTGATCCGACCGGCCTGTGGCAGACCTCGACCAACGGCGGACAGGTCCGCATCGCCCGCTGTGGCCAGGCCCTGTGCGGCACCCTGGTGACCTCGAACGCCATCCGCGCCAATCCGGGCGTGCTGGACGAGCACAATTCGGACCGCAATCTGCGCACCCGCACCCTGCGCAACCTGCCCATGCTGCGCGGCTTCACCGGCGGCCCGACCGAATGGACCGGCGGCAGCGTCTACAACCCCGCCGACGGCCGTACCTATCGCGGCACCATCACCATGCAGGGCGACAACACCCTTCGCCTGCGCGGCTGCGTCGTCGCTCCCCTGTGCCGCACCCAGACCTGGACGCGCATCCAATAGAAACAAAAAGGCCGGGTCGGATTGCTCCGCCCCGGCCCTGTTCTGCCTTAACGCCTGTCTCAGCGGTTCAGCGACGACCGCGCCGCTTCCGCATAGCGATGGCCCTGCGCCGCGCCCTTCGGGAAGACCGCCTCGATCCGCGACAGGTCTTCGGGCGTCAGCAACACCTCCGCCGCCGCGATATTGTCCTCCAGCGTCGGAATGCGGCGGGTGCCGGGGATCGGAACCAGATGCTCCCCCTGCGCCAGTACCCAGGCCAGGGCCAGCTGGGCGGCGGTGACACCCTTGTCGGCGGCGATGCCCTTCACGGCCTCGACGAGGTCGAGGTTCTTCTGGAAATTCTCGCCCATGAAGCGCGGATTGGTGCGGCGGAAGTCGCCCGGCTCCAGATCGTCGATCGACTTGATCTCGCCCGACAGGAAGCCGCGCCCCAGCGGGCTGTAGGGCACGAAGCCGATGCCCAGCTCCTCACAGGTGGCGAACAGGGCGTCCTCGGGCTCCCGGCTCCACAGCGAATACTCGGTCTGCAGGGCGGTGATCGGATGCTCGGCGTGGCCGCGACGCAGGGTCTCCGGCGAGGCTTCCGACAGGCCGAGGAAGCGCACCTTGCCCTCCTTCACCAGCTCGCCCATCGCCCCCACCGTCTCCTCGATCGGCGTGTTCGGATCGACCCGGTGCAGGTAGTACAGATCGACGTGGTCCATCCCCAGCCGCTGCAGGCTGCCCTCGATGGCGCGGCGCACATTGGCGGGCGATCCGTCCACGGCCAGCGCCGTCCGGTCCGCGTTCCAGCCGATGCCGAACTTGGTGGCCACGAAGGCCTTGTCACGCCGGTCCTTCAGCGCCGTCCCGACCTGCACCTCATTGGTGTAAGGGCCGTACATCTCGGCGGTGTCGAAGAAGGTCAGGCCCAGATCCAGCGCGCGGTGGATCACCGCCGTCGCCTGCGTCTCATCCGAGGGCGTCCCGTAGAAGGACGCCATGCCCATACAGCCCAGGCCGATGGCCGAAACCTCAGGGCCCGAACGACCCAGCTTGCGCGTCTTCATCTGCGCGTCTCCGACAATGTGAGGAAAGCCGGCGGGAACGTCCGCCGGTCCTTCGGAGATGGGCGCCGTTCAGCCTTATTTCAAGGCCGGGACGACATCCGTCCGCGCAAAGTCGTCGCCCTTGAACAACAGCGGCTCGCCGGTCTGCCGGGCCAGGGCGTAGGCGAGGCAGTCGCCGAAGTTCAGCGATGCCGGATGGTTGCCCTTGCCGAATTCCCTGTAGGCGACACGCGCAATATCAGCATGCTCGCGGGTCACGGCCACGACTTCCACTCTCGCCAAATTCAGCAACCGGTCGAAAGCCTTGGCCGCAAAGTCGTCTTTCGCCTTGCGATCAATGACCATGCCGCTCTCGAAATAGGTCGCCGCGGACATGCGCGGCGATCCGGACATCAGCTGCTCCAGCAACACTCCGCCCTCCGGCTCGCCGAAGATGATGGCGATCAGAGCGGAACTGTCGACGATCACGCCGGAAGTCCTGTTTCCGGATCGTACAGGAAGGCCGTGGGGTCCTCGTCCGGCCCCAAGGGCTCCAGATGCGCCCGCATTTCCCGGATCAGCGCCATAACCTCTTCGGCAGTCGCCTTGTGCGGCTCGGCCGGCTCACGCGCCAATTGCTCGCGCAAGGCGACGGTGACGGCGGTCGTCAGAGTCTCACCACGCCGCGCAGCAAGTTCGCGAGCCAGTCGATGGGTCTCAGGGTTCTTGATGTTCAGCATGGTAGAAAGCTTTCTACCACAAACGCCGATATTGCTAAAGCGCCGCGCAGGCCGTCTCCAGCCAAGCCTTGGCCTCGCCGTCCAGCAGCGGCCCGACCTTGCTCCAGACCTCGGCGTGATAGGCGTCCACATAGGCGCGCTCGTCGGCGGTCAGCAGATCGACATCGATCAGCTTGCGGTCCAGCGGCGCCAGCGTCAGCTGCTCGAACCCGTGCATCGGCCGCTCGCCGCCCGCGATGGCTTCCGGCGCCGTGACCACCTGCAGGGTCTCGATGCGGATGCCCCAGTGGCCTTCGCGATAGTAGCCGGGCTCGTTGGACAGGATCATTCCGGTCAGCAGCGGCTGGCTGTTCACCGCCTTGGCGATCCGCTGCGGCCCCTCGTGGACGCCAAGATAGCTGCCGACGCCGTGGCCGGTGCCATGGTCATAGTCGAAGCCCTGCATCCACAGCGGATAGCGCGCCATCGCGTCCAGCTGATGCCCTGTCGTCCCGGCCGGGAAACGCACCACGGCCATGGCGATATGGCCCTTCAGCACCAGGGTGAACATGCGGCGCTGGTCGGCGCTCGGCTCACCCACGGCCATGGTCCGGGTCACGTCCGTGGTCCCGTCCAGATACTGGCCGCCACCGTCCACCAGCAGCAGGCTGCCCTTCTCGATACGGCGGATCGTGCGCGTCACCGGCTTGTAGTGCGGCAGGGCCCCGTTCGGCCCCGCGCCCGCGATGGTGTCGAAGCTCAGGTCCTTCAGCGCGCCGGTCTCCTCGCGGAACCGCTCCAGCGTCTCGGCCACCTCACGCTCGTCCGGCAGGGTGTCCTGCGCGGTCGTATCGACCCAGTGCAGGAACCGGCTCAGGGCCGCGCCGTCGCGGATGTGGGCCTGACGCGAGCCCTCGATCTCGACTGCATTCTTCTGCGCCCGCGGCAGGGTGCAGGGATCCATCCCGCGCACCACCGTCGCTCCGGTCGCCTCGAGACGGTCGAAATACCAGGCCGACGACTGGCCCGGATCGACCAGCACCTTCTGGCCCGCCAGCGCATCCAGCGCGCCGTCCAGCGCCTCTGGCGCCTCCAGCGTCACCGCGTCGCCCAGCCAGCCCGGCAGTTCATTGGTCACCTTGCGCGGGTCCATGAACAGCTTCGCCGTCCCGTCCGTCTTCACAATCGCCTGCGACAGCGGCAGCGGCGTGCGGATCACGTCTCCGCCGCGAATGTTGAACAGCCAGGCGATCGACGACGGCGCGGTCAGCACCGTGGCGTCCGCACCTGCCTTCGCCACAGCCTGACCGATGCGCGCGCGCTTGGAGGCGCTGCTTTCGCCGGCGTATTTGTCGTCATGCGGCACGACCGGCGCCATCGGCTGGGCCGGGCGCTCGTCGCCCCAGGCCTGATCGACCGGATTGACCTCGACCGGCTTCAGCTCGGCCCCGGCCTTGGCCGCCGCCTTCTTCAGCACCGCCAGCGCATCCGGGCTATGCAGCCGCGGGTCATAGCCGATCACCGCCCCCTTGGGCGCGCGCTCCAGATAGGCGGGCACGCCGCCTTCCACGAGGTCCAGGATCTCGAACTGCGCCGCATCCACCTGCGCCCGCACCTGCACGGTGTAGCGACCGTCGGCGAAGACCGCCGCCCGGTCCGTCAGCACCACGCCCGCGCCCGCGGAGCCGGTGAAGCCGCTCACCCAGGCCAGACGATCATTGGCGGCGGGCAGGTATTCGTTCTGGTGCTCGTCCTCGTGCGGGACCAGCATTCCGTCCAGGCCCTGCTCGGCCATCTTCGCCCGCACGCGCGGAAGGTGCTTCGCCCCGAAGGACGGATCGGTGGTTTCGTCATAGGTCTGGCGCATGGCGGAGCCATAGCACCGCCTTGGCGACCGGTTCTAGTTCTGAGGCGCCGTCGGGCTCACGACAGCCGGTGCGGGCGTGGAGGGAACCGGCCGTTCGATCACCACCGGTTCGGTCGCCCTCGCTTCCGCAGCCCGCGCCTCGGCATCAGCCCGCGCCGCCTCCGCCGACGAGCGGGCGGCGTCGGCCCGGGCGATGTCGACACTGGCCTGCGCCCCGGCCACCTGACCGGCGATGGCGGCGCGATCGGCGTCCGCCTGGGCCGCGGCAGCCTCCGCCTGCGCTTCCAGCAGGGCGTCATCGGTCACCGGCGCCGGCCCACGTGCGAACAGGATCCACAGCACGGCGATCAGCACCAGCCCGCCGAGAATGCCCGCCACCCACCAGCCGGCGTTCGACTCGCGCACCACGACGGTCTCGACCGTCTCATTGGGCCCGCGCGTCACCACAGTCTCCCGAACGACAGTGTCGCCCGGCCTTACAGGTTCGAGGTTCGGATCGTAGTGAGTCACGTCTGCATCCTCCGGTTATGCGACCGAAACACGCAGACGGGATCGCCCGTTCCGTCGTTAACCCATCCGCCTCAGCACCAGCGCACTCCAGGCGTCGCGGTGGATGCGGCGCTCCAGTACGAAGCCGCGCGAGAGGTAGGCCGCCGTCACCCGGCGCTCCTGCGTCCGCAGCAAGCCTGACAGGATGGCCACCCCGCCGATATGCAGGGCCTCCTTGATGTCCTGCGACAGGGCCACCAGCGGCGGCGCCAGAATGTTGGCGAAGACCAGATCGTACGGCCCCTGGCTACGCACCTTGCGGTCGTTCAGGCCCGAGGCGTGGACGAAGCGGGCATTGGCCTGGTTGATGTGGGCGTTCTCATTGGCGATCCGCACCGACGGCGCGTCGATGTCCGTGCCGACGGCGACCTTCGATCCGGTCTTGGCGGCGGCGATGGCCAGCACGCCCGTGCCGCAGCCGACATCCAGCACCCGCTCGAAGCGCTCGCGCTTGAGCAGTTCGTCAAAGGCCATGAGGCAGCCGACCGTGGTTCCGTGGTGGCCGGTGCCGAAGGCGGCGCCCGCGTCGATCTTCAGGTTCACCCGGTTCAGCGGCACCCGGCCCTGATCGTGGGCGCCGTAGACGAAGAAGCGCCCGGCCTCGACCGGCGGCAGGCCCGACAGCGACATGGCCAGCCAGTCGGCGTCGGCCAGCTTCTCGACGATAACGGTCAGGCCGTCATGCGCCGACAGGGTCTGCTCGATGCCCTCGGCCTCCTCCTCGGTGGTCGGGAAGGCGTCGATGCGCCAGACGCCCTTGTCCTCGTCTTCTTCAAGGATCGAATAGGTCGCGCCTTCCAGCAGGACGTTTTCGTCCAGCGCCGAGGCTGCGGTTTCTGCAACAGCGCGGGGGCCGCGCGCGATAATCTGAACAGCGGACTCGGACATTTCTCAAACACCGCTATGATTGCGAATCGAGGGACGCGCTGGCGTGCTCTCCATCGCCAGCAAACGCAACATCATCCGAGGGGTCGGGGAATTCATGGCCAAAGCACCGTCTAAACCGAGTACCGCCGCCAAGCCGAAGGCGGCGACCGCCGCTTCCAAGCCGAAACCGGCGGCAAAGTCGAGCGCCGCGAAGCCGGCCGCTGCAAAGCCCGCCGCCAAGGCCGCCGCTCCCAAGGCTGCTGCTCCGGCCAAGAAACCCGCCGCCAAGCCGGCCGTGAAGACCTCGGCTCCGGCCAAGGCCGCTGCGCCCAAGGCCGCCGCCAAGCCTGCCGCCAAGGCAGCTCCGAAGGCTGCGGCTCCCAAGGCTGCCGCCAAGCCCGCCGCTGCGCCCAAGGCTGCTGCGGCTCCCAAGACCGTGAAGGCCGCGCCGAAGGCGGCTGCCGCCAAGAAGCCGGCTGCCGCCCCTAAGGCCGCCGCTGCGCCCAAGGCTGCTGCGGCTCCCAAGCCCGCCGCTGCTCCGGCTCCGGTCGCCGCCCCGGCGCCCGCGCCGACCCCGGCTCCGGCCGCCGCTGCTGCTCCGGCGGCTGCGCCTGCCGCCGCTCCGGCCGCCAAGCCGGCCGAGAAGGGCTTCTTCGGCAAGCTGCTCGACGCGATCTTCGGCGCCAAGTAAACGCCGTCTGAAATGAAGAAGGCCCCGGAGATCGCTCTCCGGGGCCTTTTTCGTGTCCGCTGTTCGGCGGCTTATTCCGGCAGGTCTTCCGCCAGGATCGCCATTTCGAACATGAAGCTGCCCGCCTCATCCTCGTCCTCGAAGACCACGCCGATGAACTCGTCGCCGACATAGACCTCGGCCGAATCCGCCGGCTTGCCGCGCGGCTTCACGATGATGCCGCCGGTGTTGAAGGTGCGCTTCAGGTGCGTCTCGACGCGCTTCATGTCGTTGGCGTTCATGGGGTGTCCTCGGTGTCCGTGAATTGGCGCGGACCCTAGAGAAAGGGGCGCGGGAGGGGAAGACCTGTCTCACTCGCGAGCGCCGGAGCCGCCCCCTCCACCACGCTTCGCGCGGTCCCCCTCCCCACCTTCGGTGGAGAGGTGAGCACAGCTATTCACCTCTCCACGCAGTGGGGAGGTGGCTCGACGGTGAAGCCGGAGAGACGGAGGGGGCGGCGCGGGCGACGAAGAGCGCGCGCCAATCTCTCAGATCACGAAGTCATACACGATGTCGGCCAGCGTATGGTCCATCGTCCGGGCGGGGGTCGCCTCGGTCGGGCAGTTGACCAGCCGCGCCGGCACGCCCGCCACGGTGCAGCCCGCCGGAACCGGCTTCAGCACCACCGAACCCGAGGCCACCTTGGCGTAATCGCCGACGGTGATGTTGCCCAGCACCTTGGCGCCCGCGCCCAGCAGCACGCCCTTGCCGATCTTCGGGTGACGGTCGCCACGGTCCGCGCCGGTGCCACCCAGGGTCACGCCGTGCAGCATGGAGACCTCATCCCCGACCACCGCCGTCTCGCCGATGACGATGCCGGTGCCGTGGTCCAGGAACAGGCCCGCGCCCATCCGGGCCGCCGGATGGATGTCGATCTGGAACAGTTCGGACATCCGGCTTTGCAGGTGGAAGGCCAGGGTGTCGCGCCCCTGCGTCCACAGCCAGTGCGCCACGCGGTGCGCCTGCAAGGCCTGGAAGCCCTTGAAATAGAGGAAGGGCTGCAGCAGCGAGCGGATCGCCGGATCGCGCTCCGACACCGCCTGCAGATCGGCTTCGGCGGCCGCCACGATCGACGGGTCCGCCTCGAAGGCGTCGCGGCAGACTTCGCGGATCGACATGGCGCCCAGCTCGGCGTCGCCCATCTTGCGCGCGATCTGGAAGCTCAGGGCCGAGGCCATGTCGGCATGCGACAGGATCACCGCATTGACCAGCGAGGCCAGCGACGGCTCGGCGCGCGCGGCGTCCTCGGCGGCGGACCGCAACAGGGTCCAGGCGTCCGGCTCGGCGGCGACGACCTCCAGCTTGGGCATCACGGGCTCCATCAGGCGATCATACGCTGGCCAGCATGGCCTCCGCCAGTTCGGGCGGCAGTTCGCCCTCTCGCGCCATATGGTAGGCCCGAAGCACTGTCGCGAGGGTAAACATGTCGCGGATCGACCCGCGCCCGATCTCGCGCAGCAGATCGCCGAACGGCACGCGGATCACGCGGATGATCTCCGTCTCGTCCGGCGCGACCGGAACCTCGGTGAAATCCCACGCCAGCCAGGCCATGGCCCGCTCGTCGGTGATCGAGTTCGACATCTCGGCCCGATAGGCCAAGGTCCATTGCGCCGCGGCCAGACCGGCCTCCTCGGCCAGTTCGCGCTTCGCCCCTTCCAGAGGATCTTCGCCATAGGGCGCGCCGCCTTCGGGCATCTCCCACGACCAGTTCATCAGGGCGAACCGCTGCTGACCCACCAGCGTCACCGTCCCGTCCGCATGCAGGGGGAGCACGCCCACCGACATGTTCTGCGGCCGCATGACCATATAGTCGGCCTTGTGCCCCGTCGGCGCCGTCGCATCGTGCCGGGTCAGCTTCATCCATGGGCTCTCGAAGAAGACGCTGTGCCCTGCATCCTGCCACGGCGGCGGGCGATCGCTTCCATCGTCCCACAACGGGGTCGGGCGGTCCTTGTCGAAGGCGTCACGGGAGTCGGTCATGCTCCGGGTATGGCGCCCCGGCGCGCGGACGACTAGCTACACCTCATGACCGATACCGATCTGGGCGCCGCCCTGCCCCTCCCTGTTGCCTCCGCCGACTTCGCGGACCGTCTCGCCCGCCGTCGTTCGGCCCCGGCCCAGAGCCTGACCGGCCCCGGTCCGTCGCGTGAGGAGATCGAGCGCATCCTCCTGCTCGGCGCCCGCACCCCCGATCACGGCAAGCTCTTCCCCTGGCGCTTCGTGGTGCTGGGTCCGCAGGCCCGCGCCGATCTGGCCGAAAAGCTGCTGCCGCTCGCCGACGCCCAGCCCGGCGCCGACAAGGCCCGCAAGGTTCTCAGCAAGCTGACCGCCCCGCCCCTGACCATCCTCGTCATCGCCTCCCCGGTCGACAGCCAGAAGGTCCCGGTCTGGGAGCAGCACCTGTCCGCGGGCGCGGTCTGCATGAACCTGGAGCACGCCGCCAATGCGTTGGGCTATTCGGCCAGCTGGATCACCGATTGGTACAGCTATGACGCCGGGGCGGTTGAGCTGTTCGGGGTGCGTGAAGGCGAGCTGATCGCGGGTTTCATCCACATCGGAACCCTGGCCGAGGCGCCGCTGGAGCGTCCGCGCCCCGACGTCGCCGCCATCACCGAGTGGAAACTCTAGGCGAAGACGCTCAGGGCCTGCAGGCTGGTCGCCAGGCCGAACAGGATCGTCGTCGCCACCAGGGCGACCACCAGACCGATCTCGACCGCATCCCGCTTCATGTCGGGAAGGTTGCGGGATTCGCGTTAACAAACTACCTATGCGCGCTCGCCGGCCACATAGCGCGCGTGCAGCAGGGGCTTGCCCAGCCAGTAGCAAAGCTCGGCTGGCCGGCTGATGTCCCAGACCGCGAGGTCCGCCGCCTTGCCGACCGCGATGGTCCCCACATCGGTCAGCCCCAGCGCCTTCGCCGCCACCCGCGTCGCCCCGGCCAGCGCCTCCTCCGGCGTCAGGCGGAACTGCACGCAGGCCAGGTTCAGCGCCGCCGTCATCGACGCCACCGGCGAGGTACCCGGATTGCAGTCCGTCGCCACCGCCATCTGAACCCCGTGCTCACGGAACAGGGCCACCGGCGGCAGGGTCGTCTCACGCAGCATCAGGAAGGCGCCCGGCAACAGCACCGCGACCACACCCGCCTCGGCCATGGCCTTCACCCCCGGCTCGGTCGTGTGCTCCACATGGTCCGCCGACAGGGCGTTGTATTTCGCCGCCAGCGCGGCCCCGCCGCCGTCCGACAGCTGATCCGCATGCAGCTTGACCGGCAGGCCCAGCGTCCTCGCCTTCTCGAAGAGGCGCGACACTTCTTCGGTCGTGAAGGCGATCGGCTCGCAATAGGCGTCGACCATGTCGACCAGCCCCTGCGCATGCGCCTCTGGCAAAATCCCGTCGATGGCCAGATCGACATAGGCGCCGCGATCCGCCTTCAGTTCAGGCGGCACCGCGTGCAGGCCCAGATAGCTGGTGCGGACCCGCACCCCTGCCTCGCGTCCGATCCGCCGCGCCACGCGCAGCATGGCCAGTTCGCTGTCGCGGTCGAGGCCATAGCCCGACTTGATCTCCACCGTCGTCACGCCGGTGGCCTTCAGCCCCTCCAGCCGCGACAGGGCGCTCGCATAGAGTTCTTCCTCCGACGCCGCCCGCGTGGCCTTCACCGAAGAGACGATGCCGCCCCCCGCCCGGGCGATCTCCTCATAGGTCGCCCCGCCCAGCCGCTGTTCGAACTCGCCCGACCGGTCGCCGCCGAACACCAGATGCGTATGGCAGTCGATCAGCCCCGGCGTGACCCAACGCCCGCCCAGTCCTTCCACGACATCCGCTTCCGGCGCCTCCGCCCTCGGCCCGACCCAGTCGATCTTGCCGTCGCGGATCAGGATGGCCGCGTCCTCGATCGCGCCATAGGCCGCGCCGCCCACCCCCGTGAAAGCGGGGGCCATGGTCGCCACATGGCAATCGGTCAGCAGAAGAGTGCTCATCGGGCCTCCGGGCGCGCGGGAGAGAAGCGGGCGACCAGATCATAGGCCTGCCCGGGGAAGGTCTGCCACGCCCAGGTCACGCCCCGGCCGTCGGCCCAGGTCCGGCGCTCCAGCTTCAGGCAGGCCTCGCCCGCCGCCAGATCCAGCCGCAGGGCCGTCTCCCGGTCCGCCGCCACCGCCGCGATCCGGTGCTCGGCCTCGGTCCACGGCGCCCGTTTCAGCAGCCAGCCGCCCGGTGACACGGTCTCGAAACTCTCGGCTCCAGCCTCCGGCGTCGCCTCCAGCCCGATCAGGCGCCGCTCCAGCGCGAAGGGCGCGCCGTCGGCCCGGTGCAGGCAGGCCACCGCCACCACCCGCTCGCCCAGCCAGCGCTCCTCGTCCGTCGCCGCCCGCTCGGACCGCTCCAGCCGCTCATAGCCATAGGCCATGCCGCGCGCCGCGATCTCGGCGGCGATGTCGGGAATGTCCAGCACGGCCGAATGCACCGGCGGCCGCGCCACCACCGACCCGGCCCGGCGCCGCCGCACGATCAGCCCCCGCGCCGACAGGTCGGTCAGCGCCTTGGACACCGTCATCCGCGCACAGCCGTACTCAGCCTGCAGCTCGGCCTCGGTCGGCACCCGCGCGCCGGGCTGCCATTCGCCCGACAAGATGCGCCGTTCGATGTCCGCGCCGATCCGGCGATGCAGCGAACTCATCCGCCCAGCACGGCGTCCAGAGCCCGGCGATAGCGCGCCTCGAGGACGTCCCGGCCCACATGGCGGCCGTTCTCGACCACCACCCGGCCCCGCCGCCAGACCGTGCGGATCGCCCGCTTCGGCCCGGCGAACACCAGACTGTCCAGCAGGGCGTCATCGCTCCGGCCCGCATAGGCCAGATCGTCCGTCTCCAGCGAGACGAAGTCCGCCGCCTGCCCGACCGCGATCCCGGTTGTCCCCTGCGTCGCCTGCGCCCCGCCCGCCAGCGCGCGCCGGTACAGGGTCCCGCCGGTCGAGGCTTCCTTGTCCGCCAGCACCGCCCGCCCGCGCCGCGTCAGCCGCTGGCTGTATTCCAGCGCCCGCAACTCGCCCGCCGCGTCGATCAGCACGTTCGAGTCGGTCCCGACCCCGTACGCCCCGCCCTGCGCGAAGAAGTCCACCGCCGGGAAGACGCCGTCGCCCAGATTGGCCTCCGTCACCGGGCACAGGCCCGCGACCGCGCCGCTCTTCGCCATCCGCGTCGTCTCGTCCGCCGTCAGATGGGTCGCGTGGATCAGGCACCAGCGCCGGTCCAGCCCGACATTGTCCAGCAGCCACTGCACCGGCCGCGCCCCCGACCAGGCCAGACAGTCGTCGACCTCCTTGGTCTGCTCCGCCGCATGGATATGCACCGGCCCGTCGCCGGCCATCGGCACGACCGCCGCGATCTCCTCCGGCGTCACCGCCCGCAGGCTGTGCGGGGCCACACCGACCACGGCGTCCGGCAGCGCCGAGGCGATCCTGCGGCTTTCATCCATCAACTTCGCAAAGCCGTCGATGTCATTGATAAAGCGCCGCTGTCCGTGCGCAGGCGGCGTCCCGCCGAAGCCCGCGTGGGCGTAGAAGACCGGCAGCAGGGTCAGGGCGATTCCGGTCGCGTCCGCCGCCGCCGCGATCCGTCCGGCCAGCTCGCCCCGGTCGGCATAGGCCCGCCCGTCCGGGTCATTGTGCAGATAGTGGAACTCGCCGACGCGGGTGAAGCCGCCCTCCAGCATCTCGGCGAAGGCCAGGGCCGTGATCGCCTCGATCTCCTCCGGCCCGCCCCGGTCGAGGAAGCGGTACATCAGCGCCCGCCAGGACCAGAAGTCGTCGCCCTCGTTCGGTCCGCGCTCCTCGGTCAGCCCCGCCATGGCCCGCTGGAAGGCATGGCTGTGCACGTTCGACAGCCCCGGCAGAACCACGCCCAGATCGGCCTCGCCCGGCGCCTGCACGGCGTCCGTCTCCACCGCCGAGACCGCCCCGTCCGCGACAGTGATCCTCACATTCCCGGCCCAGCCCTGCGGCAGCAGGGCGCGGCGGAAGAACAGGCTGTGGGCGGCGGTTTCCGGCACTGGACAACTCTCCATCGACCCGAATATGTCTATACATAATCGAGACACTGACAAGACGGAGGCGAGCATGAGCGACTGGCTGACGGTGACGCCCGGCGACGCTCCCCTGATCGTCGCCTTCCCCCACACCGGAACGGACATCCCGGCGGCCGTCGAGGCCCGCATGGTCGACCCCTGGCGCGCCCGCAAGGACGCCGACTGGTGGATCGACCGCCTCTACGCCTTCGCCACCGAACTGGGCGCCACCACGGTTCGCACCGCCATTTCGCGCAGCGTCATCGACGTGAACCGCGATCCCTCGGGCCAGTCCCTCTATCCGGGCATGACCACCACGGGTCTCTGCCCCACCGAGACCTTCGACGGCGAGCCCCTCTACAAGCCCGGTCAGGAGCCTGACGCGGTCGAGATCGAGGCCCGCCGCACCGAGTTCTTCGATCCCTACCACGCCGCCCTGACCGCCCAGATCGAGCGCCTGTCGGCCAAGGGCCCGGTCGTCCTCTACGACGCCCACTCGATCCGCTCGCACGTCCCGCGCCTGTTCGACGGCCAGCTGCCGCAGTTCAACATCGGCGACAACGGCGGCGTCACCTGCGATCCGGCCCTGACCGCCGCCGTCGAGGCCGCCTGCATCGCCTCGGGCGACAGTCACGTCGTCAACGGCCGCTTCAAGGGCGGCTGGACCACCCGGCACTACGGCCAACCCGCCAAGGGAACCCACGCCATCCAGATGGAGCTGGCCTGCCGGGGCTATGTCGATGAGCCGTCGGAGATGACCGCCGCGACCTGGCCCACGCCTTTCGACGCGGCCCGCGCTGCCCCGATCACGCGCACTCTGCGCGACGTCCTCACCGCCGCCCGCGACTTCGCGATCAGCCAGCGAGCCTGACCATGACTTCCAACGCCCGTATCGTCCGCGCCCCGCGCGGCACCGAGATGACCGCGAAAACCTGGGCCGCCGAAGCCGCCCTGCGCATGATGATGAACAACCTCGACCCCGAGGTGGCCGAACGCCCCGAAGACCTCGTCGTCTACGGCGGCATCGGCAAGGCGGCCCGCAACTGGCAGGCCTTCGACACCATCGTCGAACAGCTTCGCGCGCTCGAGGCCGACCAGACCCTGCTGGTCCAGTCGGGCAAGCCGGTCGGCGTCTTCCGCACCCATGCCGACGCCCCGCGCGTCCTGATCGCCAACTCCAACCTCGTCCCCAAATGGGCGACCTGGGATCACTTCAACGAGCTCGATAAGAAGGGCCTGGCCATGTACGGCCAGATGACCGCCGGCTCGTGGATCTACATCGGCACCCAGGGCATCGTTCAGGGCACCTATGAGACCTTCATGGAGGCCGGACGCCAGCACTACGGCGGTGACTGGTCGGGCAAGTGGATCCTGACCGCCGGCCTCGGCGGCATGGGCGGCGCCCAGACGCTGGCGGCCACCATGGCGGGCGCCTCCTGCCTCGCCATCGAGTGCCAGCGCAGCCGGATCGAGATGCGCCTGCGCACCCGCTACCTCGACGTCATGGCCGAGACGCTGGACGAGGCGCTGGCCCTGATCGAACAGTCGAAGATCGACAAAAAACCGATCTCTGTCGGCCTCTTGGGCAATGCGGCTGAAGTTTTACCTGAACTGGTCAAGCGCGGCGTCCGCCCCGATCTGGTCACCGACCAGACCAGCGCCCACGACCTCGTCAACGGCTACCTGCCCATGGGCTGGACGGTCGCCGAGTGGGAGGCCAAGCGCCAGTCCGACCCCGCCGCCGTCGAGGCCGCCGCACGCAAATCCTGCGCCGTCCACGTCCAGGCCATGCTCGATTTCGAGGCCATGGGCATCCCGGTCACCGACTATGGCAACAACATCCGTCAGGTCGCCTTCGACGCGGGCGTGACCAACGCCTTCGACTTCCCCGGCTTCGTCCCGGCCTACATCCGCCCCCTCTTCTGCCGCGGCGTGGGCCCCTTCCGCTGGGCGGCCCTGACCGGCGATCCGGAGGACATCCGCAAGACCGACGCGGCGATGAAAAAGCTCTTCCCCGACAACGCGGGCCTGCACCGCTGGCTCGACATGGCGGGCGAACGCATCGCCTTCCAGGGCCTGCCCGCCCGCATCTGCTGGATCGGTCTGGGCGCCCGCCACCGCGCGGGCCTGATGTTCAATGAGATGGTCGCGTCGGGCGAGCTCAGCGGCCCCATCGTCATCGGCCGCGACCACCTCGACTCCGGCTCCGTCGCCAGCCCGAACCGCGAGACCGAGGCCATGCAGGACGGCTCCGACGCCGTCTCCGACTGGCCCCTGCTCAACGCCCTGCTCAACACCGCCTCGGGCGCCAGCTGGGTGTCCCTGCACCACGGCGGCGGCGTCGGCATGGGCTACAGCCAGCACTCGGGCGTCGTCATCGTCGCCGACGGCACCCCCGAAGCCGCCGCCCGCCTCGAACGCGTCCTCTGGAACGACCCCGCCACCGGCGTCATGCGCCACGCCGACGCCGGCTATGACATCGCCAAACAGGCCGCCCGCGAGCATGGCCTCAATCTGCCGAGCCTGAAGTAAGCCTTATGACCCACATCACCATCGGCTCCGCCCCGCTCACCCTGCCGCAGCTCCGCGCCGTCATCGAAGGCCCCGTCACGGTCAGCCTGACCGATGCCGCCTGGACCGATGTCGAACAGGGCGCCGCCGTCGTCGCCGCCATCCTCGCCGAGGGCCGCACCGTCTATGGCATCAACACCGGCTTCGGCCTGCTGGCCAACACCAGCATCGCGCCGGAAGATCTTGAAACTCTTCAGAAGAACCTCGTCCTCAGCCACGCCTGCGGCGTCGGCCCGCTGCTCTCCGACGAGGTCACCCGCCTGCTGCTGGTGCTGAAGATCGCCAGCCTGTCCAAGGGCGCTTCGGGCGTCCGTCGCGGCACGCTGGAGGCCCTGATCGCCCTGGTGAACGCCGACATCCTGCCGTCCATCCCGTCCAAGGGTTCGGTCGGCGCCTCGGGGGATCTGGCCCCGCTGGCCCACATGTCCTGCGTCCTGATCGGCGTCGGCGAGGCCCGCCAGAACGGCGAAGTCCTGTCCGCCGAGGCCGCCCTCGCCCGCGTCGGCCTCAAGCCCGTCGTGCTGGGTCCCAAGGAAGGCCTGGCCCTGCTCAACGGCACCCAGTGCTCGACCGCGCTCGCGCTGGCGGGCCTGTTCGCCGCCGAGGCCGTCTTCGCCGCAGGCATCGCCGCCGGCGCCCTGTCGGTCGATGCGCTCAAGGGCTCGGACGCCCCGTTCGATCCGCGCATCCACGCCCTGCGCGGCCAGCCCGGCCAGATCGACGTCGCCGCCCGCCTGCGCGCCCTGATCAACGGTTCGGCCATCCGCGACAGCCACCGCCATGACTGCGCCAAGGTGCAGGACCCCTACTCCCTGCGCTGCCAGCCGCAGGTGATGGGCGCCACCCTCGACGTCCTGCGCAACGCCGCCGCCATGCTGGTGCGCGAGGCCAACGCCGTCACCGACAATCCGCTGGTTTTCATCGAGGACGGCGACGTCATCTCGGGCGGCAACTTCCATGCCGAACCCGTTGCTTATGCTGCGGATCAGATCGCCATGGCCCTGTGCGAGATCGGCAACATCTCTGAGCGCCGCACCTCCATCCTCGTCGATCCGAAGATGAGCGAACTGCCCGCCTTCCTCGTCAAGGAAAGCGGCCTGAACTCCGGCTTCATGATCGCCCAGGTCACCGCCGCCGCCCTCGTGGCCGAGAACCGCATGGTCGCCCACCCCTGCGTGATCGACACCGTGCCGACCAGCGCCAATCAGGAAGACCACGTCTCCATGGCCACCCACGGCGCCCGCCGCCTGCTCGACATGGCCGAGAACACCGCCACCGTCGTCGGCATCGAACTGCTGGCCGCCGCGCAAGGGTTGGACTTCCACCGCCCGCTGACCAGCTCCCCCGATCTGGAGAAGGTCTGGAGCATCGTCCGCGAAGCCGCCGAGCCCTACGCCTCGGACAAGTACTTCGCTCCGGACATCGAGCGGGCCACCGCCACCGTCCGCGCGGGTCGGTATCGCGTGTTCGCCGCGGACCTGCTGCCGTCCGCGTAATACATAAGGGTCGGCTGTCAGCATTCGGCGTAAGCCGCCCCCCTTGTCATCCCGGACGAGCGCAGCGAGATCCGGGACGCGGCGCATTTCTCTTCAAATCCCTCCCGGAAAGCGCACAGCGCTTATCCGGGAGCAGGGTTGGGTCTGGGTCCGCCTGTCGCCCGGCTCAGCCCTGAAGGGCTGTCCGGGCGCGGAGCATTGAATGCCGGCGCCGTCCCGGCTCTCCGCTTCGCTCCGGCCGGGATGACAAGAGGCCCTTCGGCGCCCCTACGTCCAAAAACGACGCACCGGCATGCCAGACTGCATTCTGGTCTTTGACATCACGGTTGAACCACCGCCCGCACACCCCGCCTCAGGCGAATTTGTGCACTATGTGCACTCCATTTTTTTTCGAGTGCACTTTTCAGTCCTGCAGCGGCGCCCGCGCCAGCGCTGTCAGATTGGCCGAGCCGGTGCAGAAGCAGACCGTCCTCAGTTGCCGGATCACCGTCTGGAAATGCTCGACCACCGCCTCGGTCGAGACGGTCGCCGCCTGCAGCACCCCGGCCGCCTGACCGACCATGTCGGCGCCCAGCCGGATGGCCTTGGCCGCGTCGACGCCGTCGCGGATCCCGCCCGAGCCGATGATCAGCGTCCGGGGACAAGCCGCCCGCGCCTGGGCGATCGCCTGCGCCGTCGGAAGGCCCCAGTCGGCGAAGGCGGCGGCATGCGCCCGATCCGCCTCCGTCCCGGCCCGCTCGCCCTCGACCAGCGCCCAGTTCGAGCCGCCGGCCCCGGACACGTCCAGCGCCGCCACGCCCATCTCGGCCAGACGCTTCGCCGTCGCGGCCGAGAGGCCGGCTCCGGTCTCCTTGACCACCACCGGAAAGTCCGCCGCCCGCACCAGCGCCTCCAGCGCAGCGCCCACGCCCCACCAGTCGCGGTCGCCCTCGGGCTGGCAGGCTTCCTGCAGCGGATTCAGGTGCACGATCAGGGCGTCTGCGGCGATCATGTCCACGATCCGCCGCGCCTCGTCCGGGCCCACGCCGCGGGTCAGCTGGGCGGCGCCGATATTGGCCAGGATCGGCGTGTCCGGCGCCTTCAGGCGCAGGCTCATGTCCAGCCCCGGCGTCGGCTCATCCGCCTCCAGCGCCGCCCGCTGTGACCCCACAGCCAGGGCGATGCCGAGGGATTGCGCGGCCTCGGCCAGGCGGGCGTTGATCGCCTCGGCCCGCGACGGCCCGCCGGTCATGGAGCTGATCAGCAGCGGCGCCTTCAGCCGTCGCCCGAGGAAGTCCGTCCCGAGATCGATCTTGCCGTAGTCGAGGTCCGGCAGCGCCTCGTGGACGAAGCGCACCGCCTCCAGCCCGGTCCCCCGCCCGTGCCGGGCCTTGCCGGACAGGATCACATCCAGATGCTGGTCCTTGCGGGCGAGGATGTCGGACGGGGGAAGATCGGACATGGGCGGCGCTCCGGCCGTCAGGGCTGTTTCTCGACGATCAGGGCATAGGCGCCCGTCTGGCCCTGCTGGAAGGTGCCGGCGCGGATTTCGAACGTGCCGTCCTCCGGCGCGGTCCACTCCAGCTTGGAGTGGGTGTCCGACAGGCCGTCGTCATCCGAACCCAGCCCCTCGAACCCGCCGCTCTCGGTCGGTCGGCCGATGATGATGAAGCTGTCCACCTCGTTGGAGACCATCTTGATCACCAGCTTCTCGTCTTCCTTCAGCGTGACGCGGTAGGCGTCATAGAAGCTGTTGTCGTCGGCGGTGGCGTCGGTCTCGGTCAGCACGCCGCGCGCGGTGGAGCCGACCAGCAGGCTGCCCGGCTGGGGCTGCGGCCCACGGTCCTGAAGCTCCAGCGAGTAGAGCCCCTCCCCGTCCGAGCCCAGCGGCGAGGCGCGCAGCACATAGCGGCCGTCGCTCGGCAGGGTGAAGCTCAGGCGCGAATCCGTCCCCTCGCCCAATCCGTCGTCATCCGACGCCAGCGCCGAGAAGTCGCCCTCGGCATTGCCGATCTGCAGATAGGTGTCGAAGTCGCCCGAACGCATGATGGCCCGGATACGCTGGCCCTCGCGACCCTCGAATACGAAGGCGTCGAAGCCGCGATCGTCGTCGTCGCGGGAGTCGTTCTCGTCGATCTCGCCCTGAAGGGTCGCGCCGAAGGCCAGCGACTGCGGCGGCTTCTCCGGCTCCACCTCGGTGAGGTTCAGGCGATAGGCGCCGGTGGATTGAGAGAAGGCCCGGGCCTCGATGACGTAGGAGCCGGTCTTGGGCAGGGTGAAGACCAGTCGCGAGTTGGTGCCCTCCGGCCCGCCGTCGTCGTCCGTCGCCAGACTGGTCTGTTCGTCGTCGAACAGCTCGATATAGGTGTCGAAGGCGCTCGAGGTCATGTCGATGCGAACCCGCTGCCCCTCGCGGCCGCTGAACCGGTAGGCGTCGGCATAGCCGCCATTGGCGCTGCGCCCGTCGGTCTCGGTCAGCTCACCCCGGACCTCCTGGCCGATCCGGATGTCCCTCGCCTCCACCGGCGGCGGGCCCTCCGACAGGGTCAGGCTGTAGCCGCCCTTGCCGCCGGCGCTCAGCGGCGTCGCGCGGATGACGTAGTCTCCGGTCTCCGTCAGGGTGAAGACCAGACGGGAGTTCAGGCCCGAATCCGGACCATCGTCATTGTAGGCCAGCTCCGAGAAGACCCCGTTCACGGTCCGGCCCAGCCGAACCAGCGGGTCGAAGTCCTCGGCATCCAGCGCGATCGACACCCGGTCGCCGCTGCGACCGCTGAAGGTCCAGGCCTGATAGGCGACGCCTTCGTCGTTCTCCGGGGAGTCATCCCCGATCTCGCCCTCGACGGTCTGGCCCAGGGTGATCGCCTGCGGGGCCGGTTCCGGTTCGGCCGGTCCGCGCTCGGTCAGGCTCAGGCTGTAGGCGCCGCCGTCCAGACCCGAGATCGGGCGGGCGCGCACCACATAGACCCCGTCGGTCGGCGCGGTGAAGCGCAGGCGGGAGTTCAGGCCTTCGCCCAGTCCGTCATCGTCGCTGGCCAGAGGCTCGCCGTTCTCGTCCTCGCCCTGCTTCTGCACCTGCAGATACGAATCGAAGGCCTCGGACCGCATGACGACCTCGAACCTCTGACCGGCCACGGCGGTGATGGCGAAGCTGTCATAGCGGTAGGCGTCGTCCGGCGCGGTCGCATCCCCCTCCGCGATCTCGCCCTCGATCTGGTCGCCGGGCGCCAGCGGCGTGGGCTCCTGGGCGAAGGCAGGCCCGGCAAGGGCGGCGGCGATCGCCAGACTGCTGACGGCGGCGAGAATGGTCTTACGGCGCATACGGAGTCCTCGTGGAGTCGGAGGTGATCATAGACGCCGAACCCGCCCCTCTGTAAATCGCGCGGACCGCACGATTCCTGACGACCGGAGCCGAGACCCCCATGACGGCCGAACCCGCCCGCGCGACCCTGATTGACGGCAAGGCCTTCGCGGCCGGGCTTGTGGAGCGGGTCGCCGCCGCCTCAGCGCGGCTTGAATCCGCCCATGGCGTGAAGCCAGGACTGGCCGTGGTCATCGTCGGCGAAGACCCCGCCAGCCAGATCTACGTCCGCAACAAGGGCGAAACGACGCAGCGGGCCGGAATGCGCTCCGACACCCACCGGCTGCCCGAGACCACGACACAGGCCGAGCTTCTGGGCCTGATCGCCGACCTGAACGCCGACGCGGGCATCCACGGCATTCTCGTCCAGCTGCCCCTGCCCGGCCATATCGACAGCAGCACGGTCCTCGACGCCATCAGCCCGGACAAGGACGTCGACGGCTTCCACGTCGTCAACGCCGGCCGTCTGGCCGTCGGCTTGCCGGGCATGGTCCCCTGCACCCCGCTGGGCTGCATCATGCTACTGCGCGCCGAGCTGGGCGACCTGACCGGGCTGAACGCCGTGGTCGTGGGCCGCTCCAACATCGTCGGCAAGCCGATGGCCCAGCTACTGCTGGCCGAGAGCTGCACGGTCACCATCGCCCACTCGCGCACCCGCGACCTGCCCGCCCTGTGCCGCACCGCCGACATCGTGGTCGCCGCCGTGGGCCGTCCCGAGATGGTCCGCGGCGACTGGATCAAGCCGGGCGCCACGGTCATCGACGTGGGCATCAACCGCGTGCCTTCGAAAGACCCGGTCAAGGCCGCCGAGGGCAAGACCCGCGTGGTCGGCGACGTCGCCTTCGACGAGGCCGCCGCCGTGGCCGGTCGCATCACTCCGGTGCCCGGCGGCGTAGGCCCCATGACCATCGCCTGCCTGCTGGCCAACACCTACACCGCCGCCTGCCGCAGCGCGGGTGTGGACGCCGAGTCGCTGGACGCTTGAACCGGAGCCGGTCCGGCCCAATAGTCTCTTGCAACGCTGTCTGAGGAGACGCCGATGATCCGGATTTCGCCCCGCCTTGCGGCCGTCGCCGCCGTGGTGGTTCTCGCCCCCGCCGTCACCGGCTGCGGCATCAATGCGATCCCGACGAAGGAAGAAGCGGCAAAGGCGCGCTGGGCGGACGTCCAGTCGCAGTACCAGCGCCGGGCCGACCTGATCCCCAACCTTGTCTCCACCGTGCAGGGCGCGGCGGTGCAGGAGCGCACGACCCTGACGCAGGTGATCGAGGCCCGCGCCCGCGCCACCAGCGTCCAGGTCACGCCCGAGACCCTGAACGACCCGCAGGCCTTCCAGCGTTTCCAGGCCGCGCAGGGCGAGCTCTCGCAGGCCCTGTCCCGTCTGCTGATGGTCACCGAGAACTATCCGCAGCTGCAGTCGAACCAGAATTTCCTCGCCCTCCAGTCCCAGCTCGAAGGCACCGAGAACCGCATCGCGGTGGCGCGGCGCGACTACAACGAGGCCGTCCGCGACTACAATACGACCCTGCGCGTCTTCCCGACCGCGATCTGGGCCGGGACGATCCATAGCGGCTCGCGGCCGATGCAGGCCTTCACCGCCACCGAGGCCGCCCAGACCGCGCCGAACGTCAACTTTGACGCCCTGAACCCGGCCACGCCGCCGCCCGCCGCGGCGCCCGGCTCGGCCCCGCCCGCTTCGCCCGCGCCGGCTGCGCCGGCCCAGTGATCCCGCGCCTCCAGGACGGGCGGATGGCGCGCCTCGCCGCGATCCTCGCGGTCGCGTTCGCCGCCCTGTGGCTCGCGACCGCCCCGGCCCTGGCCCAGTCGGCGCCCCATTTCCCACCTCTCACCGGCCGGGTCGTCGATCAGGCCGACCTGCTGTCCCCCGCGACCGAGGCGGCGCTGACCAGCAAGCTCGCGGCCTTGGAGCAGACCACGACGGATCAGGTGGTCGTCGCCACCGTCCCCGATCTGCAGGGCCGCGAGATCGAGGAATACGGCTATCAGCTGGGCCGCGCCTGGGGCATCGGGCAGTCGGGAAAGAACAACGGCGTCGTGCTGCTGATCGCCCGTGACGAACGCCGCGTCCGCATCGAGGTCGGCTACGGCCTTGAGCCGGTGCTGACCGACGCCCTCTCGGCCCTGATCATCCACGACGAGATCCTGCCCGCCCTGCGCGACGGCGACTTCGACCGTGGCGTCACCGACGGCGTGGACGCCATCGACGCCCAGCTTCGGCTCGATCCGGCCGAGGCGCAGGCGCGCGCGGCGACCGCCGAGCGCCCCCGCTCGGGCGCGCCGATCGGTCCGGCCATCCTGATCGTGGTCGTCTTCCTGTTCCTGGCGCTGGGCCTGATCGGCAGCATCGGCGGGCGGGGACGACGGCGGCGCGGCAATGGCGTGGCTCCCGTCCTGATCTGGGCCGCCAGCGAAGCCCTGCGCAACAGCAGCCGTGGCGGTCGTGGCGGCGGCGGGGGCTGGAGCGGTGGCGGCGGCTTCGGCGGCGGCGGCGGGAGTTTTGGCGGCGGAGGCGCTTCGGGCGGATGGTGATCACGACAACCCCCGACATCCAGAGCCGCATCGCCTCGGCGATCGCGGCGGCGGAGGCGAACACCTCCGGCGAGATCTTCTGCGTGCTGGCCCGCAAGGTGTCGTCCTACCGCGACGTCTCGCTGGCCTGGGCGGCGGCGGCGGCCCTCATCCTGCCGCTGGGGCTGGTCCCGCTGGGCTTCGAACCCCGCTGGGTGCCCGGCCTGTCCTCCGGCTGGGAGGCGTCCCACCTCGCCGCGCGCGAGGCGACCATCGGTCAGGCGGTCACCGCCTATGCGCTGATTCAGGCGGCGACCTTCCTGATCGTCTTCCTGCTGACCTGCATCCCGGTGGTGCAGCGCCTGGTCACGCCCCGCAATGTGCGCCGGGCGCGGGTGCACAAGGCGGCCATGCAGCAGTTCCTCGCCCACGGCCTGCACGTCACCGAGGCGCGCACGGGCGTCCTGCTGTTCGCCTCTCTGGCCGACCACCAGGTCGAGGTCATCGCCGACAGGGGCATCCATTCGAAGGTCGACCAGACCGTCTGGGCCGACGCGGTCGAAGCCCTGTCGAAGGGGCTCAAGCGCGATGACGCTGTCGCCGGCTTCGAGGCCGCCGTCGGCCTGTGCGGCGCCGTTCTGGCCGAACATTTTCCGCCATCGTCACGGGATCGCAACGAGATCGAGGACAAGCTGGTTATTATCTGAGCGAGCAGCGCCCCCTTGGGGTCGCAATCAGGGTCCACAGCCCTGACCGCCCGCGTGGCCAGCCCGGAATGTCATGCCCCGCCTTATGACCTACAATGTCCATCGCTGCGTCGGCGTGGACCGAAAACTGGATGTCGCCCGGGTCGCCGCGGTGATCGCCGAGTACGAACCGGACATCGTCTGCCTGCAGGAACTGGATGTGGGCCGCGCCCGCACCGGCTTCGTCGATCAGGCCAGCACCATCGCCGCCCGGCTGGAGATGAGCTACCATTTCCACCCCGCCATGCGGGTGGAAGCCGAGCTCTATGGCGACGCCATCCTGACCCATCTGCCCGAGCGGCTGGTCAAGTCCGGCGGCCTGCCGACGGTGCGGGGCGTGCCGGGGCTGGAGCCGCGCGGGGTGCTCTGGACGGCGGTGCAGATCGGGGATGCGACCCTGAACGTCTTCAACACCCATCTGGGTCTGGTGCCGCGCGAGCAGCGGCTGCAGGCGGCGGCGCTGGTCGGCGAGCAGTGGCTGGGCCATCCGGACTGCACCGGCCCGACCCTGCTGACCGGCGACTTCAACGCCACCTCGATCACTCGCCCCTATCAGACGCTGACCCGCAAGCTGGCGGATTGCCAGCGCACCCTGGGCCTGAAGCCTTCGGTGAAGACCTTCCCGTCCAGCTTCCCGGCGATCCGCATCGACCACTGCTTCACCAGCCCCGAGGTGGTGGTGACCGGGGTCACCGCCCCCTTCTCACCCCTCGCCCGGATGGCGTCGGATCACCTGCCGCTGATCGTGGACTTCGAGATCAGGCCGTCCTGACCGGCTGCCGGCGATGCGACAGGGCCCGCCGCTTCCACGGCCGGAAGGCGTCGCGCATCGAGGTCGGATCGCCCAGCTGGAACTCGGCGATGATCTGCTCGACCCGCGACGGCGGCGTGGCGCCGAGGACCTGCATTCGCCCGGTGTCAAACCGCTGCACCGCCGCCCCGACCGAGCCCGTCAGTTCCTCGCTGGCGGCGAAGGCGTCGGCGTCCACCCCGATCCAGTGCCCCAGCGTCCGGTGCCGGAAGCGCCGGATCGCCGCCCGCCCGGCCTCCGTGGCCGGCGCGACAGCCACGTCGCACTCGGTATCGAAACCCAGCGACCGGTTGTTCAGATTGGTCGAACCGATCCGCAGGATCTCGTCGTCATAGATCGACATCTTGGCGTGGACGATGATCCGGTCCCCCTGGGCCGTATGCGGCGCGAAGGCGAAGAAGCGGTTGTTCCGGTCCGCCTGCTCCAGCCGGAACAGGACTTCCGAGCGCGCCGTGTCCATGGTCAGTCGGTCAAACCAGCTGGGGCTTCCGGCGGTCGAGACCAGCACCACCTCCGGTCCGTCCCACTCCGCAAGCCGTTCAGCCAGGGCCGCGGCGATCACCGGCGAGGTGAAATACTGGTTCTCCAGATAGATCAGCTTCTTCGCCCGTCGGATGGCGTCCAGGTGCAGGGCTTCGTTCTCGCGGGTCTCGTTCCACTGACCGAACTCCGGCTCGGTGCGGGCGATGGCCATCGGGGCGTCGAGGATATCCGGCTCGACCCCGTCCGGCCACGGATCGCCCGGCGCATCCTCGACAATGGTCCGCTCGTCCGTCGCCCGATACCAGCGGTCCCGCGCCAGATCGCCCAGCGCGCGGGCGGCCGGTCCATCGACCACGCACATCACCTCGTGCCGCGCCGGGGCGATGAGGCCGGAGGGCATGCACCGCCGGGGGTCGCCATCCAGATGCTCGTCGCAATCCCAGCGATCAACCGACACATCGCCGCCGCCGCAGAAGGCCACCTTGTCGTCGATGATCACCACCTTCTGGTGATGACAGGCGCCTGGCGCCGGCGGCGGGTCCAGCCGGAACTCGACCATCCGCTTGCGGAACCAGTTCTGGGCCCGATGCGGGAAGAAGCCCTGCGACGCCGCGATGACCAGCGGCGATTTCCAGATCAGCAATCGCACATCCAGCTCCGGACGCGACTTCACCATCATGCGCAGGAGGTGGCCGATCTCGTCGGTCGGACCGGGGTCGGCGATGTCCGGATGCAGTCGGGTGCGCGGATCGAACTGCCATCCCAGCAGGACGACCGACCGCTCCGCCTTATCCAGCGCCGAACGCAGGGCGGCGAAATAGGCGGCGTTCTCCATCAGCACGGCGAACCGGCTCGCCGTCTCCACGCGCCAGCAGTTCCGGCCGGGGGAAAACAGGCTGTCGTCGTGCTTTTCCATACTGCTACGCCTGACCGATTCGCATGACGAGAGCGTGTGCATCCCCTGCCGGGAGACACGCGCCGCGCACTTCCGTTCCATGTGGCCACACCAACGGTCAATGGTGACGCTTTGTTCATCTCTGGCGCATTGTTTCGCGAAAGATTTGGGCGCATAACAGCGTCCGTCATTTGGACAGGGGAGATCGGCGATGCAGGCGCTGATCGATTTGATCGCAGGCTTGATCGCCATGCTCGCCGCTGCGGCCCTGTCGCAGTTCGGCCTGGATCTTGACGCCCCGCGCAAACCCGACCGGGAAATCCACCGCGTCCGCGACTGCGCGCCCCCGTCGTCCTCGACCGTGATGATCGCCTCGCCGGACAAGACACGCGAGTGTTGAAAGGCCTCCGGAATCGTCCGGACTCGCCTTTGCTCTGTCGTCCTGACCCGCTAGGGTTCCGCTGTCCCCCAGCGGGCGTCCGCCTGACGCCGTTCGAGACGAGATCGCCGCGTAATGAAGCCTCCCCGCCAACGGCCGCCGCTTAACCTGACCGAACCGACCTCGGAGCCCGAGGGCGAGCCCGTCGTCACGCCGTTCGAGGAGAGCGCTGCCCCCGCGCCGCGGGCCGAGCGTCCCATGTCGGAACGCCGCCGTCGTCGTCTGGCCGAGGAACAGCGCCAGTCTGCCGAACGCGCCGCCGCCGAGGCCGAGGCCGCCCTGCGTCCCGAACCCGCGCCCCAGCCGGAACCGGCCCCCGCGCCCAAACCTGCTCCGGTCGAACTCCGGGCGCTCACTGAGAGCGCCGAGGCGCCGCCGGCCGCCTATACGCCGCCGCCCGCCCCCGCCCTGCCCTCGCGTCGCCGCGAAACGCCGCAACCGTCGGGCCGTCACGCCTATCTGGTCGCCGGTGTCGCCGCGGCCCTGTGGATCGGCGGCGTCGCCGCCTGGGCCGCGTTCGAGATCGGTTCGGGATCGGTCGATCTGGAGCCTCTGCGGATCGCCGTCTATGCGCTGATCGCGCTGGCCCCCGCCGGGCTGGCCATCATGCTGGCCCATGCCGTGCGTCAGGGCGCCGGTTTGGCCGCCGAGACCAAGCGGGCCCGCGATCTGTCGGAGGCGCTGATCGCCCCGACCGCCCTGGCCGCCCAGCAGACCGGCGAGGTCCTGCAGACCCTGCGCATGGATATCGACCAGGCGTCGCTGGCCGCCGAACGCGCCCGTAACGACATGGCGCTGCTGCGCGAGGCGCTGGCGCAGGAAACCGCACGCCTGAACGAGGCCGCCGAGACAGCCAGCCTCACCGCCCGCCGCCTGACCGAACAGCTCGGCGGCGAGCGCGACCAGATGCAGACCCTCGGGACCGCGCTGGACAAGCAGGCGACGGGGGTGCTGGACGCGGTTGAACGTCAGTCCCGCATGGTGGTGGACGCCTCCGACCTGGCCCAGACGCAGCTTCGGGAGGCCGAGGCCGCCCTGGCCGCCCGCGCCGCTGATCTGGCCGCCGCCGCCGGCGAGGCCCAGGACGCCGCCCGCGTCGCCGCCGACGACCTGTCGCGCCAGACCCTGCGGCTCGAGAACGCCGGCTCCGGCGTCGCTGAACAGATCCAGTCTGTCGAGGAAGGCCTGGGCCAGCAGCGCGCGGCCCTCGTCACCGCCGCCTACGCCCTGCGCACCGATCAGGAGGACTTCTCCGCCCAGGTCGAGAGCCAGCGCGCCCAGCTGAGCGAACAGCTGTCCGCCGCCCGCAGCGCCGCCGGCGAACTGGGCGACACCTCCAGCCGCACGGCCGAGACCGTCAAGGATCTGGTCGAGGCCGCCACCGATCAGTTCAAGGCGCTGGTCGAGATGTCCCAGCGCGAGGCCGACGGCTTCGACGCCGCCACCAAGGTGGCGCTGGACCGGTTCGAGGCGCTCGCCGCCGAGGCGCGCGACGCCTTGGTCGAGGAGACCCGCCGCGCCCTCGCCGCGCTTCAGGCCACCGCCGAGGATTCCCGCATCGCCGCCAGCGAGGCCGCCGATCAGGCCCAGCTGCGCGCCGACCGCTTGGGCGAGGCCATGTTCGAGGCCGCGCAGAAGGCCGACGCCGCCGCCGACACCCGCCTGGAAAGCGCCCGTCGCATCGTCTCGGAATCCGGCGCCCTGCTGGAACAGTCGGGCGACCGCGCGCTGGAGAAGCTGGAACTCACCGTGGAGCGGATGGACGCCGCCCTGGCGCGGATCGACGAAGCGATCGGCGATCTGGACGACCGCGCCGGTCGACTGCCGGAAGAGGCCCGCAAGCGGGTCGAGGAAGTGCGCCACACCGTCGAGGAGGGCCTCGCCGCCCTCGCCGCCGCCTCGCAGAAGGCCGCCGCCGACACCGAGGCGCTGGACGCCGGCTTCCAGGAGCGGGTGCGCCGCAACTACGACATGCTCACCGAGACCGTGCGCCTGATGGGTGTCGTCTCGGGCGACGGCGCCGCGGGCCGCCGCCGCGAGATTGCGCCCCCGCCGGAGCCGGAGCGTGAACGCGACCGCGACCGCGAGCCCCCGCGCCCTACGCGCCAGGAAGAGAAGGGCTTCGGCCTGCGTAACCGCCTGAAGCTGGAGCCGACGCCCGGCGCGCCGGCTGCGCCGACCCGCCCGCTCGACTGGGCCGATCTGGTCGATGACGGCCATGACGAGGCCCCGCTGGATCTCGAGACCCCGGTCATGCCCGCGCCCGCGGTCGGCGAAGGCAATCTGGAAGCGCTCAGCCAGCGCGTGGTGACCGCCATCCGACGCATGGGGGTCGACCCCAACGCCCTCTTGCCGCGGTCGCGCGTCGAGGAAGCCGCCCACGCCCTGACGGATCGCGATCCGGACCGGGCGCGCCAGATCGTGCGCCGCGTCGCTCCGGCGGCCGTGCGCAGCGTCTCGCGCCGCGTCCTGACCGATCCGGACCTGCGGGCCGATTCCGAAGCCTATGTCCGCGCCTTCAGCCGGGATCTGGCCGCCCACGCCTCGATCGGCGACGGTCCGGCGGTGCTCGGTCGCCTGACCTCGGACGGCGGGCGCGCCTTCATGCTGCTCGACGCCGCCATCGGCGATCTCTCCTGATCGCCGTCCGCGAAGCCGGGCAGGTCTTTTGAACTTGACGTAGGGGGGCGCTGGCGACACCGTCCCTCCTCGTCACACAAGCGTCACGAAGCATTTCATCTCCATGGCCGAACCTGATCAGACGACCACGGATACCCGCCCCGGGATCGTGATTTGCGCGTGGGAGGCCGACGGTTCCGGCTGGGATCCCGTCGAGGATCTGTCGGGCGAACCCTGGAGCCCGAACGGCGCCCGGACCGTGGCTGTGCCCTCCGATGACCCCGAGACCCTCGTCTCCACCCTCGCCACCCACCTGAACGACCGTCGCTGTCGGGCCCTGCTTCTGGTCGGACGGTCACGGACCTCTGACCGCTTCCAGTTGCAGATGCGAGCTGAGAACCGGTCCGTGGACGGCGCCCGTGTGGACGGTGTCGCGCCCAGCGTCGCCCGCGCCACCGCGCCTGTCGGAGAGATGGTCCGGGCCCTGAACGAGGCCGGACTGGCGGCGGGCGCCACCTCGGACGCCGAGGAGGATGCCGGCAGCTATCTGCTCTACCGCGTCCTGACCGGACTGCCGGATGACGCAGACACCCCCGTCGTGGGCCTGTTGCGGGCGCCGGAAGCGGAATCCGACGCGGCGGTGCACAAGGCCGTCAAGACCGCCGCCCAGGCCATGGCGCGTCACCTCGCGCCCCTGCCCCGCTTCCGCCCGGCCTGAGCGGATCAGGCCAGCTTTCGCCGAAGCACGAGGGTCGCCAGCAGCCCGGCCAGGGACAGGGCCGCCATCGCGCCATAACCGCCCGCTCCGAACCGGTCGTACAGCGGACCGGACGCCAGCGTGGCCAGCCCGATCAGGACGCCCGCGGACAGCACCGAGCTCAGGGTCTGCGCCGCCGTCTGGCTGTCGCGCGGCGCAAGCCTCTCGACCAACTGCACCCCGGCCAGGAAGGTCGCGGCGAAGGTCAGGGCGTGCAGCGCCTGCAGCGGCCACAGCAGCCACAGCGGCGGGGCGAAAGCCATGACTGTCCAGCGCAGCACGGCGGCGGCGGAACCGACGACCAGCAGCAGCCAGGGACCGACGCCGACCCGCCGACGCCACGGCTCGAACAGCCACATCAGGGCGACCTCGACCACCACGCCGAAGGCCCAGAGCTGGCCGGTGACGGCCTCGCTGATCCCCTGCGCCTTCCACAGCAGGGCCGAGAAGCCGTACTGGAAGGCGTGCGCCGCCTGCACGGCCCCGACGGCGAAGATGGCGGTCATGAACACCGGATCGGCGACCAGCCGGCCCAGCCCCCGGAACCGGTCCCGCTTGCGCAGCGGCGCCCCCTCACCCACCGGCTCGGCCGGCAGCAGGAAGGCGCCCGCCGCGGCGATGGCCAGCCCGAGGGCGGTGATCCAGACCACGATCACATCCACCGGCGCGCCCAGCAGCACCGCCCCCATGCCGACATTGACCGCTACGAAGGCGACGGAGCCGCAGCCGCGCGGCAGGGCGAAGGTGAAGCCGTCGCGGGCCGCCAGCCGCAGCGTCAGCACGTCGCTGAGCGGAATCAGCGCCGCCGCCGCCGTGGCGCCGATGAACCACAGCACGCCGCGCAGCATCAGGTCGTCCGCAAGGCCCGCGCCGCCGTAACCCGCCGCCATCAGCAGGCCCAGCAGGGCGATCGGCGCGCGCCGGGTCCGGAAGCCATCCGCCCAGACCGCCAGCAGCGGCCCGGTCACCAGCCGTCCCAGCATCGGCGCCGCCAGCATCACCCCGATCTGCGCGCCGCTCAGTCCCTGGGCGCGAAACCATAGCCCGGCGAAGGGCAGGCTCACGCCACTGGCGCCGAAGAGCAGCACATATTGCAGGCCCATGCGGGCGGCCGGTTTCATATCGGCGAAATAGCAGACGGCGACGCTTCTGTCGGCTAGCGTCACGCCATGACAGTGAATCGCAATCTGGTGGCCTTCGCCGCCGTGAACGGGGCGATGGCGGTGGCGCTCGGCGCCTTCGCGGCCCATGGCGCGGGACCGCAGATCAAGAGCCTGCTGACCACGGGCGCCCAGTACCAGCTGACCCACGCCCTGCTGGGCCTGGCCTGCGCCCTTTGGCCCGCGCGGCCCCGGCTGGTCGTCATCGCCGGCTGGCTGGCGACGATCGGCGGCCTGATCTTCTCCGCCTCGCTCATGGGACTGGGCCTGCTCAGCATCCGGGCCTTCGGTCCGGTCACCCCCATCGGCGGCGTCCTGATGATCGTGGCTTGGCTTTTGATCGTCGTTGCCGCATTGCGGACCACCAGCAAAGCCTGACGCGGGCCTTCAGAGAGACCGGATTACAGTATGGCCTTCCCTTCGCCCGACGCCCCGCGCCGCGAGCTCTATCCCGAGATCGAGTCCTACGCCTCCGGCTATATGAAGACCGAGGGCGTGCATGAGGTCTGGTACGAGGAAAGCGGCAACCCGCAGGGCCTGCCCGTCATCGTCCTGCACGGCGGCCCCGGCGGCGCGGTGAACCCCGGCATGCGTCGCTACTTCGATCCGAAGAAGTACCGCATCGTGATGTTCGACCAGCGCGGCTGCGGCAACAGCCGTCCGAACGCCTCGCTGGAAGACAACACCACCTGGACCCTGATCGAGGACATCGAGCGCCTGCGGGAGCTGCTCGGCATCGACAAATGGGCGGTCTTCGGCGGCAGCTGGGGGTCGACCCTGTCGCTGGCCTACGCCATCACCCATCCGGAGCGCTGCACCGCCCTGCTGCTGCGCGGCATCTTCCTGCTGACGAAGCCGGAGCTGCACTGGTTCTATCAGGACGGCGCCTCGCACCTGTTCCCGGACGCCTGGGAGCAGTTCATCGCCCCTATCCCGGAGGCCGAGCGCGGCGACCTGATGGGCGCCTACTACAAGCGGCTGATCGGCGACGACAAGGCCGAGCGCGAGCGCTGCGCCATCGCCTGGTCCAGCTGGGAAGGCGACACGGTCAGCGTCCAGGGCCCGTCGGCCCGTCCGGACAAATTCGCCGAGCCGGACTTCGCCGTGGCCTTCGCCCGGATCGAGAACTGGTATTTCACCAATGGCGGCTTCTTCCCCGAGGAAGGCTGGCTGCTGAAGAACGTCCACCGCATCCGCCACATCCCGTGCTGGATCGCCCAGGGCCGCTTCGACGTCGTGACGCCGATGACCAGCGCCTGGGCTCTGCACCGCGCCTGGCCGGAATCGAAGCTGGACGTCATCGGCGACGCCGGCCACGCCTCGTCCGAGCCCGGCATTGTCGACAGCCTGGTCCGCGCGACGGATTGGGCGGCAGGTCTCTAAGGCAGCAGGCAGCAGGCAGCAGGATTTTTGTCAGAAAGGCGCAGTCAATCCTGCTGCCTGCTGCCTGCCTCCTGCTGCCTCCCTCCCCTCACTTGGGATTGGTCTTCTCCACCAGCTCCGACAGCTGGAAGCCGATCCGCTTGGCTTCGCGCTCGGCGGGCTTCTTGCGAGCGTCCAGAAGCACATTGATCTGGGCGTAGTGCTGGATCAGCCGCACCGGCTTGCCCTCATTGTTCCGTCCAAGGAACATGATGAAGTCCGGCCCCCAGAAGCCGACGTCCTCGATCTGCATCACGCCGTCGCCGGGCAGGCCGACGATGCGGGCCGCGATCTCCTCGTCCTTGTCGAGCCCCTTCTCATAGTCCTCGATCAGCTTGGACAAACGGACGAAGGCCCATTCGGCGGGGTTCTCGCGCATCCGCACGCCATCGGTCAGGGCGGCGGCCTGTTCGGGCGGGGCGTTGGAGATGACCGGCTCCGGACACGGCTTGTCACCGCAGTCGGAGAACATGGAGGCCGGGGCGACAGCGGGTGCATCAGACGCGGGCGTATCGGACATGCGCCCAATCTAGGCGCCGGAGCGCGCCCCGGCCACCCCGATCAGATCAGGCTGTGGCCCTTGGGCAGTTCCGCATAGCGATGGACGCGGGTCGACAGCACCAGACCGAAGCCGATCATCACCGTCATCATCGACGACCCGCCGTAGGACAGAAGCGGCATGGGCACGCCCACGACCGGAGCCATCCCCATCACCATCGCGCCGTTGATCAGCACGAACAGAGCGAAGAAGGCGGTCATGCCCGCGGCCGAGATGCGGCCGAAATGGCTGTGCGCCAGCGAGGCGATGCGCAGGGCGATCAGGATGACCGCCACATAGCAGATCACCAGGCTGAACGAGCCCAGGAAGCCGAACTCCTCCGACACGGTCGAGAAGATGAAGTCGGTGTGCCGCTCCGGCAGGAACTCCAGCTGGCTCTGGCTGCCCAGGCCATAGCCCTTGCCCAGCACCCCGCCCGAGCCGAGCGCGATCTTGGACTGGATGATGTTGTAGCCCGTGCCCGTGGGATCGGCCTCCGGGTTCAGGAAGGTCAGCACCCGGTTGCGCTGGTAGTCGTGCATGCCGAACATCACGAACGGCGGGATGATCGCGACGGCGGCGGCGATGCCGGCGGCGATGACCCGCCAGCTCAATCCCGCCAGGAACATGACCACCGCCCCGGTCAGCCCGAGGATCATGGCCGAGCCCAGGTCGGGCTGTTTGGCGATCAGGATGAAGGGCAGCCCGATCATGCCCGCCGGGAAGATCAGCTTCCACGACCAGCGCGCCTCCTGCGCCGTATGGCTGTGATACCAGCGGGCCAGGGCCAGCACGAGACCAATCTTCATGAACTCGGCGGGCTGGATGCGGGTGAATCCGAGGTTCAGCCAGTTCTTGGCGCCCGCGCCTGCGGGCTCGTAGCCCAGCGGCGTAAACTCGATCATCAGTACAAGGATCAAGACCAGCCCGTACATCGGATAGGCCGCGCGGAACCACCATTTGGGGTGGACCATGGCAAGCCCCAGCATCACCGCCAGCAGGGCGCCGAAACGGATCAGATGGTTGATCGCCCAAGGCCGCCAGCTGCCGCCGGCGATCGAATAGAGCATGGCCGCGCCGACGCCGGCGATCACGCAGATCAGGGCGATCAGTCGCCAGTCCAGCTCGGCGATCTTGGTCGACAGCCGGTCGCGCTCGCCGGGACGGGTCAGGGCGGAGGCGGTCATTGCGGCAGTTCCGGCGTCCCGGGCGGGGGCGCGGTTTCGACGGGCGTGGCGGGGGATTCGGCGGGAGCGGCCGGCTCATTCCCGGCCTGCGCTTCCAGGCTCGGCGCGTCGTCAGGCTGTTCGCCGGGATAGGTCGATGCCTCTTCAAAGCCCGCCTGCTCGATGCGCTGGCGGATTTCCGGATCCTTCAGCAGGGCGACGCGCATCACCTCACGGGCGCGTGGCGCGCCCGCCGTGCCGCCGCCCATGCCGCCGTGCTGGACGATGACGGAGACGGCGTAGCGCGGATTGTCAATCGGCGCATAGGCGATGAACAGGTTGTGGTCCTTGCTCGCCCACGGACGGCCCGCGCCCTTTCTGGACCCGGCGCCGTAGTTCATCGGCTGGGCGGTGCCGGTCTTGCCGGCCATGCGCACGGCGCCGAGCCCCAACTGGCTGTTCCGGAACCCGGTGCCGCCAACATCCGTCACGGCCTCCATGCCCTCACGCAGCACCTTGAGCATGTCCGGCTCATACGACAGGTCAGCGAACGGCGGCGCCGACTGCTCGACTCCGCCAATGGATTTGACCAGACGCGGCATGACCGCCTTCTGACCATTGGCCAAGCGCGAGGTGTAGACCGCCAGTTGCAGGGCGTTGACGGTCAGGGCGCCCTGCCCGATCGCATAACTTGGCGTTTCCCCCGGATACCATTTGCCGTCACCCCGCACCGGGTTTTCCCGGCGCCACTGACGGTCGGGGACCAGCCCCGGTCTCTGACCGCCGACGCCGAGTTCGAAGGTCTGGCCGAAACCCATCGCCCGCGCCGTTTCCGCAATCGCATCCGGCCCCATCTCGACCGCCAGCGTCATGAAGTAGACGTTGCAGGAGTTCTTGATGGCCCCGCGCATATCCAGCGCACCATGCCGCCCCAGGCAGGCGAAGCGGCGTCCAAGATAATAGCCGCCGTTGCAAACAATACGGCGGTTCGGGTCCGCACCTCGCTTCATGGCCGCCAACCCGACCACAGGCTTGAAGGTCGATCCCGGCGCGAAAACACCAGTGATCGCCTTGTCGGTCAGCGGTCGGCGTTCATAGTCCGCCCAGGCCCGATAGACCCGCGACGGAACCCCGCCCACGAACAGGTTCGGATCGAACGACGGCGCGGACACCATGCACAGGATGTCGCCGGTGCGGATGTCCATGACCACGCATGAACCGGATTCCTCGCCGAAAACTTCAAGGGCGCGGTTCTGGATATCGGCGTCCAGCGTCAGGACCACATCCTTGCCGGCGACGGGCGGGCGGGAGCCCCCCACATCCTCGGCGACAACCCGGCCGCGCGCATCCACCTCGACCCGGTTGCCCCCGGCTTCGCCGCGCAGTTCGGCATCGAAGGCGCGCTCGACCCCCTGACGCCCGATGCGGAAGCCCGGGTTGAACAGAATCTCCGGCACCTTCTCGCCGGCGTCGCGGATCGCCGTGATGTCCCGCTCATTGGGCTTGGCCACATAGCCGACGACGTGGGCGAACGACCCGCCGAACGGGTAGTAACGCGCCTCGTTCATGTCGACCATCACGCCGGACAACTCATTGGCGTAAAGGTTGACCCGGGCGAACTCCTCCCAGGTCAGGTCGCTCTTGACCGGCACCGGCGAGAAGCGGGGCGCGGCGTTGACCTCGCGAATGATCGAACGGCGGCGATCCAGGGTGTCGGGCAGCAGGCGGCCCAGCAGGTCCAGCGTCTGGTCCAGATCCTTGGTCTCGTCGCGCACGACCAGCACACGGAAGCTGGGCCGGTTTCCGGCGATGACCACGCCGTTGCGGTCCAGCACCCGTCCGCGCGGCGGCGGGACCAGACGGAAGTTGAACTGGTTCTGGCTGGCCAGGGTGGCGTACTGGTTCGCCTGGAACACCTGCAGCTGGGCCAGTCGCCCCCCGAGCGCCAGCCCGCCCAGCGTCGTCAGACCGCCCAGCACGAAGGTGCGGCGCAGGAAGGAGCCCTGACGCTCGTTCGGGTCCGAGAAGAAGATGGACGGTTCCGAGCTCATCGGAACCTCACGTCGCCGTCCTCGAACCGCTCGATCATGCGATCGGCGAACGGGAACAGCAGAAGGGTCGGCACGACCTGTCCAATCAGCGCCAGAATGGAGGGCGCATTGCCCGCCTTCAGCCCGACGATCAGATAGACGATCACGAAAGCCACGCCGCAGCAGGCGGCGAACCAGGTGAACAGCACCAGGGTCTCCTGCCCCGCGAGGAAGGAGCGCGAGCCCAGCACGACCGCATAGATGCCCAGCAGGGACAGGCCCCACACGCCGAGCGGGCCGTACCAGAAGACATCAAGGAACAGCCCCAGCGCCATCAGCACCACGGGCGCGATGATGGACGGGCGGATCAGCGGCCAGGCGAAGGCGAGGACCATGGGAATGACGGGCTCGGGCAGGGTCAGGCCGAACAGCTTGACCGGCGTCGCCAGAAGGATGGTGGCGGCGACCGTGATCAGCGCCGGAATGACAATCCACTGCGTCGGCCCCACGACACGGACCGCAACGGGACGTCTCATTCGGTCCCTCCGGGTGCAGGCGCGGTGGGCTGGGCCGGGGGCGGCGCGGCCGTCGGACGAGGCTGGGCGGGCGCCGGCGCCGGTGTGCGCGCGGGAGCCCGCGCCGGGGCGGCCGGCGGCGGAGCGGCGGCCGGAGTGCGGGCGCGTTCCGCGGCCGCGTCGCGACGGGCCTGCGCATCACGGACCGCGGCGGTCTGGGCCTCCGTCGGCTGGGGCACGGTGCCCAGCGCGGCCAGCGGCGCGGCGTTCAGGTCCTCGCCCCCGACCAGTTGGCCGAAGTCCTCGAACAGCAGGATTTTCACATAGTCGATGGCGCCGCGGTCGCTGAACAGCTTGACCCGCCACGAGCCGTCGATGCCCTTGGCAGCCACGCCGATCGGCACGCCGCGCGGGAAGCCGCCGCCGTCGCCCGAGGTCAGGATGCGGTCGCCCGGCTGCACCGAGCCGACCCCGCGCACGAACTCCAGACGCGGATTGCCCGAGCCGTCGCCGGTCAGGATGGCGCGGGCGTCCGTGCGGTCGATCAGCACCGGGGTGCGGCTGGCCACGTCAGTCAGCAGCAGCATGCGGCTGACATTGCCCGAGGTTCCGACCACGCGCCCGACCAGGCCATGTTCGTTGATGACGGGGTTCCCGACCTTCACGCCCCGGCCGGCGCCGATATCCAGCAGGCGGGCGTTGGAGAAGGGACCGCGCGAATCCGAGACCGACCGGGCCGTGCGCATCGGCACTTCCGGCTCCGGACGCAGGCCCAGCATGCTTTCGTAGCGGGCGTTGATGTTCTTCAGCGCGATGGCCTGGTCCCGCCAGGGTTCCAGCTCGGCCAGCTCCTGCTTCAGGCGCCGGTTCTCGGACACGGCGAAGAAATAGCCGCCGACATAGTCGCTGACATGGCCGATCCAGCGCACCGGGGCGGCGAAGACGCCGCCGACCGGACCGGAGACGGTCTCCACTGTGGCGCGGGCCGGTTGATAGGGAGAGGCTTGGGCGCGGCTGTCGCTGACAATCAGCAGGACGGCGCCCAGCAGGCACACGCCGGTGGCGACCGCGGCCGTCCAGACCAGCGGCACCTTGATGTTCTCGAACGGTCCGTCGCGAAACGCCACGGCGCGCCTTCCTCAGAAATGGGGAATCGGCGGGACGCCCCCGCCGATCTGCCGAGCCTATCGCAAAAACCGGACCAGATGGGAACCGGTGCTATCCCTGTCATGACAGGGATTTGAGGTCATTTCCGTGACCGGCCCTTAAAGAGCCGAGTCCAGGACGCCCTTCATCCAGCGCGGGTGCTCCAGCACGCGGCCGCAGCCGATGGCGACGCAGGACAGGGGATCGTCGGCCACCGACACCGGCAGGCCGGTGTGGTCGCGGATCTCGACATCCAGACCACGCAGCAGCGCGCCGCCGCCGGTCAGCATGATACCCTTGTCGGCGATATCGGCCGCCAGTTCCGGCGGGGTGGCTTCCAGGGCGACCTTCACGGCCTCGACGATCTGCGAGACCGGTTCGGCCAGCGCTTCAGCAGCCTGACGTTCCGAGATGCGAACTTCGCGCGGCACGCCCTGCATCAGGTCGCGGCCCTTCACGTCGATCGACAGACCTTCGCCGTCGGCCGGGATACGGGCGGTGCCGATGTCCTTCTTGATGCGCTCGGCGGTCGTTTCGCCGATCAGCAGGTTATGGTTGCGACGCATGTAGCTGATGATGCTGTCGTCCATCTTGTCGCCGCCGACGCGGACCGAACGCGAATAGACGATGCCCGACAGCGACAGCACGGCCACCTCGGTGGTGCCGCCGCCGATGTCGACGACCATCGAGCCGGTCGGCTCGTGGATCGGCAGGCCGGCGCCGATCGCGGCGGCCATCGGCTCGTCGATCAGGCCCACGCGGCGCGCCGAGGCGTTCAGGCAGGAATCGTTGATGGCGCGGCGCTCGACCGCGGTGGCGCCCGACGGCACGCACACGATCACCTTCGGGTTCACGAAGCCCTTGCGGTTATGAACCTTGCGGATGAAGTGCTTGATCATCTCTTCGGCGACTTCGAAGTCGGCGATCACGCCGTCCCGCATCGGGCGAATGGCTTCCATGTGACCGGGGGTCCGGCCCAGCATCTGCTTGGCCTCGATGCCGACGGCGTGGACGATCTTCCGTCCACCGACATTCCGCAGCGCCACAACCGAAGGCTCGTTCAGGACGATGCCCTTGCCCTTCATGTAGATCAGGGTGTTGGCGGTGCCGAGATCAATGGCGATGTCGTTCGAGATCGCGCCGAATACGTGGGAGAACATGGGCCTGGGATACCGTTCGTTCGGGCCTTGAGGGCGTGCGTTTTAACTCGATCCGTTTCGGCGACGCCCTGACCGCGCGCATCCCCATACGCACCGTCTCCTGATCGTCTTCGCCTTACCGACCGAGGGCTCGTTTGCCCGTGTGCGGAGGCGAATACAAGCCCCGTCAACGTTGCATGGTCCCGGAACGGGGACAGGCTGTTCACGATACTGTCAGTCGGAGCCTTTGGGCCGTTGCGACACGGCGTTCGCCCGCCTCTCCGCCCCTGCCCGCTCTCACTTCGCAGGCCGCTCGAATCGCGCCCTGTCGCCGTCAGTCGTCAGCGACGCCCGCCGCCTTCTCGCGCCGTTTCACGAACTCGCGCACCGCCAGCATCAGCCCCAGCCAGACCACCGCCACCGCCGCCAGGATCAGCGAGGTCCACACGCCATCGCCCGACACCGCCGACACCACCGCCCCGCCGAAGAAGGCCACCAGCGCGGTCTTGGGCAGGACGCCCAGCGCACACCCGGCCAGATAGGTCCAGAAATTCGCCCGCGTCGCCCCGAAGGCCATGTTGACCACGATGAAGGGCGCCGAGGGCACGTTGCGGATCATGAAGCTGGCGTAGAAGGCGTTGCGCCCCACGAACCGCTTGAGCCGGTCCAGCGTCCGGCTGTCGAACCGGTCGATCAGTCGTGCGGTCGGTCCCCGGCCCAGCCAGTAGGTCACGCCCGCCGACACCACCGTCGCGGCCCAGCTGTAGGCGAAGCCCAGGTTCGGGCCGAAGGCGACCACGCAGGCGGCGATCAGGATGAACTGCGGCGCGCCGATGAAGGCCGAGACCACGAACAGCACCACCGTCGCCGCGAAGGCCCACGGACTGCCCGCATACCCCTGCAGCCAGGCCTCCAGCTTCGCCTCGGTCGCCAGCCCCAACTGGGTCTTGCCCAGCGCCAGCAGGCCCAGCGTCGCGCCCAGCAGCAGCACGGTCGCCAGCACCACCTTCCAGCGGCGGGCCTCCATGTTCAGGATGAAGTCGAGGATGCGGCGCAAGGGTCTGTTCCGGCTCAGATCAGGTCATTTGCACGGACACCCCCTGCCCGTTCAAGCGCCCTGATCCAGCATTCGCTCCAGCGTGGCCAGTTCATCGGCCTCGGCGGCGGGCTTGTCCCAGCGGATGCGGTTGATCCGGGGAAAGCGCATGGCGACGCCGGACTTGTGCCGCTTCGAGCGCTGCAGTCCCTCGAAGGCGATCTCAAGCACCAGACCGAAGTCCCGCCCCGCCCTGACCGACCGCACCGGTCCGAACCGCTCGACGGTGTTGTCCCGCACGAACTTGTCCAACTGCTTCAGCTCCTCGTCGGTGAAACCGAAATAGGCCTTGCCCACGGGGGTCAGGGCATGGACGCCGTCCGCATCCTTGGTCCAGACGCCGAAGGTGAAGTCGGAATAGAAGCTGGAGCGTTTGCCATGCCCGCGCTGGGCGTACATCAGCACGGCGTCGATCAGGTGCGGGTCCCGCTTCCACTTGAACCATGGCCCCTTCGGACGCCCGGCCTCATAGACGCTGTCCAGCCGCTTGAGCATCAGCCCCTCGGCCGACATCGGGTCGCCCTCCGGCGGATCGGCGCGGATGGCCGCCAGTTCCTCCCAGCTGTCGAAAGGCACCAGAGGTGACAGGTCCAGCCGGTCCGAGCCCGCCGCCGCCACGAACCGCTCCAGCCGCGCCCGCCGCTCGACAAACGGCAATGTTCGCAAGTCCTCGCCATCGGCGGCCAGCAAATCATAGGCCCGAATGCCCGCCGGGTGGCTGGCGACCAGCTTCGGGTCCGCAACCTTGCGGTTCAGCCGCTGCTGCAGGTCGCCGAACGCCCCCACCCGCCCCTCGCGCAGGACCAGCAGTTCGCCGTCGATCACCCCCTCATAGTCCAGCGCCGCCAGCACATCGGGAAAGGCGGGCGACACGTCCTCGCCGGTCCGGCTGTACAGCCGCTTCACCCCGCCCTCGCTGACCGCCTGCACCCGGATGCCGTCCCACTTCCATTCGGCGGCGTAGGCGGCGGGGTCCAGCTTTGCGAAGTCGACGGCCTCATCGATCGGCTGGGCCAGCATGACCGGCCGGAACCGCCCGTTCGCGTCGGCAGAGGGGCGTTCGGCCTTCCCGTCCAGCCAGGCCAGCAGATCGGCATAGGGCGGGCTCTGGGCATGCCAGACCTCCTGGATGTCGGCCACCTCGACCCCGCCGAAATCCGCCGCCGCCTGCCAGGCCAGCCGCGCCGACACCCCGACCCGCAGGCCGCCGGTCACCAGCTTCAGCAGGGCCCAGCGCCCGTCGGCGTCCAGCGCGTCCAACCAGCCCTCCAGCAGCCCCTGCACCGCCCCGCGCTTGGCCTCGCGCAGGGCGTCGATCACCTCCGACAGCTCCGGCTCGCGATTGGCCCCATGCCGGGCAGGCCAGATCAGGGCCGCCGTCTCGGCCAGATCGCCCACATAGTCATAGGACAGGCGGAACAGCTCCGGATCGACCCGCGCCTCCACCGCCGACCGGATCATCGCCGGCTTGGCCGCATTGAACGACAGCGCCCCGGTCAGGGCCGCCAGCGCCCAGCCGCGATCCGGGTCCGGCGCCTCGGCCAGATGGTCGCGGATCAGCTTCAGCTTGGCGTTCCGGGACGCCGTCAGCGACAGCCGGTCCAGCAGGGCGGCGAAGGCGCGCATCAGTCGTCGTCCTCGTCCTCATAGCCGACCAGATGCAGCGCCCGCGCCTTCAACCCGTTCAGCTCGGCCCAGCGCCGCAGCGCGTCGTCCCGCCCGTGGGTGATCCAGGTCTCCTGTGGCGACAGTTCGGTCAGGGTGGCGGTCAGCTCGTCCCAGTCGGCATGATCCGACAGCACCAGCGGAAGTTCCACGCCCCGCTGCCGGGCGCGCGCCCGAACGCTCATCCAGCCCGAGGCGAAGGCCGTCACCGGATCGGGGAAGCGGCGGCTCCAGCGGTCGGCGATGGCCGAGGGCGGCGCGACGACGATCCGCCCGGCGAAGTCCGCCTTTGAGCCCGTCGCCGGCGCCAGCGACCCCAGATCGACCCCGAAATGCTCATACAGCCGGTTCAGCCGCTCCAGCGCGCCGTGGACGTAGATCGTCTCGTCATAGCCCGCCTCGCGCAGCAGCCGGATGACCCGCTGCGCCTTGCCCAGCGCATAGGCCCCAACCAGATGCGCCCGCTCCGGGAACTGGACGATCGACTTCAACAGCCGCCCGATCTCATGGCTGTCCGGCGGGTGGCGGAAGACCGGCAGGCCGAAGGTCGCCTCGGTGATGAAGACGTCGCTGGGCACGGGCTCGAAGGCCGCGCAGGTCGGATCGCGCCGCCGCTTGTAGTCGCCGGACGCCGTGATGGTCAGCCCGCCCTGCCGCACCGTCGCCTGGGCCGAGCCCAGCACATGGCCCGCCGGGGCGAGCGACACCTCCACCCCGCCGACCGTCAGCCGCTCTCCATACGCGATCGCCTGTGTCGATCCGGCGAAATCCTGCCCGTAGCGCTCGCCCATGATGGCCAGCGTCTCCGGCGTAGCCAGCACCGCCCCATGCCCGGCGCGGGCGTGGTCGGCGTGGCCGTGGGTGATGACGGCGCGATCCACCGGCCCCGGCGGGTCGATGAAGAACCCGCCCTCCGGGCACCACAGCCCCTGGGGCGTGGGCCGCAGCACGGCTTCGGGCAGAAGGGTCCGGATCGGGGTCATGGGTCTCCGACAGCAAAGGTCGTCAGCTCAAACGCCGCAAGCCGGAAAGGTGTCCCTCCAACAGGATGCGGCCGCCCGGCGTGAACCGGACGGCCTGTTTCAGGATCAGTCGTCCCAGCGATCATCCCAGCGGTCGTCATCGTCCCAGCGGTCATCGTCATCGTGGTCGATGCGGTGGGCGATGACCCGGCGACCGTTGCGGTCCATCAGCACATCGACCTCGCGACCGCGGGCGTCGCGGCCTTCGATCTCGAGACGGCCGTCGTCACGTTCGACTTCATGCACGCTGACCACGCCGATGGCGCGCAGGGCGCCGCGGTCCGGGCGGGGCATGGGGCCGTAGCGGCGACGGTCATCATCGTCGTCGTCCCAGCGGGTGTGGTCCCAGAAGCGGTCCTGGGCGGCGGCGGCCGGCGGCGGAGTGGTCACAGCGGCAGCGGCGGGGGCGGCGGCCGGGGCGGCGGCGGAGGTCAGCATCGGTGCGGCGACGGCCGAACCGGCCAGAACGGCGACGGCGGCGACGCCCACGGGAATAAACAGTTTCATGGCGATGTCCTTTCAGCGCCGCCTCGAACCGGCGACGATCAGACCATGCCCGCCCCTCGCTGACGGCCCCGTCACGTCGATCGTCAGGGAAATGTCAGCGAAGCGGCGCCATGATGGGCCGTTCATGCGAAGGCGATTCCTCATACTGCCGGGCCTGCTGGTGGCCCTGACGGCCTGCGATCGCGCCGCCGAGCCGACCGCTCCGGCGTCGCCGTCGCCCATCCCGGCGACGACGCCCGTTCTGCAGGCCCCGCCGCCTCCGCCGCCGCCCCCGCCGCCGCCCCCGCATGTTCAGACGCCGCGCCCCCGGTCCGAGCCGGATCGCCCTGCCCCCATCGCTGCGGGCGGCGGTCGCCTCCCGTTGGCGCGGATTCTGGCGATTACCGAGGCGGACACCCCCGGCGAGGTCATCGATGTCGAGTTCGACGACGACGATGATGATGACGACGGCCCGACCTATGAAATCACCGTCCTGACCCCCGAGGGACGGTCCATCGAACTGAAGATCGACGCCCGCACCGGCGCGATCCTGGAACGCGAGGAAGACTGAGCCATGCGCGTTCTTCTGGTCGAGGATGACAGCGAGATCGCCCGTGGCGTCACCCGGGCGCTGGAAGGCGCCGGCTTCGTGGTCGATCTGGCCCGTGACGGCGAGGACGCCTGGGCGCGCGGTGGCGACGAGGACTATGACGCCGTGGTGCTGGACCTCGGCCTGCCCCGTCTCGACGGCCTCAGCGTGCTGAAACGCTGGCGGGCCGAGGCGCGGGCCTTTCCCGTCATCATCCTGTCGGCGCGCGGCAGCTGGATCGAGAAGGTCGAGGGCATCGAGGCCGGGGCCGACGACTATCTGGCCAAGCCGTTCGAGCCCGCCGAACTGGTCGCCCGCGTCCGCGCCCTGTTGCGTCGCAGCGCCGGTCATACGGATTCGATCCTCACCTTCGGCCCCCTGACCCTCGACACCCGGCGTATGCAGGCCGGGGTGAAGGGCGTGGCGCTGAGCCTGTCGCCGCTGGAATATCGCCTGCTCCACGCCCTCGCACACGGCGGCGGACGGCCGATGAGCGCGGGCGAACTGTCCGAATCCCTGCACGGGGTCGATGCGGTGGACGCCAACGCCATCGAGGCCCTGGTCGCCCGCCTGCGCCGCAAGGTCGGCCCCGGGGTGATCGAGACCCGGCGCGGCTTCGGCTACATCCTCGCGGGCGCGGCGTGATCGGCGGGCGCTCGCTCAGCCTGCGACTGCTGGCCTTCGCCGGCGCCGCCATCGCCGGGGCGCTGGTCCTGGCCTGGGCGGTGCTGGGCCTGCTGTTCGAACGCCATGTCGAGCGCCAGTTGCAGGCCGAGTTGGAGCGGCACGGCCTGTCCCTGATCGCCGCCCTGTCCCTGACGCCGGGAGGCCAGCCCGGCCTCGCCGCCCGCCCCTTCGATCCCCGTTTCGACCGCCCGGCCAGCGGCCTCTACTGGCGGATCACCGCCCCCGGCGGCGCCATCGCCTCCCGCTCCCTCTGGGATGGGGCCCTGCCCGAGGCCGCGCCGCCGCAGCGCGGCTGGGGCAAGATTGAGGGCGTCGGGCCCTTCGAGGCCCGGGTTCTGACCGTGGTCCGCGACGTCCAGCTCGATCCCGGCGGCCCGCAGATCATCATCGCCGTCTCGGGCGACGAGGCGCCCCTCAGCACCGCCCGGGCCGCCTTCGGCTTTGAAAGCGGCGTCTTCCTCGCCGTCCTGTGGCTGGTGCTGGCGCTGGCCGCGTGGGTGCAGGTCCGCCTGGGCCTCGCGCCGCTGGACCGGGTGCGGCGGGAGCTCGAGGCGCTGCGCCGTGCGCCGGACGCCCGTCTAAGCGAGGACCGGCATCCGGCCGAAATCCGCCCCCTGACCCAGGCGGTCAACGATCTGGCCGACGCCCGCGCCGCCGACATCGACCGCGCCCGTCACCGGGCCCGTGACCTCGCCCACGCCCTGAAGACGCCCCTGACCGCCCTGCGCCTGCAGATCGGCGCCCTCGATCCGGCGACAGCGCGCGACCTTAATCACAGCCTGTCGCTGGTCTCGGGAGCGGTCGAAGGCGAACTGGCCCGCGTCGGCGTCGAGACGTCAGGCTCCGGCGCCCCCGCCTCGGAGACGCTGGACCGGCTGATCGCCGTCATCGCCCGCACGCCGGACGGTCAGCGCCTGACCATCCGCAACGCCGTCCCCGCCGACCTGCGTCTGCCGCTGCCCGCCGAGGCCGCGCTGGAAGTGCTGGGCGCCCTGCTGGAGAACGCCGCCCGCTTCGCCACAAACCGGATCGACATCACCGGCGCCGTCGACGAGGACGCCCTGCGTCTCACCCTCGACGACGACGGGCCCGGCATCTCCGTCGCCGACCGTGAGCGGGTGCTCCAGCGCGGCCTTCGGCTGGACGAACGCGCTGACCGGCACGGGCTGGGCCTCGCCATCGCCGCCGATCACATCGAGGCGTCGGGCGGACGTCTGGCCCTGTCCGAGGCGCCGTCGGGCGGGCTGCGGGTGGCGCTGATCTGGCCGGTCGGCTGAGACCGTCACGCGGCGTTACACGACGCCATTTGATCCCCCCTTCGCAACTGCGTAATGAAGGCCCGCCTTCCCGGGAGTCGCCATGTCCAGCCTGCAATCCGCCGCCCTCGCCCGCGTCAAGCCGTCGGCCACCCTCGCGGTGACCGCCCAGGCCCGACAGCTGAAAGCCGAGGGTCGCGACGTGATCGGCCTGGGCGCCGGCGAGCCGGACTTCGACACCCCGGACAACATCAAGCAGGCCGCCATCGACGCCATCACGCGCGGCGAGACCAAATACACCGACGCCGACGGCATGCCGCAGCTGAAGGCCGCGATCTCGGCCAAGTTCAAGCGCGAGAACGGCCTCGACTATTCGACGGCCCAGATCCACGTCGCCCCGGGCGGCAAGCCGGTCATCTTCAACGCCTTCGTCGCCACCCTGAACCCCGGCGACGAGGTCATCGTGCCCGCCCCCTACTGGGTGTCCTACCCGGACATGGTCCTGCTGGCCGGCGGCGAGCCGGTCACCGTGATCGGCGAGGAGAAGGACGGCTTCAAGCTGCGCCCCGAGGTGCTGGAAGCGGCCATCACGCCGAAGACCAGGTGGCTGATCCTCAACAGCCCGTCCAACCCGACCGGCGCCGCCTACACCCGCGCCGAGCTGGAGGGCCTCGCCGACGTCCTGCGTCGCCACCCGCAGGTCTGGGTGCTGACCGACGACATGTATGAGCATCTGGTCTACGGCGATTTCGAGTACACGACCATCGCCCAGGTCGCGCCGGACCTCTACGACCGCACCCTGACGGTGAACGGCGTCTCCAAGGCCTATGCCATGACCGGCTGGCGCATCGGCTATGCGGGCGGCCCCAAGCCCCTGATCGACCTGATGCGCAAGGTGGCCAGCCAGACCACCTCCAACCCGACCAGCATCAGCCAGTGGGCCGCCGTCGAGGCCCTGAACGGCCCGCAGGACTTCATGGCCGAGCGCCGCGTCGCCTTCGAGAAGCGCCGCGACCTCGTCGTCTCGATGCTGAACCAGACGGCTGGCGTGACCTGCGCCACCCCGGAAGGCGCCTTCTACGTCTATCCGTCCATCGCCGGCCTGATCGGCAAGACGACCGAGGGGGGCGTGGTCATCGACGGCGACTCGACCTTCGCCGCCGAGCTGCTGAACGCGGAGGGCGTGGCGGTCGTGCAGGGCGAGGCCTTCGGCCTGTCGCCCTATTTCCGCATCAGCTACGCGACGAGCGAAGCCGTGCTGGAAGAGGCCTGCACGCGGATTCAAAGGTTCGCGGCGAGCCTGAAGTAACCCCCTCCACCATGCTTCGCCCAAAGGGCTTCGCATGGTCCCCCTCCCCACCTTCGGTGGAGAGGTGACGGCGACAGTTCACCTCTCCACGCAGTGGGGAGGTGGCGCGCTGCGTTTACGCAGCGTGACGGAGGGGTTCTCACCTCTCCACGCAGTGGGGAGGTGGCTCGACGGCGAAGCCGGAGAGACGGAGGGGTTTCACCCGTTCTGGTTGGTTGCGCGCGCCAACCGGTCATGAACTTTTCCGCGCATGACGCCGCCCCTCACGCACGAGCGCGCCCGCAGGCTCCGTCGCCCCCTGTCACCGCCCGAAGCGCGGCTATGGGTTCGCGTCCGGGCGCACAGGCTTCACGGCTTCAAGTTCCGGCGCCAGCATCCCTTCGGCCCCTACATCCTCGACTTCTACTGCGCCGCCGCCCGAATGGCGGTGGAGGTGGACGGACGCGTTCATGACGATCCTGACCGGGCGGAGCACGACCTTAGGCGGACACGCTGGCTGGCGTCTCAAGGCGTCCGGGTCATCCGCATCGCGGCGGACGACGTGAAGAACGAACTCGACGGCGTCCTGGCCTTCATCGCCCGCGTGGTTCGCGAACGGCTGGCTGACCCCTCCGTCACGTCGCGAAGACGCGACGCGCCACCTCCCCACTGCGTGGAGAGGTGAACCGCCCCCTCACCTCTCCAGCGAAGCTGGGGAGGGGGACCATGCGAAGCATGGTGGAGGGGTAAACCCTCCCCACCCTCAGATCATCGCCATGCCGCCGTTCACGTGCAGGGTCTGGCCCGTCACGTAAGCCGCTTCATCCGACGACAGATAGACCGCCGCCGCCGCGATCTCGTCGCCGGTGCCCAGACGGCCGGCCGGGATGTTCCGCAGGATGGTCTCGCGCTGGGCGTCGTTCAGCACGTCGGTCATCGGCGAGGCGATGAAGCCCGGGGCGATGCAGTTCACGGTGATGCCGCGCGAACCGACTTCCTGGGCCAGCGACTTGGAGAAGCCGATCATGCCCGCCTTGGACGCCGAATAGTTGGTCTGGCCGGGGTTGCCGGTGACGCCGACCACCGAGGTCACGCCGATGATGCGGCCCGAGCGGCGCTTCATCATCCCCTTCATCGCGGCGCGCGACAGGCGGAAGTAGCTCTCGAGGTTGACCTTGATGACCTGCTCGAAGTCCTCGTCCTTCATCCGCATCAGCAGACCGTCCTTGGTGATGCCCGCGTTGGCGACCAGGATATCCAGCGGCGAACCGGCGGCCTCCTCGGCGCGACCGATCAGGCCGTCGACCGAGTCCGCGTCGGACAGGTTGGCGGCGGCGGCGAACGCCCGTTCGCCCAGTTCCTTCGCCAGATCCTGCAGCACCGCCTCGCGGGTGCCGGACAGCACCACCGTCGCGCCTTGCGCATGCAGGGCGCGGGCCACCGCGCCGCCGATGCCGCCGGTCGCGCCGGTCACCAGGGCCGTCTTGCCAGTCAGGTTGAACATTTTGATAGCTCCGCCATTTCGTGGGAGGGGTCTAACCGAGCCCGCGTCATATCTCCAGAAGGAACGCCCGATGGACCGAAACCGCCTCACCACCGGCCGCCGCACCCTGCTTCTGGGCGCGGGAGCCCTTGGTCTGAGCGGGTGCGGGACCGTCGGACTGCCCTTCGGCGGCGGTGGATCGGCCCCGACGATTCGCGGTCTGGACCGCCTGCCCCTGTCCCAGACGGTGCTGAACCGCTTCGTCACCGACCGGCGCATTCCCGGCGTCACCCTGGGCGTCCGCACGCCGGACGGGCAGAAAGTCTTCCTTCAGGCCGGGACGCTGGACTTCAACGTCTTCAACCGGGTCGGCCCCGACAGCCTGTTCCGCATCTTCTCCATGACCAAGCTGATCACCGGCGCCGCCGCGGCCCTGCTGATCGAGGACGGCCGTCTGACGCTCGACACCCCGGTGGCCGACATCGTGCCCGAGTTCGCCGGCCTGAAGGTCGCCACCAATCCCGAGCGCGGGCTGGCAGGCCGGGCGGCGCGCAACACCATGACCATCCGCCACCTGCTGACCCACACCAGCGGGCTCAGCTACTCCATCGCCGGGGACGGCCCGATCCCGCGCGCCTATCGCGAGGCGGGCCTGACGCCGGGCATGCCGGCGGGCGACAGCAATCAGGTCCGGGATCTCGACGAGCTGGTTCGAAAGCTGGGCGAACTGCCCCTGATCGCCGAGCCGGGCTCCGCCTATCACTACAGCCTGTCGCTCGACGTTCTGGGCCTGGTCATCCAGCGCGTCTCGGGTGTGGCCTTCCCCGACTTCGTCCAGCGCCGCATCCTCAATCCGGTCGGCATGCGCGACACCGTCTGGCGGCTGCGCGACGGCGACGCCGAGCGCCTGATGCAGGTCTATGCCTTCGGGCGCGACGGTCGGAACCCGCCCTCGGTCATGCCGGGCCTGTCGGCGGAGGACTATTCCGTCCCGGTCACCCTCTATTCGGGCGGCGGCGGGCTGATCTCCTCCACCCGCGACTACCTGGACTTCCTGTCCATGCTGCTGAGCGACGGTCGCGCCGGCCGGGTGCGGGTGATGAAGCCCGAGACCGCCCGGATGATCCACACCGACATCCTGCCCGCCGACATCACCGCAGAGGGTGGCGGCTACGGCTTCGGCGGCTGGCTGGCCCGTCCCGGCCACCGCCGTCAGGGCGAGTTCGGCTGGAGCGGCGCGGCGGGCACGCAAGGCTGGATCGACCCGGAAAAGGGCTTCGCCGCCACCCTGATGATCCAGGCCATGCCCTATCGCTCGGTCGACATCCTGACCGAGCTGCGCCCGGCGCTGGACGCCGATCTGGGGATCACCCGGGCCGGCTAGGCCTTCCCGAACACGCCCCACATCAGCGTCAGCATCAGCGGCGCCCACGACAGCCCCAGCAGGATCCACGCCTCGCGCGCGTCGCGGCGCCAGTAGCGGTAGGCGCCGGCGCCGACGGCGGCCAGCATGGCCAGCGCCGTCAGTCCGCCCATCAGATCGAAACCGCCGCGCACGGACAGGACCAGCGACACCCCGGCGTAGAACACCGGCGGGATCGCCAGCGCGACCCAGCCGGCGACGGTCAGCCAGAAGAGCGCGGTCGCCTTCGTCACAGCGACTTGGCGAAGGCTTCCAGCTCCTCGGGCGTGTTCAGCGACAGGCTCTCGGCGTCCGGCGCGATGCGCTTGGCCATGCCGGTCAGCACCTTGCCCGAACCGATCTCGGCGAAGCGGGTCACGCCGCCTTCGGTCGCCATCCACTCCATCGACTCGCGCCAGCGGACGCGGCCGGTGACCTGTTCGACCAGCAGGCGGCGGATGACTTCCGGATCGCTCTCCGGGCGGGCCAGAACGTTGGCGACCACCGGCACGATCGGGGCGACGATGGTCGCGGTCGCCAGGGCGGCGGCCATCTCATCGGCGGCGGGCTGCATCAGCGGACAGTGGAAGGGCGCCGAGACGTTCAGCGGGATCGCCCGCGCGCCCAGCTCCTTGGCCTTCTCGATGGCGCGGTCCACGGCGGCCTTCTCGCCCGAGATGACGATGTTGCCGGCGTTGTTGTCATTGGCGACCACGCAGACGCCGACTTCCGAACCGGCCTTCGCCGCCTCTTCCGCCAGCGCCAGATCGGTCTTCGGGCCGATCAGCGAGGCCATGGCGCCCTGCCCCACCGGCACGGCGCGCTGCATGGCCTGACCGCGCAGCTTCAGCAGGCGGGCGGTGTCGGCCAGCGAGATCGAACCGGCGGCGCACAGGGCCGAGTATTCGCCCAGCGAGTGACCGGCCACGAAGGCGGCGCGGTCCACCCCGACGCCGAACTCGACCTTCAGCACGCGGGCGGCCGCGGCCGAGACGGCCATCAGGGCCGGCTGGGCGTTCTCGGTCAGGGTCAGCTGGTCCTCGGGGCCTTCGCGCATCAGCACAGACAGCTTCTGGCCCAGCGCCTCGTCCACCTCGTTGAAGACGTCGCGCGCCGAGGCGAAGGCGTCGGCCAGCGCCGCGCCCATGCCGACCGACTGGCTGCCTTGGCCGGGGAACAGGAGGGCGAGGGTCATGGATGGGCTCCGAAGCCGTGAATCAAGGCCGCAGCGATAGGCCGGGCGTGACGCAGGGGCAAGCGGAAGCGGGCCTCAGCCCCAGAGGTGGATGGCGTCCGGGGTCTCGCGGGCCTCGACCGGCGCACTCTCGCCCGCATAGCTGATCCGGCTCTCGCGCCCGCCGCAGACGCATCGGAACCGCCCCGATGTCCCGGCGGCGGGCCAGTCCCGGGTCGTCACACCGAACAGGGTGCGGGCGTCCAGCAGGGCCACATGCACGCAACCCGGCGACAGGCAACGCACGACCATCCGTCCGCGCGACACATCCATTTGAGATTCGGCCATGATTCCTCCCGACCCCCGACGCTAACCGGATCGGCTGGTGAGTCACAAGGTTAAATGTTCTTTCTTTGTTCTCATATCCACAGCCGTGATCGAACCGGCGTCATCCGAAAAGGGCGGAGCCCTGCGGCCCCGCCCCTCCCCGGTCAGTCCTTGATCTCGGCCGTGCAGGGCCGGTCGTCCGGTCCCGCCGCGCCGTCGCAGCGGCGGGCGGCCAGCAGGGTCTCTTCCGACTCGGTCAGCCGGTTCAGCCCATCGGCGCCGCGCGTCAGGGTAAAGGCGTCGTACAGGCGGCCGGTGGCGGTGAAGGCCCGGAACGACAGGCGGTCAGCCTCCACGTCGATCAACTGGTACAGCTCGGTGTTCTCGGCGGCGCGAACCGGCTGGCTGTCGGCGCGGTCATTCAGGCCATACATCTTCGAGCCGGTGACCGAGACCACATAGACCGGCCCCTGCGGACGGCCCGCCTCGGTGTTGGCGCGCGAGGCCTCCGCCCCTGCCGGATCGGACACCCGGCCATAGCAGTGGTCATGGCCCTGCAGCACCAGATCGATCCGGCGGGCGTCGAAGATCGGCTTCCAGGCCGCCTTCAGCTCCTCGGTGTCCTCGGGCCGGGCGCAGGTGTAGAGCGGCTGGTGGAACAGGGCGATGTTCCAGCGCGCCGTGCTGGACGCCAGCGTCTGGTCCAGCCAGCGGGTCTGGCTCTCCAGCCCGCCCAGATCCAGCGCCGCCGTGCCGTCCAGCACGATGAAACGGACCCCCTGATAGTCGACGAAATAGCTGGTCTGCTCGACGCCCGGGGCGCCGTTGGTCGGCAGGGCGAACTGCAGCGGCCAGTGCGGGCCCAGCACCCGCGACTCGGTGCCGTCGGCCAGGATGTGGTCAACGTACTCGTGGTTGCCCGAGGCCGGGATCTGCGGGGCCATGGCGAAGGCGCGGCCGCCCGCCTCGGTCCACTCGCCCCACTCGTCGTCGTGCACCTTGGTCTCGCGCTGGGCGACAAGATCGCCCGCGTGGACGACCAGCGCCGCCGGACCGGCCTCGCGCAGGGCCGAGCGGATGACCCGCGAGCCGATCTCCAGAATGTCATTCTGGGTGTCGCCCAGATAGATGAAGCGGAACGGCTGGAAGCCCTCGGCGGCGGTCTGGAACGGCAGCCACTCGCTCCAGCCGTCGGCGGCGCGGACGCGATAGACATAGCGGGTCGCCGGGCTCAGCCCCTCGAAGCGGACCTGATGATAGCGGGCCTCGCCGTTCTCATTGGCGATGGAGGCGGTCGTCCCGCTGACCGTGCGGGCGGTGAAGCCCAGCAGCGGGCCGTCGATCTCGATGGCGATCTGGGCCTCGGCGGTCGTCTGACGGACGTCCGTGCGCCAGGCCACGGCGGCCCCGCGCGCGGCGTCGGCGCCCGGCGTCAGCACGATCCGGTCGGCCCAGCCCCGCGCGGCCCAGCGACCGTTCGGCGCATGCTTCGGCGGCGGCGCGACCTCAGGATCCGGCGGCGCGACGACCTGGGCCATCGACGGCGCGGCGGTGAACAGCAGGGCGCCCGCGAGGGCGGCGACCGAAAGCTTCATGAGAGTTTCCCCGACTCGATCCTGAAGCGCCGGACCTAGCGGGAGTTTGCGACGGTTTTGTCCGGGTCCGGAGCCCTGCGGCAATCCGACCCTAGAACAGGACCGCCGGGTTCATGATCCGCAGCGGGTCGATGGCCGAACGCACGGCCTGCATGGTCGCGACCTCCAGCGGGGTCTTGTAGCGCCGCGCCTCCTCGGTCTTCAGCCGCCCCAGCCCGTGCTCGGCCGAGATGGAGCCGTTGTAGCGGGCGACCACGTCGTGAACGACCTCCGAGCCCTGCATCCAGCGCCCGATGAAGGCGGCGTGATCCACGCCCGGCGGGCACAGGATGTCGTAGTGCATGTTGCCGTCGCCGACGTGGCCGAAGGCGCTGATCCGTGCGCCCGGCTCGAACTTCTCGACCGCCGCGGAGGCCTCGTCGAGAAAGTCGGCGATGCGCGAGACGGGCACGGAGACGTCATGCTTCCAGCCGCCGCCCTCGGGCTTCTGGGCCGCCGACTGCTCCTCGCGCACCTTCCAGAAGGCGGCGCGCTGGGCGTCGTTCTGGGCGATGGCGGCGTCGATGATCAGCCCGCCCTCGAAGGCGTCGCCCAGCAGCCGTTCCAGCGCCGCATCCGCCGCGCCCGGCTCGCCCGAGGCCAGTTCGATCAGCACATACCAGGGCGGGGTCGTTTCCAGCGGCTCGCGGGTGTCGGGGATGTGCTTCAGGGCGAACTCGACCCCGATCCGCTTCATCAGCTCGAACGCCTCGACGCCCCCGCCGGTCTCGGCCTTGGCCCGGGCCAGAAGTTCGATGGCCGCATGGGCGCTCTCCAGCCCCACCACCGCCGTCGCCCGCGAGCGCATGATCGGGAACAGCTTCAGCGTCGCCGCCGTGACGACGCCCAGCGTCCCCTCGGCCCCGATCAGCAGTTGCTTCAGGTCATAGCCGGTGTTGTCCTTCCGCAGCCGCTTCAGCCCGTGGAAGATCTCCCCGTTCGGCATCACCGCCTCGAGGCCCAGCACCAGATCGCGCATCATGCCGTAGCGCACTACCTGGGTGCCGCCCGCATTGGTCGAGATGACGCCGCCGATGGTCGCCGTCCCCTCGGCCGCGAGGCTGAGCGGGAAACGGCGCCCAGCCGCCTCCGCCGCCTGCTGCGCCTCCAGCAGGGTAACCCCCGCCTCGACCGTCATGGCGTCGTCCAGCGGCGTCACATCGCGCACTGCCCTGAGCTTGCGCGTCGACAACAACACCTCGCCGAACGGGATCTGCCCGCCGACCAGCCCGGTGTCCCCGCCCTGCGGCACGATGGCCACCCGATGCTCGGCGCAGATCGTCACAAGCCGCGCCACCTCCTCCGTCGAGCGCGGCGTCAGCATCAGAGGCGTATTCCCCTTCCACCGGTTCCGCCACTCCGTCAGCCACGGCGCGATATCGGACGGATCATCGGTCCAGCCGCCAGTACCGGCGGCGGCCTTCAGGGCGGCGAGAGCTTCAGGCGACGGGGAGGTCATGGCCTGTTGTGGCAAGGCTTGAAGGGGAGCGCCAGTTGAAACCGGCCCCGCAGGACCGTCATTCCGGCGCCTGGGACGGCGCAACGTCTTCCAACGCCTCCCGCACAGCCCCCATACGGTTCCGGCTGATGGGCAGATCGTCTCCCTCCAGCATCAGCAACCGGGTGCGCGCGCCGTCGCGTTCAAAGCCGCGCACCTGATCAAGATTGGCGATCACCGAGCGGTGGACCCGCAGGAAATTCGCCGGCAGCTCCGCCTCCAGACGATCCAGCCGCGCCGCATGCAGCAGACGCCGCCCGCCGGTCAGACGCAGTTCGACGTAATCGTCCGCCCCGACGATGGCGATGATGTCCGCCAGCGGCGCCCGCTCCACGCCGCGCGCGGAGGCCACCGTCAGGCAGTTCGGGCGGGCCGCTGCCCGGGTCAGCGCCGCCTCCCGCCCCTGATCCTCGCGCCCCAGCCGCACCACTTCGATCATCAACAGTGGCAGCAGGAAGCCGGCGGCGAACAGGAAGTAGGACAGGTCGGTCAGCCAGGCCGGGAAGACCAGCGCGACCGCCAGAAACAGTCCCAGATAGGCCAGCGTCAGCCGCGCGCCTGGACGCTGACGCCAGACGGCGACGCCCGCGACGACGACCGAAATGGCCAGTCCGGCCACAAGGGCCAGCACGGTCTTGGCGTCAAAGCCTTCGGCAAGAACCGTGGCCAACACCGCCACTCCGGCGACAGCGACGACCGGGCGCCGCGCCTGCGGCCAGAAGCGCGACACCGCCCACGAGACCAGCAGGATCGAGAACACCGCCGCCAGCACCCATATCCCCACCAGCCGCCAGCCGTGGACGGGGTAGGCATAGGGAACCAGCGCACGCAGGCTTTCCAGAACCGCCTGCAGCCCGGCCACGGCGGCCAGACCGCCCAGCATCAGGCTGGAGCTTGTCCGACGCAGACCATGGATGACGCCGAACCCGAAGGCGGCGGCGAACAGGCTTCCCGCCGCGACGAAGGCCAGGGCCAGCAGGGGCGCGCGCGATGGCCAGGGCCAGGGCGCGACCAGCAGCCCCGCGACAGGCCCATCCAGCCGGACCTGCCCATGGAAGGAGGACATGCGAACCACGACCTCGTTGTCCGCCTCTCGCCACAGGCTGTCGGGGATCGGAAAGGCCGCCTCATAGCGTCCGGCGATCTCCTCGGACGCCGAGGCGCCCGGCTGACCGTTGGCGCCCAGTCGACGGCCGTTCAGCCAGACCTCGGACGACGCCACGCCGACGACGTACAGGGCCTGCGGCTCATGCCCGGTCGGCCGCTGAACTGTGGACCGCAGCCACAGCTCCCGCCCCTGCGGATCGATCACGCCCTCGACCGGGCGGCAATCGGTCAGCGCCGTCGCCGTCGCACCCGATGCGGCGCGACAAGACTCCCAGCCCTCCTGCGCACGCAGGGCGGTCGGAACGGCCGTCAGAAGGATCACGAAAACAAGCAGTCGCCACATGAAGCGCACCCTAGCGCGCCGTTCACCGGAAAGCGCCGCCGTTCACCGATGCAGGACGACCGTTCGCCGAAACGCGCTCCAAACCGGCGCGGGTCCGGTCTTCAACAGGGGCATGACCCACACAGCCCTGAACCGTCGTTCCCTGCTCGCCGCCGCCGGTATCGCCGCCCCTGCCCTCGCCCTGCCCTGGAACGCCCGCGCACAAACACAGCCGGAGACCGGCCCCTTCCGCTTCGTCGCCGGTAACGGTCAGGAGACCGACGCCGAGCGCGGCTTCTTCGAGGTCCCGGAGGATCGCAACCTCCCCGGCTCGCGCCGCATCCGCATCGGCTACGTCCGCTTTCCCTCGACCTCGCCCAACCCCGGACCGCCCATCGTCTATCTGGCGGGAGGCCCGGGCGGCTCCGGCGTGCGAACGGCCATGGGGCCCCGCTTCCCGATCTTCATGGCCCTGCGCGAGGTCGCCGACGTGATCGCGCTGGACCAGCGCGGCGTCGGCTTGTCGAACCATATTCCTGAACGCCCCGAATGGACCGGCCCCTGGCCCGCCCTGACCCGCGACGGCATGACCGGCTGGTACCGCGACGAGATGCAGAAGGCCTGGGTGGACTGGACCCGCGCCGGGGTGGCCATGACCGGCTACACCACCGAACAGAACGCCGACGACATCGAGGACCTGCGTCGCCATCTGGGCGTCGACAAGGTCAATCTGTGGGGCATCAGCTACGGCACCCACCTCGCCCTCTCGGTCCTGAAGCGGCATCCGCATTCCATCGGCCGCGTCGCCCTCGCCAGCCTGGAGGGGCAGGACCAGACGGTGAAACGTCCCGCCCACATCGACGCCTTCCTGAACCGCGTGGACCGACTGCTGGACAATGACCCGGTCGCCCGCGCGGCCATCCCGAACCTGCCCGCCCTGATGCGCCGGGTGCACGACCAGCTGGAGGCCGATCCGGTCCCGATGACCGTGACCGGCCCGGGCGGCGCGACGGAGATCCGGCTCGGCGGCTTCGGGCTCCAGCTTCTGGCGGGCGGCATGGTCGCCAACCCGCCCTCCCTGTCCATGTTGCCGCGCCTCTATCTGGCGCTCGACGCAGGCCTGACGGAGGCGCTGGCGCCGATGATGCCGCATCCCTCCGGCCTGTTCAGCATCTCCGCCATGTCCTCGGCCATGGACATCGCCTCGGGCATCTCGCCGGAACGACTGGCGCTGGTTGAGGAAGAACGGAAGACCGCCGTGCTGGGCGACGCCTTCAACTTCCCCATGCCGCATCTGCTGGGCGCCATCCCCGGCCTCGATCTGGGCCCGGACTTCCGCGCCTCGATCGACATCGACACCCCGGCCCTGCTCGTGGCCGGCTCCCTCGACGGCCGGACCCCGCTGGAAGAACAGGCCGAGGTCATCGCGCGGTTCCGGAACAAGTCACAGGTGCTGGTCGAGAACGCCGGCCACAACGTCTTCGAGGCCCATCCGGAGGTGCAGCCCCTGCTGGTTCGCTTCTTCAGCGAGCAGCCGGTCGCCGACGCCACCCTGACCCTGCCGCCGCCAACGTTCACGGTGGGGTGAGCCATCCCGCTTGAGGACGGCGGCGCGGACCGATGGCGCCGGGGGCGGAAATCCGGGATACCTGCCCCCATGTCCGCCCTCCCCGTCCCCGCCGTCGGCGTCGTCTGCCTCCGCGATGAGACTGTCCTGCTGATCCGTCGCGGCAAGCCGCCGCGCATGGGCGAATGGAGCCTGCCGGGCGGCCGCATCGAACCCGGTGAGAAGGCCATCGACGCGGCCTTGCGCGAACTGATGGAGGAGACCGGCGTCACCGCCCGGATCACCGGCCTGCTGGATGTGGTGGACGGCATCTTCCCCGAGGCCGACCGCCACTATGTTCTGATCGACTACGCCGCCGAATGGGTCTCCGGCAAGCCCGTGGCGGGCGACGATGCGCTGGAGGCCCGCTTCGTGCCGCTGGATCAGGTCGAGGCCCTGATCGACTGGTCCGAGACGCGGCGGATCATCGCACTGGCCGCCGCCGGACGCCGCTGAACGGCGAAGATTACAGGGATGTCATCTAACGCCGGTCCGGTTTCGGTGGCGTCCGCCCCCCGGCCTGATACCCTGACGGGAATTGGGAGGCTTTGATGGACTTTTCCGTACTTTTCTTCGTGGCCCTGGTCGTCCTGGGCTTCGTCCTGTTGTTCAGCGTGGTGAAGATCGTGCCGCAAGGCCGTGAATTCACGGTCGAACGCTTCGGCAAATACACCCGCACCCTGTCCCCCGGCATCAGCATCCTGACCCCGTTCGTCGAGCGCATCGGCCGCCGCATGAACATGATGGAGCAGGTGCTGGACGTCCCGACCCAGGAGGTCATCACCAAGGACAACGCCATGGTGAAGGTGGACGGCATCGTCTTCATCCAGGTCATGGACGCCGCACGCGCCGCCTATCGCGTGGACGACCTGCCCTACGCCATCGCCCAGCTCTGCATGACCAACCTGCGGACCGTCGTCGGCTCAATGGAGCTGGACGAGGTGCTGTCCCAGCGGGACGCCATCAACACCCGCCTGCTGCACGTCATCGACGCGGCCACCGAGCCGTGGGGCGTCAAGGCCAACCGCATCGAGATCAAGGACCTGTCGCCCCCGGCCGACATCACCAACGCCATGGCCCGCCAGATGAAGGCCGAGCGCGAGCGTCGCGCCGTCATCACCGAGGCGGACGGCGAGAAGCAGGCCGCCATCGCCCGCGCCGAGGGCGCCAAGCAGTCGGCCATCCTGGAGGCCGAGGGCCGCAAGGAAGCCGCCTTCCGCGACGCCGAGGCCCGCGAACGCGAAGCCGAGGCCGAGGCCCGCGCCACCGCCATGGTGTCCGAGGCCATCGCCCGCGGCGACGTGAACGCGATCAACTATTTCGTCGCCCAGAAGTACGTCGAGGCCTTCGCCGAGCTGGCCCGCAGCCCGCAGCAGAAGACGGTCATCGTGCCGTCGGAAATGGGCGCCCTGGTCGGCACCATCGCCGGCATCGGCCAGCTGGTCGGACTGGCGCAGGATCAGCAGACCTCCGCCCCGGTCCCGCCGCGTCCGCCGGCGCCTCCGGCTGCCCCGCGCCCGCCCCGCCCCTCCGTTCCGAGGACCTGATCCATGGACGCCCTGATCGAGTTCCATGGGGCCCAGCCGTTCTGGATCTGGCTGGCGCTGGGCGTGATCCTGCTGGCGGTCGAGGCGGCCTTCTCGACGGAATGGCTGCTGTGGCCCGCCGTGGCCGCCGGCGTGGTGGCGGTGCTGACCGCCATCGGCCTGCCGCTCGGCTTCTGGGGCGAGGTGGCCCTGTTCGGCGTCCTGACCGGCGCCTCCACCCTGCTGTCGCGCCGCCTGATCCAGAAGGTGAACCCGTCCGACTTCCCCGACATCAACGCCCGCGAGGGCCGTCTGGTCGGTCAGCGGGCGCAGGTGGTCCAGGCCTTCGTCGACGGCCGCGGCCGGGTCTTCGTCTCGGGCGCCGAATGGTCCGCCGAGATCGAGGGCGCCGCGCCCCCGGCCGGTGAAAGCGTCATCGTCGAGAGCATCGACGGCGCGCTTCTGAAGGTCCGGGCGTCATGATCGGCGCCCTGGCGGCCCTGTGGGTGTGGACGGCTCCGGCGGTCGCGCCGCAGGAGCCGCCGCCGGCCGCGGCCCATGTGGCCGCCGCCGACTCGGCGCTGGCCGCCTTCGATCCCCTGCTGGGCAAGGCCTGGCGGGGCGCCTCGATCACCGACCCCGCCGTCATCGACGAGATCACCTTCGAGCGCACCGCCGGCGGACGCGCCATCCGCAGCGTCCATTCGGTCAACGGCGGCGCCTACACCGGCGACACCCTGATCACCTTCGACCGCGACAGCGGCCGGCTGGTCAGCTTCTACGCCACCAACGGCGGCTTCCACACGACCGGGACCATCACGGTGCACGGCCCCGGCCAGTTCGCCTTCGAGCAGCAGGTCCACGGCCTGGACGGCATCGAGCAGGTCCGGGCGCAAACCACCCTGACCGACGGCGTCTACCGCATCCGCAGCCAGCACCTGATCAACGGCGAATGGGTCGAGACGGGCGGCTTCGACTACCGGCCCGTCCCCTGACCTCCTCGGCCGATCAGGCCGAGGTCGCCCCCTGCCCGCCGTCGATGCGGTAGTAGGCGCCGGTGATGAAGCTGGCCTTGTCCGAGCTCAGGAACAGCATCAGGTCCGCGATCTCGTCCGCCGTGGCGTAGCGGTTCAGCGGCACGCTGGCCTTGAACTTCTCCTCGGCCGCCGCGACGTCGTCGGGCGAGGCGTTCTTCGCGATGTCATGCACCATCGCCGTATCGACGCCCGACGGCGCGACCGCATTGACGCGGATGCCATGGGCCGCGCCTTCCAGCGCCGCCGACTTGTTCAGCCCCAGCACCGCATGCTTGGACGAGGCATAGGCGCTCATGCCCGGCGCCCCGATCAGGCCGCCGTTCGAGGCGGTGTTCACGATGGCCCCCGACTTCTGGCCGATCATCACCTTCATCACATGCTTCAGGCCCAGGAAGGCGCCGATGACGTTGACGTTCAGGACCCTGGTCCAGTTCTCGACCGTCTGTTCGGTGATCGGAGCGAAGGCGCCGTTGATCCCGGCGTTGTTCAGGAAGATGTCGATCCGACCGAACCGGGCCACCGTATCGGCGACCATCTTCTCGACCGAGGCCTCATCCGACACATCCGCCGCCAGCAGCAGGGGCTCGCCCGGCAGGTCCGCCGCCGCCTTCGTCAGCGCGTCCAGCGACAAATCGACCAGCGCCAGCCGCGCGCCCTCTGCCGCGAACTTTCGCGCCGCCGCGATGCCGATCCCCCCGGCCGCGCCGGTGATGAGAACGACCTGATTCTGGAAGGGCATGAGACTAACTCCGTAACTGCAGAAGTTACGGACCTAGGAAGCCCCGTCCCGGATCGCCAGAAAAGAGCGCTGAAATCTCAGCGCTGGCCCATGGCCTCGGCGCAGCCGCGATTCGCCAGCCCGTCGGCCCGCTCGTTCAGCGCATGCCCGGCGTGGCCCTTGACCCAGTGCCATTTGACCTCATGCCGTGACCGGGCCGCGTCCAGCCGCTTCCACAGGTCGTCGTTCTTGACCGGCTTCTTGTCGGCGGTCTTCCAGCCGCGCGCCTTCCAGCCGCGAATCCATTCGGTGATGCCCTGCATCACATATTTGCTGTCGGTGTGCAGATCGACGCGGCAGGGCCGGTTCAGGGCCTCCAGCGCCATGATCGCCCCCATCAGCTCCATCCGGTTGTTGGTGGTCAGCGGTTCGCCGCCCCACAGCTCCTTCTCGCGGCCCTCGCCGGCCTGCAGGATAGCGCCCCAGCCGCCGGGGCCGGGATTGCCCTTGCAGGCGCCGTCGGTGTGGATGATGACGTGACTCATTCGCGCGCTGTAACAGGTTCCCTTGGCGTCCCGCCACCGAACCGCCTATATGCGGCGTGAATATATGAACCGGGTCGCGCATCGATCCGTCTGAGGAGAGTTTCCCGTGGGCGCTATGGGCATCTGGCATTGGGTCATCGTCGGCCTCGTCGTCCTTCTGCTGTTCGGCGGCCGCGGCAAGCTGTCGGGCCTGATGGGCGACGCCGCGAAAGGCGTGAAGGCCTTCCGTGACGGCCTGAAGGACACCGACGAGAACAAGCCGAAGGACGAGCGCGCCGGCGCCCTGCCGCGCACCGACGCGGAAAAAGAAGACCTGAAGTCGTAATCGCGCCTTCGCGCCGGAGAGACTGACGGATGGGTGGCCTGGGCCCCGGCATCGGGGGCATGGAATACGTTGTAATCGCCATCGTGGCCCTGCTCGTCGTGGGGCCCGAACGGCTGCCCGCCATGCTGAACAAGCTGGGCAAGCTGGTCGCCCGCGCGCGCAACATGGCCAACGAGTTCCGCCACAGCTTCGATGAGATGGCGCGCCAGTCCGAGCTGGACGACCTGCGCAAGGAGGTCGAGGCCCTGCGCAACGGCCAGAACCGGATGATGCCCCTCGGCGCCGAGGCCGAGGCTACCTTCAGGAGCATCAGCGACGACCTGAACCGTCCGCTGAACGCCGCCTCGCCCACCGCCGCTTCGCCTGCCCCTGCCCTGACCGGCCCCGAGGAATGGCCCGACGCCGCTCCGGTCATGGAGCCGCTTGAGGCCGAGCCCGAGGCCGCGCCCGCGCCGAAGCCCCGCAAGGCGCCGGCGAAGAAGACGCCGGCCGCCAAGTCCGCCCCGGCGAAGACGGCCGCGCCCAAGGCGCCCGCCGCGACCAAGCCGAAGACCACCCGCAAGAAGGCTGTCGACCTGTGAGCCCGACCGAACAGGACGACGCCGAGATCGAGGCGTCGCGCGCGCCCCTGATGGATCACCTGATCGAGCTGCGCAGCCGGCTCGTCTGGTGCGTGGTCGCCTTCGTCCTGGCCTTCTTCGTCTGCTTCTACTTCGCCGCCGACATCCAGATCTGGCTGATCAAGCCTTTCCAGGCCGCCTATGCGATGCACTCCATCGCCCAGGCCTCGGGCGCGCATGGCGCCAATCCGCTGGAACTGATCGCCGTCACTGCCGGCCTGCATCCGCTGCCTCAGGGGGCCACCGCCAATGTGGCCCTGCAGGCGACTGCCCCGCTTGAGCAGCTCTTCACCAAGATGAAGGTCGCCGGCTTCGGCGCGATCGCCCTGGCCTTCCCGATCCTGGCCTACCAGATGTACCGCTTCGTCGCTCCGGGCCTGTATCGCAACGAGAAGGGCGCCTTCCTGCCCTTCCTGTTCGTGGCGCCCGTCCTGTTCCTCGTCGGCGCGGCGCTGGTCTATTTCGTCATGCTGCCCTTCGTGATGTGGTTCTCGCTGAGCCAGCAGATCGCGGCCGAAGGCATCACCGTCGAGCTGAACACCAAGATTTCCGAATACCTCAGCCTGGTCACCTCGCTGATGCTGGCCTTCGGCCTGTGCTTCCAGCTGCCGGTCGTCACCACCCTGCTGGGCATGGCCGGCATCATCTCCTCGAAGATGATGTCCGAGTTCCGTCGCTACGCCATCGTGGCCGTGGTGGTGGTCGCCGCCGTCGTCACCCCGCCGGATCCCATCAGCCAGATCATGCTCGCCGTGCCCCTGGTGCTGCTCTACGAAATCTCGATCTGGTGCGTCCGCATCATCGAGCTGCGCCGCAAGAAGGCCGACGACGCCGAGGGGCTGACCGCCTGATCACCGGTTTGCGAACGACGGGACGAGCGTCGCCGTACGTGATACCGGAATGACCATGCCCGGCTCCTCCGCCCCTGCTGAAGCGATCCCGCTCCTCGCCCGCCTGCGCGCCCTGCCCGGCGCCAGCTACTGGGGCGCCGTCGGGCTTGTGCTGGCCTCGCTGGGGCTGAGGTTGCTGTTCGCCCCCATCCTCGCCAACGGCTACGGCTTCCTGCTCTTCTATCCGGCGGTGATCCTGTCGGCCTACTGGCTGGGCGGACGGCCGGCCCTTCTGGCCACCGCCCTGTCCGCCGCCATGGTCTGCGCCTTCGGCCCGACCCCGCTCAGCTTCCTCGACGACGGCCGCGCCCTGCTGTCGCTGGCCTTCTTCCTGATCTCCTCGATCCTGCTGGTGCATGTCCTGTCCAGCATCCGCGAGCGGTTCAGCGACCTGGCCGCCAGCCATGCCCGCGTCGAGGCCCTCGCCACCGGTCAGGCCGAGCTGTTTCGCGAACACGCCCAGCGCACCACCGACCATCTGCAGCTGATCTCGGCCATCCTGCAGATGCGGGCCTATGGCGAAGAGGATCCGATGGCCGCCCAGGTGCTGAACAACGCCGCCTCCCGCACCCTGCTGATCTCCCGCACCCACCGCGCCTTCACCGGCGACGAGACGCGAACCGTCGAGTTCGAGGCCTTCGGCCGCCGTCTTGCGGACGTCGTGGCCCGGCGTGGCGGACTGGACGCGGACCGGGTGGTCTTCGGCGCCTCCGGGGTCGCGGTGCCGGTCGAACAGGCCACGGCGCTGGGCCTGGTGCTGCTGGAGTATCTGACCACCCTCACCGCCTGCGAGCCCCAGCCGCGCCTGCTGGTCCTGCTGGAGGCCCGGGAGAACGGCCGCGTCCTGTCCCTGATCGCCTCGGGCGCCGCCGGCATCCCCGCGCCCCGCGACATGGCCCTGATCGAGGCCATGACCGAACAGCTGGGCGGAACCCTGAAGGTCAGCCGCGGCCCGACCGGCTGCGACCTGCGGCTGGCCTTCCCCGCCGCCCTCCAGCCCCCGCCCCGCTGGGAGCCCCTGAACTTCAGCCTGCACTGACCCCTGCACTGGCCAACGAAAAGGGCGCCGGACGGTCTCCCGTCCGGCGCCCCGATCGTCAGCCCCCGCTGTCGATCAGCAGCTGTAGTACATGTCGAATTCGACCGGGTGCGGGTGCAGTTGCAGCCGCGCGACTTCTTCCGACTTCAGCTCGATGTAGCTGTCGATGAAGTCGTCATCCATGACGCCGCCCTTCTTCAGGAAGGCGCGGTCGGCGTCCAGGCTGTCCAGGGCTTCCTTCAGCGAGCCGCAGACTTCGGGGATGTTGCCACGCTCTTCCGGCGGCAGGTCGTACAGGTTCTTGTCGGCGGCCGCGCCCGGGTCGATCCGGTTCTCGATGCCGTCCAGGCCCGCCATCAGCAGGGCCACGAAGGTCAGATAGGGGTTGCCCATCGGATCCGGGAAACGGGCTTCGATGCGCTTGGCCTTCGGCGAGTTGACGAAGGGGATGCGGATCGAGGCCGAGCGGTTGCGCGACGAATAGGCCAGCTTGACCGGCGCTTCATAGCCCGGGACCAGACGCTTGTAGGAGTTGGTCGTCGAGTTCGAGAAGGCGTTGATGGCCTTGGCGTGCTTGATGATGCCGCCGATGTACCACAGGCATTCCTGCGACAGGCCGGCGTACTTGTCGCCGGCGAACTGGGGCTTGCCGTCCTTCCAGATCGACATGTGGACGTGCATGCCCGAGCCGTTGTCGCCGAACATCGGCTTGGCCATGAAGGTCGCGGTCTTGCCGTAGGCGGCGGCGACGTTGTGGATCACGTATTTGTAGAGCTGCAGGCGGTCGGCCATGGTCAGCAGGTCCGAGAATTTCAGGCCCAGCTCGTGCTGCGCCGGCGCCACCTCGTGGTGGTGCTTCTCGGGGTCGAGGCCCAGGTCCTTCATGACCGACAGCATTTCACCGCGCAGGTCCTGGCCCGAGTCGACCGGGTTCACCGGGAAGTAGCCGCCCTTCGGCCCCGGGCGGTGGCCCATGTTGCCTTCCGAATATTCGGCGCCCGTGTTGGCCGGCAGTTCGGTCGAGTCATAGGTGTAGCCGGTGTCGTGCGGCTGGGTGGACCAGCGCACGTCGTCGAAGATGAAGAACTCGGCTTCCGGGCCGAAATAGACGGTGTCGCCCACGCCGGCCGACTGGACATAGGCCAGGGCCTTCTTGGCCATCGAGCGGCTGTCGCGGTTGTAGGATTCGCCGGTGTCCGGGTTCAGCACGTCGCAGAACAGGAACAGGGTCGTCTGCTGGTAGAAGGGATCGATGTAGGCGGTCTTCAGGTCCGGCTTCAGCAGCATGTCGGACTCGTTGATGGCCTTCCAGCCGGCGATCGACGAACCGTCGAACATCGTGCCTTCCTCGAGGAACTCCTCGTCGACCATGTCGATGTCGAAGGTGACGTGCTGCAGCTTGCCGCGCGTGTCGGTGAAACGAAGATCGACGTAGCGGACGTCTTTCTCCTTGATGTCCTTAAGGATCTTGCCGGCGTCGCTCATTCTTCGAGAGTCCTGTTTCTTATAGGGAGGATCGTCACGACCGGCCCGGAAGGGCCGACCGGTAGCTGGGGTGATCAGACCGCTTGCGCGCCCGTTTCACCGGTTCGGATGCGAATGACGTCCAGGACGTCAGACACGAAAATCTTGCCGTCGCCGATCTTGCCGGTGCGGGCGGCGGTCTGGATGGCCTCGATCACCGAGGGGGCCAGGTCGTCGGAGACCACCACCTCGATCTTGATCTTGGGCAGGAAGTCGATGACGTATTCGGCGCCGCGATACAGCTCCGAATGGCCCTTCTGGCGGCCATAGCCCTTGGCCTCGAGCACGGTCATGCCCTGGACGCCCGCGTCCTGCAGGGCCTCTTTCACTTCATCCAGCTTGAAGGGCTTGATGACGGCTTCAATCTTTTTCATCGACGTTCCCGGGCGGGCTCTTGAATGCCTCGCGCTCGGGCACCAAAGGGACATTGCATTGCACAATAAGGCAAGCCCTTTTCGATCGCAGACGCCATCCGTGAACGGAGAAGACGCGAAGTGAACGCCCCGACCCCGCCCGACCTCCACGAGGACTGGCGCAAAGCCCTGCCCTGGCCCGATGTGGACACCCACAAGCACGCGCGGGGACGGCTGGGAGTCGTGTCCGGCAAGGCCAGCCAGACGGGCGCCGCGCGGCTGGCGGCGCGGGCCGGACTGCGGATCGGCGCGGGCGTGGTGCGAATCCTCTGCCCGCCCGATGCGGTCCCGGTCATCGCCTCGGCCATCGAGGCCGTCATGGTCACCCCCTTCACCACGGACGAGGCCCTGGCCGCCGCGGCCCGGGAGAAGGACGCCATCGTCATCGGCCCCGCCGCCGGGGTGAATGACGCCACCGCGGCCAATGTCCGCGCCCTGGCCGAGACCGGCGCGGCGCTGGTCATCGACGCCGACGGCCTGACCGTCTTCAAGGACTGGCCGGAGGAGCTGTTCGGCCTGCTGGACCGCGACGACGTGCTGACCCCGCACGAAGGGGAGTTCAAGCGCCTCTTTCCCGGCCTGCTGGAGCTGGGCCGCGAGCTCGCCGCCATGGAGGCCGCGCGCCGCGCCGGGGCCGTGGTGGTGCTGAAGGGGGCCGAAACCCTGATCGCCGCCCCGGACGGCCGACTGGCCCACAACGACAACGGCGTGCCCTGGCTGGCGACGGCGGGCAGCGGCGATGTGCTGGCCGGGATGATCGGCGGCCTGATCGCCCAGCGGATGGACAGTTTCGACGCCGCCCGCGCCGCCGTCTGGATGCACGCCGAGGCCGCCCGCCTGTTCGGTCCGGGCCTGATCGCCGAGGACCTGCCCGAGCGGCTGCCGCAGGTGCTTTCGACCCTTTACGCCCAGCGAAGCTGAAAGAGTTGATCGGCCCGCGACCCCGGGTCCGGTTCAAATCGTCACCGAACGAGCCTAACAGGGCGCCATGTTGATCGTCCTCTCACCGGCCAAGCGGCTGGACTTCACCGAAGCCGACCCCGCCCTGCCCGCTTCCGAGCGCCGCTTCCGCGAGGACACGGCCTCCCTGTCCAAGACCGCCCGCGCCCGCACCGTGGCCGAGCTGCGCAGCCTGATGAGCATTTCGGACGATCTGGCCCGGCTGAACCGCGAGCGGTTCCAGGCCTTCCAGCCCGCCTCGCTGGACGGGGTGCAGGCCGCCTTCGCCTTCGCCGGAGACGTCTATGAGGGCCTGCAGGCCCGCACCCTCGATGTGGCGGGTCTCGACTATGCCCAGTCGCACATCCGCATCCTGTCCGGCCTCTATGGCCTGCTGCGCCCGCTGGACCGCATCCAGCCCTATCGTCTGGAGATGGGCACGCGGCTGAAGACCCGTCGCGGGTCGAGCCTGTACGACTTCTGGGGCAACCGCATCTCCCTGTGCCTGAACGCCGACGCCGAGGGCCAGCCGGATCAGACGCTGGTGAACCTGGCCAGCCAGGAATATTTCGGCGCCGTGGACGCCAAGGCGCTGAAGCTGCCGGTCGTCACCCCCCATTTCTACGAGGAGAAGGACGGCGAGCGCCGGATCATCTCCTTCCACGCCAAGCGCGCCCGCGGGACCATGGCCCGCTACGCCGTGGACCAGCGGATCGAAACGGCCGAAGACCTCAAGGGCTTCGACCGCGACGGCTACCGCTTCGACGCCGCCGCCTCGACCGAGACCGACTGGATATTCACCAGATCGGGAAATTCTTGAGCGGACCGCTCGTCATGGCGTATGACCGGCGGTAGAGTCGCAAAGACCTCCAACGGGGAAACGAAATGTTCCAGTGGCCCAAGCGCGGTGAAGCCTCCTCCGGCGAGAGCGCGCCGTTCCGCGATATCGGCGACCTGAAGGGCCAGGTGGCGGTCATCTCCGGCTCCACCTCGGGCATCGGGCTGGCGCTGGCGAAGGCCGTGGCCAGCCGCGGCGGCGATGTGGTCATCAACGGTCTGGGCGACCCGGCCGAGATCGAGCGCACCCGCGCCGAGATGGAAGCCAGCTGCGGCGTCCGCGTCCGCTATCACGCCGCCAACATGACCCGGGGCGAGGAAGTCGCCGACATGGTGGCCTACGCGAAACACGAGCTCGGCCGCGTCGATATCCTGGTCAACAACGCCGGCATCCAGCACGTCGAGGCCGTCGAGAAATTCCCCGCCGACAAGTGGGAGCAGATCATCGCCATCAACCTGTCGTCGACCTTCTATGCGACGCGGGCGGCGATCCCGATCATGAAGGCGCAGGGTCGCGGCCGGATCGTCAACATCGCCTCGGCCCACGGTCTGGTCGCCAGCCCGTTCAAGTCGGCCTATGTCGCCGCCAAGCACGGCGTCATCGGCTTCACCAAGACCGTCGCCCTGGAGCTGGCGCAGGACAACATCACCTGCAACGCCATCTGCCCCGGCTTCGTCGAGACGCCGATCGTCTCCAAGCAGATCGACGATCAGGCCCGCACGCGCGGCATGTCGAAGGAGCAGGTGCTGAAGGACGTCATCCTCGGCTCCCAGCCGACCAAGAAATTCGTCACCACCGACCAGCTGGCGGGGATGTTCCTCTATCTGGTCAGCGACCTCGGCGCCTCGGCCAACGGGGCCAGCTTCTCCATCGACGGCGGCTGGACCGCCCAATAGGCCTGAAGGGAGGCCGGCCCCTGACCGCACGCAAGCCCTCCTCCCGCCCGACCATCTCCCTCGCCCTGCAGGGCGGCGGCGCCCACGGCGCCTTCCAGTGGGGTGTGCTCGACCGTTTGCTCGAGGACGGCCGACTCGACGTCCGCGCCGTCACCGCCGCCTCGGCTGGGGCCATGAACGGCGCCGCCCTGATCAGCGGGCTGGAGGCCGGCGGCCCGGACGCCGCCCGCGCGCAACTCGACAAGCTCTGGCGCGAGGTGAACCAGTCCGGCGGCCGCAACGTCTTCGGCGACAGCGCCATCTGGAGCCAGGCCCTGACGCCCGGCTGGCTCAAGGACACCGGCCTGTGGCGCACGGGCGAGAACCTCGCCCTGTCGATGAGCCCCTACCAGTTCAATCCCTTCAACCTGAACCCGCTCAAGCGCGTCCTCGACAACGCCGTCGACTTCGACGCCGTCCGCAGCTCTGACATCCGCTTCTTCGTCTCGGCCACGGCGGTGAAGCAGGGCCGCGCCCATGTCTTCCGCACACCCGAGATCACGCCGGACGTCCTGCTGGCCTCCTCCTGCCTGCCGCACCTGTTCCAGGCGGTCGAGATCGACGGCGAGCCCTACTGGGACGGCGGCTATCTGGCCAATCCGGCCCTGTGGCCCCTGATCCATCCGGACACGCCCGACGACATCCTGATCCTGCCGCTCAACCCCTTCGTCCGCGAGGAGACGCCCCATGCGGCCGGCGAGATCATGGACCGCCTGAACGAGATCGTCTTCAACGCCCCTCTGGTCTCGGAACTGCGCGCCTTCGCCCTGCTCCAGTCCCTGATCGCCGAGGGCCAGCTCCAGCCCGGCGAACGCCACCGCGTCCAGGCCATCCGCATGCACGCCATCGAAAGTGACCGCTGGCTGGGGGCGCTGTCGCTGGGCTCCAAGTTCGATACGGAGTGGACGTTCCTCAACCGGCTGAAGGGCTATGGCCGGGAAGCGGCGGAGGCGTGGCTGGCGGAGTGTTTCAACGCGGTCGGCGAGCGGTCCAGCGTGGATGTGAAGGCGCGGTTCCTCTAACCGATATGCCCCGCCGCCCGGCTCAGCCGGTCGTTGATCGCCTCGCCCAGCCCTGTCTTCGGGATCGGCGACACGGCGATGCCCGCAGGCTTCTCGCGGTCCGCTTCCCTCAGCCGGCGGAACAGGTTGGCCGCCGCCTCGCGCAGGTCGCCGGTCGGGCTCAGGCTCCAGCGCGGATCCCCCACCCCCGGCCCGAAGCCCAGCAGCAGTTCGCCCCGGTGCAGGGTCGTCACATTGATCCGCACCGGCGCATCCGGGGCGTAGTGCAGGGTCAGGCGGCCGGGCGATCGGTGCCCCTCCCCGCCCGTGTCGAGCGGACCGACCACGGCCTCCAGCTCCTCGCGGGTAACCGAGCCGGGGCGCAGCAGGCTGACCTTGCCGTCCAGCACCGAGACCACCGTGCTCTCCACCCCGACGGCGCAGGGCCCGCCGTCCACGCCCTCGGCGGCGGCGAAGCCGGTCTCGTCCATGGCGTCCTGGAAGGTGGTCGGGCTGGGCCGGCCCGAGCGGTTGGCCGAGGGCGCCACCACGGCCCCGCCGAACAGGTCCAGCACCTCGCGCGCCCGCGCATGGCCCGGCACGCGCACGGCCACGCTGTCCAGCCCGGCCCGCGCCAGATCACAAACCGCCTCGCGGTCCCGCACCGGCGCGACAATCGTCAGCGGCCCGGGCCAGAAGGCCTCGGCCAGCTTGCGCGCATTGTCGTCGAACAGGGCGATCCGCTCGGCGCCCGCGGCATCCGCAACGTGTGAAATCAACGGGTTGAAGCGCGGCCTTCCCTTGGCCTCGAAGATGGCCGCGACCGCCTTGGCGTTCGACGCATCCGCCCCCAGCCCATAGACGGTCTCGGTCGGCAGCAGGATCAGCCGACCGTCCGCCAGCGCCCGGGCGGCGGCCTCCTCGGCGCCGTGATCCCGTTCCGTCATGCCGTCCGACCCGTCCACGCGTCTGAAGCCCTCATACTGAAGTCGCCGGTCATGTGCGCCTCCGGACACGCGGTGCGCAACCCCCGCAGCGTCACGACGCCCTCTTCCCTTCCGTCGCGGCACAGGTCCAGACTCACCCCGTTCCGTCGCGCCCCTTGCAGAGAGGCGGTCGCCGGGGCCATGACCTCCGTATCGTACGCCAGCCCGGACTTCCGATGACCTACCGCGCCCCGATCCGCGATCTCGCCTTCGCCCTGCAAGCCGTCGCCGGCATTGATCAGGTCGCCGCCACCGGCGCCTTCCCCGACTATGACGCCGACCTGATGGGCGCCGTGCTGGAGGCCGCGGGCCAGTTCTCGGAAGAGGTGCTCGCCCCCCTGAACCGCGTCGGCGACCAGAAGGGCTCGGTCTGCAAGGACGGCAATGTCACCCCCGCCCCCGGCTTCTCGGACGCCTATCGCCAGTTCGCCGCCGGCGGCTGGACCGGCCTGACGGCCCAGGCCCACTCGGGCGGCCAGCAGCTGCCCAAGGCGCTGGAGCTGGCGGCCTATGAAACCGTCCACGCGGCCAACATGGCCTTCGGCCTCTGCCCCATGCTGTCGCTCGCCGCCATCGAGGCGCTGGAGGCCGTCGGCACCGACAGCCAGAAGGAGACCTACCTCACCAAACTGGTCTCCGGCGAATGGACTGGCGCCATGGTCCTGACCGAGCCGGGCGCGGGCTCGGACCTCGGCGCCCTGACCGCCACCGCCGTGCCGAACGGCGACGGGACCTACAAGGTCACCGGCCAGAAGATCTTCATCACCTGGGGCGACCACGACGCGACGGACAACATCGTCCATCTGGTCCTCGCCCGCCTGCCCGACGCCCCCGCCGGGCCCAAGGGCATCAGCCTGTTCCTGGCGTCGAAATACCACGTCAACGCCGACGGCTCGCTGGGCGAGCGCAACAGCTTCTATCCGGTCAGCGTCGAGCACAAGCTGGGCATCCACGGCTCGCCCACCTGCGTCATGGCCTATGAGGACGCGACCGCCGAACTGGTCGGCCAGCCCAATCAGGGCCTCGCCCACATGTTCGTCATGATGAACGCCGCCCGCCTCGCCGTCGGCGTCGAGGGCGTCGGCATCGCCGAGCGCGCCTACCAGCACGCCCTCGCCTACGCCCAGGAGCGCAAGCAGGGCCGCAGCGTCTGGACCGGCGTGGCCAACAGCCCGATCGTCGATCACCCGGACGTCCGCCGCACCCTGTCGGTGATGAAGGCCAAGATCGCCGCCGCCCGCGCCATCTGCCTGTCGACCGGCGTCGCCGCCGACCTGGCCCGCCACGCCGCCACGGAGGACGAGCGCCGCCAGTGGAAGGGCCGCGAGGACCTGTTCACCCCCATCGCCAAGGCCTGGTCCACCGATGTCGGCTGCGAGGTCGCCTCGCAGGGCGTTCAGGTCCACGGCGGCATGGGCTTCATCGAGGAGACCGGCGCGGCCCAGTACTACCGCGACGCCCGCATCGCCCCGATCTACGAAGGCACCAACGGCATCCAGGCCATGGACCTGGTCGGCCGCAAGCTGTCGCAGGACGGCGGCGCCTCGGCCAAGGCCCTGATCGCCGACTTCAAGGCGACCCTGGCTGACCTGCCCCGGCTCTACGCCGGCAAGCCGGTCGAGCGTTTCGCCAACGCCGTCGAGGCGGTCGAGGACGCCACCCTCTGGCTGCTGGACGCCAAGGCCGATCCGGCCCGCGCCGCCGATGTCCTGGCCGCCGCCGACGCCTATCTGAAGCTGCTGGGCGACGTCACCGGCGGCTGGATGCTGGCCAAGGGCGCCCTCTGGGCCAAGGCCGAACTGGACGCCGGAAACGGCGACCCCGTCTGGCTCAACGGCAAGCTGGCCCTTTATGAGGTCTACGCCGCCAACGTCCTCGGCCACGTCTCCAGCCGCCTCGCCGCGGTGGGTCAGGGCGGCGCGCTGCTGGAACGGATGAGCGTGGACGTGCTGGTGGGCTGAGTTCCCGCCCCCGTCACCTCTCCATTCGCCCTCAAGCGAATGGAGAGGACAGATCGACGCCCATACGTCCAAATCTGACGCACCGGCATGCGATCCTGTCCTGATGGACCTCGCCGCCCGCTTCCACAGCCAGTGCGCCGACCTCCGGGACAAGCATCGCTTCGCCCGAGCGCAGCATGCCCTCGCCCGTCGTCAGGGCGACACCCGCCGCGTCCGCTCTTTCCATCGCGTGATCGTCAAATGCCTGCGCGCCCTGCGTTTCGCCGCCCGCATCGAGGCCGGCAAGGCGGGGAAATGGGTCTTCGACGACAGCCTGTGCCGGCCCCATCCGCACTGTTCGCACCCGATTTTTTCCGGCGGGTCGGAAAATACGTGCGACGCCGCGCCGCCGCCCGCCGCCCCGGGAACCAACCGCCGCCGCACCTTCCGCGAACGGCTCCGACGATGGTGAAGCTACGGTTTCACCCTCATCTCCACTGCTATCGTCATCCCGGGGGCGCGAAGCGAACCCCGGGACCCAGCGGCGCGCGTGAGCGCGAAGGTGTCGGGAGCACCGGTGTTTCGCCGCCGTCGCGGCGCCGCTGGGTCCCGGATCGCGCGCCCGCTACGCGAGCGCTTGTCCGGGATGACGATAGCGGCGGGGAAGCCGTTGACGCCCCCCGCGACCACGCCCAAGGTCCGCCGTCCAACGGGGAGCCCCTCATGAATCGCCGCGACCTGATCGCCACCTCCGCCGCCGCTCTGGCGGCGTCCGCCCTCCCCGCCATGGCCAAGACCAAGACCCCTGCCGGAGCCTCGATGTCCAACGCGCCCGTTCCCCCTGTCGCCAAGAAGATCCCCGTCACCATCGAGCAGCTCGGCCGCACCCGGACCGACGACTATCAGTGGATGAAGGACGACAACTGGCAGCAGGTCCTGCGCGATCCGTCGATCATCAAGGCCGACGTGAAGGAGCATCTGGACGCCGAGAACGCCTATCGCGAGGCCATGATGCGCTCGACCGAGCCGCTCCAGCTCGAGCTGTTCGAGGAGATGAAGGGCCGCATCAAGGAGGACGACAGCTCCGTCCCCCTGCCCGATGGCCCGTGGGAATATTACGGCCGCTTCGAAGCCGGCCAGCAGCACCCCCTCTACTGCCGCCGTCCCAAGGGCCAGACCACCGGCGAAGTCGTCCTGCTGGACGCCAACAAGCTGGCCGAGGGCAAGGCCTACTCCTCCGTCGGCGACACCCAACACAGCCGCGACCATACGCTGTTCGCCTATGCAGAGGACGCCCAGGGCTCGGAAGTCTACCGCATCTACGTCAAGGACATCGCCAGCGACGCCTTCCTCGGCGAGACGATTGAAAGCGCCATGGGCGGCTTCGTCTTCTCGGCGGACGGCCAGTGGATCTTCTGGATCAACCGCGACGACAACGGCCGCTCGGACAAGATCCTGAAGCGCCTGGTGCGCGGCGGCGATATCACCACCGTTTACGAGGAGCCGGACGACGGCATGTACATGGGTCTGGGCGCCACCGCCGACGACAGGTTCATCCTGATCACCTCGGCCAACGGCGAACAGTCCGAGGCCCGCTACGTCCCCGCCGACCAGCCCGAGGCGACCCCGGTCGTCATCGAACCGCGCCGCGAAGCCGTCCGCTATGACGCCGATCACTGGGGGGACCGCTGGGTCATCCGCACGGATGCCGATGGGGCTGTGGACTTCAAGATCGTCACCGCCCCGACCGAGGCTCCGGGCCGCGCCAACTGGACCGATCTGGTGCCCTTCACCGAAGGCCGCCTGATCGAGTCGATCGTCCCCTACGCCGGCCATCTGGCGCGGGTCGAGCGCTATGACGCCAACACCCGGATCGTCATCCGCACCCGCGCGGGCGAGGAACACGCCATCGCCGTGGACGAGCCGGCCTATGTGCTGGGGCTGCAGGGCACCTATGAGTACGACAGCCCCATGACCCGGTACGGCTACAACTCGCCGTCCACGCCCAGCCAGACCTTCGACTACAACATGGAGACGCGCGAGCGGACCCTGCGCAAGACGCAGGAGGTGCCGTCCGGCCACAACATCGACGACTATGTGGTCGAGCGGCTGAACGCCCCGGCCTCGGACGGCGCGCTCGTGCCCATCACCATCCTGCGTCGCAAGTCGACGCCGGTGGACGGCTCGGCCCCGGTCCTGCTGTACGGCTACGGCTCCTACGGCATTCCCATGGGCGCGGGCTTCAACACCAATCGCCTGTCGCTGGTCGATCGCGGCTTCATCTACGCCATCGCCCACATCCGGGGCGGCTCGGACAAGGGCTGGGGCTGGTTCCTGGCCGCGCGCCGGATGACCAAGAAGAACACCTTCACCGACTTCATCGCCGCCGCCGAGCACCTGATCGAGCGGAACTACGCCCGCGCCGGCAACATCGTCACCCACGGCGGTTCCGCCGGCGGCCTCCTGATGGGCGCGATCAACAACATGCGTCCGGACCTCTGGGCCGGGGTCATCGGCGATGTGCCCTTCGTGGACGTCATCAACACCATGTCGGACACCAGCCTGCCGCTGACGCCGGGCGAGTGGCCCGAGTGGGGCGATCCGATCACCGACCCGGCCGCCTACGACTACATGATGAGCTACAGCCCCTACGATCAGGTCGAGCCCAAGGCCTATCCGGCCGTGCTGGCCACCGGCGGCCTGTCCGACCCCCGCGTCACCTACTGGGAGCCGGAGAAGTGGGTCGCCAAGCTGCGTCCGGCCACCACCTCGGGCAAGCCGGTCCTGCTGAAGATCAACATGACCGCAGGCCACTTCAGCTCGTCGGGCCGGTTCGACTATCTGAAGGACATCGCCGTGGTCTACGCCTTCGCCATCTGGTCGATCCGGAAGGGCTGGGAGCAGGCCTGATCCCATGACGGCGCCGATCATCCGCGAGACGGTCGACGCCGACCTGCCCGTCATCACCGCCATCTATGCGGACGAGGTGCTGCACGGCACGGCGACCTTCGAGCTCGATCCGCCAGACGCCGCGGAAATGGCCTCGCGGGTCGCGGCGGTGCGGGGGCTGGACCTGCCCTGGCTGACCGCCGAGGTGGACGGGGTCGTCGTCGGCTATGCCTATCTGGCGCCGTTCCGCCTGCGGCCCGCCTATCGCTACTGTGTCGAGCTGTCCGTCTATCTGGCGCCCGAGGCGAGGGGCCGGGGCATCGGCCGGCTGCTGATGGAAGCCCTGATCGCCCGCGCCCGCGCCATGGGCCTGCGCCACCTGATCGGCGTCATCGGTGACAGCGCCAACGCCGGCTCCATCGCCCTGCACAAGGCCACCGGCTTCCGCGAGGCGGGGGTCTGGCGCGAGACGGGCTGGAAGTTCGAACGCTGGATCGACGTCGTCCTGATGCAGCTGGACCTGACCCCGGACGGTCGCCCGCCCGGGAGCGAGGGCCTGCGGCTGTGACGCCGTTGCGGACATGGTCTGAAGCAACTAGGTCTGCCGCATGGTGATCCTGCGGACAGTGCTGATGCTGTGCGGCGCCCTGGCGGTGCTGCTGCTCGGCGCCCTGCCCGCCTCGGCCTCCGGCCCCGCGGCTCCGCCCTGCCATGAGATGTCGGGCCAGATGCACCATGGCGACGCCCCGGCCCAGACGCCGACCAAGGCGATCAAGGTCATGGCCTGCTGCGTCATGTGCGTGACCGCCCCCCTGCCCGCGCCGATCCAGGCCGCCGCCGTCGGCGCCCGGCCTGACCTGCGCGCCTTGCCGGTCGCCGTGCTGAACGGCCACGCCCCCGCCCCCGAGCACGGCCCTCCACGCGCCTGATCCGAGCCTCTCGTGCGCCGGTTCGCCCGGCGCTGGATCAGACACGCATCTAAGGAGCCACTCATGGCCCGCATTCTCGCGCCCCTCGCCGGCGCATCCCTGCTCGCGCTCGCCCTCCCGGCGGCGGCCCAGCAGCACGACCACCACCCCGCTCCCCAGCCGCAGCAACCGCCCGCGGCCGCCCCCCACGCCGGTCATGACATGTCCGGCATGGCCCCTTCCGCGCACGTCATGGCCGGAACCCTCGGTCCCTGGCCCATGACCCGCGAAGCCTCCGGCACCAGCTGGCAGCCTGACGCCTCGAACCATGGCGGGGTCCACTGGAGTTCAGGCGACTGGACCTTCATGGCCCACGCCCAGCTGAACCTGACCTACGACTGGCAGAACGGTCCGCGCGGCGACGACAAGACCTTCGTCAGCGGCATGATCATGGGCTCGGCCCGCCGCGACTTCGCCGACGGCTCGACCCTGAACCTGCGCGCCATGCTCAGCCCGGACCCCTTCATGGGCAAGGAAGGCTTCCCCCTTCTGCTCGCGGCGGGTGAGACAGCCGACGGCGTCACGCCCCTGGTCGATCGCCAGCACCCGCACGAGCTGGTGATGGAGCTGTCGGCCAGCTACGCCAAGCCCCTGACCGACAAGGACACGGTCTTCGCCTACATCGGCTATCCGGGCGAGCCCGCCTTCGGCCCGCCCGCCTTCATGCACCGCATGAGCGCCATGGACAGCCCCGAGGCGCCGATCACCCACCACTGGCTGGACTCGACCCACATCGTCTTCGGCGTCGCCACCCTCGGCTGGGCCCACGACCGGTTGAAGCTGGAAGCTTCGTCCTTCACCGGCCGCGAACCGGACCAGAACCGCTACGACTTCGACCCGCCCGAGTTCGACAGCTGGGCCGTCCGCGCGAGCTGGAACCCGACCGCAAACTGGTCCCTGCAGGCCTCGTACGCCGACGTCACGGGGCCGGAGCAGCTGGAGCCGGACGAGAACGACCGCAAGCTCTCGGTCAGCGCCATCCAGACCCGTCGCCTCGGCGCCGAGGGCTGGTGGTCCACGACCCTCGCCTGGGGCCGCAAGATCAACGACCACGACGAGAGCAAGGACGGCTGGCTGCTGGAGGGCGCGATCAGCCCCGACGACCGCTGGACCGTCTTCGCCCGCGCCGAGCGGATCGAGACCGACGAGCTGGTTCCCGCCGTCGGCGGGGGCCATGGCGACCTCTATACGGTGGCCAAGGCCTCGGTCGGGGCGGTTCATGACTGGCGGCTGTCCGACAACCTCCGCTTCGGCCTGGGCGCCCTCTACAGCGTCAATCAGGTCCCCGGCGCGCTGGAGCCCCTCTACGGCGGCGATCCCGACGGCGGCATGCTCTTCATGCGGCTGAAGGTGCAGTAGCGGGCGTCGGTTCTCCCTCCCCGTCCCGGGGAGGGAGAGGACCGCGCTCATCCTCAGTGCGGCGCGATGTCTTCCGGCGGCGTGGTCAGCCAGGGCGCCAGCCGGAACCGGCGCGGCGGATCTCCGACAGTCCGGTGCAGGATGAACTGGCGGGCGAAGCCGACCACGGCGCGAATGGTCTGCTCGTCGAACGGCTTGGACACCGCGCCCAGGGCGCCGGCGAAGCCCTCGGGGATCTGTTCGGGGTTGGCGGTCAGGAAGACGACGGCTGTGCCGTACTCGCTGACGATTCGCTGGGCGATCTGCGGGCCGGTCATGCCGTCCAGCAGGTTGACGTCGATCAGGGCCAGGTCCGGCCGCTCGCGTTCGGCGATGGCGAAGGCGCCGGCCTTGTCCATGGCGCAGCCCACGACATCGCAACCGGATTCGCCCAGCACGAGCTCCAGCTCCATGGCCAGCAAGGCCTGGTCTTCGACGATCATGACCCGAAGGTCAGGCAGTTCGGACAAGCCACTTCCCCCAACGCTAACCAGACGCATTTACACTGTTGTGTCCGCCAGCGGACAAGCAAACGCGCCATTGGCTATTTGGTTCAGTGTGGAGTAGGAATTCCCGACATTTTTCAATCGTCGGGGGAACGATGGCCGCGACGGCGGAAGACCGGATTGTCGAGCTGCAGAAGCGTCTGCTGGGTGGATATCAACTCCTCCAGACGCTGGTGGGGATTCGCCTGCGCAGTGTGAACGACCCCGAAAGCGTGCGGCACCTGACCTGGCTCAGCGACGTCACCGCCGCGATGGAGCTGATCAGCCGCCGCATGACCGGCGACGGACCGCTGGATTTCGCCGGTTATCTGGATGACGTCGCCGCCTTCTGGACCCGGGCCTGTGAAGGACGCGCTGTCCGGATCGATGTGCGCGGCCAAGCCACCCTTTTGCCCGACAGTCATCTGCTGCCGATGGCGATCATCACCCATGAGCTGATCTCCAACGCCTGCCGTCACGCCTTCCCGGGCGACCGCCGCGGCTCCATCGCCGTCGCCTTCTCTCGCGCGGTGGGTGGGGTCAGCCTGGTCGTGCGCGATTCCGGGATTGGCGCGGACGGGATCGAGCCGGGCGAAGGCCTGTCCCTCGTGCAGGGACTGGTCGAGCACCTCGGCGGTTCCATGACCATCGAGACGGCTCCGGAAGCCGGTGTCGGCGTCCGCATCCGTCTGCCGCTGGAAGCCGCGCTGGCGCACTGACGGGCCAGCCCCCGTCAATCGTTGAGGTGGCTCCACACACGGGAGATCACCACCGAGCCCTCGCCCACCGCGGAGGCGACGCGCTTGACCGATCCGGCCCGGACATCGCCCACCGCGAAGATGCCCGGCTCCGAGGTGGCATAGGGCGAGGCGGCGGAGGCGGCGTCGCCGGTCAGGACGAAGCCCTTGTCGTCGAGCGAGACCAGACCGGAAAGCCAGCCGGTGTTGGGCTCTGCGCCCACCATGACGAACAGGGCGCAGGTCTCCAGCTCCCGCTCCGACCCGTCGGCGCGATTGCGGACGGTGACGGTGGACAGCTTGTCATCCCCGCCCACCCCCACAATCTCGGACTCGTACTCGATGGTGATGCGGGGATCGGCCTCAAGCCGGCTGGACAGATAGCTGGACATGGACGCTGCCAGCGAACGCCCCCGCACGATCAGGTGGACCCGACTGGCCGACCGGCTCAGATACATGGCCGCCTGCCCGGCCGAGTTGCCGCCGCCGATGACGATCGCCGCCGTCTCCCGGCAGTAGCGGGCCTCGTTCTCCGTCGCCGCGTAATAGACCCCCGCGCCCTCATAATCCGCCAGCCGATCGATCGGCAGACGCTTGTACTGGACCCCGGTCGCGACCACGACGGCGCCCGCCGAGATGCGATGGCCGTTGTCGAACACGGCGCAGAAGCGCCCGTTCTCCATCCGCTCCAGCGAGACCACGCGACGCGGCATCATGAACCGCGCCCCGAACTTCATCGCCTGCACCTCGCCCCGCCAGATCAGGTCGGCGCCCGAGATCCCCGTCGGGAAGCCCATGTAGTTCTCGATCCGACTGGAGGTCCCTGCCTGACCGCCGATCGCCGTGTCCTCGACCAGCAGGGCGCCGAGCCCTTCCGCACCCGCATAGACCGCCGCGGCGACCCCCGCCGGACCGGCGCCGACGATCAGCACGTCGAACGGCGTGTCGTCGTCCAGATCGTAGTTCACCCCCATCAGCCGAGCGACCTTCTCGGGCGTCGGGTCCTGCACCACCTGCCCGCGGCCGAAGATCACGGCAGGGGTGCCGGCCGAGATGGAGCAGCTCTGGGCCACCTCGAGCGCCTCGGCGCTGCCCGTCGGATAGGAGGCGTAAGGCAACCGGTTGCGCCCGGCGAACGCCGCAATCCGCCGCACATCCCGATCTTCATCCTCGCCGATCAGCACCAGCGGGCTGAACCGGGTCTCGAGCTGCTTGCGCCGACGGGCCGCCAGCACGGTGATGATGATGTCCGACATCTCCGGGATTTCGGACATGAGCCGCAGCATGTCCGCGCGCGGGACCTCCAGCACGCGAACGGGCGCGACGGCGCGCATCGGCATTGACCAGGTCCCGCCGTACAGGAAGGAAATCTCGCCCATGAACTGGGTCGGCCCGAGCGTCGAGGTCGTCGCCCGTGCGTCGGAGAAGGGGTCCACGACCTCGATCTCGCCATCGAGCAGATAGACGAAGCGATCCACCAGATCCCCCGGCTGCGCCAGGAAGTCGCCTGCCCCGTAGTCAACGATACGACCGACGGCCCGCATGGCCTCGACATGGGCCTCCGTCAGCGGCGTCCGCTGCATCTCCTCCAGATCGCGGCCAATGGTTTCCATGCGGGCTCCGTTCGTGCGTGCGTGCGAGGACAGGACCATATCCCAACCGTCCGGTCGCGCCTGTTCCGTTTCGGGCGACACGGCGTTGCGCGCGGCAAAGCTAGTCCGACCGGACAACGATTGGCACCTCGGTTCCACAGTTTCGCGGTGACTGCCCGGGCCAGGGCGCTCACAGTCCCGTCCGGGAGCTCTCCATGCGACATGCCTTCCCCGCCCTGTCCCGCGCCGCATTCGGACTGGCGTTGCTCGCCAGCCTCGCCACGCCCGCGCTGGCTGATCCCGACACACCGGTCCCGCCCATCGCCGACCGCGCGCCGGAAGTTCGCCTGGCTGACGAGACGGTGATCCTTCCAATCGTGATGGTCCGGGAATACCCGTTCATCGAAGGCTCCATCGCCGGTGTTCCCGGCAAGCTGATGCTGGACACCGGCTATCAGGGCGCGCTCATCATCAACGACCATCGCGTGCCCGTGCCGGAAGGTCGGAAGATCGGGACCGGCTTCTTCGGCAGTGGTCAGACCTTCGAGGTGCGGCTGGCGCCGGAGGTTCGCGATGTGCGCGTCGGCGGCCTGACCTATCCCCGGGTCACGGACGTCGTCGCCCAGGATGCGCGGCTGCTGGAAGGCATCGCGCCCGACTTCATCGGCTGGTTCGGCTACGAGGCCTTCGCAACCCACGCGCTGGAAGTCGACTACAAGACCCTTCAGGCGACCTTCCACGCCGACGGCGACGACTACCTCGCCGGTGAACGGCTGGTGGCGGAACTGGCCTTCGAGACCCGGCGGCTGCCCAATGTTCCTCTGATGACGGGCCAGATCGGCGACCTGCCCATCCTCGTGAGCTGGGATACCGGCCAGTACGGAGGCTTTCACATGACCGAGGCCGGCAGGGACCGGCTGCTGCGCGAGGGCCACCTGACGCCGTCCGCGACGGAGCCCGGCGCCTTCGATCTTCAGGGCCTCACCATCGGGGGTCACGTCCTGCCGCCGATCCCGGCGTTGCCGATCGACATCGAGCCCTCGCCGGCGTCCGGGTCCATCGGGATCACGGAGGCCGATCACCTGACGGTCGGCTACGGCCTGCTTCATCAGTTCAAGACCGTCTGGGACTTTCCCCGCCAGCGCATCGTCCTGCTGGAACCCTGAACCAGCGGAAGCAACCGACCCGACGCCCCCCTGTTTCCCCCCGCCACCTGCCCCTGAAAGGACCCCGCATGGCCTATCTGACACTGAAGGACGAGACCCGGATCTTCTACAAGGACTGGGGACCGAAGGATGCGCAGCCGATCGTCTTCCACCACGGCTGGCCGCTCAGTTCGGACGACTGGGACAACCAGATGCTCTTCTTCCTGGACAAGGGGTATCGCGTCGTGGCCCATGACCGCCGGGGCCACGGCCGGTCGGATCAGACCGACACCGGCAATGAGATGGACACCTACGCCGCCGACGTCGCGGAACTGGCCGAGGCGCTGGACCTGAAGAACGCCGTCCACATCGGACACTCGACCGGCGGCGGCGAGGTGATCCGCTACGTCGCGCGCAGCAAGCCCGGCCGGGTCGCGAAGGCCGTGCTGATCGGCGCGGTGCCGCCGATCATGCTTGCCACCGACGCCAATCCCGAGGGTCTGCCGATGTCGGTGTTCGACGGCTTCCGGGAGGCTCTGCAGAAGAACCGCGCCCAGTTCTTCCTCGATGTGCCGTCTGGCCCCTTCTACGGCTTCAACCGCGACGGCGCCGAGATCAGCGAGGGCCTGATCCGCAACTGGTGGCGGCAGGGCATGGCGGGCGGCGCCAAGGCCCACTACGACTGTGTCGCGGCCTTCTCGGAGACTGACTTTACCGAAGACCTGAAGGCGGTTTCACAGCCGGTCCTGCTGCTGCACGGCGAGGACGACCAGGTCGTGCCGATCGACGCGTCCGCCCGAAAAGCCATCAAGCTGCTGCCGAACGGGACGCTGAAGACCTATCCAGGCCTGTCCCACGGACTGTTCGCAACCCATCCGGAGGTCGTCAACGCCGACCTTCTGGCCTTCATCCAGTCCTGAGCCCCGCACGCCCCCGCCTTGATCAGGCGGGGGCGTTTCTGTTTATCCAGGACGCCGGGGTCGCGTCAGCGGCTCCGGGACGGGCTCGACGTGAAGCCGGTCCATGCCGGACATGTCGTCCCCCTGGACCTGTTCGGCGAGACGCTCCGCATCGCGCCGGTGGATGTCCTCCACGGCGTCCTCGATATCGATCTCGGCATGGCCCAGTTCGCGCAGGCCCGCCTCGCCCATCCGGTAGGCGGACTCGACCGTCTCGCGGATTTCATAGTCGACCCCGGCCCGGATCAGTTCGACGGCGTGGCCCCGATCCCAGGCCCTGACCAGCAGCTTCGCCTGCGGGAAGGCATGACGGACCAGTTCGGCGATCTGTGACGCGGCCTTGCGATCATCCACGCAGACCATGATCGCATCCGCCTGTCCGGCGCCCGAGTGACCGAGGATGTCCAGCCGCGTGCCGTCCCCGAAGAAGACCTTGAAGCCATAGCGTCCGGCGTCCCGGATCCGGTCCGGATTGCTGTCGATGACCGACAGGCTGACACCGCGCGACAGCAGCATCTGGGACGCGATCTGACCGAAGCGGCCGAAGCCGATCATCAGCACCCTGCCCCGCAGGTCACGCGCCGCCTCGACGCCCTCCATCGAGGCCTCCGCCCGCAACAGACGATCCGCGGCGATCATCAGCAGCGGCGTCATGGCCATCGACAGGATGATGACGGTCGAGAACAGCGCGTTCTCTCGCGCATCAATGATCCCTCCGGTCGTCGCCGCCGTGTAGAGCACGAAGGCGAACTCGCCGCCCTGCAGGAACATGGACGTCCGGTGCAGGGCCTGATGATTGCCCGCCCCGAACAGCCGGGCCACGCCATAGACCACCACCCCCTTGGCGACGGTGAAGGCCGCCAGAAGCGCCAGCAGCAGTCGCCACTCGGCCGCGACCACGCTGAGGTCCAGCGACATGCCGACCGCGAGGAAGAACAGCCCCATCAGCAGGCCACGGAACGGCTCGATGTCGCTTTCGATCTGGTGGCGATAGCTGGAGCTGGACAGCATCACCCCGGCCAGGAAGGCCCCCATGGCCATGGACAGCCCCGCAGCGTCCATCAGCAGGGCCGCGCCCAGCACCACCAGCAGGGCGCCCGCCGTGCCGACCTCCCGGGTCCGCGTCTTCGCCAGCAAACTGAAGAAGGGGTTCAGCCCCCAGCGGGAGACCACCAGAAGAAGCGCCAGCGCGCCGACGGCGATCAGCAGCTCCATCACCCCGCCCTGCCCGCCGGCCAGCGGCGACATGAAGGCCACGATCGCCAGCAGCGGAACGATCATCAGGTCTTCGAACAACAGGATGGCGACGGACTTCTGGCCTTCGGGAGAGGCGATCTCGCCCCGATCCTGCAGCACGGACATGATCACGGCGGTCGACGACAGGACGAAGCCCGCCCCGGCGATGAAGGCCACCGGCCCGGACAGGCCGAACAGCAGCATGGCCGCCGCCGTGATCGCGGCGGTGGCGGCGAACACCTGAACCAGACCCAGACCGAAGATCTGGCCGCGCATGGCCCAGAGCTTCTGCGGCCTGAGCTCCAGCCCGATGACGAACAGGAACATCACCACCCCGAGCTCGGAGAAGTGCAGGATCGACTGGGCGTCGGTGAACAGCCGCAGGACCGAGGGGCCCACCAGCACCCCGGCGGCGAAATAGCCCAGCACGGACCCGAGCCCCAGTCGTCGGAACAGCGGCACGGCCAGGACCGCCGCCCCCATCAGCACGACCGCCGGGCCGATTGTCTCCGCGAGGCTTGCATCCGCCATTCGTTCGTCTCTCAGTTCAGGGGATAGGGTCGATCCTGGCCCGGGCGCGCGGGATCAGACGGTCGGCTGTTCCGGCAAGGGTCCGACCAGGGTGGTGATGGTCGGCGCGCCCTCGAGCGTGCGCTGCACCGGGCATTTGGCGGCGACGTTGAGCAGGCGGGTGCGTTGCTCGTCGGTCAGCTCCGCGCCCCGGATGGCGATGGTCTTTTCGAACACATCGACAGGCGCGCTCGCGCCGGCCAGCAGCTTCTTCGAGTAATCCACTGACACGGCGATGCTTTCGACCGGAAGATTCTGTTGGCGGGCATACCAGCGCATGGTCATGGCCGTGCATTCCGCCAAGGCGCCGGCCAGCATCTCGAACGGCGCCGGGCCAAGGCCGCCGCCGCCGACCTCGACCGCCTCGTCTCCGGTGATCTCGTGCGCGCCCAGCGTCAGGCGGACGGCATAGGCGCTTTCGCCGGTCTCGGCGGCGGTCGCATGGGCGCGGATGGCGGCCATCAGGTCTCGCTCCCGGACAGGCGGGTGTCGATCGTGACGCCCGCCTTGATGGCGAGGGTCACCGGCGTGCGCTCGGCGACATCCGCCAGCCTGGCCGCCTGCGCCTCATCAAGCCCCTCCACCGTCAGGATCCGCTCGATGCTCTGGACACCCTCGGGATGGGACCGCAGGAACCGCAGATCGACGTCCAGCGCCTTGAGCGGCCACCCCTTCCTTTCGGCATACATCTTCAGCGTCGCCGAGGTGCAGGCGCCCAGCGCCGCAACCAGCAGGCCGAAGGGCGCCGGCCCCGCGTCCTTGCCGCCCAGCGCCTCGGGTTCGTCCGCGGTGATGACGTGCTTCCCGACCCGGATCGTCACCTCATACGGGGTCTCGCCGATATGGGCGCGGGCCTTGCCCAGCAGCAGGTTCGGCTTCCCGTGCACCCGGACGACGCCGTGGTCGGGATCGTGATCTCCACTCATGCCGCCACCGGAGGGGTGATGCGCGCCGTCTCGGGGAAGGGCGTGAACTCCTGATCGTCCGCGTCGGGCAGCTTCATGCGGCCCGCCTTCCAGTCTTCCGCCGCCGCCCGAAGCCGCTCCGGCGACGAGGACACGAAATTCCACAGCAGATAGCGCTCGCCGACCGGCTCTCCGCCCAGCACCATCACCGTCGAGGGCTCGATCGCCTTGAGCGACGAGGCCTGGGCGTTGAGGACCGCCATCTGGCCGACGCCGAGCCTCTGGCCGCCCAGTTCGACCGCGCCGGTCGCCACATAGATCGCCCGCTCACCGTGGCCGCCCGGAATCTCCGCCGTCGCCCCGGCCTGAACCTCAAGGTGGGCGTAGAACAGCGGCGAATGGGTCTGCGTCTTCGACGTCAGGCCGTAGGCGCTGCCGGCGATCAGATGGCCGCGCACCCCGACCTCATCCCAGAACGGCATGTCCTCGCTCTCGTAGTGGGTAAAGGCCGGCGCGGTTTCCTCGAACTCGTTGGGCAGGGCGACCCAGGCCTGGATGCCATGCAGCCGATCCCCGACCGCCCGTCCCTTCTCCAGCCGCTCACTGTGGGTGATGCCGCTGCCGGCGGTCATCCAGTTGACCTCCTGCGGGCGGACCGGCAGCGCATAACCGAGGCTGTCCCGGTGCATCATCTCGCCGGAGAACAGATAGGTGACGGTCGACAGGCCGATATGCGGATGGGCGCGGGTGTCGGCGCTGCGATCAATGCCGACAGGAATGTTGATCGGCCCGATGTGGTCGAAGAAGATGAAGGGACCGACCATCAATTGTTTCGCGGCCGGCAGCACGCGCCCGACCTCGAGGATCCCCCCGAGGCTGCGGCGACGCTGATCGATGATGGCTTCAATCATGGCTCTTGTCCTTCTGTCGTGTCAGGCGGAGGGGCGGGCGGCGCGGACGACCGGGGCGACATCGGTCCCCAGCAGTTCGATCGAGCGCTTCATGGCGGCGGTTTCCAGCGAGGCCGTGCTCATCTGGAAGGTGATGCGGGACAGGCCGCCGAACACCTCGTCCGCCCGCAGCACCTTGGCGGCGACGGCTTCAGGGCTGCCGATCAGGAAGGCGCCGTCCGGGTCCGCCATGGCGTCGAACTGCTCGCGGCTGGGCGGCGACCACCCCCGTTCGCGGCCCACCGTGCCGTTGAGATGCTTCCAGCCGGGGAAGAAGGCGTCCCGGGCCGCCGCATCAGTCTCGCCGACGAAGCCGATGGCGTGGACGCCCACCTTCAACGACGCCGGATCATGGCCCGCCAGCCGGCCCGCTTCACGGTAGAGGTTCACCAGCGGCGCAAACCGCTCGAACGTGCCGCCGATGATCGCCACCATCAGCGGCAGGCCCAGCAGGCCCGCCCGACCGAACGACTCCGGCGTGCCGCCGACACCCAGCCAGACCGGCAGACGCGCCTGGTGCGGGCGCGGATAGACCCCCTGCCCCGTCAGCGCCGGACGATGACGCCCCTCCCAGGACGGGTTAATCGTCTCCCGCAGCGTCAGCAACAGGTCGAGTTTTTCGGCGAACAGATCGTCATAGGCGCGGGTGTCGAGCCCGAATAGCGGGAAGGCTTCGCCGAACGAGCCCCGCCCGACCACCAGTTCCGCCCGCCCCTTCGAGATCAGGTCGAGCGTCGCGAACTCCTGAAAGACCCGGACCGGATCGGCCGCGCTCAGCACCGTCACCGCACTGGTCAGACGGATGCGTTCCGTGCGCGCCGCCGCCGCGGCCAGGATGATCGCCGGCGCGGAATCGAGAAACTCGGCGCGGTGATGCTCGCCGATGCCGAAGACATCCAGCCCGACCCGGTCCGCGACCTCGATCTCTTCCAGAAGCGCGGCCATGCGCTCGGTCGGCGACGGGATCAGGCCGGTCGCGGGGTCAGGCAGGATGGCTGCGAAACTGTCGATGCCGATGTCCATAGGATCCTCGCTAGGATTGTAAAACGAACGCGGCCCCGGTCCGCGCAGGCCGGGGCCGACAGACCTCGTCATGCGTCGAAGCCCAGCTTTCGTGGGACCGACGCCGCGCCAGAGGCCGCCGTCATCTGAAACTCAGTGCGCCCCGCCGCCCACCGCGCCGACGGGAGTGTCGAGCAACTGCTGCTCCCAGAAGCCCGCGATGCCGCTGCCGCCCGCATGGGCCATGGCGATCTCGGACAGCAGGGCGGCGGTGTCGGTGCGGGCCCAGTCGCGCTGCCACTCTCCCATCAGGGCCGTCCAGGTCATCATATTGGCCCCGGCGGCGATCATCCGCTGGATGGCGACCTCATGCGCCTCGACCGACACCCCGCCCGAGGCGTCCGTAATGACGGTCACGTCCCATCCGTCGCCGAGGGCGTGGATCACCGGCATGGCGACGCAGATCTCGGTCCAGAGACCGGCGATGATCAGCTGCTTGCGGCCCGTCGCCTTCACCGCGTCGACCACGGCCTGATCTTCCCAGGTGTTGATGAAGGTGCGGTCGATCACCTCCTGGTCGGGGAAGACGTCGGTGATCTGGGGGAAGATTCTGCCGCCCCGCGCCGCGATCACGCTGGTCAGGATCGTCGGCACCTTGAACGCCTTGGCCAGCTTCGCCAGACCGGTCGAATTGTTCACCACAGCCTGCGGGTCGTGGCTGTTCAGATTGGCCAGCTGGTAGGGCTGGTGGTCGATCAGGACCAGGACCGAGTCTTCCGGACGAAGCAGCGAATCGAGACCGTTGCGGAGTGTCATGGCGGGTGTCCTGTCCTTTGGGGGGAGCGCGACCCTGTGGGGCGGGCCGCACGAAGGCCGGTCAGATTGGCATTCCGTTTTTCAATACGGTATGGCCTCGACCTGCGACGCCGTGTTGCTCAGTGGGGAACGCCAGCATGGATATCGAGGAGCTTCGGACCTTTGTGGAAGTGGCGGACGCCGGCGGCGTCTCCCCTGCGGCGCGGAGGCTGGGCGTCGCCAAATCCATCGTCAGCCGTCGCCTGTTCCGGCTCGAGGCCGAACTTGGCATCCAGCTTCTGGCCCGCTCCACGCGCGGCGCCGTCCTGACCGAGGCCGGGGAAGCCTTCCGGGATTTCGCGTTCCGGATCGCCACCGAGGTCGATGTGGCCAAGGAGACCATCCTGCCCGAAGGCGAGTTGCGCGGGCGCCTTCGCATCTCCGTGCCCCTGACCTTCGGCCCGACCCACATCGCCCCCGTCCTGAACGAGATGGCCCGCCTGCATCCGCAGCTCAGCATCCAGGCCTGCTACACGGACCGCTTCGTCGATCTGGTGGCCGAGGGCTACGACTGCGCGATCCGGATCGGCTACCTGCCGGACTCCAATCTGGTTGCGCGCCGGATCGGACCGCTGTCCGGCAAGCTGGTCGCCAGTCCGGCCTACATCCGACTGCATGGCGCGCCGAAGACGCCCGAGGATGTCGTGGGCCACGAGGCCCTGCTGCAGGCCAATGAGCCCTGGCAGTTCATGGACGGCGACCGGATGGTGACCGTGCGCCCGCAGGGGCGGTTCAAGGCCGACAACGGGCAGGCATTGGCGTCCGCGGCCTGCGCCGGTCTGGGTCTGGCCCGCCTGCCCGACGACTTCATCGACGAGCATATCGCCGCCGGGCGTCTGGTCGCCCTGCTGCCGGACTATCCGCCGCCCGCCGCCGGGGCCTATGTCCTGCGCGCGCCGGGTCAGCATCCGGTGCGCAAGATCCGCGTCCTGACCGACCTGCTGATCAGATACTGGAACGACCGCGACGCGCTCGCCGCCCTCGCCGACCACGGACCCTGACGCGGATCAGATTCCGAGAATGCCCCGATAGGTCGGGTGCACGGCCTCCGCATGCTCCGGATGCTTCTTCAGATAGGCCGAGAAGAACGGGCAGACCGGCAGCAGAAGAAGCGCCCGCGCCTTCGCATCGGCGATCACATACTGGGCCAGCCGGCTGGCGATCCCCCGCCCTTCCAGCGCCTGCGGCACCAGGGTCTCGGTGATCATCAGGTTCGGCGGCGACAGGTTGTAGGTCACGACCGCGACCTCACCGTCGATCGTCAGTTCGTAGCGGTTCTGGTCGGGATTGTTGCGGATCTCGGATTCAGACATGGCAGCTCCGGCTTGAAGGGATCGGATGGGCCGCACCGTGCGCCGCCCTGACCGCAGGAGCCCGCGCTCGGCCCGGTCAGCCAGACTAGCCTCATCGGATCCGCCTTGTCCCCGCCCCGGGCGTTCCACCAGCCGGGACGCGGCGGCGCCCGAACCGGACCTCGACGAGCGCGTCCGGAACAACCTTATCCGCTCCGGCGCCGCCAACCCCGGGCGCCCATCCACGGACAACAGGTGATCCATGATTGATCTGAACGGAAAACGCGCCCTCGTCACGGGCGGCTCACGCGGGATCGGGGCGGCGATCGCCCTGGCCCTGGCCGGAAACGGCGCCGATGTCGCCTTCACCTACGCCAACGCCGCCGGACGGGCCGAAGGCGTGAAGTCGCAGATCGAGGCCCTGGGCCGCAAGGCGGTCGCCGTTCAGGCCGACAGCGCCGATCCGAAGGCCATCGAACGCGCGGTGGCCGAGGCCGTCAGCGCCCTTGGCGGGATCGACATCGTCGTCAACAGCGCCGCCGTCGGCCTGAGCGGCCTGATCGCGGATATCGACCCCGACGCGTGGCAGGCCATGATGGACGTCAACGTCCGGGCCCCCGTGCTCCTGTCGAAGGCCGTCATCCCGCACCTGCCGTCCGGGGGGCGGATCATCTTCATCGGCTCGGGGCTGGGCGACCGTGTGCCCTTCCCGGGCGTAACCGCCTACGCCATGTCCAAGTCGGCGTTGCTGTCGCTGACCCGCGGGCTGGCGCGCGAGCTCGGTCCGCAGGGCGTCACCGTCAATCTGGTGCACCCCGGCTCGACGGACACGGAAGCCAACCCGGCGAACGGGGACTTCGCGGAGGCTCAGCGCAGCCTGACGGCCCTGGGCCGCTTCGGCGACCCCGCCGAGGTCGCCAATGCGGTCGTCTTCCTCGCCAGCCCGGCGGCGAGCGTGATCACAGGCTCGGTCCTTACCGCCGACGGCGGCGCGAACGCCTGAGCCCGTCCCTCACCCGCCGGCCCTGTTCCTCACCAGATCCTCGACGACGGAGGGGTCGGCCAGGGTGGAGGTGTCGCCAAGGGCCCCGATCTCGTTCTCGGCGATCTTGCGCAGAATGCGGCGCATGATCTTGCCGGAGCGGGTCTTGGGCAGGCCGGGCGCCCACTGGATCACGTCCGGCGCGGCGATGGGGCCGATCTCGTGCCGGACCTGGGCGACCAGGGCGGTCTTCAGCGCATCGGTCGGCTCCACGCCCTTGTTCAGCGTCACATAGGCGTAGATGCCCTGCCCCTTGATGTCGTGCGGGAAGCCGACGACGGCGGCCTCGGCCACATCGTCGTGCAGGACCAGGGCGCTCTCCACCTCGGCGGTGCCCATCCGGTGACCCGAGACGTTGATCACGTCATCGACCCGGCCGGTGATCCAGTAATAGCCGTCCTCATCCCGGCGGCAGCCGTCGCCCGTGAAATACTTGCCCGGATAGGTCGAGAAATAGGTGTCGAAGAAGCGCTGGTGGTCGCCGTAGACGGTGCGCATCTGGCCCGGCCAGCTGTCGGTGATCACAAGGTTGCCCTCGGTCGCGCCGCCCAGCACACCGCCCTCGGCGTCGACGATCTGCAGCTCGACACCGGGGAGCGGTTTTGTCGCCGAACCGGGCTTCAGGTCGGTCGCGCCCGGCAGGGGCGAGACCAGCACCCCGCCGGTCTCGGTCTGCCACCAGGTGTCCACGATCGGGCAGCGGCCCTCGCCGACGACTTCATGATACCAGCGCCAGGCCTCCGGATTGATCGGCTCGCCGACCGAGCCCAGCAGGCGCAGCGACTTGCGGCTGGTCGCCTTCACCGGCCCGTCGCCCTCGCGCATCAGGGCCCGAAGCGCCGTCGGGGCGGTGTAGAAGATCTCCACCTGATGCTTGTCCACCACCTGCCAGAAGCGGCTGTGGTCCGGATAGTTGGGCACACCCTCGAACATCAGGGTCGTCGCGCCGTTGGCCAGCGGGCCATAGACACAATAGCTGTGGCCCGTGACCCAGCCCACGTCGGCGGTGCACCAGAAGACCTCGCCGGGGCGGTAGTCGAACACCAGCTCATGCGTCCATGACGCCCAGAACAGATAGCCGCCCGTGGTGTGCAGCACCCCCTTCGGCTTACCCGTCGAGCCCGATGTGTAGAGGATGAACAGCGGGTCCTCGGCGTTCATCGGCTCGCACGGACAGTCGGCGCTGACGGTGGCCTTCGCCTCCTCATAGCGGACGTCGCGGCCTTCGATCATCGGCACATCGGCGCCGGTGTGGGTGATCACCAGCACCTTCTCGACAGGCGCCTTCTGCAGCGCCGCGTCGACATTGGCCTTCAGCGGAATGCGCTTGCCGCCGCGCACGCCCTCGTCCGTGGTGATCACCACCCTGGAGCCGCAGTCCTCGATCCGCCCCGCCAGACTGTCGGGCGAGAAGCCGCCGAAGACGACCGAATGCACCGCCCCGATGCGGGCGCAGGCCAGCATCGCCACCGCCGCCGCCGGGATCATCGGCAGATACAGGGTCACCCGGTCGCCCTTCACCACGCCCATGTCCTTCAGGACATTGGCCATGCGGCAGACCTCGGCGTGCAGTTCGCGATAGGTCAGCTTGCCCGAGACGGTCGGCTCGTCGCCTTCCCAGATGATGGCGGTCTCGTCGCCGCGCGTCTCCAGATGCCGGTCCAGGCAGTTCCAGGCGACGTTCAGCACCCCGTCGGCGAACCAGCGGATGCGGAAGTCGGCCTTGTCGAACGACACGTCCTTGATCTCGGTCGGCGCCGTCATCCAGTCGATCCGCCGCGCCTGCTCGGCCCAGAAGGCCTCCGGCGTTTCGCGCGCCGCGACACGGGCGGCGTCATAGCCCTGCGCGGTCATGCGCGCGCGCTGCGCCCATTCGGACGGGACGGGATACAGGTCGGGATCAGTCAAGACGGACGCCTTCAAAACGCTAGAAGCCATATTTCGCAAACACCTGAAGACGGTTGAGGTCCCCTGACGCGCCGGATTCCAGCTCACGCTCACCGAACATGAACTCGGCGCCGACGTCAAAGGCGGGGACCGGGGTCCAGATCAGGTTGGCCCGGAGGCTGTGCGCGGACCGGTTGGCCAGCAGGCCGGTCAGGGCCGTGTCGTTATCGACGCTCTGCGCCGAGTACGTCAGGTTCGAACGCCACTGCGGCGACCAGACATGCCGATAGCTGGCGAACCCGGCCAGCACGCCGATGGTCTCCAGATCACCGGAGGCGGTCAGCACGGCGTCGTTGGAGAAGTTCAGGCCGATGTAGCGGCCGATCCCCTCCCCGCCCGACAGCATCAGGCGAAGGTCGTTGGTCTCGCCGACCTTGATCTTGGCCGCAGCAGAGACGCCCCAGCCTGTAGCAGTGGAATCGATCGCGCCAAGCCCGGTCGTCTCATAGGCCAGCTGCCGCACGATCCCGGCCACCGAGGCCTCGCCCCACGGACGGGTCAGGGTGTAACGGGCGGTGACGTCTGGCAGGCTGCTGTCGTCGGCGATGATCCGCGCTCCGCCGGCGAAGGGCGTCACGGTCGTTTCGGGGTTCTCGATCGAGATCGAGAACGGACCGCGCGTGTAGCGGACCTGCACCTGACGGGCGAAGACCGTGCCCTCACTGGCCCCGATATAGTCGGCGGTGTCGGGCAGGACGCTGAGGTTCTGGAAGTTCGTCCACTCCTGACCGAACAGCCAGTTGTCGACGGTGACGAAGGCGCGGCGCAGGGCGAGGTTGGAGGGGCTGGTGGTGCGCTGGTCGCCCGTTCCCGGCAGGACCTGGAAGTCCATCTCGATCCGGCCGCCGACCTTGCGACCGCCGATCAGACTTTCGGTCGTCAGCCAGAAGCGGGTCTGGCGGGCGTTGAAGTCCGCCGCCGGACCTTCGTCCGCGCCGCCGACCGGGATCGATCCGGGCAGGTAGAAGTCGCGCAACGCGTCACCATTGGCGGGATCGCCGCCGCTGTAGTCGGACACGATGTAGTCGGCCTTCACGAAGCCGCCGAACCGCAGCGTATTATTGCCGATGCGGAAGCCGTCCGAGGGGGCGGCCGGAGCCGGCGCGGGGGGCGCGGCCGCCGCACGCTGTTCAATGCGCTGGATGTCCTGCGCCACCGCCTGCTGCTGGACCGCCTGTTCGGCGCGTGAGGCCTGGACGGCGGTCTTCAGTTCATTGAGCTGGGCTTCCAGCTGGGCGATGCGCGCCTCCAGCGCGGCGGTATCCTGGGACTGGGCGTTGGCGAGCTCGGGCGCAGAAAACAGGGCCAGAGCCGCGCAGCCGGCGAGCAGTGCGGGTTTCAGGGTCATGGCGTCCTCCCGGGCTCATCTTTTGCGAGCCTCCTGAACTCCACCTTCCGGCCGCCCTCCCTTGGGGGCCATTAGCCATTGGTCTACTTTCGACCAAAGTCTAGGGGTGGCAGAGTGGCACATGGACACGTGGCGTCAGACCGCGGCCGAGCCTTGGGAGAGCGTCATTTGGATCGCATCGTCATCGCCGACGACCACCCCTTGTTCCGGGCCGCCCTTGGTTCGGCCCTGACTCGCGCGGCGCCCGAGGCCAGCCTGCACGAAACGGCCAGCCTGTCCGGCGCCCGCGACGCCCTGAACGGCGGCCCCGTCGATCTGCTCCTTCTGGACCTCAAGCTCTCGGACAGCGAGGGATTCGCCGGTCTGGCGGAGATCCGCAGCGACTTTCCCGCGGTGCCGGTCGCCGTCGTCTCGGCCAGCGAGGATGGCGCGACCATTCGCCGAGCGCTGGCCTTCGGGGCGGCGGGCTTCATTCCCAAGTCGGCGACGCTCAATGAAATGGTCGAGGCGCTGACCGCCATCCTGGCCGGCGACGGCTGGTCGCCTCCCGTCATCGACGCGGATGAGGAGGAGCCGATGGAATCGCGCATCGCCAGCCTGACGCCGTCGCAGCTCAAGATCCTGATCGGCCTGCAGCAGGGCCGGCTGAACAAGCAGATCGCCTTCGACCTCGGCGTGACCGAAGCGACCATCAAGGCCCATCTGACCAGCGTGTTCCGCAAGCTGGGCGTCCACAACCGCACCCAGGCCGTGATCGCCGCCCAGACCCTGTCGCTGGACGCCTGACCGAACTCAGGCCTGACGGCGGCGGCTCGACAGGAAGGCCTTCAACGCGGCGGGCTTGACCGGCTTGGACAGCAGCACCGCGCCCGCCGCGGCGGCGCGGTCCGGCAGATCCTCCTCGGCGTCGGCGGTGATCAGGGCGATCTGCTCCAGCCCCAGGCCGCGCAGCGCCTGGATGACCGACAGACCGTCGCGGCCATGGCCGAGGTGCAGGTCGACGAGCGCCGCATCGAAAGCCGAGGTTCCGGCCAGATCAAGCGCCGTCGAGGCGTCCGGCGCGGTCACCGGCGTGGCGCCCCATCGCTTGAGCAGGGCGGCCAGGCCTTCAAGGATCGCCGGCTCATTGTCCACACAGAGCACCCGCAACCCCGCCAGCGGCATCGTCGCGCCCGGGGCCTGGCGAACCGGCGCCGGGCGGCTGGCGACGGGCGCCGCCACCGGCGCCGAGACCGTGAAGACCGACCCGCGCCCGACCTCTGACCGCAGCGTCAGCGGATGCTCCAGCAGGCTGGCGACGCGGCGCACGATGGCCAGTCCCAGCCCGACCCCGGCCTCATCCCCGCCCCGCCCCGGCAGGCGGGTGAATTCGGCGAAGACCGCCTCCTGCTGATCCGGCGCGATGCCGCGTCCGGTGTCATGGACCTCCAGCCTGAGGCGGCCGTCGCCGGCCCGGCGCACGCCGATCAGAACCCCGCCGTCGTCGGTATAGCGGATCGCATTGCCGATCAGGTTCTGCAGCAGCGAGCGCAGCAGATCGCGATCCGACGCGACCCACAGCCGCGACGGGACGATCCGCAATGTCAGCCCCTTGGCGGCGGCCAGAGGCGTGAACTCCCGCCTCAGATCCGCGAACAGGGCCTCGATTGACAGCGGGCCGACGGCGGGGCTGACGCCGCCCGTCTCAAGCCGTGACAGGTTCAGCAGGGCCTTCAGCAGGCCGTGGGCGCTCTCGATCGACCGGTCGGCGTTCTCGGCCAGATCGCGCGCCGCGCCGTCCCCGCCCTCGTCCTTCAGGGCGGCGATGAACAGGCGGGCCGCGTGCAGGGGCTGCAGCAGGTCATGGCTGGCCGCGGCCAGGAACCGGGTCTTGGAGGCCACCGCGTCCTCCGCCGTCTGGCGCGCCTCGTTCAGCCGTTCGGTGCGATCCGCGACGCGGGCCTCGAGCTGTTCATTGGCCTCCTCCAGCGCCTGCGCCGCCCGCCGCAGTTCGGTGATGTCGGTGTAGGAGGTCACATAGCCGCCGCCGGACATGGCCGCTCCGGTCGACTTCAGAATCCGTCCATTGGGCTGGACGCGCTCGTGGTCGTGTGGCGCGCGGCGGCGCAGGGCGTCGAGCCGGCGCTCCACCCAGGTCGCCATGTCCGCCTCATCGACCTCGCCCCGTTCGGCGTTCAGACGATAGACGGCGGCGATGGGCTGACCGACGTGGACGAAGCCGGAGGGCAGGTCGAACAGCTCGATATAGCGGGCGTTCCAGGCGATCAGGCGCAGATCCTCGTCCACCACGCTGACGCCCTGGTCGATGTTGTCCAGCGTGGCCTGCAGCAGTTCGCGGTTGAACTGGACCGCCTGGGACGCCTCATCGAGCATCCGCACCACATCCTCGGGCGCCCGCCCTCCCCCCGCCAGAGCGGCGGAGATGACCCGGCGGGCCGAGGAGGCGCCGACCGCCCCGGCCAGCATCCGTTCGGCGGTCCGGGCCAGACCGGCGTCGGCGGGGTCGGCGTCCTTAAGCGATCGTCCCGTCTCCCGCCCGAAGGCGGCGAAGGCGCGCTCCGCCCCGGCGTCCCCGACGAAGCGGGCGACGAGGGTCTTCAGGTCTCCGACGGACGCCCCCGATGGCGCGGTGCTCCGCTCGCGCCAATCCGGGCTGATCCGGTCCACGAAGGCCCGGGCCTGCACCCGATCAATCAGCCGGGGCTGGGCCGCGCGCGACACCAGCACATAGCAGACGACGTTGGCGCCGAGGCTCAGGAAGACGCCCAGCGGCAGGGGATCCTGCAACTGCAGCAGGTTCGTCTCCGCCGCCCCGAGCGCCGATGCGATCTGCGGCATGGCCAGCAGCACCAGCCAGACCGCCGACCCGACGGTGATCCCGGCGATGGCCCCCTTGGCATGCCCGCCCCGCCAGAGCACCGCGCCAAACAGGGCGGGCGCCAGCTGGGCCAGGGCGGCGAAAGAGGTCAGGCCGATGGACGCCAGGCCGCTGGAGCGGTCGGTCGCCTGGAAATAAAGCCAGGCCAGGAACAGGATGACGCAGATGACGATGCGGCGAACCTGCAGGATGGCGCCGGCCATGTCCGACGCATCCTCGCGCGCCCGCCAGCGATCACGGGCCAGCAGCGGCAGGATCAGGCTGTTGGACGCCATGGCCGACAGGGCGACGGTCTCGACGATCACCATGGCGGTCGCCGCCGAGAAGCCGCCGACGAACACCACCGCCGTCAGGATGCGGGCGTCCTGCTGGAACGGCAGGGCCAGAACGAACAAGTCCGGGTCGGCGATGGTCGTGAACAGCCCCCCGGCCGCCAGCAGCGGGATGACGGCCACGGAGGTGATCACCAGATAGATCGGAAATACCCAGCGGGCGCGCCGGATGTGACCCGGCTCGGCGGCCTCGACGAAGCCGACGTGGAACTGGCGCGGCAGGCAGAAGATGGCCAGGGTCGCCAGCAGGGCGATGGCGACGAACCGGCTGTCGATCACCGGCGGCGCGCCCAGCCCGCCCAGGGCCGCCACGGCCGCTCCGGGATCGGGCGAACCGAACAGCAGCACGGCCGCGAAGATCGCCACCGCGACCAGGGCCGCCAGCTTGACGACGGACTCCAGGGCGATGGCCTGGATCAGCCCCCTGTTGTGCTCGGTCAGGTCGGGACGACGCGCGCCGAACAGGATGGTGAAGCCCGCCAGCACCACCGCGATCACGCTGACAGTCAGTTGCTCCGATCCCGCGACGGCGGTGCCCTCGGTCAGCAGTTGCCACGCCATCGACAGCGATTTCAGCTGCAGGGCGATGTAGGGCACCGACCCGACGATGGCGACACAGGCGACCAGGGCGCCGAGGGTCTGGCTCTTACCATAGCGCGAGGAAATGAAGTCTGCGATGGAGCCGATGTTCTCACGCCGGGCGGCGGCGGTGATCCGCCTCCAGATCGGGAACAGCACCACGATGCCGATCACCGGCCCCAGATAGATGGGCAGATATTCCCAGCCGTTCCGGGCGGCGGTGCCGACCGCGCCGTAGTAGGTCCAGGATGTGCAGTAGATGGCCAGCGACAGGGCGTAGGCCCATGGCCCGAACCGTCGTCCGGGTGTCGCCGGTCCACGCTGCTCGCCCCGCCAGGCGATGGCGAACAGCACCGCCATATAGGCGGCGACCAGCGTCAGGATGATGAGGGCGTACATCACGGTTATCTAGACGGTCTTCCGGCGTTTCCGCCAAGAGAAAGGCGGGCCGATCCGGAGATCGACCCGCCCTTCGGCTCGGGGAGAGGGTTTCGTCAGGCGTTCAGATCGACATCCTTGCCTTCCTTGACCAACAGGAAGCCCAGAACGACGGTGCCGAGCGCGACGATGATCGGATACCAGAGGCCGGAGTAGATATTCCCGGTCGCCGCCACGATGGCGAAGGCCGTCGTGGGCAGGAAGCCGCCGAACCAGCCGTTGCCGATGTGATAGGGCAGCGACATCGAGGTGTAGCGGATGTTGGTCGGGAACATCTCGACCAGGGCGGCGGCGATCGGGCCGTAGACCATGGTCACATAGAAGCCGAGGATGAACAGGATCAGCACGACCATCGGCTTGTTGACCAGGGCGCTGTCGGCCTTGGCCGGATAGCCAGCGGTGGTCAGAGCCTCACCCAGGCTGGCGTCCCAGGTCTTCTTGGCGGCGCCGAACTCGGCCGACGACATTTCCTCGCCGCGGAAGCTCGGAACCACGATCTGGTCACCGATGCGAACCTCTGCCACCGTGCCGGCCGGAGCGTCGACGTTGGTGTAGGTCACGCCGGCCTTGGCCAGATAGGATTTGGCCAGGTCACAGGAGTGGTTGAACACCGTCTTGCCCACCGGGTCGAACTGGACGTTACAGTCGGCCGGATCCGCATAGACCGTGATCGGCGCCGAGGCGGCGGCGGCGGCCAGACGGGGGTTGGCGGCCTCGGTCAGGGCGTTGAACAGCGGGAAGTAGGTGACCGCCGCGATCAGGCAGCCGGCCAGGATGATCGGCTTGCGACCCACCTTGTCCGACAGCCAGCCCCAGAAGATGAAGAAGGGCGAGGCGGCCAGCAGCGCGATGGTCAGCATGATGTAGACCAGCGAGGCGTCGACCTTCAGCACCCGCTCCAGGAAGAACAGGGCGTAGAACTGGCCGGTGTACCAGATGACGGCCTGACCGGCGGTGAGGCCCAGCAGGGCGATCAGCACCAGCTTCAGGTTCGGCCACTTGCCGAACGAGTCCTTCAGCGGGGTCTTGGAGCCCTTGCCTTCGGCCTTCATGCGCTTGAACGACGGGCTCTCGGCCAGCTTCAGGCGGATCCACAGGGACACGCCCAGCAGCAGGATCGAGACCAGGAACGGAATGCGCCAGCCCCACTCGGCGAAGGCTTCCTCGCCGACGGCGAAGCGCACGCCCAGGATGACGATCAGGCTGAGCACCAGACCGGCGGTGGCCGTGATCTGGATGAAGGAGGTGTAGAAGCCGCGCTTGCCCTTGGGGGCGTGCTCGGCGACGTAGGTGGCGGCGCCGCCGTACTCCCCGCCAAGGGCCAGGCCCTGGATCAGGCGCATCAGCACCAGAATGATCGGCGCGGCGATGCCGATGACCGCATAGGGCGGCAGCAAACCGACGACGAAGGTCGACAGACCCATCAGCAGCATGGTGACGAGGAAGGTGTTCTTGCGACCCCACAGATCGCCCAGACGCCCGAAGACGATGGCGCCGAACGGACGCACGGCGAAGCCGGCGGCGAAGGCCATCAGGGCGAAGATATAGCCGGTCGTCTCGTTCACGCCCGAGAAGAACTGGACGGTGATGATCGCGGCCAGGGAGCCGTACAGATAGAAGTCGTACCATTCAATCACGGTGCCGACCGAGGACGCCAGGATCACGAGCTTGTCGTTGCGATCGACTTCGTGTTCCGGCTCCCCCACCCCTCCCTGACCTGGCGTACCGATGGTGGTGTCAGTCATGCATTTGCCTCCCAGCAGGGTCGTTATCGACCGTTGTGACGCCTTCAGACGGCGATCATTGCAGGCAGGGTGACACCGGGACTCGCCGAACGTCAGAGCGACTTTGGTCGAAGGCCGGAATGCGGGAGGCAGGGCGAAAGCGGCAGCGTGGGGACAGCGCGCGACAGCAGGAAGACCGCTCGATCAGGACGGCTCTGAAAGCGTTCAGTTGTCGTGGGAGCGGATGGCTGGGGAACCAGGACTCGAACCTAGAATGACGGTACCAAAATCTGAGATTTCCGACGAGTAAACCGACACTTAGGGCGTAAAGCCCGACCGCTCCGAACTCAACAAAAACAATGAGTTATACAACCCCTGTAAAACCTCGATCTCAGCCATTGGGATCATCGGTAAGACATGCCCCGGGAAGCTGGCGGGTTGGCGCTTCTTGGGACATCCCCGGATCGGCACGTCTCTCCAAGAACGATATCAGCTTCCTGTTCCGCGAAGCGCCAGAAGCGGACATTGGGCGCCTATCCAAAACACGACATTCATGGTCGCCGCCCGCAGAACGCTCGATTTCAAACGGCCAGCCAAGCCATGATCCGCCAAATCCGGCTGCTGATCCCAACCAAATCAAACCGCACCCGCACACAGCTCAAAGTCGGGTGTCCGACATGATATTCAGCCTAACCGTTTGATCCCCGGTAAAATAACACCACTCACGGAACTTCGCACTTGCGAGAAGGTTGGGCGATTCGGACGTCACGCGGGTGCGGGCGTCGGGAGCTCATCGCCATGAAGATCGCGCAGGTCACCCCTCTGTATGAGGCCGTTCCGCCCCGCCTGTACGGAGGCACCGAAAGGGTGGTGGCGCATCTGACCGACGCCCTTGTGGATCTGGGTCACGACGTCACCTTGTTCGCCTCGGCCGAGGCCGAGACCCGGGCGCGGCTGATCCCCGTGCGGGATCAGGCAATCCGCCTCGATCCGGCTCCGCTCAAGTCCGACCTCGCCGCCCACATGGTCATGTTGTCGGAGGTCCTGAAGCGCGCCGACGACTTCGACGTCATCCATTTCCACACCGACATGATCCACTTCCCGTTCTTCGAGCGGTTCGCGGACAGGACCCTGACCACCCTGCACGGGCGCCTGGACCTGAAGGACCTGCCCGGCGTCTACGACCGCTGGCCGCAGTTCGGGCTGGTGTCGATTTCGGATGACCAGCGCCGCCCCCTGCCCTTCGCCGCCTGGAAGGCGACGGTGCATCACGGCATGCCGTCCGACCTTTATGCGTACAGCCCGAAATCGGAAGGCTACCTCGCCTTCCTCGGTCGCATCTCGCCCGAGAAGCGGCCGGATCGGGCGATCGAGATCGCCACGATGCTCAACAAGCCGCTGAAGATCGCCGCCAAGGTCGACGCCGCGGACAAGGCCTACTGGGAGACGGTGATCCGTCCCATGGTCGAGCACAATCCGCTGGTCGAGTTCGTCGGCGAGATCGGCGACCATCAGAAGTCCGCCTTCCTGGGCGGCGCCGAGGCCCTGCTCTTCCCCATCGACTGGCCCGAGCCTTTCGGGCTGGTGATGATCGAGGCCATGGCCTGCGGCACGCCGGTGGTCGCCTTCCGCTGCGGCTCGACACCGGAGGTGATCGAGGACGGCGAGACCGGTTTCCTTGTCGAGACCATGGAACAGGCCGTCGCCGCCGCGGGCCGCGCCCACCTGCTGGATCGCGACGCCATCCGCGCCCGGTTCGAACTGCGCTTCTCGGCCACCGCCATGGCCCGGCGCTATCTCGACGTCTACGGCGACCTGCTGGCCCGCCGCCCGTTCGCCGAGGCGCCGCTGGCCGATGTAGTGACGCCGCTGCGCCCGCTGGACGAGGAACGCAGTTTCGCGGCCACGGCCTGAACCCGCGCCGGGTTCGTCCATTACCGTACCAAGCGGACCATCAGCGTCCGCATTCGGGAGGAAGGCTCAGGACTGACCTGAACCGCCGTCGAGGAGCCTCATGGACGACGCCTATTCGGTGCAGACGACCGCGGCTGACAGCGGCGAGGTGGACGGCCTCGAGCAGCTGATGGCGCTGAAGGACGCCGACACCTTCTGTGTCGCCGACCACTGGGGCGACCTGAAGGGCGGGGCCGACGGTCTGTTCGACCATGACACCCGGCTGCTGTCGCGCTTCGTCATGACCGTGGGCGGCGCCCGCCCGTCGCGGCTCAGCTCCGGCGTCAGTCAGGACAATGTCTTCTTCATCTGCCACACGACCAACCGCCCCCTGCCCCCGATGGGCGGTCGCTCCGCCCCGGCGGGTGTGCTGCATATCGAGCGGCGGCGCTTCATTCGCGACCGACGAATGTTCGAGCGGGTCCGGATGGTCAATCACGGCGTCGAGGACGTCCTGCTGCCGCTGTCGTTCGAGTTCGCCGCCGACTTCGCCGACATCTTCCAGGTGCGTGGGACGCCTCGTCTCAAGCACGGAACAATCGCCCCGCCGACCACCGACGGTCGCCGTGTCGGCTTCGGCTACACCGGTCTGGACGAGGTCCAGCGCAATGCCTGCCTGTCCTTCTCCGAGCCGCCGGCGAGGCTGACCGGATCCAAGGCCGATTTCATGTTCAGCCTGCCCAAGGGCAAGCGGGTGGACCTCTATATCGAGTGCGGGCCGGACCGCTGCGAGCAGCCGGACGAAGCCCGCTTCCGGCTGAACGCCATCGAGGCGCGGCTGTCGATGCGTCGCCGCCGTCGCAGGGGCGCCTCACTGAGGGGACCGCGCAGCCCCCGCTTCAACGACTGGCTGGATCAGAGCCGGGCCGACGTGGCCCTGCTGACCACCGACCTGCCGACTGGTCCCTATCCCTATGCGGGCGTGCCCTGGTTCTCGACCCCCTTCGGGCGGGACGGGATCATCACCGCCTGGCAGATGCTGTGGCTCGATCCGTCGCTGGCCCGGGGCGTCCTGACCTATCTGGCCAAGCGACAGGCGACGGAGGTCTCGGCCTTCCAGGACAGCGCGCCCGGCAAGATCATGCACGAGACGCGCGGCGGCGAGATGAGCGCGCTCGGCGAGGTGCCGTTCGGCCTCTATTATGGCGGCGTCGACACCACCTGCCTGTTCGTGGCGCTGGCGGGCGCCTACGCCCGACGCACCGGCGACTTCGCCCTGATCCGCGAGTTGTGGCCCAATCTGATCGCGGCCACCCGCTGGATGACCGACTACGGCGACATCCGGAAGGACGGCCTGATCAGCTATCAGCGCGGCGCCGACACCGGCCTGTCCAATCAGGGCTGGAAGGACTCGGAGGACTCCATCTTCCACGCCGACGGCCGCTTCCCCAAGGGCCCCGTCGCCCTGCTGGAAGTTCAGGGCTACGCCTTCGCCGCCTGGCGGGCGATGGCCGATCTGGCGGTTGTGCTGGGCGATGATCGCCAGGCCGAGTGGACATCGCGCGCCGAGGCGACCCGCGCCCTCGTAGAGGATCGCTTCTGGATGGAGGACGAGGGCTTCTACGCGATCGCCCTGGACGGCGACGGCGAGCAATGCCGCGCCATCGGCTCCAACGCGGGCCACCTGCTGTTCACCGGCCTGCCTTCGCGAGACCGGGCGCTGAAGGTGACGAAGCGGATGCTGTCGGCGGAGTTTCGATCCGGCTGGGGCGTGCGGACGCTGGCGACCGGGCAGGCCCGCTTCAATCCGATGAGCTATCACGACGGCTCGGTCTGGCCACACGACACCGCCATGGCGGCGGCAGGCATGGCGAAGTACGGCGAACGCCGCGCGGTCGCCCTGCTCCTGAACGAAATCTACGCCGCCGCCAGCCATTTCCAGATGCGTCTGCCGGAGCTGTTCTGCGGCTTCGAGCGGATGACCGGCGAACCGCCGATCGCCTATCCGGTCGCTTGCCTGCCGCAGGCCTGGGCGGCGGGCTCGGTTTTCCTGATGCTTCAGTCCGCGCTGGGCGTGAACATCGACGCCCTGGAAGGTGTGGTCGAGATCGATGACCCGGTGCTGCCCGCCGGGATCGATCGTCTGAACGTCACCGGTCTTCAGGTCGGCGACGGTCTGGTGGACCTGACCTTCCAGCAGATGGGACAGCACACAGCTGTCACGCCGCGCCGTCGTGCAGGGGCGGTGAAGGTGCGGACGCTGGGCTGACGTCTGACCGCATCAGCAGTCCGGTCGACAGAAGTTCTGGTCAGATCTTGGCCGCGAGACCAGGCTTACCCTTGGGCCAACACCCTTCGCAGGGATGCCTCGATCCGCCCCCCGCTCCAGGTCTCGCCGTAGGCCTCTCTCGATCTGGCGGCCTGGGCGGCGAGCGGCGGGAGGGCGGCGACACGCCGGGACAGGGCGGCGGTCAGCGGTGCCTCATCACGGAGCAGGGCTTCCAGGGACGGGAAACGATCGCTGATCGTGGTCCACAGGGTCGCGGTGACGATGTCGGCGATGCCCGGCTGATCACCGCCAAGCAGGTGGCCGGATCCCTTCTTCAGCCCGTGACGGCGACCGGTCTCTTCCCACAGGGACATCCATTTGCGGAGGCGCGGCTCGAACTCGGCCCAGCGCTTCGGCGTCCACATCTGCCGCCCGCCATCCAGCGTCAGCTCATCAATGACGTCGTTGGCGTCATTGACCACCTTGATCGACAGCGCCCTCCCCTCGGGCGTGGACGGCAGCAGGTCCAGACTTTCCCCCAGATACAGAAGGATGGCCGGCATCTGGGAGACCGCGAAACCGGCGCCCTCATCGACCAGCACCGGCGGTCCCATGAAGGGCGCGGGCATCGCCGTCACCGGCCCCTCCATCAGGGCCGAAATCCGCTCGTCTCCGGCCTCGACCCAGTCTCTCCCGGCAAAGGCCAGAACGGCCCGGACAAACTCGCCCCGGAACGGCGCTGACCAGTAGTAGAGGGTGTAATCGGACATTTCGCATTTCCAGCGGTGCGGGTCCGGAAAACGCCCCCCGGTCGCCCGGGTTCATCTGGCGCCGCAAAGGAACCCCTCCCGACCCCACCGATTGCGAAAGCCTACAAGGGAGGTTTCGATGAAACGCATACTTCTTCTCTCCGCCGGCGCGTTCGCCCTCACTATCTCTGCCTGTCAGCAGGAGAACGGCGGCGCTCCGGATCAGCAGAACCAGGCGGTGAACACCACCCAGGACGCCGCAGCCGGCGCGGTCGGCACGGTCGCCGGGCCAGCGGGCGCCCTGACGGCTGCGTCCTTCGTCAGCAACGCCGCCATCGGCGGCATGTATGAGGTCGAGGCGGGCCGGATCGCCGCCCAGCGCTCGACCAATCCCCGCATCAAGGCCTTGGGCGAAAGCATGGTCGCGGATCACACCAAGGCCGGCGACGCCCTGAAGCCCATCGCGGCGGCGGCCAACATCACCGTGCCGACCGCGCTGGATCAACGCCATCAGGGCCTGATCGACAACCTTCGCGGCGCCAGCGACCAGGACTTTGACCGCGTCTATCTGCAGCAGCAGGAGGCCGCCCACAACGAGACCACCATGCTGCTCGAGAACTATGGCCGTATGGGCGACAATGACGCGCTCAAGGCCTGGGTGGCCGAGACCCTGCCGGTCGTTCGCAGTCACAGCCAGATGGTCGACCAGTTGGACGAGACCAACGCCGACGCGGCGCGTTGAGCCGGGCGACGCGCCGGAGCCATCCTGACAGGATCGCTCCGGCGCGTCGCTTCAGCGGGGCTGTCGCTTGAAGGTTTCCCCGACTTCGGTCGCGTCCGGGCCATCCGGTCCCGCGGCTTGGCGTGACTGTTCGCCGACCTTCTCCACGTCGCGGTCGGAGGTCGTCTGGTCCGGCCGACCTGCCGGCATGGCCCCGTTCTTCCGGCGGCCCTCGCTCTGCTTCTCGCCCATCACCTGTTCCTCCGTTCTCGCCGGGGCTCCGACACTCGCCCGTCAACCAGACCCGTCCGAACCGGTTCCTCCCCACTTCAAGGAGACATCCATGTCCGCATCTCTCTCAGGCAAAACCATCGCCGTGCTCGCCACCGACGGGTACGAACAGGTCGAACTGACCAAGCCCGTCGAGGCCCTGAAGGCCGCCGGCGCCACGGTCGAGATCGTGTCGCCCAAATCCGGTGAAATCCAGGGCTTCAACCACCACGACAAGGGTGACCGGACCCCGGTGGATCGCGCCCTTTCGGAGGCCGACCCCGCCGCATATCACGGCCTGCTTCTGCCGGGCGGGGTCATCAATCCGGACGCCCTTCGTCTGGAAGATGAGGCTATCGCCTTCATCAGCGCCATCGCGAAGGCGTCCAAGCCGATCGCCGCCATCTGCCATGGACCCTGGACCCTGATCGACGCGGGCGTGGTCAAGGGGCGCCGCATGACGTCCTGGCCCTCGCTCCGGACGGACCTGACCAACGCCGGCGCCGATTGGGTCGATGAGGAGGTGGTGGTCGACAATGGCCTGGTCACCTCGCGCAATCCGGACGATCTGCCCGCCTTCTGCGCGAAGATGGTCGAAGAGTTCGCCGAGGGCCGACACGACGACTGAGCATCATGGAACCGGCGGCGCATACGCCGGTTGGTCGGGCGAGCGCCCCTTACGCTCACTCCTGATGGAAGCCCCGGTTCGGTCGCCCCCCCGAACCGGGGTTTCGTTTATCCGGTCGACGTCCAGCCAGCGGCGGAACGACGCCCTCCCGCTGCGGTTTCGACGGCATGTCCGCCACGCTCGCCGCCAACATCATCGGGACGCTCGCCGCCCTCTGCTCGATTTCCAGCTTTGCGCCGCAGGCGGTCAAGATCTGGCGGGAGAAGGACGCGTCGGCGGTGTCGCTGAAGACCTATTCCCTGACCGTCAGCTGCTTCGTGCTGTGGGTGGCCTACGGCGTCCTGATCAAGGCGTGGCCGCTGATCGTCGCCAACGGCTGCGCCCTGGTCATGGCCAGTCTGGTGCTGGTGATGAAGTGGCGGTTTCGGTGAGGACGCGGAACGCCTGCGGACGGCTCAGGTTGTCACGGTGCCCCCAAACATGAGCGAACGACATGACCGACCGCCCCGCCCTGCAAGACCCCCGCGAACAGTACCCCAAGCCCCCCTTCCCCGAGCAGCCCCAGTCCGCCCCCGGTCTGGTGCGGAAGATGGAGCCCAAGCCGGACCATGGCGAGGAGAGCTATGTCGGCTCGGGCAAGCTGGAGGGGCGGCGCGCCCTGATCACCGGAGGCGACTCCGGCATCGGTCGGGCCGTGGCCATCGCCTATGCGCGTGAAGGGGCGGATGTCGCCATTTCCTATCTGCCGTCCGAGGAGGCGGACGCCGCCGAGGTGATCGCCCTGATCGAGAAGGCCGGCCGCAAGGCGCTGGCCCTGCCCGGCGACATCACGGACGAGCAGTGGTGCCGTGAACTGGTGGAGCGGACGGTCTCCGCCTTCGGCGGTCTGGACACTCTGGTGGTCAACGCCGCCAGCCAGCAGTTCCGGGAAACCGTGGACGAGGTCACCACCGAAGACTTCGACCGCACGATGAAGACCAACCTCTACGCCCTGCACTGGATCGTCCAGGCGGCCACACCGCATCTTGAGCCGGGCGCGGCGGTGATCACCACCGCCTCCATTCAGGCCTATGAGCCCTCGGCCATCCTGCTGGACTACGCCACCACCAAGGCAGGGATCGTCGCCTACACCAAGGCGCTGGCCAAACAGCTGATCGAGAAGGGCGTCCGCGCCAATGCGGTCGCGCCGGGTCCCTTCTGGACTGTCCTGCAGCCCTCCGGCGGCCAGCCGATGGAGAAGGTCAAAAACTTCGGCGAGCAGAGCGCCTTCGGGCGTCCCGGCCAGCCCATCGAGATTTCGCCCGTCTATGTCCTGCTCGCCTCTTCCGCCGCCAGCTTCACCACCGGCGAGGTCTATGGGGTCACCGGCGGCGCCGGGATCGCCTGAGGTGGCCAAGTCGAAAACCACCGGCGCGGCGCCCGATCCGCGCAAGGGCATGCCGTCTCCGAAGCTGACGAAGCCGGACTTCACCGAGCGCTACCTGAGCCAGTTCCGGGACCCGGCCTTCACCCCGATGCGGGACGCGCTGGACAAGCTCGCCGCCATCGCCTGGGAGGCCTATCGCGACGGCCGCAAGTCGCCGGTGACCCGCAAGGCGGGCAATGGCTACGCCGATCCGGACTACGACCTGTCCGAGGACTGGATCAACGCCAGGGCCATGATCGACGAAGCGCAGGTCCGGTTCGAGGACGGGAAAGGCCCGCTGCGGGTGCTGCTGATCAACGGGTCCTCGCGCTCGGAGCACACCTGTCAGGGGGAGATGTCCAAGAGCTTCCGGCTGGTGTCGTCCGCCCAGCGCGTGCTGGAGAAGGCGGGGATCGAGACCAGGGTGCTGGACCTGTCCCGGCTGGCCAGCGAGTACGGACGAGACATCCATCCCTGCAAGGCCTGCTTCTCGACGGCGGCGGCGCTCTGCCACTGGCCGTGCAGTTGCTATCCCAACTATTCGCTGGGGCAGGTCCACGACTGGATGAACGACATCTACCCCATGTGGGTGGAGGCGCACGGCGTCTTCGTCGTCACCCCCGTGAATTGGTATCAGGTGTCCAGTCCGATGAAGCTGATGATGGACCGGCTGGTCTGCGCGGACGGCGGCAATCCTGATCCGACCCTGACACAGGGCAAGGACGCCAAGCTGGCCAAGGCCGAGGAGTTGAAGGGCTGGGCCTATCCGCGCCACCTGCAGGGCCGGGTCTTCTCCGTGGTTGTGCACGGGGATGTCGAGGGCGCGGAGAATGTGCGCCGGTCGGTGTCGGACTGGCTGAAGTTCATGAAGTTCACGCCCGCAGGGCCGGATGCGGAGATCGACCGCTACATCGGCTACTGGGAGCCCTATGCGACCAGCCACGAGGCGCTGGACCGCGACACCGACATGCAGGCCGAGGTGCGGATCGCCGCCGAGCAGCTGGCGCGGGCGCTCAAGGCGCGCCGGGCCGGGGAACTGGTGACAACCTTCGAAGGGCTGGAGAGCCCACGGCAGAAGTAGGCTCTCCAGACGTTCGTCAGCCGGCGGGCGCGACCCGCCAGACGGTGTTGGACAGGTCGTCGGCGATCAACAGGATGCGGCGTTGCGGGTCGAAGGTGACCCCAACCGGGCGGCCGCGCGCCTTGCCGTCAGCGAGGAAGCCGGTGACGAAATCGACCGGCTGGCCGACCGGGCGGCCATTGCTGAAAGCGACCCAGCTGACCTTGTAACCCGACAGGTCCTGGCGGTTCCAGCTGCCGTGCTCGCCGATGAAGGCGCCCTGGCTGAACCGTCCGCCGAACCCACCCTCCGTGGCGAAGCTGAGGCCCAGAGCGGCGACGTGTGAGCCAAGCGCATAGTCGGGCGCGATGGCGCGTTCGACCAGATCGGGACGCGCCGGGCGGATGCGCGGATCGACAGTCTTGCCCCAATAGCTGTAGGGCCAGCCGTAGAAGGCGCCGTCCCGCACCGAGGTCAGATAGTCAGGCACCAGTTCCGGTCCGAGTTCGTCCCGCTCATTGACCACGGCCCACAGCTGGCTGGAGGTCGGCTCGATGGCCAGGGCGGTCGGATTGCGGATACCGGTGGCGATCGTCCGGCGCGCGCCGGTCAGGCGGTCGATCTCCCAGACCACCGCCCGCTCCTCTTCCACGGACATGCCGCGCTCGCCGACATTGCTGTTGGAGCCGATGCCCACATAGAGCTTGGTCCCATCGGCGCTGGCGGTCAGCGACTTGGTCCAGTGGTGGTTCACCTCGGCCGGCAGGCGGGTCAGAACTTCGCCCGGCGCGGTGATCCGGGTCTGCCCCTCCTGATAGGGGAAGCGCAGCAGGGCGTCCTGGTTGGCGACGTAGAGATTGCCGTCCACGAAGGCGAGGCCGTAGGGGGCGTCCAGGTTCTCGATGAAGACTGTCCGCACCTCGGGCGTGCCGTCGCCGTTCGCGTCGCGCAGCAGGGTGATCCGGTTGCCGCCCTTCACCGACGACCTGCCGCCGGCCTTGATGACCCCGGCGATCACATCCTTGGGCCGCAGCTTGGGCGCATTTCCGCCGGAGCCCTCGGCGACGAGGATGTCGCCATTGGGCAGCACGAGCATCTGGCGCGGGATCTTGAGGTCCGTAGCCATCGCCGTGATACGGAAGCCCTGCGGCACGGTCGGAAGCGCGCCGTCCCAGCCGGTCGGCGAGGCGATCTTCATCGGCGGGATCAGGGTCTCGTTCCGGTCCGGCAGTTCCGGGTTCGGCCCGGTCTGGTTCAGGTTCTCGGCGGGACGCCCACAGGCTGTTACGGCGACGGCGAGCGTCAGGGCGGAGGTGGCGAGCAGGCGGCGCATCATCGGGCTCCCTCCCGGATGGCCTGGGCGGTTCCGATCCAGGCGGCGGCGAGGGCCAGCAAGGTGCAGGCGATGGACATCACCAGCCCCGGCGTCCCCACCGAGCTCCAGCCGTCCCGGCTGTGCTGAAGCGAGTTCAGGAAGCCGATGACGAAGGCGGCGGCGAGCAGGCCGACCAGCAGCAGGGCGGAGGTCCGCTCCGGCGACCGCCACTGCACGATCAGGCTGATCGCCGACCACGCCAGCAGAACCCCTGCGAACACCTCCGCGCCCGCGATCAGCCAGGCGGAGAAATTGGTCCACTGGATCACCTCGGTCCGCAGATAGGCGATGTCGCTGATCAGCCCGCCGGCAAACAGGGCCGCCGGGAAGCCGAGAAGGATGGATCGGGTGGTCTGTAGCGGCCGCGCGGCCGGTCCTGTCTGGGACATGCGTCGTGATTTCCTGTTCAGCCTGTGCCGTAGCCAACCCGTCGGACGCCGTTTCGTTGCCGCAATTCGGGGAACCACCCGGCCCGCCGATCCCTTCTCACGGTGAAGCTGCCAAGGGGACGCGCCATCACCCGCCTGACGACCGAGCCTGTCGCATGACGCCCGACGCCCTGACCTGGCTGCCGTACTGCGGTCCGGCGCCGGCGCCCGGCGACTGGCGCTGGAACCTCGATCCCCTTCTGCTGGCAGGGCTCGTCGGCATGGCGGCGCTGGTGTTCTGGCGAATGCGGGGAACGCCGCGCATGCTCGGTCTGGCCGCGACGGCGGTGCTGGTCGTGATCTTCGTCTCGCCCCTGTGCGCCATCAGTTCGGCGCTCTTCTCCGCCCGCACCGTCCACCACGTCCTTCTGGTCGCGGTCGCCGCCCCCCTTCTCGCCTGGACCGTTTCGATCAGGCGGGCCGGGTCGCTGACCCTGGCGACAGCCGTTCAGGCGCTGGTCTTTTGGGCCTGGCACGCCCCCGCCGCCTACGAAGCGGCCCTGTCCAGCGACGCCGTCTACTGGCTGATGCAGGCCAGCCTGCTGGGCTCCGCTGTCTGGTTCTGGATCGGCGTGCGGCGCGCCTCGGCGCCCTCGGCGGTCGGCCATCTGCTGGTCGCCATGGTGGCCATGGGCCTGCTCGGCGCCCTGCTGACCTTCGCCGACGACGCCCTGTATGCGCCGCATCTGCTGACGACCATGGCCTGGGGACTGACCCCGCTGGAGGATCAGCAGGCGGCAGGCCTGATCATGTGGGCTCCGGCGGCGGCCCTCTATCTGGCCGCGGCCCTGATCATCCTCGGCCGCTGGATCGGGCCGGACCGTCCGGTCGTTCGCGTGGATCCGACCGCGTGATCGACCGGCTGATCGCCAATGTGCTGGAGTGGGCCGCCGGGCACCACGACGAAGGCCGTTTCTCGCCGGTCGCCATCGTCTTCCACTGGACCATGGCCGCGCTGGTCAGCTTCCAGCTGTTCTGGGGCTGGTGGATGGGCCAGCTTCCGGTCGGCGGCGACAAGGTCGCGGCGCACAGCCTGCATTACGCCATCGGGGTGCTGATGCTGGTGCTCGCCATGGGTCGGGGCGCCTGGCGGCTGCTGGCGCCCGGTCCGATCAATGACGCCGACAAGCCGGGATGGGAAAGCAACGCCGCCACCGTCACCCACTACCTGTTCTACACCTGCCTGTTCGGCCTGCCGCTGACCGGCTGGGCCATGGTCTCGGCCACCGAGCGCGAGCAAAGCCTCACTCTGCTCGGCCTCACGGCCTGGCCCCTGATGCCGTTCCAGGATCTGGACAATGTCACCCGCTGGCGGGTCGAGGCCGTGACGGAGTGGATGCACTGGGGGCTGGTCGTCACACTGCTGCTGCTGATCCCCCTGCACATCGGCGCGGCGCTCAAACACCAGATCATCGATCGGGACGACGTACTCCACGGGATGCTTCCGGTCGTGCCACAGCCGAAGCGGCGGCGGACGCGCTGGCAACGGCGGTATCGGGCGGTGGAGCAGCGGGTGCGCGCTCTAGCCAGGCGGCGATTTGGGCTATCTCGGCGTCGGTGAGGTTCTTGACGGCGTCCGTCATGACCCCGCGCGGGTCGTTGCGACGCTTCCGTTCCTGCCAGCGATGCAGCTGGTCGATCGTATAGCCCGCAGGCTGGCCCGCGATCGCCGGATTGCCGAAGCCCACGCCCAGACCGTCAGCTCCGTGGCAGGAGGCGCAGGACGGAACGCCGCGGGAAGGATCTCCCCGCAGATAGATCGCCGGAGCCGCTCCCGCCGGACCGCGCGGCAGGGGCGCCGGCATGTCGGCGTAGAACTGCGCCACCGCCCGGCGGTCGCCGTCATCCAGCCACCGCGCCACTTCCCGCATCACCACGTCCTGCCGGACGTCCTTGGCGTAGTCCTCCATCTGCTTCTGCAGGTAGCCGGCGTCCAGACCGGCCAGTCGCGGCACGCTGACCCCGTCCCCGGCGCCGTCCAGACCGTGACAGCTGAAACAGGCGTTGGCCGGACCGCCCTCCCCGCCGCCCATGGCGATGATCTCGCCCGTCCGCGTGAACGCCGCCCCCGTCTCGTTCGACGGAGGCGCGCAGGCCGCGAGCGGCAGCAGCAGAAGCAGGGGCAGGGGCAGGGGCAGGATACGCACATCCAGCCAACACCGCCCGACCGCCACGGTTCCGCTTTCCGGGGAACCTTGACCATGGGGGCGGGTTTGATCGGCAACGGCGAAGGGGCGCGATGACGATTTCCGACTTTCAGGGTCCGGCGTGAGGTGGGGCGTGATCGCCCTGGCCGCGATGCTGTGCGCCTGTGCGGACAAGTCGGACCCGCCGCGCACCATCATGGGCGCGGACGCCAGCCGGGGGCTCGAGGTGATTGAGCGCGTCGGCTGCGCCGCCTGCCACGACACGCCCGGCGTCGCCTGGCCCAGGGGGCTGGCGGGTCCGTCGCTTCAGGGCTTCGCCGACAGTCCGATGATCGCCGGACAGTTCCCGAACCGGCCGGACCGGCTGATCCCCTTCCTCAAGGACGCGCCGTCGATGGCGCCCGCCACCGCCATGCCCGCCATGCCCCTGACCGACGCCGAGGCCCGCGACGTGGCCGCCTACCTGTACACGCTCCATGACTAGAACCGCAGCCGACGGAACCGCAGCCTGGCCGCCGCCTGCGCTGGACCCGGCGGGACCGTTCGCCGAGCCGCTGAACACCCTGTCCTGGGTGCTGTTCGCCATGGCCGGATCAGTGTTGCTGATCGTGGTGGTCGCCCTCGCCATCGCCCTGTTCGGACCCCGGCGCTGGCGGGATCGGCTGGGCGGACGCAAGCTGGTGTGGATCGGCGGCTTCGCCTTCCCCGTGGTCGTCCTGACCGCCCTGCTCATCTACGGCCTGGCCTTGACCAGCCATCTGACCCAGGAACCCGGTCCCGGCGAGATGCGGGTCCGCGTCACCGGCGAGATGTGGTGGTGGCGCGTCGCCTATCTGGACGGCGAGGGACGCGAGGCCTTCCAGGACGCCAACGAATTGCACATCCCCACGGGCCGCCCCGTGGTGATCGAGCTGGACTCCGCCGACGTCATTCACAGCTTCTGGGTCCCGCGTCTGTCCGGAAAGGTCGATATGATCCCCGGCCGCCGCAATCTGATCCGCATCCAGGCCGATGCACCCGGCGCCTATGGCGGCCAGTGCGCCGAATACTGCGGCGGCCCGCACGCCCTGATGGGCTTTGTGGTGGTCGCCCACGAGCCGGCGGCTTATGAGGCGTGGCGAGCCCGCCAGTCCGCGCCCTCCCCCGCCGCCCTGCAACCGACCGCCGGTTCGCAGGTCTTCGCCCGCGCTGGCTGCGGCGCCTGCCACAGCGTGGCGGGCACGGCCTTCAATGGTCAGGCCGGACCGGACCTCAGCCACGTCGGGTCACGCCGCACCCTCGGCGCCGGCATTCTGCCCAACAACCAGGGCACGATGGCGGGCTGGATTTCGGACAGCCAGTCGATCAAGCCCGGCAACCGCATGCCCGCCTATCCGGTCATGAGCGGCGAAGAACTGCGCGAGGTCTCCGGCTGGCTCGAGAGCCTGAAGTGAGCCGCCAGTTCGAGAAGGAAACGGGGTTCGACACCGCCCTTTACGAGCGCTTCCCGACAACGGGACGGCGGCCTGACGGCGAGCTGGAAGAGCTGGAGCGCATCTGGTGCCGCCCGAAGGGCTGGCAGTGGATCACCGCCATCAACAACAATTTCGTCGGCGTCTATTACGTCGGCGCAGCCATGCTCTTCTTCGTGCTGGCAGGCATTCTCGCGGTCCTGATGCGGACCCAGCTGGCCGTGCCCATGGCGGGCATTCTCCCGGCCGAGACCTACAACCAGATCTTCACCGTGCACGGCACGATGATGATGTTCCTGTTCGCCGTCCCGGCCGTCGAGGCCCTGGCGGTGCTGTTGCTGCCCCAGATGCTGGGGGCGCGCGACCTGCCCTTCCCCCGTCTCAGCGCCTACGCCTTCTGGGCCTATCTGATCGGCGGGCTGGCCTTCTTCTGCTCCCTCTTCTTCGGCCTGGCGCCGAACGGCGGCTGGTTCATGTACCCCCCGCTCAGCTCCACGGCCTTCTCGCCCGGCATCAATGCCGACTTCTGGCTGCTGGGCATCGGCTTCATCGAGATTTCCGCCATCGCCGGCGCCATCGAGATCATCGTCGGCGTGCTGCGAAACCGCGCGCCGGGCATGACGCTGGACAAGCTGCCGATCTTCGCCTGGGCCATGCTGATCTTCGCCGGGATGATCATCATCGCCTTCCCGTCGGTGATCCTCGCCACCACCCTGATGGAGCTGGAACGGGTCTTCGGCTGGCCCTTCTTCGATCCGCTCAAGGGCGGCGACCCGATGCTGTGGCAGCACCTGTTCTGGTTCTTCGGCCACCCCGAGGTCTACATCATCTTCCTGCCCGCCGCCGGGGCCATGTCGACCATGATCCCGGCCATCGCGCGGACCCCGCTGGTCGGCCACAACGCCGTCGTCCTGGCCATGCTGGCCACCGGCTTCATCAGCTTCGGCGTGTGGGCCCACCACATGTTCACCACCGGCATGCCGACGATCTCGACCAGCTATTTCTCGGCGGCGTCTATGGCGGTGTCGGTGCCGGCGGGGGTGCAGGTCTTCGCCTGGATCGCCACCATCGCGGCGGGGAAGATGCGCTTCACCACCTCCGGCCTGTTTGTCACCGGCGCCATCGTGACCTTCGTCATGGGCGGCCTGACCGGGGTGATGGTGGCCATGGTCCCCTTCGACTGGCAGGCGCACGACAGCTACTTCATCGTCGCCCACCTGCACTATGTGCTGATCGGCGGGATGGTCTTCCCCTTCTTCGCCGCCATCTACTACTGGCTGCCCATGTCCTCGACCCGCCCGCTCAGCGAGCGGATGGGCAAATGGGTGTTCTGGCTGATGTTCACGGGCATGCACGTGACCTTCCTGCCCATGCACCTCAGCGGCCTGATGGCCATGCCGCGCCGGGTCTTCACCTACCTGCCCGGACGCGGGCTGGAGCTGCCCAACCTGATATCCAGCATCGGCACGGCGATCACCGCCCTCGGCGTTCTGCTCTGGATCATCGACATGGCGCGCAACTTCCGCCCCTTCGGCGATCGTGATGCGGGCAACATCCACGACGGACCGGGTCTGGAATGGCTGCCGACCGGCCTCTACTCGGTCCGCTCGGTGCCGGTCGTCAAAAGCCTCTATCCACTGTGGGAACAGAAGAACCTCGCCCGCGACGTCGAGGCGGGCCGCTACTTCCTGCCCAACGCCCCCACCGGCGAGCGCGAGACCATCGTCACCTCGACGCTGAACGCCGAGCCGCAGTACCTGCAGCGGATGCCGTCACCTTCGCCCTGGCATGTCTGGGCGGCGATCTTCACGGCGGGCCTGTTCCTCCTGCTGACCGTGCAGGCCTACGTCGCCTCGGCCATCAGTGGAGTGCTCGCTGTCTGGTGCATCATGCACTGGTGCTGGATGCTCGATCGACCGCGCATCGCCGACACGGTCGATATCGGCGGCGGCGTGCGGGTGCCGACCTATATGAGCGGCCCGTCCAGCCATGGCTGGTGGGCCATGGTCATCACCCTGATCGTGGCGGGCATGATCGCCCTGCTGGCCGGCTTCAGCTACGTCTTCCTGTGGAGCCGAAACCCGCAGGACTGGATCGCCCCTCCGCCGATGACCGGCCTGATGCTGACGCTGACCGGCAATGTCGTCGGCGCGGGTCTGGCTTGGCTGGCATGCAAGGCGCTGGCGCTGGACAGGCGCCGCAGCCCGGTGATCGCCACCCTGCTGATGCTGCTGGCCGCCGCCGCGCTCGGCGCCGCCTGGTGGACCGATCTGACCGGCTGGATCGACGCCGGGCTGAAGGCCTCGGCCACGGGTCAGGGCGCGACGGTCTTCGCCCTGCTGTCCTGGCACGGCTTCTTCATGGGCATCGTCGCCCTGATGGCCCTCTATGCGGTGCTGCGGCTGCTGTTCGGCCACGTCGAGGCGCGCCGTCCCTCGACCTTCCAGCTGATCGCCCTGTTCATCACCTATTCCGCCGGTCAGGGAGCATTCTCAGCCGCTCTCACCAGCCTCTTCCCGGGTGCTCCATGAAGACCTGGGCCTGGATGCTGGGCGGGCTGACGGTTTGGGGCGTCCATTTCATCGGCGTCTATCTGATCTCCAGCGTCGCCGACGTCGTGGCGACAGCGGATGATCCGGCCTGGCGCATGGCCGCGCTGGCCTTCAGCGGCCTGTGTGCGCTGATGGCCGCCGGGCTGGTCTGGGCGTCCGTTCGACGCCTGAATCGCAGAGGGCCTGGGTTCCCGGACCAGATGGCAGCGCTCGGCTCAGGCGTATCCCTGATCGCCATCGTCTGGCAGGCGCTACCCACTTTGATCGGCCACTGACCGCGGCGCACAGCCGCCCGCCGAGTCGCGGCGGAATAACGCCTTGATCGCGACCTCCAGCAACCTCGCAGACGTAAAACCCGTGCGAAATGCCCGGAGAACCCACGCACCCGGCGCCGGCCGCAGCCATAAAGCTTTGATATTGGGAAGAAAGGCGGATGGCTGGGGAACTAGGACTCGAACCTAGAATGACGGTACCAAAATCTGAAACTGCCGATGAGGAAACCGACACTTAGGGTGTAAAACCCGGCAAATCAGCCCCAACAAAAACAATGACTTAAATAGCCATTGTAAAACCCCGATCTCAGCCATTAGCGGCAGCGCAGGCAACGACGGCAGGAATGCTTCCCGCCGTCGCCCGAAGTTGAAACGCTACGCCCAGACCTTATTCAGGACGGCCGCAGCGAGCGCCGCCTTATCCTGGGGGAGGAAGCGCCCGTAATGAGCCTGGACCGTCGCTGGCGTGTCCTGAATGGCGTAGCTCGCCTGCTCGTAGGACCCGGTTGTCTTCAGGACGTGAGTGGCGAGCACGTCCCGGACGCTGTGCGGACCATGGGGCAACAGACCCGCGATTGCTCCACGGCCGGTGTACGGATTTCGTATCCCGTAGCGTTGGATGATCAGACGCCACGCCTCGTAGAAGGTGTTCTGATTGTAGGCGGCGTCGGTAGACGTCCTCTTCCGGGCCTTCACGAAGACCGTCCCCGGGTCCGAAGCACCTGCCAGCAGGATTGGCCGGTGGACCTCGATATAGGCCTCCAGCCAGCGGTAGAGGTCGCCGAGGTCCGGAAGCACCAGCCGGAACGGACGCCTGGAGAAGTAGGCTGAACCAGCGTTCTTGAATGCGGCGCAGGGTACGAAGACCTCCCAACCGCCATCCCTCTCGCTCCATCGCAGCTCACCACACTTCAGCCGTTCCAGTTCCCGCTCGGTGCGGGGCGCCTGATCCCTGGGGCAAACGAGCATCTGACGCAGATTCTTCTGTCTCAGGCCCAGGTGCAGCCCGAGGCGGATCATCAGCAACGAGCGAACGCTTTCGGCCGCGGCGCGAGGGTATCGCCGGGCATCCGGCATGCGCTTCAGGATTTCATCGGTGATCTTGCGGTACTCGCCCACAGGGCTGGCCGCCTCCAGAATCGGCAGCAGCGGCTCGAAAGGGTCGCGGTGGATGCGGGCGACGCGGCTGATCTCCCGGGCGCGCTGCAGAGCGTGCTCCTTCATCCGCTCGCAAGCCTCGTCCCAGTCGAGTCTGGCGGCCTCGATATCCGCGGAGCCGACCAGTCCCACGATCGGAACGAGACGCTCCGCCAGATGAGGACTTTGACGACGCCAGCCGGTCTTGTCCCGCGTGAGCGCTGCTGCAAGCAGCAGCATCTCGGCTTCCCATCCCGTGAAGAAGCCGCGCCGGCGCTCTCGCCATTGAACGTACCAGTCCCAGACGGCCGGAAAAACGAGATGGGCGAAAGACAGATCCTTGATCGGCGCCCCGAGCCCCCTCACCTCCCCCGTCTCCGGCGCGGCGAGTGACCCGAACAGCAGGGAGAGATGCTCTCCACGCTGGGCAGCGGTCTCCTCCCCCCAGACCCCGGAGCGCTGATAGCCGATCTCTGTCAGGGTCGAGGACTTGAAGCGGATCAACGCAGTCATCTCCCGCTGCAGTGCAGGCGGCGCGACAAGCTCGACGCAACCCTTTCGCCCTCGCCCCTTCCTCTGGGGCAGGACCTCGTCATCGAAGCGGAGGGAGAACCGGTGTTTCGAGACCTCGGAGTGGTACTGGCTGTAGGCCGTGCCGCCGGACAGGATGTTGGTCCGGACCCAGGACAGGATTTCCGCGCGCTCTCGCGGCGACCGTCGCTTGAAGTCATCAGGCAGATGCCAGGCCAGCCGCCGCGCTTCAGCCGGTTCGACGCCCCGCGGCGCCAGGCCTGCGGTCGCCTTCGGCTGGGCCAGGCGGGACCTCAGATAGCGGGCCGGCAGGCGGTAGCGCGCCTCGATCATGTCGACGACCTTCAAGCTGGCCGGGGTCTGGGGTGTTTTGACACCCCGCCGCCAGTCGAAGATCGTCTTGCGATCCGTCAGGCCGCCACCGGCCTTGATCGCCCTGTGAAGCCGGTGGGCCGGCTCCCCATGGCGGCGCATCTGAAGGTCCAGAGCGCCATGGAAATCCAGTGGATGGTGCTCGACCTCCCACAGCGGTTCGGGATGATCGACGATCGGGATGGGCGGACGCCCACGGGGACGCTTTGTAGAAACGGCAACGCTACTCGTGACAGGCATGGTCTCTCCTTGGATCGCCGCGGACGGCGGCATGGAGAGACGAACGAGAAGACCGGGGCCCCTAAATCAGGTCCCCGTATTCACAGCACCATGTCTGCCATACGCCACAAGCGAGCGGCGCCGGCCGGCAGCGCGAGCCTCGAACCGTGCCGCATCCAGTCAGCAAATCGCCGTAACCAGCCCCGCGCCCATCAGGGGCGACCGCCGGCTCCAAGGTTTACGACCTTCTCATCGGGATCCTGCGTCTCGGTCCGATCGCGGAACAGGGCGGCCCGGGCGAGCAGGATCAGCGTGACCGGGGTCGTCACCGTCAGGAACACCCCGATCAGCAACTCACGCGGAAGCCACCGTCCATGGGCTGATCCGAAATACAGCCAGGACGCCAACAGGATCAGCGCCATGCCCAGAGTCGCGCCGAGGGTCGGGGCGTGAACCCGTTCGTAGAAGGAGCCCAGCCGGATCAGGCCCATGGCGCCCACGAGCGACAGCGCGGCGCCCACAACGACCAGCACGGAGACGGTGATCGCCGCCCCGTCCGGGACATCCGACAGGATCATTCGATCACCTCCCCGCGCATCAGGAATTTGGCCAGGGCCACGGTGGCGGCGAAGCCCAGCATGCCGATGATCAGCGCCGCCTCGAAATACAGGTCGCTGCCCGTGCGAATGCCGAAGACGACAGTGATCAGCATGCCGTTCAGATACAGGGTATCCATGCCCAGAACCCGGTCCTGGGCGCGCGGACCGCGTATGATGCGATAGGCGGCGAAGGCCATCGCCAGCGCCAGCAGGATCAGCGCGGCCGTCAGTCCGAGGTCGAGGATGCGCGCGCTCATTCGAAGATCTCCATCAGCAGCCGCTCATAGCGATCCTTGATGATCCGCACCCAGGTCTCCTCGTCCACCAGATCGAGGACATGCATCAGGAGCCGTCCACGCGCGCGATCATACTCGACCCACAGGGTGCCCGGCGTGCTGGTGATGACGATGGCCAGCACGGCGAGGCCGTAGCGGTCCTTCAGGTCCAGAGGGATATGGATGAAACCCGACACGCGGTCAGCGCGACGACCGACCAGGATCTGGGCCACGGCGAGGTTCGAGCGCAGCACGTCGACGACGACCCGTCCAGCCAGGGTCACGATGGCCCGCGGCGAGCGCACACGCACCGGATCAATCCGCATCGCGCGCATCACCTGCGGAGCGGCCAGCGCCATCACCGCCGCTAGCGCAAGGGAGGGCGGCGCGAGACTGGCGCTCAACAGGAGGGAGGCGAGGAACAGCCCCGCCGACAGCAGGGGGTGCGGCAGCAGGATCTTCATCGCCCCTCCCCCGTCAGCACGGCGCCGATGTAGGCGGACGGCTCCGCCAGCCAGATCGCCGTCCGGCTGGCGTAGACCAGCACAGGCTCGGCGAAGATCGACAGCAGGATACAGCCCCCCAGCAGGCCGGCGAGCCCGACGAACTCGGCCGCCCCCACCACCAGCGGCGGCGCCGTCTCATCGCGCGTCCAGATGGCTCCGACGCCCAGTCGTGTCAGGCTGATCACCGCGGCGAGGCTGGAGACGGCGAGCAGGCCCACGATGGTCCAGCCGGCGGCGCTGTCCGTGGCGACCAGGGGCGCCATCATCCCGACCTTTCCGATGAAGCCCGCCAGAGGCGGCAGACCCGCAATCATCAGCGCGCAGAAGATGGTCGCCCCGCCCAGCGCCGCGACCGCCGCCGGAATGACCAGACCGGGCTCGTTGCGCTCGGTGTCCTCGAAGGGATCACGATATTCGTCGTCGAAGACGGCCTTGTTCGCATCCCCGCCAGGATCGCGTCCCCGCTCGAGGATTTCGGCCACGAGGAAGAGGGCGGCGCAGGCCAGGGTCGAGCCGACCAGATAGTAGAGGGCCGCGCCGAGGCTTGCCGCCCCGCCACCACCGACAATCGCCAGCAGGGTTCCGGAAGAGACCATCACGGCGAAGGCGGCCGCCCGCGCCAGATCCCGCGACGCCAGCATGCCGGAGAGCCCGAACACCAGCGTGGCCAGGCCGGCGCCGAGAAGCACCTCGAGCCCGAACCCCGCCGAGTCCCCCGCATCGGCCGAAAAGACGAGGGCGCTGAGCCTCAGGATCACATAGACCCCGACCTTGGACAGGATGGCGAGCATCGCCGCCGCCGGCGCGCTGGCCGCCGAATAGGTGGGCGCCAGCCAGAAGCCCAGCGGCCAGGCCGCCGACTTGGTCAGGAAGGCCACCGCCAGCACTGCGGCGCCGACATGGAACAGGCCGCGATCGTCGGCCGCGATGTCGGGAACACGCACTGCCAGGTCCGCCATGTTCAGCGTACCGGTCAGGCCATAGATCAGCGCCACCCCGACCAGGAACAGCAGAGAGGCCGTCAGGTTGACCGCGATATAGCCGAGGCCGATGCGGATGCGCGTCTCCCCCGAGCCGTGCAGGACCAGCCCGTACGAGGCCGCCAGCATGATCTCGAAGAAGACGAACAGGTTGAACAGGTCGCCGGTCAGCAGGGCGCCGTTGACGCCCATGACCAGCAGCAGGAACAGGGCGTGGAAACGCGGCCCGGCCCTGTCCCAGCGCGCCAGCGAGAAGGTCAGGGCGCAAAGCCCCAGCACGCTGGTCAGCGCCAGCATCAGCGTCGACAGTCGGTCCGCGACCAGGACAATGCCATAGGGCGCCGCCCAGTCGCCGAGGCGGTAGACCCGCGCCACATCCCCGCCATCGGGCGCCCCGGTGGCGCTCTCGTGGATCAGCACCACGGTCATGGCGAGGACGGCCGCCATGGTGGTCAGGCTGATGATCCCTTTCACGATCCGGCGGCGCTCGTCGAGCAGCAGCATGCCGGCCGCCGCCAGCAACGGCAGAACGATCGGCCCGATGATCAGATGCTCCAGCCAGTCGGTCATGCGTCCGGCTCCCTGCCGTCGACATGGTCGCTGCCGGTCGCGCCGCGCGCGGCCAGGACCACCACCAGGAACAGGGCGGTCAGGGCGAAGCTGATGACGATGGCGGTCAGCACCAGCGCCTGCGGGGTCGGATCATCGTACAGGGCGGGGGTCTCCAGGCCGGACGCGGTCACGGGTGGCGCGGCCACCCTCAGGCGACCCATGGCGAAGATGAAGATGTTGACCGCATAGGACAGCAGGCAGAGCCCCATGATCACCTGGAAGGTCCGGGGACGCAGCAGCAGCCAGACGCCGGAGGCGCCCAGGACGCCGATGGCGAGCGACAGGACGATTTCGATCATGACGGCTCCTCCACTTTCGGCTCGCCTGTCTGCCGGGCCTTGCGGAGCGACTGGTGCGCCAGGGCGACCAGCATCATCACCGTGGCGCCGACGACGAGGATGACGACGCCGAGGTCGAAGACCACCGCGCTGGCGATCGGGACCCGGCCCAGCACCGGCAGGTCGGCGTACTGGAAGGCGGAGGTCAGGAAGGGCCGCCCGAACGCCCACGCACCGGCGCCCGCCAGGATGGCGATCAGCAGCCCCGACCCGATCCATACCGCCGGGCGGATCTCGAGCCGGTCTTCCACCCAGCGCGCGCCGGAGGCCATGTATTGCAGCACGAAGGCCACCGACAGGGCGATGCCCGCCGCGAAGCCGCCGCCCGGGAGGTCATGGCCGCGCAGGAACAGGTGCACGGCCAGCAGGATGACGAACGGGAACATCCAGCGCATGACGACCTGGGGGACCAGCATTGTCTCCCTGAGGGTGTCCCCCTCTCCCCGGTTCTCGCGACGGCGATCAACCGCGGCCTGCACCCGCTTCTGGGCGGGTTGCGGGAGGGTGTCCTCATGCGGCCGGAACCGGCGCAGCAGGACGAAGACCGTCAGGCCGACGATGCCCAGCACGGTGATCTCGCCGAAGGTGTCGAAGGCCCGGAAGTCTACCAGGATGACGTTCACGAGGTTGCGGCCGCCCGCCAGGCTGTAGGCCTGTTCAACGTAGTATTGCGACACGCCATCGACGAGCGCGGGCCGGGTCATCACCGCCCAGGCCGACACGGACAGGCCCAGACCGACGGCCGCTGCGATGATCAGGTCGACCCGGCGGCGCAGGCGAGAGCGGCGCTCCAGATGCGCCGGGACGCGGATGGACTCCAGTCGCTTCGGCAGCCAGCGCAGGCCCAGCAGCAGCAGGACCGTGGTGACGATCTCGACCAGCAACTGGGTGATGGCGAGGTCCGGCGCGGACAGCCAGAGGAAGGAGAGACAGCTGGCCAGCCCCGCTCCCCCCATGAGCACCACCGCCGCCAGGCGATGGTATTTCGCCTGCCAGGCCGCCGCCACCGCGCAGGCGCCGCCGACCAGCCACAGGAGGGCGAAGGCGATCTCCGGCAGGGCGGGCGCGCCCAGGGCCGGCCTGGCCAGGGCGAAGCCGCCGCCCCCGACCGCGGCGATGACCGCCATGACCAGGGCGAACAGGATGATGGCCCGCAGCTGCTGCTGCACGCCGCGTGCGCCGAAGATCGTCTGGGCCGCCTCGGCCAGGCGGAAGACGCCGGTCATGGCCTTCTCGAAAAGATAGCCGCCGTTCAGCCAGCGAACGCCCAGCGGTCCGCCGGTCGTGTTCACATTGATCCGCCGCCCGAAGACCACATAGAGGCCGACCCCGGTCGCCAGCGCCAGCACGCTGAGCAGCAGGGGCAGGTTGAAGCCGTGCCAGATCTTCAGGCTGTAGTGCGGCAGGTCCGGCCCCATTACCGAGACCGCCGCACTGCGCAGGAAGGGCCCGACCGTGAGGGCCGGCAGTATGCCCACCACCAGGCAGAGTATCACGAGGATCTCGACCGGCCGGCGCATCCAGGGCGGCGGCTCGTGGGGGACGCGGTCCAGCGCTGTCGGCGCCGGACCGAAGAAGGTCGCGTGGATGAAGCGCAGGGAATACAGGACGCTGAAGGCGCTCGCGAGGGTGGCGAGGATGGGCAGGGCCGCCGCCAGCGGATGGCGCCCCGCCCCGGCCACGGCCTCGGCCAGGAACATCTCCTTGGACAGGAAGCCGTTCAGAAGCGGCACCCCGGCCATGGCGGCGGCGGCCACGATGGCCAGCACCGCCGTGACCGGCATGAACCGGATCAGGCCGCTGAGCTTGCGCATGTCGCGCGACCCGGCTTCGTGGTCGATGATCCCCGCCGCCATGAACAGCGACGCCTTGAAGGTGGCGTGGTTGACGAGGTGGAACAGGGCCGCGATCGCGCCCAGCTCCGTGCCCAGTCCCAGCAGCAGGACGATCAGGCCCAGATGGCTGATGGTCGAATAGGCCAGCAGGCCTTTCAGGTCGTGCTGGAAGATGGCGCTCCAGGCGCCGATCAGCAGCGTCAGCAGCCCTGCACCGCCCACAAGGGCCAGCCACATCGGGGTTCCGGCGAAGATCGGCCAGATCTGGATCAGGACGAAGACGCCGGCCTTCACCAGGGTCGCCGAGTGCAGATAGGCGCTGACCGGCGTCGGCGCGGCCATCGCGCGCGGCAGCCAGAAGTGGAAGGGGAACTGGGCGCTCTTGGTCATGGCCCCGACCAGGATGAAGCCCAGCGCGAGCGTGTGGCGCGGATCGGCGAGGATCGCGTCCTTCGCCGCGAGCACCGCCTGCAGGTCGTAGCTGCCGGCGATCTGGCCCAGCAGCACCATGCCGATCAGCAGGCCGAGGCCGCCCGTCGCGGTAACGGTCAGGGCCATCCGCGCCCCTTCCCGCGCCAGCGGATTCTGGTTCCAGTATCCGATCAGCAGGAAGGAGAAGAGGCTGGTCAGCTCCCAGAAGACGACCAGCTGGATCAGGTTGCCGGACAGCACCAGCCCCTGCATCGCCCCCATGAAGGCCAGCAGGAAGGAGAAGAACCGGGGCACCGGATCCTTGGGCGACATGTAGTAGCGGGCGTACAGCACCACGAGCGCGCCGATGCCCATCACCAGGGCGCTGAACAGCCATGACACCCCGTCGAGCCGCAGCACCAGATCCAGCCCCAGCGACGGGATCCAGGGAATGTCGAGGCGAAGGATTTCGCCGTCCTGGAATCGGGGCCACAGCAGGGCCAGGCCGACGACATTGATGAAGGCCACCGTCCAGGACAGCACGGCCGCAGCGGTTCTCGCATGCCGCGGCAGGCCGGCGGCGATGAGGGCCCCGGCGAACGGCAGGGCGACCAGAAGAACCAGCAACAACCCGGTGGTCATGCTTGAGTGGAATCCTTTCCTGAGGCGCGGCCAGCCCTACCCCAACCCGACCGTATGATCCCAGTCGTCAAATGGCCGCGTCGATCCGCCCCACGGTCGGGCAAGGGCCTTGATCGTTCAGGACCTGAACGGAAAAGGAGACCGGCTTGGCGAAGTTCCAGTTTGACCACCACACCGACCGCAAGGACGCCGCTGCCGCGCTTGTCTCGCTGCGAGAGGTGGGAATGAAGTCCGAAGACGTCGGTTCCCTGTGGCAGGCGCCCCCGGACGCCGACGCACTCTGGCCGCCGGCCGAGAAACCCGCCGACCTGTATGAGGCGACCCTGGCGGATATCGGAGCGGTGCAGCTGTCGGGCTGGATCGCCCATAAAGCCCTCAATGCCCTGAGCGCCTCGACCTCTCCCGGTCTCGCAGACGTGCTCGATGGAACCGATCTCGACAGCGGGGACCGGGATCGGATCCGGGGCACTCTCCTGGCCGGCGGCGGCGTGATCGGGGTGAAGGCGCGGGACATCCTCTCGGACGACATCGTGGCCTGAAGGTCAGGCGGGTCGCCACCCTGCCAGGCGGCTGTTCAGTCGCATGTCCCGACTGAAGCGTTTCGGGACGTGCGGCATCAGGCCCGCTGCGGGCGGCGAAAAGGGGGCCCGGCGTTCCCGCCCTTGCTGGTGTTCCGCAATCCGGACCGGGCAATGACCGGGGCCGGCGCGGACGCACCCGCGTCCAGCACTGGGACGGCCGGACGCCCCAGGCATCCGGTCGCCAGGCTCCGCCCCGCCTTGCGCGCGCCCGGCTTCGCGGGTGGCGCTCAGCCGAGCTCAGGGATTGATGACGATCTTCACGCAACCGTCCTTCTTCTCCTGGAAGGTGCGGTACATGTCCGGTCCATCCTCGAGCCGGATCTTGTGCGTGATCAGGAAGCTGGGATCGATCTCGCCGTTCTCGATCTTGCGCATCAGGGGCTCGAGATAGCGCTGGACGTGCGTCTGGCCGGTCTTGAGCGTCAGCCCCTTGCCGACGAAGGCGCCCATCATGACCGGCACGCCGCCGACGAAGACGCCGGGAAGACTGATTGTGCCGCCGGGACGGCAGGCGATGATGGCCTGGTTGAACGCGTAGGCGCGCTCCATCTTGCCGGCGACCGTCTCCTGGACCTTCTCGATCAGGCTGCCGGAGCCGTGGCTCTCCAGCCCGACGGCCTCGATCACCGAATCCGGCCCGCGCCCGCGGGTCATGGCCAGGATCTGATCCTGAAGTTCACCCTCGACGGCGGAGAAGTCGATGGTCTCGGCGCCGCCGTCGCGCGCCATCTGAAGCCGCTCGGCCACCTGATCCACCGCGATCACCCGCTCGGCGCCCATCATGAAGGCGCTGCGGATCGCGAACTGTCCCACGGGCCCGCAGCCGAACACGAGAACGGTGTGGCCCGGCTGGATGTCCGCGTTCTCCGCCGCCATCCATCCGGTCGGAAAGATGTCGGACAGGAACAGGACCTGGTCGTCGCTCAGCCCCTCCGGAACCTTGATCGGCCCGACGTCGGCGAACGGCACGCGGAGGTATTCGGCCTGGCCGCCGGGGAAGCCGCCATAGGTGTGGGTGTAGCCGAACAGGCCGGCGGTCTGGTAGCCCACCATCTTCGCCTGCTCCGCGCCCGCCGGATTGGAGACCTCGCACAGGCTGAACAGGCTGCGACGGCAGAACTCGCATTCGCCGCAGCTGATGGTGAAGGGCACCACCACGCGGTCCCCGACCTTGAGTTTGGTGTTCTCCCGGCCGACCGCGACGACCTCGCCCATGGTTTCATGGCCCATGACGTCGCCGTGCTTCATGCCGGGGACAAAGCCGCCGTACAGGTGCAGGTCCGACCCGCAGATGGCGCAGCTGGTCACGCGAATGATGGCGTCGCGGCCATCCTTGATCTCCGGGTCCGGGACCTCCTCGCAGCGGATGGTTTCCTTGCCGTGCCAGCACAACGCTTTCATGGGGCCTGCTCCTGAAGTGTCGGGAAGGAAGCGTTCCGGTTCGCGCCTGTTCCGTCCGGTTTCAGACACAGACGACCTTGCGACAGGCGACACACCTGGAGCGTCGACCGGACACACGACCGGTCGACAGCGGAGCTGTCCCGCCGCCCCCAGGCTGCGCATTCTCAATGGCGGAACGGGCGCCCGGAACGCGTGTTGGAGGGGACAAGGAGCATCCCCCATGTCCGATATCCAGCCGATCCCCGGCGCCGAACACGACATCCCGCCGCTGACGCCGGCCGCGGAGGTCGCCCTGTCGGATGTCGATCCCCTGGACCCCGAGGCCATCGCGCCGATCGCCGCCGCCGAGGAAGACGCCGCGACCGCGCGCGAACTGCGCAGCCGCCTCCTGATGCTCAAGGCCGGCGCGGGCCCCGCCGATCCGGCGGAAGCGGGTTAAAGGTCCACGACCTCGAAGTCGGCTTCTGCGGCCAGCCGCTCCGCAAGAACCGCGCGATGACAGCCGCAGGCGTCAGCCTCATAGCAGAGCAGCGCCGCGGGCGCAGCGGCGGCCAGGGCCTTGAGGTGTTCGAACTGAAGACGGGCGGCAGGCTCCTGCATATGGGCGACGAAGATCGCCCGCATCTCTTCGACCCGCCCCCTGCGCGCCGCCTCCCGACCCGCCTTGGGGGTCCCCAGGTCCCGGAGATGGACATAGGCGATCCCCTCGCCTTCAAGGCTGCTGGACAGGAGCGTCTTGGAAAAGCCCGCGCGCCGGGACGCCGCCACCGCGCGGACATCGACCACCGTCCTGACGCCGGCGGCCTTGAGGCGGCCGAGGACGTTTGCGAGCGTGACGGCTTCGTAGCCGACGGTGAAGATCTTGCGGCTCATGAGAGTTCGATCCAGGTCGGCGCGTGATCGCTGGCCCCGGGACGGCCTCGAATGTCGCGATCGACACCGGCGTCGATCAGGCGCCCGGCCAGCGACGGACTGACCAACAGATGGTCGATGCGCAGGCCGGCGTCCCGCGCCCAGGCCTGCCGAAAATACTGCCAGAAGGTCCAGGGCGGCGGGTCTTCAGGGTAGCGCTCGCGCAACCCGTCGACCCAGCCCTGCTCCAGCAGGCGGGCGAAGGCGGCGCGGCTCTCCGGCTGCAGCAGGGCGTCCGTCTTCCACGAGCGGCTGTTGTAGATGTCCGCCTCTGTCGGGACGACGTTGTAGTCGCCGGCGAGAACGACGGGCGCGCCGGTCTCCAGCAGTTCGCCCGCATGGGCGATCAGCCGCTCGAACCACGCCAGCTTGTAGTCGAACTTCGGCCCCGGCCTGGGATTCCCGTTGGGCAGGTAGAGGCAGGCGATCAGCACGCCGTTCACCGCCGCCTCGAGATAGCGGCTCTGGCCGTCCCGCTGTCCGCCCGGCAGGGCGCGACGGGTGACCACGGGCTCTCCCACCCGCGAGAGGATGGCGACCCCGTTCCAGCGATGCTCGCCCTTCCAGACCGCCTCATAGCCGGCCTCTCGGATCGCGGCGGACGGGAACCGGGTGTCGGTCGCCTTGAGCTCCTGCAGGCAGGCGACGTCGGGCCGCGCCTCCTCCAGCCAGGCCAGCAGGTTGTGTAGACGCGTATTGACGCCGTTGATGTTGAAGGTGGCGATCCGCATGGGACGCCAACGACGGGAGAGACCTTGGGTTCAGCGCCAAACCCGGGACTTAGCTTCAGGGGCCGGATCGCAGAACCGTCGAGGGAGGCTCTGATCAGGTTTACCCAAGCCACCCCGCCTGGCGCAGGCGGGCGACATTGGCCCGGGACACCGGGGCTTCCAGTCCGCCCTTGAGCCGAAGTCGAAGATTGCGCCCGTCCTCGGCCACGCCGGTCACGGCGTGGCGCGCGACCCACCAGGATCGGTGGACCTGCAGGCCCTCCATCCCGCCCAGCTCTTCCACCGCCTGGCTCAGCGGCATCAGCACGAGGACCGAACCGCTGACGGTGTGCAGGCGGACGTAGTGATCCTCCATGGAGAGGCACAGCAGATCCTTGCCCAGCCGCGGCGGCAGATGGCGCAGGATGGGGGGATCGCCGGGCGCGGCGCGGTCGGCCGCCGCCCCGCGACCGCGAACCCAGCGTGCGATCGCGATGTGAAGCGCGAAATAGACGATGCCGATCACAAGGGTCTGGCCATACCACTCGACCGGGCCGACCCGATCGCCGATCCCCGGCCAGAAGGCCGTCGCCACTCCCCTGGTGAAGCCCCCCAGCGGCACGGCCGTCAGCAGCGCCACGACCGGCCCCCACGCCCAGACCGGCACGCCCGCGCGTCGCGCCCGCCCGGCGAGGATCCGGATCGTCAGTCCCAGGACCAGGCCGCAGGACAGGAAGACGATCACCCAGTAGGCGACCCGGACGATCAGACCGTCGTTCAGGAAACTGCCGAACGGGCCGATCGCGCCGAGCAGGACGCCCGTCGCCAGGCAGGCCGCCAGCTCGATCGCCCACACCCTCGTCATGCCCGGCGTCTCGGTCATCGAATCCCCTTCCGGCGAAACGATACAGCCGTGGAAAGCGATGGGGCCAGTGGCCGGCCGGCGAACCCGTTCGCCCATTCACGAAACGGCGCTGGCGTCGACGGCTCGACATCCCGACGACGGTGTCTTCCCGCCCCTCCAGGACGATCCGATGTTTCTCCTTCGCGCCCTCACCGCCCCGCTCGCCGCGCTCGCCGCCCTGGCGCTCGCCGCTGCTCCCGACGCCGCCCAGGCCCGGCCGGCCGACCAGACCTTTCGCCTCGCCGACCCGGCCGGAGGCGACATCGAAACCACCGTCTGGCTTCCTGAAGCCGCCGCCTTCGCGGGTCCGCGTCCGTTGATCGTGATCTCTCATGGCAACGGCGGCCATGCCGCGGGCCATCACGACACTGCCGAGGCCCTGGCGGCGGCCGGGTTCGTGGTCGCCGCCGTCACCCATCCCGGCGACAACTGGCGGGACGACAGCCGCCAGACCCAGCTGTCGGGCCGGCCGCGACACATCCGCCTCCTGATCGACCACATGACGACCCTCTGGTCCGGGCCGGTCGCGGTCGACCCGACCCGCATCGGCGCCTTCGGCTTCTCGGCGGGCGGCTTCACCGTCACGGCCCTGATCGGCGGCGTCAGCGACCCCGCCCTGATCCAGGACCATTGCGAGGCCGAGCCGGACGTTTTCGCCTGCCGGCTGATCCGGCGATCCCCCCTCGACCTGTCGACCTGGACGCCCGTCGGCCACGATCCCCGCATCAAGGCCGCCGTCATCGCCGCGCCCGGGCTGGGCCTGGCCTTCACGACCGGCAGCCTCGCCCGGGTGACCGTCCCGGTGCAGCTCTGGCAGGCCGATGCGGACGAGGTGCTTCCCGCCCCCTTCAACGTCGAACCGATCCGCGATCGCCTGGGACGCCCCCCGGAGTATCACCGGGTGGCCAGCGCCGGGCATTTCGACTTCCTGCCGCCGTGCTCGGAGGCGCTGGCGGCGGCGATCCCCCTGCTGTGCCAGTCACGGCCCGGGTTTGATCGCGCGGCGTTTCACCGGGCGTTCAATCGGGAGGTCGCGCGCTTCTTTCGCGACAGCCTCTGACGCTGTGGGCGCCGGGGCGCGCGTCCGCACTGTGTCGACAACGGACCGCGCCCCATCCGGGATCGCCCCCGCACCTGGAGAACGACGGAGCGGGCCCGTGCAGCGCACCGCGCGGGCGGCGCATCCCACCGCCGGCCCAACAAACCCGGCGACCGGGCCATGGGCCCTTCACACGGCGCGCCCGTCGACCGTCGCTAATTCCGCACTGCGGGTCTAGCATTGCCGGAACGTGGAATGCGCCTGCCCCGGCCCGAGTCGGTAAAAAGGGCTTTCGTCCGGAAGGAATTCGATGCCCAGAGGTGACCAGGACGCAGACGCGCATCCCGTGGACCGGCACGTCGGCCGGCGCGTGCAGGCGAAGCGGGTCGAACTGGGATACAGTCAGGGCGAACTCGGCCAGGCCCTGGGCCTGACCTTCCAGCAGATCCAGAAGTACGAGAAGGGCGCCAACCGCATCGCGGCCTCCCGCCTTTGGGCCATCGCCGCCGTCTTCAAGGTCGAGATTGGTTACTTCTTCGAGGGCCTGGACACGGACGGCGAGGGCGCGCCGCTGGATCCGCCCGGCCGGTTTCCGACGACCCGCGCCACCGTCGAGATCGCCGGCCTGACGCGCCGGCTGTCTCTCCAGCGACAAAAGCTCGTCGTTGACCTGATGCGCGACTTCCTGAGCCGCCCGGCGCCCGGGGAAGACGCCGACCTCAGTGACGCCGCCGTGCCCCGAACCGACGCGGCGGAAACAGCAGCTCCTCCTCGGCAAGACTGACGATGGTGTCTCCGGCCACGATCAGGTGATCGAGAACCCTGATGTCGAGGATCGCCGCCGCCCGCTCGATCTGGGCGGTTGTGGCGATGTCCTCGTCGGACGGGCGAGTTTCCCCCGACGGATGGTTGTGCACGAGGATCAGGGACGCGGCGGACAGCTCCAGCGCGCGCCGGACGACCTCCCGGCTGTAGACCGGCGCATGGGTCAGCGTCCCCTCCCCCAGCGTTTCACAGGCGATCAGACGCTGTGAGGCGTCCAGGAAGAGAACCACGAAACGCTCGCGGGGCTCCGTGCCCAGCAGGGCCTTCAGATACGTCCTGAGCAGACGCGAGTCGGACAGCAGCGGGCGGGATGCGACCTTCTTAAACAGGATCCGTCGCCCGATTTCCCGGGCGATCTTCAGGTGGATGGCCACCGATGACGGGACGCTGCGCGAGGCGCTCGACTGCCCGCTCGGGACGATCTGGTTGAGGCTGGGGATCGACGCCGCCAGCACGCCGCCCAGGCTGCCAAACCGCTGAAGCAGTTGCGTCGCCCGGTCCTCGGAATCCGCATCGAGGGTGCCATGATAGAGGAGCAGGGTTAGGAGTTCTCCGTCGCTCAGCGTCTCCAGTCCCCCGACCACCACCCTCGCCTCCAGCGGATGGCCGCTGATCTCCGTGACGTCCCGGCCCTGCACATAGAGGCCCGTGACCTCGCCGGCGGCGTTGCGCATCGGTTCATAGGAGATATCCAGGCGTCGCTGGGCGGGCTTTCCCTCGGGGTTGATGTCGAACCGGGCCGATTTGTCCCGCAGGAAGACCGTCTGTCCCGTCCGGAAGGCCCGGTCCGGCGCCTCGGCGAACCCTTGGCTGTTGAGTTCCGCGAACACGTCCGCCCGGGCCCGGCCAATGATGCCCCGGTCGCCGAAGCTTTCGCGATGCGCCGCATTGGCGAATTCAAAGATGTGATCCGGGCCACGCAGGACCGCGACGAAGCTCTTCATGAAACGCTCCCCGCCCGGTGGGTCTGAGTCCACGGCGGCCTGCGAGTGTGACACCTCGCGACCGGGGCCTGTCAAACCTTCACCCGCAGGGACGCCGCAGCAGTCGTCGCCAACCACGGCGCACGGTTGCCCCAGACCAGAACGAACCGGCTCGAACGACAGCGACAGCCAGGGCTATGTCGCCAACCCAGGCGGAGACATTCGCCACCGGCCTAAAACTGGCATAGACGGGGCTGCGGGGCAGGCCCGTGGGCACACCGCGACCCTTTCCAGTTTTCAGTTTTGCGGTCGCTTCGTTGCCGGACGCCATCGGAGGCGTCAGCCAACCGGCCAGCTCGACGCTCTGGTATCGAATTCGGTCATTTGTTCGTTTCCGGTTGGGAGCATGCCATTGCGGCGGCGTCATTGTTCCGGAGGCGACGTTTGCCCCAAATGTTCTCCTCCGGCCGCTCGCCCTCCTCCCCCTCTGGGGCGGGCGGCCTCCAGCAGCGGCCGTCTTCCACGCATTGCTCACGCCGACGCCATAGTCGGCCATGAGCGTTCGACAGCCGGTCGACGCCCCTCCGCCTCGACTGCCACTGTGGCCCGCGCCTCCCCGGAATGGCTCAGATCCGCCATGGGTCATTTTGCATCCAATCTGTTGACCCATTGCATTCATCGACCCTATAGAGGGTTGAACGGAGGGCGCCGTCGGAACGCGCCCCCATGGATGGAGACCCCGGGACATGACGACAGGCCCCATCAGGATTCTCGTGCCGACGGGGTCGCTCGGCGCCGGCGCCCTGGAAGAGGAAGTCCGCTACGGGATTTCCCGCGGCGCCCAGGCCATCGCCACTGACGCGGGTTCGACCGACAGCGGGGCGGCCTATCTTGCGCTCGGCATTTCCAAGAACAACAGGGGTTCGGTCAAACGCGACCTGACCATCCTCATGAAGGCCGGCGCCGAAGCCGGCATTCCCGTGATCATCGGCACGAGCGGCCAGGCCGGGGGGGACCTGAACGTCGACTGGACCCGGGACATCGCCCTGGAAGTGGCGCGTGAACTGGGCATCCGCCCCAGGATCGCCCTGCTCTACTCCGAGCAGGACAAGGCCGAGCTCAAGGCCAGGAACGCGGCGGGCCGCATCCATCCCCTCGCCCCGCTCGGCCCCCTTGAGGACGAGACCATCGATGCCTGCGACCACATTGTCGCCGCGATGGGCCCCGAGCCCTATATGGCAGCGCTCGCCGCAGGCGCGGACCTCATTCTCGGCGGCCGCACCACCGACACGGCCGTCATCGCCAGCTTCGCGCTTCTGCATGGCGCGCCCCTGGGGGCCTCATGGCACGCCGGCAAGGTCTCGGAATGCGGCGCCCAATGCACCGTCTATCGCGACCGCGGGTCCGGCGTCCTGATCTCGATCGACGATGACGGCTTTGAAGTCGAGCCCCTCACCCTCTCCAATCGCTGCGACGTGGAGAGCGTCTCGGCCCACATGCTCTACGAAAACAGCGACCCCTTCCGCCTGACTGAACCGGGCGGGATCCTCGACGTGGCCGGCGCCCGCTACGCGCCGCTCGACGACCGCACCGTCCGGGTCACCGGGTCCGCCTGGGAGCCGCAACCCTACACGATGAAGCTCGAGGGCGCCGCCGCGGGCCGTTACCAGACCATCATGCTGATCGGCATCCAGGACCCGGACGTCCTGGCCGACGTCGACGCCTTCCATGATCGCATGCTGGCGGCCCTGTATCAGCGCGTCCGCAGCACGATCGGCGACGCCGCGGGAGACTTCCACATCTCGCTGCGCATGTACGGCTGGAATGCGGTCTCCGGCGACCGCCCGGCGGCGGATACGCCCAGGCCGCGCGAGCTGGGCGTCCTGTTCGTGGCGACGGCGCACAGCCAGGAGATGGCGTCCCAGATCGCCAAGGCCTGCAACCCCTACTTCTTCCACTTCCCCGTCGCGATGGACAAGGAACTGCCGAGTTACGGCTTCGCCTTCACGCCCGCCGACATCGATCGCGGCCCGGTCTATGAGTTCAAGCTCAACCATGTCGTCCAGACCGACGATCCGATGGAGCTGGTCCGGACGGCGTGGATCGACCTGCGCCAGGAGGAGGCGGCCTGATGCCCACGCTCAACGAGGTCTGCCACCACGTCCGGTCCAAGAACGCAGGGCCCTACTGGGTCACCTTCGACCTGTTCTTCAGGGATGCGGAGGCCTTCGCGCGCTATCACGCGTCCCCGGCCCTGGGCGCCGACACCATCCATCGCCTGTTCGGCGCGGACCCGGCGCTGGTGAAGCGGTTCGCGGTGCCGGACCTTAACGTCGTCAAGATCTCCTACCCGCGCACCTCGGCGCAGGGCGGCGAGGTCGAACGCGACATGCACGCCGGACAGCAGTTCGTTCGCCTGCTGGACATCGCGCTCGACTGACCCGACCCGGGCCCCGGTCCGTGGACCCGGCGCCGGCTCCTTCTCTCCCCGCCGCCTTTCCGGAGCCCGGAATGACCGCCCCTCGCCGCGTCGTCGTCACCCAGCGCTTTTTCGACCCCGCCTCGATCGCCTGCCTTGAGCAGAACGGTTGCGAGGTCGTCATCGCGACGCTGCCCGAAGGCCGCGGCGACGGCGACCTGACGCTGCCCGAGCTCGAGACGCTGCTGGCCGGCGCCGACGGCTGGATCGTCGGCCATGCCCGCGTCACCCGGGAACTGCTCACCGCCCTGCCCCGCCTGCAGGTGATCTCGCGCAGGGGCGTCGGCTATGAGCGGATCGACCTCCAGGCGGTGCGGGATCTGGGCCGGGTGGCCTGTATCGCGGCCGGGGGAAATGATGCGTCCGTGGCGGATCATGTCATCGCGATGATGCTGGCGCTCGGCCGCCGGTTCCGTGAAAGCCAGGACCGGATGCTTGCCGACGACTGGTCGATCCTCATAGGCTCCGACCTCTATCGCAAGACTGTCGGCATCATCGGCCTGGGCCGGATCGGCCGCAGCGTCGCGCAACGCCTGCAGGGGTTCGAAGCGGAGATCCTTGTGCACAGCCCCGCCTTCGACGTGGAGGACACCGAGGGCCGGATGACGCCTGCTGGCCTCGACGACCTGCTCGCCCGTTCCGACTATGTGACCTTGCACGCGCCGCTGACCGCCGACACCCGTTTCCTGATCGACGCCGCCGCACTCGCCCGGATGAAACCCTCGGCCTTTCTGATCAATGCGGCCCGGGGGGGGCTGGTGGATGACCAGGCCCTGCTGGAGGCCCTGAAGGCCGGACGGCTGGCCGGCGCCGGCTTGGACACCTTCATCAGCGAAGGCGATCCCGGGTTTCGTCCGGTCAGCCAGGCGCTGCTGGCGCTGCCCAACGTCGTCGCGACGCCCCACGCCGCGGCCTCGTCCCGCGAAGGCCTCGACCGGACCAACAGGGTCGCGGCGATGAGCGTGGTCGCCGTCCTGGACGGCGGCGCCCCGCCCGCGGCCTGCGTGGTCGCCGATGGGCGCGGCGCGGTCGGATCATGAAGCCCGATCCGGGCGCAGATCTTTCGCCGCAAGGGCTTCTCAGGCATCTGTTCGATGTCGCCGTCGCCGCCGCCATGCCGCGCTTCGTCCTGCCGTCACGCCTTCCATCCCCGCCCGCGGGCCGCACCGTGGTCGTGGGCGCCGGCAAGGCGGCCGCGGAAATGGCCTGTGCGCTCGAGGCGCACTGGACGGCCCCCCTGTCCGGCCTGGTCATCGTTCCCCATGGGCCGCATTCCTCGCCGTCCCGCATCACGGTGCTGGAAGCCGCGCATCCGGTGGCCGACGCCGCCGGGGTGGCGGCCACGAGGGCGCTGGTCGGACAGCTCCACGACCTGACCGCCGATGACCTGGTCATCTGCCTCCTGTCCGGCGGAGGCTCCGCCCTGATGTGCGCGCCGGCCCCGGGGATCACCCTGGCGGACAAGCAGGCGGTGACGCGCACCCTCCTGCGCAGCGGAGCGACGATTTCCGAGATCAACACCGTGCGCAAACATATCTCGGCGGTCAAAGGCGGGCGTCTGGCCGAACTGGCCCGACCCGCGCGGCTGGTCACCCTGGCCATCTCGGATGTCCCCGGCGACGATCCCTCGGTTCTGGCCTCCGGCCCGACGCTTCCCGACGCGACCACCCGCGCGGAGGCGCTGGAGATCCTGGCCCGGCATGCCCTCGACGCGCCGGAAAGCGTCCAGACCTGGCTGGCGGATCCCCGGTCGGAGACGCCCGGACCGGACCCGGCCCATCCGCCGGACCTGCGGCTGATCGCGACGGCGGACCAGGCCCTGGCCGCCGCGGCGGTGGTCGCGCGGGTGCATGGCTACGCCCCCGTCGTGCTGGGCGGCGACGTCGAGGGCGCCGCCGAGGCGGTCGCGGTCGATCACGCGACGCTGGTCCGGCGCATCCTCGCCGGGGAAGGCCCTGTCCAGCCGCCGTGCGTGATCCTGTCCGGCGGCGAGACCACCGTCAGCGTGCGGGGGGCCGGGCGCGGCGGGCGCAACACCCAGTTCCTCCTGGCCCTGGCGCTCGCGCTCGGGGGCGAGCCCGGGGTCCACGCCCTGGCGGCCGACACCGACGGCGTCGATGGATCCGAGGACAACGCCGGGGCCCGGATCGGCCCCGACGTGCTAAACCGGGCGCGGGCGCTGGCGCTGGCCCCGCAGCAGGCCCTGGCCCGGACCGACGCCTGGAGCTTCTTCGACAGCGTTGGAGGCCTGGTCGTCACAGGACCGACAGGCACCAACGTCAACGACTTCAGGGCGATCCTTATTGAGGGACCGCCCGCCTCGCCCACGGAGCCGACATGACCCAGGATCGTCACTACCGCATCGCGGTCATCCCGGGCGACGGCATCGGCAAGGAAGTCGTGCCTGAGGGGCTGCGGGCGCTGGAGGCCGCCGCCGCCCGCTACGGCTTCACCCTGGCCTTCGACGAGTTCGGCTTCGCCTCCTGCGACTACTACCTCGCCCACGGCCAGATGATGCCGGACGACTGGAAGGCGCAGATCGGCGGCCATGACGCCATCTTCTTCGGCGCCGTGGGCTGGCCCGACAGCGTGCCGGACCACATCAGCCTGTGGGGCTCGCTGATCCAGTTCCGGCGCGAGTTCGACCAGTATGTGAACCTGCGCCCCGTCAAGCTGATGCCGGGCGTCCCCAGCCCCCTGGCCGGCCGAAAGCCCGGCGACATCGACTTCTATGTCGTGCGTGAGAACACCGAGGGCGAATACTCGTCCATCGGCGGCAAGATGTTCCCCGGCACCGACCGCGAAATCGTCATGCAGGAAACCGTGATGACCCGGACGGGGGTTGATCGCATCCTCAGATACGCCTTCGACCTGGCCCGGAGGCGCGAGAAAAAGCACCTGACCTCGGCGACCAAGTCGAACGGCATCTCCATCACCATGCCCTACTGGGACGAGCGGGTGGAGGCGATGGCGCCGTCCTACCCCGAGGTGCGCTGGGACAAATACCACATCGACATCCTGACCGCCCATTTCGTGCAGCACCCGGACTGGTTCGACGTGGTGGTGGCCTCCAACCTGTTCGGCGACATCCTGTCGGACCTGGGCCCCGCCTGCACCGGCACCATCGGCATCGCGCCGGCGGGCAACATCAACCCCGAACGGACCTTCCCGTCCCTGTTCGAGCCGGTGCACGGTTCGGCGCCGGACATCGCCGGCCAGGGCGTCGCCAACCCGGTCGGGCAGATCTGGTCCGCCGCCCTGATGCTGGACCATCTCGGCGAACACGAGGCGGCCGCCGCCATCGTGGCCGCGATCGAACAGGTCCTGGCGGACCAGAGCCTGCGAACCCGCGATCTGGGCGGCCCGCTCGGCACCGTGGACTGCGGCAGGGCGATCGCGGCCGCGATCCGCTAGGCGGCGTCAGCGCCGGCCAGACGCCTCAGCCGATCCGGGTCCAGGACCTCGATCCGCGCGTAGCCGGTTCGGATGACGCCCGCCTGCTCGAACGCCCTGAGCGTTCGGTTCAGGGTCTGGCGACTGACCCCCACGATCAGGGCCAGTTCCGCCTGGCGAATGGCCAGGGGTTCGCGCCCGACATCCTGCGCCGCGCCCAGCAAGGCCGCCGCGACCCGGGCCGGCAGCGCCTGCACAACCCGTTGGCCGATGAAGGCTAGGGCGGCGCGCTGATGGGCGCAGGCGAGCAGCGCCAGATCGTGATGGAGGGCGGGCAGGGTCTCGGCGAGGCGCCGATAGGCCGCATCGGGGATGTGCAGCAGGGTCGTGCGCCCGGAGGCGACGGCGTCCTGCGGCCTCGGGCCGGCGTCCAGCGTCGACAACTCCCCGAACCAGGCGCCTGGCCCCAGGCTCTGCACCAGGATTTCCGCCCCCGCGACCGGATAGTCCAGCAGCCGCACCCGCCCCTCGATCACGCCCCACAGGCCGTTCGGCGGGTCGCCCGTCGCATAGACCCGCGCGCCATCCGGCCGGGTCGCCACCGTCGCGGCCCCGAGCAGGGCGGCCCGGCGCGGCTCCGGGATCGCCCCGAACCACGGATCCTTCAGCATCAGGGCGATCCAGGGCGGGCTCGGGGTCATCGCGCCGCACCCTCGGCGATTGTCGCCTCAGCGACAATCCCGGTCACCGCCCTCGCTACCCTGCGCGCCTGACCCAGGGAGAACCGACGATGACTGCGCTTCTGAAGACCGCCCCCCACCTGCGCGACCAGGTGTCGCCCGAGGAGTGGGCGGCGCGGGTCGATCTGGCGGCGGCCTACCGGCTGGTCGCGCTTCACGGCTGGGACGACCTGATCTTCACCCACCTGTCGGCGCGCGTGCCCGGGCCGGAACACCACTTCCTGATCAATGACTACACCCTGATGTTCGAGGAGATCACCGCCTCCAGCCTGGTCAAGATCGATCTGGACGGCGCCAAGGTCGGCGACGGTCCGGGCGCCGTGAACCGGGCGGGCTTCGTCATCCACTCCGCGATCCACGCGGCGCGCGAGGACGCCCAGGCGGTCATCCATCTGCACACGCCGCACGGTCAGGCCGTGTCGGCGATGAAGGAGGGCCTGCTGCCCCACACCCAGACGGCCATGATCGCCCATCACGACATCGCCTATCACGACCACGAGGGCATCGCCGACGCGCTGGACGAGCGTGAGCGGATCGTCGCCGATCTCGGCGACCGGAACGCCCTGATCCTGCGCAACCACGGCACACTGACCGTCGGCTCGAGCGTCGCGGAGGCCTTCGTTCGCATGTATTTCCTCGAGCGCGCCTGCGAGGCCCAGGTGCTGATGCTGGCGGCGGGCCGCGCCGCCCTGAACGATCCGTCCGCCGAGGCGATCGAGACCGTCAGGGCCCAGGCCCGCTCTCCCCAGTCGAAGATGATCGCCGAACGGGTCGCCTGGCCCCCCCTGCTGCGCAAGCTCGACCGGATCGACCCGGGTTTCCGCGACTGACCCCGGCGCGCCCGGACGCCCCTCAGCCGACCGGGCCATTCGCCGCCTGGAGGTCTTCCTCGTCAAGCCGGCGCAGGGTCGGCTTGTGCACCTTGCCGACGGCGGTCAACGGCATGGTTTCGATCAGATGCACCGCCTTCGGCCGCGCCGCCCGTTCGCTGATGCGCCCGCCGGCGTGGGTCGCCAGTTCATCCGGATCGACGGTCGCGCCCGGCTTCAGCTGAATGTAGACGACCGGAACCTCGCCGGCGTGCGGATCGGGCCGGCCGATGGCCGCGGCGAGCTCCACGGCGGGATGGCTGTAGAAGGCGTCCTCGATCATGGCGGGATCAATATTGTGGCCGCCGCGGATGATCAGATCCTTCGTCCGCCCCTTGAGCCAGAGGAAGCCGTCCGCGTCGATCAGGCCCAGATCGCCCGTGTCGAGCCAGCGTTCGCCGCCGATCTCCACCCACAGGCCGTGCTCATGCCGGACATCCGTATAGCCCTGGAAGACGTCGGGGCCGCGCAGCAGGACCGCGCCGACCTGGCCGGGGTCCGCCAGCCGCCGGATCACCCCCTCGCCGTCCGATTCACCGATCCGGACCGCCTGGAACGGCAGGGGAAGGCCGACGGAGCCGATCTTCTGGATTCCGGCCAGGGCGTGCACGGACACCACGCAGGTCGCTTCCGTCAGCCCATAACCCTCCAGCACCTTCACCCCGGTCGTGCGCTGGAACTGATCCAGCAGCTCCGGCGACATCGGGGCGGCGCCGCAGATTCCGAAGGCGAGGCGGCTGAGGTCGTGCCCGGCCACGGGCCTCTGCAGCAGGGCGGAGAACAGTGTGGGCACCCCGCTGAAGGCGGTGACGCCATGATGGGCGGCCATCTCCCAGAAGCGGTCGATGACGCCGGCGCCGCGGAACCCCTGCGGGGTTCCGATCAGAACATGGGTCCCGAGCAGGAAGGCGGACAGGCCCGTCACCATGGCGCCGTTGACGTGGAACAGCGGCAGGCCGGCGAAGAAGGTCGCGCCCGGCCCCAGGCCCGAGACGATCATGCGTGACGCCATCCAGGCGTTGGCGACCTCATTGGCGTGGGTGCGGCGCGCCAGCTTGGGCGCGCCGGTCGTACCGCCGGTGCCGAAGATCGAGGCCGTGTCATGCGCGCCGATGGTCCGCCCGCTCTCGAGGCGGTCGCCCGCCGCCCGCTTGAGCGCCCGGCCGAAATCCACGACGTCCACCCCGGGCCGCAGGCGCGCGGATCGCCGCTTCATCCCGGCCTGGACCAGACGGGCGGCCCAGCGTTTCGGGCCCTTCACATGGGGCGCAAGATCCACCAGGGCGACGGTCCTGACACGCGGCGCGGACGCCACCGCGGCGGCCACCTTGTCGTAGAGGTCGGCCCCCGGGAACGGAGCCAGGGTCACGACCGCCACGGCCCCGGACTCCCTCAGGAGATCAGCGATCGCCTCGGCCTCCATCAGGGGATTGATCGGAAAGACCACGCCGGCCGCCTCGCCGCCCCACAGGCAGAGATGGGTCTCGATCAGATTGGGCAGGACCAGGGCCACCACCTCCGTCGGCCCGATCCCAACGCGGTGGAACAGGTTCGCCGCCCGGGTCACCTCCCGCAACAGATCCCGATACCCCAGGGTGGTCAGCCGGCGATGGCTGGCGGCTTCCAGAAAGAAGGAGACGGCGGGCTGGTCGCCGAAACGCAGGGCGGAGGCCTGGAGCAGGCCATAGGTGGAGGTCGGCAGGTCGGAGGGCCAGCCGGCGCGCTCCAGCGTCTGGATGTCCGTCAGGGTGGCGAGCGGAGCGGCAGGAGCGATTTCAGCGGTCATGGGCGTTTTCGGCGGATCGGGTTTCGGGGAAGGTCAGCGGCCACCGGCGACCGGGTTTGATCGGGGGACAGCCGCTGCGCAAGCTTGCGCGCCAGCAGGGGGCCGATCGCGAGAACCATCAGGAAACGCACGAGTTGCCCGCCGAGGATGAAGGGCAGGTCGACCGGCGTTGCGGTGGCGATGATCAGGATGGTGTCGGTTCCGCCCGGACTGGTGGCGAGCCAGGCGGTGAGCCAGTCGACGCCGGTCGCCAGCTTGACCACGATCGCCAGTCCCCCGCAGCAGGCGAGCAGCGCCGCGAGGGTCGCCAGGATCCGCGGCAGTAGTCGGGCGCTGTAGGCCAGGGCGTCGCGGGTGAAGCCCAGTCCGATGCTCCATCCGATCATGGCGTAGGCGAACGCCGCGACCAGCACCGGCAACTCGAGACTGAGCACGCCCAGGGCCTGCAGAGCCGAGCCCGCCAGCATTGGCGCGAGGAAGATCCCGGCCGGCAGGCGTGACGCCTTGCCCACCCAGCCTGTGATGCCGGCGAAGGCCAGGGTGAGCGCGACGGCGGCGGGGTCGCCGAGTGCGAGCCAGGCCGTCGGCGGATGACCGGGCGTCGCGCCCTTCAGCTGGGCCAGTCCCATGGCCAGGAGCGCCACTAGGAGCAGGCGAAGATATTGCATCATGGCGACCAGCCGCCGGTCGCCGCCGAACGCCTCGGACATCAGGACCATGGCGGTGGAGGCCCCGGGGGCCAGTCCCCAGATCGCCGTCGTTCCCGGCAGCCAGCCCCGGGTCGCCATCACCCAGCCAAAGGCCAGGGTGACCGCCAGGGTCGAGGCGGCGAGCGCGACATAGACGGGAAGGTGGGCCAGAACCCCGCTCCAGAACCCCGCCGTCGCCGACCCGGCGATCAGGCAGCCGACAAGGGCCTGGGCCGCGCCGAACGCCAGCGGCGAGGGGCGGATCACGGCGCCTTTCAGGCCGAAGGCCACGCCGGCCGCCATCGGTCCCAGCAGCAGGGCGGCCGGCGCGCGGACCGCCTGCAGCACCAGGACCAGGGCCATGGACACCGCGACCAGACCCGCCCAGGTCCAGACCCCGGCCCAGGCTCGCGGTCCGGGCCGGGGCGCCGGCGCCCCCGCGTCCGCCTCGGTCGTCATCGGGGCCGATCAACCGACCCTGAACGGGAAGGCGGCTGACGCCAGCCCCGCCGCGATCAGGACCAGGCAGGCCATGACGGCCCATTTGAGCGAAAAGCGCTGGGCCGCGCCCACGTCGACCTTAAGCAGGCCGCACACCAGGTAGATGGCCGCGATCAGCGGGCTCATGGCATGCACCGGCAAGGCGGTCAGGGACGCCCGCGCGATCGCCTCGGGCGGCACGCCGTAGTGGCCGGCCGTCTCGGCCAGCACCGGCAGGATGCCGAAGTAGAAGGCGTCATTGGACATGAAGAAGGTCAGGGGCATGCTGACCAGGGCGGTGATCGGCGCAAAATAGGGCCCCAGTTGCGGCGGGATCGCCGAAACCAGCGCAGCCGCCATGGCCTCCACCATGCCGGTCCCCTGCAGGATGCCGGTGAAGGCGCCGGCGGCGAAGATCAGCAGCACGATGTTCACGACATTCTCCGCATGCGCGGCGATCCGCTGCCGCTGGGACTTCAGGCTCGGGTAGTTGACGATCATGGCGATGGCGAAGGCGCTCATCATCATCACGGGCAAGGGCGCCAGGCCGAGCAGCAGGCCCGCCATCAGGCCGAGGGTGAGCGCCAGGTTGAAGAAGAACAGCTTCGGGCGACGCACGTCCGCGTGCGGCTCGGGATCGCCGTCTTCGGCCATCACCTCCGTCTCGGGCGCGGGGCCCAGCGGCAGGGGCTGCAGCGTCAGCGCGCCCAGCCGCTTGCGCTCGGACAGGCCCATGCGCCAGGCGACGAACACGGCGAAGGCCGTGCCCGCCAGCATTGTCGGCATCATCGGCAGGAACAGCAGCGCCGGGTCAATGCCGAGCGCGGTCGCCGCGCGCGCCGTCGGGCCGCCCCAGGGAATGAGATTGGTCACGGAGGTGGCCAGCCCCAGCAGAAGCGCCAGGATCAGCGGGTTGAGGCCCAGGCGGCGATAGACCGGCAGCATGGCCGAGATGGTGACAAGGGCCGTGGTCGCGCCGTCCCCGTCCAGCGACACGATGGTGGCCAGAAGCGCCGTGCCGATGGTGACGCGCACCGGGTCGTCCCCCACCGTCCGCAGCACGAACCGCACCAGGGGATCGAACAGGCCGGCGTCGATCATGATCCCGAAATACAGGACGGCGAAGGCCAGCATCAACGCCGTGGGCGTCAGCGCCGTCACCCCCCCGACCATCATCTCGCCGAGCCCGGCCCCCGCGCCGGCCAGGAGGCCGAAGATCACCGGAACCAGGATCAGGGCGGTGATCGCCGAAAGCCGCCGGGCCATGATCAGGACCATGAAGGTCAGGATCATCCCCGCGCCCAGCAAGGCCGGATTCTGAAGGGCGGTTAGGGTCACGGCGCGGCTTTCAAAAAGGCGGCCCGCCGGCGAACCGGCAGGCCGAGAGGCTCAGGAAATCAGGCCCTCGCCGGGAGAGACGAGGAACCGGCGTCGTCAGAGGCTCCAGTTGACGGAGAGACCATAGGTGCGCGGCGGGGCATAGGCGCCGAAATTCGCGCCCAGGAAGGCGCCCTGGAAGGACCGGGTGACCTCGTCCGAGAGGTTCTTGCCCCACAGCGACACGGACCAGCGGTCGGAGGCCGGCGTGTAGATGACCCGGGCGTCATAGATGTTCGTGGGCTCGCGCCGCTCGGGCCCGGTGTTGGAGTTGTCCTCGTAGATCAGGCTTTCGTAGCGGTAGTCGACCGCCGCGCGGATCGTCGCGCCGTCCGCCAGGTCCCAGTCATAGGACGGGGACAGCACCAGCTTGTGCTTCGGCGCCCGCGCAATCCGGTTGCCCGCATAGTTGGTCGTGTCATCAACGAAATAGTCGTCGAAGGTCGCGTCCGTATAGCCATAGCCGGCGACGATCCGCGCGCCGCCGAACGGCCGCCAGCTCAGATAGGTCTCATAGCCGTTGATCGTCGCCGCGCCCGCGTTATCGGTGACCACGGCCCCGTTCGGCAGGGTCCGGCGGGTCTGGAGGTCCGTGTAGTCGATCGTGTAGAGGGTGTTGTTCCAGGTCAGACGCCCGCCCAGGAAGACGCTCTTCTGGCCGATCTCGTACTGGGTCGCGTATTCGGGCTCGAACGGATCCGCCGCCTCCTCGGCGGTGCCCGGCAGGTCCTGGAAGCCGCCGCTCTTGAAGCCCCGCGACACCATCACATACAGCAGATGATTGTCGGCCAGTTCGTAGTCGGCGCCGACCCGCCAGGTCAGGGCGTCGAAGCTGGCCGAGGCCGAGACGTCGAACAGCTCATCGCCCCGGAACACGGAGTCCCCGGCGGTATTGGAGATCCGGTAGTCCTTCTCATCCTGCGAATAGCGCAGCCCCCCGATCAGCGAGAAGCGATCACCGATCGGCACGGTGACATCGCCGAACACCGCATAGCTCCTCAGCTCGGCGTCCTGGGTGTAGGTCTCCGTCCCCTCCCCGCCCAGATCGAGGATCAGGGTGTCGAGGCGGTGAACGTCGCTGTTGTAGTTGTAGACGCCGGCCACCCACTGGATCGCGCTGCCCGGCAGGGACGACAGCCTCAGCTCGTGGCTGGAGGCGTCCGTCTGCTCGTCATTGCCGCCGGAGATCTGGATGAAGTTGGTCGCCGGATTGCCGCCGTCGAAATCATAGGCGGTGCTGTAGTCCAGGTTCCGGTAGCCGCCGAGATAGGTCAGGGTGGCGAACGACAGGTCGATTTCGGCTTCGCCCCGCAGGCCCCAGGTGTCGCGGTTCTGGTAGCCGTCGGTGGACCCGGCGAAGCTGTCGCGGTCACGGTTGGGGGTCCAGAACGCCGACAGCGGATCGCTCTCGTCCAGGTCGAGCACCCGGTTGGCGGGGCCGGCGGCCCGGTCCCGGGTGCCGTCCAGGGTCAGGGACAGACGCACGGTGTCAGACGGTTCGGCGGCGATCTGGAGCCGTCCGCTGAGCGTGTCCTGGTCGTCGACAGCGCCGCCCGTGAAGCTGTTGTCGGTGTAGCCGTCGTGGGTGCGCCAGCTGCCGCTGGCCCGCACGGCCGCCCGGCCGTCGGCGAAGGGCGCGTTCAGAACCGCCGCGCCTTCCAGCCGGCCATAGTTGCCCACGGTCGTCTCGGTCGAGACGCCGAGCGCGTCCAGGTCCGGGCGCTGGGTCACCACATTGATCGCGCCGCCCACGACGTTGCGGCCATAGAGCGTGCCCTGGGGGCCCTTCAGCACCTCGATGCGCTCGATGTCGAAGGCGTCGAAGGCCACCATCCCCGGACGGCCGAGATAGATTTCGTCCAGGAAGACGGCCGCGCTGGGGTCGCCCGCCGCGCCACGGTCGGTCGATCCGATTCCGCGGATGGCGATGCGCGGCTGCGAGGCCGGGAAGGCGTCGAACTGCAGGCCGGGCGTTCGCGTCGCCACATCGTCGACATCCTTGATGCGCGCCTGCTCCAGCTCCTCGGCGCCGAACGCCGTGACGGTGACAGGCACGTCCTGAAGACGCTGGTTGCGCCGCTGCGCGGTCACGATGACCTCGTCAAGCAGCGCCGTCCCGGCCTCCTGCGACGGCGGCGCGGTCTGCGCCCACACCGAGCCCGCGCCCATCAGGGCCGCCATGGCGACACCGGTCGCCAGCGCCTTGCGGCTGTTGAAGTCCATGTCGCCCTCCCTGGGTCGTGTTTTTATCCGCCGGTCAGACCGGTCAGTTCAGGGAGGTTATTCAGACTGGATACGAGACGTCAACAGATTGGATGCAAAGTCACGCAACATTGGATGCGCGGACCAACCACCCGTTCAGCGAAGCGTCGCCAGGGCATGGACCCTGACCTTGGTCGCCATGACGTGGGCGGTCATGAGGCGCTCGGCCGCGTCCGGATCATCGGCCCGTATCGCCGCCAGGATCGCCTCATGATCATCCTGTGAGCGCCGGATATGCTCCGGGGGCGCTGACGGCATCTGCCGGAGTCGCTGGGGGACCTGGGCGGCCACCACCGGGGAGGTTCGGATGACGTCCCCGGTCACGGGCGCCAGGATGGTCATCCGCATGGCGTTGCGCAGCACGGGGTTGCGCGCCGCGATGTTGATGGCGCGATGGATGATCCAGTTGAGTTCATACCACTCGGCCTCGATCTCGGCCGACCAGACCCCGCGCTCCACGATGGCGCGCCCTTTCGTGATGCATTCGGTCAGGAGATCCAGTTGTGACGGTTCCCAGCCGTACTCGACGGACAGTCGCGCCGCGGTGCCTTCCAGGGCCGCGCGCACCTCGATCGATGCGAGAATGTCGCCGATGGTGACCGACCGGACCATATAGCCACGGTTGACGCTGTACTGGACGACCCCTTCCGCCGAAAGCACCGCCAGGGCGCTGCGGATCGGCGTGCGCGAAACACTCATCTCCGTCGCAAGGGCCTCGGCGCGCAACCGGGCGCCCGGCGCGATCTGCCCGGTCAGAATTCGCTCCCGCAGGGTCGACAGGACGGTGTGGGTCGCGGGCTCGGTGCTCGGGGGATCGGTCAGCAGTTCGGTCTGATCGGCAGGCGCGATCTTGGGCATGGGCGGTTCTCGGCGGAAGTCGACGGCCCATGGTGGCGGCAAGCCCTGCCGGTGACAACAGCTGCCCTGTCGACGCCAACGCCGGACTCGCGACGGCGCGACGGGGGGCGCGGCCGCGCTTCCAGAACATCAGCAGCGCCGGTTGAAGCTGCACATTCACCGGAGAAGCCGCCGGCGGCCGGCCGGGTAAGGCCCGACAAGGGACGCCCCGCCTGCCGAACGATCCCTTCGCACCGGGCCTAGTCGAACTCGGAGCGCCGGCTCTTTTCCGCCTCCCGGCGCGCAGCCGTGTCACGGGCCTGGGCGCGGTCCATCTGCTGCACCGCCTCGGCCGACGCCTTCTCGTCGGCCGCGGTCCGGCCAGGCTGCAGGACAGCGAAGATCAGAAGCGCTGCGACGACCAGGGCGAGGCCCGCAAGCAGGACGATACCCCAGGTCTCGCGGTCTAGCCGATTTTGGGTAGGACGGGTCATGCCAGGCTAACCGCCAAGCCTGTTCGCGGTTGCACATCGCCGAACGAAAGGCGGCGGCCCTTTCCCTTGGGCCGCCGCTCATAGCCGCAAGGGGCGTCCCTGCCGTCACCGCGCTTGAAAAACGCAGGCGCGCGTTGGCCAACCGCTTCTGAAAGATTGCAGCGGCTCCCTGCCCGGACCCGCCGCCGCGCCCTCAAGACGCTTCCCCGAAACCTGCGGTCGAGGTCGCCTGACGGCGTGTCTCGCCGGTGTTCCGGCCGCGCCGTCTGGATCAATGCGCCAAGGCTTGACGGGGGCCGTCGACGTTGTGTTGCGACTGCACCCTCGCCTGCTTGCACAGGTCGTTCAGCTGCCGGGTCAGCGACGTGCCCTCGAGCTGGTTGACGTCGGCCATGGTGTAGCCTTCGCGCTCCATCGCACGGGCGATCTCGCTGCGGCTGCGGCAGGCGCCCGCCCTGGCGATCTCGAAGGCGCGTTCGACGGGGTGCAGGTTCATCCGGCTCATGCGAGACGAACGCCGCGACCGGTCCGCCGTTCCCGGCCGGGTTTCGATCGGCGCGGTCGCTCAACTGGCGTCAGGGTCGATCCCGTTGACCGAGGTGTTTTCCTCGATGATCCGGTCGACGTCGGACGGCTCATTGTCCTTCCGCGGCTCGGTTGTGTCCGGCCATGCGGTGTCGTCATCAGTCGGGGTCGGATCGGGTGAATTGGCGTCGGTCATGGTCATCTCCGTAATACGGGACCAACCGAACGCGCCCGAGCCGGTTCCCTTCACCGAAGGACGCCCGTCCGGTGGCCTGCCCTGAACCCCGCGGTCTTCTTCGGCGGATCGATCCATCGACCGCGACGTTCGACGCCCATGGTCACCGACGCCCCTGACGCCCGGATCGCCGCCTGGCGGCGCGACGGGCTCCCGCCCCTGGACGCCGAGGCGCTCTTCGACCGCCTGCCCCCGGTCATGCCGCAGGATCTCCTGGGCGCCTGGAAGGGCGAGGCCCTCCCCACCCGCCATCCGTTCGACGACGTGCTCGGCCCTCTCGGCTGGTGGGGCAAGCGGTTCCACGATGTTGATCGCGTCGATCCGCTGCTCTTCGAACGCCGGGGTGTCCTGCACGCGGTGGATCCGGGTCTTTTGCCGTCCGCCCTGGCCCTGCATCCGCCGGCGTTCGCCCGGCGACCGGCGGTCCGGAGGCTCGTCCAGGCCATCCTGCCCCTGCTGGCGACCAGATCCCCGCGGGCGCGCCTGCGGTCCGTGGACCGGGGCGGCCTATCCTCGGCGGCGATGATCTACGACGACCTCCCTGTGATCGACCATTTCCGGTCCGTTGACGCGATGCGGGTCCTGGGCCTGATGGACTACCGGGACATGCCCGCCCCCTTCTTCTTCCTGTTGACCCGCGCGAACGACACGTCGTCCCGCCCCGGCGCCTGAGGCGGCGCCTCGACGGCGCGACACAATCAGACCTTGCTTAATCGCCCCCGGAAGCTACGCAGGTCCCCTCCTCAACCACACGATGAGTCCGCATGTTCTCGAGCAAGACCCGCAGCCTTGTCCGCCCGTCACGCCTAGAGCTCTGGACCGCGGCGGGCCTCGCGGCTGTCCTGCTCTTCTTCGTCGTCAGCGGCTTCATCGCCTACGCCAATGTCTCCGACCTGCGGACCACGAACCAGCGGGTCATCCAGACCCATACGGTGATGGTGACCGCCGACGAACTGCTCAGCGCCGTCCAGGATGCGGAGACCGGCCAGCGCGGCTACGTCCTCACCGGCGACGCCCGCTATCTCGCCCCCTATGAACGGGCCCAGCCCCTCGTCACGGACCGCTTCGAGACCCTGGTTTCACTGACCGCCGACAATCCGCGTCAACGCAGCGCCATCAATCCCCTCAAGCGCCATCTCGATTCCAAGATGGGCGAACTGGCCCGCATCGTCGCGGTGCGCCGCGCCGAGGGCCTCGACGCCGCGCGCGCCATCATCCTGACCGATCAGGGCAAGACGGACATGGACGCCATCCGCGACCAGATCGCGGCCATCCGCGCGGAAGTCCTGCGCCAGCGCCAGCAATGGCTGGTCGACATGGAGACCGCCTACCGCACCGCCCTGGTCAGCGGCCTCCTTTCCGCCCTGTTCGGCGGCGTCCTGACGATCGCGGTCTTCCTGCTGATCCGCCGCAGCGCACGGGCCCGCACACGCGAGGACTGGCTGCAGACCGGCAAGGTGGGCCTGACCGAGGCCATGGGCGGCGACCTCACCATCGAAGAGCTGTCCGCCGCCGTCCTCGCCTGGCTGTCCCGCTATGTCGGCGCCCAGGCCGCAGCCCTGTTCAAGGGCGAGGCCGGTCATTTCCGACGCGCCGCCCTGCTCGGCGCGCCAACAGGCGCGCGCATCCCCACCGAGTTCCGCCTGCGCGAAGGCCTGCTCGGCCAGGTCGCCGCCGACGGTCGCCCGACCCTGCTGCATGACGTGCCGGAGGACTTCCTGACCATTGGCTCGGCCCTGGGCGAAGGCGCGCCCCGCCACCTGGTCATCGCCCCGACGCGCGCGGAAGGCGTGGTCAACGGCGTCATCGAACTGGGCTTCCTGCACGAGCCCGACGCGCTGGTGCTGCAACTGCTGACCGAGGCGGAGGACGCCATCGGCGTGGCCCTGCGCTCCGCCCGCTACCGGTCGGACCTGCAGAACGCGCTGGAGGAGACCCAGCGCCAGGCCGAAGAGCTTCAGGTCCAGAGCGAGGAGTTGCGCGTTTCCAACGAGGAGCTGGAGGAACAGAGCCGCGCCCTGAAGGAGTCCCAGGCCCGGCTGGAACAGCAGCAGGTCGAGCTGGAGCAGACCAACAGCCAGCTGGAGGAACAGGCCCAGACCCTGGAGACCCAGAAGGACGACCTGGAACGCGCCAGCGCCGAACTCAATGCCCGCGCCGACCAGCTCGAGCAGGCCAGCCAGTACAAGTCGGACTTCCTGGCCAATATGTCCCACGAGCTGCGCACGCCGCTCAACTCCCTTCTCATTCTCTCGAAGCTGCTGGGCGACAACGCCGACGGCAACCTCAGCGAGGAGCAGGTCCGCTACGCCAACACCATCCAGTCCTCCGGCAACGACCTGCTGACCCTGATCAATGACATCCTCGACCTGTCGAAGATCGAGGCCGGCCACATCCAGGTGCGCCCCGAGGGCGTGTCCCTGCAGCGCGTCGCCACGGACCTGGATCAGCTCTTCCGACCGGTGGCGGAGGAACGCGGCCTCGACCTGGCGATCAGCATCGACGCCGATGTCCCGGACATCCTCGAGACCGACCGGCAGCGGCTGGAGCAGATCCTCAAGAACCTCCTGTCGAACGCCTGCAAATTCACCGAGGCCGGCTCCGTGCGCCTGGCGATCACGGCCGACGGCGACTCGGTCCGATTTGCAGTGGAGGACACCGGCATCGGCATATCGCCGGACCAGCAGGCCGGCGTGTTCGAGGCCTTCCAGCAGGCCGACGGCGGGATCAGCCGGCGCTTCGGCGGCACGGGCCTCGGCCTGTCGATCTCGCGCGAGCTGGCGCGCCTGCTTGGCGGATCAATCGCCCTGCGCAGCGCGCCCGGCGAAGGATCCACCTTCACCCTGAGCCTGCCGCAGACCTATGCGCCCGCGGCCCAGGCGCCGGCTCCCGCGCCGCAGGCCCGCGCCACCCGCACGCCCAAGGCCGCCGGCGCCCCCAAGACGACCGCACGCGCTGCCCCCATGCCGCGCGCCATCGAGGACGACCGCAACGCCCTGACCGGCTCGCGCCGGCTGCTCCTGGTGATCGAGGACGACGACCGGTTCGCCGGTATCGTGCGCGACCTGTCGCGCGAACTGGGCTTCCAGTGCCTGGTCGCCGGGACCGCCGAGGATGCCCTGGTCCTGGCGCGCCGCCATTCGCCCAGCGCCATCGTCCTGGACATTGGCCTGCCGGACCAGTCCGGCCTGACCGTCCTGGACAGCCTCAAGCGCGACGACAAAACCCGCCACATCCCGATCCATATCGTCTCGGCGGAAGACCACAGCCAGACGGCCCTGGCGCTCGGCGCGCGCGGCTACACCCTCAAGCCGGTCAAGCGCGAAGACCTCTCCGAGGTGCTGTCGGGCCTCGAGAAGACCCTTGAGCGCACAGTGCGTCGGGTCCTGGTGGTCGAGGACGATCAGGTCCAGCGCGAGGCGGTCCAGGCCCTGCTCGCCTCCGATCAGGTCGAGACCGTCGGCGTCGGATCCGCCGCCGAATGTCTGGCCGCCCTCGCGGAACAGACCTTCGACTGCATGGTCCTTGACCTGAGCCTGCCGGATGCCTCGGGCACAGGCCTGCTGGAGACCCTCAGCCGGGACCATGAGCACGCCTATCCGCCCGTCATCGTCTATACCGGGCAGGACCTCTCGGCGGAGCTGGAGCAGCAGCTGCGCCGCTATTCCAGCTCCATCATCATCAAGGGCGCCAAGTCGCCGGAGCGGCTGCTGGACGAGGTCTCACTCTTCCTCCACCAGGTCGTCTCGGACCTGCCGCCCGAGCAGCAGAGCATGATCCGCAAGGCCCGCAACCGCGACGCGGTTCTGGAGGGTCGGAGAATTCTCATCGTCGAGGACGATGTGCGCAACGTCTATTCCCTGACGAACGTTCTGGAGCCCAAGGGCGCTTTGGTGGACATCGCGCGCAACGGACAGGAGGCGCTCGACCGGCTCGAGGCGGCCGCATCCGACCCTTCGCAAGAGATCGACCTGGTGCTGATGGACGTGATGATGCCCGTGATGGACGGCCTGACGGCCACGCGCCGGATCCGGGAGGACAGCCGTTTCGGCAAGCTGCCGATCCTCATGCTCACCGCCAAGGCCATGCCGGACGACCAGGAGCGCTGCCTCGCGGCCGGCGCCAACGACTACATGGCCAAGCCGCTGGACGTGGACAAGCTGCTGTCCCTCGTCCGCGTCTGGATGTCTCGCTGAGCCATGCCGGAAAGCCTGGAGGACCTGGAAATCCAGCTGCTGCTGGAAGCGCTCTATCAGCGCTATCATTTCGACTTCCGGCATTACGCCAGGGCGTCGATCAAGCGCCGCCTGACCCAGGCCCGCGACCAGATGGGTTTCGCCAGCTTCTCGGCCATGCAGGCCGCCCTGCTGCACGAGCCCGGCATGCTGTCGCGGATGCTCGGCTATCTGACCGTCCAGGTCAGCGAGATGTTCAGAGATCCGGGCTATTTCCGCGCCCTGCGGGAGAAGGTCATCCCCCACCTGCGCACCTGGCCGTCACTGAAGGTCTGGGTGGCGGGCTGCAGCCATGGCGAGGAAGTCTACTCGCTCGCCATATTGTTCAAGGAGGAGGGCCTGTACGAACGCACCCTCTTCTACGCCACGGACATCAATCCCGAGGCGCTGCGCGCGGCCGAGGCGGGCGTCTACGCCATGGACCGCATCCGGCGTTTCACCGAGAACCACCAGAAGTCCGGCGGGCGCTCCTCGTTGTCGGATTACTACACGGCCGACTACGGACGGGCGGTGTTCGACAAGAGCCTGCGCGAACGGGTGGTCTTCTCCGACCACAGCCTGGTGACCGACGCCGTCTTCGCCGAGATGCAGCTGGTCTCCTGCCGCAATGTGATGATCTATTTCGATCGCGAGCTGCAGGACCGGGCCATCGGCCTCTTCCACGACACCCTGCCCCGCAACGGCTTCCTCGGTCTGGGTTCGCGCGAAAGCCTGCGCTTCTCCAGCCACGCCCGCGCCTTCACCGAATTCGTCGGCGACGAGAAGATCTACCGGAAGCAGGCCGCATGACCGACGCCCCCGCCCCTGCCCCGCCCCCCCACCGGCCCCGCTCGGCCATCGTCATCGGCGCCTCCGCCGGCGCCGTCGAGGCCCTGCTCGCCCTCCTGCCGACCCTGTCCGTGGACAGCCCGCCGATCCTGGTGGCGGTCCATGTCCCGCCCGACCGGGACAATATGCTGGTGCCCCTGCTGCAGGCGCGCTGCGGCCTGCGCATCAAGGAGGCGGAGGACAAGGAGCCGGCCCTGCCGGGTACGGTCTATTTCGCGCCGCCCGACTATCACCTGCTGGTCGAGCAGAGCGGCGACCTGGCCCTGTCCTCCGACGAGGCCGTCCACTACTCCCGCCCGTCCATCGATGTCCTGTTCGAAAGCGCCGCCGACGCCTGGGGCGCCGGCCTGGCCGGTGTGATCCTGACCGGCGCCAATGATGACGGCGCCGCCGGCCTGGCCGCGGTGGCGCGCGCCGGCGGCCTCGCCCTGGTCCAGGACCCGGATCAGGCCGCCGCCCCAGCCATGCCGGAAGCGGCCCTGGCCGCCTGCCCGACCGCGCAGGCCTTCTCGCTCGACGCCCTGACCGCCCGCCTCGCCGACTGGAGCGCCGGATGACCCCTGCCTCGTTCCCCGCCCCGACTCCCGCAGCCGTCCTGATCGTCGACGACCTGGAGGAGAACCTGCTCGCCCTCGAGGCCCTGCTGCGCCGCGAAGGGGTGGAGGTGCTCAAGGCCCTGTCAGGCGACGAGGCGCTGGAGATCCTGCTCAACACCGACGTGGCCCTCGCCCTGCTCGACGTGCAGATGCCGGGGATGGACGGCTTCCAGCTGGCCGAATTCATGCGCGGCAATACCCGCACCCGTCATATCCCGATCATCTTCGTCACCGCGGGCAGCGCGGACCGGCAGCGCCGCTTCCGGGGCTACGAAGCCGGGGCCGTGGACTTCATCCAGAAGCCGATCGAGCCGGATGTCCTGCGCAGCAAGGCCGAGGTCTTCATCGATCTCTACGACTACCGCCGCGAGGTGGTGCGCCAGCGTGACGCGCTGGACGCCCACGCCGCCGCCCTGACCGCTGCGGACCGACGCAAGAACGAGTTTCTGGCTGTTCTGGGGCATGAGCTGCGCAACCCCCTGATGGCGTTGCAGGCGGGGCTCCAGCTGCTGGAGCGCGAAGCCAGGGCCGATGCCGCCATGGTGGTCCGCGCCCGCATGACCACCCAGGTTCATCACCTCTCCCGTCTGATCGAGGACCTGCTGGACGTCACCCGGATTGATCAGGGCAAGATCAACCTGCGGCTCGAGCGGGTGTCGGTCCAGGCCGTGCTGGACTCGGCCGTCGAAACCAGCCGACCCAAGGTGACGGCGGGTCGCCACAGCCTGGAGGTGGAGGGCCCGGCTGAAGCCGCCTGGATCATGGCCGACTTCACCCGCGTCTCCCAGATTCTCAGCAACCTGCTCACCAACGCCGCCAAATACACCCCGCCCGAAGGCGCCCTGCGCCTGGCCACGCGGCTGGAGGCCGACACCGTCGTCTTTGAGGTCTCGGACAACGGGGTCGGTATTCCCCTCGAACTGCAGGCCGGTATCTTCGACCTCTACACCCAGGCCCCCGGACCCGACGGACGCTCGGCCGAGGGGCTCGGCATCGGCCTGGCGCTGGTCCGTCAGTTGGTCCAGCTGCACAAGGGTGACATCACAGTGCGAAGCGACGGCCCGGGACAGGGCAGCACCTTCACGGTCCGGCTGCCCCGGGCGCTTTGATCCCGACCGGCCGCCGGGAGATCATCCTCGCGGCGCGTTCAGGTTTTCGACCGGCGATGGCGTGTCCCGGTTCGCGACCTCTATGCGTGCGGTTATGGACGGTGCACCGTTCCAACCGCCGTCGCGTCTTCGAAGACGTGGGCCTTCAGGGCGTGTGGGCGCAGCGCCAGCACGGCCGCCGCCTCTTCCAACGCGTCCTCACGGGTCTCCGCGCCCAGAGGCTCCCTTCTGGGCGGCTCCAGGATATCGGTCTCCAGGAAAACAAAAAACGCCATCCGGCCCTCCGTTGAATAGCCTGCCGCCCGCCTGGCTTCGCAAGCGGTGGACTGATCTTCGATGCGAACGGTCCTTACGCCTGTCCGTCGGTCCGGACTGTCGGTTTCCGACTCCCGGCAGCTCGTGTTCGTTTTTGGAAAACGCCTGGCCTCACCGCGTCAGGAACTGTCGCAGCTCTTCAGGGGACCGCGCCAGAAAATCCGGTACGGCGGCGGCCAGCGCCTCTGGCGCCCCATAGCCCCACCCCACTGCCGCTGCCGGCAGTCCGGCCTTGTGAGCGGCCTCAATGTCGCGCACCTCGTCCCCCACCACACAGGCCTGATCCGCATCCAGTTCGTAGCGTCCCAGCAGATGGCGGAACCGCGTGGACTTGCCGAACAGGGCCGCGCCACAGCTATAGGCCGAGATCAGGCCAGCCTGCGCGCCCAGAACGGCCCGCACATTGGCCTCGCTGTTGGAGCTCACCACGGCCAGCCGGACGCCCGCGTCCCGCAGGTCCGACATCAGATCGGGCACGCCGGCGAAGAGGCGGATGGAGGCGGCGTCCGCAGCCATCCTCCGCCTCAGGTCGGCAGCGATCGCCGGCAGACGCAGGGGCGAGACCTTAAATTCCTTGAGGATCTGTCGTGACGGCAGCCGTCGAAGCCGTTCCAGCCCCTTGGCGTCCGGCGCGACAAAGCCATGACGCGACGCCAGGTCGGGCAGCTGTGCGCTGAACCAGCCTGCGCTGTCGGCGAGGACGCCATCGAAGTCGAAGAGAGCCAGACGATAAGCCATGTGGCACCGTGTAAGCGATCGCGTCCGCGCCCGCCATCCAGCACACCGGCAGGGTTGCAGTGCGGTCCATCCATCGCCCTGAAGGAACGGTCCCGGGCCGGCCCGACAGGTGCGCCGCCGGATCAACCGGCCCTAACCGCCGATCGCGCGGGGCCGGGTCCAGGAGCCGATTCTGTCGAGGGTGACGGTGACCCTGGAGTGTACGCGCGGGCCAGCGGTCGGTTCGAGAACTGCAAGGCGCCAGGCGAGACCTACCCGGATCCCGGGTTCGGGGAAGCGGCGATCGCCCTGGTGCAGGACGCCTCCGTCGCGCCGGGTCCGCAGGACATCCAATTCGCCCGAACCATCCTCTTCCGCCCCTGAGGCCAGCGTCTCCCGTCTCTGCGCACAGTGCCTGACCTTCAATGACCGCAAGCCGACGGACAGCCGACGCAGTTCATGGCAGTCGGGGGCGTGTACCGCCTGTTCCTGACTGACGCCGACGGCCGACAGGTCACTGACCCCTTGCCTGCGGTCGATCTGGCGGACGCCATCCGGCTCAGCGCCCTAGTCTTCCACAGTGATCCCGGCATCGTCAGGCTGATCCTGTCAGACCTCAGAGGCGACGAGCGCCACACGCTTGATCGCTGAGCGAACAATTTTCGCCGGGGCGGAGCAACCTTCGGCGAGCCCGAAGACTATCGGTCGCCATGTCGCAAACGCCCCTGCTTCAATCCGTTCGTGAAGAAGTCCGCGCCCTCATCGCCGAGGTCGTGACCGAGACGGACGCCGTCCGACGGCTCGCGCTTCTGGCCACGGCAGACCACTGGATCGGCTTCGCCCGACCGGCCGCGCGGGTTTCAGGAGAGCTGCCCCGTGAGCGGCTCGCTTCCGGGTCGTAGGCGGAAGGACGGGGCCGGCCGACGACCGGACCCGTCCCGCATCAGGCGGCGTCAGCGCCCTGCGCGTTCGCATTCGCGACGCTGTCAGCCAGCGCCGTCAGCGCCTCGTCGGTAGCGGACTCTTCCTTCAGGGTCTCGTCCAGCAGGGCGACGGCGCGGTCGAAGCCCAACAGACCCGCCCAGCGCTTCAGGGTGCCATAACGGGTGATTTCGTAATGCTCCACCGCTTGCGCCGCCGAGATGAGGCCGGCGTCGAGGGCGGACGTTCCCTTGTACTCCTCGGCGATCTCATCGCCCTCGGCGAGAATCCCATCGATCGCATCACAGGTTTTGCCGCGAGCGGCCTTGCCGATGATTTCAAAGACCTCCTGCAGGCGCTCGACCTGCCCTTCGGTCTCTTCCCGGTGCTTCTCGAACGCCGCCTTGAGCTCGGGCAATTGAGCCGCCCGCGCCATTTTCGGCAGCGACTTCAGGATTTTCCGTTCCGCATAATAGATGTCGCGGAGCGTGTCGTAGAACAGGTTGTCGAGTGTTTTATCGGCCATTGGGGTCTCCTTCCGCCCCCGAAACCGGAGGCGCGAAAACCCGTTCCTCTGTCGGATTCCGACGCAATCGGCCCCACTAAGTCGGACGCCGGACATACGCCGATGGCCTTCGCGGCTAGGGTCAGCATAGCTACGGAGGGACTGTGCCGGACAACTACTTCCTCGACCGCCTGGCGCCGGGTGATCGTGACGCCCTGATCGGAATCCTGCGCCCCGTCAGTCTGCGGTCGGGCGAGGTGCTGATCGAGCGGGATCGCGTCGTCGATCTGGTCCATTTCCCGGTCACCGCCCAGCTCGCCAACGTCACCCTCACCCCGGACGGCGAGCACCTTGAGACGGCCGTCATCGGCAAGGAGGGACTGTCAGGCCTGGCGCCGGTCATGGCCCGCACGCCGAGCAGCTGGCAGGTGAACTGCACCGTGGGCGGGTCCGCACTTGTCGGTGCGGCCGAAGAGTTGCGCGCTCTCGCGGATCGCCGGCCGGGGGTGCGCCATCGCCTGCTCGTCCTGACGCATTTCTATCAGGCCCAGGCGAACCAGCTGGCGCTCTGCAACATCCTCCATCGGGTGCCGCAGCGGGCTGCGCGCTGGCTGCTGACGACCAGCGACCTGACCGGCGTGTCCAGCTTCGAGATGACCCAGGAGCAGATCGCCGAGGCCCTGGGCGTGCAGCGGACATCAATGGTCGAGGCTTTCGGCGATCTCAAGAAAGGCCGGATCCTTCGCCACACCCGGTCGCGGTTTGAAATCCTGGACCGCCCTGCGCTCATTCGCCGGGCCTGCGGCTGCTACGCACAGCTCCACGACCTGGCCTGCGACCTTCAGATCCTGCCCCGGAACCGGTGAGCGCGGCCCGTGTTTTCGGCGACATGGCCAGATATTTCATCCACTTGCTCGACGGCGACTCGGTCCGTGATGAGGACGGGGAGGACTTCCCCGATCTCGACAGCGCCCGGCGCGCAGCCTTGAGAACCCTGGCCCAGAGCCTCGCCTCCCGGGAGGACCGGTTCTGGATGGACGGCCTGCTGAAGGTCGTGCTGGAGGATGAGCAGGGCCGACAGCACACCGTCCTGGAGGTGCGTGACGTGACCCCGGAGAGCTGACCCCTGAGAGGCCGGAACACTTCGCCCCGACACGGGTTTGCCGCTCCCATGTCTCGCTACGCCATCCTCATTCCGGTCGCCCGCCGTACGTCCGACCAGCGCATCATCCGCTGGTTCGAGTGCGAATTGCACGACGGCGACCAGGTTCTTCGCAATCCCCTGCGTCCGTTCTTCAGCGCCGACGCGGCCCGTACCTGGGCCGAAACCCAGGGCTACGAGATTCAGTCGTGACCACGCCGCCCCTGTCCCAGGCCGAGCCCGAGCCGACCGCCCTGAACGGCCCGCTCGAGCCCAAGGCATTCGACGCTCCGCGCATCCAGCTGGCCGGCGTGGTCGACTATGACATGTACGACCGTTTCCGCGCGCAGCTGGATCAGGCGCCGGCGACAGGCCTCGTGGTGGTGGAGCTCTCGACCCTTGGCGGCGATCCTGAGGTGGCCCGGATGATGGGCGAAGACATCAGGTTCCATTCGGACCTCAACCCCGCCCGACGTTTCGTCTTCCTGGGCAAGGCGGCCATCTACTCCGCCGGGGCCACCTTCATGAGCTTCTTCGCCATCCCCAACCGATATCTCACCCGGGGAACGCGGGTCATGATCCACGAGCGGAAGATGGACAAGATGCTCCACGTGGCCGGACCGCTGACCACCTGCGTCGCCTCTGTGCGGGCGGTCCTGCACGAGCTGGAGCATTCCATCGCCATTCAGAACGAGGGGTTCGAGAACCTCGTCCGTGGATCCGAGATCGACATGGAAGAGGTTCTGCGGCGGGCGCCCGAGAACTGGTACATCGAGGCGCAGGAGGCGAAGGCCAAGGGATTGGTTCAGGACGTCATCTGACGCGGACACAGATCCTTTTGCCGTTCACTCTCCATGTCGAATTCCGACACAGGAACAATCGCTTCCGGTGAGGAGTTGTGCGGCGAAAGAGGGAGCTTCGCCATGACATCCAGCCCGGCAACCGGCGCCCGATCGGGTCAACGCCCCCATGTCGTGGAGCGCGCCCTGGAGCTCGCCCGGACCGGCCTTTATCGCGCGCGATGGGACATTTCCCGAGCGCTGGAGAAGGAAGGCTACACCATCGCCGACGTCAGCCACCTGGACGGTCCGTCGATGTCTAGAACGCTCACCACACTGTGTCGCCAGGCGCGCCGACCCAAGGCGGCGGCATGACCCCCGGGACCCGGTTCGACGCGTCGACCGCGGGCGACCGGTGGTGACCGTCGCTCTCAGCGTAGCTCCCGTTGATGGCGGCTGGGCGGTCACGGCAGATGCCTTCGACAACCCCATGCTGTTCGCCAGCGGTCGCGCCGCCGAGCGTACGGGTCGCGACCTGGCGCTGCGCCTCGCCCGGGCCGGTCGGGAGGTGCAGCTCGACGTCCGTCTGCGCGGCGGCGCCACGGCGGCCAGGTTCCTCTGCTTCCCGGCCGTTGAGCAAGACGCCGCTCTCATGCTGGGCCTGCCGGGACTGTCGTCCGGACCGGCCTGATTTGAGTCAGCCGCCCCTCCTTTCCTCCATTCCGTCCCCGGACGACCGGATCCATCCGATGAGCCTCCAGCTTGAACGCATCGCCTATTGCAGCCACGCCAGAAGGCCGGATCTGGCGCTGGTGACGCTCGCCGAAATCCTGTCCGTGTCGGATCGCAATAACCGGCGGGACAATCTCACCGGCGTCCTCCTGGTCAGTCGGGGCCGCTTCTTCCAGGTTCTGGAAGGGGCAGCGCAGGATCTGGACCGCACCCTGGCCCGGATCACGGCAGACCCCCGGCACACCGACCTGAAGATTGTCGCCCGCGAGCCGATCCGGAATCGCCTGTTCGGCCAGTGGGGCATGGTCGCCGCACGCGTCGCACCGAGCCAGCAGGGCCGCATCGACGCGGTCATCGACCGGTGCCACCACGACCCCAAGACTGCCGTGGATGCGGCTCGCACCCTGCTCGATGAACAGATCGCCGAATGATCCGGCCAGCGCGGGACCGGGGAATTCGCGGACTCCGCTGACCACGCCCGATGGCCGCTACATCGTCGTACGCGGCCAGCTCTGGCGGCGCGCCAATCCGGAACTGACCGAAGCCGAGAGGGCGCGACACGTCGCCGAACTCATGTCTGCGCGACGGGCCGTCCGTGCGGCGCTCATGGGCGACGGGCCGTTAAAGGACGCCCGGGATCGCGTCCAGGCCGCCAAGGTCGCCTTGGGTGAACGTGGTCCGGTCTGGTGGGCGGACGGCGCGCCGGACTACAATCGCCGCCTGGCCCGCAACACGCCCTATGCCGACTGGTTCGCTCGGATTGAGCCGGACACCGGGCCTTCCCGCTCCGACGTCAGGGCGCCGACCAGCCGCTGATCCGGATTTCCGCGCCTCGGGGATCGTCGTTGAAGACCAGGGCCCCGTAAGCCGTTCCCATCCCGGGGACATAGTCGATGACGGCCTCGGCCCGGGAGGTCGCGGTCCTTCCCTCGACCCTGACAGAGGCTGCGGTCTCGCGGCCGCGGTTGCGCACTTCAAACGCCAGCACATAGTTCGCGCCGGATTGTCTGACCTCGACCCTGCGCGGGACCAGGTCCGGCGGCGTGTCGGGCTGGAAAGCGTCGACTGCGAGCACACCCGCGGCAGCGCAGACGAGGCCCAGCCCCGTCAGCCCCGTCACCCACTGGAGCCGGGGCCGGATCGGTTCGGCGGATTTGCGACGTGGGCTCATGGCTAGACCAGCAGACGGGCGGCGGCGGCGCCGATCGACGCCGGGAAGCCGAGTATGACCGTGGTGTGCAGCACGCCCGGGAGGGAATGTCCCTCGATCCGGCCGAAGACGAACAACACGAACAGGCTGACCAGCAGGGCGATCCCATAGCCGGGCAGTGTGAAATCCAGCAGGGCGCGCCGCGGATGGTCAGCGTCCTCCTGGCCGGCGAAGCCTGCGCTGAACACCAGTCCATGCAGCACGGCGATCGAAACCAGCATCAGTACCAGGGCGTGCCAGGTCGTGGTCTTGTAGCTGATCACGCTCATCTCCTCGGTCGGCGCGATGTTCAGGGCCAGGAACAGGGCGCCGGCGGCCATCAGGAAGAGCTCCCCCCCGTAGGCGTTCGTCTCTTCTCCCCCTTCGCCGCCGTCCGCCGAAAGCTGACGCCGCGCCAGCAGGGCGCCCATGGCGGCCGGGATGGACTGAAGCGCCAGGATGCCGACGACGTCGTGCGGGGCGCGCCAGTCCAGGATTCCGAAAAGTGTGAGGAGCAGCCCTGCAGTGAGCCCGCCGACCAGCAGGGCCGCCCCCGTGTCCAGCAGGTCGTTGACCGCCCCGCGCCGCCGGTCAAAGCCCGCATAGGTCGCCAGGCCGTAAAGCAGCGGCAGGCCGGCGCTCACGAACAGCAGCAGGCGTCCCCGGTCCATCGCCACGCCCTGGCGCCACATCTCCATGGTCATCAACAAGGGTATGCTGAACAGAAGGGCCCCCGCGAACGCCCGACCGAGGTCGCGCAGGTAACGCGTCTCCAGAGGCGGGACAGGCAGGGGTGCGGCCGACATGGCTGTCAAACGAACGGCCGGTCCGACAGCTCCCGAAGCCGCGACACTGCAGCGGTTGCGCACTAGGCCCCGGGAGTGGTTCTCTTGTTGAATGGGACGTCTGCTGGACCGACTCCTGACGCGATCCGAAGCCCACGACGTAGAAGTCGAGGGCGACGGCTACATGCTGGTCGCCCGTCCCGGCCAGGGGGATGGCTTCAACGCGCTGGTCCGGGAGGCCGCAGCGCGCTCGGGCGAAGACTTTGTTGTCTTCACCACGCCGGACCGTCCTCACGTCTACAGCCGTATGTTCGTGCTGCCCTTGCCGCCGATGGCCTGAGGCGTCCGGCCAACGATCGCGCCCCGGAACCTTACCGTCCCCCGACTTCTTGAAAGGCTCCCCCACCAGAAGGACGCCCTCCAGATGTCGATCATCGACAAGATCTTCGGAAACGACGACCAGCCGCGCACCACCCCGGCGAAGCCGGACATGCTGATGCAGAAAGTACTGGACGCTCATGCCGATCTGGGGCCGAAGCCGATCGAGACCCTGTCGCCGGAAGAAGCGCGCCGTCAGCCGACGCCGACCGACGCTGTAAAGAAGATCCTGCAGGACACGATCCGCGACGAGGATCCCACCTTGGGCATCCAGACCCGTGAGATCACCATTGAGGGGGCCGCCGGTCCGCTTCAGGCGCGCATCTACAGCCCCGACCTCAACAACGAAGACCTGAAGCCGCTGGTCGTCTATTTCCACGGCGGCGGCTTCGTCATCGCCGATCTGGACGTCTACGACGGCGGCCCGCGCGGCGTGTCGCGCTTCGCCGACTGCGTGGTGCTGTCCGTCCACTACCGTCAGGCGCCCGAGAACAAATTCCCCGCCGCCCACGAAGATGCCGTCGCCGCCTGGCGCTGGGCGCTGGCGAATGCGCAAGCCATCGGCGGCGACCCAAGCAGGATCGCCGTCATGGGAGAAAGCGCCGGCGGCAATCTGGCGATCAACGTCTCCATCGCCGCACGCGACATGGGCCTGCAGGCGCCGCTGCATCAGGTGCTCGTCTATCCGCTGGTCGGCAATGACCTGAACACTGAAAGCTACGTCGAGAACGCGACGGCCAAGCCCCTGAACAAGCCGATGATCGAATGGTTCGTGAAGCACACCTTCAACGATCAGGCTGAAACGGCGGACCCGATGGTCAATGTCGTGGGCGCCGCGGACCTGCAGGGCTTGCCGTCCTCGACGATCATCCTGGCCGAGATCGACCCGCTGCGGACCGAGGGTGAAAAGCTGGCCGAGAAGCTGGACGCGGCGGGCAATGATATCCGCCACAAGACCTTTCATGGCTCGACGCACGAATTCTTCGGCATGGGGCTGGTGGTGCCCGACGCGGCGGTGGCCCAGCAGTTCGCCGCTCATAACCTGAAGAAGGCCTTCGGCACGGCTATCCTGCCCGTCTGATAGGCCTCGTTCTCCAGGAGAACCCGATGTCCGCCGCCAACCAGTGGCCCGGGGGGGCATCGGGCGGGGCGTCCCGCATCACGCGGAAACGCAGTGGCGCTGCGCCCCTCTCAGGACTTTATCGCCCTGCGCGCCGCCGTCAGTTTCCTACGCACCGAGAGCCGGTCGCGCTCGTAGACCTCGCGATCGGCAGCCTCCTCCTGGTCGATGGCTTCGCGCGCCTTGGCCCGGGCTTGGGCGCCCGCCTCGAACGCAACATCGAGCGTCTCCAGCTCGGCTTCGAGATCCCGCACCTTCGCCTTCTGCGCCGCCGTGGGGCCGGTCGGCCTGCGGGTCTTTTTAGAGCGATCGATTTTGCCGGCATCGATCGCCTCCCCCCGTTTCAGCACCACGCCTGGCGACGCCATGGCGGCCTCGAAGTCCGGCCCGGACGTGATCTCCTGGGCCAGGCCGGACCCGAAAAGGTCCTGCCGCACCTCCCACGCCGCGAGCGCCTTGGCGCGGGAGCTGACCGCAACCGGATGGGAATGAAAGCCGTCGGACCAGGTGAAAACCTTGAGCCGCGGGGCCATCAAAACCCTCCCGGGAGAGCGGAGCCGTTTTCCCGGCCCGACGGGTCTTCTCTGTGCCTCATCTCACTGGAGCGCCGGCCAAGGCGCCGGGTTCCGCCTGATCGATCCTGCGGGCTGCTTCCTGATCGCCGGCGCCCGGACCGAAACCACATCCGTCACCGACTGTTTTATGGTCATGACCATCCGCAGTTCAAAACCTTCCGTGCTCCGGAGCCGGCGGGGAATCATCGTCCTGATGGTTTCCATCATTGCTCTGTTCGCCATCATCTATGTCGGCATTGGCGCCACGGCGTTCCTGCGGACAGCAAACCAGGGGGAGCGTCCCATCCCCTCCGGTCCGGGTGTGGAGCAGCAGCAGAGCGATCGCAGCCCCGGAGCCGGCGCCGGCGCCAGCGCCAGCGCCAGCAGACAGGTAACGGGATCGCGATAGCCCAGACCAGTACCGAAACGGCGACTTACCGGCGAGTTAAAGAACGGGAACCGAACAGGATCCCCCGGGTTCGCCCCGCGGACGGTTTCCAACGCCTCCATCAATGGGAAGCCCCGGTGCCGACGCCCCTGTCGCCGGGGTTTCCTTGTATCTGTCTTTCAGGGACGAGGCCCCCGTCGTTGGACTACCGCGCAGTTAGAAGTCCTTGAAGTCCGGCTGACCGGTGGAAGCGAAAAGACCGCCATCGACAGACATCACCAGTCCATGGACGAAACTGGCGTCATCGGACGCCAGGAAGGCTATCACGGATGCGATCTCTTCCGGTTGGGCCCCGCGGCCCAGCGGTATGGCCTTAGCGAAGGCCTCCATCAGAGCCTTGTCGTCCTCCATATCCTCGGTCAGTCCGGTGTGCACGAGGGTCGGCGCCACCGCATTGACCCGGATCCCGTCGCGTCCGCTGTCGCGAGCCAGCGCGCGGGTCAGCTGAGACACCGCCCCCTTGGACATGTTGTAGCCGATCATAGCGCCATCCCCACCCAGTCCGCTGATGGAGCTGGTGTTCACAATGCATCCCTTGGTCTTCTTGAGTTCGGGATAGGCCGCTCGGCAGCCGTAGAACACGCCGTCAACGTTGATCGACATCACCTTCCGATAGTCGTCGAACGACAGGTCGGTCACCGTCCCATCGCAGCCCACTCCGGCGTTATTGACCAAGACGTTCAGGGCGCCGAAGCGTTCCACGGCGGCCTGCACCATGGCCTCGACTTCGGATTGGTTCGAGACATCCACTTCCAGGATCAGGACCCGGTCCCCGTCCAGGTCCGCCACCGTCCCGCGCAATCCGTCGGGATCGCGATCGGCGACAACGACATTCGCACCCTCGTTGGCAAACCGCCTGGCGGTTGCTCGACCGATGCCGGAGCCGGCGCCGGTTACGATCGCGGTCTTTCCGGAAAAGCGGTTCATGGATCATCCTTTCTGCATGAGAACTGATGATCCAACCGGCCCGCGCCGGGGGGAGTTCCTCCCCTGATCAGCGGCGAAGTGTCAGCACACAGCGAGCCGCGCCAGGAGACGCCGTTCCTGCGCAACCTTAGGCGCGCCCGCCCTCAAGCAGACATTCTGAACCGCCGTTAAGGCTCGGACACGATCATGTCTGGGCCTTTGGTCCGATCCCCAGCATTCACACCAGCATGTCTGCGAAGCGCCACAGGCGGTCATTGCCTATCGGCCCGATAGCGGACCTTAGACAGGCGGCGATTTCGCGGCCGCATTCGATCCACTTCCGAGCCCGGCGACAGCTTCAAGGATTCGGCTTAATCCTCGGAAGTATCCAAAAACGCGACGCCGACAGCGCCAAGGATCCCGCGGCCCTTTCCTGAGCAGTGCGAAACGATCCGGAGATCCGCCAACAGCTGCTCAGCGATACCAGAAGGCGTCGCTGTCGGAGCTTTCTGACGTAACACGGAACGCCCGGCCGTCAGCCAGTGCCGCCGAGCCGCCCCTGTACCGAACCGGCCCGCTAGCCTGGGCCGAGCCGCTAACCCACCGTAGCAGCATCTGATCGTCTTGTGTGCAAGTAACGGAGAGCCGATAAGCCGCTCCCACCTCTCCGAGGTCCGCCTGCAGGCGCTGGACCTCGCCCTGAACAGCCCGATCATTCAGAAACACTCCGACCGGCGCCCCCTCCGGTCGCATCGGGCGTTTGATCTCCAGCCTCTGGGACCCGCAGCTGGCGGTGTAACTCTCGACCCAAGGTGTGGCCGGTCTTGGTTCGACAGAACGCACGATCACGTCTGATGTCTGAATGAATAGCGCGGCTGTCAGCAACAGCATGACGTCGACTCCCTAGGTTGATCCCATGTGATCAATACGCCCGGTTTTAACCAGGGGCCGCAGGCGCCGTCTTGAGCCCGCTCGATAGCGTCAGAAACAGTCAGGGTCGGAGCCTAAGACAGTTTCGCGCCATGAGCGGAAATCGGCGCCAGAGCGAGAGCCCGACGTTCAGACCGGTGTCTCGGGAGGGGCAAACGAAACCTGTCCCTTGTCCTACCCGCTCCGGCTGCTTCGCCCTCTGCGGGACCCTGAGCTCACCGGAACGCGGTTAGATAAAAGCGCGCACACCTGAATAGCGCACCTCGTTATACAGTAGAGGCTGTGATAGGTTTCAGGGTGACCTTGTCTTCTCCGTCCGGATCAGCGCCCGACGCTGCGTCGCCCGATCAGGCGGAAGCTTTTCTCGACATCGGCGGCATGGCCGACGTGCAGTCCATTCTTCAGGTTTGCGCACGGGTATCGGGGATGGGCTATGTGGTCATCGCCCATGTCACCGAGAGCCGCTGGGTGGCCTGCGCCGTGTCCGACGAGATCGGCTTCGGTCTGGGCGTCGGGGGTGAGCTGCCGATCAAGACGACGCTCTGCAACGAGGTGCGGCAGCAGCGCAGGGCCATAGCTTTCGATCACGCGTCGGCGGACCCACAGTGGACAGGTCATCCGACCCCGCGTCTCTATGGCCTGGAGAGCTACATCGCCGTGCCGATCATACTGGCCGATGGCGCGTTTTTCGGCACGCTCTGTGCGATTGACCCGCGCCCCGCACCAGCGTCACGCCCGGATATCGTCGGGATGTTCGAACTGTTCGCCAAATTGATTGCGAGCCTGCTGGAGGGCCACAGGCGACTCGCCGTCTCTGAAGCAGCCTTGCTGGATGCACACGAGACTGCGGAGCTGCGAGATCAGTTTATCGCCGTGCTTGGCCATGATCTGCGTAATCCGTTGGCTGCGGTCGAGGCAGGTGTCATGCTGCTCAAACGCAATTCCGCTGACGAGCGGAGCCGTCTGGTTCTCAAGGATATGGCGCGGTCAACCGCGCGGATGAACCGGTTGATCAATGATGTTCTGGACTTCGCAAGGGGCCGCCTCGGGGGAGGCCTTCCAATCGCTCGCAAGATCAATTCACGTCTGGATGCTAGCCTGCGTCAGGTCGTGGATGAGCTGAAGTCGGCCAACCCCGAGCGGATCGTCGAGGTCGATTTCTCCATACCGGAAACGGTCTTTGTCGATGCAGATCGCGTCGCTCAGTTGCTGTCGAACCTGCTGGCCAACGCCTTGGCGCATGGAAGCGCGGAACAGCCGGTCCGGGTCAGTGCACGGGTTGTGGCCGAGCAGTTTGAGCTGACTGTCAGCAATGGAGGTGATCCGATCCCGCACGTGGTTCGCCCCCGTCTCTTCCAGCCCTTCAATCGCACGGTGATTTCAGAGGTGAGGGAAGGTCTCGGATTGGGGCTGTATATCGCCCGTCAGATCGCGCTGGCTCACGGGGGGGACCTCACCATGTCATCGACGCCTGACGAAACCCGCTTCACCTTCGCCATGGCTGCGTCCTGAGGCGAGAGGTCCGGCGTCCGGCCGACCATAGATACAGCGATCCGCACAGCATTGATCGGGAAGACGGAGACGCCGGGGTTGCGGAATGCCTGCCGGATGCCCACCTGAGTCGCGTCGATCTCTTTGCGTAACGCTGCTGCCCTTTGCACACGCACCGAGGTCCGAAAGCCGATCCCATTCAGACCCGACAGGCCGATCAGGGATTTCTCCCGCGGCCAGCGCCAACGGAGGTCTCAAAATGGCTACCGGCACGGTTAAATGGTACAACCCCACCAAAGGCTTTGGATTCATCGCGCCCGACGACGGCGGGCAGGATGTGTTCGTCCATGCCTCTGCAGTCGAGGTGTCCGACTTCTCGTCCTTGAATGAAGGGCAGAAGATCGGCTTCGAGGTCGAGAAAGACCCGCGAACCGGCAAGCGGTCCGCTGGCAAACTCACGGTGGAAGCCTGAGGACGCTGTTCTGGTGCGCCGGGCCGCGACCATCGCCGTCGAGGGCATTGTAGATAGCCTTCTGCCGCGCGGTGCTTGTCAGGTGAAGCTGGAGAATGGCCACGTCATCCGGGCTCTTCCTCCGCTGAGTGGGCAGTTGCCCATCCCCGGTCTGGGCGAACCGGTCATCGCCGAGATCGCCCTGAACCAGCTCAAGGGGTGGCGTCTGCGCCGCCCCGACAGCTCGGATGGAGGTGCTGATGTCGTCTCTGGCTGAAAAACTTCCCAAGATGAGCGACGCCGACCTGTCGTCACTTCGCGTGAATGCGGAGCGCCTGCTGCAGTTCGGGCTGCCTTCCCAGGTTATGGCGGCTTCAGACCTTCTGCCACTGATCCAGGCGGAACAGGCCAAACGCACCGCGCCGCTGAAGACTGCTCCGCCGCGCACGCGTACCGCCCGAAAGAAGGCGCTGCCCGTAGCCGGCCACCAGACCGCGTTGCCCTCCAGTCCGGGAAAGACCCTCACATGATCGAAGAGAGTTTCGTCCGCCTGTACGCCCACGATTTTGTACAGATGGCCCGCAAGTCCGAGCTCGGTCAGGATGTTGACGCCATGCTTCAGCGCCGCCTGACGGAGGTGCGGCGTCATGCTGACCTCATGGATGCTCGCAAGGGGCCTGGTCATCTGGCGGTTCTGGCCAGCCGGATCAGGGATGAGGCGCACCGCTTCGACGGTCGCACCATGCTCCATGGCGCCGATCCGCGCCACGCGGCCCAGCGTCATCTCCGCTTCCTGTCCAGTGTGGCCGACAGTCTTGGAACACCATCCGTCGCTCCGTCATCCTCCCTTCCGCAAACGAGCAAGAGACGACGGGGGCGCACGATAGAGTTGGTCTCATTGCCGAAGGCGGGAGTGGCGCATGCCGACTGACGTGAAGGCGCCGCGCCTTGCGGTGTTGATTGATGCGGAGAATGCATCGCCGAAGATTGCCGAAGCTCTGTTCACCGAGATCGCTGCACTCGGGGAGGCCTCCGCCCGCCGCATCTACGGGGACTTCGCCAGCCCGCAGATGACTGGCTGGACCAAGGTTCTGGCGAGGTTCGCCATTCAGCCTCAACAGAATTTCGCGAACACCAAGGGGAAAAACTCCGGAGACATCGCACTGGTGATCGACGCCATGGACCTGCTGCACTCGGGTCGGTTCGACGGATTTTGCCTCGTCTCGTCTGACGCGGACTTTACCCGACTGGCCTCTCGTATTCGCGAGGAAGGCATAGATGTCTACGGCTTCGGGGAGCAGAAGACGCCGGAGAGTTTCCGGCAAGCCTGCACCCGTTTCATCTACACAGAGAACCTTACCCTGCCGACCGAGGCGGGCGGAGACAGGGCTAATGCGTCCGAACCCGCCGATGTTCAGATCAAACGCAAGCCGGCAGAAGCGGCGCGCCTGATCGCTGCGGTCATCGCCGACATGGATGAGGATGGCGACGGCTGGATTGCTGTCGGGGGCATCGGTCATCGGTTGCGCAACGCCTATCCGGACTTTGACCAACGCACCTATGGCCACGCAAAACTGTCAGACCTGATCCGGGCCACCGGCCGGTTCGAGGTTCAGACGAACAGCGCCGGTGTAATGCGAATCCGGGACCGCGCCTGATCGGTCTGACCCATCGAAGGCCGATCGGCCTTCATGGCCTTGAGGATGTTGTTCAGCAGCGAACCGGCGACGCCGGGCTACTTCTGTCCCTTGGGACGCTTGGGCGGCCCCGGAAGATCGTTCCGCTGTTCCCCGAGAACCCTCTGGTAGGTGCGCACCTTTCGGGCGATGCGCAGCATCTCCTTGCGTGTTCGCAGCGGCTGGCCCGGAGTGTTGATGCCGACCGTTATGTCCTCGAGCCGGTCGAGTGCGGCAGGATGGCGCTCAAACAACAGCGCCAGCGCCAGACCATGTTCCAGATCATCGATACGGGTGATCAGTTCGGACGTGGAGGGAGTGTCAGGGTGGGCCGGCATCTATCTTCCGATAAGAACTGCACGGTACCGTACACTCAAAGGGCATTAGGCTCTCCGGGACTCAAATGCACCTGCTTGTCTTCAGTTGCGGTCGACAAGGCTTGAGGCATTGGGCGGTCTAAAGCAGACCTTCCCAACCGCTGCATTGAGTCAGGAGCGGACTTCTGGCGGTCACAGGTTGATCTCTCCTACGCTCCGCCATCACGACGGAGACGCCGCGAACCCGATGAAGGACCTATCTAACTCTTGCGGCCCGCGATTCGATCCCAGGTTTTCACACAAGCATGTCGGCGAAGCCCCAGAACCGGTCATTCGCTGATAGCCGGAGACACGACATTCAGCCGTGTCGTTGCTCCGGCCGAAACGTCCGGTTCTCGCCCGTTTGGCCGAGATGGCTCTCGTTGCCAGTCGCTCGCGTCGTTTCCCTGCAGTGACGCTCATATTGGGTCGGTGGTCTAGAACCCGGGCCTCAGTCGCATCGCTTGATCCACATCAGGGATATACCCCACGTCGCGATAGGCGGCAGCGAGCGAGCCATAGCGCTTCACGAAGGTGAAGGCACATGGCGGACCGCAGCTGTCGAGGATCGCCCGCGAAAGCCGACCATGTTTCTTCAAAGCCTGCTGCAGATGATCTCGCAGTTCAGCCATGGAGAAGGATGGAACCGAGCCTCCATGTCTGCAAACGTCGCCTTTGAACTGGTAGAAGTTCGCGTATTTCGAGGGCAGCGGCACGCCGATTAGGTCACGGATTTGCGCCATGGAGCCGAGCAGCCGGTAATAAACTCGGATCGACCATTTCCCATGCCGCTTGATAATCTTTTGGCTGATCGATCCGTGCTCGTCAGCCAGTCGACTGACATCGGCGAGGGCCTGGGCTCGCGTCACGTGCATTTTCGCGAGCAATCGCTTGCGTTGGGCCGCTTGAAAGACGGCTTTCGACACGATCGGAGGAACGACGTCTTCAACGACGAGCCACTGTTCGCGAGGCACTCTTCCCCCGGATTTGACCCCAACGGGGCATTTCCGACGGGCGCCCATGAGCCTGCCGATGTAGACTTCATTTGAGATGACGTACCGAACCCGCTCAACTGTCCAGTTGCCCAAGAGTGGGTCGATGCTGGGGTCAGCCGCAAGCATCCTCGCAACACCTACGTAAGTCGCATCTCGACGTAGGTAGAGGTCGAATATTCGCCTTACGAGTTCGACTTCTGGAAGGGGGCCTAAAACGAGCTTGGTCCGGACCCCATGCTGCTTTCGGACGAAGGATTTCTCTGGAGCGTCGATCGCAGCGCCGTCGGCTCGAGCGAAGACCCGCTTCAACCCGAGTGGCACGCGGCCTCCCATCCAGTATCCCTCGGCCAGAAGGCCCCTTTGCGCCCGCGTGACCCTTTCCGAAAGGTCGCGGCTATACTCTGCGGCCATAGTCCGCTTGATGTGTTTGAGGAGGCCCGACGTCGGACTTCCGTCGTTCTCGAAACTCTCCGCGCAATAGATGACTGATACGCCCGCCTGGGCGCACATGAACTCGTAGTAGGCAGCCTGGTCAGGGTTCTGAAAGCGCCCCCATCGACTGACATCGTACACGAGGACTTGAGTGAAGCCCGCTTTTCCGGAAAGGACGTCAGCGAGCAGTGCCTTCAAACCGTCTCGCTTGAGCAAGGAGAGGCCGCTGACGCCCGCATCCTCATAGGTTTTGACTAAGACCACTCCCCGGGACGCAGCGTAGGCGGCATTGGCGGTCTTTTGGAAATCGAGCGAGTACTCCTGCCGCTCAGTCGACATGCGAATGTATTGCGCTGCGTAAACGGCTCCCGGGATAACAGACGGCATCTCGTCCTCCTCCGATAACGACACTATGCCCTGACCTCGACCGAATGTCTGCTTTCCACACCCGTAGCGGACGACCGGTGCCCCGGCTGGTCTAGGTCAGCAAAGTGCCAGCAGCGGCCTTCCGACGGTCGCAGGTTCAGCTTCCTTCTGCTCCACGATCACGACGGCAACGCCGCGAACCTGAAGAAGGGCCCGTCGAAACTCTTGCGGCCCGCGGCTCGATCCCGGGTACTCAGACCAGCATGTCTGCGATGCGCCAGAACTGGCACTCAGTGAACGCCAGCGCGACTTCGTAGAATCGTGGGCGGCGCCGCCTTGAGATTTGGAGAGAACTATCTAGCGGCGGTCGCTTGGGCGGCGTAGAGAGGCCAACAGGCGAACCAGAATAACGCTTTGCGGCACCTGTGGATCTCTTCAGCAGTAGTACTGAACTGATCTCGCTGGCCTTCCCAACCGTCCCTCGGACATCAAATCTCGTCCGATCAAGCCGTTCACTGCGTTATCCCTCTTCGGAGGTGAACGCTATGGCATGTCATCGAAGCCGGAGAGCAGCCCAATACTTGCGGATGTCCACCGATCACCAGAGGTACTCGCTAGGCAATCAGGCGGCGGTCATCGCCGCCTACGCCGAAGCGGAAGGCCTTGAGGTCGTGCGGACCTATGAGGACGCCGGCGTATCAGGTGTCACAACGGCGCGGCGCGCGGGCCTGAAGGCCATGCTTCAAGACGTCCTCTCGCCGGAGCGTCCCTTCGACATAATCCTCGTCCTCGATGTGAGCCGATGGGGCCGATATCAGGATCCTGACGAAGCCGCCCACTATGAATTCTTGTGCCGTGAAGCCGGCACGGAGGTCCGGTACTGCGCGGAGGCCTTCGCCAACGACGGCTCTGGCCCTGCGACAATCATGAAGCACCTGAAGCGGGTCATGGCTGGTGAGTACAGCCGCGAGCTATCGGAACGCCTTCAGACCGCGAAGCGACGCCAGACACTGAAGGGGTTCGCCCCAGGCGGGAGTGCGCCGTTTGGGGCGCAGCGCCAGATCTTCAACGCCGATGGACGGCCGGGAGCCATCCTGAAGGCCGGAGAGCGCAAGCCTCGGCTGGATCAGGACGTCCGGTGGACGCCTGGGCCAGAGCGAGACCTGAAGACGCTGCGACGGATATTCCGGGAGTTCGTCCAAGGCGGCCGCGGGATCACCGAGATCGCCGACAGACTGAACCGCTGCCGCGTCGCCTATCGAGATGGCTCGGGCTGGACCTACGCGAGGGTGAAGGCGGCGCTGACTAACGAGATCGCCATCGGTCAGTTCGTCTTCAACAAGCGCCCTGGGCTGTTCAAGCACCCCGGCCGGCTCCTTCCCTCAACCGAGTGGAAACGGGTCAGGGTATGTCCGCCCATCATCCCGATCACCACCTTCAAAGCCGCAGCCCGCCGCCTGGCCGAGCCCGCCTCGGGCCGCCGAAGTAATCAGCGGATGCTGGACGACCTACGCGAGGTGCTGGCTGACCGCGGCTACCTTTCCAATACGGTTATTAGAGAGCATCCCCTCTGCCTCGGCTACCGATCCTACTACAACCGGTTCGGCTCACTGAGTGCGGCCTACAAGCTGATCGGCTACTCCGCTTCGCCGTCGATTCTGCGCAACGATGACGGTTCACCGATGACCGATGCGGATATGATCGACAGGCTGAAGGAACTGCTTCGACGAGAGGGCCGCCTCACGACTGCACTGGTGCACAACGATCTCCGAACGCCGTCAGTAAAGGTGCTCCAGAATCGGTTCGGCAGTCTGCTTACGGCGTGGGAGTTGGCGGGATACACGCCTAAGGGACGCTGACCCCACCCGTTTGAGCTGCTACAGGATCGAGGCACGAAGGACCTGGCTCGAACGCTTCGGCGCAGTAGCGGGCGTCAACGCCGATCGAGCGACAGATGAACTCGGAGTGTGCGGCTTTACCGGTCTTGGCTCCGCCCTATCGAACCACGTCAAGGCCGAGCACCACACCAAACTGCGCCGATCCGCTCAGCGTCACGCAAGAGAGCCTGCAGACCATCGCGCTTTCCAGGGGTGACGCCGCGTTGCCACCATCCTCGTAGGTGGCCACCCTATCGAGCTCTTCGGCAGCAGCGTAGCCGGCGATCGCGTCCGCCTGGTTGCCCAAGGAATACTGCTGCCCTTCGGTGGACATTCGCAAGTACTGGGCAGCCACCATATTGCGGGAAGCTGCCATCGCACCCTCCGACTGTGAGTCAAAAACTCAAGAACACTCGGCGCTCGACCGAACTCGCCGCCGCTTGCCGCGCACCTCACCCGATGCGAGTTGGGCCGAGTGGGGGCCTCATCCCGATGGAGGGGACAATGACTATCCATGCCGCGCAATATCTGAGGATGTCGACTGAGAGACAGGATTTCTCAATCCCCCTTCAAACAGCCGCGATCGCGACTTACGCGGCGGCGAACGGCTACGAGATCGTCAGGAGTTACGCGGACAGGGGATTGAGCGGATTGACCGCTCAAGGACGCCCAGCCCTTCAGGAGCTTTTGGGCGACATCCTTTCCGGGTCAGCCGGCTTCAGCGTCCTTCTGGTCTACGACGTCAGCCGTCTGGGCCGGTTCCAGAACCCCGACGAAGCGGCACATTATGAGTTTGTCTGCAACGATGCTGGCGTTCGGATAGAGTACTGCGCGGAAACTTTCTCCAACGACGGCGGGCTATCCTCCCAACTTTTGAAGAACATCAAGCGGATCATGGCTGCGGAATACAGCCGGGAGCTTTCCGCCAAGGTCGCGAAAGCGCAGCTCGCCCTTGCAGCCCAAGGCTTCTGGCAGGGCGGCCGCCCGGGCTATGGCTTCAGGCGCGTGCAAATCCTCCCCAATGGGGCCCTGGGTCGGGAGCTGCCGACCGGGGATCGGAAGGGTCCGCAATGCGGCCGTACAATCTTGGTGCCTGGCCCCGAAGAGGAAGTCCGCACTGTCAGGCGAATGTTCGACCTCTACGTGACCAAACGCATGTCGGTGAGGGCGATAACTCGCCTTCTCAACGGCGAGGGAGTGCGGGGACCACAGGGCCTATGGTCGACCCATACCCTCTACGACATCCTTTCCAACGAGAAATACGTGGGAACCAACATCATCAACAAGACGGTGCGTCGGCTTGGAGGCGTCAATCAGCGCCAACCGCGCGGCGACTGGGTGCGGGCTGAAGGCGCCTTCGCGCCGATCGTCTCCCGTGACCTGTTCGACGCAGCCCAGACGCGGCGGCTCCGAGCAGCGCGCAAATTCACCGACGCAGAAATGATTGAGGGTCTGAAACAGCTTCATCGGTCCGAGGGAAAGGTCACCTGCCGACTGGTTGATGACTGCCCTGACCTTCCCTCGTCCCAACTCTACTGCCGTCGGTTCGGTAGCCTGCTCAGCGCCTGTAACCAAGCTGGGATTGCTGTTCGCCGACGTCAGGAGATCGCGGCCGAACGCTTCCGTCACTCTCGGAGTCGGGTAAGCCCTCATAATGCCGTATGCGGCAAAGCCGCCGAAGATTTGCTTCCGATACTCAAGTCGCTGCTGCTGAAGCGCGGCTCGCTAACGAAGGTAGTTATCGACGAGGAACTCGGCCGCGGAGCCTATTCCGCTGCGAGTTATCGCTTCGGAGGCGGGCGTCGGATGTATGCCCTGGCGGGCTACAAGCCCACCGCCAATCAGGAGCGTGCGTTTGATCTCAGTCCTTCAGAGGGCTTGACCCAGATGGACGCCGATCGTGTGCGTGAGCGGGCACTTCGGGAGACGTTGGAAGACTAGCCGCAAACGATGTTCGCATCCCTTCCCTACCGGCATGCGGGCCGTCCGGTTCAAGCCCCACAGTCTTCGTCACCCTGGCGCCGGCAGCTGCAATGGCTGCCGGCGCGATACGTAAGCCAGACATTAGTGCGATGATCGTGTCACTTATTGCCCGTGACCGTGCATAATCGTCATTATGATCTCACTCATTACGCCGGCGCGCGGCTTGGAAAAGCTCGCCGCCAATGTGCGCTCCCGACGCTTGGCTCTCGGTTTGACGCAAGCGGGCCTCTCCGCCCGCTCCGGCGTTCCTTTGGGCACCTTGCGCAAGTTCGAGCGGACCGGCCGAGCCTCGACGGAGACCCTGATGAAGCTGTTGATCACGGTCGGCGCAGCTGACGCAGCGATCCAGGCCATCGAGCCTGAGCCACCCCGCTTCTCCTCGATCAGCGACGTTCTGAAAGCCCCATCGCCCCCTCCTCGCCGGCGAGGATGGCGAGCCTGAGATTCATCTGCGCGAGTCTGAGCTCCAGACCTGCCTATGATGCCGACAGGCTAACGACTGTGTAGCCGTCAGCGTGTCGGCAGAGCCGGCTCCTCCCCGAACGGGCGATTGAGAACGATCAAGGCCTCCGGGGCGACGAAGATGCGATTGCGGATATATCCCGTGCCCTCGCGGAGGATGCCGACGGCCTGCAACTGATCGACCGCCCTGGAAGCGGCCGGGAAAGTCACTCCAAGAACCGTCGCCAGCCGCGGGATCGTTATCACCGGGAACTGCGGAAGCAGCGCGAGCGCCCGCAATGCCGAGGAGTCGGTCCGGAAGCGCCGACGCGCCTGCCAGACCTCGACCAGGGATGAAAAGGCGGCGCGCGTTCTCATTAACTCATCGGTTGATCCGACAATCGCATCCGAGAGGAAGCCGACCATCGCGGACCAGTCGAGACGCTGCTGTGAGGCCTTGAGCGCCTGATAGTACGCCGTACGGTGCGCCTCGATGTAGGGAGCAATGAACAACGGTACCCGCCCGTCCGCGGCCATCATCATAGGCAGCAGGAGGCGTCCGACACGACCGTTCCCGTCGCGGAAGGGGTGGACAGCCTCAAAATGCGAATGGGCGATTGCCATTCTCGTGATGAGGCTCTGCTGCTGTACGTGCAGCCCTTCCGCACGCATGTAGCGCACCGAATCCTCAAGACAGACCTCAACCCTGTCAGCCGGCGGCGGCGTGAAGGTCGAGTAGGCGATATCACCGCCACCGATCCACACGGTGGACTGCCTGAGATCACCCGGGCGATCCCGATAGTCGGGATCACCCCGCATGAGGCGGCGGTGGAGATTGCTGATCAGTCCGATCGTGAAGATGTCGGGCCCTCGCAATGCCGCCCGACCGATATAGCTTTCCAACGCCAGAGCGTATCGCCGCACCTGCCTGACTGCAGTGCGAGCCTCCTCGTCGCGTGTTTCTTCTTCTGCGAGCAACTCGTCCAGAGTGCTGTTCGTGCCTTCGATCGCCGAACTGCTCACGGCCTCTTGGCGGGCCAGAATGCGACTGACAACATAGGGATCATGAAGGGTGCGGGCGTATTCCTCGACCCGGGCCATCGCCTCGACCGCCAGTTGGTGACGCCGGGCCACCTCCCCGATCATTACCCCGCCTTCCGGCGGCGGCGCCGGCACGACCCCGTAATGCGCCTGATGAGGCGCCGGAAGTTTCACCAGTCGCTCCCGGACCGGCTCCGAGAGGTCAGAGCGCCTCATTGTTTAGGACATCCTCGCATCCGGGTATCATATAATACTTTTTTGCAGAAAAGTTTAATAAGAGGCCCAATTAGGACGTCTTGTTATATGTAACTGTACACACGGTCGGTCAGGACCCGCGCGAGACATCGATCCGCACCCGCGTCGCTGATGAGGCGGTATTTCAGGATCAGGCGTTCAACTCCCCTGCCCCCCCTGGTTCCATGCGCCCTTCCACGGTCCGCAGTCGGATTTCCGCAATCCAGCTGCGGAGACGAACGTTTCCGCCGCGCCTAGGCGAAACGATCGACCGGCGGTAGGATCCTCCTCGGCGGGTTCCGGAACGATAGCCTGCGATCCAGTGCCGGGGGACGCCTCGCGCGTCGGCGTCGGTCGCCGGTGAAACACCGGGCTTCCGTACAGAAGTTCCAGGCCCGCCCCCTCCCCGTCAGGCGTCGATGTCGATCAGGCCGTCCCGCACGGCGGCGGCGACCGCCTCGACCCGGGTCCGGACGCGAAGCTTGGCGCAGGCCTTTTCAAGATAGCTGTCCACCGTGCGCGGGGAGAGCCCGAGAATTGCGCCGATATCGGACGAACTCTTTCCCCGGCTCGCCCAGACCAGGCACTCGTGCTCGCGGGCGCTGAGCCGGGGTTCGTCTGCGGGAATGGCGATGCCGGGTGAGGTCACTGAAAAGATCCTCCAGGTTGCGGGATGTCCTGAGGCTAGGCGTTGTCCGCGACCGCCCGACACGCTGAAAGCTTGCGGGCCGCCCGCAGGATTCCTGCGGACCCGAGGCCCGGAAAAGCGGCATCCCGCCCTTGAGCGGCCCCGGGGCCATCGCTACGACCGTGCGGTCGGGCGCCGCGATATAGGCGCCGGGCGGGAGCCGGGGTCCGTCCCAGACGGAGGCGGCGTCCGGCGCTGAAGCAGCGGGCCCCGAACGCCGGGGATTCCAACGCCCGACCCCTCCATCTTGCACCGGGATTCCGTTTGATTCATGCTGGGCCGCCGGCGCTCGCCGCCGGCAGGGGCGTGGAATCCCCTGTGCGAAGTCAGACATAAGCGCCGTACGGAAACGTGTGGCCGCTCTTTGACCACGGTCGACGCGCCTCCGGCGCGCGCTCGCCCGTGCGTGCGGGATTCCCGCCTCCGGACGAAGTCTGGAGAGGCGGATGAGCGAAGCAGGCGAACTGGACCGGCAGGGCATGGAGGGGCTGAACGGCCTCTACCGGCGCCATGCCGACTGGCTCGCGCGGCGGCTCCGGCGGCGCGTCGGGCCGGTCGAGGCGGACGATCTCGTGCAGGAGACCTATCTGCGCATCGCGCCGACGGACACCGCCGCGATCCGGCACCCCAAGGCCTTCCTCCTGCGGGTGGCGATGAACCTGCTTCGCGACAAGGCCCGCGGCGACCGCCGCCGCAGCGCGGCGCATGACGAAGCCTCGCGGGGCCAGGACCAGGTCCAGCAGCCCGACGCCGTCCTGCTGAAGCAGATCATCCGCTCGATGCCCGCGCTCTACGGCCAGGACCTGGCCGAGGACATCCTCACCAACTGCGGGGTCGAGGTCGCCTTCGCCCCCAAGGAGCTGAAGGTTGCCCGCGACCTCAGTGAACGGCTCGGCGCCTACACCACCCCCGGGCTCAGCCGCAGCCGCCCGGCGGGCCTGTCGTCCGGGCGGCGCAGCGTCTCCACCTCCGACCAGCGCCGCCCCCTCCTGCTGCCGCAGGAACTGACCCGGCTGGACGCGCGCAGCCTGATCATCCTGAAGGCCGGCGTCCCGCCGATCCGCGGCCGCCGGATCCTCTACTACCGGGAGACGGTGTTCCGCCGCCGGCTCCTGCCGCCGCCGACGATCCCCGTCCTACCGCCCCCCGCGGAGCCCCAACCCCCTTCCCCGGTCCCGCCCGCCGCCTCCGACGCCGGCCCTGCCCCGTCTGAACGCGACACCCGGGCGCTGATCGAGGCCTTCACCCGCGAGGGGCTGGCGCCCCCCGCCGCCGGGGCGCCCGAGGCCGCGTTCGCCGGCTGGCTCGGCCGGATCGTCGACCGCACCCTGGAGCGCGCGCCGTGAGCGCCGCCCGCCGCCCGAACCGCCTGGCCCCGGAAGCGGACGCGAAACCGCGCTCCGTCGCCAGGGGCGACGTTCCCGAGCGGCTGCTTGACCGCTATCTCGTCGAGCGCGACCGCCAGGGGCGACCGGAGCGGTTCTTCCGCGATCACCGCGCCGAACATCCGTCGATCCGCGACGGCGGACAGCGGCTCTGGGCCGCGACCGACTATCCGGACGCGGTGGCCGACCTCCTGTCCATCGCCCGCCACCGGGGCTGGACCCGACTGAAGGTCGACGGCTCCGAGGCCTTCCGTCGCGAGGTCTGGATCCAGGCCCGCCGCGAGGGGCTGGAGGTCACCGGCTATCGCCCCCGCCAGCGGGACCGGCAGGCCGGCGGCGAGCCGCCGCCCCAGCCCCCGCCGAGCCTGGCGGCCGACCTCGAAACCCGCCTGCGCCAGGCCGGAGCGGTCCTGAAGGCCCTCGTCCCCGACGCGGCCGTCCGGGAGCGGCTGATGGCCGCCGCACGCGGTCGGGCGCGGGATCATGAGCGCCGCCGCGACCGCGACCGCTGAGCGCTGGGCCGCCCAACATCGGAATTCCGATGTTCCGCCCGAAACAACGCAATTCCGATGTTTTCAGTCGAGCCGGCATGGAACGATCACCGACTGCGTCCGGGCGGGCTCCGCTCGCGCTCCTTGGCCAGGCGACGGATGGCGTCGGCCCGAGTCTCCACCGGCGGTCGCTCAAGGACGAACCGCTCGAGAAGGCCGCCCAGCGCTCGCTCCGCCCCCCTGTCTGATCGGGACAGGCGAACCGCCTCCGCCAGCAACAAACGCCGGATGCGGCGCTGCCGCTTTACCAGCGCGATCCGCCAGGGCGCGCTCGCGGGGTCGGCGGACAGCGCATCGCGCACCGCGCCTTCCAGCACTCGGGGCGCCGGCCCCTGCCCGGCCACCGCCCGCTCCCGCATCTTGCGCACCGCTGTCCGTTCCGGCCTGCGCACCACGCCCCGGACCCGCCGCGGGGTCGCCTCCGCCTCCAGGCCGCGGGCCCTGAGTTCGGCGGCGAACGCCTCCCGCCACTGCTGCAGGTCGGCCTTGCGCGGGTCCAGCCGGCGTCCGTCGCGACCGGTGCTGCACACCGTCAGGTGGACATGCGGATGCTTCCCCTCGTCGTGCAGCACCAGGACGTAGTCGAACCGGTCCCCGAACACCCTGCCGGCGAAAGCCCTCGCCGCATCCTCAAGCCGGTCGGCGGCCGTCCCCCGCGGCATGCTGAGGACCACGGCGTGGGACAGGGGCGTGTCCCGCCTCCGGCCCGGCCGCAGCGCCGCCTCCGAGGTCCACGCCTCGGCCAGCGCCCGGACCGCCTCACGGTCCCCGACCCGCTCGCGGTCGGGACCTTCCAGCGACAGCGCTCCGTTGCGGCCGATGTACTGCAGATGACTCAACAGGTGGCCGCCGTCATGCGTCCGACCCGTGATCTTGACCATCACCTCAGGCGCACCGCGCGCGATCCTCGCCAACCGCGCGTGCGCGGCATCGGTCCCGCCGCCCCGGCCGGCACGCAGCACGCCCGGGACGATCCGCGCCCGCCGCACATCGACGGGCGGACGCAGGGCGTCCTCGAAGCCGACGACGTCGTCCGCCCCCCTCACGACCGGATCCCCCAGTAGGACAGGTTGCCCGCCACGGCGGCGCGCACCCCGGACAGATGGGCCCGGATCTCGTCCGCCAGGGCCTCGATCCGCGCGACCTGCAGGGCAGGCGTCGCCCCCGCCGCCACGCCCGTGTTCAGCGCAACGGCCATCTGGTTGACGTTGACGCCGATCCGCCGAAGGTCGCGCTGGATGTCGACCAGGGCCACCGCCTCGGCCGGCCCCCACTGCGGTCGGTCGTGCAGGGCCCGGCGAACCAGGGCCGCGCACCACCGGGTCCGGGACAGGCCGGCCGCCGCCGCGGCGCGCTCCAGCGCCGGCAGGTCCGCCTCGGCAAGGCTGAGGGTCAGCCGCGCCGACTTCAGCCCATGACCCGCCTCCCCTGCGCCGGGCCCGGCCCCGGAGCCGACAGGGTCCGCCGCGCCCTCGACCAGCCGGCGAAGCAGGCGCGACCGGCCGCCCTCCCGGGCCGCCGCGGCGTCGAACCGGGCGGCGAGGTCGGGCGGAAGACGGACGGTGAAGCGGTCCATGGCGGGGGCCCTTGTCTGACGTTGACGGCGCAACGCCTATCCTGCCCTAGACCCCAGGCCGCTTCTCCCCGTAGCCCTACGGGGGGGCCGTCCCGCCGCTGCCAAACGTCCGTGGTGTTCCCGCCCCCCGCGGCCCTTTCCTTGCGCAGGGAGCCGTTCGAGTCGCCGAGGCCACACAAGCGTTGCCGTTCCCGCGAAAATGGTAAACCATCCCTCCAGGCAACCGATGGAGCTTGGCGCATGACGGCCCAGTCCTTCCTCCTGCGGGCGTGGTTGGTGTTCTCCACCTTCACGACGGTCCTCTCCCTCGCGAGCCTCAGCGAGGACGTCATTGCCTGGTGGGGCTTCATCGTCGACCTTGTCCGGGCGTACCGGAGCCTCGTCGACGGCTTGTGGGGCGGGCTCTTCGGCGCGTTCTCGCTCGACCTGCCGCGCTGGACGCATGACTACCTTACGCTGACGTCCCTGATGAGCACCTCGATCCTCTGGGCCCTGAGCCGGGCCGGGGAACAGCTGCACATCGGCGCGCGATCGCTGTGGGCGGTCCTTCGCGACACGACGCTGGAGTTCACGGTCGGCGGCGATGCACTGGAGCATTTCACCGACCGCGCCCACGAGCGCCTCCCGGCGCCGATGCGGCCCGAGGCCGAGGCCGTCGTCAAGCATGTCGCCCGGTCCACCAAGACCACGGGCCTCGTGCTGGACGGGCTCCTGGCGGCGGCGGTGCTGCTGGCCTGCGCGATCCTGATGCCGCTGCTCGCGCTGCCCTTCCTCGCATACCGGGATCGACTGGCGCACCGGCGGGCGCTCAAGATGTTCGCGGCGCGCAGGGCCGAGATCGAGCAAGCGGGGCTGGAGGAGCAGGAACGCGACATCCTCGTCGACGCCATGGTGGGACAGGCGAAGGGGCACGAGTCATTCCCCGCGCTCGCCCGGCTCTACCACCAGGCCATCCGCAGGCAGTTGGTCCTCTACTACGCGGCAGTCGCCTCCATCTTCCTTGGATTGGTCCTGCTCAATGTCCTCGGGCAGAAGATTTCCGTCGCGCTAGCGACGGCAGGGGCGGCGAAGCCCTCCTGAGCGCCCCCGCGCCCGGGCCGGGGCGCGGGGACTTGGCCCTTATCCCGCCGGTTGCAGCCCCTTGAGGAAGTTGACGGCCTTCTGCGCATGCGCCGCCGCCGAGACGACGAAGCGCGTGTCCTGCGCCAGGACCTCCAGCCACGACGCGATGTAGGCGGCATGGTCCTCCCGCGGATGCAGGGCCAGGCCGAGGTCCGCGCAGAGGAAGGCCGCGCCCATCTCGGCGACGAGTTCCTCCCGGGCATAGCCGGCGTCGCCGAAGCGCTGGCGGCCTAGGTCGCGATCCAGCCGCGTCGGGTGACGCGTCCAGTGCGTCATCTCGTGGCCGAGGGTGCTGTAGTAGTCGTCCGCCGTCTCGAAGCATTCGAATGCCGGCATCTGAACATGATCCGGCCCCGGGGCGTAGTAGGCGCTGCCGCCACCGTGCCGGATCTCGGCTCCGCAGTGCCTGAAGAAGGCGTCGATGCGGGCGATCCGCCCATCCGGGTTGATCTCGATCTTCCCCGGTTCGCCGCAGCCCTCCGGAAGGCCGTGGACCTAATCGACGTTGAAGACAGTGTAGGCCTTGAGGAAGGGAATGCGCTGCTGGACCTCGGCTCCCGTGTCGTCAGTGTTCTCACGGACAATCTGGTTGGCGTAGACGACCGTCGCGCCGCGTTCGCCCTTGCGGACGTGGGCGCCGAGGGCCAGCGCCTGGCGGAAGGTCATCCAGGTGGGCCGGCTGAAGCCTCGGCTGGCCGCTTCGCTCCAGAGCAGGACGACATTGATGCCGTTGTAGGGTGCCCCGTCATGGCGGAGCGGGCCACTGACACAAGCGGAGGTCTTCCAGGGCTGGGTCCAGGGGCGGACCCCGGCTTCTAGCTGGTGGATGATCTGCTGGGTGATCCGGGCGTGGATGTCCGGGCGTGCGGGATCGGCGGGGCGCGTCATGGCGGCCTCCTCGAAATTGATTGTGGGGGAGAATAGGCGGCGGCGCGGTCGCCGCGCCGCCGCGGCTAGGTTCAGCGGGACCAGATCAGGCTGTGCCCGTCCTCGGCCTCGACGAGCGAGGCGTAGATCGGCGCCGGGAAGCTGGGATCGTCGAGCTTGACCGAGAGGTATTCGCGGTTCTGCTGGCTCGTCTTCTTCCAGGCGGCGCCGAACTCGGTCTGGCCGGCGAAGATCCGGAAGTCGGGGGCCTTGTCGTCGCTCTTCTCGTTGGGCCGCAGGACCGCCGCCCTGACGTTCAGGGTGAGGGTCTTGATCGAACCGGTGTAGCCGTCGCCCTGGGCGGTGAAGGTGCCGATGGTCGCCATGTCAGTCTCTCCTTTGCTTCGGGCCACGCCTGCCGCGGCCTCGATGGCGACCGGGAGACCGGGCCCGGACGGCGCGCAGGGAGAGCGAAGCGAGCCCCCGCAGCGAAGCGGAGGACCGCGAAGAGAGGCTTTCTTGTTTCGCGAGGAAGGCCGCCAGGCCGGGGAAGAAAGTCGCGCGAGCGGTTGCGCCAGCCGAACGGGTCCGGTCAGGACCGCCTCATCGAGAGGCCGCGCTGGCTGGCCAGCGGCAGGGACGGGCTTGACGGCCAAGCGGGGCCGTCGCCGCTCCCCGGCTGCTAGAGCCGGAACGCATTCCTGAGGCTGGTGATCGCCTCGGAGGGGCGGCCGATGGGCGGGTCGCCCATGATCCCGGGGACCTGGCAGGTCTTGTTGAACCAGGTCTTCTTGGAGTTCCGCACGTCCGGGTTCGAGCGAAGCGCCATGGCGATCATGACGGTCTCCAACTCGTCGATTTCCCGGCCGCTCCGCGCGGACGGCCTGCAGAAGTTCCCGCGGTTCGGCTCCACCTTGGCGATCAGGTGCATCCTGGGGACGCCGCGCTTGCGTTCCGCCGCGCTGAGGTAATGGTCTAGCTTGTGCCCTTGGAATATCTCGCCACGAAATCCCGCCTTGGCGTTGGTCTTGCCCACGTACCAAGGCGTGTAGCTGTCACCATGCGAGGTCGAGAACACATAGATGCCGACCGCCCGCGGCAAGCCCGCGTGCATGGCCTCGACGCGATCCCAGAAGTCCCTGAGCGACGCGCCGGTCACCTCGCCCTGCCTGACCGGCGCGTAAAGTGGACCGAAGACTTGATATTGCATGATGCCTCTAATGGAAGCTTGGCGCCTGCCTTGAGACACAAGCCAACGTCACCCCGCAAGCTCTTCGACCAAGTCAACCAATCCGCAGGCACACTGGAAGCGTTCGGAGACTGTGTGCATGGTCACCCCAGTGGTGTTTGACTCCTCGCCATGGGCAATCTTGTTACGGGAGTCCACGACGGCGTTGATACAGCCTTTCCGCTTTTCGTCTTCGATCAGCCAAGCCTCGAATGAAGCGCGCCAGTTTCCATCGAAACGTCCCAGCAGCGTGCAAATCGCCTCGGTGTTCATGTTTCTGGAGTTGGACCACGATTGCTCGACGTAGCGAGCAACCCGAGGCGATGCAGTGCGGCTCGAATGGTCGAGCAGGACCTCCTTGAGCGATTGCTCAAGGTAACCCGAGGTCAGGACGCTGATGTACTTTGCCCAGTGTGCCTGCCTTTCTAGGTCTTCTTCGCGGCGCACGGACACAAGGAGGGCATCAATCCGGCCTCGATAGCGGACGCGATTAGGTGTCCTAGCCATGTTAGCCCGCGAAGATCGCGGTCGCGCGTTCGAGGCGCTTCTTGACCCTCAGGGTGTCGTTCACGAATTCGGAGGTCGCCCATTGGAACTCCGCGTCGCTGTCGAGCACAGACCAACGCTCCTCGACGATAGCTGCATCCAATGCAGCCCCACTGCGGATGGCGCGGCTGACGCCAGCCATGACCGCGTCGAAGTGCGATAAAAGAAAGGTACCCGCGCGCTTGAAGGCGTTGTCGCCTCGGGCCTCTCGACAGAGCGCGATGGCAGCCTGAAACAAGGCCGTCAGCTCAGCGGATCGCTCCGCTCCTACCTCGCGATTGGTTTCCATGAAGTCATCAAGGAATCGAGGCATGGGACCACGGTAATCATCGCCCTCCTCCAGCAGGGCGACGAACCGGAGGATCGCTTCCATATCCTTCATGCGAGAGTGAACTGGCCCGAAAAGCGCGCGCCAGTTCTCCCCGCCGTTCATTTCGCGCAACATGTCGTCGAACGGGCCGTGGAAGATACTTGCTCGAATTTCTTGGTGTTGGAGAGGCCTTCCGCTTGTGTTCAAGCGCTGGAAAATCTGGATGATTGCTCGGTTGTACTCATGACCTCGCGTGGCATCGTTGTCCCCGGGATCCGGCTTGATCACCACGGCGTGGATTATCGAATCCGCGAGTTGACGCGCATCGGCGTCCACGAGGACCTTGCTCCTCGATGATCGGGCGACCTCGCTTGAGTAGTAGCGACCGGCAAGGTCGGGCTGGATGTCCTTTCCGCTGAGCGCGAATCCACCGCCGAGGTACTGCTGCAGGGTCCTCAGCCGCTGTTGGCCATCCACGATGTTCAGCCGCTTGGAATCCCCGTCTTGCGCCAGGAATATCGTCGGGACCGGCAGGCCAAGGATGAGGGATTCGATGAACCTCGACTTCTCGGGATTGCTCCAGACGAAGCCTCGCTGGAAGCCAGGTGTGTAGACATCGTTGCGATCAAGCCGCTTTACGAGTCCCTCCACATCGCTGTCCCAACCATAGCTAGAAACATTGAAACGAACGGGCTCTGGGGCTTCCCGCTCGCCCTCCTCCTCCACCTCGACGTCGCCGGCCTGATCGACGGGCTCGTCTCCGTCAAAGCCAGCGGCCGCCCCGTCCAAGGTTACGGTCTCCAAGTCTGGGCTGTTATCGGTCATCGCCATGCTCCCCAAGCGCGACCAGAGCATCGCGCCTCACCACTAATGGATGTGCTTCATGCCAGAGGTGAGGCGTCGGTCAACCCCCCTCTGCGGGCTGCTGGAGCTGGCGTTTGATCCGTTCGGCTACCGTTGCTGCTTTCCCCTTCCCGGAAAGCTCGCACTCCCATGCAACGAAGACCCGCCAGCCCAGTGCACGGAGTTCTCCCAAAACCTTTTTGTCCCGCGCGACATTGCGCTCGAACTTTTCGTTCCAGAACGAGGTGTTACTCTTTGGCGTGGTTGCGACCTTGCAGCCTGGGTGCCGGTGCCAAAAGCAGCCATGCACGAACACGACGGCCTCGTGACGAGGCAGGACCAAATCCGGCTTTCCAGGCAGCTTTGTCACGAGCCGGTATCGCAACCCAAGCGCGTGCAAGGCCTTTCGCAAGGCCAGTTCCGGCTTGGTGTCGCGCGATTTGATGCGCGACATTCGGACCGACCGCTCACGGGGCGTCAGGGTATCTACCATTCGCGGAAATGGTGGGTACGCCGAAGCCGGACTTCAAGGGCTCGGACTTCGCCGCAGAGCTCTGGCGAAGCGGGAGTCCTGAGCAAAGTTATTGCGTGCGGAGCGGGGTACACGGTCATGCCACCTTCGATTAGTCGGTTAGACCAGGGGAATAAGCCTCGCTCTGGGGAGAACGGTGAAGCGCGCCGCCGCGCGCCACGCGGACTTCGTCGAGTGGCGCTAGACTCGCCTGACCGGCGATGGTCTTAAGGCCTGGACCGCCCCCGGTTGCTGGCCGACCATCCGGGGTGATTCGACCAAGGACCCCGATGTCAAACCAAGCGCCCAAGTTCATCGACCTCTTCGCCGGTTGCGGGGGGTTGTCCCTCGGCCTCGAGGATGCCGGCTTCATGCCGATGTTCGTCAACGAGCTCAGCCCGCAGGCGATGGACACCTACCTGTCGAACCGCGCCGCCACCCATCCGCTGCTGGCGGACAAGTATCACGTCAACGACATCAAGGAGCTGGTGCTCTCCCCCGACCGGCTCGACGACCTGGCCAGCGGCTTGCTCCGGGACTACGGGGTGGACGTCGCCCGGGGCGAGCTCGACCTCGTCGCGGGCGGGCCTCCCTGCCAGGGCTTCTCCGGGATCGGCCACCGCCGGTCCTACAGCGTCGCGCGCGAGCAACTGCCGTCCAACCACCTCTACCAGGACATGGCGCACGTCATCCATCGCCTGCGGCCGCGCATGTTCCTGTTCGAGAACGTCGAGGGCCTGATCCGGGGGCGCTGGACCCCCGGGGGCTCGAAGGGCGAGATCTGGGCCGACGTGCTGGAGACCTTCCACGGCATCCCCGGCTACAGCGTCCGCTGGAAGCTCGTGCATGCCCGCGACTACGGCGTGCCCCAGAACCGCCCGCGGGTGCTGCTGGTCGGGGTGCGCGACGACCAGCCCTTCGCCACGGGCGACGACGGCGACGCCGTGCAGGTGGGATACCTCCCCGCCCCGGCCGGCGAGGCGCCCGGCATCGAGGCGATCTGGTCGGACCTCGTCGACCCGGCCTACGAGCCGGGCGGCGCGACGACCGCCTACCCCCATGCCCCGTCGAACCGCTGGCAGGAGGCCCTGCGCCTGGACCCGCGGACGGGCAAGGTGCTGCCCAAGGGCGCCCCGCTGACGGACCACGAGTACAGCAAGCACTCGCCGCACGTGGTGGCGAAGTTCCAGCACATGATCGACACCGGCGGCGAGCTCCTGGACCACATGCGGACCAAGAAGTTCGCCCAGCGGGTCCTCCCGCGGGAATGGGGCCCCAAGGGGCCGACCATCACGGCGACCTCGCTCCCGGACGACTACGTGCACTACTCCCAGCCCCGCGTGCCGACCGTGCGCGAGTGGGCGCGGCTGCAGACCTTCCCGGACTGGTACCAGTTCAAGGGCAAGCGGACGACGGGCGGCCTGCGCCGCGCGGGCAACCCGCGGATCGGGCTGCACGAGCGGGAGGTGCCCAAGTACACCCAGATCGGCAATGCCGTCCCGGTGACCCTGGCCTCGGCCGTCGGGGCCCACTTCAAGGGCCTGCTCGAACGCTAGCGGCGAGGCCGCGGGAGAGACGCCATGCTGAAGATCGCCGACCGATCCATCCCGGAGCTCGTGAAGGCCCTCGCGCGCCACGGCGTGGAGGCGACCTACCTCGTGCCCACCGAGACGGGCCTCAAGAAGAGCATCCTCGACGCCCACGCCCTCGTCCGCGACTACCTCTCGGCCAAGGGCCTCCACGACTACGACGCGCAGGCGAAGGGGCAGGACGCCAAGCGCAAGCTCCCCGCGACGATCTTCACGCCGGCGGGCCCGGTCGAGAGCTACGCGAGCCTGTACCGCCCCGAGACCAAGGGCGGGGACCCCCGCATCTGGGTGGGCCGGCTCGGCGAGCACGCGGCCCCGGGCAACGTGGTCGCGGTGGTCGCGGTGGGCGACCGGCTGGTGGTCGCCAACCTGTCGGACCGCGCCCTGGTCTCCGAGGACTACGAGCTGTCCCCCGCCCTCGCCGGCGCGATCGCCGCGGGCAAGGTCGTCAACCCCCACGCCGCCGACCTGCTGGGCCTGATCGAGGCGATCAGCGCGCGCGGCTTCGTCGACGGGATGCGCCCGGGTCCCACCAACGTCGGCTTCACGCTGGAGACCTTGCTCGGCATCCAGGCCAACGCGCGCAGGGCGCCGGACTACCACGGGATCGAGCTGAAGGCCTCGCGGTCGGGCCCGACGATCCGCGGGAACCGCATCACCCTCTTCTCGAAGACGCCGGACTGGAAGGCCTCCGCGTGCAAGAATGGCGCGGAAATCCTCCGGCGCCACGGCTACGCCAAGGACGGGCGGCTGCAGCTCTACTGCAGCCTCGCCAACGCCCCGAACAGCCTTGGGCACTACCTGCGGGTCGATGGCGACGACGACCGCCTGCACGCCCTCCACCAGGCCGGCGACAGGCCGACCGCCGAGGAGGTGGTCAACTGGGACCTCGGCGAGCTACGGGCGGCGCTGTCGGCCAAGCACAGGGAGACCTTCTGGGTGAAGGCCGCGACCCGCAAGGCGGGGGCGACCGAGGCCTTCCACTACCGGGAGGTCCACCACACCCAGGCCCCCCTCGTCCTGAACCTCGGCGAGATGCTGGACGCCGGCCGCGTGGAGCTCGACTACACGCTCAGCATGCTCGGCAAGCGGGCCCGCGACCACGGCTACCTGTTCAAGATCTTCCCGCGGGACATGGTGGCCTTGTTCCCGCCGCCGACCATCCATCGCTTCGCCTAGGCGCGGGTCGCTCCCGCCCCTGCTCGCGTCCATCGCGGACCGCCTGGGATCAGCGCGAAGGCGCCCCGCCGGCGTCGACCTCCACGGCCACGGTCACGGCGGCGACCCGGCAGGACACGCCGTCCTCCCCGGCCACCCTCGTGCCCCGCGAATCCACCCATTGCGCCGCGTCGCCCGTGCCTAGCCGGTGGAGGAGTTGGAATGGGCGTCCCCCGTCGACCGCATCCAGCAGGGCCGAGGTGAAGGCGAGCTGGTCCTCGGGATGCACGGCGTCGATCAAGTCCTGCTCGGTGAAGCCAGCGCCATCGGGCAAGTTCGCCAGCCGCTGCATCGTTGGCGAGACGACAAGGGCCCCGGTCGCGAGGTTCAGGCTCCACTGCCCGAAGCCGCCCGCGGCAAGCGCCGCCTCCAGTACGCTCGCATCAAGCCCCGCGGCTGGCGCGCCTGGTCCCTTGGGTCCGCTCGTCATGACGGGTCGGCGCCGGGGACGAGCGCGCGCGCCATCGCCAGGAGGCCCCGCCGTTGGGCGGGATCGGGTATGGCTGCATAGGCGCGAAGGAGTTCGGCAGCGCCGGGGACCAGCAGCGGGCTGGCCTCGTCCCTCCCTCCCCCGGCCTCGCCCAAGAGGTCGCCCGTCGTCGTCCCCAACGCGGTCGCGACCGAAAGCAGCCTCGGGGCTGCGATGCGGTTTAGCCCGCCCTCGTACTTCTGCAGTTGCTGGACCGAGACGCCGATGGCTCGCGCCAGCTCGACCTGGGTCATCTCCTTGCCAAGGCGATGCAGCTTGATGCGTGCACCAATGTTGGCGTCGGCCGGTATCGGGCTCGAGCGCATTCTTCCTCCTGCTGCAGGATGCACGATTGGCCCAGCCCAGCGGCAAACGCAACGTCACGCATCGATCAACGCCCGGCCGCGCGGCACGCAGCCAATCGAGGCGGCTCGCCCCGTTGGTGGTCAAGGGCCCCAGCTTCCCGCCGCCAACGCCAAGGCGCGCCTTGCTGGAACTAGACGCCGGCTAAAGCCAAGCTATCCTCCCGACCGGAGGACACATGCATCCAGACGTCGGGGAGGCCCTCGCATCGATATTCGAGGGCATCGAAAAGCTAAAAGCCTGCTGCCGGGATGGACGCAGGTTCACCATCGACGGTCGACTGGTGGGAGACATCGGCGAGCTTCTCGCGGCTCGCGACTTCGATATCCTGCTCGATGCCAAGTCCGGCAAGACCCACGATGGATGCCTCGCTCGAGATCCGACCCGCCTGGTGCAGGTCAAGGCCACCTTCCAGGATCACTTGACGTTCGGCCGCGAGCCAGTGTTGTACCTAGGCCTCAAGCTATATCGCGACGGTCGATACGATGTCGTGTTCAATGGCCCAGGCTCGGTCGTCTCCCGGGCATTCGGCCACCGCAAGGACATCGGCCGCAAGCTCTTGAGCTTTCCAGTTTCGCGGCTCCGCCAACTCAACGAGGGCGTAGACGATGCCGATCGAGTGCCGCCAAGGACGAAACCTTCAGTGAACACAGGTTCCTGACATGAATGCACCGGTATCCCGCGATCGCCCCTTGGCGTCCTTGCTCGACCTGCTTGCCCCCGTGTCCCACGTGGTGGGCCGTCGCAACATTCGAGCCCTCGACCCCAAGTGGCTTTCGCTCGAGAGGCTGCGCGAGGCGTTGCCGGAGCTGGCCGATGCCGATCTAGCGGCGCAATTGACGGCGCCGCAGCTCGCCGAACTGGCCAAGCTCGCGTGGAACGCGCCAAGCGACGAGCACGAAGCTCTCCTGTCCCCCCTAAGGTCGGTGCTCGCGACGCGGTGGGACGAGCTAGGCTCAGATCTCGTCTGGCTCGGGCTGGATTCCCGCCATGCCTCGGGCGACCTATTCAAGGCGCTTCCCCAGCTCTCCCAGTCCGACGAGATCTACGAGGTCATCGGCGACCAACCGGACGGCATGGCCTGGGTCATCGAGCACGCGCTCGACCTCACCAGCCTGCCGCCGCCGCGGCTGGGCCAGCTACGGCGCCTGCTGCCTCGCATGACTGGCCGCAATCTTCCCGGGCTGGCCAGCGCCGCGTTGCTCGCGTCCGCGTCCTCGAGCACCTGGTCCACCTGGCTGACCATGGCCACCATCCTGTGGCGCTTCCCCGAGCTCGCCGACCCCGCCGCGCCCGACCTAGCCCCCGCGGACCAAAATCGCTCCGGGGCGCTCGCGCGCGCCGACGCCACGCTCTGGCGGGCGGCGCGCGGCGACGCCACCGGCCGGGCGCTTGGACGCCTCTTGCTGGACCTCAAGGGAGAACTGGCCAGGTCGCCGCCCGACTTCAGGGACGTGTACCTTGATCGCCTGCGATCGGTGGTCGACGGGGAAGCCACCGTGCGCGCGGCCGCGCTTGAGGGCCTACTTTGGCTAGGGAAGGACCAGGCGAGGGACATCGCCGTCTACGCCGCCGGCCAGCTCGCCCAGCTCGAAGACCGGGAAGTCCTGAGATCCCTCGAGGCCCACCCGGACCGACAGGTCCAGTACAGCGCCGGGCTCGTGGGCCGGATGATCGACGGCGCCGCCTCGCCACAAGCGCAAGCCATCTCGCCGCCTTCGACGCCGCCGAGACAGGGCCGTTCCACGACCTCGCGCACCTGGCTCGGCGATGCCCGCCTTGAACAGGCCATCGAAGACACGATCACCGCCTTGGAGGTGCGGTTTTCCGAGGAGTACGCAACGCGCCACAAGGCGGGCGAGGACCGTCTCGGGGAGCGCTTCTTCGCCATCCTTGGCGATAGGTTCGAGCAGCTCAACCTCGGGATGGGTGAGCTGGCGGCCGCGCGAGGCGACGAGCATCGCGCCTCGGTGCGTGTTGGCTATCGCCCGGTCGACCGAGGCGAGGAGGGAAAGAGGGGCATCAAGGGCCGAGGTCGCGCCCGGGCTTCCGCCTCGTTCGCCGCTGACTTCTGCCTGGTCATCACCGCAGTCCTCAACGGGAAGACCCTCGCCAAGCGCGCCGCCCTCGTCCAGGCCAAGCGGCTCTATCTCAAGGACAACGACGTGCCCGCCAAGGGCTGGAACGCGTCGTTCGAGCTAAAATCGAAGCAGACGCGTAGCCTGCTCGACCAGACAGAATCGGCCTTCTTCGTATTCCAGGCTCCCCCGGAGCATGGGCGGAAGCTCGCCACGTTGCCCGCGCGCCTGGTCAACGATCTCGCCCAGCACCAGGCAGCGTCGGGCGGCGTCATCGCGGCGAACGTCGTGGACATGGCCTCCGAGTCCTTCGCCGAATGGTTCACCTACCAATTCGTCGCCCTGCGGACGGGCGACCCCTTCGCCGAGCTAGTCAAACGGGCGGAGGGCGGCTCGCCCGATGTACCCTACGACTTGGTTCGCTGCGGCGTCGTCGACGTCGAGGTTCGGGTCGGCGAGCCGAAGGACCAGAAGAGCTAACCGGCCAGGTCGTGCTTGCCAGGCAGGCAAGCCGTTGGCGGAGGCTTCCAGCATGCGGGCAACATACGACGCGTACCCGCTCAAGAACCTAGCTGGGCGTCCCAGCACGTCGCGTCTTCTCGGTCGAGCCAACTGATGATGGGTAGCTCGACCCTAGTCAAACCATCTTCGTTGGACTGGCGGTGAGCGCTCCTCGCTACCTGCCGTTGCGTTCTCCAAACTGTGCCGGGTCGGTTCCTGAGATTTGCCGATCGCCGGCGAGGAGATTCTCGGCCGCCAAGGGCTGAACGCGGCGACGTCCCCCAGACTCCCGAGACGAACAAGGATCACCCGGCTTGTTTCCGGTTTTCCAGCAGGCCGAGCATGCGTTGATACTCCTCAGGCTCGAGATGTTCCTCGAGCAGTCTCACGGGCATCTCCGTGCGCATTTGTGCGAGCGCGCTTTTGAACGCCGCATCCTGGTCAGCACCTGGCAAGGCGTCGAACGCGTCCGAGGTCGAACGCAGCAGGTCTTCGGTCCTGTCAATCACTGCCTGGGCTGAGGAGTTGATCCAGGCGAACCAGGCACGCACGTCCCCCAGCTCGCGGCTGGGCCGCCCGAAGCTATCCCTGACCGCATCGGGATTGCCTTCCGGGGGCGAGACATAGAAGGGACCAGGCTCATCATATGACTTAGGACCGCCCATGATCTCGAGAGTGACCTGACGCCCCTCCGCCAAAAGATCGAACAATGCCTTGGCCGTGCCCATGCGATTGAACTGCATCCAGTTGAAGATCGTCTTCGGCGTTTCCCACTGATCGAGGTAGAGGCCGTCCGTCTGCAGCAGCGCCTTCTGCAGTGGCGCGAGCTTTTCGCGCTGTCGCAAGAACCATTCGTGCCCATACGCCTTCTGCAGGGCCTCCCAGGTCATGAGCTGGATGTTGGACTTGGCCGCCGCCTCCGGCGCGCCCTTCTGGAAGCCTTTCGAGCTCACGATAATGCCGGTGTTCGCGCCGCATCCCTCCATGACGGTCTGCATCGAATGCACGGTTTCCTGCGGCACCCTCGACTTCCAGTGCTTGCATTCGATGATGATGACGTGAGGCACGCTGGTGCGAGGGTCGACGACGTGGACGTCGACCTCCTTCTTGCCCCGCACGAGCTCGACCGTCAGCGGCGACGACACCTCGTAGCCCATGTCCCGGAACAGGTTCGCGACCCGGTCTTGCAAGTCCTTCCAGTTCCGAATCTCCGAAGTGGGGATGAGCATGGCGTGCGTGTCCTCGTCCGAAGCGGGCTCGGTCATCGCGCACGCACTTCGCGCCATCACACTAGCCGCAGTTGCAATGGGGACGATATCCCCGTCAGCTCGGAACCGCCGGGATGCGCCAGAGGCGGACATTCACACATGGCCCGAAAGAAGCCTTTCGCTGCCTGCCGCCCCAGGTCTGCCTTCGATCAAAAGGGCAGGTTGGCGGGCCGACCGGACCGACGGAACGATCTGCCCTCGCCTCCGTTAAGCTGCGGGGCATAGGGCGAACTCATTGACCAATTCGAATGACGGCTCTGACGACAGCCGGTACCGGCTGTTGGTCGAATCGATTACTGACTACGCCATCTACATGCTGGATCCCAACGGTCATGTGACCAGTTGGAATCCGGGCGCGGAGCGGTTCAAGGGCTACATTGCCGACGAAGTCCTCGGGACCCATTTTTCGCAGTTCTATACGCCCGAAGACCGGGAGGCAGGTCGGCCCGGGCTCGCCCTCCAGAGCGCAGCCGAGGCGGGTCGCTTCGAGTCCGAAGGATGGCGAGTCCGAAAAGACGGGACCAAGTTCTGGGCGCACGTCGTCATCGACCCGATCCGGCGCGATGAGGAGTTGATCGGTTTCGCCAAAATCACCCGCGACCTGACGGAACGCCGCAAGGCTGAGCAGGCCCTGAAACAGAGCGAAGAGCAGTTCCGGATCCTTGTTAGCGGCGTAACCGATTATGCGATCTACATGCTTGACCCCTCCGGCAAGGTGATCAGCTGGAACGCCGGCGCGGAGCGGATCAAGGGTTACAAGCCGGACGAAATCATCGGGGATCATTTCTCGAGGTTCTACGTCCCCGAGGAGGTGGATGCCGACGCCCCCGCCAACGCGCTGCGCGTGGCGACAGAAGCCGGACGATTCGAGAAGGAAGGCTGGCGTCTGCGCAAGGACGGCTCGCGATTCTGGGCACACGTCGTCATCGATCCGATCCTCGGCGACGACGGCGAGATTGTGGGTTTCGCCAAAATCACCCGCGACATCACCGAGCGGGCGGCGGCGCAGCGGGAGCTGGAGGCCGCCCGCGAGGCGCTTTATCAGTCCCAGAAAATGGAAGCGATCGGGCAACTCACCGGAGGGGTCGCTCACGATTTCAACAACCTCCTGGCCGCCATCACCGGAAGCCTGGATCTTCTGCGCAAGCGCCTCCCGTACGACCCCCGTATGACGCCCTTGCTGGAAAACGCCATCCAGGGCGCCGAACGCGGTGCCGTCCTGACGCAACGCATGCTGGCCTTTGCGCGCAAACAGGAACTGAAGCTCGAGGCCGTTGACGTGCCGCAACTCGTCCGGGGCATGGGCGACTTCATCCGCCGGTCCATTGGACCGAACATCGAGGTCCGCGTGCAGTTTGTCGACGTGCTGCCAAAGGCCCGGACCGACCCCTACCAGCTTGAAACGGCCCTGCTCAATCTTGTCGTCAACGCTCGGGACGCCCTTCCAAACGGTGGGGAGATCGCGATCACAGCGGATCAGGTGACCGTTCCCCGCGCTAGCGGGGAACGCCGCATCGGGGACTATGTGCGGCTCAGCGTGAGCGACAATGGAACCGGCATGCCGGCCGAGATCGCAGCTAGGGTGACGGAACCGTTTTTCACCACCAAGGGTGTCGGCAAGGGCACCGGTCTGGGCCTTTCGATGGTCCAGGGACTCGCAGGCCAGTCCGGGGGCTGGATCGAAATCGAAACCGAGGTGGGTCATGGGACCCGTATCGATCTGTGGTTACCCGTCTCCAGCGACGAGGGATCCGTAGCAACGTTGGCGGAGCCCCCCGCCGCCGCCCACGCAGGAAAGAGGCTGGTCGTGCTGGCGGTCGACGACGATCCGCTGGTTTTGACCAACACGGTCGCGATGCTGGACGAGCTTGGACATCATGTCCTTGTGGCCAACTCCGGCGAAGAGGCGCTGGTGATTTTCGAGAGGCACCCGGAGATCGACCTCGTGCTGACCGATGAGGTCATGCCGGGGCTCTCGGGCAGTGAACTGGCGGAACGGGTGAAACAGCTTAGGTCGACGGTGACGGTCGCTTTGGCGACGGGCTATGCCGACCTCCACCCTTCGCCCGGCGTCGCAGTGGGCACGCTGCCGCGTCTGTCCAAGCCGTTCACACTGGCGCTGCTAGCCGGTTTCCTTGAAGATCTGGCGTTGAACGGATCACGAAGCGCTCTCCGGGCCGAAACGGATCACCAGCGCCTCGGATGACAGGCAAGGCTTCATGATGATCGACCGCCTCGTGTACCGCAGCCACGCCGTAGGCATCCTGCCGGAGATCGCGCTGGACAGGATTTTCCAGTCCTCGGTCCCGAACAACGCCCGTTCGAATATCACAGGGTCGCTGGGTTACTGCGGGCAGAGCTACATTCAACTACTTGAAGGGCCCGCGTCCGCGATTGATGAGCTCGTCGGCGTCCTATTGGCGGACCCACGACATACGGGGTTGCGAATCTTGCTTCGGGGCTTTTCTGAACGACGACTGCTGCCGAGTTGGTCCATGGCCCGCGTCGATCTCGCCAAAATCACCCCCGAGGTGGAGACGCTCCTTGATAACGAGGATGGACTGGGCCTGATCGCATTGATGTCCACGCTCGCGCACGAAGGGATGACAAGGTGAATCTCGCTCCCGGCACCCACCGTCGTTACGCCTGATCTGGACACAAGGGGGTTCTGCAGTGCCGAAAGCCGACGGTCCGAATGTCGCCTAAGAGTCAAGAGCGGTCCGTCGCCTTCGACGGTTCGATCAGCTTGGTCTTCGCCCTGACCGCGCCCGCTTAGGTTTTACGGCACTGTGGCCTTTGGACTCTTGCGCGCCAGCCCAGCATCCCGGAGACTCAGCTCATGAAGCGCCCGCTCCGCAACCTGCCGCCCGCCAAGCAGCGGGAACTCGACGCCGCCGTCGAGATCATCGAGGCGGGATTCGCCCAGGCGACGGAGACTCGCCGCGCCGACCGCCTGAAGAACGGGCGCATCCTCAAGATCATCCTATTCGGCAGCTACGCCCGCGGCGACTGGGTGCACGACCCCGTCGGCCGCTATTTCTCGGACTTCGACATCATCGTGGTCGTGGACCACGAGGACCTCACCGACTTCGAGTTCTGGGAAGACGTGGAGAAGCGCCTGTTGGCCGAACTGTCGGCTGGCGCCATGCGTACCCCGGTCAGCCTGATCGTCCACAGCCTCGACGACGTGAACTGGAAGCTGGAACACGGTCGCGGTTTCTTCATCGACATCGTCCGCGACGGCGTCGTCCTGAAAGACACCCTGGGTATCGACTTCTCAGAGCCACGCCCTCTTCCCCCTTCCACGGCATTGGAGGAAGCCACAGGGTACTTCGAAGACTGGCAAGAAACGGCGAACGGTTTCGCTATGGCCGCCCGGTTTTTAGAAACCGAAGGGCAGAGCAAGCTCGCAGCCTTCAACCTGCATCAAACCGCTGAGACCCTCTACCAGGGCCTCCTCCTCGTCCTGACGCTCTATTCCCCCAAGAGCCACAACCTCATTCGACTGCGGAACATGACCGAGCCGCTGGAGCCGCGCCTTCGCGAGGTCTGGCCGCACGAGACCAAGTTCGAGAAGCGCTGCTTCGAGCTCCTGCGCGCCGCCTACGTGAAGGCCCGCTATTCACGGCACTACCGGATCACCGACGAGGAACTGGCCTGGCTGACCGGTCGGATCGAGCTGCTGCGGCAGGTCGTGACCGAGGCGAGCGAAGCCCGGATCGCCGAACTCAAGCGTGCCGTCGACCTATGAACGGCCCGCGCTCGGGCTCACGCGCCGTCAATCGCCCCGACGCTGCCGTCGCCAGTCCTCGGGCGTCGTGAACCGACCCGCCCAGATCCCGACCCGGCCGCGCCGCGCCGCCTGTTCCTCGGCGACATAGGCGCTGCCAGCGTAGCGGGCGTAGCGCGCCGCCAGCCCCTGCCGCAACAGCCAGCCGCCAACATCGACGCCATCGACCTCGCACCGCGCGACCATGCGCCCGTAGCGGTCGATGTCCTCCTCGAAGCAGGAGACGACCCGGTCCTGGAGATGCTGGTCGAGCCGGTTGGCCGACAGGCGGCCACAGGCGTAGGCGGAGCCATCGGCGGCGTCGCACGACTGTCGGCCCTCCGGCGCGTCCACGCCCCAGAGCCGGATGCGCTGGCCGTGGATTTCGAGGGTGTCGCCATCGATCACCGAGGCGCGCCCCACGATCGTCGGCGCCTGCGGCGTGCAGGCGGCGAGCAGGGCGAGGACGGGAAGAAGGGCGCGCATCGAAGCCCTGCATAACGCAAGGCCGCTCCCGACCGTCAATCTTTCCGCGAGCGACGCCGCAGGCGGCGCGAGCGCCTGCGCCAGTTCGTACTCATGGTCACCCTGGCCGTAGGGCGAACGCACCCGGTCTTTGCCGTGGCTGTGGACGCCCCCGTCGCCAATGACGCCCCCTGCGATGTCTTCGCCTGAAACAAAGAGGCCGCGCGCCCCAAGGGGCGCGCGGCGAGTTTTCCGGCCTGTTCGCTGTCTATTCGGCGGCGAACGGATAGGCGTCTTCCTGAGGCGGCGGGGCGCCGTCCCTGTCCGGCTCCGCAGCGTCGGGATCGATGGCCTGGGCGGTGCGCAGCACCGCCGGCAGCCAGCCCCTGCCCTCGACCAGCCGCTCCGCCGCCTCGGCCATGTCGCCCTTCCTAAACCCGGCGATCCGCCCGGCTTCCTCGGCCGTGGTCGCCTCGGTCACCGCTTCCAGCACCCGCGCCTTGGCCACCCGCGAGAAATAGCTGGCGGCCGTCGCTGACCACGTTCCGGTCATGTCCAGGCCGGTCACGGTCGCCAGCGTCTCCGCGAGCGCCAGGGCGCCAGGCTTGCGGTCGTGCGGATCGCGCACGGCATGGAGGCCGACGCCGGTGCAGCAGGCCATCAGGTCGAGCAGGTCCGACGGCGGCATGGGCGCCAGGACGGCCCACAGGTCGCGGGCCTGTTCGGGAAGCCGCGCGCCCCACGCTTCCAGCCGGTCGGCCACGCGTCGCCCCGCCGGACCGTCGCTGACCCCCGGCGCCAGCTTCTCCAGGCCGGTCACGCCCAGACGCAGCTGCAGCGGCGTCCACGTTCCCCAAGCCGGATAGAAGACCTGGGCGGCCAGCGCATGGACCACCACCGCCAGGGCGACGTTCGCATCGGCCTGGACGGCGTCGCGCAGGCCCATGGTGCGGTGGGCGGTCAGGTCGATTACCAGGCGTTCCGACAGGGGCGCGAGACCCTCGTCGGCCTTCGGCTCGGGCGGGGGTGTCTCGCCCTCCCCTTCGCCGCTGGCGGTCCAGCCCTCCGGGGCCTCCGGATCGGGGCGCCGCGTCTCCACGACATCCTCGGCCCGGACCAGCCCGCGCTCGAAGCGGGCCAGGCCGTCGTGCCCGAGCAGAACCATGACCCCGGCCCGCGCCTTGGCGTCCGGCGCGTAGTCAAAGTCGGGACCGAAGGCCTGCAGCGCCCTGTCGATGTCCTCCAGCCGGGCGTCGGCCTCGGGCGACAGGGCGTCCGCCGCATCGGTTCCGGAGACGAGCGCGTCATACTCCTCCGAAAGCGCGGCGATACTTTCCGCGTCCTCATGCGACCGCACCACCGCGACGGGATAGACCCGGCCCAGGGCGGACACGTCCGCATGGTCGGACGCGACCTCGGCCCATTTCCAGCCTTCGCGCTCGCCGACCTCCCCGGCCAGTCCGGCCAGCTTTTCCGCGACCAGCCGGTCCAGAAGCGCCGGGTCTTCCAGCCAGCCGCCGCCATCCTCGGTGAACAGGTCGCGCAGCACCGTCCCGCCCGCGGCCTCATAGGCCTCGATACCGACGAAGCGGGCGCGGCTGTCATCGGCGCGGACCTTGGCCTCGGTCATGGCCCGGCGGATGGCGTGGACGGGGCGGTATTCGCCCAGCTGCCCGAACACCTGCCGCTGCCGGTCCTGATCAGCGCTGACGCAGAAGGCCATCAGCTGGTCGAGCGCCAGCGCGCCGTCCCGATACGCCGCCATCAGCTCCGGCGCCGCCGCGCCGAGCCGCAGCCGCTGACGGACGACGGTCGCGGTGACGCCGAACCGGGCGCCGATTTCCTCGGGACCATAGCCCCGTTCGTCCGCCAGCCGCCTGAAGGCCTCGAACTGGTCGGCGGGGTGCATGGCCTCGCGGTTGACGTTCTCATCAAGGCTGATTTCATGGGCGTCGTTCTCGGTATCGACCGTCACCCGAACCGGATGGTTGCGCTTGATCGCCTTGCGCCCGGCCAGCATCCGCAGGGCCAGCCGCCGCCCTTCGCCGATGGTCACCAGATAGGCTCCGGTCGGGGCTCCGTCCTCGCCGCGCTCGATTTCAACCACGGGCGGCTGCAACACCCCCTTGGCCCTGATGGACGCCGCCAGCCCCTCAAGGCTCGCCTCCGAATGCTTCACCTTCCGGGCGTTCCTCGGAGACGCCTTCAACAGATTGAGCGGAACGAAGATTTCCGCGCCGTGCACCGGCTCCTGATCCGCTCCGCTCGCGGCGGCGTCAGCCGCCGCAGGGACGGGGGCTTGGGTGGATTGAGCAGTCATGTCTGCCTCCTTTGGGCAAGGGTTGCAGGCACGCGAAAGGCGCGCCTGAAACCCTGCCCGTCGGCGAGACCGGGGTAGCAAGGGCCAGGGCGGATCGGCCGGAGGGGGATCACCCGACCTGCACAAGCCTGCCTTCGTGGGAAAACTGCCCCCCGTCGCCGGCGCGGAAGGTCGGGGAGACCGGCCGATCCGGCGGCGAAGCCGCTTCACCCTGGCCCGCGCGAGGGCGGAGCCCTTAGCCCCTCGCCTGTCGGCGGCGTCCTGTCATGGGCGACGTTGATTGATCGCAGGGTTCACGCAAGCTGCGCGATCAGCACGACGGCCTGCACGACGGTCAGGACGATCAGGGCTGCGACCAGCAGCCCCTCTGTTCTGTCTCGCCCGCCGGGTTTCATGGCCTGACGCTGACACAGCCACGATGCGCGGTCGACCCGGGGCGAAGGCGTGAACGGATCAGGGTGCGGCCCGACGGATTTGCGGGCGCCGGGCCGCGGGCCACGCCCCAAGGTCGGTCAGGGTGCGGCGCCCCTGCTTAAGGCACAGCTTCGATTCGCGCGAAGCCGGTCAGCGTGAGATCCGGACGGACACCGGGCAGTGGTCCGACGGATGTTCGTCCTCGGGGCCGCCGCCGTAGCGATACTCCGCGAATGAGCCCGGCTCGATCCGCGCGGTGGCGGCTCCTCCGGTCGCGATGAAATCGATGAACTCGCGATAGCGCGCCTTGCAGGCTGCGCCCTGGTCGCCCGATGCGAGGGTGAGATCGGCCTCGCGCGGCTCGCCGTCATTCAGCTCCGCCAGGAAGGCGTCGCCCCGGCTCGCCAGGCGCCGGTTCCAGTCGCCGAGGACGACGAAGGCCTGGCCCTCGCGCGCCCGCGCCTCGGTCCAGCCCTCCAGCACGGGCGCCTGGTCGAACAGCACCGGGCAATCCGGGTCCGTCGGCGCCCGCCCCGAGTTGCAGCCGGACTTCAGGTGCACGGCGAGCAGGCGCAGCGGCCGCCCCTCGTTGACGGTGATGTCGACGCCCCAGCGCAGGTCCGGATTGCCAAGCCCGAGGGCGGACAGGTCGGCGTTGCGGGTAAAGGCGACCCCCTTCCGCACGGCGAAGCCCACGGCCTGGTTCTGGATGAACAGGCCGGGCCGCCCCCGGCATTCCCCGCTGCGCCCGCTCGGCGGTCGCGAGGACATGACCACCTCCCAGGCCGCAGCATCAAAGACCCGTTCTGCAGCCGCCCGGCTCTGGACCTCCTGGAAGGCGATCACATCGGCGTCGAGCGCCTCGGCGTGGCGACGCAGCAGGGCGTAGTCGGCCTCGGTGCGCGGCCGACACCCCTCACCGTCGCGTTCGGCCAGATGCTCCATGTTCCACGTGGCGATCCGCAGCGGCTCGCGTGCGGACGGCGCTGGGGACAGGCCGGCGCACCCCGACAGGATGGCGGCGGCGGCGAGAAGGGCGACAGGACGGATCATGGCTGACAGTCCTACCCCAGCCCTGGCCCCGGGCAAGTGGCGACGCGACAGTGACCGGGGCTCCGAAGTTCCGGGCGCCCGGGTGCGATCCTCTCCAGCCCTACCAGCGGGCGGTCCGAAGCCTGCGCCACAGGGCCGCGTCCTCCTCCGCCAGGTCGCCGGCGCGCACGGTGTCCGTCCAGGCCAGGACCAGATCCTCCCGGAGTTCGTAGATCACCATGCTGTCGAGCACGAGCGGTTCACGGCGCCCGCTCAGGTACAGTTGCCGCTGCGAGACCATGACAAGGTTCGCATCCCGGACATGACGGTCCAGGCTCATCCGGACGTCTTCGTGGACCTCGAACATGCGACGCCAGTAGGCGAGCACTTCCCTGCGCCCCACGACCGGCGCGAACCCCTCGACGCGGTAGACGACCTCCTCGTGCAGGAAGGGCGCAAGCTGGTCATGGCTGCGCGTTCTGAAGGCCTGGAGAAATGCGGGAATGGGAGACTGGGCTGGCATGGCTCGAGCTGATGGACGGTGGGCGGCGTCGCCGACGGCCGGGAGCCCGGTGGAGAGGCAGCCCCCGTCGTCGACGATGACAATCTGAAGTCGAGACGCCGCCCGAACAGAACAACCTCAACGAGCCGACAAAAACAACCCGCCCCGAAGCCCTGCGACCGAAGGCCTGCGGGTTTCATGGCCGGCCGCGGTGAGATTCGATGGCGTCCGGGGAAAACCGCCGAACCAGGAAAGGAGAGGCAGGGTGACCGACCAACGGCTTCTGACGGAACAGGAAGCGGCCGCCTACCTGGCGCTTCCGGCGGCGACCGTGCGCAAGCTCCCGTTCGGTCACGTCCGGCTCGGCTCCCGTCATCGCTACGACCGCAAGGCGCTTGATGCGCATCTTGACCGGCTCGCGGGATTGGATTCTTCTCAGGAACCGAACGTGAACAAGGCCGATGCCGATCTCGCCCGCTTCATTGCCGATCACCCGGATGTTGCCCGGGGTCCATAGGATCAAGCGCGCCAAGGCGAACCGGGTCTTTGAATACTGGTACGCCTGGCGCGGGGGCCCCCAGATCCTGGCGGCCCAGGCCTCCAGCGCGAAATCGCTCGCCCGCGAGGTCGCCCGCAAGGCCTCTGCAGCCGTCGAGGCCTACAGATCGCACATCAAAACGGAGAAGAGCGTCGCCGACGAAGCGACCCTGTACGGCCTGGTCACGCGCTACCTCGACCTGATGAACCAGGACAGGACGCTCGCGCCGCGCACCAGGGTGGACCGGCGCAAGCACCTGGACATCGTCCGCAAGGAGTTGGGCGACCTGACGCTGACCGCCCTCGCCTCTCCCAAGGCCCGCGCCTTCCTTCTCACCTGGCGGGACAAGCGCGCCAACACGCCCAAGACCGCCGACGAACTGCTCGGCGCCCTCTCCCTCGTGCTGAACTGGGCCGTGAACCGCGGCGACATCGGGATCAATCCGGTCGCCAACTTCCCGCGCATCTACAGGGTCAACCGCGCGGACATCATCTGGGAGCCCCATCACCTCCAGGCCATCCTGCGTCACGCCGATCCGCAGGTCGCCGCCGCCATTCGGCTGGCCGCCGTGACCGGCCTGCGCAAGAGCGACCTGATCCGGTTGCCGTGGGCGGCGGTGAAGGAACACGCCATCGTCTGGCAGACCGGAAAGAGCCGGGGTCGCAAGACTGTGGTGCTGCCCATGACAGAGGACCTGAGAAGGGTTCTGGATTCGCTGGATCGCGGCGCCTGCCCGACCATCCTTGCGACGTCGGACGGTACGCCGTGGACGCCGCCGGGCCGTGGTCTCGACAGCGGGGTGCAGCGCGCCCAGGACGACGCCGACGAGGAGGCGCGTAAACTCCGGGGGTCCAACGCGACCGCCGGGCTTGAAGGTCTCCGCTTCCACGACCTGCGCGGCACGGCCGCGACCAACTACGTCCTGGCCGGCCTGCCGCTCGAAGACGTGGCCACCATTCTCGGCTGGGAGCTCAAGAAGGTGCAGGAGATCGCGCGCCGCTACATCACCGGCGAAGCGATCGGAATGGGCATGATTGCGAGGCTCCAGGAGACCCGGAACAGAACGCCAACTGTAAAACCCTCTGTAAAACCCACCACCCCGGGGCGGGGTCAAAAGGGCTCAAATGCAGTGAGGGCGGTGGCTGGGGAACTAGGACTCGAACCTAGAATGACGGTACCAAAAACCGGAGTGTTACCATTACACCATTCCCCAGCAGGTCCGGCGCGCCCCGCCCTGCGGCGAGGAGGCGGTCAGATACGCCGGGGCGAAGCGGGACGCAAGAGGGTTTTCACGCGCTTTTTCATCTTCGTTTGGGACAGGGTTCCGGGCGAGCGGCGGTCGGCGATCAGTGGGTCGCAAACTATTTACCGGAAGGCGTTTTCTGCGCTTGCGGGGGCAAAAAGCCGTCGCTATAAGCCCCCTCCTCAAGTCGGAGTGTGGCTCAGCCTGGTAGAGCACTGCGTTCGGGACGCAGGGGTCGGAGGTTCGAATCCTCTCACTCCGACCATTCTTTCCAAGGGTTTCCCGAGACCCTGGAAACAAGCGAAAGAGCCTCCCTCGGGAGGCTCTTTTCGTTTCAGCCTCCCGCTTTTGCCGCCACCGCCGCCAGATGGGCGCCGACACCCTCAATCGTGCGTTCGCCCAGGGCCTTGCGCCGGGCCAGCAGTTCCGGGGAGCCGGCGTCGTAGTCGGTCATCAGCTTGCGCACGAAGGCGCCCGACTGAACCTCGTCCAGCACCTGATCCATCGCCGCCTTCGAGGCGTCGCCGATGATGCGCGGCCCGGTCAGATAGGCGCCGTACTCGGCCGTGTTGGAGATTCGCCCGAACGCCCCGGCGATTCCCTTCTCGAACATCAAATCGGTGACCAGCTTCAGCTCGTAGAAGCACTCGAACCACGCCACCTCGGGCGGGTAGCCAGCCTTGACCAGCTTCATGAAGGCCCCGTCGACCAGTTCGGCCACGCCGCCGCACAGGACCACCTGCTCGCCGAACAAGTCGCTTTCGCACTCGTCCTTCATCGTGGTCTCGAGAATACCCTTGCGACCGCAGCCCAGCGCCGCCGCATAGGACAGGCCGAGCGCATGAGCGCCGCCGGTGAAGTCCTGCTGCACACCGAACAGGCAGAAGACCCCCTCCCCCGCCTCGTACAGGTCGCGGATGCGCGGCCCGATGCCCTTGGGCGAGGCCAGAATCACATCGAGATCGGCGCGTGGTTTCACCAGTTCGAACCGCACCGACAGGCCATGGGCGAAGATCAGGGCCGCGCCCGGTCGGATGTTGGGCTCCAGCTCGTCGCGCCACAGATCGCGGTGCGCCTCGTCCGAAACCATGACGGCGACCACGTCCGCCCCCGCCGACGCCTCGCCGGCGGTCAGAACGGTGAAGCCGTCCGCTTCGGCCTTCGCCCGCGTCGCCGAAGTCGCCTTCAGTCCGATGACGATGTCGCTCACGCCCGAGTCGCGCAGGTTCAGCGCATGCGTTCGCCCCTGACTGCCGTAACCGATCACGGCCACGCGCTTGCCGCGAATGATCGAAAGGTCGCAGTCGGCGTCGTGGTAGGCGGGCAGCGGATTGGGTAGGGTCTGGGTCATGAGCACAGACCTACAGCCTTCCGACGTCATCGGCTTCTGGAAAGAGGCCGGTCCCGACAAGTGGTTCGCCAAGGATGACGCCTTCGACGACGTCTTCCGCCAGCGCTTCACCCACGGTCACATGAGCGCGGCGCGACGCGAGCTGGATCACTGGGCGGAGACGCCGGAGGGATCGCTGGCCCTGCTGATCCTGCTGGACCAGTTCCCGCGCAACTGCTTCCGCGGCACGGCGCACCAGTTCGCCACCGACCCGCTGGCCCGCCATTTCGCCGAACAGGCTGTGGCGCGTGGTCATCATCTGGCGTTCGAGACGGAGCTGCGGAACTTCATCCTGCTGCCCTTCGAGCATTCGGAGCGGCTGGAGGACCAGGACCGCTACCTCGACCTGATCGGCGACGACGCGGACTTGCGGAAATGGGGCCACCTGCACCGCGACATCATTGTCCGGTTCGGCCGCTTCCCGCACCGCAACGCCAGCCTCGGGCGCGAGACGACGGCGGAGGAGCAGGCGTTTCTGGATGGGGGCGGGTTCGGGGGCTAAATCTTCGAGCTATCGTCATCCCGGGGGCGCGTAGCGAACCCCGGGACCCAGCGGCGCGCGAGAGCGCGAAGCTGTCGGGAGCACCGGTGTTTCGCTGCCGTCGCGGCGCCGCTAGGTCCCGACTTTCGTCGGGATGACGATAGCGGGATGGGGAGCGCGCATCGTTTCCACAGCCCGCACGTCAAAGTGTCCACCGGACGCGTTGGGGATTCGCGAATCAGCGTCCACCTTCCTCCCCCATGAGCGCCGCCTTTGACCTGATCGATGTACCCGCCGCCCCGGCCGATCACCCGGAGCACCAGTACCTCAACCTGCTGCGCGATATTCTCGAGAACGGCGCGCGTCGGGATGACCGCACCGGCACCGGGACGCTGGGCGTATTCGGCCGTCAGATGCGGTTCGACCTGTCCAGAGGCTTCCCGGTCCTGACCACCAAGAAGCTGCATCTGCGTTCGATCATCGTCGAACTGCTGTGGTTCCTGCGCGGCGAGACCAATATCGGCTGGCTGAAGGAAAACGGCGTCAGCATCTGGGACGAATGGGCCAACGCCGAGGGCGAGCTGGGCCCGGTCTACGGCAAGCAGTGGCGCTCGTGGGCCGCCCCGGACGGCCGCGTCATCGACCAGATCGAGAAGCTGGTCCACGGCCTGAAGACCAACCCCAACGGGCGCCGCCACATCGTCTCGGCCTGGAACCCGGCCGACGTGGACGACATGGCCCTGCCGCCCTGCCACTGCCTGTTCCAGTTCTTCGTCGCCGACGGCAAGCTGAGCTGCCAGCTGTACCAGCGCAGCGCCGACGTCTTCCTGGGCGTGCCGTTCAACATCGCCAGCTATGCCCTGCTGACCATCATGATGGCCCAGGTGGTCGGGCTGGAGCCCGGCGAGTTCGTCCACACCTTCGGTGACGCCCACCTGTACCTGAACCACATCGAACAGGCCCAGCTGCAGCTGACCCGCGAGCCCCTGCCCCTGCCGACCATGACCATCACGCCGAAGGACGACCTGTTCGCCTACCGGCTGGAGGACTTCGTGCTGGACGGCTACCAGCCCTGGCCGCACATCAAGGCGCCGGTCGCGGTCTGATGGACCTCAAAGGCCTGCAGGCGTCCGTCCTGCGCATCTCCGACATCTACGCGCGCGAGCACGGCATCGACCGTGACAAGGCGGCGTCCGGCGACTGGGCGCTGCTGAAGGTGCAGGAGGAGCTGGGCGAACTGGTCGCCGAGCATCTGCGCACCACCGGCCGGGCGCGCGGCGCGGCCGATCACGACAAGCTGGGCGACGAGGCGGCCGACGTGCTGGGCATGCTGCTCATCTATTGTCAGGCCGCGGGGGTGGACATCGAGCAGGCGATGCAGCGGAAATGGCTGCATTGGCTGGAGAAGACCCCGTGATTGCAGAACTGCTGGCGGTATTGGCGATCCAGACGGTCCAGGGCCCGACGATCTCCTACACCCCGCCGGCGGATCTTCCCGACGCCGTCACAAGAGCGGTCAACGCCTGCGCCACCATCCAGATGGTTCTGGAGGCCAATCCCGAGCGCCAGATCGCGGCGCCTCCGCGATCCCAGACCGCCGCGAACGGTGCGATCGTCGATTACCGGATTGATCGGGGGGTGTGCCAGATCACCGCTTCAGGCTGGACGCCCGACGGAGACGCCATGGCGCGCGCCGTCGAGGCCGGGCTCGCCTCGCTCTCTGATCCGGCCCGCCGCACACGCTGGCGCGAACCGTTCGCCAACGAGCGCGGCCCTTCCGTCTGGACAACGTTCGAGCGCTCGACCGCTGACGGCGGGTTCGGCGTGTTCGACCTGTTCGAACCCGCCGACGGCGCGATCGGCGAGGTGTCGATCACCTATCAGACCGTCCGCCGCTGATCTCCCGCCTCACGCCATCGCCGGCGCGATCATCTTCATCCGGCGCAGGTCGTCGGTCAGGCTGTGGACCTGATCGTCGCGGTCGATCTTGATGGTGTTCTTGCCCATGCCCATCGAGATGGTGGCGCGGAAGGCGACGACCTGACCCTCCACCGCCGTGACCGGAATGATCTCCCGCTTGTTCTGCGAGGCGGCCAGGCCGACGAAGCCGAACTCCAGCGTATGGGCGCCCGGATCGACCTCGACCGCCGTGAACTGCGGCGACTTCAGCTGGCCCAGCACCCGGCCGTCCAGCACGATCTCCATCCCCGCCGCCTTGCCGACGAATCCCTGCCGATGGACGAGGATCAGCGCCTTGCCGGGGGACGGGCGCAACGTCAGCGCCGCCGCCTTCTCGGCCTCAGTGGCCGCCGGGCTGGCCTTCGTGCCCTGCAGATTGGCCATGATGTAGCCGGTGAACAGGCCCACGAAGAGCGGGACATACCAGGCCGCGAAGCCTCTGAACCCGGCCAGCCCCAGAAGGAAGCCGACCACGACGGTGACGATCAGGCCGGTGACGATGGCGGGGACGTACTTGCCCATGCGGGACCTCGCGTTATGGAGAGTGACCTTTCCCCCTAAGCGGATAAGCAGCTTGGCCGTTCCCTCCCTCGTTCTCGTTGTCGCGCGCGGCGCCAACGGCGTCATCGGCCGCGACGGCGATCTGCCCTGGCGGCTGCGCAGCGACCTGCAGCGGTTCAAGGCCATCACCATCGGCAAGCCCTGCATCATGGGCCGCAAGACCTGGGAGAGCCTGCCGCTACGCCCCCTGCCCGGCCGGCTGAACGTCGTGGTCACCCGCGACGAGGGCTATGGCGAGGACGGCGAGGCCAAGGGGGCGCTGGTCTGCACCAGCCTGGATGAGGCGATCGAGATCGCCCGCGAACAAGCCGCCGAAGACGGGGTGGACGAAGTCTGCGTGATCGGCGGCGCAGCCCTGTTCGAAGCCGTCCTGCCGCGCGCGAAGCGCCTGTACATCACCGAGGTGGACGCCGCGCCCGACGGCGACGTGCACTTCCCCGCCTTCGACGCCGACCAGTGGACGGAGATCACGTCAGAAGTGCATTCAGCCGGGGAGAAGGACGATCACGCCTTCACCTTCCGCACACTGGAAAGGCGCTGAAGATGCTGAAATTCCGAAACATCATCCTGACCATAGCGGCCTGCGCCGTCGCCGGTCCCGCCTTCGCCGACCTACCGCCGGTCGTCTATGAGCGCGCCCGCGCCGAGGCGACGGAGGTAGTGGTAATCCGGGTGATCTCCGTCGGCGCCCTCCCGGATGGCGCTGATCAAGGCGTCTGCGCCGTCGAGGGCGAGGTGACGGCGGTCGAGCGTGGCGACGCCCATAAGCCTGGACAGACCCTGCGTCTGGTCGTCCCCTGCGTCGGCCCCGGCTGGACGCCCCGACCTGGCCCCTTTCCGGGTTACGACGCGACGGCCCTGCCGATGGTGCGGAACGCGCGGCTTTGGCTGAAGGACGATCAGCTGGTGCTGAGGGGTCTCGAGGAAGTCCTGCCCGAGCCCCTGATCATCACGCCCTGACCCTCGTCTAGCTAAGCGACATCATCGCCGAGCGTTCGAAGTCCTGCAGCTCATCATGACGGCCGTCACGGATCTTCTGCACCCAGTGCGGGTCGGCCAGCAGGGCGCGACCGACGGCGACCAGATCGAACTCCTCGCGCTCCAGCCGCTCGATCAGACCGTCCAGCGAGGCCGGTTTCGAACCCGCGCCGCCGAAGGCCGCGATAAACTCCCCGTCCAGCCCGACCGAGCCGACGGTGATGGTCGGCAGACCGGTCACCTTCTTGGTCCAGCCGGCGAAGTTGAGGTCCGAGCCCTCGAACTCGGGCTCCCAGAAGCGGCGCTGCGAGCAGTGGAAGACGTCCACCCCCGCCTCGACCAGCGGCGACAGCCACTGTTCCAGCTCCTCGGGATCGTGGGCGTTCTTGGCGTCATAGGCGCCGCTCTTCCACTGGGACAGGCGCAGGATCAGCGGCATCTCCTCGCCGATCCCCTCACGCACGGCCTTGACCACCTCGGCGCCGAAGCGGCTGCGCTCGCCGATGGTCGCGCCGCCCCACTGGTCGGTGCGGACGTTCAGCACGTTCCAGAAGAACTGGTCGATCAGATAGGAGTGGGCGCCGTGGATCTCGACGGCGTCGAAGCCGATCTCCTTCGCGGCGCGGGCCGAGCGGCCGAAGGCGGCGATGGTGTCGGCGATGTCCTCGTCGGTCATGGCCTCGTACTTGGGACGGCCCAGGCCGGTCAGGCCAGAGGGGCTGTCCACCTTGCCCAGCGGCTCCCATTCGGCGCCCTGCCCGCGGGCCGAGCCGACGTGCCAGATCTGCGGCGCGATCAGGCCGCCGGCGGCGTGGACCTCGTCCACCACCTTCCGCCACTCCGGCAGGGCCTCGCCGTGGAAGACCGGCACGGCGGCGTCATTGCGGGCCGCCGGGCGCTCGACCACCGTGCCCTCAGTGACGATCAGGCCGACGTCGCCTTCCGCGCGACGACGATAGTAACCCGGCACGCCCTCCGACGGGATTCCGTTCGGCGAGAAGGACCGGGTCATCGGCGCCATGACGATGCGGTTGGGCAGCGTCAGCCCCTTGATGGTGAAGGGGCGGAACAGGGCGTCGACGGACATGGGCGGCTCTCAGGGGAACGACTGGAACCGGAAAGGTGGCCGTTCGGGTTGCGTTTGAAAACCCGGTGCGCGCAATTTTATTCGGCGGCGTCCCGATCCGGCGCCTGATCCTCCGCGACCGCGACGTTGAGCACGGCGAACACGCACAGGAAGCGGTCCAGACCCTGAACCCCGTCGCCGCCGGCGAAGGACAGCGCCCCGGTCGCCGGATCGACGGTCAGCAGCGAGCCGGGCGTGACGCCGCAGTGGCGCTCGGTCGCCAGCGCAAAGGCGGCGGTCTGGCCCGGAACCAGACGCGGCCGATTGGCCAGCAGCCCCTGCTCGGCCAGCCACGCCCTGTGCTCCGCCACCCCATCGATGGGCGGCTCCGCTTCGGGCGCGGGCGTTGTCGCCTGAACGACCTCCAACGCCGCCAGCAGCGCGATCAGGGCCGAGGCGGACATGAGCGCTACAGGCCCAGCGCGTCGGCGACGGCGGCCGCGAAGCCCGCGAACCGGGCGGCGACTTCGCCCTGCGGATCCGCCAGCACCACCGGCAGACCGGCGTCCCCGCCCTCGCGCACGGCGGCGTCCAGCGGGATGTCACCCAGATAGGCCACACCCAGCCGCCCGGCCTCGGCTTCCGCCCCGCCCTTGCCGAAGATGGGGCCGGTCATGTTCTCGATCAGGCCCAGGGTCGGCACCCCCACCTTGGCGAACAGCGCATGCCCGCGCCGGGCATCGGCCAGCGCCACCTCCTGCGGGGTCGAGACGATCACCGCCCCGTCCAGCGGCGTCTTCTGGATCAGGGTCAGTTGCACGTCGCCGGTGCCCGGCGGCAGGTCCACGACCAGCACGTCCAGCGGCGCATCCTCAGCGCCCCACCGGGTCTGGGTCAGCATCTGGGTCAGGGCCTGCGAGGCCATCGGCCCGCGCCAGACCATGGCGTCCTCCGCCTTGGTCAGCAGGCCCACCGACATGGCCTTCAGCCCCTGCACGACGTGGGGCTGGATCATGCCGTCGACATAGTCCGGCTTGCCCGAGACGCCGAGCATGGTCGGCAGCGACGGGCCATAGACGTCGGCGTCCAGAAGCCCGACCGACAGGCCGCGCGCGGCCAGCGCCGCCGCAAGGTTCACCGCCACCGTGGACTTGCCCACCCCGCCCTTGCCCGAGGCCACGGCCAGCACCTTGCGCACATGGGCCGGGCGGTCGGTGGCGACGGGGGCCTTGGGCCGGGTCTGGTCCACCGCCTGCGGCGACAGGCTGGCCGTCCGGCGCGGCGGTGCGGCAGGCGCGGTTTCGGCGGTCAGGATGACGGAGACGCGGGTCATTCCGGGAAGGGATTTCAGCGCGGCCTCGGCGGCGTCGCGGATCGGGGCGTAGCGCGCCGTCTCGCCCGCAGGCACCTCGATGACGAAGCCCGCGCGGTCTTCCGCGACCGTCAGCCCCTGCGCCAGTCCGGCGGCGACCAGTCCCTGCCCCGTCCGGGGGTCGGTGATGGCGTCGAGAGCGGCGATGACGGTGGCGCGATCAGGCAAGGCTTGGTGTCCGGCGGGTTGCGGCTGCGGGGCCTGCGTTCTATCGCCGGACGACCCGCCCCGCGAGCCTCGATTTGTCCCACCCTCTCATCACCCTGATCGCCGGCCCCACCGCCTCGGGAAAGTCCCGGCTGGCGATGGAGATGGCCGCGTCCACCGGCGCGGTGATCCTGAACGCCGACAGCCAGCAGCTCTACGCCGACCTGCGCGTGCTGAGCGCCCGCCCGTCGGAAGCGGACGAGGCGGAGGCCGAGCACCGGCTCTACGGCGTCGCCGACGCCGCCGAGGCCTGGTCCGTGGGCCGCTGGAGCCGCGCGGTCATGCCCCAGCTCGCCGAACTGACCGACGCCGGCCGGCCGGCCCTGCTGGTCGGCGGCACAGGCCTGTATTTCACAGCCCTTACAAAGGGCTTGGCCGATATTCCGGATGTGCCGGATACGGTTCGCGATGCGGTCACGGCCGCCTTTGATGACGAGGGCGAACACCTGTTCCGCCGCCGCCTCGCGGCGCTTGATCCGGCGGCGGCGCAACGCATCGAACAGGGCGACCGCCAGCGCCTGCTCCGCGCCCGCGCCGTGGCCGAGCACACCGGCCGCGCCCTCAGCGACTGGACCGCCGACACCACGCCCCTGCTCGCCCACGGATCATGGACCGGTCTGGTGGTCGAGCCGGAGCGCGAGCGCCTCTACGCCAACTGCGACCTGCGGGTCAGCCTGATGGTCGAACAGGGGGCGCTGGAGGAGGTCCGCGCCCTCATGGCCCGCGACCTGTCCCCCGACCTGCCCGCGATGAAGGCCGTCGGCGTGCGCGAGTTCGCCGCCCATCTATCCGGCGAGACGACGCTGGATCAGGCCATCGACGCCACCCGCCAGTCCACTCGCAACTACGCCAAACGCCAGCTGACCTGGTTCCGCAACCAGACGCCGGGCTGGGTGCGGGCATGACCCCTCACGGCAGTTGGCGGGTGGCACCCGCTGGGAAGTCGACACCGACGAACTCGGGATAGACGTCGCGCAGTATGGCCTGTTGCGGCGCGTCCTCGACCCGGATCAAGTACCACTGGCCGTCGTCTGCCATGGCCAGCGTCTGGGTGTCGGAGCGATATTTGGCGCCCTGCACGGTCATCTCGGTGAAGGTCGGGATCAGCAAATAGGTGCGACCGCCGGTCGGCGTCGTCAGCGTCCGGGCGGCGGCTAGGTCCATGCCGTAACGGTCAATCTGGACCTGATCCAGCATGGCGCCCATGGCCTGACGCATCGCCGACTTAATCTGGTCGCGCGGGATGCCGAAGCGGGTCGAAATGGCGTCCTGCAACCGCGGCGGCACGACATCGATGGCCCCCACCAGATCGCCTTGACTGATCAGGGCGCTCAGTTCGTCGATCCGGGCCTGTATCTGCCCTTTCTGGGCGTCGGTGACGGATTGGGCCGAGGCCGGCGCGCCGGACAGGCCGATGGACAGCGCAGCGACAAGCGCCAGCACAAGACTACGGATCATTAGACTTCCCCCGATGCGGCTTCCGAGCACCGCCTTGCCTCCGCAAATAGCACGGATCTTGTCGCCGTCAGCCTGCGTTGGTCGCGCCAGCGGCCCAGCAAGCCCCCATGCAACCACCTGAAGGCGGCCCCAAAGGCGCGGTCGGAGAGAAAGCCCGGCGATGTCGCCCCCGTCAGGCCACCCGCAACTACGCCAAACGCCAGCTGACCTGGTTCCGCAACCAGACGCCGGGATGGGGCAGGGTTCAGCCTCCGCGCAATCCATCGCCCGATTAGACGACCGCGTTCGACAAGAACCCTTGATTGCATCCCGACTTGGTGTCGATATGCGGTTTCAATTCGTGGAGGGGATCATGCTGGTCGCATTTCTGTTCAGTCTCGCCGTGATCGGCCAGGACCCGGCGCCGACGCCGGCGCCGGTCACCGTGGAAACGCCCGCTACGGCGGCCCAGGCGCAGCCCTCGCCCGAGGCGGCGCAGGCCGATGCGCCTCCGGCGGAACTCGCCAGCAACCGCCGGGACCAGCAGATCGTCTGCCGGCGAGAGCGGGAGATCGGCTCCAATCGCTCCCGCAATGTCTGCACTCGCGTCGCGATCGATGATCACAATCGCGAAGCCGCCCGCCGCTGGTACGACAATGTCGTGGACAGCCGCGCAACCCCTATACAAACGCAATGATCAACCCGTCGGCGGGGTGACAGCGTGAACCCCGAACCGACCGGAGCCCCTCGTGCTGCTACCCCTGCTTTTCACGCTGTTGATCGCCGGCCAGGACCAGGCCGGGTCCCCCGCGCAGGTCGGGTCGCGCGTCGAGAGCGCGGACGCAACCGCCACGGGCACACGGGCGCTCGCCTCGAACCCTGATGACCAACGGGTCGTCTGCCGGCGCGAACGCGAAACCGGGTCCAACCGGTCGCGCAATGTCTGCACCCGCGTCGGCGTCGCCGACTACAACCGCGAGGCCGCGCGCCGTTGGCGTGACAACGTCGTGGATTCGCGCGGTACGCCCGAGTGCGACACGGACAACACCGCCTATTGCCCGGCGCCCCGGAACTGACGGACCGCCCTCACCTGCGGATGTCGCCGAACGGCCTTGCCCCCTGTCCGGGCAAAAGGCCGTCGAAACAGCCGGAAGTTGACGAAGTGACCGGATGGATCAAGAGTGACGGTCCAAACCGCGCTGGAGGTTCGCCGTGCTTGCTTCTCTCGCCCTCGTGCTCGCCCTGAACCAGCCCGCCGCCGTGCCGGCGTCGGCCGCGGACGCCCAGGTGGTTTGCGAAAACCTGCCCCGGTCCGGCAGCCGGCTGACCAACCGCGTCTGCCTCACCCGCGCCGACTGGGCGGCGTTGAAGACACAGGCGGAAGAGTGGCGGGCGCACAATCGGCCAATGATCGACCGTCGCCGTCCGGGTCCTGTCGGCCGCGGCTGATCCGCGAACACCCTTCAATTCCAATCCGTTTCGTCCTATATTCGACCTGTCCGGTTTCGGCCGGACTATGGCGATAAACGCGCCTGTAATAAGCGGACCGGACCCGGGTGCGATTCCCGGCGGCTCCACCATTCTCTCCCGGTTATCAGCGGGATAGTGCGGGGCCGACTAGCATCGACGGACGTGTAAAGAGGATTGCTTTCGCTCGTCCTGACCCACCGTATCGGGTCATTTTCTAACTGCGAACGATAACTTCGCTGGGGAATACGCTGTCGCCGCGTAATGCGGTTCCAGTAATTCCGAACTAACTCCTGGGGGTTCAGATCCTCAGGCGGGGCCCGGAGGGCGCCTGGCAACAGAAGCCCTCCACTTTCCCGACATTTGAGAAGCGCCCTCCTTCTTCCTGGAAAGAATGGCGGGCGCCTGGCAACAGAAGCCTCCCACTTTCCCAACATTTGAGAAGCGCCCTCCTTCTTCCTGGAAAGAATGGCGGGCGCCTGGCAACAG
>NZ_JBHTCY010000005.1:319275-456972 GCF_042666595.1 Brevundimonas sp. GCM10030266
ACAGAAGCCTCCCACTTTCCTCATTTCAGGAAATACGCTCACGCTGGGGACAAATCCCCGCGCTAACCCTCTTTGCCGTCTTCCGCCCAGGCCCTTCGGGGGGTATCACCGCCGCTGGACAGCGAGACCCCGACCTGATGGCTGAAGAAACGCCCCCCGTGGACGACATGCACTACGAGCAGCTGGCGCAGGACGCCCTGCGCGGGGTGATCAAGGCTGCGCTCGACCGGGCGGCCGGGCCGGACGGGATTCCGGGCGCGCACCATTTCTACATCACCTTCAAGACGCGGGCACCGGGCGTCAGCGTTCCGCCGGACGTGATCGCCAAATATCCGGACGAGATGACGGTGGTCCTCCAGCATCAGTACTGGGATCTGAAGGTCGAGCCGACCCGCTTCTCGGTGATGCTGAAGTTCGGCGGCATGCCCAAGGTGCTGGCCATGCCCTACACGGCCGTGACCCGCTTCTATGACCCGTCGGTGCAGTTCCTGCTGCAGTTCGAGCCGCCGGCGACCGTCGAGGACATCGCCGCCGAGGTCGCCGCCGCCGACGCCGATGAGGCGCCCGTACCGGCGCTGGGCGGTGATGACGCACCCAAGGTCATCTCGCTGGACCAGTTCCGGAAGAAATAGAGCGGATGCGCGGGCTGCTTTCCTGCCTGCTCGTCACAGCCTGCCTGCTGACCGCCTCACCGACCTTCGCCCAGGCCGATGACGGCCTGCAGTCCCTGCCCGCCGCATCGTCACAACGCGCGATCCTGACCCTCATTCTGAGGGCGCGCCCGACGCCGACGGCGCTGAACGAGGGCGAGCATTACCTGATCACGTTCAAGACCAGCACCGACGGCGTCATCCTGCCCGAAAAGCTGCGCCGCCGGTTTCCCGATCGGATGACGGTCATTCTCCAGCACGACTTCGCCGTCGTGACGGTGACGGAGGAGACCTTCACCCTTGCCCTGCACTTTGATGATGTCCCGACTTCGGTGACCATTCCCTTCTCGTCCGTCACCGATTTCACGGATGCTGGAGCGGCGCTTCATCTCTTCTGGGACGGCTCACCCGTTCTGCCCGATCTGCCTCAAAAATCCTGACGCCCCCTTCCCCTCGCGCCCTGATCGGATAACGTCGCAGACTGAAACTGCGGGGGGTGCGAATGCTTCGGGGTTTGATTGTCGTCCTGACGGGGGTGCTGGCGTTCGCCGCGCCGGCAGCGGCGCAGAGCCAGTCCGGGAGCCGCTTCGAGGGCTGGACCGCCGCCATCATCCAGGCAGACTGGCGGGACGGACGGGGCCAGCCCATCCAGGCCTTCGACAATGCCCGACGCGATCTGGGACAGGCCTTCCAGCGCGCAGGGTTCGAGCGCGCCAGTATGGTGGAGTTCAGCCTCCAGCGTGATGCGCCGGACGCGGTCCTGTCCGGTGTCCGCGCCGCCGCCGCCAAAGCTACGCGCGGCTGCCTGCTCTATTTCACCTCCCACGGTGCCCCGGACGGAATGGTCTTCGGCAATGCGCCGCGCATGACGCCGGATGTAATGGCGAACATGGTCCGCAACACCTGCGGCGCCCGCCCCACCGTGGTGATCGTCTCGGCCTGCTATTCCGGCATCTTCCTGAACGCCCTGCAGGGGCCGAACCGGATGGTGCTGACGGCGGCCCGACGGGACCGGACCTCGTTCGGCTGCGGCGCTGACGAGCGCTATCCGTGGTTTGACGGCTGCATCCTGGAAACCCTGCCGAACGCGCCGGACTTCCTGGCCCTGGCCGCCGACGCCCGCGCCTGCGTGAACCGCAAGGAGGCCGAGGCCGGCATCGAACGCCCGTCCGAGCCCCAGCTGTTCGTCGGCGCCGACATGCAGATGCGCCTGCCGACGCTGCGGTTCCAGCGCGCGCCGTAGTCCCCTCTCCCGATGGGAGAGGGCTTGAGCGCACGGCGGTCCAGGCGTGGGGATATCTGGAAAGACCGTCGCGTCCCGGCTCTCCGCTACGCTTCGGCCGGGATGACAAGTTCATCGCGTTCATACGTCCAAATCTGACGCATCGGCCTGTCAGACTGCGCCCCCGGTCTTTGACATCGCGGTCTGCGCTGCTCCCTCAAGGTCGAGCCCACGCCAGCCTCCGCCACACACAAAACCTCGCCGCGGCGCCTCGCGCCCGGTCCCCGCGTTGCGCCCTGACGCCCCCCACGCGGTAGAACCCCGCACACCATCCCCCGCCTCACGGGAAAATGTGCACTATGTGCACTCCATTTTTTGCGGAGTGCACATTTCAAACCTGGGTGGGGTCACCGACGCGGAAACACCCGGATGGTGATCCGCTCGCGCTCGCCCTCGCGGCGCTCGACCAGCAGGCGGGCGACCTGGCTGTCGTCGTGGAACAGATAGCCCTTGATGGCGTCCAGCAGGGCCTTGGCCAGGTTGTCGAGGTCCATCCACGGCGGGTCGCCGACGTGCTCCATCACGATCTCGACGACATAGTCGCCCCAGGCCGGTCGCGAAGCCCACTCCTTGCGCATGAACTCATAGACCAGCGGCTTGTAGTATTTGGCCTGGGTGGTCAGCCCGTCGATGGCGATCTCCACCACCTCGCCGCTCTCACGCGCGCGTACCTTTCCAGTGCCGATCCAGCCGGGGGTCATTCACGGTTTCCGCCGCGAGCCTTGCCCGCCCGCCTCCCCGTGCTACACCCCCGCGCATCTTCCCGCCACGCCTGAGAGAGCCGTCCGCGATGAGCAACGTCCGCACCGAAACCGATACCTTCGGCCCCATCGAGGTCGCCGCCGACCGTTACTGGGGCGCGCAGGCGCAGCGCTCGCTGGGCAATTTCAAGATCGGCTGGGAAAAGCAGCCCCTGCCGATCGTCCGCGCCCTGGGCATCGTCAAGCGGGCCGCCGCCGAGACCAACCGCGATCTGGGCAAGCTGGATCCCAAGCTGGCCGACGCCATCGTCGCCGCCGCCAATGAGGTCATCGAAGGCAAGCTGAACGACCACTTCCCGCTGGTCGTCTGGCAGACCGGCTCGGGCACCCAATCGAACATGAACGCCAACGAGGTCATCTCGAACCGCGCCATCGAGATGCTGGGCGGCGAGATGGGCTCCAAGAAGCCGGTCCACCCGAACGACCACGTCAACATGAGCCAGTCGTCGAACGACACCTATCCGACCGCGATGCATGTGGCGTGCGCCGAGCAGGTCGTCCGTGACCTGATCCCAGCCCTGAAGCACCTGCACGCGGCCCTGAAGGCCAAGTCGGACGCCTGGCAGCACATCATCAAGATCGGCCGCACCCACACCCAGGACGCCACCCCGCTGACGCTGGGTCAGGAGTTCGGCGGCTACGCCCAGCAGGTCGCCAACGGCATCGAGCGCATCGAGCAGACCCTGCCCAAGCTGATGGAGCTGGCGCAGGGCGGCACCGCCGTCGGCACCGGCCTGAACGCCCCCATCGGCTTCGCCGAGAAGGTCGCCGAGCAGATCGCCGGCATCACCGGCCTGCCCTTCACCACCGCCCCGAACAAGTTCGAGGCCCTGGCCGCCCACGACGCCATGGTCTTCAGCCACGGCGCCATCAACACGGTCGCCGCCTCGCTGTTCAAGATCGCCAACGACATCCGCTTCCTGGGCTCCGGCCCCCGCTCGGGCCTGGGCGAACTGGCCCTGCCGGAGAACGAGCCGGGCTCGTCGATCATGCCGGGCAAGGTCAACCCGACCCAGTCCGAAGCCCTGACCCAGGTTTGCGCCCAGGTGTTCGGCAACCACTCGGCTCTGACGTTCGCCGGCTCTCAAGGGCATTTCGAGTTGAACGTCTTCAACCCGGTCATGGCCTACAACTTCCTGCAGTCGGTCCGCCTGGTCGCCGACGCGGCCATCAGCTTCACCGACAACTGCGTTGTCGGCATCGAGCCCCGCGAGGACAACATCAAGCGCGGCCTCGACAACTCGCTGATGCTGGTCACCGCCCTGAACGGCAAGCTGGGCTATGACGCCTGCGCCAAGATCGCCAAGACCGCGCACAAGAACGGCACCACCTTGCGCGAGGAAGCCGTCGGCGGCGGCTATCTGACCAACGAAGAGTTCGACCAGTACGTCCGCCCCGAACTGATGATCGCGCCGCAGTAAGCCGAACGATCGGGAAGGCCGATGAAGCTGATCTTTCTCGGGTTCGCGGCCTTCATCATCTGGATAACAGTCCGGGCGATGAACCGCGAGAAGGCGAGCCGCGACCGGATCAAGTCCGTCACCGCCGCCGTCGCCAAGGCGCACGGGGTCACCGACCTGTTCGTCTCGCCGGATGACGGCAGTTTCATCGGCCTGTCCGCGGATGGCGGACAGGTGATCGTCGGAAAGGGCGAGGAGTCGCGGGCTATCCCGACCGCCTCGCTCCTCGCCGTCGAAGGCGTGCGGGACGAAACGGTTCTGATCCGCGCCGAGCCGGATGGCGACCCGGTCAGCCCTGTCCCCGTCGCAGAGCAGGGCGTCAGCGACATTCCCGAGCGCATCCGCTGGCTGGGTCTGCGCCTGACCGCCGGGGACGAGGTGTTCATCGTCTCGTTCTACGAAGGCGGCCGCCACGGCGTCAGCCCCGACAACGCCCAGTTCCGCAAACAGGCGGCCCTCACCGAAGCCTGGTTCCGCAAGCTTTCGACAGCCATGCGCTTGGCCCGCTGACATGCCCGCGCTGGACCGTCCCTACTGGATCGAGGCGCGGCTGGAGAGGCGGGAAGGCTGGGACGACGACGCCTATCCGTTCAACGTCCCGGCGGTGCGACGGACCGAGACCCTGACCTTCCATCCCCGCGTAACCTTCCTCGTCGGCGAGAATGGATCGGGCAAATCGACCCTGATCGAGGCGCTGGCGGTGGCGTGGGGCTTCAACGCCGAGGGCGGCTCGCGGGACCACCAGTATTCGACCCGCGCCTCCCACTCGCCGCTGCATCGCTTCATCCGACCGGTCCGGGCTCCGCGCAAGGCGACAGACGGCTACTTCCTGCGGGCCGAGAGCTACTTCACCACCGCGACCTATCTGGAAGCGAGCGGGACCAACCGCGCAGGCCAGACGCGCGTCCACGAAAAATCCCACGGCGAGGCCTTCTTCGACCTGTTCGAGAACCGCCTGCAGGGCAATGGGCTCTACATTCTGGACGAGCCGGAAGCCGCCCTGTCACCCTCGCGGCAACTCTCGTTTCTGGCCCGCCTGCATCAGCTCGTGAACGACGGCTCGCAGTTCATCATCGCCACCCATTCACCGATCATTCTCGGCTATCCCGATGCGTGGATCTACCAGACCTCGCCCCATGGGCTTGATCGCGTGGCGTATGAAGACACCGAGCACTACGCGGTGACCCGGGGCTTCCTGAACCGGCGGGAGACCTATCTCGACGTCCTGCTGGCGGACGACTGATCAGCGCTTGTCGCGGATGGTCCGACCGACCGGGGCCAGCGCCAGCTTGGCCAGCTCCAGGTCCTTCAGGGCGAAGGGGATGCCGATGATGCTGACGAACTCGGCCACCGCGATCAGCAGGTGAGACAGGGCGATGTACCAGCCGGCCACCAGGAACCAGATGATGTTCAGCACCACGCCGACGCCGCCCACCACGGGATTGGGCTGGTCCTGCCACACGACCTCGCGCCCGAAGGGCCAGAAGCTGTAGCTGGCGATCCGCCAGGCGGCGAAGGTCCACGGCAGGCCGACAATGGTCACGGCCAGCAAGGCGCCGCCCAGCAGCCACAACAGGCCGGACAGCCAGCCGCCGAAGAAGAACCAGAGCAGGTTGAGGATCAGACGGATCATGATCCCAACATAAGCAAAGGGCCCGCCGGTGAAAGCGGGCCCTTCGTGAATTCGGCGTAAGCCGGATGGTCAGTGCTTCTCGGTCCAGCGGGCCTTGGCCTCATCCTTCGTCACGTTCAGATGGACATGCTCATCGACGTGATCGACCCAGCTGACGGGGATCATGTGGTGCTTGAAACCGCCCGCGAGATCGAGCTTGGCCAGCTCGATCTGGTCGCCGATCACATGATCGACGCGGCCGACGTGTTCGCCGTCCGAGCCGACGACTTCGAGGTGTTCGCGGATTTGGCTGGCGTCTACCATGGGACTCTCCTCAGACTGTGTGAGGCTGGACAACCGTCCGGCCCACGGCCGGTTGCATCATGGAGACGTCATGGGCGAGATCGTGAACCTGAACCGGTTCCGGAAGGACCGGGCCAAGGCCGAGGCGAAGGCGACCGCCTCCGCCAACCGCGCCGCGCACGGGCGCACGAAGGCCGAAAAGACCAAGGCCGACAAGGAACGGACCCGCGCCGAACAGCTTCTGGATGGATCGAAGCTGGAGGACTGAGCATGGGCGGCTATGCCCCGAAGACGCGGGCCGGCCTGATCGCCCTGATCGCGATGCGCCGCCTCGCCGCCGAACGGACCCGCCGCGAAAAGCTGGCAAAGGCGAAGACGCCCGAAGCGGCCGCGCCGCTGGTCGAGGCGGATCGCCGGCAGAAGAAAACCGGCTGGTTCCGGCGCTGAAGCCGGAGGCTCAGGCCTTGGGCGCGCGGATCAGCAACGCCTGTCCGGACAGCACCAGCAACAGGCCGACCAGCGCCGGCCAGCCGAAGCGCGCGCCCTCAAACAGCACCGACACCAGCATGGCGATGGGCGGGGTCAGGGCCGAGATATAGCTGGCCATGGCGTAGCCGATGGTGCGGGCGATGGTGAAATACAGGCCGAAGGCGATCACCGAGCCGAACAGCGACAGATAGAGCAGCGAGCCGATGTAGCTGGCGGTCGGTTCGATCGTGAACTCCACGCCGGTGGCGATGCCGTAGATCGCCAGCAGGCCTGTGCCATAGGCCATGGCCCAGGCGGTCGAGGGGATGGCCTGCGAGCCGCTCTGCTGACCCTTCCAGGCGAAGAAATTGCCGAAGGCCGAAGCCGTTGTGGCGATCAGGGCCATGCCGACGCCGATGGCGGCGCGCTGATCGAAGCCCGCGCCCAGAACCTCGCCGCCGGACAGCACAGCCACGCCGGCGATGCCCAGCAGGGCCCCGCCCCAGGACGCCGCCGCCGCCTTCTGCCGCGCGACGAGGCGGAACAGGACCAGGTTGATGAAGGTCAGGGAGGCAAAGGTCACCGCCACGATGGCCGAGGCGACGTGCTCCTCGGCCCCATAGGTGAAGCTGTAGCTGACCGAGAAGGCGAACGCCCCCTGCCCCAGCGCCGCCAGATGCTGCGCCTTCGTCAGCTTCAGGTTCTGGCGGAACAGCAGGCAGCCGAGGAACAGCACCGCCGAGGCCAGGCCGAAGCGCCAGACGATGGAGGCGATGTTAGGGACCTCGCCCAGTTGCAGGGTGATGGCGAACCAGGTCGTGCCCCAGATGATCGCGCAGATGGCGACGCCGCCGATCCCCAGCAGAGTCGTGCGGTTCAGGCGGGGGCGCGCGACGGGCGCTTCGACGGGTTCGGTCATGGCCCCGCAATGCCCGCGCTGAAAGGGCGGCACAAGCACGGTTATATGGGGCGGCGCATAAGGCCGCCTTGTGCCGCGCAGCTTCCGGCCCGACCATGCGTTAGGAACCCGAAACCGGAGACCCCGCCCATGCGTCGCGCCCTGCTGATCCCGATCCTGCCACTGGCCCTGATGGCCTGCGCGCCCACGCCGTCCGGCGAGCCACAGACACCCCCGCAAGCCGGTCACGGCATGGCGATCGTCAACGTCACCGCCACCTACCGCGAACGCATCCTGCTGCCGCCCGGCCATGTGCTGAAGGTCCGCGTCGAGGACGTCAGCCGCGCCGACGCCCCCGCCGAGGTTCTGGCCGAACACACCGAGCCTCTGGAAGGCCGCGCGCCGCCGTATCAGGCGACGCTGGGCTTCCCCGCCAGCCAGATCGATCCGCGCCACACCTATGCGGTGCGGGCCGAGATCCGCGATCCGTCCGGCGCCCTGCGCTTCACCACCGACACCCGCCACGCGGTCCTGACCAACGGCGCCCCGGCCACGGCCGACATCACTCTGGTCGCCGTGCGCTGATCACCGTACTGAGGGCGGATGCTGAAGAAGCGCTCCGTCTCCCTATCCGGCCACGCCACCTCGGTGGCGCTGGAACCTGAATTCTGGGTCGTGCTGGATCAGGTTGGCGCCGCCATGGGCCTATCCCACGCCGGGTTGATGAAGCGCATCGACGAGACCCGGGGACGCACCCCGCTGGCGTCGGCCTGTCGCCTGCTGGCGCTGCGATGGGCGGGCGGCGATCACAGCTTCGCGGGTCAGGTTTCGACCGATTGACTTCGGCCATGGCGAGCGCATCGTCGGCGCTCCCTCATGGAGCCTGGCCGTGGTCTTCACCCTCGACAAATCCCTGCTTCCCGCCGCCGTCTTCGGCGGTCTGATCGCCATCGGCCTGATCGGCGCGGGCGCCTTCATCGGTTCGGGCGTGGTCAACGCCCAGGTCGGCAATCGACAGGTGACTGTCCGCGGCGTGGCCGAGCGCAATGTGGTGGCCGACCTCGCCGTCCTGACCCTCAGCTTCAAGGCGGCCAACGACGATCTGCCGACGGCGCAGGGCCAGATCGACCGCGATCTGGCCGCCGTGCGCGCCTTCCTGCGGACGCAGGGCTATCCGGACGCGCAGGTCAGCGTGGGTCGGATGCAGGTGACCGACACCCGGGCGCGGGAATACGGCTCTTCGGAAAACACCATCCGCTACATCGTCAGCCAGAGCGTCACCGTCCGCACCAATGACGTGCAGCGGGTCGCCACCACCGAACGGGCGCTGAACGATCTGGTGCGTCAGGGCGTGCAGCTGGACTTCGCCGCGCCCAACTACGTCTTCACCAAGCTGAACGATGTCCGGCCGTCGATGATCGCCGAGGCCACCGCCTCGGCCCGGTCGGGCGCCGAGCAGTTCGCCAAGGATTCCGGCGCGCCTCTCGGACCGATCCGGCAGGCCACGCAGGGCTCGTTCGAAATCCTCGCGCGCGAGGACATCGACACGGAGTCCACCTCGCTGAACAAGCGGGTCCGCGTGGTCGCGACCGTCACCTACCAGCTGCGCTAGCCGGCGGGGGCCGGCGCGGGCGCGGGCTCCGGCAGGGTCGGCGGTTCGACCGGCGGCGGGGTCGGCAGGTCCGGCATCTTGGGCGCGTCCGGCAGATTGAGATTGATATCGACATCGGTCGCCTTCGGCGTCTCGATCTCGCCGCCGCGCGTCATCAGCACCACGCCGATGATGATCACCACCACGACCAGTCCGCCGATCAGGAAGCCGAGGAAGCCCCCGCCTCCGCCGCTCGGGGTCGGGTTGTTGATCGTGGTGTGATGCACGACCTCGGGGCGGTCGGGGGGCGGCGCGTTCGGATCGGTCATGGCTCAGTTCCCCGACGGCGCGGCGGGGGCCGAGACTTCAGGCAGGTCCACGTCAACATTGACTTCCTTCTTCTGAGTGCCCGGCAGGCCGCCACTGAAGAGGAAGAAGGCGATCACGGCGACCACCACGACCAGCGCGCCGACAATGAACGCGAGGCCCGCGTTTCCGCCGCCACCGCTGTTGCTCGTACCCTCGGCCATGCTCGGCCCTCCTGTTTCCAACCCTGTCCGGGCCACAGAACGGAGTGCGGCCATCAGGAGTTCCGTACAGGGCGGCTGACAAGCCCGTCCGGTCTCCTTATGTTCTCCCGGTTCCCATGACCGATTCCGCTCCCCCCCGCATCTCCGACCTCGCCCGCGCGCACGGCCCCGACGGCCGCGCGCCCTCCCCGGCGTCCGACTATCTGAAGGGGCTGAACCCCGAGCAGCGCGACGCGGTGGAGACCACCGAGGGACCGGTGCTGGTGCTGGCCGGCGCGGGCACCGGCAAGACGCGGGTGCTGACCACCCGGCTGGCGCACATCCTCGCCACGGGCCGGGCCAAGCCTTGGGAGCTGCTGGTCGTCACCTTCACCAACAAGGCCGCGCGGGAGATGCGCGAGCGGATCACCCATCTGATCGGGCCGTCGTCAGAGGGCCTGCGCTGGCTGGGCACCTTCCACTCGGTCGCCGCCCAGATCCTGCGCCGCCACGCCGAACTGGTCGGACTGAAATCGACCTTCACCATCCTGGACACCGACGATCAGGAGCGGGTGTGCAAGCAGTTGCTCGAGGCCGCCAACCTCGACACCAAGCGCTGGACGCCCAAGTCGCTGAACAACCTGATCGACCACTGGAAGAACCGCGGCTGGACGCCCGACAAGCTGCCGCCGTCCGAGGATTTCGCCAACGGCAAGGGGCACGCCCTGTACGCCGCCTATCAGGCGCGGCTGGCCAGCCTGAACGCCTGCGACTTCGGCGACCTGCTGCTGCACAACCTGACCATCCTGTCCCAGAATGCGGATATCGCTGAGGAATATCGCCGCCGCTTCCGCTACATCCTGGTGGACGAATATCAGGACACCAACGTCGCCCAGTATCTGTGGCTGCGCCTGCTGACTTCCTCGACCGGCAACGTCTGCTGCGTCGGCGACGACGACCAGTCGATCTACGGCTGGCGCGGGGCCGAGGTGGACAACATCCTGCGCTTCGAGCGGGACTTCCCGGGCGCCAAGGTGATCCGGCTGGAGCGCAACTATCGCTCAACCCACCACATCCTCGGCGCCGCCTCCGGGCTGATCAAGGCGAACCGCAGCCGTCTGGGCAAGACGCTATGGACCGAGGACAAGACCGGCGACAAGGTCCGGGTGCGCGGCGTCTGGGACGGCGAGGCCGAGGCCCGGCTGATCGCCGACGAGATCGAGACCGCCCGCAAGCAGGGCGTCAGCTATCGCGACATGGCGGTGCTGGTGCGCGCCTCGTTCCAGATGCGGGCGTTTGAAGAGCGGTTCGTGATGCTGGCGGTGCCCTACACCGTCATCGGCGGCCCCCGCTTCTTCGAGCGGGCCGAAATCCGCGACGCCCACGCCTATCTGCGCCTGATCCTGTCCGAGGACGATGATCTGGCCTTCGAGCGGATCGTCAATGTGCCCAAGCGCGGGCTGGGCGACACCAGCGTGCAGAAGGTGCTGCAGATCGCCCGTGAGAACGGCGTCTCGGCCATGGCGGCGGTGCGCCACCTGATCGGCACGGACGAGCTTCAGGCCCGCACCCGTACGGCCTTCTCCAACTTCATCCGCGACATTGATCGCTGGCGCGCCCTGGGCCAGACGACCAGCCACTGGGAGCTGACCGAGGCGGTTCTGGAAGAGAGCGGCTACACCGACATGCAGAAGGCCGACCGGGCGACTGGCCAGACCCGGCTCGACAACCTGAAAGAGCTGACGCAGTCGATGCAGCAGTTCGACGGCCTGACCGCCTATCTGGAGCACGTCTCGCTGGTCATGGATCTGGACCGGGGCGAAAGCGCGGACTCGGTGCAGATCATGACCCTGCATGGGGCCAAGGGGCTGGAGTTCCCCCTGGTCTTCCTGCCGGGCTGGGAAGAAGGCGTCTTCCCCAGCCAGCGCAGCATCGACGAGAAGGGCGAGAAGGGCCTCGAGGAGGAACGTCGCCTGGCCTATGTCGGCGTGACCCGGGGCAAGGAGGATGTGCGCATCTCCTTCGCCGCCAACCGCCTCGTCTACGGGCGCTGGACCAGCCAGCTTCCCAGCCGCTTCGTCGACGAACTGCCCATCGATCACGTCGAGCCGCAGTCGGACACCGGCTACTACGGCGCCTCCTCGGGCATGAAGGAGGCCAAGAGCCGCTGGGACGAGGCGCCCTCGTTCGGCTCGGGTTATTCCTCGCCGGGCTGGAAGCGCGGCCAGGCCTTCACCGCCAATCGCGTCCCCAACGCCCAGCCCGCCCGCCAGACCCTGCTGGAAGGCGACGGCCGTCTGGTCGCCACCGGGGATCCCAAGGCCGGCTCCGGCTGGTCGCGCGGCGACCGGGTCTTCCACCAGAAATTCGGCTACGGCGCCGTCAAGGCCATCGAGGGCAACAAGCTGGTCGTCGCCTTTGACAAGGCGGGCGAGAAGAAGGTGATCGATACGTTCGTGGAGAAGGCCTGACGATGCGATCCGTGCTACAAGCGGCGAATGGCTGACGGCGCCCTGACCCTCGAACTCGATGCCTACACCGCCGGCAAGATCGCCGAGCGGGCCAAGGCGATGGGCATCGCGCCGGAAGAACTGGCCGCGATGGTGCTGGACGCCCGCTTCTTCGACTACGACGACTTCAGCTGGATCAACGGCGACCCACGCACTGACGAACCTGAATCGCCGGGCCTCCATGAGCGGGGACGTTCATGGGACGATGTGCGGCCTGACTTCCTGGCGCTGATCGACAAGACCTTCGGCAAGCCTGAATGAAGGTTATTCTGTCGCCGAGGGCCGAACTCGACTTCGAGACCCAGGTGCGATGGCTCGCCGCTCACTCCCCCTCCGCCGGTAGAGCTGCTGCGCTCAGGATCGTGAGCGCCTTCGATCTCCTGGCTGACTTCCCTGACATCGGCATCAGGATCCGCGGCGACCTCCGCGAGAAACAGGTTCAATTCGGTCGCGACGGCTTCGTCATCCGCTACCGCCGCATGCGCGACACTGTCATCGTGCTTCGCATCCTGCATGGGCGGCAAAATCGATAAGCCACGCCCCCGTAGCGCGCGCCCCCAACCCTTCCTTAAGCCCGACCACCGACTCTCCGGTTCGTGCGTGAGTCCCGTCCAGCGAACGATGTGACCGAACCGTCCCCCGCCTGGTGGGAGACGGCGATCTGCGTCGCCATGATCTTCATGCTGACGGGGGCCCTGATCGGGCCGGTGTTCGCGCCGACGCAGGAGGAGACGCCGATCCTGCGGCTGATCTGGCTGCCGGCCTATGCGGCGACCCTCGGGCTGGTGCTGTACCGGATCGACCGGATGTGGCGCGCCTGGCCGGGCGCCATCGCCATCGGACTGCTGGTCGCCCTGTGCTTCGCCTCGAAATACTGGTCGATCGACTATCACACCACCACCCGCCGGGTGATCGCCCTGGCCATGAGCGGGGTGTTCGCCCTGTATCTGGGCGCGGCCTTCAGGGGGCAGCATCTGCCCCGCCTGCTGATGCTGGCCAGCCTGATCATGGCCGTGGGCAGCCTGATCATGGTTTTCGCCTTCCCCGCCATCGGGGTGCACCACGACGTCAACGCCGGCCTGTGGCGCGGGCTCTGGTACGAGAAGAACCAGATGGGCGCCGTCATGGTGATCGGCGCGACGGCGGCGGCGGCCTGTCTGGCTTCGGGCGACAGTCGACGTCTGCTGCCTGCCCTCTCCTTCGCCCTGTCCAGCCTGCTGGTGCTGGCCACCCAGTCCAAGACCTCCCTGCTCTGCCTGATGATGGGCGTCGGCGTGGTCGCCGGTTTCTGGGCCCTGCGCAAGGGCGGCGCGGCCTTCGCCGTGGTCGCCATCTGGGCCGCGGTCGTCGCCGCCGGAGCCGGCCTGTGGTTTTGGGAAACCCATTCGGCCGAGGTGCTGGGCGCGCTGGGCAAGGATCCATCGCTGACCGGCCGGACCGACATCTGGGCCAGCCTGATGCGCCGCGTGGCCGAGCGTCCGATGACCGGCTACGGCTACGGCGCCTTCTGGGGCCGGATCGGCGAAAGCCCGCCCGCCGACTGGGTGCGCCGGGAAACCGGCTGGCTGGTGCCCTCGGCGCACAACGGCTGGATCGACCTGCTGGTCCAGCTCGGCTGGCCCGGCGCCATCCTGGTCGGCGTCCAGATGGCGGTGACCTTCGTCATCCTGTTGTTCCGCAGCGCCGGAGCGGGCGCCCGCGAGGGCTGGTGGGCGCTGGGCTTCCTCGTCGCCTTCTTCGCCCTGAGCCTTTCGGAATCGATCCTGCTGACCCACCAGAGCCTGCCGTTCGTCCTGTTCATGGCCGTGATGACCCGCGCCTTCCTGCCGTCGTCCACAGCCGCGGCGGTTCCGCTTGCCCCAAAGCCCCGTCGGGCCTACCAGACCGGTCCCCGAATCGCCGCACACTCGATGAATGGCCAACTCCGCCGATCTCTTCCTGTTCGATGACGAGCCGACGCAGCCGCGTCCGACCGAACCCGTTCCCGCGCCTGCTGTCGCTGCGCCTGAAGTGACGCCCGCGCCGCAAGCCGCCGCGCCGGTCGCGCCGCCCGAGCCTGCGCCCGCCCCGACGCCCCGCCCCGCCGACGTGCCGTCGCAGGCCGCCTCGGCTGCGGCCACCGGCTACTCCGCCTCCTCGATCGAGGTGCTGGAAGGGCTGGAGCCGGTCCGCAAACGCCCCGGCATGTATATCGGCGGCACCGACGAGCGGGCACTGCACCACCTATTCGCCGAAGTGCTCGACAACGCGATGGACGAGGCCGTGGCCCGCCACGCCAAGATCATCAAGGTCGACCTCGACGCCGACGGCTTCCTGTCGGTCTATGACGACGGTCGCGGCATCCCCGTCGACCCGCACCCCAAGCACCCCGGCAAGTCGGCGCTGGAAGTCGTGATGACCGTGCTGCACTCGGGCGGCAAATTCTCGGGCAAGGCCTATGAGACCTCGGGCGGCCTGCACGGCGTCGGCGTCTCGGTCGTCAACGCCCTCTCGGACCATCTGGACGTCACCGTCTGGCGCGATGGCTTCGAATGGAAGCAGTCGTTCTCGCGCGGCCATGTGCTGGCCCCGATCCAGCAGGTGCAGCCGTCCAAGAAGCGCGGCACCCTGATCCGTTTCCACCCGGACGCGGAAATCTTCGGCGTCGGCGCGGCCTTCAAGCCGGCCCGCCTGTTCCGCATGGCCCGCTCCAAGGCCTATCTGTTCCGCGGCGTCGAGATCAAATGGACCTGCTCGCCGGACCGGATCACGGACGCGACTCCCGCCAGCGCCACCCTGCACTTCCCGGGCGGTCTGGCCGACGCCCTGGCCGAGCGCATCGGTGAACTGGAAACCGTCACCCCGGCCTTCGCGGGCCGGGTCGAGCGCAAGGGCGAAGCCGGGGCGGTCGAATGGGCCGTCACCTGGTCGCCCATCGGTTTCGGCGAGGCCGACAGCTTCGTCAGCTCCTACTGTAACACTGTCTCGACCCCCGACGGCGGCACGCACGAGGCGGGCTTCCGCGCGGCGCTGGTCAAGGGCCTGAAGGCCTATGGCGAGCTGACCGGCGAGAAGCGCGCAAGTCTGATCACGGCGGAAGACGTCATCGCCAACGCCGGCGCCATGATCTCGGTCTTCATCCGCAATCCCGAGTTCCAGGGCCAGACCAAGGACCGCCTGTCCTCGCCGGAAGGCCAGCGGCTGGTCGAACAGCTGCTGCGCGACCCGCTGGACCACTGGCTGACCGAAAGCCCCAAACAGGCCAATACCCTGCTGGGCTACATCATCGAGCGGGCCGAGGACCGGCTGAAGCGCCGCAAGGACAAGGAAGTCCAGCGCGCCTCGGCCACCCGCAAGCTGCGCCTGCCGGGCAAGCTGTCCGACTGCTCGCGTCAGGGCGCCAACGGCACCGAACTGTTCATCGTCGAGGGCGACTCGGCCGGCGGCTCGGCCAAACAGGCGCGTGACCGGACGACCCAGGCCATCCTGCCCCTGCGCGGCAAAATCCTGAACGTCGCCTCGGCGACGGCGGACAAGCTGCGCGCCAACGTCGAACTGTCCGATCTGGCGCTGGCGCTGGGCGTGCAGCCGGGCAACCGGTTCAACATCGATGACCTGCGTTACGAGCGCATCGTCATCATGACCGACGCCGACGTGGACGGCGCCCACATCGCGGCCCTGCTGATCACCTTCTTCTACCGCTCCATGCCCGAAGCGATCCGTCAGGGCCGGGTCTTCATGGCCCTGCCGCCGCTCTACCGTATCCAGGCGGGAGCCCTGTCCGAATACGCCCGCGACGACGCCCACCGCGACGAGCTGCTGGCGACCGTGTTCAAGGGCAAGAAGACCGAGATCGGCCGGTTCAAGGGCCTTGGCGAGATGATGGCCTCCCAGCTCAAGGAGACCACCATGGACCCGAAGAAGCGCACCCTGGCGCGGGTCGAACTGCCCGAGGACGAGACCGAGATCGAGGATCTGGTCGAGCGCCTGATGGGCAAGAAGGCCGAGGCCCGCTACCAGTTCATCCAGGACAACGCGCGGTTCGCCGTGGCCGATCTGGACGTCTGAGCCTGCTGGGCCGCCTCAGGCGGGACAGTCGTCCCGCCGTCCATAGGGCATGACCGTGGCCATCACGCTGCCGCCACGCAAGGTCAGCCGGGTGAGCCGGCTGAACTCGCAGTCCGGCATGTCCGCCGCCTCGGCGTAACCCAGGCTGCGGGCAATCAGCGGCGCCGTGTTGCTGTGGCCGACGATCAGGACAACCGCTTCCGGCGGCAAGGCGCGCACCCGGGCGACCGTGGCGGCGACCTGCCCCTGCACCCCGTCGTCAAAGGGCACGACGATCGGGGTCACGCCGTGATGGGCGGCGGTCGGCGCGGCGGTCAGGGCGGTGCGCTGCATCGGGCTGACGAGGATCAGATCGGGGTGCGCTTCCCTCAGCGCCCTCGCGAGGGCGTCGGCCCGCTCAAGTCCTGCGGCTGACAACACCGGATCGGACCCGCCGTCAGCCTTCTCCGCGTGACGAACGATATACACCGTCTGAGCCATGGCGGACGTCGCGGACAGCAGCGTCAGCGCGGTCGCGAGCAGCAGGCGTTTCATGATGGCCTCCCGTTTTCCGGGGAGACTGATCCCGCCGGAGCGGCCTGTCGAGCCTAGTGCTCGGCCCAGTCTCCGGCCGGTTCGACGAAGGCGCGCTGACCGCTGACGTCAGCGTAGGTCATGCACAGGTCCTCGAAGACCCGGTTCCAGGCGAAGCGCTCGACCGCCTTCTGGCGCGCGGCGGCGCCGAGGGCCTCGATGTCGCGCTCGAACAGGGCCTTGATCGCCTCGGCGTAGACGCCCGGTTCGGCGGCGTCGGCCAGTTGGCCCACGCTGTTGTCGACCGTCTCCTTCACCCCGCCCGCGTTGACGCCGACGACCGGACGGCCACAGGCCATGGCCTCCAGCACGATCAGGCCGAACGGCTCCTTGTCATTGGCGTGCACGAAGGCGTCGCAGGAGGCGATGATCTTGGCCACGGCCTTGGGATTGGCCTCGTACGGCAGGGAGATCACCCGCTCCTCGGCGGGCAGCCCCTGCCCCGCCCCGACCAGCACCAGATGATAGGGATCGCCCAACTTCTGGACGGCCTCGATCAGCACATCGATATTCTTCTCGCGCGCCGGACGGCCCGCGAAGCACAGCAGCCGGGCCGAGGCCGGGAGGTTCAGCTTCTTCAGCAGCCAGTCGCGGTCGCGGCGATCCGGGCGGAAGGTGTCGATCTCGACGCCCAGCGGCTGGATGACGATATCCTTGATCCCCGCCTCTTCCAGACGACGGGCGATGTAGCGGCTGGGCGAGACCACCCGGTCGAACTGGCCGAACAGGCGGGCCCAGCGCTTCTCGACCGGCTTCTTGGCCCACTCGCCGAAATGCAGGGCGGCCAGGCCGGCGGGATCGGAGTGGCAGAAGCCGACGACCGGGCAACCGGCCCTCTGGCCGGCCTCCAGGGCGCCCTGCCCCGGGGTATAGGGGTCGCCCGCCTCGATCAGGGACGGATTCAGCGACGCGACCCAGGCCGCCCAGCGGCGCACCGAGGTCGGCCAGCGATAGCCGTCGCCGAACGGCAGCTTGGTCGCGTGAAGCTGGATGATTCCGTCGTCCCCGGCCTTGTGATGCTGCCCCGGCACGACCAGCGAATGGGCGACGCCCGGGCGGTTCTCTTCCAGCCAGGCCTTCTTCGACAGCAGGTAGCGCTTCACCCCGCCCGACTTGGGCGCATAGAGCATGGTGGTGTCGACGAACCGGGGCCGCTCATCCGCCGCGGCCCGTTTGGCGGCCTTCAGGGTTTCGGACACTTCCTCGTCCCAGCCCGGGATCAGGCGAAGCTCGCCTTCCTGGACTTCCAGACCCGCCAGACTCATCAGTTCCCGCTCCGTTGCGCTTATGCCGGAATCGCCAACGCGCTGGACCCGCTTCTGGATGCGACGGGCCTTGCGGACCCGGGACATGTGAGACTTCACCATGAAGCGCCCGTAGCCCTGCTCGCGGTCAAGCTCAAGCGTCGTCTTCAGGTCGTTGATCGTCCGCGATCGGAACACCGCGACGCGACAGCGCCTCGCGCAGCAGGATTTCCACCTCCGCATTGACGGAACGCAACTCGGCGGCGGCCAGTTTCTCGACCGCCGCCATCACGCCCGGAGACGCCCGCATCAGGAAGGGCTTTCTCGGCTTGCCCGCCATGATCAGCCGTAGAGGGTGCCGGTGTTGACGACCGGCTGGGCTTCACGGTCAGCGCACAGGACGACCAGCAGGTTGGACACCATGGCCGCCTTGCGATCCTCGTCCAGCTCGACCACGCCACGCTCCCCGAGATCGTTCAGCGCGCTTTCAACCATGCCGACGGCGCCTCTCACGATGAGTTGGCGGGCGGCCAGAACGGCTTCGGCCTGCTGGCGCTTCAGCATGGCGCTGGCGATCTCGGGCGCATAGGCCAGGTGGGCGATGCGGGCCTCGTCGATGACCACGCCGGCCACCTTGACCCGACCGACCAGTTCTTCGCGCAACCGGGCCGCCACATCCTCGGCATCGGCGCGCAGCGTCAGCTCATGCTCCTCACCGTGGTCGTAGGCATAGTGCGAAGCCATGTCGCGCAGGCCGGTGTCGACCTGGATGTTCACGAACTGCTGGAAGTCATCGACGTCGAACAGGGCCTGGGCCGAGTCCTCGACCCGCCACACGACGTTGGCGGCGATCTCGATCGGATTGCCCTTCTTGTCGTTCACCTTCAGCTTGTCGCTAGTCAGGTTGCGAACGCGCAGGCTGATCTTCTTGCGGGTGTACCAGGGCAGAACCCAGCGCAGGCCGGTCTTGCGATCCGTCCCGCGATAGTCGCCGAACAGCAGGATCGCCGAGCCTTCGTTGGGCTGCAGCGAATAGAGGCCGCACAGCAGGAACAGGCCGATCACGCCGGTCGCGATCCCTCCGACCACCAGTGCGACGTTGTCGATGTTCAGGGGCACGACCAAGGGGCCCCCGAAGGTCAACACCAGACCCACCAGCAGCATCAGCACGCCATTGGCGGTGTTCGCCGGACGCTCGACGGATTTCGAATGGGTTGTGACGGTCATTGATTCCCCTCCTGACAATATGAAAGTGATATCACTTCGATTTCATAAATGGCAATAGCCTCGCTTCGCTCCGTCCTCTTCGCCGCGCCTTCGGCCTTGCATTCGCCTCAAATTCGAGAAACTTGAGGCAGGCTGGCATGGTCCCTGTTAGAGGATCGCCTGCGTCTCTGCGCGTGTCGTCCACAGGGGTAATTTCTCGAATGCGTATTCTACTCGCGACCGCGGTGGCGCTCGCTCCCCTGCTGACGGCGTCCGGCGCCATGGCCGAGGTCGTGATCAACACGGCCCGGACCACGCCGATCACCACCGGCAACGCCACCGGCACTGGTGCGGACACCATTCGCATCGCCGGCGGTGGTTCGATCGCCCTGACCAGCGGCGTCGCCGTCACCCTGAATTCGAGCCACAACGTCACCATCGACACCGGCGGCACGATCACGATGGCCAACGCCGCCGACGGCGCGACCGGCATCCTCGTGAACCCCGGGAACACGGCCAATGTTCGTATGGCCGGTTCGATCGTCATCACTGACAACATCACCAGCGAAACCGACGTCGATACCGATAACGACGGCGATGCCGACGGCCCCCTGGCGAACGGAACCGGTCGTTACGGCATTCGCTTCGCCGGCCCGGGCGTCCACACCGGCAACCTGCTGACCGAAGGCGCTTCGAGCATCGTCGTCGAGGGCAACAACTCCGCGGGCGTGTCGATCGAGTCGGACCTGACGGGCCGGGTCGATCTGCTGGGCGTGATCAATGTGACCGGCAACAACAGCTACGGCCTGCACACGACCGGCGCGGTCAACGGCCCGGTCAATGTCACCGGAACCATCAACGCCCGCGGCGAGAATACGATCGGCGCGGCGATTGAAGGCGACGTAAGCGGTCGCGTCATGTTCGGCGGCTCGATCATCGCCAGCGGCTTCCGCTACACCAGCGCGCCGCCGGAGCGGCCCGAGGGCTATGTCGAGACGCCGGAAAACGACGACGATGTCCTCTTCCTCGACGAGCTCGATGCCGACGATCTGCTGACGGGCGGCCCTGCCGTGCTGGTCGCCGCCAATGTCGGCGCCGGTGTCATCTTCGACGCGCCCCCCACCTACTCGGCCGCGGGCATCGAGGGCGATGATGACAACGACGGCGTCAAGAACGGCGACGAGGACGACGACGGCGACGGCACCAAGAACCGCGACGACACCGATCGTGACGGCGACGGCGTGCCGGATGCGAACGAAGGCACCGCCTCCATCACCAGCTTCGGCTCCGGCCCCGCGGTCCAGATCGGGTCGGCGACCGAATCGATCACCCTCGGCGTCGCCGGGACCGGCGATTCGGCCTACGGCCTGATCAACCGCGGCTCGTTCAACGCCCAGGGCGTCTATGCCGGGTTCGACGCCAACGCCCTCGTCGTCGGCGGCAATGCCGGCCAGACCGTGGACATCAACGGCGGCATCCGGAACGAAGGCACCATCACGGCGGTCGCCGTTGAGGCGGACGCGACCGCGGTTCGTCTGGGCTCGGGAACCAACACCCCGACCTTCATCAACAACCTGAACATCACCGCGGGTGTGCTCGGTGACGACGCCGCCGGCACGGCCGGCGCCATTCGCATCGACGCCGGCGCCAACCTGCCGTCGCTCGTCAACAACGGCACCATCATCGCCGGCGCCTCGGGAACCCTCGTCGACTCCAGAGCCATCCAGGACCTGAGCGGCACCCTGACGTCGATCACCAACACCGGCTCCATCGAAACGAACCTGATTCCCAACGCGGACGGGGATGCGACCACCGGCTCGGCGGTGGCGATCGATGTCGCGGCCAACACGACCGGCGTGACCCTGCTGCAGACCGGCGTCGCCGGAACGCCGACCTCCTCCGATCCCGACAGCGACGGCGACGGCGTGCCCAACAGCCAGGAGCCGGCGATCATCGGCGACGTCCTGTTCGGCTCGGGCGCCGACGTCATGGACATCCGCAACGGCACCGTGACCGGCGACATCTCGTTCGGCGCCGGCGCCGACCGGCTCGACATCACCGGCGGCGGCATCGTGCGCGGCGCGATCTCGGATTCGGACGGCGACCTGTCCATCACCGTCGCCAATGGCGTTCTGGATGCCCGTCAGGGAACCGCACAGACCATCTCCGACCTCAACGTCGGCGCCAACGGCACCCTGATCGTCTCGATCGACCCGGCGAACAATTTGGCCGGCGGCTTCAACGTCACGGGCAATGCAAACCTCGCCGCCGGCGCCGGCGTCGGCGTGCGCTTCAACTCCCTGCTTGCGCCCGGCGCAGGCACCCAGCGCTTTGAACTGATCAACGCAGGCTCGCTGACCGCGGGCACGCTGGATCTGACCCAGACCCAGAACAACTCGCCCTACCTCTATGTGGTCGAGGCGGGCGTCGATGCCGGCGCCAACCAGGTCTATGCGGACGTGCGCCAGCGCACGACGGACGAGGCCGGGATGATCGCGGTCGAGGCAGGCCTCTACGACGCCTTCTACAACAGCCTGACCGGCACCAGCGACTCGGCGATCGCCCTGCGCGACGCCTTCCTGGCGCAGACCAGCCGTGACGGCTTCTTCGACCTGTACGAGCAATTGCTGCCGGATCACTCGGGTGGCCCGCTGCTGTCGCTGGCGTCGGGCGTCGACGCCGTGACCCGCGCCCTGACCGGCCGGAACGCCTCCGCGGCGCCGGGCGAGACCAGCGCCTGGGTGCAGGAGATCAATTTCTACGCCGACAAGGACAAGACGGACACCTACGGCTTCCGCTCGGAAGGCTTCGGCGTCGCCGGCGGCGTCGAGCGCGGCACCGGCCTTGGCGCCGTGGGCCTGTCGGTCGCCTTCACCTCCTCCGATCTGGAAGATCCGGAAGCCGAGGCCGAGGAAGTCCTGTCGGCCAACCTGCTGGAAATGGGCCTCTACTGGCGCGCCCAGGGCCAGTACTGGACGACCTGGGCCCGGGCGGCCGCCGGTTACGCCACGTTCGAATCGGAGCGCCGCTTCGTCGGCGCCGGCCTGAACCTGACCTCCACCTCGGACTGGAACGGCCTGACCCTGTCGGCCGCCGCCGGCGCCTCGTACGAGCGCAATTTCGGCCGCTTCAGCATCCGTCCGGAAGGCTATGTCGAATACTTCTCGCTGAGCGAGGACGGACATACCGAGGAAGGCGGCGGCGACGGCTTCGACCTCGAGATCGACGACCGTGACGGCCACATGTTCTCGGCCACCGCGGCCATCAACATCGGCATGTCGATGGGCCAGAACAGCTGGCTGAAGCCGGAACTGCGCCTTGGCTGGCGTCAGAACATCTCGGTCGATCCGGGCGAGACCATCGCCCGCTTCCGCTCGGGCGGTCCGGACTTCGCCCTGTCGCCCGACACCATCGAAGGGGGCGGCCCGATCGTCGGCTTCCGCCTGAACGTCGGCAACGAACTGGGCATGCTGTCGGTCAGCGCCGACGCCGAGATGCTCGACAACTACGTCCGCTACATGCTGTTCCTGCGGGCCAGCTTCCGGTTCTAAGGACCGGACGCACGCCAGACGATCAAAGGGCCGCCGGGATCACCGGCGGCCCTTTTTCTTTTCCGCGGTCCGGCCTAGAAGGCGCTCCTCGCTTCGCGCGACCGGGCGGCTAGCTCAGCTGGTCAGAGCACCTCGTTTACACCGAGGGGGTCGGGGGTTCGAACCCCTCGCCGCCCACCATTCCTCCGTCTTCATCGTCAGACTGCGTTCATCAGTTCCGGTCTACGGCTGGGCGGTCCGGAGATCAGCCATGACAACCATCACCCGCGTATTCGCCCTGTCCGCCACTCTGGGAGGGGCCCTGATGCTGCAAGGGTGTGTGGTCGGCGCCGCCGTCGGCGCCGGCGCAGCGGTCGTCGGGGCCGGCGCCAAGGTCGTCGGCGCGGGCGTGGATGCGGTCACGACCTCCGACGAGGAAACCCGCGCCCGGCGCGAGCGCGAGCAACGCGAGTGGGAACGCGAGCAGCGCCGATGCGAACGCCGCCAGCGTCAGGGCAAGGACTGCTAGCCTTCCGGGCCCCGGCTCCCTAGTTTCAGGGCATGACCCCGACCCTGCTCATTCCCGGCCTGATCTGCACGCCCGAGCTGTTCTCGGCCCAGATCTCCGCCCTGTGGACCCACGGACCGGTGACGGTCGCCTCCACGCTCGAGGGCGAGACCATCGCCGATATCGCCGCCGCCGTGCTGCGCGACGCGCCGCCGACCTTCGCCCTCGGCGGCCTGTCCCTGGGCGGCTACATCGCGCTGGAGATCATGCGTCAGGCGCCGGACCGGGTGGTGAAGCTGGGCCTGCTGGACACCTCCGCCCGTCCCGATACGCCGGAGCAGACCGCCAAGCGGCGCGGGCTGATCAGCCGGGCGGCGAACGGCGAGTATGAGGCCGTCGTGGCCGACCTCCTGCCCAACCTGCTGCACCCCGATCACCGAACGGACGAGGGTCTGATCAATCTGATGACCCGCATGGGTCAGGTCGTCGGCGCCGAGGGCTTCGCGCGGCAACAGGGCGCGATCATCGGGCGGATCGATTCCCGCCCCTCCCTATCCGCCATCGCCGTTCCGACCCTGGTGCTGGTCGGCGATCAGGACGGGGTCACCCCGCCCGAGCACGCTCGCGAGATGGCCGACGCCATCCCCGGCGCGCGACTGGTCATCGTACCGGACGCTGGCCACATCTCGACGCTTGAGCAGCCCGAAGCCGTCAACGCGGCCCTGACCGACTGGCTGAAGGCCTAGAGGCTCAGGACGCAGCGCTCATTGATGGTCGGGCGGGCCACCTGGATTCGGCACAGGCCCGGCCAGTCCGGCTTCAACTGACCGACGAACCACAGGCACAGGTTCTCCAGCGACGGCAGCTCCAGCCCCGGGTGCTCGTTCAGCATCCCGTGATCCAGCTTCTCGGCGGCCGCCTTCAGCGCCCGGTCCAGTGCGCCGAGGTCGGCGACCCAGCCGTGCTCCACATCCAGCACCTCGGACCGCACCGTCGCCTCGACCGTGAACGAATGGCCGTGGACGCGGCGATAGATGCTGCCCTCGGGTTCGTTAGGGAAGTGGTGGGCCGCATCGAAGGCGGCCTGTTTGGTGATCTCGAAGACGGGCATTAGCGGACGCCGATGTACTTGTGGGTCTGGACGCTCAGGCGCCACTGGGGGTGGGTCAGGCAGTATTCGATGGCGGCGGCGGTGTTGGCCGCCTGATCGGGGCCATCCATGGGCTGCAGCCAGAAGCGCTCGAAATCGAGCTCCTCGAACCGCTCCGGCATGGCCTTGGGCTGCGGATAGACCAGCTTCAGCTCCTGCCCCTTGATCTGGATCACGGGAGCGTCGGCCTTGGGGCTGATGCAGACCCAGTCGATGCCGTCCGGCGCCGCCAGGGTGCCGTTGCTCTCGATGGCGATCTCGAAGCCGCGGGCGTGCAGAGCGTCGATCAGGGGCGGATCCAGCTGCAGCAGGGGCTCGCCGCCGGTGCAGACGACAAGTTTGGGATCGCCCTGGCGGCCCCGCCACATCGCCGCGACATGATCGGCCAGCAGATCAGCGGTGGCGAACTTGCCGCCGCCGTCACCGTCCGTGCCGACGAAATCCGTATCGCAGAAGGTGCAGACGGCGGTGGCGCGGTCCCGCTCCAGCCCGTTCCAAAGATTGCAGCCGGCGAAGCGCAGGAAGACGGCCGGACGGCCGGCCTGACCGCCCTCCCCCTGCACCGTCAGGAAGATTTCCTTGGCCGCATAGCTCATCGGCTCGCGACCCACTCGGCGTGCCCCGCCGCCCTTAGCTCGCAAGCCGGGCAGTCGTCGCAGCCGTAACCCCAAGCATGACGATGCGCGCGGTCGCCGCGATAGCAGGTGTGCGAGGCCTCGACGATCAGCTCGACCAAGGCGTCGCCGCCGATCCGGTCGGCCAGTTCCCAGGTCTGGGCCTTGGTCAGGTGCATCAGCGGGGTGTCGATCACCACCGGCTTGTCCAGACCCAGGCTCAGCGCCTGCGCCATCGCCTCGATGGTGTCGCGGCGGCAGTCGGGATAGCCCGAGAAGTCGGTCTCGCACATGCCCCCGACCAGCACCTCCAGCCCTCGCCGGTCCGCCAGCGCGGCGGCGCAGGTCAGGAAGACCAGATTGCGCCCCGGCACGAAGGTCGTCGGCAGGCCGCGTTCATCCATCTCGATGGCGCGCTCGGCGGTCAGGGCGCTCTCGGCGATCTTTCCATAGCCGGTCAGGTCCACGACGTGGTCTGGCCCGAGGCGATCCGCCCACTGCGGCAGCACCTTCGCCATGCCCTCGCGGACATTCAGGCGCGCCTCCATCTCGACCGCATGGCGCTGGCCATAGTCGAAGCCGACGGTCTCCACCCGGTCGAACCGCTCCAGCGCCCAGGCCAGGCAGGTCGCGCTGTCCTGCCCGCCGGAGAACAGAACAAGGGCCGATTTTGAGGGCTTCTGGGACAATTCGCTCACGACAAACCTGCGGTCGGCCGGTCGGCCGCGCGCATGGACAAGGGGGATGGGGCCTGATTTCGGCGGACCGGCCTTCTACACCCGCGAGGGCCGAAGGGCAAAAATGGCCGGAAGACGGCGAATGATTCGGTCTTAACCCTTCTGCAAACGGTTCTGACACATTGTCCACCGGTCGCAGTGGAGTGCCGGCCAGTTATGCCGACGATCGAAACCCTTACTGAACGCGCCCAGGCGGTCACGCCGGAGACGCCGGGCAGTGACGTCTTTGCGCGGTTCGAGCGCGAACCGGACACGCTGGTCATCCCGGTCGTGGACGGTGATCGCCCCATCGGCCTGATCGAACGCAACGCCTTCCTGCTCAAGATCGCCGGCGCCTTCGGCCACGCCCTCTACGCCGGTCGCCCGGTCGTCCACGTCATGGACAGCGAGCCGGCCGTCGTGGAAGCCGGCGTCGAGATCGACGCCTTCTGCGATATCCTGATCCAGGGCGGCCCCGGCGCCCTGACCCGCGGCTTCATCGTCACCCGCAACGGCAAATATCACGGCGTCGGCACGGCCGTGTCCCTGCTGCAGGCGGTGAACGAACGCCAGCGCCTGCAGAACATCGAACTGAGCGACACCCGCACCCAGGCCCTGACGGCCGCGCGCGCCAAGAGCCAGTTCCTCGCCATCATGAGCCATGAGCTGCGGACGCCGATGAACGGCGTGCTGGCCGTGGCCGAGCTCCTGCGTCGGCAACCGCTGAACGCCCAGGCCCAGGCGCACGTCGCCACCATCGTCGAGTCGTCCGAGACCCTGCTGCGCATCCTGCAGGACGCCCTGGACCTGTCGCGCGCCGAGGCCGGCGAGCTGGAGCTGAACGCCGAACCGACCCCCCTGCGGGCCATGATGGACGACGTCGAAGCCATGTGGGCGCCGCGCGCCTCGCAGGACAACGTCACCCTGATGGTCAGCTACGAGGGCGACACCGAGCTGGCCGCCGTGATCGACTCGATCCGGATCAAGCAGGTGTTCAACAACCTGATCGGCAACGCCCTGAAATTCGCCCGCAACGGCATGGTCGAGGCGGGCCTGAAAGCGGTCGCCGACGGCAATCGCATCCGGCTGGAGGCGCGCGTCCGTGACGACGGCCCCGGCGTGGACGCCGCGCGCGTCGATGTGATCTTCGAGCCCTTCGTCCACGGCTCCGGCCCTGACGGCGCGGGCCTGGGCCTGTCGATCTGCCGCCAGATCATCGACCGCATGGACGGCCGGATCTGGGCCGAGAACAACCCGGGCCGCGGCGCCACCTTCGCCTTCGACCTGAACGTCGAGCGCGCCGAGATGGAAGCGGCCCCGGCCTCCAACGTCGAGAGCCTGCCCGATCTGGACCTGCAGGACAGCCCGCACATCCTCATCGTCGACGACAACGCCACCAACCGCGTGGTCGCCCAGGCCCTGTGCGAGATGTTCGGCTGCACCTCCGAAACCGCCGAGGATGGGGTCGAGGCGGTCGAGGCCGTTCAGGAACGCCGCTTCGACATGGTCCTGATGGACATCAAGATGCCGCGCATGGACGGGGTGCAGGCCACCCAGGCCATCCGCGCGCTGGACGGCCCGGTGCGCAACATCCCCATCGTCGCCCTGACCGCCAACGCCGATCCGGAGGACGCCCGTCGCTACCTCTCCATCGGCATGGCCGCCGTGGTCGAGAAGCCGATCAAGCCGGAACGCCTGCGCATGGCCATGAACGCGGCGCTCGAACAAGCCGCCATGGGCGACATGGCCCAGACCCAGCCCCGCGACGCCCGTTCCGTCGCCTGAAAGCCGCTGACGGACGAATAACGCCTCCCCGCTTGGCGGAATCGCCGACGCGGCGGACAACAGGCGCATGACCGCGCCCGACCTCGCCGCCATCCTGCCCCAGCTGGCCTCGGCCTCCGCCCATACCCATGCGCTCGGCTTCGCCATTGACGGCGTGGCGGGAGATCGCGTGCGGTTGAAAGTCCCCTGGCGCGAGGATCTGGTCGGCGATCCGGAGACGGACGTGCTCGCCGGCGGCCTGGTCACCGCCCTGCTGGATCATGCCGGAGGCATGGCCGTCTGGATCGCGCTGGACCGGTTCGAACCCATCGCCACCCTCGACCTGCGGGTGGACTACATGCGCGCCGCCCGCGCCCGCTCGGGTCTGATCGCCGAGGCCCGCTGCTATCGCCTGACCCGGTCCATCGCCTTCGTCCGCGCCTGGGCCTTCGAGGACGACATCGAGGACCCGGTCGCCGCCGCCCAGGCCGCCTACATCCTGAACTCCAACGACGGGCGCGGCGCCGGGGCCAACCTGAAGCCCCGTCGGGAGGCCGGGGCATGAGCGACCTTCTCGACACCCTGCCCTATGCCCGCTTCCTCGGCCTGCTGACCCGGCAGGACGGGGACCAGCTGACGGTGACCATGCCGTTCGCGGATCGCCTGATCGGCAACCCCGTCTTGCCGGCCCTGCACGGCGGATCGACCGCGGCGATGCTGGAACTGACCGCGGTCGCCCAGGTCGCGATCCTCTATCCGCGCCTCAAGCTGCCGCGGCCGATCAACGTCACCGTGACCTATCTCCGCTCGGGCCGCCCGCAGGACGTCCACGCCCGCGCGCGCATCAGCAAGGCCGGGCGCCGGGTGGCGCACGTTCAGGCTGAAGCGTGGCAGGACGACGAAAGCCAGCCCATCGCCAGCCTCAGCGCCCACTTCCTCGTGTCCGGACACGACCTTTAGTTGCATTAAAGTACATCCTGTGATTGCATGACCCGGTGACACGCCGTCACGGGGGAGCTTTCACATGTCCAGACAAGTCATCGGCGAGGCGCTGGCCGCCCGCCTCTACGCCGCCGAAACCGCCATTGATCAGGCGCTGGCGGAAACCGCGCTTCTCGCCGCCAGCCTGCCCGCCGCCCGGTCCGACGCCCTGCTGTCCGCGGTGGCGGGCCAGCGGGTCTTTGACGGCGCCGCCGCCAGCATCGGCGCCCTGGCCGAGGCGCGCTCGCATCTGGTGCAGACCCACGGGGCCCTCGCCGCCCTCGCCCGCAAGCTGGGCCTCGACACCCTCGCCATCGGACCGACCGACAAGCCCGGCGATCCGCCCCCGTTCGGCGGCGGTGTCGCCCCGATCGACGCCGATCTGGTTAATAAAGCGCTGACAAACAAGGCAAACAAAACCCTACCACATACTACCGTTCCGTGTTAATGATCCGCTCACCACGTTTTGTGTGTTGGAGGGTTTTCATGGATAAGGCTGAAGTTATCGCCAGCGTCGCCGGCGACCTGAATGCGACCGAGCAGTCGGTTGATGCTGCCATCGCGCACGCCACGACCCTGGTTCAGGCCATGATCGGCGCCCGTACGACCCTCAGCCTCTCGCCCGTCTCCGGCGCCGAGTCGCAAGCCAAGGCCATGGAGGCGATCGCCGCCCTCAGCGCCGCGCGTCAGGCCATCGTCGCCTGCCACGAAGAGCTTGCCAAGGACCACCGCCGTCTCGGCTGGGGCACCTACGCCATCGGCGTTCTGGACAAGCCGGTCGACGTTCCGAACGACTCGCGCCCGGTTGGCCGTCTCCGCGCGGTTTAATTCGGTGTAATGTCCGCCGCCGGTCATTCCGGTTTGCGCAGACTCGATGCAAAGTCGCCCTCATGCCAGACGGCATGGGGGCGATTTCATGTTTGACACCCTCGCATCGCAGATCGGCTTCGCAATCGCGGTGCTGGTCACGGCGTTTGCGTTCCTGAAGGGCGACGAACCCGAGCGCATCGGCGCCGGCGCCTATATGCTCGGCCTGTTCGCCTCCCAGCTCGTGCAGGACAAGAGCGCCACCGCCACGACCCAATGGGGCCTGATGGCCATTGATGCGCTGTTCTTGGCGGTCTGCGCCGGCCTGGCCTGGAAGAGCCGTCGCGCCTGGCCGGTCTGGGCCTGCGCCCTGCAGTCCCTGATCGTCATGAGCCACCTGCTGACCCTCGTTGATTTCCGCCCGCCGCCTGGCGCCTTCTATCTGGTCATCAATATCGCCAGTTACGGCGTCCTTATCTCGATCGCCGTCGGGGCCTTCTGGGCCTGGCAGGAACGTCGGGCCGCAGGGCTGGAGTGATCTCCGCCACGCGTTGACCGGCGCACCGAATAGGCAGATATTCCTACGTCCGCACAGGACATAGCCCCCTGCCCCTCACGCACGACCGCATCTGGAGCGCCCTTGATCGCCTCGCCCGGCGTGAGGGTCTCAGCGCGTCCGGCCTGGCGCGCAAGGCGGGACTGGACGCGACCAGTTTCAATCCGTCCAAGCGGTTCAGCCCCGGCACGCCGCCCCGCCCCCGCTGGCCCTCGACCGAAAGCCTGACGCGGGTGCTGGAGGTCTGCAACCTGTCGCTGGCCGACTTCGCCACCCTGGCCCGCGACGATGCGGAGCGGATCGAGACCATTCCCCTGCTCGGCATGGCCCAGGCCGGTCAGGACGGCTTCTTCGATGACGCGGGCCTGCCCGTCGGCGAGGGCTGGGAGCAGACGGAACTGCCGCGCGCCTCCGACAGCCTGCTGAGCCTGCGGATCGTCGGCGACTCGATGGCGCCGGTCTATCGGGCCGGCGACAGGGTGATCGTGGATCGCGAAGCTCGGGAGGTCCGGCGGGGCGACCGGGTGGTGGTGCGCACCACCGGCGGCGAGACCCTGGCCAAGGAGGTTGCGGCCCTGACGCCTCAGACCGTCACCCTCGCCTCCATCAACCCGGCCTATCCGCCCCGGGCCGTCCAGCGCGCCGACATCCTCTGGATGGGCCGCATCCTCTGGGTCAGTCAGTAACGCACAAACGAAAAGGGCCACCCCTTGCGAGGTGACCCTTCCTTGTACGCTACGCGCTCAAGCAGCGAGCGACCGCGTCGCGCGCGTTAGCGCGCCTTATATCAGTAGGCGCTGACGTAGTGGGCGTTGACCCAGCCGCCACCGGCGATCTGGACCCATTCACCCTGCGAGCCGATGGCCGAGAAGGGCTGGCCGGCCGAGAGGCTGCCGACCTGACGATAGCCGGTGCCCGGGCCCGAGCGGATGCGCAGGTTGGACGAGGCGCGGTACTGGGCGCCGCTCTGGGCCGACTCGGCGCGAGCGCGCTGCTGGTTGCAGCCGATGTACGAACCGGCGGCCGCACCGGCGGCGGCGCCGCCGACAGCGCCCAGCGCGCGTTCGTTGCTCGAGATCTGGCTGCCCGCCAGACCGCCGACGACGGCCCCGATCAGGGCGCCGGCGCGTTGACGGCCGCCCGGGGCGTCACAGTTGGTGATGCCGTTGGCCTGCTGGGCCATGGCGGCGGTCGGGAGCGCCATCGGAGCCAGGCCGCCCAGCATGGCGGCGGCGGCGAAAGCGGCGGTGATCTTGGTCTTCGACATGGCTCATCTCCTGTCATCGAGTTGGTCGATGATTGGGAGAATGCCCAAGCGAACCTGAAGGCTCCCGGAGCCGTGCCGTTATCTTCCGTTCATGTCCGTTACCGGACAGAAGAAATCAGCCCGCCAGTTCGCCGTTCGCGCCCTTCTCGATCAGTTCGATCGTCTGCGGCAGGCCGTAGATCGCCGCGAACGAGCCGAAGCGCGGGCCCTGCGACGCGCCCAGCAGCACCTCGTACAGCGCGCCGAACCAGGCCCGCAGCGGCTCGAAGGCGTGCGCCTTGCCCACCGCATAGACCTCGTTCTGGATCGTCTCGCCGTCGGTCGTGTCCGCCGGAAGGGCCTTCAGCCGCTCCGCCAGATCCAGCAGCGCCGCTTTCTCCTGCTCGGTCGGCAGGCGGAAGGACTTCGTCGGGCGGACGAAGTCTTCGTAGTAGTTCAGCGCATGGCCCATCAGCCGGTCGAGCGTCGGCTCATTTTCCGGCGTGGCGTCGGGCAGATACTTGGCGAAATACGCCCACAGCTGTTCCTTCGACGAGGCGTTGGCCACGCCGACGAGGTTCAGCAGCAGGCTGAAGGAGACCGGGCTGGCGACCTTCGGCGGATTGCCCGCGTGGATCGACCAGACGGCGTTGTCGATCTGCTTGGTCGGCTCCTGCGTCTGGAACTGGTCGATGAACGACAGATAGTCGTCGATCGCGCGCGGAATGACGTTGAAGTGCAACGACTTGGCCGACTTCGGCGACTGGAACATGTACCAGCTCAGGCTCTCGGGCGTGCCGTAGCGCAGCCACTCCTCCATCGTCAGGCCGTTGCCCTTGGACTTGGAGATCTTCTTACCCTCGATGTCGAGGAAGAGCTCGTAGTTGAAGCCTTCCGGCGGCGTCCCGCCCAGGGCGCGGCACAGCTTGGACGACTCGCGCACGCTCTCGATCAGGTCCTTGCCCGACATCTCGTAGTCGACGTCCAGCGCGACCCAGCGCATGGCCCAGTCGGGCTTCCACTGCAGCTTCACATGGCCGCCGGTGACCGGCACTTCCGTCCGATTGCCGGGCTCGCCCGCCGGGTCCTCGAAGGTGATGGTCCCCTTCTCGACGTTCCGCTCCAGCGTCGGCACCTGCAGCACATGCCCGGTGATCGGGCTGATCGGCAGGAAGGGCGAATAGGTCGCCCGGCGTTCCTCGCCCAGCGTCGGCAGCATGATCGCCATGACCGCGTCGAACCGCTCCAGCAGGCGCAGCAGCACCTCGTCGAACCGGCCGGACTTGTAGGTCTCGGTCGAGGACATGAACTCGTAATCGAAGCCGAAGCTGTCGAGGAAGGCCTGCAGACGGGCGTTATTGTGCGCGCCGAAGCTGTCGTGCGTGCCGAACGGATCGCGCACGCGGGTCAGCGACAGGTGCAGGTCCTCGCGCAGCATTTCCGGGTTCGGAATGCCCTCGGGCACCTTGCGCAGGCCGTCCATGTCGTCGCTGAAGGCGATCAGGCGGGTCGGCCAGTGGTCGCCGGTCAGGGCGCGGAAGGCGTTGCGCACCATGGTCGTGCGCGCCACCTCGCCGAAGGTGCCCATGTGCGGCAGGCCCGACGGACCATAGCCCGTCTCCAGGATCACCGCGCGTTGCAGCGCCGGGAAGGTCGCCAGCGCCTCGTCCGCCTTGCCCGCGTCGATCAGCAGTTTCGCCGCCTCGCGCTCGGCGTCGCTCAGCCGCTTCTTCAGAACGTGGTTCAGAAGATTACGGGCCTGTTCAAACGGCCACGACTTGGCGTCGCGCGCGAGGAGTTCGATGTTCTGCAGCATGGGACGGGCTTTGCCGCCTTGAGCGGCGCGGGTCAACGACTGACCTGCCTTCAGCGCCGATAGTGGCCCATCACCCAGCCGCCGACGACCGCAGGCCAGACAGCGACATAGAGGGTGAAGATCGGATTGACCGCCTTGGTCAGGAGGGCAAGGCCCACATAGAAGACGAGTGTCGCGACCGCGCAAACGGCCCCGTAGATCCACGGTCTTCGCCAGCCGAGGCCTCGCAATGCAAGGTCGCTTAACAGGAAGATGATCGCCGCCACCACGGTCGTGTTCAGCACCGCGATAGCGCCCGGCACGATGAGCGCCTGAATCGGGGCGCCGTTCAGTTTGAACTGTGAGATGAACGGCATGGCGGCCATGGTCACCACAGCGGTGGCGGCGCTGGCCAGCAAACCCAGCCAGTAGCCGCCGCGACGGGTCCGTGGGGCATCAGAAAGACCGACTGCCCGTGGCGCAGCCATCGGTCCGGTCGTTCGCCTTCCAAAACTCATCGCCACCTCCGCGTCGGTGACGCGACCCTAGAGGCGAAGCGTAAAGCCAATCTTGGCGTGCATCACCGCCGCACCGTCCCCGCCACCACCGCCGCGCCGGAGGCCACGATCAACGCATCCTCGATCAGGCCGCTCTTCGTCTGGCCGATCCGGCGCATGGCCCTCTTGCGGCCCGCCAGGGTCAGATAGGCCAGAGGCACGGCGGTCGCGATGGCGACCAGCCCGCCGACCCGCTCCCGCCCCTTCGGCGCCAGCGCGCTCCCGGCGATGCCGGCGCTCATGATCCGCGCCAGCAGGCCGAGGAAGACCGTCCGGTCCGGGGCGGACTTCATCTTGTCGCCGTACAGCTCGCCCGCGCCCATCGCCAATGCCCCCGCCGTGAACAGCGGATGGGTCAGCAGGCGCAGCTTTCCGGGCGTCTGGCGCTTCGCCAGATGAGCGGCGGCGAGGGCGGCCATGGGCGTCATCGACCGGGCGCTGGCGACGGCGCCGATCAGGGCGGAGGGGAGAAGATCAGGGGCTTTCATCCTGCCCCAACCGACGCCGGTCGCTTCGGTTCAGCCCGATGCGAGAAAACCCGTCAGGCCGCGACCTCCGCAGAGGCGTCGGTAGTCTCTTCGCGCCACGGCGTCGAAGCCCAGTGGATCAGCTTGGTCAGCAGTTCGACCGTCTTCACCGGCTTGGCGATACAGTCGTTCATGCCGGCCTCCGTATAGGTCGCCAGTTGCTCATCCAGGGTGTTGGCCGTCAGGGCGATCACCGGAACAGCGGCGACCTGCCCGTCCAGCTGACGGATTCGTCGGGTGGATTCCACGCCGTCCATGACCGGCATCTGGATATCCATGAGGATCACGTCCCAGCCACCGCGCGCCGCCGCCGCCAGCCCCTGCGCCCCGTCGTCGGCGGTCTCGCAAATGATCCCCTGCACGGCCAGCATGGCGGCGATCAGAACGCGATTGCTGTCATTGTCGTCCACATACAGCACGCGCATGGCCCGACCGTCCTGATCAGCCTCGTCCGCGTCGCCGTGGTCGGGGGCGGCGCCGCCTTCGGTCGGCGTCAGCGGCGAGGTGTCGGCCACCTCGTCCTGCACCGACAGCCCGATCATCTGTTCAACCACCGTCGCCAGACGTTCACCGGCGCCATGGATCCGCGACGCGAACGCCCGATGTTCGGCGTCCGCGCTTTTCTCTTCGAGCAGGGCGGAGAACCCCAGCACAGCGTTCAACGGGGTCCGCAGTTCGTGCGACATGTCCGTCAGGAAGCGCTGACGCGCCTCCGCCATCGCGGCCTTCTGCTCGGCGGCGGCGCGCGCGGCCTCAGCTTCGACCCGGTCCGTCACGTCCCGTTCGTTCAGCAGTACGCTGATCGCGCCGGTGACGGGGTCGTGCAGGGGGCGGCAATCGACGTGGTGCCAGCGCGGGCCCGCCCGGGTAATCATCTGAAACACCGCGCCGGTCGCGGATTCTCCCATGGCCGCCGCCAGAACGGTCTCGCCATCCCCCGCCGACGCGAACCGGCCCACAAAACCCGCGTCCGGGCCATAGGTGGCGAAGGCGGCCGGATTGGCGAACAGGGCGACGCCTTCGCCGTTGAACAGTCCAACCGGGCCGGACGAATGGCGCAACGCCTCGACAGCCCGGCGCTCCTCGGCCTCGACCTCGGTCTGGGCCGCTTCGAACAGCAGGACCTCGCGACCATCGGACAGGGCCACGGTCGAGATCACGGCCTGAACCGTCACCGGCTCGCCATTCGGATAGAAGGTCCATCGCTCCTCGACCTCGCGCCCATCCGTCGTCACGGTCTTCAGACGGTCGGTTCGCGCCCGCACCGCCGGAGACAGTTTGGAAAAATCCCTCGAGAGCAACTCGGCAAGATCGCTCGCACCCCACAGCGCCAGGGCGGCGATATTGGCGTAGACACCACGACAACTGACCGGGTCGAACAGCCACACCGGCCGACGCAGCCGGTCCCAGGCGCTCAGAGCAGCGCCGTCTGCAAGGTGGGGGAGTTCGAGGCCCATGCGCCCAGACTGGCGCAAACGCCTGAAGTAACGCTTAAAAGCGACGACTTCCGTTGCCTCAGCCCGGGTCAGCCCTCGGCTTCCGCCTCGGTCTGCGCCTCGCCCGATCCGGCGCCCGGCAGGGCGATGCAGCGCTGGCGCGTGCCGCCGTCGGCGGTCTGTTCGACACGCGGGGCGATGCTGGCGACGGTCGTTCCGTCGGCCTGATAGGTGGCGAGGAACTGGCAGCCGGTCTGGACGTCGGTGACCACATAGATGCCCGGCTGATCGGTCGGTACGCGTGTCAGATTGGCCGTCACCACGCCACGCAGGGCGCCGACGGGGTCGTTGGCCGCCTGCTGGATCTGGTCGGCGCGGGTGTTGATCTCGGTCGCCGTGGCCGAGGCCTTGGCGGCGGTGTCCTCGATTTCCTGCAGGGTGGAGACGGCCTCCTCACAGGCGGCGACGAGCCCGAACAGGGCGGAGACGGCGAGAACAGGGATCAGTTTCATGCGCGCACCCATGCCAGATGGATGACGCCACGTCAGGGCGACGACTTGACCCATCCCCGCCCGCATGGCCTTTGCGCCGCCTGATGAAGACCGCTGATTTCGACTTCGACCTGCCTGACGACAACATCGCGCTGCGCCCCGCCGAGCCGCGCGACTCCGCGCGCCTTCTGGTCGTGCGCCCGGACGGGCTCGAGGACCGGATCATCCGCGACCTGCCGGACTTCCTGCGCCCCGGCGACGCCCTGGTGTTCAACGACACCCGCGTGATCCCGGCCCGCCTCTCCGGCGTGCGTGAACGGCCCAATCCCGTGGTCGGAGGCCCCGATGGCGACACCCTGACCGTCGAGGTCGAGGCCACCCTGCACCACCGCGACGCCCCCGACGTCTGGTCCGCCTTCATGAAGCCCGGCAAGCGGATCAAGGATGGTGACCGCATCCGCTTCGGCGCTGTCAGCGACGGCGCCTGCGAACTGGGCCGGCTGGACGCCACGGTCACGGGCAAGGGCGACGACGGTCTGGTCACCCTGAAGTTCGACCTGACCGGACCGGCGCTGGACGATGCCATCCGCGACGTCGGGGTCATGCCCCTGCCGCCCTATATCGCCGCCAAGCGCCCCGAGGACGACCGCGACCGCTCGGACTACCAGACCGTCTTCGCCGAGCATGACGGCTCGGTCGCCGCCCCCACGGCGGGCCTGCACTTCACCCCGCCCCTGCTGGACGCCCTGAAGGCGCGCGGCGTCTCGACCCACGCCGTGACCCTGCACGTCGGCGCCGGCACCTTCCTGCCGGTCAAGGCCGACGACACCGCCGACCACAGGATGCATTCCGAATGGGGCGAGGTCTCACCGCAGATCGCCGACGCCCTGAACGCCGTCCACGCGGCCGGCGGCCGCATCGTCTGCGTCGGCACAACCTCGCTCCGTTTGCTGGAAAGCGCGACCGGCGAGGACGGGGTGGTCCGCCCCTTCCACGGCGACACCGCCATCTTCATCACCCCCGGCTACCGCTTCCGCGCCGTGGACGTGCTGATGACCAATTTCCACCTGCCGAAGTCGACCCTGTTCATGCTGGTCAGCGCCTTCGCCGGGCTGGACACCATGAAGGCCGCCTACGCCCACGCCATCGACAATGGCTACCGCTTCTATTCCTACGGCGACGGCAGCCTGCTGTTCCGGGCCTGACCGGCTCAGTCCCGGCCCGCGCGATAGGCCGCGGTCGCTTCGGCCTGCTTGGCCATGGCGGCCCGGAACGTCTCCACGCAGCCGGCAGCCTCCGCATCTCCCGGCGGTGACCGGTTCATGTCGTCGATGACGTTGAAGAGATCTGTCCCCCACCGCCCTTCAGGGTCGGAGGCGTCCAGTCGCCCGAGATAGAAGGCCGTCACGACGGCGACGTCGGAGTTTGTCCGGTCCTGGGCCATCCCCATCGCACTGATCGCATAGCAGCGGATGTCCTGCCGGTCGGCGCCGCCCATGCAACCGGCCAGAAGCAACGCCGCCAGCACCGCAGCAAGTTTTCGCATGGCCGCACCCCTCGTGATCACCCGCAGGCGCAACTCTGGGTGACGACGCTTAACAACTCTTGCCGCACACCCTCCCCTCAACCGTGCGGATCGGATAAAGAGCGCCGCCTGATGAGCACTCTCCCCCGCCCCCTGATCCAGAGCCTCGAAATGCTGGCCGCCACGGCCGAGGCGCTGGAGCTTCGCAACGGCTGGCTAATCTTCGGCGGCGCCGCCATGGCCCTGTCCGGCCTGCCCGACTGGCCCGTGCCCGATATCGACGTGCTGGTCTCGTCCGAAGAGACCGCCAACGACCTGATCGAGGCCTTCGGCGGGCAGATCATCACCCCGAAGACGCAGGATCGCTTCCGCTCGCGCCTGCTGGCCCGCATCGACACCACCCCGGTGCCGATCGAGATCATGGTCGGGCTGGAGGTAAAGACAGACGACGGCTGGGCGCCCGTCGCCTTCCGCACCCGCGTTGACCGCCCGGTTCAGGATCGCCACATCCCGACCGCCCGCACCGCCGAACAGGCCGCCATGGCCCGCCGCTTCGGCCGCCCCAAGGACCTGCAGCGCGCCGAGGCGCTGGACAAGCTGACCGACTGATGACCTTCCCGTTCGACATCTCCGCCACCGATGGCCGCGCCCGCACCGGGGTGCTCAAGACCAGCCGCGGCGACATCCGCACCCCCGCCTTCATGCCCGTCGGCACCGCCGCCACGGTCAAGGCCCTGACCGTGGATCAGGTGAAGCAGACCGGCGCCGATATCCTGCTGGGCAACACCTACCACCTGATGCTGCGCCCCGGCCCGGAGCGGATGGAGCGCCTCGGCGGCCTCCACAACTTCATGCGCTGGGACAAGCCGATCCTGACCGACTCGGGCGGCTTCCAGGTCATGTCCCTGTCGGGCATTTCCAAGCTGACCGAGGAGGCGGTGACCTTCTCCAGCCACATCGACGGCTCCAAGCACGTCCTGACGCCGGAACGCTCCATCGAGATCCAGGCCGACCGTCTGGGCTCGGACATCGTCATGCAGCTGGACGAATGCGTCGCCTGGCCCGCCGAGGAGAAACGCGCCCGCGAGGGGATGGAACTGTCCGCCCGCTGGGCCCTGCGCTCGAAAAACGCCTTCGGCACGCGCGATACGCAGGCCCTGTTCGGCATCCAGCAGGGCTCGACCTATGAGACCCTGCGCAGGGAATCGTCCGAGCGCCTGCAGGAGATCGGCTTCGACGGCTACGCCATCGGCGGCCTCGCCGTCGGCGAGGGCCATCAGGCCATGTGCGAGGTGCTGGACTATGCGCCGGAGTTCCTGCCCAAGGACCGTCCCCGTTACCTGATGGGCGTCGGCAAGCCGGTTGATCTGGTGGAGGCCGTCTGGCGCGGCGTCGACATGTTCGACTGCGTCCTGCCCACCCGCGCCGGCCGCCACGGCCAGGCCTGGACCTGGAACGGCCCGATCAACCTCAAGAACGCCCGCTTCGCCGAGGATCAGGACCCGCTGGACCCCGAGGTCCCCTGCCTGGCGTCACAGGACTATTCAAAGGCTTACCTGCACCACCTGATCCGCGCCGACGAGATTCTCGGCAAGATCCTGCTCAGCTGGCACAACATCGCCTTCTTCCAGGCCCTGACCGCCGCCATGCGCGCCGCAATCTCGGAAGGTCGCTTCGAACAATTCCGGCGCGACTTCCACGCGCGGCACGCCTCTAACTGAGGTTCCAGGCTCCAGGTTTTAGGTTCTAGGGAAGGCAGATTCAGAGCAGTTTGGATTCTGTCCCCAGAACCTGAAACCCAGAACCTAAAACCTACCTGCGTGGTCTGAACCAGCCCGGGGCCGCCGGCGGGGCGCAGTTCCGCTGCATGCCGACGCCTTTCAGGAAGGCCCGGCGCATCCGCCCGGCCTGCACCGCCGACTGCACCTGCAGCCGGTGCCGCTCGGCCCCGCTCAGGCGGCGGATCCACGACCGCCCGGGGATGAAGTCCGTGGTGGTGTCCCGGATGGCGTCCAGCGCAGCCTTCGACGCCGCATCAGCGGCCCGCTCGCTCAGATAGGGATTGTCGGGCGACGGCGGCTCGTCCGTGTCCGGCCCCAGCGCCTCGTTCAGCCGCGCGATCTCCGCCCCGATGGTGGTGCAGTGGTTCAGGTTGCGCAGGTCATAGGGATTGGCCTCGGCCTGCAGCAGCACGGTGGGGATGTACTCCCGACGCAGGTTGAAGTCCTCCAGCGGCGCCGTCGCCGCCGCGCCGAAGCCCGAACCGAACGACCGCGCGCCCTCCACCGCGGAGTTCCCCGCGTTGCAGGCGGAAAGGGCGAGGGCGGGAAGGAGCAGGAACAGGACGCGCATGGCGCCTTTCAACCACGGTTGGCAGGCGCAAGAAAGGCGGGAGCCGGCCGTCCGAACCGGAGCCACTGAAGGTTCGGAAAGGACAGCCGGCTCCGGCAGCCGCAAGGCGGCGTCCATGGCCACCATGCCTCTCGCGGCGGAGGCGGTGAAGAGGCCGCAGTCTCAGTTTTGAGATGCACAAAGCCCGCCACCGGTGTCATTCCGTACCCGGCGGCAGGAGCCGATTTCGTCCTCAGGGATTGAGGCTGAATGCTGCAACTCGCCCGGGACACCCTGCGTCCCCTCGCCATCAAACGCTCGACCTGGCGCAAGGCGCCGGGCCTGACCCCCGCCGTGGTCGAGGGCGCGGCCCGTGTCGGCTACGGCGTTCGGGGCCTGCTCTATCTCGCCGTCGGTCTGATCACCCTGTCGGCGGTCCTGTTCCGGAGCATCAACGCCACCAGCCCGACCGGCGCGCTCGGCTGGCTGGCGCAGCAACCCTTCAGCTGGATCTGGCTGCTGATCGCCAGCCTCGGCCTGCTCGCCTTCTTCGGCTGGCGCATCCTGCAGGGCGTCTTCGACATTGATCGCGCCGGCCTGTCGCGGGACGCCCTGTCCATGCGCCTCAGCCAGACGTGCAGCGCCTTCGGCTATGCGATCCTGTCCTGGGCGGCCCTCAGCCTGGCCTTCCACCGCCCCTCCGACCCCGAGCTGTCAGAGGTCCAGCGCACCCACAGGCACGCGGAACAGATCCTGTCCCTGCCTCATGGCGAATGGCTGCTGGCGGGGATCGCCGTCGCGGTCGCCGGTGTCGGCATCGGCAATGTCAGCCGGGCCTGGCGTGAGAATTTCACCGACCGGCTGAGCTGCTCGGAGGCGGTCTGTCGCTGGCTCTCGCCGCTGGCGCGCGCTGGCTATCTGGCGCGAGGGCTCGCCTATCTGCCGCTGGCCGTCTTCATCGCCCTGGCGGCGGTGCGATCCAGCCCCGAAGACGTGACCAGCCTCGGCGGCGCGCTCAACGCCCTGGTGGCCGACCCGATCGGCCGGGTCGCCCTGTCCCTCGCCGGCGGCGGCTTCGTGGCCTTCGGCCTGTTCTCTCTGGTGGAGGCGCGCTTTCGCAAATTCAGCTTCACGGGCGGCCGGCTGTTCTGATCACCGTGACGAGGCTCAGCGCCGGACAAGCCTTCCCGACCCGGCCGTTCGACCGACCCGTCCGGGCGCATCCTGTGAAGGGGAAGCGATGGTACGTCCTCTCGGGCTCGAACCGAGGACCCTCTGATTAAAAGTCAGATGCTCTAACCAACTGAGCTAAGGACGCACATCGTTCACCGGGTCGCGTCTGCGAATCCGGAGGCGCGGCTTTTCCGACATGTCGCCGCGCGGGTCAACCCCGCGCGATGGACCGCTCGACAGGTTTATCGCGAACCGGTTACGCAAGGCGCATGACAGCCTCCGCAAAGCCCCTCGCCGGCCTCCGTATCCTCGAGTTCGACGGCCTCGGCCCGGTGACCTTCGCCGGCATGGTTCTGGCGGACATGGGGGCGGAGGTGCTGCGCCTGACCCGCAGCGCCTCGGCCGGCGCGGCGGTGTTCAGCGACGTCGGCGGCGAGATCCTGCACCGGGGCCGCGCGGCGGTCGGGGTGAATCTGAAGGATCCGGCCGACCACGCCCGCATCCTTGATCTGGTCGGAGGCGCCGACGCCATTATCGAGGGCTTCCGGCCCGGCGTGATGGAGCGGCTGGGACTGGGGCCGGAGGTTCTGGCCGCGCGCAACCCCCGACTGGTGTTCGGGCGGGTGACCGGCTGGGGCCAGACAGGGCCGCTGGCGGACAGGGTCGGGCACGATATCAACTACATCGCCCTGTCCGGCGCCCTGCATCCGCTGGGCGAGCCGGACCGCCCGCCCCGCGCGCCGTTGAACATGCTGGGCGACTATGGCGGCGGGGCCATGTTTCTGGTTTCGGGCGTGCTGGCGGCCCTGCTTCAGGCCCGGATCAGCGGCAGGGGCGCCGTCGTCGACGCCGCCATGACCGACGGCTCGGCCCTGCTGACCGGCCTGTTCCACGCCTTCCGCCCGCGTGGCCTGTGGAGCGACGCGCGCGGCGCCAACCTGCTGGACGGCGGCGCGCCCTTCTATCGCTGCTTCACCTGCAAGGACGGGAAATTCGTCGCCGTCGGCGCGCTGGAGCCGCAGTTCTACGCCGCCCTCATCGCCGGGCTGGGTCTGACGCCAGAGGAAGCGCCGCAGTTCGACATGGCGAACTGGCCGGCCCTGCACGCCCGCTTCGAAGCCCTGTTCGCCAGCCGCGACCGTGACGACTGGGCGGCGCATTTCGAAGGCACGGACGCCTGTGTCGCCCCGGTGCTGACGATGGGCGAAGCCCCGCTGCACCCGCACAACGCCGCGCGCGCCACCTTCGTGGATCAAGGCGTCGTCCAGCCCGCGCCCGCGCCGCGCTTCGACGGTCAGGCGACACCCGAGCCGCAACGCCCCGCCCTCTCGCTGGACGAGGCCCTCGCCCTCTGGGGCTGAGGTCAGGCCACGGCGGCCCGCGTCGGGCGCTCACCGCTCTCGCAGGCAGAGGCGAGGGTCTGGACCAGCGCGGTCGGATCGATCGGCTTGGTCAGGAAGGCCTCCACGCCCACCGCCGTCCAGGCCTGCCGGTGCACATCCAACGCATTGGCGGTCAGGGCGATGATCGGCGTCCCGGCGTTCATGCCGCCGCTCGCCCGGATACGCCGCGCGGCTTCCAGCCCGTCCATGACCGGCATCTGCATGTCCATCAGCACCGCGTCGAAGCGCTCGACCGCCGCCGCCTCCAGCGCCTCCGCGCCGTTCTCGACCATCGTCAGGCGGCAGCCGTGCGGCTCCAGCAACAGGGTCAGGATGCGACGGTTCACCTCGTGGTCGTCGGCGGCGAGGATGCTGCGGCCGGCCAGCGCCCCGACCTCCACCACGTCCACGCTCGCCTCGGCCGGACGCGAGGCCGACACCTCCATGGGCAGGGTCAGGGTGAAGGTCGATCCCTCCCCCTCCACGCTGCGCACCGTCAACTCGCCCCCCATGATCTCGGCCAGCTTGCGGCTGATCGACAGGCCCAGTCCCGTGCCGCCGTACCGGCGCGTCGTTCCCGCCTCGGCCTGTTCGAAGCTGTCGAAGACATGGGCCAGCCGGACGGCGGGGATGCCACAACCGGTGTCGGACACCGCCACCGTCAACGCCCCGTCGGCCCAGTCCGCAGACACGGTGATCCGCCCCTGATCCGTGAACTTCACCGCATTGGAGATCAGGTTGAACAGGATCTGCTGGAGCCGCAGCGGGTCGGTCCGCACGCACTCCGGCACCGCGCCCGAGGCCTCGACCACCAGTTCCACGCCGTTCGCCGCCGCGCGCGGCTCCCACAGGCGGGCCAGCGAGGCCAGACGGGCGCGCACGTCCACGTCGTCCGTTTCCAGCACCATCTTGCCCGCTTCGATCTTCGAGACGTCCAGCACGTCGTTCAGCAGTCCCATCAACACCTCGCCGGCGTCGGTCAGCATCGAGACATGCTCGGACTGGCGGTCGTCCAGCTTCGTCCGGCGCAGCAGGTTGGCGGCCGAAATCACCGCGTTCATCGGGGTGCGGATCTCATGGCTGATCACCGCGAGGAAATCGGACTTGGCGGCGCTGGCCTCCTCGGCCTTCTGGCGCGCCTGCTGCTCCATCTCCTTTGCCGAGCGCAGCACCTCCGTCGTCGCGCTGGCCTGACGCACGGCGACGACCAGATGGCTCATGTAGAGCAGGCAGCCCAGCGCCACGAGCAACTCGTGCCAGTAGCCGGTCAGGATCGCCGTCATCACCGGCAGTCCCAGGAAATAGGCGCCGTGGGTGGCCACCGCCGAGATCAGGATCGGGCGGGCGTGGTGCATATGCAGACTGACGTGCAGCAGGCCGCCGGCGATCTGCACCAGGGCGAAGGCGCGGCCGATCTCGCCGCCGTCCACCCACAGCCAGGCTGCGATGCTGGAATAGATGGCGACGCCGAACGCCGTGACGGCGCACGACAGGATCACATAACCCCGGTCGGGAACCCATTCGGGATTGAGGCGGAACCGGCGGAACACGGCCCAGTCGGCGATCTGGCTGACCACCACGGCGGCGAACCAGACGGCGGGCCAGAGGCTGGGCGCGAAGAACCAGGCCGTGGCGCCGATAAAGGCGGCCAGGCCGATGCGCGTCTTCAGCTCCCTGAACCTCACCTGCGATACGAGGGCGTAGGCGGTGACGGACATTTCTTGTTTTCTCCCCACCTTCAGGTTGCGCGCAATTGACCAACGATTGGTTTCCGAGAACGGCGGTCGCGCGAGCGCCTGCGCGCCAGGCCCTTCAAGGCTGTGGACAGAGGATGCGCGGCGCCGCGAAACACTCTATGGAACGGCTGAGCCGGCAGTGCGTTGGATGGCCTGATCCGGGGGAGACTTCTTCGACCATGAAACGCCTTGCCGCCCTGCTGGCCCTGTCGACCGCCTTCGCCGTGGCCGCCTGCGACGATCCGCGTCCCGTTGACGATGACAGCCTCGCCGACAAGGCCGCCGAACAGGCGCCGCCGCCGGTCGTCGAGGAGCCCGTCGCCCCGGTGGAGACTCCGGTCACGCCGCCGCCGACCGTTTCCACCACCCTTCCGCCCGAACAGCGGAGCTCGGAAGAATCCGTGCAGCCGGAAAGCGAAACCCTCTTCTACTGAGGCAGGGTTCCGGTCGCGCTGAACGCGCAGAGATAACGTTGACGGCGGGGGAGCGTCGTCCTGATGAGTTGGCCACCTGGCCTATGACCAAGGTTCAAGTTTGACGTCACGGCCCGCCTTCTTCCTCGTCAGCCTGGCGGGTCTGGCTTTCGCCTCCGCCGCCGCGGCCGATCCTCGCGCCCAGATCCGGGGCGAGCTGGACGGGACGCTGCGTGAACAGCTGGTCCGGGCGGTCGGCGAGGTGGACGGCCCGCCCTCCAACCGTTTCGAGGCCCGCCGCCGCGCCCGCGGCGCCATGGAGGCCGCCGAAGCCCTGCTGCGGTCCGAAGGCTATTATCAGCCGGTGCTGGAAGACCTTGTCGAGGGCGAGGACACGCCTGTCGCCATCGTCAATGTGACGCCCGGCCCGCGCTTCCTCCTGACTGACCCCGTCGTCAACTGGGTCGCGCCCCAGCCGGACGCGGAAATCGGCGGCGGAGTCGTGGAGGACATCCGGCTCAGGGCCGGCGAACCCGGTCGGGCCGTGGACGTCATCGCCGCCGAGGGTCGTCTCGTCGCCGGCCTGGTGCGCAGCGGCTATGCCGACGCCCGGGCAGAGCCGCGCCGCGTGGTGGTCGATCACGCCGCCCGGACCGTCTTCCCGACCTACAACATCGCCTCCGGCCAGCTCGTGCGTCTGGACGGCGTCCGGCTGGAAACCCGCGGCCCGACCAATCCCGACTGGGTCGCCGGCCTCGCGCCCTGGTCCGAGGGCGACGTCTATGATCCCGAGGACGTGGCCGAACTGGAGCGTCGCCTGCTCGAGACGGGCGTCTATGACGGCGTCGGCGTGGCCCTGGCCGCAGCCGAACAGACCAATCCGGACGGCAACCGTCCTGTCGTCGTCACCCTGACCGACCGCCCCCGCCGCATCCTTGAAGCCGGCGCCACCTACTCCACCGCCGAAGGCTCCGGCGTGGACGCCCGCTGGACCTGGCACAACCGCTTCGGCCGCGCCGACACACTCGTCTGGGACGTCCGCATCGCCGACATCGACAGCCGGCTGGGCGCCAACCTCAGCCTGCCGCACTGGCGCCGTCCGGGCCAGACGCTGAAGCTCGACGCCGCCCTCGTGAACGAGGACACCGACGCCTACGAACGCGCGGCGCTGACCTTGGCCGCCGACCTGCAACAACGTCTCGGCAAGACCTCGTGGGTCAGCTACGGCGTCGGTCTGGACATCGGTCACTACAACGAGAACCGCTTCGACCCGCTGACCCAGCTGCCGCTTAACTTCGACCGTGATCTCTACATCCTGACCGGCCGGGGCAGCTTCTATCTGGACCGCTCCAACGATCCGCTCGATCCGACGACCGGCTGGCGTCTGACCGCCTCGGTCCAGCCCACCGCCGTGGGCGGCGAGGACACCGTCCTGTTCCTGCGCACGGAAAGCCAGGCCACCGCCTATCTGCCGCTGCAGGACAACGCCAAGACCGTGCTGGCCGGTCGTGTCCGCCTCGGTTCCATTATCGGCGGTGAAGAGCTGACCGTGCCGTCTGACCGCCTGTTCTACTCCGGTGGCGGCGGCTCCGTGCGCGGCTATGAATACCAGGGCGTCGGCCCGCGCCTGCCCGACAACACCCCGCGCGGCGGCCTCAGCCTGTTCGAGACCTCGCTCGAAATCCGTCGGGATGTCTGGCGCAACTTCCAGGCCGTGGCCTTCGTCGATGCCGGCGCCATCGGCTTCCAGGAGACGCCGAACTTCAACAACCTGCGCTACGGCGCGGGCTTCGGCGTGCGCTATAAGCTGCCCTTCGGCCCGATCCGCGCCGACATCGCCTTCCCGCTGGATCGCCGCGAGGGCGACGCCGACTTCCAGATCTACGTCAGCATCGGACAGGCGTTTTGACCGACGCCCCGCCCCCCGAGACGCCGGACGTCGAACCGGCTGACACCCCCGTCGCAAAGGCGAAGCGCAAGCGCACGCGCCTGCAGGCCCTCGCCTTCTTCGGCGGCATGGGCCTCGCCATCCTGGCGGCCCTGCTGGTCGTCCTGCTGGTCGGCGGGCGGATGTACATCGTCAGCGACGCGGGTCGCGACCTGGTCACCAGCTTCGTCACGGGCAAGAAGATCGGGCGCTACGGCCGGATCAATGTCGAGGGGGTCAAGGGCGACCTGTTCGACGACTTCACCATCGACCGGGTCACCGTCACCGACGCCAAGGGCGTCTGGCTGGAGGCGCACAAGGTCCGGGTCGACTGGAGCTGGCTGCCGCTGGTCACCCGTCGCTTCCACGCCGACACCATTGAGGCGGACGTCATCCGCCTGATCCGTCGTCCCGAGGTCGAGCCGCCGACCGGCCCGTCCGGCCCCCAGCCCCTGACCATCGACATCGACCGGTTCGCCGCCAACGTCGAACTGCTGGAAGGCTTCTCCAAGGAGTACGGCCGCTGGAACCTGTCCGGCGAGGCCAACATCCCGCGCAAGGGCGCCAAACAGGCCATCGTCAATGCGCTCAGCCTCAGCCGGCCCGGCGACCACCTGCGCCTGAACGCCGTCTTCGGTGGCAAGCTGCCCGAGACCCGGCTGGACCTGAGCGCCGTCGAGGCCCAGGGCGGCCCCATCGCCGGCGCGCTGGGCTATTCGCCCGACCAGCCCTTCATGGCCCGCGCCCTCGTCAACGGCGAGATCATCGACGCCGTGGTCCGCACCGGCACCTTCACGCCCCTGACCGTCAAGGGCGAGTACGGCAAGGACAACACCCGGATCAGCGGCTATTTCGACTTCTCGGGCTCGGACCTGCTGGCGCCGTTCGCCGAGCGCATCGGCCGCACCGCCCGCTTCGGCTTCGCGACCACGCCGGACACCGACGGCGACGGCCAGCAGGGCGTGGGCTGGGCCCTGATCGCCGAGAACCTCAACTCCCGCGCCAGCGGCCAGATCAGCCTCAAGGACCGCCGCAGCCGCGACGGCATCCGGCTGGAGATCGCCACCCCGTCCCTGAACCGGCTGACCGGCGCCCCCTCGGCGGGCCCGGCCTCCTATACCGGGACGTTCAAGGGCGATGCCGCCAACTGGACCCTGAACGGCGCCGCCGACCTGCTGGCCGTCGAGGTCTCCAGCTATGAGGCCCGTCGCGTCCACGGCGACCTGAACGTCCAGGTCCGCAACGGACGGATGGATCTGGACGGCGACATCCAGGCCGACGGCGGCTCCACCGCCGGCATCATCGGCGGCCTGCTGGGCCAGCGCCCGCGCATCATCTTCGACGCCGCCCGCCAGCCGGACGGCGCCATCCTGCTGCAGAAGATCGACCTGACCGGTCAGGCCCTGAAGGCCACCGGCTCGGGCGGCCGCAACCTGCTGGGCGGCCTCGGCTTCCGGGGCGATGTCCGCATCACCGACGCGTCGAAGATCCACAGCGGCGCGCGCGGCGCCTTCGGCGGCCCCCTCTCCGCCTCCACGGCCCGCACCGGCGCTCCCTGGCGTCTGACCTTCGACGGTCGCGGTCGGGGCCTGGCCACCGGTCAGGGCGAGCTGGATCGCCTGCTCGGCGCCACGCCGCGACTGCAGCTGACCGGCGCCCTCAACAACGGCCGGATCGAGGTCGAGCGCGCGGCCCTGAACGGCGCCCAGGGCGCAGCCAACGCCCGCGGCCTGATCGAGGGCAATGGCGGACTGCGGCTGGCCCTGGACTGGAATGCGCGCGGCCCGTTCGGTGTCGGCCCGGTCGAGATCGACGGCGCCATGACCGGCGACGGGGCCCTGACCGGCACCCTGGCCAGACCCCGCGCCGACCTGCGCGCCGCCTTCGCCAACGTCAACGCCGGCCCGCTCAAGCTGACCGACGCCAACCTGACCCTCAGCTTCCGCAAGGGCGAGGACGCCTCGGACGGCAGCGTCGCCATCACCGCCGGCTCGAACTACGGCCCGGCGCGGGCCAGCGGAAACTTCTACCTCGGCGGCCCGCGCATCCGCCTCAGCAATGTGGATCTGGACGCCGGCGGCGTGACCGCGCGAGGCGACATCGCCCTGTCCAGCCGTATCCCGTCCAGCGCCGACCTGACCTTCACCGCCCGCCCCGGCGCCTTCCTGGCCTCCGGGGAAGCCAATGGCCGGGTGCGCCTGACCGAGGGCGGCGGCAGCGAGACCGCCGTTCTGGACGTCTCGGGCCGCAACGTCCGCTTCGCCGGCTCGCCCTACGTCATCCGCACCCTCGATCTGGACGGTCGCGGCACGCTGGAACGCCTGCCCTTCACCCTCAAGGCCGATGTCGGCGGCCCGACCCCGCTCTCGTTCGATGGCTCCGGCGTCTACTCCCGCGAGGGCCCGTCGCAGAGCGTCACCCTCCAGGGCGGCGGCTCGGTGCGCGAGATCGACTTCACCACCCGCTCCCCCGCCGTCGTGGCCCTGTCCGGCGACGGGCGCGTCGTCCGCGTCGATCTTGCGGTCGGCGGCGGCGTCCTGACCGGAGACCTGCGCCAGGATTCCCGCGCCGCCGTCATCGAGGCCAATCTGACCAGCGTCGAGCTGGGCTCCCTGTCCCCGGACCTGCGCGGTCGGGTGACCGGCAACCTGTCCCTGCGCGGCTCCGGCGACGACCTGTCCGGCTCGGCCAACGTCAATCTGGAGAACCTGCGCAGCATCGACGCCCCGCGCGGCATGGAGGTCGACGGCACGCTGAACGCCACCCTGGTGGACAACACCCTGCGCCTGCAGGCCCGCGCCACCGACACGGACGCGGTTCAGGCCAGCGCCGACCTGACCCTGCCGGTCGAGGCCTCGGCCGCCCCCCTGCGCCTGGCCATCGCCCGCACCCGTCCGATGCAGGGCACGGTGAACATCCGTGGCCAGATTCAGCCGATCTGGGACCTGTTCCTGGGCGGCGACCGCTCGCTGGCCGGGCAGATGAACGCCAACGCCACCCTCGCCGGCACCCTGGCCGAGCCGCGCATCAACGGCCGTCTGGACCTCGCGCAGGGCGCCTTCCGCGACAACGCCACCGGCCTGCGGCTGGCCGGCATGACCCTGAACAGCCGGTTTGACGACACCACCGCCCTGATCGAGACCTTCAGCGCCAACGACGGCTCGGGCGGCGACGTCAGCGGACAGGGCCGCATCGGCCTGCGTCAGGGCTCGGGCTCCAGCTTCCAGCTGCTGCTGCGCCGGTTCCGCATCATCGACAACGACATCGCCGAAGCCCGCGCCTCCGGCCCGATCACCGTCATCCGGGGCGAGGACGGCAATATCCGCCTGACCGGCCAGATGGACATCGACGAGGCCCGGATCGAGGCCAATCCGCCCGGCTCCAACGGCATCGTCCGCATGGATGTGGTCGAGATCAACCGCCCCGGCGGCGATGTGCCGGAGGAGCAGCAGACCCGCTCGCGCGGTCCCCAGATCGGCATGGATATCGCCATCCGCTCCCCCGGCGGCGACGTGCGTGTGGTCGGTCGCGGCCTGAATGTCGAGATGGGGGTCAACGCCCGCGTCACCGGCACCATCTCGCGCCCGAACCTGACCGGCACCGCCCGGGTGGTGCGCGGCGACTACGACTTCGCCGGCAAGCGCTTCATCTTCGACCAGACCGGCACGGTCTCCCTGTCGACCCAGCCGGACCAGATCCGCCTGAACCTGTCGGCCACCCGCGAGGATCCCGCCCTGACCGCGACCATCCGCGTCACCGGCACGGCGGCGCGGCCCGAGATCGCCCTGACCTCGACCCCCGCCCTGCCGCAGGACGAGATCCTGTCGCAGGTGCTGTTCGGCCGCTCGGCCTCGCAGCTGTCCGCCTTCGAGGCGGCCCAGCTGGCGGCGGGCGTGGCCGCGCTGGCGGGCGGCGGCGGCTTCGATGTGATCGGGAACCTGCGCGAACTGGCGGGTCTGGACCGCCTGTCGTTCGGCGGCGAGGCGTCCAGCCTGACCGTGGCCGGAGGGCGCTACATCACCGACAACGTCTATCTGGAGATCATCGGCGGCGGCGAGGACGGAGCCGAGGTCAACGTCGAATGGCAGGTGCGCCGCAATCTGACGGTCAGCTCGAAATTCGGCGGCCAGGGCGACGCCAGCCTGTCCGTCCGCTGGCGTCGGCAGAGCCGGCAGCCGGGCGACGGATCCGGAGACCGCCGCCCGAACCGGTAGGACCTAGTTGTCCCAGGTGTTGGCTTCGGCGTTGCGGAGCTTGTCCAGCTTGGACGCGCCGCGGATGCCCGCAATGTGCAGAACCAGTTGCACGACCAGCAGCACCAGGCCGATCCAGGTCTGCCAGGCGGGGGTGGCGGCGTTGGCTTCGGCGACTTCCGGCATGGCGCTGGCGGCCAGCAGTCCGAAGACGCCCATGATCAGGCCGAAGCCGACCAGGATCACGAAAATGATCGGGATCACGATGTTCGGCTTGGCCCACTGGAACAGGCCGATCACCAGCTGGATCACGCACAGGCCGACACCGGTCCACAGGGCGAACTGGCCGATGGCTCCGGCCATTTCCGGCGTTCCGGCGGAGGCCTGCGCGACCGCCGCGTCCATCGCCGCCTGCCCGGCGGTCAGCATGTAGACGAGGCCGATCACGCCCCAGGCCGCGCCCAGGAAGATGGCGATCGCACTTGCGCGTGCGGCGGCGATGGCGTCCGCCTCGGTCGTAATCACCGCGGTCGGGTTCGCGGCCTTTGCCCAGTCAGTCATTTGCTTTCTCCTTTAGAGGGAGGCGAACCCTAACCCGATCCCGTGACGAGTCGTAACCCGGCCTCGCTTCACCTTTGCCGCGCGCTTGTTTAGGGTCCGGCCGATGCGGATTCTGCCTTCTGAACAGTCCGTGCTTGATCACGTCACGGCCCGAGAAGCCGTCATCATCGGTCGTGCGGTGGAGTGGGCGAATGTCAACTCCGGCAGCCGCCACGCCGAGGGGTTGAGTGCTGTCCTGGCCCTGCTCGAAACCACGGCGCGCGCCCTGCCCGCCACCGTCGAGCGCGTCCCGACACAGGGATCGACCACCGTCTCTGACGACGGCGCTGTGCGCGAAGAGGCGCACGCCGACGCCCTGAAGATCACCTGCCGCCCCGACGCCCCGCTGCAGGTCGTCCTGACCGGCCACTACGACACCGTCTTCCCGGAGACCTCGGGCTTCCAGACCGTCGTCACCCGCGCCGACGGCGCCCTGAACGGTCCCGGCATCGCCGACATGAAGGGCGGCATTTCCGTCCTGCTGGCGGCGCTGGAGGCGTTCGAGACCCATCCGGACCGCGAGCGCGTCGGCTGGACGGTCCTGCTGTCGCCGGACGAGGAGATCGGCTCCCCCGCCTCCGCCCCCCTGCTGGCCGAGCTCGGCGCGCGCGGCCATGTCGGCATGACCTATGAGCCCGCCCTCGCCGACGGCACCCTGGCGGGCGAGCGCAAGGGCAGCGGCAACTACCACCTGATCGTCACCGGCAAGGCCGCCCACGCGGGCCGCGCCTTCCATGAAGGCGCCAACGCCGTCGCCGGCGCCGCCATCATCGCCGCCCGCCTGCACGCCCTGAACGGCCAGCGCGAGGGCGTCACCGTCAATGTCGCCAAGATCAGCGGCGGCGGCGCCCTGAACGTCGTCGCCGACAACGCCGTGGTCCGCTTCAACGTCCGCGTCCCCGACGCCCAGTCCTCGGCGTGGATTTCGGAGACGGTGCAGCAAATCGCCGCCGAGCCCCCCTTCCCCGGCCTGACGCTGGACCTGCACGGCGGCATGACCCGCGCGCCCAAGCCCATGGACGCCTCCCAGACCGCCCTGTTCGAGGCGGTGAAGGAAACCGGCGCCCTGCTGGGTCAGACCATCGCCTGGAAGCCGTCCGGCGGAGTCTGCGAGGGCAACAACCTGCACGCCGCGGGCCTGCCCAATATCGACACCCTCGGCGTCTTGGGCGGCGACATCCATTCGGATCAGGAGTTCGCCTGGCCCGCCAGCTTCGTCGAACGGGCCCAGCTGTCTGCGCTGATCCTGTGCAAGATCGCCTCGGGCGAGATCGACGCCCAAAAACTGAAGTCCCTGCGTCTGGAGACGATGTAACCCCATGCTCGTCGTCCGACCTGCCGGCCCCGCCGATCTCGACCACCTGCTCGAACTGGCCATCCTCTCCGGCCCGGGCTTCACCAGCCTGCCGGAAGACCCGGACCAGCTATCCGAACGTCTCGACCTCAGCCGCGACAGCTTCGCGGGCAAGATGGAGCCGCACGAGCGCTGGTACACCCTGATGCTGGAGGAGTCGGACACCGGCGATGTTGACGGCATCGGCTCGGTGAAGGCCTCCGTCGGCCTGAAGCGTCCCTTCTTCAGCTTCCGGGTCGTCAACAACGCCCAGTCCTCGCCGTCGCTCGGCATCAAGCTGGAACAGAAGACGCTGGTGCTGGTCAACGAATGCACCGGCTGGACCGAAGTCGGCTCGCTCTTCCTCAAGGCCGACCGGCGCAAGGGCGGCGCGGGCCGCCTGCTGAGCCAGTCGCGCTACATGCTGATCGGCGCCGAGCCGGAGCTGTTCAACGAGAACGTCCTGGCCGAGCTGCGTGGGGTCTTCACCCCTGACGGCGCCTGCCCCTTCTGGGATCACGTCGCCCATAAGTTCTTTCCGATGGACTTCGACGAGGCGGACCGGATGACCGGCTCGACCGACAAGCAGTTCATCCTCGACCTGGCCCCGCGCCATCCGATCTATGTCGAACTGCTGCCCGAGCCTGCCCGCGCGGTGATCGGCAAGGTCCACCCGCAGGGCGTGCCCGCCATGGCCCTGCTGGAGAGCGAGGGCTTCCGTCCCAACGGCCTGATCGACATCTTCGACGCCGGGCCGACCGTCTCGTGCCAGCGCGACAACATCCGCACCGTCCGCGACGCCCGCCCCCTGACCGTCGCCATCGCGGACGAGGTCGAGGCCGAACTGCCCGGCCTGATCTCGACCAACAGCGTCGGCGGCTTCCGCGCCGTCCGCCAGCGCGCCCATATCGAGGGCGACAACGCCACCCTGAACCGCGAAACCGCCGATGCGCTGAAGGTGCGCGCCGGGGACACCGTTCGCGTGAAGACCTGAGTGATCCCATGACCGTGTTCCAGTCCATCGACCCCGCCACCGGCGAAACCGTCTGGGAAGGCCCCGCCGCCTCCGCCGCCGAAGTTCAGGCCGCAACCGACCGCGCCCGCGCCGCCTTCCCCGACTGGGCCGACCGCCCGCGTCAGGACCGCATCGACGCGGTGAAGCGCTATCAGGCCGTGCTCAAGGAACGCGCCCCGCAGATCGCCGAGGCCATCAGCCGCGAGACCGGCAAGGCCCTGTGGGAGACCACCACCGAGCTTCAGGCCATGCAGGGCAAGGTGGACATCTCCATCCGCGCCTATGACGAGCGCACGGGCGAGCGCACCGCCGCCACCGCCTTCGGCTCGGCCACCCTGCGCCACCGCCCGCACGGCGTCGCCGCCGTCCTCGGGCCGTTCAACTTCCCCGGCCACCTGCCCAACGGCCACATCGTCCCGGCCCTGCTGGCGGGCGACACCGTGGTCTTCAAGCCGTCCGAGGAGACACCCCTCACCGGCCAGCTGATGGCCGAGGCCTTCGCCGCCGCCGACCTGCCGACCGGCGTGGTCAATGTGGTGCAGGGCGGGCGCGACACCGGCGCGGCCCTTCTGGACAGCGGCATCGACGCCCTGATGTTCACCGGCTCCGGCGCCGCCGGCGCCCACTTCCGGCGCAAGTTCGCCGACGACCCCCACGTCATCCTCGCGCTGGAACTGGGCGGCAACAATCCACTGGTCGTCTGGGACGCCGCCGACGCGCAAGCCGTCGCGGGCATCGCGGTCCAGTCCGCCTTCATCACCACGGGCCAGCGCTGCTCCTGCGCCCGTCGCCTGATCGTGCCGGAAGGGCCGCAGGGCGACGCCATCGTCGAGGCCGTCGCCGCCCTCAGCGACCGCCTGATCTTCGCCCCCTGGAACAGCGCGACCGAGCCCTACGCCGGGCCGCTGATCTCCGAGAAGGCCGCCGCCGCCGCCCTCGCCGCCCTTCAGGAGCGGATCGACGCGGGCGCGAAGGTGATCCGCGCCTCGGGTCCGGTCGGCAACCTGCCGGGCGCCTTCGTCAAGCCCGCCATCATCGACGTCACCGGCGTCAGCGTCCCCGACGAGGAGATGTTCGCCCCCTTCCTGTCGGTGACCCGCGTCAGCTCGTTCGAGGCCGCCATCGCCGAGGCCAACGCCACCCGCTACGGCCTCAGCGCCGGTCTGGTTAGCGACGATCCCGCCAACTGGCAGACCTTCATCCGCCGCATCCGCGCGGGCGTGGTCAACTTCAACCGCCCGACCACCGGCGCCGCCGGCGACATGCCCTTCGGCGGCCTCGGCGCCAGCGGCAACCACCGTCCCTCCGCCTACTACGCCGCCGACTACTGCGCCTACCCGGTCGCCAGCTTCGAGGCTGAGGCCGTGAAGAACATCGAAAGCGAGATCAAGGGGTTGTCGGCGTGACCAATCCCGCCGTCGAAGCCAACGCCGACGGCCTGATCGGGCCGACGCACTCCTATGCCGGCCTGTCCCCCGGCAACCTCGCCTCCAGCCGCAACGAGGGTCAGGCGTCCAACCCGCGCGCCGCCGTCCTGCAGGGCCTCGACAAGATGAAGCGGCTGGCCGACCTCGGCCTGCCCCAGTTCGTCCTGCCGCCGCACGAGCGGCCCAACATCCCCTTCCTGCGCTCGCTCGGCTTCGGCGGCACAGACGCCCAGGTGCTTGAGCAGGCCTGGAAGGACGCCCCCACCTTCGCCGCCGCCGCCTGTTCGGCCTCGCCCATGTGGGCCGCCAACGCCGCGACCGTGACGCCCGGCGCCGACAGCGCCGACGGCCGGGTCCACTTCACCCCGGCCAACCTGGTCACCAACCTGCATCGCTCGCTGGAGCATCAGCAGACGAAGCGCGCGCTCGACGCCCTCTTCCCCGATCCGAAGCGCTTCGCTGTCCACGACGCCCTGCCCTCCGTCGCCCATCTGGCCGACGAGGGCGCCGCCAACCACGTCCGCCTGTGCGCCGATCACGGCGCGGAAGGCGTCAACCTGCTGGTCTGGGGCCGCGAGGCGTGGGAGCCGTGGACCGGCCCCTTCCCCGCCCGCCAGACCCGCGAGGCCTCCGAGGCCCTCGCCCGCCGTCATGGTTTGCTTGAGGGGGGCGCATCCGGCGCGGTGCTGGCCCGCCAGTCGAAGGCCGCCATCGCCGGCGGCACCTTCCACAATGACGTCGTCTGCGTCGGCGCTCTGGACACCCTGTTCCACCACCAGCTCGCCTTCGAGGACACCGCCGCCACCCACGCCGCCATCCGCGCAGCCGCGAAGGGCTTCGAGCCCCTCTTCGTCGAGGTCTCCGAGGCCGACCTCCCCCTCGCCGACGCCATCTCCAGCTATCTGTTCAACTCCATGCTGGTGCAGATCCCGGGCGAGGATCGCCTGACCCTGATCTGCCCGACCGAGACCCGCGACAACGCCCGCGCCCATGCGGTCGCCGAAGCCGTCGCCGGCTCAAACGGCCCCATTGGCCGGGTCGAGTATGTCGATGTCCGCCAGTCGATGCGCAACGGCGGCGGCCCCGCCTGCCTGCGCCTGCGCGTGGTGCTGAACGAGGCCGAACTGGCCGCGACCAATCCCGGCATGCGCCTGACCGATGACCTCCACGGCGCCCTCAGCGTCTGGGGCGCCACCTGGTATCGCGACGAGCTCAAGGTCGCCGATCTCGCCGATCCGGCCCTGCTTGATGAAAGCCGCGGCGCCCTGGACGAGCTGACCTCCATCCTCGGCCTCGGCTCGGGCTTCTATCCGTTCCAGCGGGACTGATGCGGACCCTCGCCGTCGCCTGCGCCTTTCTCAGCCTGCTGATCTTCGCCGGCGCGACCCTGGCGGGCAGCCTCGCCTATCCGGGCTATGATCACCTGCGCCAGTTCATCAGCGAACTGGGCGCGACCGGCGCCCTGACCGGCCCGTCCGTCAGCCTGGCCTTCATCGTGTCGGGCGTCCTGCTGACCGTCTTCTGGCTGATCTGCGCGATCCAGTTCCCGCGCACGCCCCTGTTCCTGATCGGCTTCGGCCTGTCTGCGCTCAACGGCCTCGGCCTGATGTTCGGCGGCGTCTTCCCCTGCGACTTCGAATGCGAGATGGACGGCGCCAGCCTGTCCGGCGTCCTGCACGAGATCGTCGGCGGCATCGGCTATCTCGCCGCCGTGGTCGGGGTCTTCCTGATCGGTCTGGGCGCCCGCAAGCACACGGCCCTGCGCGGCCTCTTCCCCCTCAGCCTGATCTGCGGCGTCCCGGCCCTGTGCGTGGTCTGGTTCGTCCAGCCCGAGTTCCACTGGCTGGGCATCGCCCAGCGCATCCTCGAGACCGTCTTCGCCGTCTGGGCCGTGGGCGTGGCGCTGCATCTGCGGCGGGCGTCCGCAACGCCCGCCTGATACCTGCCTTCAGGCCGCGAACCGTCCGCCCTTGGCCGCATAGGCCTGGGTGCCTTCGGTGAACACCTCGTCCGTCGGCAGGATGGTCTCGATGGCCAGGGTCTCCGCCCCCTTCAGCCGCTCATAGATCGGGCCGAAATCCTTCAGGGTCTCGCCCTTCAGGGCCTCGATCGAGTCGATCACGAAATAGACCTGCTGGAAGTCGTCGATCCGGTAGAGGGTCTTCATCACCCGCTCCAGATCAAAGCCCAGCCGGTTCGGCGACGGGTCTTCCAGCGCGAACACGCTCTCGGTCGCCGAGGACACGATCCCCGCGCCGTAGATGCGTAGCTGGTCGGCCTCCTTCATCAGGCCGAACTCGACCGTGTACCAGTACAGCCGCGCCAGATTGGGCAGCATGCCCAGCGCCGCGGCCCGCTGCCCGCCCTTGCCGTAGGCCTCCATATAGGCGGCGAAGTCCGGGTCGGTCAGCATCGGCACATGGCCGAACACGTCGTGGAAGATGTCCGGCTCCTGCAGATAGTCCAGCTGGTCCGGCTTGCGGATGAACTGGCCCGAGGGGAAGCGGCGGTTGGCCAGATGGTCGAAGAAGACCTCGTCCGGCACCAGCCCCGGCACGCACACCACCGTCCAGCCGGTCAGGGCCTGCAGTTTGGGGTTCATCAGCGAGAAGTCGGGGATGCCGCCCGTATTCAGGTCCAGCGCCTCCAGCCCCTTGAAGAAGACGTCGGCGGCGCGGCCGGGCAGGATCTTCATCTGCCGGGCGTACAGGGTGTCCCAGGTCTTGTGCTCGGTCTCGGTATAGGCGCGCCAGTCCTGCGGGATCGTCCAGTCCTCGGCGGCCCCTTCGGGCGGCTTGTCAAAGACGTGCTCGAAATCAGACATGGCGGCGCTCCTGGCAGTCCGGGCTCTGGCGGCCCCTTTTGCGGCAACCTAGTGCCCGGCGCGCGCCCGCGCCAGCGCGGTCAGTGGATCGCCTGCGCGCGCGGCGCATGGTGGCCGCCCTTGTCGATGGTGAAGAACTGCCGCTCGGCGTCTCTCGTCAGGGCCGCCAGGTCCGGGTCGTGCTCCAGCGCATCCTCCGGCGCATAGGCCATGAAGCCGCCGTCGGCCTCCAGCGCCAGCACCTGGTAGAAGGGCTGGTCCGGCGAGATCGGGCCGGTGGCGCCGGGCTGGCCGGCGAACACCGGGTCCACGTCGATGATCACGCCGCGGAACCCGGCGTCCCGGTGGCGAACGATCTGGCCGAGGCCGAAGCGGGCGGAGACAGACTGGGTCATGACAGACTGCCTACGCCTGCGCACCTGAGCCGGATCACCGCCTCTCCGTTCATTTTCGCGACAGACACGCTTGGCGCGGATCAGTTTCGCGGTCTAGGTTGTGCGGGACGGGCGCCGTTTCGGACCGCCCACCTTGAAAGATTCGGCCCATGCCGGAGACCGCCGGCGCGTCCTCGCGCCAACGGTCCCAGCCCCGGCGGCCCGACGGAAAGCGCGCCCGTGACGGCGCCGCCGTCGCGGCGGGGGCGCCAGGTCGCGAAGGCCCCCTGTACGGGGCGCTCGATCTGGGGACCAACAACTGCCGCCTGCTCATCGCCCGCCCGGCGAAGGACGGCTTTCGCGTCGTCGATTCCTTCAGCCGCATCGTGCGTCTGGGCGAAGGCCTGTCCCGCACCGGTCGCCTCGACGACGCCGCCATGGAGCGGGCCTACGAAGCCCTGATGCTGTGCGCCGAGCGCGTGGTCCGGCGCGGCGTCGATCCCTCCCGCCTGATGGCCGTCGCCACCCAGGCCTGCCGTCAGGCCGACAACGGCGCCGCCTTCATCGAGCGGGTCCGTCAGGGCGCCGGGCTGAAGCTGCGCATCATCGACCCCGCCGAAGAGGCCCGGCTCGCCGTCGAGGGGTGCCGCAACCTGTTCGATCCGACGGCCGAGGCCGTTCTGGTGGTCGACGTCGGCGGCGGCTCGACCGAGCTCAACTGGCTGCGCCGGACCGGGTCCGGCTTCCAGCTGGAGGGCTGGATTTCCGCCCCCATCGGCGTCGTCACCCTGGCCGAGCGCCACCCCGAGCCGGTCGGCGGCGATCTCACGCCCTGGTACGAGGCCATGGTCGCCGACATGGGCGCCGCCATCGCCGACACGCCCGTCGGCCCTGATCTGCGGGATCTGTTCGTCAGCGGCCGGGCCCACATGGTCGGCACCTCGGGCGCCATCACCAGCCTGGCCGGCATCCACCTGGGCCTGCGCCGCTATCAGCGCAATCTGGTCGACGGCCTCTGGATGACCCGCGCCGACTGCGAGCGGGCCGCGAACAGGCTCAAGGCTCTTGGCCCCGAGGGACGCGCCGCCGAAAGCTGCATCGGTCCGGACCGCGCCGATCTGGTGCTCGCCGGCGCGGCCATCATGGAAGCCATCCAGCGCGCCTGGCCGTCAGAACGCGTCCGCGTCGCCGACCGCGGCCTGCGCGAGGGCCTGCTGCTGGAGCGGATGCGCGACGACCGCAAGCCGACCAAACGCCGTCGCCGTCGGCGCGGTCGTGGAAACGGCAAGGGTGGAAACGGGGCCTAGCCCGTCACCTGAACCGGCAGCGTCACGTCGCAGATCGAGAAGTCGGCGCCGCGCGCGGTGCGGGCCTCTCCGACGATGCCCATGAAGCGTTCCGAGGTCGGGGACAGCACCTGCACCACCGGGCGCTCGGCCTCGGGGATATCGCTGGCCACCCGCACGCGGGTCATGCGGTCCGGTTGGGCGGCCGCCATCATGCCGTTCTCGCCGTCGCCGACCTGCAGCGCCCGCACCACGTCCAGCCCGGCCACGGTCATGCCCCAGATGGAATAACGCTTGTCCAGCGCCGGATAGGCCTGCCGCATGATGAAGAACTGGCTGTTGGCCGTGTCATTGCCCTCGTCGCGGGCCATGCCGACCACGCCGGGGCAATAGACGCCCCAGCCGTGCACCTTGCCGTCGCCGGTCTGGGTGAACGCCGCGTCCGGCTGGGTCTGGACCGGCAGCGAGCCGATGAAGCCCAGCCGCGCGCCCTGCGGCGCGGCCACCGGCGCGAACGCCATCGCAGGGTCACGACGGAAGGTGAACTCGGCCTTCAGGTCCGGATAGGCGCTCTGCCCCTCGCCATTGCCCAGCGGATCGCCGGTCTGGGCCATGAACCAGTCGATCACCCGGTGCCAGGTCAGGCCGTTGAAAAAGCCGCTGCGGGCCAGCAGCCGCATCCGCTCCACATGCAGCGGCGCGATCTCGGGCGTCAGTTCGACGATGATCCGTCCCTTGGTCGTATCGATGACCAGGAGGTTCTCCGGCGCGACCGTGCGCCAGTCGGTCGAGGCGATGACGGTCTGGACCGTGGGCGGCGGCGGGGGCGGCGGCGGAGGCTCGCCGACATCCTGGGCCAGCGCCGGACCGATCATCAGCGCCGCCGCGGCGCTCGCCAGAAGCATCACCTTCATCGCCTGTTCCCCCTCGTCGCGGCTCAACCGCCGGTCACTTCCGCCGTCGGCTGCACATTGCACACGTCAAACCGCGACCCCAGCCGGGCCCGGGAGCTCGCCAGAAGTTCGGCGAAGGCCGGGCTGGTCGTGGCCATGACGCGCGCGGCCGGGCGCTCGCCTTCCGGCAGGGCCGAGGCGGTGCGCACGCGGGTCATGGTGTCCGGATCGGTGACGCGACCGTTGTTGTTCGCGTCGCCGGACTTCAGCGCCCGGGCGATGTCCTGCCCCGCCAGCACCCGTCCGAACGGCGTGTAGCTGCCGTTCAGGGACTCGTTGGAGGCGGTCATGATGTAGAACTGGCTGTTGGCGCTGTTCGGATCATTGGCCCGCGCCATGCCCAGCACGCCCGGACAGAACAGGGCGGAAGCGCCGACCTTGAAGTCCGCCGTCACCATCATCTGCGCATCCGGCTGGGTGGTGACGCCGAAGGAGCCGATGAAGCCCATCTGCGCGGCGCCGTCCGTCTGCCCGTTGCCCACGAAGCCGTCGGCGCGACCACGACGGAACGAGAATTCGCCGGTCAGGTCGGGCAGCTCGCTGCCGCCCTCGCCCGTGCCCTGCGGATCACCGCCCTGCGCCATGAAGTTCGGGATCACCCGGTGGAAGGTCAGGCCGTCATAGAAGCCCTGGTTGGCCAAGGTCCGGATCCGATCCACCGCCAGAGGGGCCACGCGCGGATCCAGCTCCGCGACGATCCGCCCCTTGGAAGTGTCGATGACCAGCAGGTTCTCCGGCGCGATCGTGCGCCACTCACCGGCCGTGGCCGGGGCCGGGGTCTGGGCGAAGGCCGCCGGCGCGACGCCGGTCAGAGCGACGGCGGCGAGTGCGGCCGCGAAGGTGGTGTTGAAGCGCATACTATCCCTTGACCCTGGCCAGCACGGCGGACGCGACCGCAGGGCTGACGAAGCTTGCAATATTCCCGTCCAGACGGGCGATTTCCTTGACCAGCCGCGAGGCGATCGCCTGATGCCGCGGGTCCGCCATCAGGAAGACGGTCTCGATGTCCGCATTGAGGCGCTGGTTCATCGCCGTCATCTGGAACTCGTATTCGAAGTCGGCGACGGCGCGCAGGCCACGCACGATCACCGTCGCATCCAGCTCCTCTGCGAAATGCATCAGCAGGCTGGAGAACGGCCGCACCTCGACCTTCTCGCCAAACACCGCCACCTCGGCCCGCACCATCTCGACCCGCTCGGCGGTCGTGAACAGCGGTCCCTTGTCGTCATTCTGGGCCACGCCGATGACCAGCCGGTCCACCAGCTTCACCGCACGCTTGATGATGTCCAGATGCCCGTTGGTGATCGGGTCGAAGGTGCCCGGATACAGGCCAATACGCATCGAAGTCCTCCCCGACTTTTCATCGGTTTAGCAGGTGCGAAACGCCGGGCCTAGATCGGCTGCGGCGCGTTCGACGCCCAGGCCGCCTGCAACCGGTCGATCAGGGCCGGATCCATGTCCAGCGAGCGCCCGTCGATATTGCCTACCGGACAGGCCGGGGTGGCGCTGTTGCAGATGAAGGCCTGCCGCAGGCCCGCCAGCGCCGCCCGGTCGATGACCCGTGTCTCGCTGTCCAGTCCGACCAGACCCAGTCCGTTCTCCAGCAGCCTCTGCCCTACCCCGCGCAGCATCGGCGCCTTCGGCCAGACGATCCGCCCGTCCTCGACGAAGCCGATGTTCCAGATCGAGCCCTCGGACACAGCGCCGTCGGCGCCCACGAACAGGGCGTCGTCAAAGCTGGCCGCCTTCGCCGTCCGCCGCGCCCGCGTCAGGCCGAAGGTGGCGTTGTGCTTCAGCTCCGGCGCCTCCCGCGCATAGTCCTGAGTCTGCAGGCGCAGCGGATCGCACAGCGGATTCGCCGGCGCCGACACCACCGTCAGCACGCTGGGCACGCCCAGCGCATCCGGTGTCCGGTGGGTGATGGTCTCCAGGAACAGCTGGACCCGCAGGCTGTGCCGCCCCTCCAGCCCCTCGACCGCCGTCCGCATCCGCTCGCGCATCCGCGCCTCCGGCACGGCCCGTCCGAACAGGGCCAGGGCCTCCTGCGCCAACCGGTCCAGATGCATATCCAGTCCACGCACCGCCCCGTCCTCGACCTGCATCGAGGTGAAGGCGCCGTAGTTCGACAGGATCACCGGCGCCAGCGCCTCGGCGGTCGCCGGCTCGCCGTCGATGTGCAGGATCGGTGTCATCAGATCCGCTCATCCCGGCGAAAGCCGGGACCCAGTGCTTTGGAAGAGCGGTTGACCCCCGTTCCCATCGTCATAGATCCCCTGCGCCGACGTCATCTGGACAGAACTGGGTCCCGGCTTTCGCCGGGATGAGCGGGTGAAAGATCAGCTCTCTTCGCCGCCCGCGTCCTCGCCCTCGACCGCGCCGCCGTCCTCACCGCCGCCGCTGTCCGGCAGGCGCTCGACCGAGACGACCTTCTCGTCCTTGCCGGTCTTGAAGATGGTGACGCCCTGGCTGGAGCGGCTGACGATGCGGATCTGCTCCATCGGGGTGCGGATCATCTGCCCGCCCGAGGTGACCATCAGCAGGTCGTCGCTGTCCTCGACCGGGAAGGCCGCCGCCAGACGCGTGCCCGCGCGACCGCCCAGACCGTGCGCCGTCAGCCCCTGCCCGCCGCGACCCGTGCGGCGATACTCATAGGCCGACGAGCGCTTGCCGAAGCCGGTCTCGGTGACCGTCAGGATGAACTGCTCGGCGGCGCCCAGTTCGGCGATCCGCTCGACCGACAGCACGGCGTCAGCGACGTCATCCTCGGCCTCGACCGGAGCCGCGTCCTCTTCGCCGTCCGCGCCGGCCAGCGCCTTGCGCATGGCGTTGGCGTGCTTGACGTAGGCGGCGCGCTCTTCCGGCGTGGCGTCCACGCGGCCCAGCACGGCCATCGAGATGACCTCGTCGCCGTCCTGCAGGCGCACGCCCCGGACGCCGGTCGAATCCCGGCCCTTGAACACGCGCACATCGTCGGCCTTGAAGCGGATCGCGCGACCGAGCGCCGTCGTCAGCATGACGTCGTCCTCGGCGGTGCACAGGGCCACGCCGACCATCCGGTCGCCGTCTTCCAGCTTCATCGCGATCTTGCCGGCGCGGTTCACCGTGGCGAAGTCGGGCAGCTTGTTGCGGCGCACGTCGCCCGAAGAGGTGGCGAACATGATGTCATAGTCGCCCCACTCCGCCTCGTTCTCGGGCAGGGGCAGCACGTTCATGATGCTGTCGCCCGGCTCGATCGGCAGCAGGTTCACGAACGCCTTGCCTCGCGACTGCGGATTGCCCAGCGGCAGACGCCAGGTCTTCAGCTTGTAGGCCTTGCCGTTGGTGGCGAAGAACAGCACCGGCGTATGGGTCGAGGCCGAGAACACGCCCGTGACGGCGTCGTCCTCCTTCATCGCCACGCCCGAGCGGCCCTTGCCGCCGCGATGCTGGGTCCGATAGGCGTTCAGCGCCACGCGCTTCACATAGCCGCCGTGGGTCACGGTCACGACCATGTCCTCGCGCGGGATCAGGTCCTCGTCCTCCATCTCCCCGTCGCCTTCCCCGATCAGGGTGCGACGCGGAACGGCGAACTCTTCCTTCACCGCCAGCAGGTCCTCGCGGATCACCGCCAGGATGTTGGCGCGGTCCGACAGCAGGGTCAGGTGGCCTTGGATGATGCCCGCCAGTTCGCGGGCCTCGCCGAAGATGTCGTCGCGGCCCAGGCCGGTCAGGCGGCTCAGGGTCAGGGCCAGGATGGCGCGCGCCTGTTCGTCGGTCAGACGCAGCTTGTCGCCGTCCACCAGCGCCGAGCGCGGGTCGGCGATCAGCTCGATCAGGGCCATCATGTCGCCCACCGGCCAGGCCTTGGCCTGCAGACGCTCGCGCGCCTCGGTCGGATCGGCCGACGAGCGGATGATGTGGATCACCTCGTCGATATTGGCCACGGCCACGGCCAGACCGACCAGGACGTGGCCGCGGTCGCGGGCCTTGCCCAGTTCGTATTTGATGCGGCGGACCACCACCTCTTCCCGGAACTCCAGGAAGGCTTCCAGCAGCTGGCGCAGGCCCATCTGCTCGGGGCGGCCGTGGTTCAGGGCCAGCATGTTGACGCCGAACGACGACTGCATGGCGGTGTAGCGCCACAGCTGGTTCAGGATCACATCGCCTGAGGCGTCGCGCTTCAGCTCGACCACCATCCGCATGCCGTCGCGGTCCGATTCGTCGCGCACGTCGGCGATGCCCTCGATCCGCTTCTCGCGGACCAGTTCGACGATCCGCTCGATCAGGGTCTGCTTGTTCACCTGATAGGGCAGCTCGGTGACGATGATCGCCTCGCGGTCCTTGCGGATCGTCTCGATCGTCGCCTTGCCGCGCACGATCACCGAGCCGCGGCCATCGCGCAGGGCGTTGCGCGGCGCGGTGCGGCCCATGATCTCGCCGCCGGTCGGGAAGTCCGGTCCCGGCACGATGTCCAGCAGGGCCTCGTCGCCGATGTTCGGATCGTCCAGCAGGGCGACCGAGGCGTCGATCACCTCGCCCAGGTTATGCGGCGGGATGTTGGTCGCCATGCCGACGGCGATGCCGCCCGCGCCGTTGACCAGCAGGTTCGGAATCCGGGACGGCAGGACGACCGGCTCCAGCTCCTTCTCGTCGTAGTTCGGCTGGAAATCGACGGTGTCCTTGTCGATGTCGGCCAGCAGGGCCACCGCCGCCGGGGCCATCCGGGCCTCGGTGTAACGCATCGAGGCGGGCATATCGCCATCGACCGAGCCGAAGTTCCCCTGGCCGTCGACCAGCATCAGCCCCATCGAGAAGGGCTGGGCCATGCGCACCAGCGCCATATAGACCGACGCGTCGCCGTGCGGGTGGAAGCGACCCAGCACGTCACCGACCACGCGCGCACACTTCGAATAGGCCCGGTCAGGCGACATCTTCAGGTCGTGCATCGAGTACAGGATGCGGCGGTGCACCGGCTTCAGGCCGTCCCGCGCGTCCGGCAGCGCCCGGCTCACGATTACGCTCATGGCGTAATCGAGGTACGAACGGCGCAGCTCGTCTTCGATGGTGATGGTGGAGATGTCGCCGCCCTTGGGGGATGCGGCGTTTTCGTAGGTGTCGTCGGTCAAGGAAATCGGGCTTTAAATGGCCGGAATCGGAACGTGATCCGCTATCCGGTTTTCTAGCATCCAGGGCGTCCATAGGCAAAACGGACGCGCCCTTTCCAGGCTTGATACACAGGGATTTTCAACCATGCGCCACCTCCTCCTCGCCGCCGCCCTCGCCGCCCCGCTGACGATGGGCGCCGCTGGAGCGTTCGCGCAGTCCGCCGCCCCCGCTCCCGCCCCGGCTCCCGCTCCTGCGCCCGAGCCCGTCGGCCGCGCCGTGCTGAAGACCGCTGACGGCTCCGACGCCGGCACGGTCACCGCCTACCGCGGCCCGCTGGGCCTGCTGTTCCGGGTTGAAGGCCAGGGCTGGCCGGCCGGCTGGCACGGCGTCCACCTGCACGCGGTCGGCAAGTGCGAAGGCCCCGGCTTCACCTCGGCCGGCGCCCATGTGAACCACGCCGAGAACGCCCGCCCGCACGGCCTGCTGAACACGGACGGCGGCCCCGACCTCGGCGACCTGCAGAACGTCTTCGCCCACGCCGACGGCACGGCCAACGCAGAGGTCTACCTCTCGGGCGCGGGCCTTTCCGCGGCCGGCCATGACCTCATGGACACCGACGGCCTGTCCTTCCTGGTCCACGCCAATCCCGACGATCACGTCAGCCAGCCCATCGGCGGCGCCGGCGCCCGCATCGCCTGCGGCGTGTTCGAGTAAGCCTCTACAGGCTTGAATTGCAGGGGCCATGCCGTCCATCGTGGCGGCATGGCCCTGTTCTTCGGCGACCGCGCCCCGTCCTTCTCGACCCCGGGCGTCAGCAATCCCCGCTACGTCTTCGACACCGCCGCCGGGCGGTATCTGGTGCTGGCCGTCGTGCCCGCCGGTCCGGCCGTTGATCGCGCCGTCGCCGCCCTTGAGGCCGCCCGCCCTCTCTTCAACGACGTCCACGCCAGCGCCTTCATCCTGATCGTCGGCCACGACGAGGCCCGCGAAACCCGTCAGGACAGCGTGCCGGGCCTGCGCTTCCTGTTTGACGACACCGGCGCCGTCGCCGCCCTCTATGACGCCGCCGACGCCGAGCGCTGGTTCCTGGTCGACCCGGCCCTGCACATCCTCGAGGTCGTCGGCGCCGAGGGCGCGGCCGGCCTGGTCTCGCGCGTCCGCCGTCTGCCGCCCCCGGCCCGTCACGGCGGCTTCGAGGCCATGGCCCCCGTTCTGGTCACGCCGCGTATCTTCGAGCCCGGCTTCTGCGACCGGCTGATGGACCATTACCGCCAGACCGGCGGCGAGCCCTCCGGCTTCATGCGCGAGATCGACGGGGTCACCACCCTGATGATGAACGACCAGCACAAGCGCCGGTCGGACGTCATCGTCGAGGATGGCCATTTCCAGAAACAGATCGTCGCCCGCCTGAACCGCCGCCTGATCCCCCAGATCGAAAAGGCGTTCAATTTCAAGCCGACGCGCATCGAACGCTATCTGGTCGCCCGCTACGATTCAGAGACCGGCGGCTTCTTCCGCCCGCACCGCGACAACACCACCAAGGGCACCGCCCACCGCCGCTTCGCCGTCTCGATCAATCTGAACAGCGACTACGACGGCGGCGACCTGCGCTTCCCCGAGTTCGGCGACCGCACCTACCGCCCGCCCCCCGGCGGCGCCTGCGTCTTCTCCTGCTCGGTCCTGCACGAGGCGACCCCCGTCACCCGCGGCGAACGCTTCGCCTTCCTGCCCTTCCTCTACGACGAGGCGGCGGCGAAGATCCGGGAAGAGAACCTGCAGTATCTGGACCCCGCACTCATCGCCTGAGCGACCTCCGATATCAAACAAGCTTCACAGTGGCGCCCGCTGTGATAGGTCTCGGACGAACGGGGGGTCAGGGACAATGCAGATCGAAGCCGCACAGCAGGACATGGCCGCCGCCCACGTGCGAGGCGCGCCGGGCGTCCTTGTCTCTGGCCTTGTCTGGCTCATCGCCGGCGGGGTCTGGACGCAACAAGGCGTGGCGACAGGCTTCACCGCCCTGTTTGTCGGCGGCATCCTGATCTTCCCGGCCTCGCTGCTCATCTCGCGGCTGGTCTTCAGGGCCCCGAAGGCCTCGCCGGGCAATCCTCTTGAACGTCTGGCGCTCGAGAGCACCTTCGTCCTCTTCGCCGGCCTGTTCCTCGCCTGGTGCTTCCTGCGCGTCGCCCCCGAACTGGCCTTCCCGGCCATGGCGGTCGCGATCGGCGTCCGCTACTTCGTCTTCCGCACGGTCTACGGAAACGCCATCTACTGGGTTCTCGGCGGCGCCCTCGCGATTGTCGGCGGCCTTGCGGCCATCCAGATCGTCACCCTCCCCGTCAACACCGCCCTGATCGTCGGCGCCGTCGAAGTGTGTCTGTCCGTCGTGATCTTCCTGCTCGGGAAGAAGGCGGCCGCGGCCAACTGAAGGCGCAAGAGCACCTCAAGCGACCCTCACGGCCTGACGTCAGTCGTGCTTCGCCCTTGAAGCGTCGGCCCCCGAGTAACGTGGGTGATCGACGAGGCCCTCACGGTCTCGGCGCGGGCGTCGTAGCTGCAGTCGCACTTGGCCTTGAACAAGCCGAAGCCCATCATGTCGGGGCTCTGCGTGAACAGTTCGGCAACATCACTATTCAGCCTCCGCCGTTCGAATTCGGGCATTTCAGCGATCGAAAGCGGAGCGAAGGAAGCGCAATCCGGTACGGTGATGGCGTAGCCAGCGTGTCCGTAGGATTCTGCGGCGAAGACGATCTCCTCGACACCCGCGGTGTTCAGGGCCTCAAGGCTCGCACGACAGGCGGCGACTTCCGGATCGACAGGCGCACAACTGGCGGCGACGACAAAGACAGGAATCAGAACAGCGAGCTGTTTCACGGGCAAGCCTGCTTCGGTTGAACTCACAAGGGCCGGTGTCTGCCTGACGTCCGCAATGGGTGGATAGTGGAGGTCCTCTTTATCGCTGCCTCACATGCCAACGACCAGATTAGCTTGGATAGGTTAGCTACAGCGGAAAGGTGTAACCTCGCCAACGTAATCTAGAGAATAGCCAGCGACGCTGCTGCCGCCCCAGTTATCAGTCAGCACCGGCGCCGAACGGATATCCAAATATCTATAGCTATCCGAAATATAATACAGGTGGACGTGCGGATATCTATGAGAAACATAGCCGCCGCTGGGATGGCTATAATGTGGCGCCGGTGCAGTGTATTGAAACCGGTAGCCTTGAACCATCAAATCCAGATTGTCCGTCGGGCATGTTCTGGGAAAGGCCAATAGAAAATGTCCAGGTGCCTCAAAACACCGGAATAAGCTATCGGAACAATCGACCAGATCGCTCTCCCATTGCGGGCTGATTGCCCGCAGGCGTGAGATGTCGATCGTTATGGTTGGTGGCGCCTCGCTAATCGTCGTCGACGCGCAGCCGGCAACAAACAGGGGCAGGCAGGCGACAATCCAACGGTCACGCATCTCACTCCCCCCTTTCGCAGCAGTCTGCTTCACCGGGTGAATGTCCGCAACGGGTCGAAAGCGGAACCGGTGCCCGGACGTCACTCCCGACACCTTCCATCCCTGCCAAACCCTGTCAGTCGCCCCCGCCATCCGTACCCTGAGCCTGCACTCACGGCGCGGGTCCTTCCGCCGGCGGCGACCGGATCAGCGCGTCGGCGCCGCCTCGCGGCCGAGCACGCGGGTCGCCGTGAAGGTCGGGGCCAGGATGGCGATGTCGTAACCCAGCGCCAGCTCCCGCCATTCCTCGGGCGCCGAGGCCAGCCCTCCGGCCCGCAACGCCCGCAGGTCCACCAGCATCCATGATCCCGGCGTCGCATCCGCCGGCCGGGCGAGCACGACATCCCTGCGCCAGTCCGGCTCCTGCGTGTCCATGTCGAAGGTGCGCTCGGTGGCGGGCCGCCCGGTGCCGGCGTAACCCGCATACGAGCCCCGCGCGCCTTCCACGACGATATGCAGCGCCGTCACGCCCTCGCCCTCGGCGCGCTCGGCCACATAGGCGCCGATGTCTCGCTGGCTGAGCGGGTTGATCGACTTGTACAGGTGATAGGCGCCGAACTTCATCAGCACCCGGGCGTCGGGGTTCTCGGCCAGACGGGCGGCGAGCGTGCGCTTCATCAGGCGCGCGCGGCGTCCGTTGGGATCGCCCGTCCGCGCCTGAGACGCCTGATAGATGGCGCGGCTCTCCGTCAGCAGTCCGAACAGGTACTGGACGCGCGCGCCGCCATCCTGCGCGACCGCGGCGGCGGCCCGGTCAAGCGCCTCCTGCGGGGCGGACAGCAGGAACAGATCGGCGGGCGAGCCGGAGGCCAGAGCCGCGGCGGTCGCTTCCTGATCGCGCGCCGCCAGGCCGGTCAGGGCCGCCCGGGCCAGCGGGCCCGGTTCGGCGGCCAGCATCTCTCCAATCAGATGGCCGCCGGAGCCGAGAAACTCCTGATCCAGCCCCCACAGCGCGAAGTCCGGCCCTGCGGCGGCGGCGCAATCGCCCGCCGTCCGCACCTCATCCCGCCCGCCATAGAAGGCGACACCGTCCGGATGGTCGCTCAGGAACGCGCCCATCAGGTCTTCGCGGTCGTCGGATCGCATCAGGGAATCGACGACGCGGGCCGCTTCCGGCCCCGTCTCGATGACCATGGCGTCCAGACCCGCGGGCGCCATCAGGCGGCAAATCTGGGTGGTGAAGGCCGGAATCTCGCGGGTCATGTGGCTTTCGCCGATCAGGACATAGCGGCTGTCCGCCACGGCCCGGGTCAGGACCAGCCCGCCCGCGCCTGACAGACCATCCGGATTGACTTCAAACGGCGTGATCACCCCCGCCAGTCGCGTGGTGAAGGCCGCAGGCGCCGCCTCCTGGGCGACCGCCCCGGTCGCGAACGCGCCCAGACCGGCCAGAAGGATCGCCGACAGACCCCGATGAATTCCACGCACGCGTTTCCCCCCGGACATGAATCAACTGCAAAGCTTGTCTAGCGAGGCACCGTGTCGATGGCCAATGAACTCGCGTCCATGCGCAACCGGCAGCGCAAGACGCCACTGCCGACACCCTCCATCCCTGCCAAACCCTGTCATCCGCCCCTGCCATCCCGATCCCTCTCCCGATGGGAGAGGGCTTGAGCGCCCGCGAGTGAAACGAGTGGCTGCGCGAAAGGGTGAGGGTCGATCCTCGGCATTCGGCGTAAGCCGCGTCTCCGTCCTGAGCGGCGGCTTACGCCGACTGAACCAGCCGCCCCTCATCCGACGGGGCTGCGCCCCGCCACCTTCTCCCATCGGGAGAAGGAAGAAGACGACTTACGTCCAAATTTGACGCACCGCCCCGCTAAACTGCGCTCGTCCGGTCTTTGACAATCCAGCACGGCCCCGCCGAGGTAGAACCCCGCGCGCCATCCCCCGCCTCACGGGAAAAAGTGCGCGATGTGCACTCCATTTTTTTCGGAGTGCACATTTCGCGCCCGCCCCGGTGGATGTGTCGGGAAGACAGGGTTTCGCGATTTTTCAGGTGGCAGGCCTCACCCGCCCTTGAACTGCAGCTCCGCCAGACGCGCGTACAGCCCGCCCTTGGCCGTCAGCTGGGCGTGGGTGCCCTCCTCGACCACCTTGCCGTCTTCCATCACCACGATGCGGTCGGCGCGCAGGACGGTGGCCAGGCGGTGGGCGATGACCAGCGTGGTGCGGGTCTCCATCGCCTGATCCAGCGCCGCCTGCACCAGCCGCTCGCTCTCGGCGTCCAGCGCCGAGGTGGCTTCGTCCAGCAGCAGGATCGGGGCTTCGCGCACCAGCGCCCGCGCAATGGCCAGACGCTGCCGCTGTCCGCCCGACAGGCTCTTGCCGCGCTCGCCCAGCGGGGTGGCGAACTGCTCCGGAAGGGCCTCCAGGAAGCCCAGCGCCTGCGCCTCCTCGGCGGCCGCGCGGACCTCCTCGTCGGTCGCAGCTTCGCGGCCGAAGCGGATGTTTTCGCTGGCGGAACCCGAGAACAGCGGCGCCTCCTGCGAGACCCAGGCGAAGCGGTTGCGCACCTCGGTCGGGTCGGCGTCGCGCACGTCCACCCCGTCCACCGAAACCACGCCCGACTGCGGGTCATAGAAGCGCAGCAGCAGGCGGAAGACGGTCGACTTGCCCGCCCCCGACGGCCCGACCAGCGCCACCGTCTCGCCCGGCCGCACCGTCAGGCTGAAGCCCTTCAGGGCCGGCAGGTCCGGACGGCCCGGATAGGCGAACTCGACCGCCGACATCGACACCTCGCCGACCGGCGGCTGCGGCAGGGCCCGGGGCGTTTCCGGGGCGGCGATGGCGGCCTGCGCGCGCATCAGCTCGTCGATCCGCTCCATGGCGCCGGCGGCCTTCTGCACATCGCCCCAGCTTTCGCCCAGCGCGCCCACGGCGCCGGCGGCGAAAACGGACAGCAGTACGAACTGCAGCAGGGCGCCGGGGCTCATCCGCCCGGCGATCACGTCCTGGGCGCCCAGCCACAGCACCAGCGTCACCCCGCCGAACATCACCATGATGATCATGGCGGTCATCAGGGCCCGGGCCCGCATCCGGACCAGCGACGAGGCGAAGGCGTCCTCGACCGCCGCGCCGAACCGGTTGACCGCATTGGTCACCCGGCCAAAGGCCTGCACCGTCTCGATGGCGTCCACGCTCTCGCCGGCGAAGCCCACCGCATTGGCGAACCGGTCCTGCGTCGCCACCGTCAGCTTGCGGACCCGCCGCCCGAACAGGAAGATCGGCCCCAGCAGCAGCGGCACCACCAGCAGCACCAGCCCGGTCAGCTTGGGGCTGACCACGAACAGCAGGATCACCCCGCCGACCAGCGTCAGGAAGTTGCGCAGGGCGAACGACACCGAGGTCGTCATCAGCGTCTCGACCAGGGCGATGTCGGTCGTCAGGCGGCTCAGCACCTCCCCCGTCCGGATCCGCGCATAGAAGGCCGGATCCAGCGTCAGGATGCGGTCGAACAGCCCCTTGCGCAGGTCGGCCACGACCCGCTCGCCGGTCTTGGTCACATAGAAGTAGCGGATGGCCGTGGCGACGCCGAGGAACAGCGCGTTGGCGCCCAGCAGCGTGAACCACAGGTTCAGCCCCGCCCCGCCGTTCTCGAAGCCGTGGTCGATGGCCCCGCGCGCCGCCGCCGTCAGGCTCAGCGAGGTCACGGTGGACATGATCAGCCAGAACATGGCCATGACCAGATGCCCCTTGTGCCGCAGGGCGTAGGGCAGCAGGCGGGCCAGCGGCCGAACGTCGCGGCGCTTCTCGCGGCGGCCGCCGGCCTCGGTCATCTGTTCCGCCAGCAGGGCGCCCGCTCCGGGGCGGCCCCGGAGGTCGGCGGAGTCACTGAAGGCGGCGTTGGTGTCGGTCATGGCCGCGCCTCTTGCCCCGGAACGCCCCCCGGTGTAAACGCCGCCGCTCACTCCCGCCGGTTCTGTCGGCGGGTTTCTCATTTTACGCGCACGGACGGTCGGCATCGTCATCGCGCAGAGACCGGACGACGACCATGAAGGCGGATACGCACCCCGACTACCACTTCATCACCGTGGTGATGACCGATGGCAGCTCCTACCAGACCCGTTCGACCTACGGGAAAGAGGGCGCGACCCTGAACCTGGACATCGACCCGACGACTCACCCGGCCTGGACCGGCGGCAACCAGCAGCTGCTGGACCGCGGCGGCCGCGTTTCGCGCTTCAACAACAAGTTCGCCGGCTTCATCAAGAAGTAAGCGGCCCGCCGGTCTGGCTTTCCCGCCACACCGTCAGCGCAAGACGACAACGAAGGCGTCGGTCCCCCGGACCGGCGCCTTTCTGTTTGTCCGGAACGCCGATAAGGTTCCCCGCGTTGGCTTTCGGGGCGTGGGCGTTGGGTCCGTGCGACGAAACGGACGAAGAGCGACGTGATGAATCGACGGCAACTGGGTCTGGGCGCGGCGGTATCGGCCCTGGCGTCCTCGTTTGGCGCACATGCGCTGGCGCAGACCCGTGACCCCGGCGCGGTCGCCTTCTACGACAGCTTCAACGACCAGCTGGCCCGCCTCCCCGCCACCGTCCAGCCGGATGTGCGCGCCTTCTACGAGATGAACGGCTGGCGTCCCGTCTGGACCGCCGAACGCGTCCGCGCCCTGCAGTCCTCCGCCGCCCGCGCCGAGCGCCACGGCCTGTCGCAGGGCGACTTCTTCGACTTCAACGCCTTGGCCTCCGACCGCGTCGGCGGCGAGATGAAGACCACCGCCGCGGCCATGACCTACGCCCGCGTCCTCGCCGAAGGCCGCGTCCGGCCCGAGACGGTCGAGGATCTGTGGGAGATGCAGAAGAACCGCGTCGACCTGCCCGCCGGGCTGAACGACGCCCTCGCCTCGAACCGCCTGCTCGACTGGTTCGAGGGCCTGGCCCCCACCGACATCGGCTATTCCAACCTGTCTGCCGGCTATGTCCGCTATCGCCGCCTGATCAGCAGCGGCGGCGGCTGGCCCGCCTTCCGCGTCGGCGCCAACATCGAGCCGGGCGGCAGCGACAGCCGCATCCCGGCCCTGATCCAGCGTCTCGTCGCCGAGGGCGACCTGTCGGCCGCCGACGGCGCCCGCATCAGCGCCATGGGCAATGTCTACGGCCCGGACCTTCAGGCCGGCGTCCGCAGCTTCCAGACCCGCCACGGCCTGGGCGCCGACGGCCGCATCGGCACGGGCACCCAGCGCTCGCTCTCGGCGTCCGCCGAGGACCGCGCCCGCCAGATCGCCCTGAACCTGGAGCGCCGTCGCTGGCTGAAGCGCGAGCTCCAGCCCGAGCGGATCGAGGTCAACACCGCCGCCGCCATCATGGTCTACTGGAAAGACGGTCGCCCGGTTCACTCGAACCGCGTCGTCGTCGGCTCGGCCGCGAACCAGACCCCCAGCCTCGAGAAGCCGTTCGCCTCGGTCGTGGCCAACCCGCCCTGGTATGTGCCCGCCGGCATCGCCCGTCGCGAGATCCTGCCCCGTGGCCCGGCCTATCTGGCCAGCCAGAACATGTACATCCAGAACGGCACGGTCATCCAGCGCGCCGGCCCTCAGGCCGCGCTGGGCTATGTGAAGTTCGAGCTGCGCGACAGCTACGCCATCTTCCTGCACGACACCCCGTCCAAGGCGGCCTTCAACCTGTCGATGCGTCAGCGCAGCCACGGCTGCGTTCGCGTCCAGAACGCCGTCGAGTTCGCCCGCCTGCTGCTGTCGCCCGATCCGACCCTGCTGGGTCAGTTCGACACGGCCCAGGACACGCGCAACACCCGCCGCATCCAGGTCGGTCGCGAGATCGGCGTGCGCCTGCTCTACTGGACCGCCTTCGTCGACGGTCAGGGCCGCGTCGCCTTCCGCGAGGATGTCTATGAGCGGGACGCCAAGCTGGCCGAGGCGCTCGGCATCGGCGTCAGCCTGCCCAAGCCGGTCGATGACGGTCGCGGTCGCGACGCCAACGACGTCGGACCGTAGGTCCGTCTAGGGGATCATGTCCGTCTCGATGCGCATCGAGGCGCACCCTGCGGCGATCACATCCACCCGATGGGGCCATCCCCCGGTCACATAGCCGCCCGTGGTCCGGTAGACGCCGCCGGCGTCCGTGCAGGACGCCCGTATGCTGCTGTCCCCGGTGAATTGCGGCAGCCGATAGATTCGTTGGCCGGGCTTGAGCCCGCCGGACCAGCTGAAGTCGCCCGGCGTCGTGGCCTCGACCATCAGCGTGAGGTTCGCCTCGCTCCGGTTATCGATGATGACCAGCGATCGGCCGCTCAGCACCACCCCGGCCGCCAGCGCGCCAAGCAGCACGACCGCCCCCACAAGGGCGATCAGCAGACGCCATCCTCCGCTCAACCGCCGTCTCACTGGCGGAAGGCCGCGGCCAGTCGATCCATTTGGCTCTGCACCGGATTGATCGCCTCCTCCTCGGGGGCGTCGAGATACATCTTGCGGTCCAGATGCAGGACACGGTCGTACAGCCGCTCGGACCGGACCAGATATTCCACCAAAGCAATCGGCAGGTCGCCGTGCGTCGGCTCGGCCTCGATCTTCCGTTCGGCCAGCCGGTAGCGGGTCTCGCAGGCCGCCAGGGCGGTCATGTCGCCCTCGCGCACCGCCCGCTGCACCAGCAGCCAGGACGCGATCTGCATCAGGCGGGTGGTCAGCTTCATGCTTTCGCCCGCATAGGCCAGGGCGGCGGCGCGGGACAGCAGCTTGGACTCGCGACGCCCGTCGCCATCCAGATAGGCGGCGGTCTCCTCGACCAGCTCCATCCCCTCGCGGAAGGTGCGATCGAACAGCTCCGAGCGCGCGAAATCGTCCACCACCGCTTCGCGGGTGCGGCCCGAAGGCGTCAGAACGGAGGCGTCGTCGGTAGGCATGAACTCAACCAGACTCATGGACTGTGGGTACCCGTATCACGACCGGCACCGATGCGCGCGGCCAGACCGGCCACTGCAACGCCTGTGCCATGCACGTAACCGGGGAAAAGCGGTCAGCTGCGGAAATTGAACAATGCATCCGCGGCGTTACGCTGGGAAGACTTGCCCTCGATTGCGGTCTTCGCGCGAGCGATCTCGGCTTCCAGCGTCTCGATCCGTTCCTTCAGATCCTCGACCGAATAGCCGTCCAGATCCTCGCGGGTCAGGGCCGTCAACGGGGCGCCGCGGGCCGGCCGGGGCTCCAGATCCTCAAACATCGTCGCCTCCTTCGTGGTCTTCGGGAACGCAAACCCCTATCTCAACGCCCGGACACGGATGATTGCAAGGACAACGGAATGCGGGTGATCCAGATCGAAGGCGGCGCCGGACCGGCGGACGCCCTGACCCTGGCCGAGCGTCCCGATCCGGTTCCCGGTCCGGGTCAGATCCGCATCCGGGTCCGGGCCGCGGGCGTCAACCGTCCCGATTTGCTCCAGCGCAACGGCCTCTACCCCCCGCCCCCCGGCGCCCCGGACACGCTCGGCCTCGAGGTCGCCGGCGACGTGGACCAGATCGGCGAAGGCGTCACGCGCTGGGGGATCAGCGACCGGGTCTGCGCCCTGCTGGGCGGCGGCGGCTATGCCGACCATGCGGTCGTGGACGCGCGCCACGCCCTGCCCGTCCCCGACGACATCGACCTCGTCCAGGCCGCCGCCCTGCCAGAGACGGTCTGCACCGTCTTCGCCAATGTGTTCGAGGCCGGCGGGCTGAAGGCGGGCGAGACCCTGCTGATCCACGGCGCGACCAGCGGCATCGGCGTCACCGCCATCCAGATGGCCAAGGCCGCCGGAGCGAAGGTCATCGCCACCTCCCGCGGCCCGGCCAAGACCGAGGCCGCCCGCGCCCTCGGCGCCGATCTCAGTCTCGACGCCACCGCGGGGGACATGACCGCCGCCATTCGTGACTTCGGCGGCGCCGATGTGGTGCTCGACATGCTGGGCGCCGACTACGCCGAACTCAATCAGGCGGTGCTCAAGTCCTGCGGCCGCTGGGTGGTCATCGCCACCCTGACCGGCGCGACGGCGCAGATCGATCTGATGAAGCTGATGCTCAAGCGGATCGTCCTGACCGGCTCGACGCTGCGCGCCCGCCCGGCGGACGAAAAGGCCCGGCTGATCGCGGCGGTCGAGGCGACCGCCTGGCCCTGGCTGGCGTCCGGCGCGCTCAAGCCGCCGATCGACGCCGTCTTTCCGCTGGAACAGGCCGCCGACGCCCATCGCCGCCTTGAGGCCGGCGATCACATCGGCAAGATCGTCCTGACCGCCTAAAGCTCCAGCAGGGTCGTGAACCCGCCGTAGATCATCCGCTTGCCGTCGAACGGCGCGTCGGTGTCCATCTGCTGATCCTTGATGCGGGGGTCTTCCATGACCTTCGCGTTCACGGCGTCGCGCTGCTCGCGCGAGTCATAGGTGATCCAGGAAAAGACCACGACCTCGCCCTCCCCGGCCTGCACGGCGCGTGGGAAGGACGTGATCTCGCCGTAGGGCGCGTCGTCGGCCACGCACTCCACATAGGCGCGCGCGCCGTACTCCTTCCAGACCTCTCCGGCCTTGCGGGCGAACTCGCGATACTCGTCGATCCGGTCCTTCGGGACCGCCAGTACGAAACCGTCGACATAGGACATGGGAGGCTCCTCTTCCTGTGTCGGAAAAGAAGCCTCCCCGCCTTCGGGGGTTCCGCCTATCGCCCGCCGCGACGCAGCGGACGCAGGGACGAGATGCGGTCGTTGAAGCGGTGGTTGCCCAGGTTGCGGACGTCATCGCGGAACGTCCGGCACTCGCCGCGATAGTTGGCGTCCGAGCAGGCTTCCCACTCGCCGGTGACCCGCATCGAGCTGATGGCGTCGTTCAGACCGGACCGGCCCAGGTTCGGAATGCCGTCGCGGAAGCTGGCGGACCGGCCACGGTAGTCGGCGTTCTCGTAGACGGTGATCGAGGCGCGCCCGTTCCAGCCGCCGCCGTTGCCGCCACCCCAGCCGCCGCCGGGACCGCCCGGACGGCCGCCGTCCGAGTCCTCGTAGTCGCCCCGGAACAGACCGCAGACCAGCAGGCCGTCATTGTTGCGGATTTCGTAGTTGCCGCAGCGGTTCAGCTCGATCGACGTGCCGCGAATATCGCCGCGCCGCGTCTGGCAATCGGCGTAGAGCCGGCCACGGTTCACATATTCGCCGCTGCAGGAGTCGCGGTAGTCGCCGCGCGGCGCGACCCGCTCCTGACCGCCTCCCATCGCCGGGGCGCGTTCCTGACCGCCGCCCGCCGACATCAACGCCACTGCCGCCAGAGTCTCGATAAGCATGGTGTCCTCCCAGTGCCCAAGCTGGCGCATCAACGCGCCGATGGGGCCAATGTTCAACAGCCAAGCTGAACCGTGGCTGTACAACTCTGTTCGGGATCGTTTCTTTTTCTCGCGAACAGGCCTATGAAGGTAACATCAGCGCCCGGCCGAAAGGTCGGGCGCCGTCGTATCCGGAACCCGCCAGACCTCGATCTGCGCGGCTCCAAACCTGAGAAGCGAACACGCGCATGACCGACATTCTGATGCCCAAGGCCACCGCGGTCTGGATGGTCGACAACACCTCGCTGACCTTCGAGCAGATCGCCGACTTCTGCGGCCTGCACCCGCTGGAAGTGCGCGGCATCGCCGATGGCGATGTGGCCCGCGACATCCGCGGCGTCGATCCGATCACCGGCGGCCAGCTGACCCGCGAGGAACTGGACAAGGCCCAGGCCGATTCCAGCTACCGCATGAAGGCCGTGGTCAGCCGCCACGCCGAACTGCTCAAGTCGGCCAAGCCGGCGCCGAAATACACGCCGGTCTCGCGCCGTCAGGACCGTCCGGACGCCATCATGTGGTTCGTGAAGAACCACCCGGAAGTGACCGACGCCCAGATCTCCAAGCTGCTGGGCACCACCAAGGCCACCATCGAGACCGTGCGCAATCGCACGCACTGGAACTCGGCCAACATCAAGGCCGTCGACCCGGTGACCCTGGGCCTCGTCGGCCAGCTGGCGCTGGACGAACTGGTCAAGAAGGCCGCCGACAAGAAGGCCAAGGACGACGCGAAGAAGGGTGGCGCCACCCTGCAGGCCGTGGACGCCCCGGTCGAGGACGCCGAACCCGAATTCGTGCCGGAAGAGCGCGAGCGCCGTGGCGCCGAGCCGACCGCCGAGTCGGTCTTCGGTTCGCGCGATTAACCTCCCCACCTGTGGGGAGGGGGACCATCCGAGCCGCAGGCGAAGGATGGTGGAGGGGTTCTCACCGCTCCGCTGACACAAAAAACGGCCCCGGAGAGCGATCTCCGGGGCCGTCGTCATTTCGGGAGGTCAGGCCCCTAGTGAGCCCTGCCCTCCAGACTGGTGATCTCTTCCTTGAGCCGGAGCTTCTGCTGCTTGAGCTCCCTTACGCGAAGCGAGTCCGTTGCCGGGTTCCGGGTCTCGCGCTGGATGGTCTCATCCAGGTTGCGGTGACGGTTTCCCAGTTCGCGGATACGAGCTTCGATGGTCATGGCTTGCGCCTCCATGTCTAAGGGACCACTAGAGTGAGCGCCCGGCTTGACCGCCTGTAGAATCACTTTCCGGTGAGGCTGGCGGCCTTCCGGACCCGACGACCCTGGAGCCCGAATTGGCCGAAGATGTGAACGGAGCCGTACGACCTCCGCCCAGACGACTCGTCGTCGGAATTTCCGGCGCGTCCGGAATAACTTACGGCATCCGCGCTCTTGAGGCCCTCAGGGAACTTGAGGTCGAGAGCCACCTTGTCGTCAGCCGCGCCGCCCTGCTCACTTTGTCGCAGGAGACGGACCTCTCCGCCGACGACCTGACCGGCCGCGCGGACGTGGTGCACAAGCTGAACGACGTCGGCGCCTCCATCGCCTCGGGCTCCTTCCGCACCATGGGCATGCTGATCGCCCCCTGTTCGGTGCGGACGATGGGCGAGATCGCCACCGGCGTGACCTCCACCCTGCTGACCCGCGCCGCCGACGTGGCGCTGAAGGAGCGCCGTCCGCTGGTGCTGATGGTGCGCGAGACGCCCTTCCACCTCGGCCACCTGCGCACCATGACGGCCCTGGCCGAGATGGGCGCGACCATCGCCCCGCCTCTGCCCGCCTTCTATGCGAAGCCGACCTCCATCGCGGAGATGGTCGACCAGTCGGTCGGTCGGGCGCTGGACGTCTTCGGTCTGGACTGGTCGGCGGTGAAGCGCTGGGACGGTCTGAAGTGAGCGACACCCCCACGCTCTGGGACTGGTCCCTTCGCATCTGGTCCGCGCCCGGCGTCGAGACCGCGGGGCTCGATCTGCAGGACGCCCAGGGCCAGGCCCTGCCGCTGATCCTCTGGGCCGCCTGGTGCGCCCGGACCGGCCGCGCGCCGGACGCCGACGCCATCGAGGCCGCCTGTGACACCGCCCGCGTCTGGCAGGAGACCGCCGTCGCCCCGCTGCGCGCCGTCCGCCGCACGCTCAAGGGCCGCGTCCCCGATTTCGATGACGCCGACCGCGAGGCCATCCGCGCCCAGGTGAAGGCCATCGAGCTGGACGCCGAACGCCGGCTTCTGGCCGCGCTGGAAGCCCTGGCTCCCGCGCCATCGGGCGGCGCCAGGCCGGTCTTCCCGGCCCTGATCGCCGTGGCCCGGGAATGGGCCCCTATCACGCCGCGCCGATCGCTCGAACTGTTCGCTGAACGCCTTCCGACCTGACCGGGGTCACGTTATGATCGCCGCGTCCGGGGACCGAGCATGAACGACGACGAACCTTTCCTGACCGAGGAAGAGCTGGCGCTTCACGCCCGGCTCAAGGAACTCCAGCTGGAGCATGCCGATCTGGACGCCTCGATCGAGGCCCTGGGCCATATGCCGATCCCCGATCAGCTGATGATCGCGCGCCTCAAGCGCAAGAAGCTGACCCTGCGCGACGAGATCGTGAAGATCGAGGCCCGGATCCTGCCGGACATCATCGCCTGAAACCGGCTCAGGCCGCCCTGGCCAGCAACTCGATGACAGCCTTCGCATCCTCGCGGATCAGCCGCAGGTAGGATTCCGTTGCCCCATCCGGCTGCGTCCGTCCCTGTTCGAGGTCGCGCAACCGTCCGAGCGTAAAGCCGAAAGCCTCCGCGAACGCCTGTTGCGTCATGCCAGATCGCCACCGTGCCGACCGCGCCAGGGTGATCCGTTTCATGCCGGCCAGTTGTTCTTCATTCAGCGGCGGAGAGTCCGGATCGGACAGGGCAGCCGCATGCCGCTCTTCGTCGGTCATCGCCTGAAAACGACGCCGGTCTTCCTCGGTGACCCTGTAGCCACCCGGCGGAGGCCTATAGCGGACGATATTGTCTTCGCTCATGGGGTGTCGCTTCCCGGGCCGAGATTATGCGGACGACGTCCTCCCGCCGCTCTGTGAACACGACGAGCAGAATCCCCAGTTCCGACCAGCCGGTCACCGTCTGCCGGTACTCGTCCCGGGAAAACAGATCGTCCTCGAACAGCGCATGCTCGTCGAAGAACACCTGCGTGGCGACCAGAAACGAGACCCCATGTTTCCTGAGGTTCGCCGCTGCCTTGTCCGGGTCCCATTCGAACTCCACGCATACCTCCCGTATATACGGAATCTCCGCAGTTGAGAACTACCGGCCCTTTTTCCTCACCCACATGGCGGCGTCGGCCTCGGCCAGCCAGATTTCCGGATCGGCCTGGCCCGTCCAGGCGCGCACGCCGAACGAGCCGCCCAGACCGGTCGCCTGTCCCTCGTATTCGAACGGCTCGGTCTCCAGCACGGCGGCCAGACGGCGGGCCTTCTCGCGGCCCTCATCCAGTCCGGCGTTGAGCATCAGCAGGCCGAACTCGTCGCCCCCCAGACGTCCCACCGCGTCCGACTCGCGCAGATTGGCCTTCAGCAGACCCGCCACATGCACCAGCGCCGCGTCACCCGCGGCATGGCCCAGCCGGTCGTTGACGCCCTTGAAGCCGTCCAGATCCAGATACAGCAGCACCGCCGGGGTCTGGTGGCGCTGGCAATAGGCCATGGCGCTCTTCATCGCCGCCACGAACCCGCGCCGGTTCAGGGCCGGCGTCAGCACATCGTGATCCGCCGCCGCCTCGGCCGCTTCGGCGCGCGCCATCGCGACCTCGAGCTCGGCGCGCAGCCGCTCGATCTCGGCATAGGGGTCGATGACGGCCACGTCGGTCACGAAAGAAAGGCGCCCTGCGACCGGCGACTCAGCACGTCCGGCCAATGCGGAGCCTAACGCGGTCGGTTGCGGGCGCAACGCGAGTCCTGTATCGCGCCGCTTTCCGCGAGAAAGGCCTCGACTCATGTCGACCGAGACCCCGCCGGTGGCGATCATCATGGGCAGCCGTTCGGACTGGCCGACCATGAAACACGCGGCCGACGCGCTGGACGCGCTCGGCGTCGCCTGGGAAGCGAAGGTCGTCAGCGCCCACCGCACGCCCCAACGCCTCGTCGAGTTCTCGACCGGCGCCCGCGCCGCGGGCTTCAAGGTCATCATCGCCGGCGCCGGCGGCGCGGCCCACCTGCCCGGCATGGCCGCCTCCATGACCGAACTGCCGGTCCTCGGCGTGCCGGTGCAGTCGAAGGCGCTGAAGGGCCTCGATAGCCTGCTGTCCATCGTCCAGATGCCCGGCGGCGTCCCCGTCGCCACCCTGGCCATCGGCGAGGCGGGCGCGAAGAACGCCGGCCTGCTGGCCGGGCAGATCCTGGCGCTCAACGATCCGGCCCTGATGGAGCGGCTGACCGCCTACCGCGACGCCCAGACCGCCTCCGTGCTCGAAACGGTCGAGGACTGAGTGACCGGACTGCCCCTCCCCCCCGGCTCGACCATCGGCATCCTGGGCGGCGGCCAGCTGGGCCGCATGCTCAGCCAGGCGGCCTCGCGCCTCGGCTTCAACGTCGTCATCCTTGATCCCGAGGAGAACAGCCCGGCGGGCCGCGTTTCCCAGGGCCAGGTGATCGGCGCCTATGACGACCCAACGGCCCTCAGCGTGCTGGGCCGCGTCGCCCAGGCCGTGACCTTCGAGTTCGAGAACGTCCCCGCCGCCTCGGTCCAGACCCTGGTCGACAGCGGCGCCCAGGTGGCGCCGGGCGCTCGCGCCCTCGCCGTAGCCCAGGACCGGGTGGACGAGAAGACCTTCCTCAACAGCGTCGGCGCCACCACCGTCGACTTCGCCGCCGTGGACAGCGTGGACGATCTGGTCGCCGGGCTGGAGCGCCTCGGCCTGCCCGCCCTGCTGAAGACCCGCCGCGAGGGCTATGACGGCAAGGGTCAGGTCTGGGTGAAGTCCGTCGGCGACGCCGCCGAAGCCTTCGCCGCCATCGGCGGCAAGCCCGCCGTGCTGGAGGCGAAGGCCGCCTTCACCCGCGAACTGTCGGTCATCGCCGCCCGCGGCCGTGACGGTCAGGTGGCCGTCTATCCGCTGGGCGAGAACATCCACAAGGGCGGCGTCCTGAAGACCACCCTCGCCCCGGCCGCCGTCGATCCGAAGACCGACGCCCGCGCCCGCGAGATCGCCGCCGCCATCCTGAACGGCCTCGACTATGTCGGCGTGCTGGGGGTCGAGCTGTTCGACCTCGGAGACGGAACCCTGCTGGTCAACGAGATCGCGCCGCGCGTTCACAACACCGGCCACTGGACCCAGGACGGCTGCGTCTGCGACCAGTTCGAGCAGCACATCCGCGCCGTCGCCGGCTGGCCTCTGGGCCCCACCGAGCCCCACGCCCGCGTCGAGATGACCAATCTGCTGGGCGACGAGGTCGATCAGTGGAAGACGCTGGCCGCCGAACCCGACGCCCGCCTCCACCTCTACGGCAAGGCCGAAGCCCGCCCGGGCCGCAAGATGGCCCACGTGAACCGGGTGTCGAAGCTGTAGCCCCTCAAGAGCTATCGTCATCCCGACGAAAGTCGGGACCCAGCGGCGCCGCGACGGCGGCGAAACACTGAAAGTCGCAGTTGAAGCAGCGGTGCTCCCGACAGCTTCGCGCTCTCGCGCGCCGCTGGGTCCCGGGGTTCGCTGTGCGCCCCCGGGATGACGATAGCAGCTAGTGCGCCTTCGCCCCGTACCGCACCCGGCTCAGCGCCTCGGTCAGTTTCCGCAGCGGCGCATCAAAGTCCTTCCCGGCCTTCCACTTCTCGAAGGTCATGACGTTCTCGATGCGGGCCGCCACAAAGGCGTCGGCGCGCTCCTTGCCGTCGAACAGCCGCATGGTCAGGGCCGGCACCAGAATCCCCGAGACGATGGTGCGCTTGGAATAGTGGTTCCAGTCGGTGGCGGTGTCCCCGGACCACTGCCAGATCTGGTCCGCGCCCTCCCACGCCAGCTTCAGCCCCAGATCGGCGTTGACCGGCAGGGCCAGGAAGGCCGCGCACTTCTTCGCCGCCTCAAGGTCCGCCGCCGCCGCCTCCAGCCGTTCCGAGACGGCGCGGGCGATTCGCTCGCGAATCTTCAGCGATGCAGGCTCCACCGCCGACAGGGCTTCCAGCGCCCGGTCGTCATGGCGGCGCGAGAACAGGGCGGCCAGATCACGCGCGCCGTTCGGCAACAGCAGTTCCTCATCCCCGACCGACAGGCCATTGTCCTCGCAGGCGGCCCGCACCAGCCGCGCATTCCAGCCCAGGGCGGGGGCGCGGGCGATGGCCGCGTCCAGCACCGCCTGCTCCATGCGGTCGGCCCAATCCGGTTCTGGCGTCTGTGTCATGGACTGCATCATAGGCCTGTCAGGCGGGCGTTTCGAGCCTTCACAATGTGCCGCGACGATCTGGACAGACCGGGTGGGCTCGTGTATCTGCCCGCCTTCCCTCGCGAGCCCCGGCTCGGGAGCACGAATTTTATTTGTCTGCCCGTCTCCCTCACAGGACGCGGCGGGCGGCCAAAGGAGAGTTTCACCTGGTTCAGATTTTCGTCCGCGACAACAACGTCGATCAGGCCCTCAAGGCCCTGAAGAAGAAGATGCAGCGCGAAGGCAGCTTCCGCGAAATGAAGCGTCACGTGCACTACGAAAAGCCGTCGGAAAAGCGCGCTCGCCAGAAGGCTGAAGCCGTCCGTCGCGCCCGCAAGCTGGCCCGCAAGCGCGCCCAGCGCGAAGGCCTGCTGCCGGCGCCGAAGCCCCGCGCTCCCCGGTAAGACCGGGCCGCAAGGCTGAAAGATCAAAGGGTCGCTCCGCTGGAGCGGCCCTTTTTCTTTGCCCCGTTCCTTCTTTGCCCGGTTCCGCTTGCCGCGCCGCGGAACGCCGTTACCGTCAGCCGCTCCTGTCGCTGGAGGCTTTCGATGCTGGTGCTGGCCCTCACCCTCGCCCTGACCGCCAATCCGGATCCGCTGGATGCCGTCGCGGCGGCGCCCGGCAATCACCTCGTGGTCTTCGAGAACGATCAGGTGCGCGTCCTGGCGGTCACCGTGGCGCCGGGCGAGACCGAGCCGCCCCATGTCCATCGCTGGCCCAGCGTCATGCATATCCAGAACGCCCAGCCCCTGACCGACATCCTGTTCGAGGAACGCGACGGCGCGCTTGTCGAAGTGCGGCGCGTGCAACTGCCGGACGGCCCGCCCCCGCCGGCGCTGTGGTTCGAGCCGGAAGGCCCCCATTCCATCCATAACGGCGGCTCCGAGCCGTTCCGGGCGATCCGGGTCGAACTCAAGCAGGAACACTGAAGCCGCCCGGGGCGACTTCAAGGGTGCGACACCACCTCCACTTGTCAGGATCGCGGCATGCGAGAAAGTGGCCCCATGAAACAGGCGGCTCTCAGAACCCTCTTCGTCGTCGGCGGCGTGGCCGCCGTGTTCTCGGCTGTGGCGATCGTGGCCATTCCCGTCGTCTACTGGTTCAGCGAGGGCTTCACCCGCTGGCCCTGACCGCCCCGGGTTCCCCCGCCGCCTCGTCGTGAACCGCACAAACAGAAAGGGCCGCCCCGTCGCCGGAGCGGCCCTTTTGTCTTGAAGGCGGCGTCAGCCTAGTTCCCGCCACCCCGGATGGCCCCGGCGAAGCTCTTCCAGCTCAGCTTCACATCCGACAGGGCGCCGGCCCGGAAGGCCCGGCCGGAGACCCAGACCATCAGCAGGGCGAAGGCGAACATCCCGGCCATGGCGCCGATCACTTCCCAGAGCGGCGGCTCGGAGGGCAAGCGGGCGATCATCAGGAAGGGTGTGAAGAACGGCACCCACGACAGGATTTGCACCACCGGGGAGTCCGGCTGACGGAATGCCAGCTGCATGACAACCAGCGGCACCACCAACACCATCATGATCGGGCCCATCAGGGTCTGGGCGTCCCTCGGCGTATCGCAGAAGGCGCCGATAGCCGCGAACAGCACCGCGTACATCAGGTAGCCGCCGGCCATGAAGGCCACGAACCAGGCCAGCATTCCCCCGTGCAGCAGGATATCGCCCGTCCACGCGGCATACTTCGGCGCCAGGGTGACCAGCGCACCGCCGCCCAACACGCCCCAGGCCAGAGAGACGGTGAGGGTGAGCAACGCCACCCCCAGCACCTTGCCCGCCAGGATTTCGGTGGTGGAGGCCGACGACAGCAGCACTTCAAGGATCTTGTTCGACTTCTCTTCCATCACACTGTTCAGCAGGATGGAGGCGCCGGTGATGATCAATGACCAGAGCATGAAGCCGGAGAGCAGGCCGATCAGCTGAGGCAGCCGGTCCCGGAAAGATACCTCGCCGCCGGTTGAGGCCCTCGGCGAATAGGCGGTCACATGCGGGCGGAACTGCTCCGAACTCACGATGACCTGCGGCGACACGCCGGATGCGCCAAAGACCTCACGCCGGTTGGCCGACTTCAGGGCCTCGCGGACAAAGTCGTTGACCGCGTCCTCGTTGGTGCGCGCGGTCCAGACCCGGGCCGCCGGTTTGCCGTCCTCACGCGTCAACATGACAATAGCGCTCAGCGACCGGTCATCCTTGTCCCCGGTCAGATAGGTCCTGGCCGCGTCGTCGCGCGCCTTGCCCGGCGCGGCCGCCAGCACCTGCGGAGGCGGCGACGTCAGGCTAACGGTCGGCTTCGGCTCACGCCACGTCGCAGCGGCCGCGGGAGCGACACGGCGCAGTTCCGCCATGCCCGCCTCGAAGCCTTGCGTTTCGGCGATGTCACGAACCCGGTCCGCCGCCTCGGTCCCTGCGTCGGGCGAGGTCTGGGTCTCCGCCATCGCCGCCGCGTGGAGGGCGCTGGCGCGACGTCGGTCCTGCTCCACCTTCAGGTGGTCGGTCACGGCCGTGGCCAGTCCGGCTGCTCCGGCGCCGTCCTCAATGACCGCCACCGCCGGAATGGTCTCCCCGGCGCGAACCAGATAGGACACACCCCCGCCGATCACAGCGAACAGCGGGAAGGCCAGCAGCGACAGCCAGAAGCCCACGGTCATGGCGTAGGCGGCGTATTCGCGCCGCGCGATCAGGAACATGCGGTTCATCGGGCGGCCTCCGCGCCGGTCGGCTTCACGGTCTGGTCGACGTCGGGCCGGTCGCCCGTCAGGTCGATGAAGGCGTCATGCAGGGTCGGTTCGCGCAACTCGAAGCGCCGCACGTCCAGCCCGCCGATGAAGGCGGCCTTCAGCGCCTCCTGCCCGTGAACGCCCTGCGCCACGGCGGCCTTCAGCACCCGAACCCCGTCCGTATCCGACAGGATCTCGACGCCGGTCACGCCCGGCAGGCGCGCGGCCTGATCCGGATCGATCGCGCCTTCCAGCTCCAGGAACCGGCGCGAGGTCGCCCGCGCCTCGGTCACCGTGCCCTCGAAGGCCTTACGGCCCCGGGCCAGCAGCACGACCTTGTCGCACAGCCGCTCGGCGTGCTGCATGACGTGGGTCGAGAACAGAACCGTCGCCCCGTCGGCGGCCAGTCCGCGGATCATCTGCTCCAGCCCCTGCTGGTTGACCGGATCCAGCCCCGAGAAGGGCTCATCCAGGATCACGAACTCGGGCCGGTGCACCACCGACGAGATCAGCTGCACCTTCTGGGCCATCCCCTTGGACAGCTCCTTCATCTTCTTGCGCTTGGAGGCGCCCAGGCCTTGCGCGTCCAGCATCTCCTTCGCCCGCTTGCGGCCTTCGCTGATCGGCAGCCCCTTCAGCGAGCCGAAGAAGGCGATGGCGTCCACCGGCGTCATCTTCTTGTAGAGGCCGCGCTCCTCCGGCAGGAAGCCGATCCGGTCACGCACCTTGCGCCCGTCGTCGGCGCCCAGGATCTCGATCCGCCCCGCCGTCGCCGGCTGAAGGCCCAGGATCATCCGCAGGGTCGAGGTCTTGCCCGCCCCGTTCGGCCCCAGGAATCCGCAGATCGATCCCTTCGGAACCTCGAAGCTGAGATCGCGCACGGCCTGAAACTCGCCGTACCGCTTGCTCACGCCCTCCAGCCGCAAAGCCGCTGTCATAAGCCTCTCCCTGAACAACTTGGGGTCAGCCTATGCATGTAAAGGACGTTTGACAACCGGTGCACGGACGGTTCCCGGATCGATTGTCATGAATTCCGTGTCATGTTCGGTGCATACGACTCGCCCGCCCCGCGTTCCGTCCGGATGGCAATGCCCTACGAAGCCGCACAGTCTCCCGTCGCCCCCTCGTCGGCGTCCCGTTTGTGGACGGCGGGCGCCAGCGCGGGCGTGTCGGTCGTGGTGCTGCTGGTGCTGGCCGTCTTCCATCCTCAGATCGCCGGACCGCTGATCGGCGGCGCCCTGCTGGTGACCGTCTTCACCTGGGCCGTGAACCGCCGCCCGCGCCGCGCCGCCGTCCCCGGCGAGCCCTCCGAGGAAGTCGCCGCCCAGACGCCGCCTGCCCCCGACCAGCGCCTGCTGGAGAACGCCTTCGAGGCGCTGGCCGACCCCGTTCTGGTGGTGTCCGGCGGCGAGGCCGATGACATCGCCGGGCGTCGGGTGGTGCTGGCCAACGCCGCCGCGCGCGAGCTCTTCCGCATCCAGCGCGAAGGCGCCCTGCTGGTCTCGGCGGTGCGCGAGCCCTCGGTGCTGGAGGCTGTGGACGAGGCCCTGTTCGGCGGCCTGGCCCGCACCACCGACTATGCCGGCGTCGGCGCCCAGACCCGCCACTGGCGCGCCCTGACCCGCCCTCTCTCCGCCCCCGCCGGCGAGGGCGCCACCCTGGCCCTGCTGGTGCTGCGGGACGAGACCGATGTGCGCCGCATGGAGCTGATGCGCGTCGACTTCCTCGCCAACGCCTCGCACGAGTTGAAGACGCCGCTCGCCTCGCTGGCCGGCTTCATCGAGACGCTGAAGGGCCACGCCAAGGACGACCCCAAGGCCCGCGACCGCTTCCTCGACATCATGGCGGTGCAGGCCGACCGCATGGGCCGGCTGGTCTCCGACCTGCTGTCGCTCAGCCGGATCGAGCTCAACGAGCACGTCCCGCCGTCCGGCCGCGTCGATCTGGCCCGCGCCGCCGTCGACGTCATGGACGCCATCAGCATCCTGTCGGCCGAGCGCGCGGTGTCCGTCGTGATGCAGGATCGCGACCTGTCGGCCCCGGTCAACGGCGACCGCGACGAGATCGTCCAGGTGGTCCAGAACCTGGTCGACAACGCCATCAAATACTCGCCGTCCGGCGACACGGTGGACATCGTCATCCGCCCGGACGTCAGCCTCGACGAGGCCGCCGCGCCCTGGTCCGGCGGCAATCGCGAGGGCGGGATCACCCGTCTGCCGCTGGTCACGCCGGACCGCGAGCCCGGCCGACGCTACGCCGCCATCACCGTGCGTGACCACGGCCCGGGCATGGCCCGCGAACACCTGCCCCGGCTGACCGAGCGCTTCTATCGCGTCGAGGGCCAGAAGAGCGGCGAACGGCAGGGCACCGGCCTGGGCCTCGCCATCGTCAAGCACATCGTCAACCGCCACCGCGGCGGGCTGACGGTTGAAAGCGCCCCCGGCCAGGGCGCCGTCTTCACCGCCTATTTCCCGGTCGCCGAGAAACGGGCCGAGGCGACGACGACCGCTGCGTGACGCCCCTGCGACATGACGGGCCGACGCCGTAACAGAACTGTCACGTAGACGTCTTAATCCGCTGACCATTCAAGGGCAGTTTCCGCCGCGGGGCGAACCGGGCGACCGGACTGTTCCGATTCTCCTCCCGGATCCTCATGACCTGGCTCTTTCTGCCGATCCTGATCGCCGCAGCCGTCGCCGCCTATTTCGGCGGTCGGGCGCTGGCGCACCGTCGTTCACAGGGACAGCGCGTTCACTCGCGTCCGGCCCAGCACGGGGCCTACGCCCTGATCTGGACCGCCGTTCCGGCGCTCGTCGTCCTGCTGGGCGCCGCCGTCTTCTCCGGCCCAGTCGAGCAGCAGATGATGGCTTCCGGCGCGCCCGAGGCCGTCCAGCAGCTTGAGCCGTTCCGTCGCCAGGCCTTCTATTCGGACGCCCAGGCCGTCGGCGCCGGCCGCGAGGCCATGCAGATCTGGCCCGCCCCCTACGCCGAGCTCCTGCCGCAGGAAGGCCAGCGCGCCGCCCGCATCCACAGCATGCTCGGGCTGGCCGGCGTCATCGGCGCCGCCCTCGCCGCCCTGCTGGGCGCCCTGTTCGTGTTCAGCCAGATCCGTCCGGGCATGCGCGCCCGCAACCGGGTCGAGGGCTGGATCGTCGGCGCTCTGTTCGCCTGTTCGGCGGTCGCGGTCCTGACCACCGTCGGCATCGTCGCCTCGCTGATCTACGACTCGTTCCGCTTCTTCTCGTCCGTGCCGGTCACCGAGTTCCTGTTCGGAACCCAGTGGAGCCCCCAGACCGCCATCCGCGCCGATCAGGTCGGCTCGTCGGGAGCCTTCGGCGCCCTGCCGCTGTTCGCCGGCACCTTCCTGATCATGATCATCGCCATGATCGTCGCCGCCCCGGTCGGCCTGTTCTCGGCCATCTACCTGTCGGAGTACGCGGGCCCCACCTTCCGCGCGACCGTCAAGCCGATCCTCGAAATCCTCGCCGGCGTGCCGACTGTGGTCTACGGCTTCTTCGCCGCCCTGACCGTCGGCCCCTTCATGCGGGTCTTCTTCAACACCATCGGCAGTTGGTTCGTCGGCGGTCCGCTGGACGGCCTCGGCCAGTATCTGATGCTGGTCCAGAATCAGATGGCCCTCGTCGCCGGCGGCGTCATGGGCATCATGCTGATCCCCTTCGTCAGCTCCCTGTCGGACGACATCATCAACGCCGTGCCCCAGTCGCTGCGCGACGGCTCCTACGCCATGGGCGCCACCAAGTCCGAAACGGTGAAGCGCGTGCTTCTGCCCGCCGCCCTGCCCGGCGTCGCCGGCGCCATGCTGCTGGCCATGTCGCGCGCCATCGGCGAGACCATGATCGTCACCATGGCCGCGGGCCTCGCCGCCAAGCTGACCCTCAACCCGCTCGAGACCGTGACCACCGTCACCGTCCAGATCGTCACCCTTCTGACCGGCGACCAGGAGTTCAACAGCCCCAAGACGCTGTCGGCCTTCGGTCTCGGTCTGACCCTGTTCCTCGTGACCCTGCTGCTGAACATCGTCGCCCAGCGCATCGTCCAGACCTACCGGCAGCAATATGACTGACGCAGCCGACCACGCCCCCGTTTCCCCCGCCGCTCCGAACGCCGACCCGCAGCGCGTCGATCGCCTGCGCGCGGGCCTGAAGAAGCGCTACGCCCGCGAAACCCGGTTCCGCCTGTACGGCCTGCTGGCCATCGGCGTGGCCGTCGGCTTCCTGCTGCTGCTGCTGGGCCGCATCATCGATCAGGGCCACACCGCCTTCTACAGCCACTCCGTCACCCTGCCGGTCTACATGGACCCGGCGCGGATCGACCGCGGCTATCCGCAGGGCACCAATTTCGAGCTTCTGGTCGCCGAACAGCAACTGGCCCGCATGGGTGAACAGGACGACGCCCAGGGCACGAAGGCCGCCGCCCTGCGCACCCTCTTCTCGTCCGAGCTGAAGTTCGTCGCCGCCGAGCGCGTCACGCGCCAGCCGGGCGTGGTCGGCCAGACCATCACCCTGGCCGCCCCGATGTCGGATGACGCCGACCTCTACTTCAAGGGCGAGATCTCGAAAGCGACCCCGTCCGACCAGCGCCGCCTGTCGGACCAGCAGATCGCCTGGCTGGACCGCATGAAGGCGGACGGCCACGTCTCGTCCCACTTCAACAGCGCCATCTTCACCCGCGGCGACTCGACCGAGCCCGAGCTGGCCGGCGTGCTGGGCGCCGTCATCGGCTCGGCCCTGATGCTGCTGGTCACCGCCCTGATCGCCATTCCGCTCGGCGTCGGCGCGGCCCTGTACCTTGAAGAGTTCGCCCCGAAGAACCGGATCACGGACATCATCGAGGTCAACATCAACAACCTCGCCGCCGTGCCGTCGATCATCTACGGCCTGCTGGGTCTGGCCCTGTTCATCAACTGGATGCACCTGCCCCGCGCCAGCCCTCTGGTCGGCGGCCTGGTGCTGGCCCTGATGGCCCTGCCGACCATCATCATCGCCACCCGCTCCTCGCTGAAGGCGGTGCCGCCGTCGATCCGCGAGGCCGCCCTGGCCATGGGCGCGTCCAAGACCCAGACGGTCTTCCAGCACACCCTGCCTCTGGCCATGCCCGGCGTGATGACCGGCGCCATCATCTCGATGGCCCACGCCCTGGGCGAGACCGCCCCCCTGCTGCTGATCGGCATGGTCAGCTTCGTGCCCGGCCTGCCCCACAGCGTGGTCGAGCCCGCGGGCGCCCTGCCCTCTCTCGTCTACATCTGGGAGAACGCGTCGGAACGCGCCTTCCACGAGCGGACCGCCGCTGCGATCCTGGTCCTGCTCGCCTTCATGATCGTCATGAACGCCGCCGCCATCCTGCTGCGCCGGCGCTTCGAACGCCGGTGGTAAGCCCCATGTTCTCGAAAATCTTCCGTGCCGCGGACGGCTCCGAAGGCGGCGCGCCCGCCGATGAGGCCGCCGTCATCGCCGCCCCGACCGTCACCCCCAGCGCCGGTCCCGTCGGCCCGACCAAGATCGCCGCCCGCGACGTCTCCGTCTTCTACGGCGGCAAGCAGGCCCTGTTCGACGTCTCGCTGGACATCCCGGACAAGACCGTCACGGCCCTGATCGGCCCGTCGGGCTGCGGCAAGTCGACCTTCCTGCGGACCATGAACCGCATGAACGACACGATCAGCCACGCCAAGGTCACCGGCCGGATCGACATGGACGGCGAGGACATCAACGCCAAGGCCGTTGACCCGGTGCTGCTGCGCGCCCGCGTCGGCATGGTGTTCCAGAAGCCCAACCCCTTCCCCAAATCGATCTACGAGAACGTCGCCTACGGTCCGCGCATCCACGGCCTGGCCTCGTCCAAGGCCGATCTGGACGTCATCGTCGAGGCCTCGCTGAAGCGCGCCGGCCTGTGGGATGAAGTCGCCGACCGTCTGCACGCCCCGGGCACCGGCCTGTCGGGCGGCCAGCAGCAGCGTCTGGTCATCGCCCGCGCCATCGCCGTCGAGCCGGAAGTCATCCTGATGGACGAGCCCTGCTCGGCCCTGGACCCGATCGCCACCGCCAAGATCGAGGAACTGATCGACGAACTGCGCGAACGCTACTGCATCGTCATCGTCACCCACTCGATGGCCCAGGCCGCCCGCGTCTCGCAGCGCACCGCCTTCTTCCACCTCGGCCGTCTGGTCGAGACCGGCCCGACCGAGGAAATCTTCACGAATCCCCGCGAGCGACGCACCCTCGACTACATCACGGGGCGCTTCGGCTGATGAACCAGCACACCGTCAAGGCCTATGGCGACGAACTGAACCAGCTGACCGCCGAGGTCGCCCGCATGGGTGGCTTGGCCGAGGCCCAGGTCGCCGACGCCGTCGATTCCGTGGCCCGTCGCGACGTGGCCCTGGCCAAGGCCGTCGTCGAGCGTGACGTCCGCCTGGACGCCATGCACCGGGAGATCGAGAAGAAGGCCATCCGTCTGATCGCCCTGCGCCAGCCGGTCGCCTCGGACCTGCGCAAGACCCTGTCGGCGATGAAGCTGGCGGTGGACCTGGAGCGCACCGGCGACCTGGCCAAGAACATCGCCAAGCGCGCCCTGATCCTCGCCGAGGGCGAGCCGATGCAGCCCCTCACCCGCTCCATCGAGCGGATGGGCAAGTTGGTCTCCATGCGCCTGCGCGACGTGCTCGACGCCTATGCGGTCGGCGAAGTCGATCGCGCCATCGCCGTCTGGAACACGGACGACGAGGTCGACGAGCACTACAACAGCCTGTTCCGCGAACTGCTGACCTACATGATGGGCGACCCGCGCACGATCAGCGCCTGCACCCACCTGCTGTTCATGGCCAAGAACCTGGAACGCATTGGCGACCACGCGACCAACATCGCCGAGACCATCCACTACGAAATCACCGGTCTGGAGTTCACGGGCGAACGCCCGCGCTGGAATCCCGAGACCGACGGCGACCTGCCGACCACCGCCTGATCCCTACCGGAGAGCCTGACGTGCAGCCCTATGTTCTGGTGATGGAAGACGAGGACGCGCTGGCGACGCTGCTGTCCTACAACCTCGAAAAAGAGGGCTACAAGGTCGTCGTCGCCTCGGACGGCGAGGAAGGCATGCTGCAGATCGACGAGCGCCTGCCCGATCTGGTCCTGCTGGACTGGATGCTGCCCAAGCTGTCGGGCATCGAGGTCTGCCGCCGCATCCGCGGCCGGTCCGAGACCCGCAACCTGCCGATCATCATGCTGACGGCCCGCGGCGAGGAATCGGACCGCGTGCGCGGTCTGGACACCGGCGCCGACGACTATCTGACCAAGCCCTTCTCGATGACCGAGCTGACGGCCCGCATCCGCGCCGTCCTGCGCCGCATCCGTCCGGGTCTGGCCGACGACCGCATCAACCACGGCGACATCGTCATCGACCGTGTCGCCCACCGCGTCCGCCGCGCCGGCCTGGAAATCCACCTCGGACCCACCGAATTCCGCCTGCTCGACCACTTCATGCAGCACCCGGGCCGGGTGTTCAGCCGCGAACAGCTGCTGGACGCTGTCTGGGGCTCGGACGTCTATGTCGAGGCCCGCACCGTCGACGTCCACGTCGGCCGCCTGCGCAAGGCCCTGAACGTCGAAGGCACCGTCAACCCGATCCGCACCGTCCGCTCGGCGGGGTATTCGCTGGATCTGGGGGGCTAAGTCCTCCCTCCACAACCGCTATCGTCAGCTCTCGTCACTTGACCGCCCCGCGCGAACAGCCCCTCCTGCCCGGATGTTCGGTCTCATCCTGCTCGGTCTGGCGGTCGTCGGCGGCCTTGGCGGCTGGTTCGTCGGCAACCTGAAGCGAAAACGGCGGTGGTTGGCCATCAGTTGGATCCTGCTGCCCCTCTGGCTGGCGATCCTGCTGGCGATCCCCGTCACGTTTCTGGCCGGGGGCCGTGGACTGATGGAATGGCTGATGATCATCGGCATCCTCGGTTATGCGATCGCCGCGTGGATCATCCCCGCCGCCCTTGCTTTCGCGGTCGCGAGGTACGGGGACAAGATGGCAGGCAACCTGCGTGCGCCCTGAGCGCCGCCGACGAACAACCTTCACAGCGACGCCAGACCCGGTAATGTCCGCCGCACACGTCTTGGGGTTTGCGATCCGTCGTCTCGTCATCCTTTTCGGCCTGCTCACCGCACCGGCGCTCGCCAGCTGTGTTGGCGGCACAGCATCGCCCGCTATGGATCCCGCAGATGCGCCGCCGCCGCGTCCTTGCCGACAAGCGACGGCAGCCTGCCTCAATTACCAGGCCATGTTTCAGAGGCAGCAGGCAGCCCTGTCATGGATCAGAGTTGCCAACGCGCGCGCAGATGCTGACCGAGCACTCGTCGCCGGAGACCACCGGCTTCTCGGCGTGAACGGTTATGCCTCAAGCGTGCCCGGCGTAGACTCTCGCACCATCGAGGACGCCTGCGGCGTCCGCATGATCGAGGGAACGAGCGACTACGTAGCCCACAGCGCCTTCGCGACTGCGCCCTACGCCTATGCCGAACGCTACAACGCCCGCATGCTGGCGCGGTCCGGTTGCGGAGCCCCGCCTCGCGCCGACAATCAGGCTTCACAGCCCGGACAGACCCGCTAGGCTCCCTCCCTCAGTTCAAGGGGAGTCCGCCCATGCGTCGTCGCACCTTCCTGTCGTCCCTGCCCGCCGGGGCGCTGCTGGCCGGGAGCGGGATCGCCAACGCGCAGACCCCGCCGGCCCCGGGACAGGCCCCCGCCGCCCCGCCCCAACCCGCCCGCGCGCCTGATCCCTACGCCGGCATCGTCATCGGCGACCGCATCACCGGGCCGAAATTCGTCGGCCGATCGACGGTCTGGGGCGCCAACGGCGCCGCCGCCTCGGCCCATCCGCGCGCGACCCTGATCGGCATCGACACCCTGCGGCGCGGCGGTTCGGCCATCGACGCGGCCATCGCCATCAACGCGGCGCTCGGCTTCCTCGAGCCCGTGGCCAACGGCATCGGCGGCGACGCCTTCTGCATGCTGTGGGATCCGGCCCAGCGGAAGGTCGTCGGCTTCAACGGCTCGGGCAACAGCCCCCGCGGCCTGTCGCTGGAGACGGCGCGGTCGAAGGCCCGTCCCAACGGCCACCTTCCCTCCTACGGCGCCGTCACCGTCAACGTCCCCGGCACGGTCGACGCCTGGTGGAGCGCCCACCAGCGCTACGGCAAGCTGCCGTGGAAGGACGTCCTGCTGCCGGTCGCCGAGCTCTGCGAGGAAGGCGTCCCCGTCCCGCAGGTCATCGCCTACTACCTCGAGCGCAACATGGCCTCGTTCGACCGGTCGGCGGCGCTGATCGAGGAGAACGACAACCGCAAGCGGGTCTACGCTCCCGGCGGCGCCACGCCGAAAGTCGGCCAGATGTTCGCCAATCCGGATCTCGGCCGCACCTATCGCCTGATCGCCGAGCACGGCCGCGACGCCTTCTACGAAGGCCCCATCGCCGACGCCATCGAGGCCTATTTCCGGCGCATCGGCGGCTGGCTGACCAAGGCCGACCTCGCCGCCCACCGCACCGAATGGGTCGAGCCGATCCGCACCGACTATCGCGGCGTCGAGGTCTACGGCCTCGGCCCCAACACCCAGGGCCTGTCGACCAACCAGATCCTCAACATCTGCGAACAGTTCGACCTGAAGAGCATGGGCTTCCAGTCCGCCGCCTCGATCCACCACCAGGCCGAGGCCAAGCGTCTGGCCTTCGAGGACCGCGCGAAGTGGTTCGCCGACGACCGCTTCAGCCGCACCCCCGTCGAGTGGCTGAACTCCAAGGACTACGCCCGCCAGCGCGCCGCCCTGATCCGGCCGGACCGAGTCATGGACCGCGTCTTCCCCGGCGATGCGCCGACACAGGGCGACACCACCTATTTCAGCGTCGCCGACAAGGACGGCATGATGGTCAGCTGGATCCAGTCCAACTACCGCGGCATGGGCTCGGGCCTCGTGGCGGATGACGGCGCGGGCAATACGCTGGGCTTCATGTTCCAGGACCGGGGCGAGCTGTTCGCCCTGACCGACGGCCACCCCAACGTCTACGCGCCGGGCAAGCGGCCCTTCCACACCATCATCCCCGGCTTCGCGGTCAAGGACGGCCACCCGTGGATGGCCATGGGCGTCATGGGCGGCGGCATGCAGCCGCAGGGACAGGCCCAGATCATCATCAACATGGTCGACTACGGCCTCGACCCGCAGGAGGCCGGTGACGCGCCGCGATGGCAGCACTACGGCTCGTCCGAACCCACCGGCGAGCCCGCCGAGGGCGTCGGCCGCCTGCATCTGGAATCCGGCGTGCCCGAGCTCAGCAAGCGCCAGCTGGAGGCCATGGGCTGGACCCTCGGCCCGCCCGACGGCGGCTTCGGCGGCTACCAGAACGTGGTCATGCAGCAGAACCCCGGCGGCCGCTGGACCTACGGCGCGGCGACGGAGATGCGCAAGGACGGCATCGCGCTGGCGTACTGAGCCGCCTTACCGCGATTTCATCTTCCGCCGCGCATCCACGGCGACGCTTCGTCGCCTCTCCCCCGAACAACTTTCGGAGGGCGGACGATGCCGGATGCGATCATGGCTTTGGGCGGATGGCTCGGCGCGACGGCGGCCATGGGACTGGTCGCGGCCCTGGCCCTGCGCGGCAAGGTGAAATGGGGCTGGTTCCTCGGCGCCCTTGTGCTGATGGCCGCCTATGACGCCCTGCTGACCCGCGGCTACGGCCACATTCCCCTGCAGTTCTGGCCCTCGGACCGGAACTGGGAAGGCAAGGCGCTGGCCATCGGCCTGTCCCTGACCGTCGCCCTGATGCTCGGCGCCGAACGCTGCGGCCTGACGCTGAAGCAGGACCGCAAGGGGCTGAAGGGCGCCCTGATCCTCTCCGGCGCCCTGCTCGCCCTCTTCCTCGGCCTGGCCCTCCGGTTCCCCACCCCGCCGCTGGACGCCGACGAACTGGCCTTCCAGCTGACCATGCCGGGGCTGGACGAGGAGCTCTTCTATCGCGGCGTCCTGCTGCTGATGCTGAACGAGGCCTTCGCCCGCCCCCTGCGCCTTCTCGGCGCGCCGATGGGCTGGGGCGCCCTGATCAGCTCGGTCGCCTTCGGCCTGGCCCATGCGCTGGGCTACAGCGACGGCGCCTTCACCTTCGACGCCATGACCCTGCTCCTCACCGGCGGCCCGGCCCTGCTTCTGGTCTGGGTGCGCGAGAAGACCGGCAGCCTGCTGCTCCCCGTCCTGCTGCACAATTTCGCCAACGCCGTCTTCCTGATCGTCTGACCGGCCACAGCCTCGCCATATTGACTGCCGAGCTTGGACACGCGCCGGTAAGGGGGCGCGCCAACCGGGGGTTCCATGATCTCGCTGCTCGCCGCCGCCAGCCTGCTGACGGCCCAGCCGGCCTGCGCGCCTGTCAGCGGCTCCGACGCCCTGTGGGGGGAGGAGCTGCGCTTCATCGCCGTCGGCGAGTTGCACGGCACGGCCGAAGCCCCCGCCGCCTTCGCCGATCTGGTCTGTCTGGCGCTGAAGAAGGGCCCCGTCACGGCGGTGCTGGAATACCCGGTCCAGATGCAGGCGACCTTCGACGCCTTCATGGCCGAGCCGGACGCCGACGCCGCCCGCGCCCTCCTGCTGGACTATCCGCACGGCCCGTTCCGCTATCACGACGGCCGCGGCAGCGAGGCCATGCTGGCCATGCTTCAGCGCTTCCGCGCCCTGCATCAGGCGGGCGGCGACCTGAAGCTTCTGGCCTCCGTCCCGGCCAGCCCGCGCGTCGAGGGCTTCACCCAGTCCCACGCCGAACTGGACCGCGCCCAGCTGTGGTCAGCCGCCGCCCGCGCCGCGCCCGAGCGCCGCATGATGATCTTCGTGGGCTCGGTCCACGCCGGGAAGGCCCGCCGCTTCGGCTCGAGCCTCGGCCTGCCCGCCGCCGCCCACTTCCGCCCGGAGGAGGTTCTGTCCCTCTATGTCGCCACGAACGGCGGCGAGGCGTGGAACTGCCGGGAGGAGTGCGGCCCATATGCCCTCACGCCGCTCGACCTCGGCGACCGCCGCGGCGTCGTCATCGCGCCCGAGGCGGACGGAGCCTTTGATGGCTACCTCGCCGTCGGCCCCGCCACCGCCTCCCCGCCCGTCGCCCGTCCCTGATCCCGCTGAAGGCTGAACCATGCTCGAACTGCTTGCCGCCGCCGCCCTCCTGACGGCCCAGCCCGCCCAGACGGAGTGCGCCGCCCCCGCCGGTACCGACGCCCTGCTGGCCCGTCCGGAGCACATTCTGGTCATCCCCGACTGGCACGGCTCGGTCGAAATCCCGGCCGCCTTCCTCGGCATCGTCTGCGAGGCGGCGAAGCAGGGCCCGGTGACCATCGCGCTGGAGATGCCCGAGACCGAGCGCACCCTGTTCCGCAACGCCCTGTCCGCCCCGACGGAAGACGCCGCCCGTCAGGTCCTGCTGCATGGCGACTTCGGCAATCCGCGCAACAACGACGGCCGCAACAGCGTGGCCATGCTCGATATGATGGTCGGCTTCTGGCGGCTGAAGGCGGCGGGGCATGACGTCGTCATCCACCCGTTCATGGCCGTCGAGTCGCGCATCGCGGGTCGGGATCAGGCCTGGTGGGAGCTGGAGATGGCCTATGGCATCAGCCGCGCTCTCGTCGATCGACCGCAGGCCCGAGTGCTGGTCTTCGTCGGCGATCTGCATGCGCGCAAGAAGGGCTACGCGCGCTTCCCGGACGTCGGCCTCCCCGCCGCCGGGCACCTGCACGCCTCGGACACCTTCACCCTGAACCTCGCCAATCAGGGCGGCGAGACCTGGGGCTGCGATCCGAACGGCTGCGGGCCGAACAGCCGACGCGGCCGCTATGACCCCGACGCCCGCGGCATCATCCTCGGCCCGGTCGAGGACGGGGCCTACGACGGCGTGCTGGCGGTGGGACCGACCACCGCCTCACCGCCGGCCGCGCTGCAGGATCAGCCCGCCGTCACTTCTTCCGGCTCCAGCTCATAGACCGTCGCGCAGTATTCGCAGGTGACGCGGATCTTGCCGTCGTCCTCGATCATCTCGGCCCGCTCGTCCGGTCCGAACGAGGCCAGCACGGCGCTGATCCGGTCCTTCGAACAGCGGCACTGGGCCGACAGGGCGCGCGCGTCCTCCAGCCGCACGCCGTCCTCATGGAACAGGCGGAACAGCAGGATGTCCGGCGTGATCGTCGGGTCGATCAGCTCGTCGTCGGCCAGCGTCTGGAACAGCGCCCGCGAGCGGTCCCACACGTCCTCGGTCGAGCCGCGCGCCTCGTCGCCGGCGATCAGCTGGATCAGCGCCCCGCCCGCGCGCCATTGCGAGCCGGCTTCGGTCTCCACCGAACCGACAGCCAGACGCACCTTGGTCGGGATCTGCTCCGACTGCTGGAAATAGTGTTCGGCGGCCAGCGACAGGCTCTCCCCCTCGATCGGGGTGATGCCCTGCGTCCGCTCGAAGTCCGGACCACGATCCAGCGTCATCACGAACACGCCTTCGCCCAGCAGGGTCTTGGCCCCCGGACGCGCGAAGCCCTGCGACGCCGCCGCGACCTCATCCGGATCGAACCGGCAATAGCCGCGCAGATGCCCGTCGGTGCCGTAGTCGGCCACGACATAGCGTACCGGGCCATTGCCCTGCGCCTGCACGATCAGACGGCCCTCGAACTTCAGGCTCGACCCGATCAGGGCCGCCAGCGCGCAGGCCTCGCCCAGCAGGGCCGCGACCGGCTCGGGATACGAATGCGCCGACAGGATGGAATCGATCGTCTCGCCCAGACGCACCAGACGGCCGCGCACGGGCCAGCCCTCGATCTGGAAGGCGGCGGCCAGATCGTCAGAAGGCGTGGAATGGGTATGCGCGTGATCGGTCACGGCGGTCCTCGGTCTCAAGAAATACGAAGGCGGCTAGATAGGGGGCCGAAGGGGCGATGATAAGGCCCCCTCGCCCGCCCGGCGTCTGGCGGTATAGTCTCGCGTGAACCTCAACCGGTGATTTCATGTCCAGAGCCCATCTGAAACCGCTGAACAAACAGACCATCGTCATCACCGGGGCGACCTCGGGAATCGGTCTGGCCGTCGCGCGGCGGGCGGCGAAGGCCGGGGCCTGCGTCTTCCTGATCGCCCGTGGGGAAAAGGATCTGGCCGCCCTGTGCGAGGAGCTTCAGGCCACCGGCGCCCGTGTCGCCTGGTCCGTCGCCGATGTCGCCGACGCCGACGCCCTGGCCGAGGCCGCCGACAAATGCCGCCGCCTGTTCGGGGGCTTCGACACCTGGATCAACAATGCCGGCGTCTCGATCTTCGGACCGATCCGCGAGACCACGCTGGAGGACCAGCGCCGCCTGTTCGAGACCAACTACTGGGGCGTGGTGAACGGCTCCATCCTCGCCGCCGAGCGTCTGCGCGAGCGGCCGTGGGGCGGGGCCATCATCAATGTCGGCTCCATCCTGTCCGACGCCCCGATGCCGGTTCAGGGCGTCTATTCGGCCTCCAAGCACGCTGTGAAGGGCTTCACCAACGCCCTGCGCATGGAGCTGATCCGGGATGACGCCCCCGTCAGCCTGTCTCTGGTCAAGCCTGCGGCGCTCGACACGCCCTACAACAAGCACGCCCGCAACCTGACCGGCTACGCCGTCCAGAACCCCCAGCCGGTCTATTCGACCCGCGTGGCGGCGGACACCATCCTGTATTGCGCCACCCACCCGATCCGGGAAATCACCGTCGGCGGCGGCGGTCGCCTGATCGCCAGCCTCTACAATGCCCTGCCCGGCGTGGCGGAACCTCTTCTGGCCAGGTTCGCTCCTTCTCTGATGCGGGACAGGGGTTCCGCCCATGAGCTGTACGACGACGGGCTGTACGATCCGTCCGAAGACGGCCTCGCTGAAGAGGTTCACTATCCGATGGTTCGCCAGTTCTCCGCCCTCGCCGAAGTTCGCAAACATCCCGGCATCACCGCAGGCGTGGTCGCGATCCTCGCCGGGGTCGGCCTCGCCACCCTGCTGCTGAACCAGCGCACCGGCCCGACCCGTTACGAGGCCCTGCGCGGCCGCCTGAACCCGCGCGGCTGGGTCGATACGGACGGTCTGCGCGGTCGCTTCGAGGATTTCGCGGAAACCGTCCGTCACGGCCTCAGCGAGGCGGGCGAGCGCGCCCACGACTTCACCGACGACGCCCGCGACCGCGGCGGCCGCTGGTGGAACAAGACGCAAAAATCCTCGCGCAAGGCCTTGAAAAAGCACGGCAAGGCGGCTCGTCGCTACGCCGAGGACGCCGGGGACTATGCGAAGACCCACGCCAAGGAAGGCGCCGGCCTGGTCGCCCTGGCGACCCTCGCCGCCGCCATCGGCGCCGCCGCCCTCGACGCCCGCCGCCCCGACAGCCGCCTGCGCAACATCGGCCGGTTCTAGGGCGCGCCGCGAGCCTCACCCCTCCACCATGCTTCGCCTCCGGCTTGCATGGTCCCCTCCCCAGCTTCGCTGGAGAGGTGAGCGCTAGAATTCACCTCTCCACGCAGTGGGGAGGTGGCTCGGCGGCGCAGCCGACGAGACGGAGGGGTCGGGTTGGAGAGGTGAGCGAAGCCCACACGTCCAATTCTGACGCATCCGCCTGCTAGACTGCTCGCCGGTCGTTCCTCACGGAGCGGCCGGCGTTTTCGTTGGCGGCGATAGACGGGGTAGACGGCATAGACGGCATAGACGGCATAGACGGTGTATTTCGACCGTCTCCGCAAAGTGGACGATCTGCACCAATTGCACTGTTTGCACCCTGTTTTTCGCCAACCGCCCGACTGTCCGTTGCTGCAACTGCGAAGGTGAGCCAAGGTCCGGACATGGCTGACGCGACCTATGTTTTCGACTTCGATTCGACCCTCGTGCGCGTGGAGACGCTCGAGGCTCTGGCCGACATCGCGCTGGAGGGTTCGCCCGACGCCGACGCCGTTCGCGCGCAGATCGCCGCCCTGACCGATCAGGCCATGGCCGGGGAGCTCGGTTTCGGCGAGGCCCTGCGCCGTCGTCTGGCCCTGCTGCCCCTGACCCGCGCCCATGTGCAGGCGCTGGCTGATCGCATCCTCGACGAGGGCACCCCCTCGGTCCGCAAGAACCTCGCCTTCTTCAAGGCCAACGCCCACCGCATCGTCATCCTGTCCGGCGGCTTCCGCGAGATCATCGCCCCCGTCGCCGAGCGACTGGGCGTCGCGCCCGACCGGGTGCTGTGCAACGACCTGAGCTATGACGCCGACGGCCGCGTCACCGGCGTCGATACGGCCAATCCCCTGTCCGAGGCCGGCGGCAAGCCGACCGTCATACGCGCCCTGAACCTGCCCTCGCCCGTGGTCATGGTCGGCGACGGCTGGAACGACGCCGAGGTGAAGATCGCCGGCGCCGCTGACCGCTTCTACGCCTTCACCGAGGTCGTGCGCCGCCCCACCGTGGTCGAGGCCGCCGACGCCGAGGCCGCCTCCATCGACGAACTGCTCCACGCCGAGGGCGAGACGGGTCGCTGGTCCTATCCGCGCAGCCGCATGCGCATCCTGCTGCTCGAGAACATCCACCCCGCCGCCGTCCAGCGGCTGGAGGACGCGGGCTACACGGTCGAAACCGCCAAGGGCGCCCTGGGCGAGGACGAGCTGATCGCGCGGATCAAGGGCGTCCATGTTCTGGGCATCCGCTCCAAGACCATGGTCACCGAGCGCGTGTTGCAGGCCGCCGACCGTCTGATGGCCGTCGCCGCCTTCTGCATTGGCGTCAACCAGATCGATCTCGCCGCCGCCTCCGACCACGGCGTCGCCGTCTTCAACGCCCCCTATTCCAACACCCGTTCGGTCGTGGAGCTGGCCATCGGCGTCATGATCAACCTGATGCGCGACGTGCCGGACAAATCCGCCGCCATGCACCGGGGCGAGTGGAACAAGTCGGCCACCGGCTCGCGCGAGTTGCGCGGCAAGACCCTCGGCATCGTCGGCTACGGCGCCATCGGCAGCCAGCTGTCCGTGCTGGCCGAGAACCTGGGCATGCGGGTCATCTTCCACGACCTGACCGAGCGGCTGGCGCTGGGCAACGCCCGCCGCATGCCCTCGCTGGACGCCCTGCTGGCTGAAAGCGACGTCGTCACCCTTCACGTCGATGGCCGGGCCGACAACGCCAATGTCATGGGCGCCGCCCAGTTCGCGCGGATGAAGCCGGGCGCCCTGCTGCTGAACCTGTCGCGCGGCCACATCGTCGACATCGGGGCCATGGCCCAGGCGCTCGGCTCGGGCCGGATCGGCGGCGCGGCGGTGGACGTCTTCCCGGATGAGCCCGCCACCAACGCCGATCCCTTCGACAGTCCCCTGCGCGGCCTGAAGAATGTCATCCTGACGCCCCACATCGGCGGCTCCACCGAGGAGGCCCAGGAAGCCATCGGCGAGTTCGCCGCCGACCGTCTGCTGGCCTATCTGAACCGCGGCGACACCACCTTCTGCGTCAACCTGCCGAACGTGCAACTGGCCGAGGTCTCCAGCGCCCACCGCATCCTGCACATCCACCGCAATCAGCCGGGTGTCCTCGCCGACCTCAACCGCGCCATCGCCGGGGCGGGCCTGAACATTCTCGGACAACATCTGAAGACGGACGAAAGAACCGGCTACGTTATCACCGACGTCGACCGGAACTATGATCCGGAGGCGGTGCAATCCCTGCGCGCCGTCGACGGCACCCTGCGTTTCCGCATGTTGTACTGAGTACGGACTGAAAAGCTTACCTCGCGGCATCTTGCATACCCGGCAAACGGGCGCAGAGTGCGGTTAACGGTCGCATCATGACGACCGAGGGAGGAACATCGATGTCTCGTTTTCTGCGTAACGCGGCCCTCGCCGCGTTGGCGGTCGCCGCTGCCGGCTCCGTCGCCGGCGCCGCCAGCGCCCAGACCTACAACCGCCTGATCGTCTTCGGCGACAGCCTCAGCGACAACGGCAACCTGTACGCCGTCTCCGGCCAGCCCACCTCGCCGCCCTATTTCCAGGGCCGCTTCTCGAACGGGCCGGTCTTCACCGAACTGCTGGGCTTCAACGCCGGCCGCTTCACCGCCGGCGCCCCGGTGACCGGCAGCGTCAACTACGCCTTCGGCGGCGCCCGCACGGACAACGCCGCCAGCCCTCCGGGCATGCGCAACCAGCTCCTCGCCTACACCGGCGCGGGCGGCACCTTCGGGCGCAATGACCTGGTCAGCATCCTGGGCGGGGCCAACAACATCTTCCAGGCCTTCCCGGGCGCCGCCGCCTCGGCCAACCCCACCGGCGCCATGCAGACGGTCGTCAACGCCGCCGCCACCGACGTAAACTTCATCGTCAACAGCGTCGCCACCGCCGGCGCCGGCACCATCCTCGTCTCCAACCTGCCGCGGCTGGGCATCACGCCGCAATTCAGCGCGACCGGCCCCAACGGCGCGGCCCTGGCCGACTTCGCGGGTCAGCAGTTCAACAGCGCCCTGCAGAGCCGGCTGATGACCACCGCGGCGGGCCAGCCGAACACCAACATCATCCTGATGGACCTCTACAAGATCAGCGATCCGCTGGCCGCCAATCCGGGCCGGTTCGGCCTGACCAATGTCACCCAGTCCTGCTTCAACGGCGTCACCGTCTGCGCCAATCCCGACAGCTACCTGTACTGGGACGGCGTACACCCGACGGCGGCGGGGCACCGCCTGATCGCGCAACTGGCGAACGACTATCTCTACTACGGCGACCTCGGCGCCCAGTCGACGGTTCAGGCAGAGACCGCCTTCCGTCAGCGCGAGGATCTTCTGGACCTGTCCACCGAGACCTTCGCCGGTCGCGAGTCCTGGCAGGCAGGAACCCACATGACCTTCGGCGTGCTGGCCGACAGCGTCGAGACCGACAGCCGGGGTGTCGTCGCCTCGTCCAAGGCCACGGGCTGGGGCGGCCGGGTGGGTCTGGATCACGTCCAGTCCGAAAGCCTGCGCTTCGGCCTGGCCGGAACCTTCCGCACCGCCGAGGTCGAGGCCGGTCCCCTCGCCTTCGACCTCGAGACCTACGCCTTCGACGCCTGGGTCGGCTGGCGCTCGGGGAACATGTTCCTGGGCGCGGCCGCCGGCGGGTCGATCGAGAACTATGACGACATCACCCGCCAGACAGCCCTCGCCCCGATCGTCCACACGGGCGAAACCACCGGCGGCAGCATCGGCGCGCGGGTCCAGGGCGGCTGGTGGTTCGACATGGGCGGCATCGCCCTGTCGCCCCGCGCGGCCGTCACCTGGGGCTCGACGGACGTGAACGGCTGGGCCGAGCAAGGCGCCGCGGCGCAGTACGCCTATCAGGACCGCACCGTGCAGGCGGCGGCGGGCGAGGTCTCGCTGCGGGCCGAAGGCGGCGGCGACGGGGTCGGCTTCTTCATCGAGGGCGGCTACCGCGACTCGTTCGGCGACAGCTCCGATGCGGTCGCCACCGGCATCCTGGGCAACCCCGCCCAGATCCTGCGGCGCGAGATCGAGGACCCGTTCGGCGGATCCCTGCTGGCCTCCGCCGGGGTCGAGGCCGACGTGGGCCTGGGCAAGCTGACCTTCGGCTACCGGGGCCGCTTCGGCGACCATGCCGACAGCCACGTGGGGGCCCTGACCTGGACCCTGGCGCTGCAGTAAACGGCTGACAGCCTGACGGCGAAGGGGCGCGCGACCCAAGGGTCCGCGCCCCTTTTCGTTGCACCCTGCGACCACCTGCCGCCCCGGGAGCGCCCCAAAGTCGCCCTCTGCGTCCCCTATCCCGCCGGCTCACCGAGGCGCGGAGCCCCGGCCGCGCCGCGAAAGCCGCGCGTCGCCGCGCCGCCTTGTCCCCGCTCATCCGAGCCGAAGACGGAGCCGACGCCGCCCATGCGACGCCTGTTGCCGACCGCCCGGTCGTTCCTCACCCATTCCGGCCAGGCCATGGTCCTCGGCGTCGTCGCCGTCCTGGCCATGGCCGCCGCCCCGCTGAACCCGCGCCCCGCCCTCGCCGAGGACTTCGCCGTGCCCGAAGCCCCGCCGGTGACCGCGGTCGCCGCGCCCGCCGGGCCGGTCACCCGCCAGATCACCTTCATCGAGCCCGTGCGGGGCTATGCGGTGAACTCGGCCTTCGGCATGCGCCGTCTGCCCGGCCACGCCGCCCGCCACCACGACGGGGTCGATATCGCCGCGCCCAGAGGCACCGGCGTCCTTGTCGCCGCCGAGGGCCGTGTCCTGCGCACCGGCTATGACGCTGGCGGCTACGGCAAGTTCATCGAGGTGGTCCACCCCAATGGCATGAGCACCCTTTACGGCCACCTCAGTCGCGTGGACGTCGCCACCGGCGACGCCGTCAGCGTGGGCGAGCGCATCGGTCTGGTAGGCTCAACCGGCCGTTCCACCGGCCCCCACCTGCATTTCGAGGTCCGCCGCGGGGATCGCCAGATCAACCCTGTGCGTGTGATGGGCGAGTCATTCCCGGTTGTGGTCGCGGACGCCTGAGCGTCCCTTTCCGTACATATGCCCACGCTTTCTTCACCCCTTTGCGGGATAGTTCCCGGCGAAGGGGCGCCACTTGGACCGTATTCTATATTGCATTGCGTTCCAGCATGACTGGCGGTGGACTCTCGCCGCCGGTCTGGTGTGCGTGTTCGGCGTCGGAATCGGCTACCAGCTTCTGGGCCGGGCCCGCGCCTCGCTGGGCATGCGCCGCCGCAATCTGGCGATCCTGGCGGCCATAACCGCCGGACTTTCGGTCTTCAGCACCCACTATATTGCCATGCAGGGCTATCAGGTCGGCGGAGAGGTTCGCTACGCCGTCTGGACGACGCTGGCCTCCTTCCTGATGGCTTTCGCCGGCATCGGCCTGGCCTGTCTGGCCGTCCTGATCCGCAACGGCCCCGTCGCGCGCGCCGTCGGCGCGGCCCTGGCCATGTCCGGCGTGGCGGCCATGCATTTCCTCGGCGTCGCAGCCCTCGAACTGCCCGGCCGGATCGTCTGGCGGGCCGATCTGGTCGCCCTGGCCCTCGGCGCGGGCATGGTTCTGGCCTCGACCAGCGCCGCCTTCCTGTACGGCGCCGCGCCCTGGCGGCGGTTCGCTGCGGGCGTCTGCGGCGCCCTGTCGGTCATCATCCTGCATTTCGGCGCCATGAGCGCCATGAGCCTCGAGCCCCTCGCCGGAACCGAGACCTCGGCCTGGACCCTGACCCCGGGCGTCATGACGCTGGTGCTGGCCGGCATGGTGCTGAGCATCGCCGCCGTCGGTGCCGTGGCGGTCTGGATGTGGTGGATGTCCCGCGCCAGCGCCCTGGGCCAACTGCGGCAGGCCATCGAGGCCATGCCCGACGGCCTGGCCTTCTATGACGGCGAGGACCGGCTGGTGCTGTGGAACAGCCGCTACGCCGAGGTGAACCCCGAGCTGTCGGCCAATCTCCAGCGCGGCATGACCTTCCGCGAGATCCTGCAGATCGGCCTCAACGACGGCCTCTACGCCGAGGCCGTGGGCCGCGAGGAAGAGTGGATCGCCGAGCGGATGAGCACCCGCGCCGCCCGCACGACCAGCATGGAGCAGCAGATCATCGGGGACCGCTGGCTGCGCGTCTCGGACCGCCGCACCCTGGCCGGCGGGACCGTGACCATCTGCACGGACATCACCGAACTGAAGCGCGACGCCCGCGCCCTGGCGGACGCCCGGGACGCCGCCCAGGCCGCGAACAGCGCCAAGAGCCAGTTCCTGGCCAATATGAGCCACGAGATCCGCACGCCCCTGAACGGCGTCATCGGCGTGGCCCAGGCCCTGCGCAACACTGACCTGTCGGGCCAGCAGGCCGAGATGCTGGACCTGATCCAGTCGTCCAGCCGCACCCTTCAGGTCCTGTTGAGCGATATCCTCGATCTGGCCCGCGTCGAGTCCGGACGTTTGGAACTGAACGAAGAGGCCTTCGATCTGGGCGCCGCCGTGCGCGAATCCGCCCAGCTCTACGAGGCCTCCGCGCGCGAAAAGGGCCTGCAATTCTTCGTCGAGATCGACCCCGCGGTGGACCGCTGGATCGCCGGCGACGTCGTTCGCCTCAAGCAGATCCTGACCAATCTGGTCTCCAACTCGGTCAAGTTCACCGCTCAGGGCTTCGTCAGCCTGACCGCCATGCCGGGACCGGTTCGCGCCGGCCAGCCGACCCTGCGCTTCGCCGTGGACGATACCGGCATCGGCTTTGACGGCGAGACCCGCACCCGCCTGTTCGGGCGGTTCGAGCAGGCCGACGGCGGGATCACCCGCAAGTTCGGCGGCTCGGGGCTGGGCCTGTCCATCTCGCGCCAGCTGGCCGAGATGATGGGTGGCGAACTGGACTGCGAGAGCGAGCCGGACGGCGGCTCCTGCTTCATGCTGACCATTCCGATGCGACTGGCCGAAGCGCCGACCGTGACGACGGCCGAGGGGTCCGCCCTGGCCGCAGGAGACGACCGTCGTCTGCGCGTTCTTATGGCCGACGACCATCCGGTGAACCGCAAGGTGGTGGAGATGATCCTGGCCCAGGCCGAGATCGACCTGACCTCGGTCGAGGACGGCGCACAGGCCCTGAGCGCCATGCGTGACGGGGACTACGACCTGATCCTGATGGATATGCAGATGCCGGTCATGGACGGGCTGACCGCCACCCGTGAAATCCGCCTGCACGAGGCGGCGATGGGGCTGCCGCGCACGCCGGTGGTGATGCTGACCGCCAACGCCCTGCCCGAGCACATCGCCTCGGCGGAAGCGGCGGGCGCCGACCGGCACCTGGCCAAGCCCTTCGATGCGGCGGAGCTGCTGGAGCTGGTCATCTCCCTGCCCCGCGCCGCACAGGCCGCGATCGCCGCCTGATCACGGGCGACGACCGCTTCAGGCCTTCGTTACTCGTAACCGTGGGCCGCTTCGTTGATGACCTGCGAGGGCATCGACGAGAAGTCCACGCTGACCGGCTGGGCGAGCTTGGCCCGGTAGGTCTTCAGCACATGCTCAAGGCGACGCCGCACCTCCCGCTCCGCCTCGGTCTGGGTGTCCAGATTCAGCGGGGCCAGGCAGAAGTCGATGATGGCCGTCGGGTTGTTCAGCGGTTCCATGGTCTGTTTCTCCTTGGTTATTCGGCCGCGACGAACTGCGCGGTTTCGGTGGAGTCCTTCAGGGCCGTCGTCGACGACTGGCCGTTCGAGATGACGGTCGCGACCTGATCGAAGTAGCCGGTGCCGACCTCGCGCTGGTGGCGAGTGGCGGTGTAGCCGCGGGCCTCGTTGGCGAACTCGCGCTGCTGCAGTTCGGAGTAGGCTGCCATGCCGCGATCGCGGTAGCCGTCGGCCAGCTCGAACATGCCGTTGTTCAGGCTGTGGAAGCCGGCCAGCGTGACGAACTGGAACTTGTAGCCCATGGCGCCCAGCTCGCGCTGGAATTTGGCGATGGTGGCGTCGTCCAGCTTGGCCTTCCAGTTGAAGGACGGCGAGCAGTTGTAGGCCATCAGCTTGCCGGGGTGCTCCTTCTGGACGGCTTCCGCGAACTTGCGGGCGTCGTCGAGGTCGGGGTGCGAGGTCTCCCACCACAGGACGTCGGCGATCTTGGCGTAGCTCAGGCCGCGGGCGATGCAGTGCTCCAGACCGATCCCCTCCTTCAGGCGGAAGAAGCCCTCCGGCGTGCGGTTGTCGCGGTCGATGAAGGGCTGGTCGCGCTCGTCGATGTCCGAGGTGATCAGCGGGGCGCTTTCGGCGTCGGTCCGGGCGACCGTGATGGTCGGCGTGCCCATGACGTCGGCAGCCAGACGGGCGGCGATGAGGTTGCGCTCATGCGCCTGGGTCGGGATCAGCACCTTGCCGCCCAGGTGACCGCACTTCTTCTCCGACGCCAGCTGGTCCTCGAAGTGAACGCCCGAGGCGCCGGCCTCGATGAAGGCCTTCATGATCTCGAAGCTGTTCAGCGGCCCGCCAAAGCCGGCCTCGGCGTCGGCGACGATGGGCACGAACCAGTCGCGCTTGGCGCCGCCCTCGGCGTGCTCGATCTGATCGGCGCGCTGCAGGGTGCGGTTGATGCGGCGGCACAGTTCCGGCGCGGCGTTGGCCGGGTAGAGCGACTGATCCGGATACATGGCGCCGGCGGTGTTGGCGTCGGCGGCGACCTGCCAGCCCGACAGATAGATGGCCTTCAGACCGGCCCGGACCATCTGCATGGCCTGATTGCCGGTGACGGCGCCCAGGGCGTTGATGAAGGGTTCGGTGTGCAGCAGCTCCCACAGGCGGTTGGCGCCGCGCTCGGCCAGCGTATGGGTGATCGGCACCGAGCCGCGCAGACGCAGGACGTCTTCCGGGGTGTAGGGGCGCTCGATGCCGTCAAAGCGGCCTTTGGGCGAGGGAACCAGATCGGCGAAGGTGGTCATGGCGGGTCTCTGTCCTGTGGGCCGTCGATGCGCGGCGGGTCACGGAAAGGAAACACGCCTCAGTCATAAACGACACACGACAAGCCGGACATATCGCGTCATTGAGTCACAACATGACACTTGCTGTTAAGTCATTTTGTGACATCGTGCGGCCATGGACACCGCCGACCGCAAGCTGTTCCTGGGCGGCCGCCTGAAGCGGCTGCGTCGGGATCTGGGCCTGACCCAGACGGCCATGGCCGGCGATCTGGGCGTGTCCCCCAGCTATCTGAACCACATCGAACGCAATCAGCGCCCCGTCTCGGCTCAACTGCTGCTGCGGCTGGCCGAGACCTATGACGTCGACCTGCGCGCGCTGGGCCAGTCCGGCGGTCCGGCGTCAGAGGCGACCTTGTCGGAAGCCTTCGCCGATCCGGTGTTCCAGGGGCTATCTGTGCCCCGGCATGAGATCGTCCAGCTGGCCGAGGACCAGCCCGCAGTGGCCGACGCCGTGCTGCGCCTGTATCGCGCCTTCACCGACCGCCGCGCCCGCGCGCGGGCCGAGGCCGACATCGCCGGCGGCGGAGGCGACGAGACACCCGCCGATCGCGTTCGCGACTTCGTGCAGTCACGCCAGAACCACTTTCCGGAATTGGACGCCATCGGCGAGCGACTGGCCGCCGAGCTTGAGGCCGAAACGCCCGGCGAGACCTTCGAGACCCGCGCCCGCGCCCGTCTGCAGGCCCGCCACGGCCTGACCGTCCGCACCCTGCCCGACGATGTGATGGTCGAGTGGACCCGCCGCTATGACCCGCACCGCAAGCGGCTGCACCTGTCCGAGACCCTGGGCCCCTCCTCGCGCGCCTTCGCCGTCGCCTTCCAGCTGGCCCTGGCCGAGCATGACGCCGAACTGACGGCCCTCACCGCCTCGGCGGACATGCCGGACGACGCCACGCGGCGGCTCCTGAAGGTCGCCCTGACCAACACCCTCGCGGCCGCCATCCTGATGCCCTACGGCGCCTTCCATGCGGCCGCCGAGGCCAATGGCTATGACCTGACCCGGCTGGAGGCCCGGTTCGGGGTCAGCTTCGAACAGGTGGCGCACCGGCTGACCACCCTGTCGCGCCCGACCGCGCGAGGCGTGCCCTTCTTCCTGATGCGGGTTGATCAGGCGGGGAATATCTCCAAGCGGTTCGCTTCGGGCGCCTTCCCCTTCTCGCGCTTCGGCGGCGCCTGCCCGCGCTGGCGGCTGCACAGCGCCTTCCGCACGCCCGGCCGGATCGTCACCCAGATCATCGAGACGCCGGACGGCGGCCGCTGGTTCACCCTCGCCCGCACGGTCGAGCGTCAGGGCCGCGACGCCTTCACCGAGGGGCATGATCTCGCCATCGGACTGGGCTGCGAGCTGAAACACGCCCGCCGCCTGATCCACGCCCGCGGCCTGGATCTGGCCGCGCCGGAGGTGACCCCCATCGGCCCCGCCTGCCGCCTGTGCCACCGCCACCCCTGCGCCGAACGCGCCGCCCCGCCGGTCGACCGCGCCCCGGCGGTGGACGACTGGTCGAAATCGGTCAGCCCCTGGCCGTTCGTGCAGGAAGCGCGCTGACGTGCTAGGCTTGCCCCATGGTTGACGGTGCCCTGACCCTGCAACTGGACCCCGAAACGGCTCGACGGCTGGCGGATGCAGCACGCGAGGCAGGCGTCACGCCCGAAGCCTATGTGGCGGATCGCCTTTCGGAAGCCCTCTCTCTGGAAAGCCCGCTCCCGCTTGAAGAAGCGCTGAGCGAGTTCCGGAACCATGTCGAAACGAAGCTGGCTGCGGGGGGATGACCTTTCGGGTCATCGTCCAGAGCCGGGCGAGGCGTGATCTGATCCGGCTTGGCGATTTCCTTGTTGCCGACAACCCTCGCGCTGCACTCGCTGCCGTGGAAGCTATTGAGACGGCTCTTCGAAGCCTGATCCGTTTTCCCGAACGCGCGCCGGAGCAGGACGGTGTTCGACGATTGGCCATCCCCTTCGGTCAGTCCGGCTACGTCGCAGAATACCGGATCATCGGCACTGAGGTGTTTATCGAGCGCGTGGTGCATATGCGTGAGAGGCGAACCACCCGCTAGACCTGCCCCGCCAACAACTGGTGGCCGAAGAAGCCCCCCACCCGTGGATGCCGCTCTGCGAACCGCCCAAGGCGGGCGGCGAAGTCGGCGGACTGCTTAGCGTCAGCACGCCCGCTCCGTCACGCTTGCGACCGTCCGAGGGCGCGGGTGGCGGCGGCCAGTTCGTCCGCCATGACGGTCTTCAGCCGTTCCGGCGCGACGATTTCCACCTGCTCGCCCCAGCTGAACAGATGCCAGGCCAGTTCGCGCATGCCTGACGCCCGGAAGCGGACCAGAACGCCGCCGTCCGGCTGATCCTCGACCGTCTGGGTCGGATGCCAGCGCCAGCCGCGCGCCTCGGCGGCGCCCTCGGGCGTGATGCGCAGGGCCACATCCTCGATGGCGTCCTGATAGATGCCGAACGACTGGCCGGCGAAGACCTGCAGGTCGAAGTCGGCGGGCGGCACGGCCACGCCCGGCTCGGCCTTGACCGCGCTCATCCGGTCCAGCCGGAAAGTCTTGATCGCGCCGGTGTCGCGCTCGGCGGCGACCAGATAGTTGGCGCGGCCGAACATCAGGCCGCAGGGGATCATCACGCGCCGCCGCGCCTCGGCGCCGGGGCGGCTGTAGATGAAGCCCAGCGGCTGGCCGGCCAGCACCGCCTGCCGGATCTCGGCCAGCACCACCTCGTCCGCCGTGGCGCGCGGTCCGGCCTGCACCGCCAGGGTCTCGGCGCGGACAAGCGCCTCCAGATCGGGGGCAAGCCGGTTCAGGGTGGTCGAGCGGACGGCCGACTTGAGCTTGCGCTCCAGCCCCTCCAGCGCCTCGGCCCGGGCCGGTTCGCCGGTCGCGCGCAGGCCCTGCGCCGCCCGGGTCAGTTCGACGAACTCTTCCGCGGTGGGGGCCTGTTCGAAGGCCGACAGGCCGCCCCGGATGCGCCAGCGCTTGTAGGGTGGATCGGACACCTCTTCCGCCTGTGGGAACAGGACCACCACCGCGTCGCGGATGCGTTCGGCGGTGCGACGGGCCGTGCCCATCTCGCGCATCATGTCTTCCATGGTCAGGCCTTCGGCGCTGGCCGCCATGCGCCGCGCGAGGTCCAGAACCAGGGCTGCTCTGTCAAATCTCATCGCCGGACCAGAGCATACGACCAAAAATGACGCAACGCTGATTTAGAACTCAATCCATCGACAGCGACACACCGCTTCAGGGAGTTCTCAGATGGCCTTCGCCCCCGCCGCCCACATCGCCGCCAACCGCTACATGATAGTTCCCTGCGAGGCCGAAGGCGGCCTGGCCGTCATCTGGGATCGTCTGGAAGAACAGGTGATCGACGTCATCGACGCCCGCCAGTCGGCCCGCTACGCCGACGAGGACGCCCTGTGGGACGAGGCCCGCCCCCTGTTCGACCCGGCCGCCGACTTCCGCATGGCCGCCTGATGGCCGCCGCCCTGTCGGTGGTTGCGGGCCTGCTGCTGCTGATCTGGTGCGGCACCTGGCTGCTGCAGATCGCCCTGTGGCTGATCCAGCTGGCGATCCTGCTGGTCCGGAGAAGCCTGACGGTGGTCGCGGGTCTGGCCGGAGTGGTGGTCCTGCTGCTCACCGATCGCGACGGACTGCGGCGGGCGCTGGCCAACGACGCCGCCCACCAGCGGGTCCGCACGACCTTGGCCCGCGAGCGCTGGAGTTGATCAGGCCGTCTTCGGCTTGGTCCAGCGATCGATCATCCGTTGGGCCGGGGCTTCCACGAAGCGGTGCGCCAGCACGGCCAGCACCACGATCAGGCCGAACAGGCCGATGCCGAACAGGTCGTTCAGCCAGACCGATCCGAAATCGATCCGGCGCGCGGGCATCCAGTCCAGCTTGCGCGCGAAGATGATGGTCACCACCAGCACGAACATATGAACCATGTAGATGGCGAAGGACCACCGGCCGAGGGTCACCAGCGGCTTCGAGTCCAGCAGCCGCGACAGGGCGCCGTCCTCCCCGGCGAAGACCCAGACCGAGACCACGAACAACAGGGTCACCAGCACCGTCGTCGGGCCGGCCGCATAGCCGATGAAGACGCACAGGCCGATCACCGTGGCGATCTCCAGCGCCGTCGCCGCATGCCCCTTCAGGCGCGGGATCCGGGTCCAGTAGCCCTGCAGCAGCGCGCCGAGGAAGAAGCCATAGACGGCGCGCGGGAAGGCCAGATCATAGGTGGTGTTCATGTACCGTTTGGCGAACATCAGCACCATCACCGCCCCGACCACCGCCAGAGCCGCCCCGATCCAGCGCCAGCCTTTAGGGACGGCCAGCAACAGCAGGGCGAAGACGACATAGCAGCCGACCTCGACGCTGAGCGTCCACGACGGGCCGTTCCAGGTCAGGAACGGATGGATATTGAAGGCCTGGATCAGGAGCAGGTTGGAGAAGATCGACTCGATCGAGCGATCCCGCGCGAAAGGCGTCACACTGTCGAAATGGGTCCACAGCCGCACCAGCTCCAGCCCGATGAAGGCGGCCAGCATCAGCACATGCAGGGGCCAGACCCGGCCCAGACGGCGCACCATGAACCGACCCGCGTCTTTCGGCGTCTTCAGCCGCTGCGCATAGGCGTGGGCGATGACGAAGCCGGACAGGACGAAGAAATAGTCGACGAACAGATAGCTGTGCTGGATCAGTCCCCAGTCCCGCCAGTGGGCCGCCACCGGCATGTGGAACATGACCACCAGGATGGCGCAGACCCCGCGCAGGGAATCCAGCGCCTCGAAGCGGCGGTGGGCGGGATTCGCGGGGGCGGCGTTCGTGTTCACGGCGGCGTGATAGCGCCGGTCGGGGGCGCGCGATAGTGGCGTTTTCAGCAGCCCGCCGTGGCGGGGTTTCCGGCCCGCATCCGCGCCACCGAACGCTCGACCAACTCGCGCAGGACCGCGGGATCGAGGTCGTCCAGCCGGTTCACATACAGACAGCCCACGGACGTCTTGTGCTTGCCCAGCCGGGCCAGCAGGTCCTCCGCCCCGTCGAAGTCGCGCGAGACATAGAGCACCAGATTGGCCTTGCGCGGCGAGAAGCCGATGATCGGCCAGTCCCCGGTCGGCCCGCGATAGCTGCCGTATCCGATGATCGACGGCCCCCACAGCACGGCCGGCTCGCCCGACACCTCGGTCATCAGGGCGTTGACCGCCTCGGCGTCGACCCGACGGCGCGGGTTCTCAACGGCAGCGATGAAGTCCGGCACGGAGGCTTCGGTGGGACGGGTCTTGGGTTCAGCGGGCATGGCGGATACAATCTTTGCGTGTTAGAAATCACCGTCATTCCGACCATAGCCTTCTTCCACGGCATCGCCATCCGCATGTTCTTCAATGACCATGCGCCGGCGCATTTCCATGCCTACGCCGGTGATGAGGAAGCGAAGTTCGACATTTCGACCGGTGCCGTGATCGGCGGCAAGCTGTCGGCCGCCCGGCGAAAGCTCGTCCAGAAGTGGATTGCGATGTATGGTGCGGAGCTTCAGGCCGCCTGGACCGCTGTCCGCAACGACCAGACGCCCGAACGTATTCCGGGACCCGATGCCGACAATGACAACTGAGATCGTCCGCGTCCGAAAGCTTCAACGGCTCGGCGACTATCGCCTGAAGCTGTGGTTCTCCGATGGCCGCGCCGGCGAGTGGGACTTCTCCGAGCTGGCGGCTCGGGGCACGGAGATCACCCGCCCGTTCGCCGACCCCGCCTATTTCGACCGCGTCTTCCTCGAGTTCGGCGCCCTGACCTGGCCCAACGGCTACGACTGGGCGCCCGACGCCCTGCACGCGGACATGGCGGCGGCGGGGGTGCTGAAGGTCGAGAGCGCGGCGGCGTGAAATTTCAACCTGACTGGGAGGCGCTCGGCGTACTGGTTGCTGGCATCAGCGCTTTCGCAACCGTAGTGGTCGGCTGGGCAGCAGTCCGGATCGCTCGAGGACAAACGAAGGCGGCGCTATTTGATCGCCGGTTCAAAGCCTACCGCGACCTCGCCTCAGGCATCGCGTCGATGAAAATCGACGGGGCGATTTATCCCAAGACATACGAGACGCTGAAAGAGGCCGTCCATCTCGCGCGCTTTCTTTACAGTCGGCCCATTGTAGGACCGCTGGAGGAACTTCAGACCCATGCCTATCACGCTTGGCTCCTGCGCCCCCTTGAGAACCACGGGCGCGACGTCAAAGACTACGACGAAGCCGAAAGGCATATGCGCGCGATCGAAAACATCTGGTCGTCGGTTCAGCCTTTGATGGAGAAATCCCTCCAAACTTGGGCTGACAGGAACTAGAGCGCCTTCACGATCCCCTCGACCATCTTCTTGGCGTCGGCGAACAGCATCATGGTGTTGTCGCGGAAGAAGAGCTCGTTCTCGACGCCCGCATAGCCCGCCGCCATGCCGCGCTTGATGAACAGGACCGTGCCCGCCTTCTCCACGTCGAGGATCGGCATGCCGTAGATGGCGCTGGTCGGATCGGTCTTGGCGGCCGGGTTGGTCACGTCATTGGCGCCGATGACGAAGGCGACGTCGCAGCTGCCGAACTCGCTGTTGATGTCCTCCAGCTCGAACACCTCGTCATAGGGGACATTCGCCTCGGCCAGCAGGACGTTCATGTGGCCCGGCATCCGGCCCGCGACGGGGTGGATGGCGTATTTCACGTCGACGCCCTCTTCCTTCAGCTTGTCGGCCATCTCGCGCAGGGCGTGCTGGGCCTGGGCGACGGCCATGCCATAGCCGGGCACGATGATGACCTTGCTCGCGTTCTTCATGATGAAGGCGGCGTCGTCGGCCGAGCCCTGCTTGACCGGCCGGGTCTCGACGTGGCCGCCGGCGCCCGTAGCCGCCGCATCACCACCGAAGCCGCCCAGAATGACGCTGATGAAGCTGCGGTTCATCCCCTTGCACATGATGTAGCTCAGGATCGCGCCCGAGCTGCCGACCAAGGCCCCGGTGATGATCAGGGCGATGTTCTCCAGGGTGAAGCCCAGCGCGGCGGCGGCCCAGCCCGAGTAGGAGTTCAGCATCGAGACGACCACCGGCATGTCGGCCCCGCCGATGGGGATGATCAGGGTCGCGCCCAGCACCAGCGCCAGCAGGAAGACGCCCCAGAAGGCCCAGGTCGCCGTGCCGCCCGACCCGATCAGCAGGCCGATCAGCAGGACCAGAGCCAGCGCCAGGGCGATGTTGATCAGGTGTCGGGCGGGCAGCAGGATCGGCGCGCCGCTCATGTTTCCGTTCAGCTTGGCGAAGGCGATCACCGAGCCGGTGAAGGTGATGGCCCCGATGGCGACGCCCAGACTCAGTTCGATGATCGACAGGGTCTTGATGCCGCCCGCGGCGGTGGCGATGCCGAAACTGTCCGGGGCATAGACGGCCCCCACGGCCACCAGACAGGCGGCCATGCCGACCAGCGAGTGGAAGGCGGCGACCAGTTGGGGCATCTGGGTCATCTGCACCCGCCCCGCGATCACCGCGCCCGCGCCCCCGCCAACCACCACCCCGCCGACGATCAGGCCCGCCGTCAGCAGGTCCAGCGCACCGGAGCTCCACAGGGTCAGCACCGTCACGCCCACGGCCAGCGCCATGCCGATCATGCCGAAGGTGTTGCCCTGACGGCTGGTCTCGGGGCTGGAAAGCCCGCGCAGACTGAGGATGAACAGGACGCCCGCGACCAGATAGGCCAGCGCCGCGATGGATGCGCTCATGCCGTTCCCCCCTTGTTATGTTTCATCGGCCCCTTGGCCGGGCAGGCCGTCCGCGACAACCGCCACAGCGCCCCCGCCACGAACAGGGGCGACAGCAGGGCCAGCGCCCATTCGATCACACCCAGCGGTTTCCCCTGCCCCACGAAGCGCAGCAGGATCGACGAGAAGACCAGCACCGTGCCGCAATCGAGCTGACGCAAGCGGCGGATCGGGTGCTTCTCGATGAAGGACCACGCCCACAGGCCGGCGCCGCCCACCAGACCGGCGATCGAGATCCAGAAGACAATGCTGGCGGCGTCGAGGCTCACGAGGCGGCGGTCCCCGGCTTCGGCTTCTCCTTCTTGCGGTACATGGCCAGCATGCGCCGCGTGACCATGAAGCCGCCGAAGATGTTGACACTGGCCAGGGTCACAGCCGCCACGCCCGCCCCCTTGGCGATCCAGCCGTCCCCGCCCGAGGCGACCGCCGCCGCCGCGATCAGGCCGCCGACGATGATGACGCTGGAGATGGCGTTGGTGACGGCCATCAGCGGCGTGTGCAGGGCCGGCGTGACGCTCCAGACCACATAGTAGCCGACGAAGATCGCCAGCACGAAGATGGCGAGGCGGAAGATGGTGGGATCGACGTGTTCCATCAGCTTCTCGCTTCCAATCTTGCGTCAATGCTAACCAGAAGACGCAGTACGCCGCCGGCGATCAGGCTGCCGAAGAACACCTGCAGGGTGTTGCCCAAGACAACGCCACTGCCTTCTCCAAGCGCTGTCGCGGCGACGAGGCCAACGACGGCCAAAACGGGACCGCCGATCATGACCAGCATCGCCGCCGCCGCGAGTACGTTCCTGAGTTTCGTAGAAATCATCCCCTCACCCCCTCATGCACCACGGCCCCGCCGCTGGTGACCACGGACGCCTTGAGGATTTCATCCTCCAGATCCACCGCCAACGCCCCGTCCTTCACGAACAGCCCGACGAAGGCGACCAGGTTGCGGGCGTAGAGGGCGCTGGCATCCGCCGCGATCCGGCCCGGCAGGTTGGACCAACCGACGATCTGGACGCCGTTCGGGGTGGTGACCACCTCACCGAGCCTCGCCCCCTCGACATTGCCGCCGTTGTCGATGGCCAGATCGACCAGCACCGAGCCGGGCTTCATCGAGGCGACATGGGCCGCGGTGACCAGACGCGGCGCCGGACGACCGGGGATCAGGGCCGTGGTGATGACGATGTCCTGTTTGACGATGTGGCTGGCCGTCAGCTCGGCCTGCTTGACCTGATACTCGGCCGACATCGGCTTGGCGTAGCCGGCGGCGGTCTCGGCGGCCTTGAACTCCTCATCCTCGACGGCGACGAATTTCGCGCCCAGCGACTCGACCTGTTCCTTGGAGGCCGGGCGCACGTCGGTGGCGGTGACCACCGCGCCCAGACGGCGGGCGGTGGCGATGGCCTGCAGGCCCGCGACGCCCGCGCCCATGACGAAGACCTTGGCTGCGGCGACCGTGCCCGCCGCCGTCATCATCATCGGGAAGCCTTTCCCATACGCATACGCCGCCTCGATCACCGCGCGATAGCCGGCCAGGTTGGCCTGCGAGGACAGCACGTCCATCACCTGCGCCCGGGTGATGCGGGGCACGAACTCCATGGCGAAGGCCGTCGTCCCCGCCCCGGCCAGCGCCTGCACCGTGTCCTTCTCGCGATACGCATCCAGCATGGCCGCGACGATGGCGCCGGGCTTCAGCGCGCTGATCTCCTGCGCCGTCGGGCCGCGGACCTTCAGCAGGATGTCCGCCCCGGTCAGCACCGCGCGGGTGTCCTTGGCCACCGTCGCGCCCGCCGCCTCATAATCGGCGTCCGGAATGGAGGAGCCCGTCCCCGTCCCGGCCTCGACCAGCACAGTCGCGCCCAGCGCGATCAGCTTCTTCACGGTCTCGGGAGTGACGGCGCAGCGCGTCTCGCCCTCACGGCGTTCGCGGGTCACGGCGATGGTGACAGCCAAACGAATCCCTCCCTCAGTTCTTCGTTGAGCGACGTTAGGCTGTTCTTCGAGGATGCGTCAAAAACACGCCGCATGGACAGGCGGCCCGCGCTCGACCATAGACGCCGCGTGTCAGCCGCCCCCGTTCCCAGTATGCGCCGCAATGATCTGGACTGGATCCGGGTCGCCGCGTTCGGCCTGCTGATCCTCTACCATGTGGCTTTGGTCTATGCGCCGTACGACTGGCACATCCACAGCGCCCACACCTTCGGCTGGCTGCATGAAGCCCTGCTGCTGACCAATCCCTGGCGGCTGACGCTGCTGTTCCTGGTCTCGGGCGCGGCCCTGCGGTTCATGACCGGTCGCCGGTCCGCCAAACAGACCCTGCGCGCCCGCGCCGAGCGGCTGATCCCGCCCCTGATCTTCGGCGCACTGGTGCTGGTGCCGATCCAGTCGTTCGTCGAGGCCATCGACAAGGGCGGCTTCACCGGCAATTTCGCCGACTGGCTGTGGCACGAGTTCAGCCCGTCCGGCCTCGCCAACGGGGTGCCGGTCAACCACCTGTGGTTCCTCGTCTACATCACCGCCTACAGCCTGGTCGCCATCGGGCTGCTGACTCGTCCGGCCCTGATGCAGAAGGCCGAGGTCTGGCTGGCGCGGAACACCGCCGGCTGGCGGCTGCTGATCGTGCCGCTGGTCTATCTGATCGTCATCCGCATCGTCCTGTTCCCCATCTTCGGCATCACCAACAAGCTGAGCTGGGACGGCTACAACCACTTCCTGTCGCTGGGCGCCTTCCTGTTCGGCTTCCTGATGGTCCGGCACGAGGCCCTGTGGGCCGAGCTGGAGCGCCGTCGCCGACTGGCCCTCGTCATCGCCCTGATCGCCCTGCCGATCATGATGCTGCAGGCCGCCCACCCCGGCGGCGGGACCTGGTTCGGCATTCCGCGCGCCGTCGTCTTCGCCATCGACCAGTGGGCGACCATCGCCGCCATCCTGGGCTACGCCAGCCGTTATCTGCGCAAGGCGCAGGGGCCGGCGCTGAACTATCTGGTCGACGCCACCTTCCCGCTCTACCTGGCCCACCAGACCGTGCTGGTCGTGGCGGTCTGGTTCGTGCGCCCGGCCCACATGCCCGCGCCGCTGGAGGCCCTGACGCTGGTGGGTGTCACCTTTGGGGTCAGCCTGCTGGTCTATGAGATCGTGCGGCGCATCCCCCTGATCCGTCCGGTCTGGGGGCTGAAGCCCCTTCCCGTCCCGCCGGGTCGGGCGAAATACCATCGCCGCCGTCGTCTCCTGTGGATCGGCATGGCGGCGCCTGTGCTGGCGGGCGTCGCGGTCGTGGCCGCCGTCCTGACATGGCCCGGCTTTGATCACGCCCGACAGTATCTGAGCGAACTCGGCGGCGCCTCGGCCCCCATCCCCCTGATCTTCAACGGCGGCGTCTTCCTGGCGGGCGGCATGTGCATCGCCGCCGGGGTCGGCTTCGGCCTGGCCATCCATGCCCTGACCGGGGGCCGCGTCATCGCCGCCCTGACCGCCGTGGTCTTCATCCTCGCCGGGATCGGCCTGTCCGCCTCCAGCCTCTATCCCTGGCCCGACCCCCGGCACATGGCGATCAATCTGGGCCTGGGCATCCAGTTGGCGCCCCTGCTGCTGCTCTGGGGCCTGTGGAAGCACATGAACCTGAAGCGGCTGAAGGTCTTTCTGGCCCTGGTCTTCGTGGTCATGGCGGTGCTGACGGTCCTGACCAAACACCTGCTCTGGCCCGGCACGGTGAACGACGCCAATGTCGGCTGGTGGGAGCGCGGCTATGCGCTTATTCTGGTCGGGTGGGTCGGAATCGCGGCTTGGGTGCTGGATCGACGGCTGCGGGATCACGCGGATCGTGATGCGCCGCCCGCCGAGGGCCCCTCGCAAATCCCCTGAGAGCGGGGACTCTCACAATTTTCTTCGCCACTTCACCATTGCGTGATTGAAAATCGCGCGGAAGTGATCGACATTGGGCCTCGTGTTGCAATGCAACAAGTCCCCTCCGGCGTCCGGCCGGCGGTTGGAACAGAGGCCTGGAACGACGCATGACCAACCAAGCGATCCGGATCGACGCCGCCAACGCCGATATTGGCGTTAATGAGCGTCCGGCCTGGACCTGGCTGCCCGAGGAGGCCCCTCTGGCGATGCCGCGTCAGTCCCTGAACAGCTGGGACGCCACGCCCGACGTCCCCACGCCCGCCACCTCGCCGGTCAATGTCGGCGCCCGGCGCCTGACGCTCACCGTGCTGACGGCGATTGTTACAGGCCTGGCCCTGATCGCGCCGCTCGCCCTGTTCTCGCGCAACGGCTTCGACGGGCTGGAAATCGCGTCCCTGACCATCTTCGGCGTGCTGATCACCGCCATCGGCTGCTGGTTCTCCAGCGCCGCCATCGGCTTCTGGGTGCTGCTGACCGGCCGTGAGCAGGACGACCTGGCCTTCGCTCCGCATCCCAAGGAGCCGACCCAGCGCACGGCCATCCTGATGCCGCTGTACAACGAGGACGCCCGCGCGGCGTTCGCGCGTCTGGCCGTGATCGACAATTCGCTGGCCCGCCTCGGCGTCTCGGACGCCTTCGACATCTTCGTGCTCTCCGACTCGACCAAGGCCGAGGCCGCGGATCAGGAGCATCAGGCCTATCTGGGCTTCCGCGCCCACGCCCACAGCCGCGTCTTCTATCGCCGTCGCGAGAAGAACATCGAGCGCAAATGCGGCAACCTGTCGGAATGGACCCAGCGCTTCGGCGGCGCCTATCCGTTCATGCTGGTGCTGGACGCCGACTCGACCATGGCCGGTGAAACCATCCTGCGCATGGTCGACGCCATGGAGCGCAACCCGGGCATCGGCCTGCTGCAGACCACCCCGACCATCATCAAGGGCCAGACCCTGTTCGCCCGCGTGTCGCAATTCAGCGTGCGCCTGTACGGCCGCGTCGCCGCCGCCGGCCTGGCCTGGTGGGCCGGTTCGGAAGCCAGCTACTGGGGTCACAACGCCATCCTGCGCACCGAGGCCTTCGCTTCGACCGCCCACCTGCCGATCCTGGCGGGCCGCGAGCCGTTCGGCGGCGCCATCCTGAGCCACGACACCGTCGAGGCCGCCCTGCTGCGCCGCGCCGGCTGGGCCGTGCATGTCACCGCCGCCCTGGACGGCAGCTGTGAAGAGACCCCGGCCACCATGCTGGACTTCATCCAGCGCGATCACCGCTGGTGCCAGGGCAATATGCAGCATTTGGGCCTGCTGAAGACCCGCAGCATGACCGTGATGAACCGTGTCCAGATGGCCATGGGCTTCATGGCCTATTTCTCGTCGCCCCTGTGGCTGGCCTCGCTGGTCGCCGGCATGGCGATCCAGATGCAGTATCCGATCGACTGGGCGTCCTTCGGCTACATTCTGAAGCCCGAGTTCTCGCCCTTCATGCTGGCCACCCTGCTGTCGGGCGTGCTGCTGATCGGTCCCAAGATCATGGGCGGCCTGCTGGTCCTCAGCCGTCCGCGCGAGCGTCGCGCCTTCGGCGGCGGCAAGCGTATCGCCAAGGGCATGGCCATGGAGATCCTGCTGTCGGCCCTGATCGCCCCGATCCTGATGGTCGCCAACACCAAGGCCATCATCCAGATCGCCTCGGGTCACGACGCCGGCTGGAAGGCCCAGGACCGCGACGCCGACGGCGTCAGCTGGCGTGACGCCTTCCGCGCCATGCGCTGGCAGATGGCCACCGGCCTGCTGTTCACCGTCGGCCTGTGCATCCGTCCCGACCTGATCGCCTGGTTCGCCCCGGTGGTCCTGCCGCTGCTGTTCTCGGCCCCGCTGGTCGTCCTGACCTCGCGCCGTCGTCTGGGTGAAGCCGCCGCCAAGGCCGGCTACCTCGCCGTCCCGGATGAAGCCGGCGTCAGCGTCAGCACCATCCCCAGCGCCGCTCAGCACACCGCCCTGCGCGCCGTCGCCGGCGCCTGATCGTTTCGCGGGGGTGCGCCGTCATGGTGCATCCCCGCAACATCGATCGGCGATTACGCTGCATCGCAACATAATTTGTGCGCCGCCCTCTGGTCGTTCCGGAACGCGCTGATACCGTGATCCCGCTTTCAGAAGGCGGGAGACGGCCCGACCAACCTTGATCCTCCGGGATCCGGCGTTGGGCCGTTGACCCGCCCTGAAGTCCCTCCCCGATCCTTCCAGACGCGAAAAAGGCCGGACTGCTGAACAGCCCGGCCTCTCCAGTCTTGCCTGCAGCCCCTGGCGTCGGATCAGGGGCGCATGATCCTCAGTGCGCCTTGGGCGACCGCAGGAAGAAGATGCCGGCGGCCATCAGCACGAAAGCCGCGCCCGCGCCCATGATGAAGCTGCCGTTCGGCATGAACCACAGCGTCAGCAGAGCCAGCAGGGCCGCGATCGACAGCGCGCCGTATTTCGACAGGACCATGAACAGGTCGTAGGTCGACTTCTGCTCGCTGATCTCCATCGAGCCGCGAACGTAGTCGTCTTGAGCGTGGGGGTCGGCCATGGGTCGGTTCCGGATTCGGAAGAAGGATATCCTTTGTCTTATAGCGACGCGTCTGACAGGCTCAAGGCTGAGCTGACGCCGGTCGTATCCGGACTTCGACGCGTCGATTCAGCGCCTCTCGCACTCCGTCTCCAGTGATGCGCGCCAGCTGGCTTTCTCCGCGTCCATCAATCGACATGGCTGCGCCTGGAAGTCCGGCGGACACGAGCGCGTCCGCCACCGTGCGCGCCATCCGGCTGGAGCGTGAGACATTGTAGGTGGCGGTGCCGTCCGTATCCGTATGTCCGACTATCTCGATCGCCGAACCCGGGTTCTGATTGTAGTAATCCACAATGCTCCGGATCACCGATTGCCCTTCGGCCGTCAGGTCGCTTCGGTCCCAGTCGAAGTAGATGGTGAAGCCGCGCCCGGCCGGCGTGGTCGACCTCGGCCCGACTGCCGGCGGCGTGGGGCGATCAGGCGGCGTCATGGGCGCAGCCGCAGGCGGTGCGATCGGTGCTGCCTCAGCGAGCGAGCGCAAGGTCGTGCTTGCGGCGAGCAGGGCGTCGAGGGTCGCACCGGTATTGAACGGGTGACTGGCCGTAACATCTGTCCCGGTTTGGTGGATGCCCACAAAGGCATACGTTCGGGACGTCAGGATCGGTGCGCCGGAACTGCCCTGCTCAGTCGAACACATGTGATTGACCCTGCCCTCGCCGGCAGGAACGCCAGAGCGCGTGCAGCCCCGCGTCAGCCGCATCGGCAGCGAGAGCGGATAGTGCACGATATCCATATAGAGGTCGTTCGCCGGTGCCCGCCGAAGGGGCATGGGCTGGATCTCGGTCACAGACCGGGACAGCCTCAGGATGACGTAATCCAGTTCCTCGTCGCGCTCGACGATTCCCCGCACATCGACCGACAGGAGCTCCTCGCCGACGCTCGGGGAAACGTCGCCAAAGGTCACGCGGGCCTGACGGAGCTGGATGCCCACCCCGCCGCCGTCCGTGCAGTGATACGCCGTGATGACCATGTCGGGCGCGATCAGCGTCGCCGTACAGAAGTTCACCCCCGCGCGGCCGCCCGTCTCCTGCTCGGAGAACAGCAGGGCCAGCCGACCGACCGGGCGTGACGCCCGCAACCGTTCTTCGCTCAGGACGTCAGGCACATCCCAATTCGCGATGGTCTGGTCATCAATCCGATCCCCGCCGGTCGGGCGCATAAGGGATTCCGCTGTGCGCAGCCGGGGCTGCAGACGCCAGGGCCGTGGACTGTCAAAGGCTTCGGCGGGCAAGAAACCGGGCAGCGTCTGCGTCTGTGCGTGGACCGGACTGCCGACAAGACCGCCGATCAGCAGGAGCGCGCCTGCGATCGTCCTCAAAGCGCGACTGCGGCGGGGCAGGTCAGGGCCGACACATCCGCGACCGCATCACGGCGAATGAACTTCACTCCGCGAACCGCGTCGGTAGCTGAATCATAGAAGATGACGGCGTGATAATCGCCAGCAGGACGATAGGTCAGATAGTCCGTCAGGATCGGAGAGACGACGCCGAGCAGAAGCTGAAGGACCGCCCAGAGACCGGACTCCGCGGGCCGGCTCTGACAGGCCAGCAATGCGCCGCCGGATTCCTTCACACGCCGCGTCCATCGCGTCATGCGTTGATCACCCGCCGTGAGGCCGGTGGCGGCGGAGTTGATCTGAGCCAGTGTCAGCGGCGTGCCGACGGGCACGGTCACCATGATCCCCCGCACCCGGCCCTTCATCGACGCATGCAGCGTCCGGTCGAAGGTGTCAGTGCTCGCATAGGTCAGCGCGCTTTCGTTGCTCGGGGGGATCATCAACGCGCCGATCGGGTCCGCCACCGAAGAGGTCAGAACCTGATGTACGCCGGATGAATTATCACCATCCGTCGCGCAGCCGGTCAGCACCAACGCAGCCGTCAGCGCACTGATGAACTTCAGCGAATCCGCCATAACACCCCTCCCCGAACATCGTGATCCTATCGGAAAGGATTGACGTCGCAACAGTTTTTCAGACCAGGGTCTCGAACTGGTCGATCAGCCGCTCCAGCCGCTTGGTGCCGATGGTCCAGAAGGCCGGGTCGCGCGGGTTCAAGCCGAACGGGGCCAGAGCCTCGACGTAGCCCTTGGATCCGCCGCCCGCGAGCAGTTGGCGATACAGGGGCGTGAAGCCCTCCGGGTCCTTCGCCCGCGTCTCCATCAACGCCGCCACCAGCAGGTCGCCGAAGGCGTAGGCGTAGACGTAGAAGGGCGAGTGGACGAAGTGGCTGACATAGCTCCACCAATGTTCATAGCCCGGGTTCAGGGTGATCGCCGGGCCCAGCGAGCCGCCCATCTCCTCCAGCCAGATCTCGCCGATCCGCTCGACGGGAACCTCGCCGTTGGCCCGCTCGTCGTGGAAGCGGGTCTCGAAGCGGTGGAAGGCGATCTGGCGCACGACGGTGTTCAGCCCGTCCTCGATCCGCCCGGCCAGCAGACCGCGTTTCTCGGCCTCCGGAGCGGTCTTCAGCAGGCGGTCGAAGGTCAGGCCCTCGGCGAAGATCGAGGCCGTCTCGGCCAGGGTCAGCGGCGTGTCGGCCAGCAGGCTGCCCTGCCCCGCAGCCAGCGTCTGGTGCACGCCGTGGCCCAGCTCGTGCGCCAGGGTCAGGACATCGCGCCGCTCGCCCATCCAGTTCAGGAAGACATAGGGGTGACGATCCGAGGTCACCGGATGGGCATAGGCGCCAGACTGCTTGCCCGGACGCGCCTTGCCGTCGATCCACGGCTTGTCGAAGAAGCCCTGCGCCCGGTCCGCGAAGTCGCCGCCCAGATCGCTGAAGCTCTCCAGCACCAGTTCCCTGCCCTGCGCCCAGTCCCAGCCGCGCGGGGCCGTGGTCTCCAGCGGCGCATTGCGGTCCCACTGGTCCAGCTTCGGCTTGCCCAGCACCTTGGCCTTCAGGGCGTAGTAGCGATGCGACAGGACCGGATAGGCGGCGACCACAGCCTCGGCCATCGCGTCCACCGACTCGCCGTGAACCTCGTTGGACAGGTGGCGGGCGTCGGCGGGCCGTTTGAAGCCGCGCCACTTGTCCTCCAGCGCCTTGTCGGCGGCGACGGTGTTCAGCACCAACGCCATCGTCGAGGCCTTGGCCCCCAGCGCCTCGTCCAGCCCTTCGGCGGCGGCCTTGCGACGGGCGTCCTTGGGATCGGACAGCCGGTTCAGCGCCTCAGCCAGCGTCAGTTCGTCCTTGCCCGCCTTCACCTTCAGCGCCGCCAGCGTCTCGTCGAACAGACGCGGCCACTGGGCGCTGATCGGACCGCGCTCGGCGAGGAAGGTCTCGAGCTCCTGGCTCAGCTCATGCGGCTTCATCGCCCGCGTCCGGCGCAGCCAGGGCGACCAGCGGGCGGCGGCGGGATGGGCCTTCAGCGCCGCCTCGACGGCGGCGTCCTCCAGCTGATTGATCTCCAGCGTCACCCAGATGGTTGGGGTGGCGATGGCCGTCAGCTTCTCGCGCACCGTCGCCTCGAAACCCTGCGCGCCTGCGTCGTTGCGGTTGGTGGAGGCGGCGAGGAAGGCGTAGGCGCCCAGCCCGCCCAGCAGGTCCGACGCCTGCTCATACAGGGTGATCGCCCGGTCCAGCCGCTCGCCCAGCACCGCCGCGTCGCCCTGCGCCGCCGCCAGCTGCCCCTGCAGGCCGTTCAGTTCGCCGACCAAGGCGCGGGCGCGCTCCAGATCGGCCTCGATGCGGGCGTCCTCACGCGAGGCGTACAGATCGGACAGATCCCACAGCGGGGCGTCCAGCGGATCGGCGGGGGTCTTGAAGGGGGCGTTCATACCCTCCGTTGTGGGGATGCGGGCGCGTCGGCGCAACAGCCGAAACCCGCCAGACACCCGCGCGAGAAGGTCACAGCATCCCCCCCATGACCTTCCGCATCCATTCCCTGCCGATCGCCCCCTTCCGCCCGCTGTTCGCACTGGATGACGCCGCGCTGGAGCGGCTGGGCGCTCGCCGCATGGTCGCCGACACTCCGCACAGCGCCCCCTGCCGGGTCAGCCTGATCGACGCCGCGCCGGGCGAGGCCCTGATCCTGCTCAATCACCGGCATCTGGACGTCCCGACCAGCCCCTATCGCTCGGGAGGCCCCGTCTTCGTACGCGAGGCCGCCGTGGAGGCCGATCCCACGCCGGACACCGTGCCGGACATGCTGGCCCGTCGCCTGCTGTCAGCGCGCGCCTATGACGCCACCGGGATGATGACGGACGCCGACGTGGTCGAGGGCGCCGATCTGGCCGCGCGGCTGACGCTCTGGTTCGCCGATCCGGCGGTGGAGCGGGTGCAGATCCACACCGCCCGCCGCGGCTGCTTCATGGCCGAGGCGCGAAGGGCCTGAAGCCGCCCTTACTTGTGCCGGCTTGCAGGCGCCGCGCTGTTCGTCAGGCCCGCGCCTTCGCGCATGCCCCGGCGCAGCTCCTGCATTTCCGCGGGGGTGCAGCCGTAGTGCTGGCACATGCGGGTGACCATCTTCTCCAGCATCTGGGGGACGACGGCCATCACCGCGCGGTTGGCCTCAGGCATCACCTGCACGCTCTTCTCGGCGATCACCCGCCCCATCGGCGTCTCGTAGAAGGTCACCAGCGCCGTCAGCTCTTCCTCGGTGAAGATGGTCGCATAGACCGGCACCATCTCCGTGATCATCAACGGCACCATGTCCGTGGTCAGTTCCGCCGTCAGACTGATGATGAAACGGCGATCCTCGTCCGGCACGTCCCGCATCGACTGATCCGTGGACATCTGGTCCCCCAGCATCTGGTGAATCACGTCCTCGAACTGATCCGTCATCATCAGGTCAAGGTAACGCCGGCTGAGCTCCAGCTGACGCTCCGACGGGATGACGGGCGTCGCCAGCCGTACGACGGGCAGGCGCTCATCCTGCCGGGCCTGCGCCGGCGCAACGGTCAGGCTGGACGCGGCGACCAGGGCCGCGGCGAAGGCGATGATGAAACGCATGATGGTATCCCCCGTTTGCGCCATTCTTCCGTGAAGGCGCGTCGGGACACAATCGCCTATTTGTGAAAATTCCGAATGATCTCCGCCAGATCGCCCTCGCTCACACAGGCGGCGGCCTGTTCGGGCGACATCCAGACCCGATCGCGCTGTCCCTGCTCCTGCCAGGCGGCATGGATGGTTTCGACCTCCAGCGCATAGACGGAGACAACGCACCAGCGCGGCGCGCGACGTTTCAGCACCTTCAGATAGCGGAATACGCCCAGGGGCGTCGCGTCGATCCGCCCTTCGACCCCCGCTTCCTCAAGCGCCTCGACCGCGGCCGCCTCGGCGTCGGTCAGGCCCGGCATGCGGCCGCCCTTGGGCGTCACCCAGCGACGGGTTTCGCGCGAGGTCACCAGCAGGATTTCCAGCCCCTGTGGCCCGTGTCGCCACGGCAAGGCCGCGACCTGCCGGCGTTCCGCCCGCTCGGTGCGGATCACATCTCCCGCCATCAGTCCCGCAATCCACTCGCCATGCCGCCGCCCGCTCGCCGGGCTCCGGCGCCTCAATCCAGCCTGCGACCCTTTACGTCAATCCGTCAGAATCCGGACAGGTTTTCACACTGCGATCAGCGGCCCGACTTGGCCGCCGCTTCGGTGATTTCGGTGCAGTCGAAGCGCTGGCAGAATTTGTCGTCCATCGACGCGATGCGTGGCATCAAATGCGGCATCATCGCCTCCTGCATCTCCAGGCTCATCTCCATGGTCTTGCGGGCGATCGACCGTCCCATCGGCGTCTCGTAGAAGGCCACGGCGGCCTCCAGTTCAGCGGTCGTGAACTCGTCGGCGACATCATCCCGGACATCGGCGATGGTCGCGGCCATGACCTCCTCGAACATCAGCGTCATCTGATCCGTCAGCCAGACTTGCTGGTCCGCCGGCAGATCCATCTCCGCATAGGCGTCTTCCATATAGCTGCGGACCAGCTTGGCGGCGTCGCCGCCCTGGGTCAGCTGCAGGTATCGCCCCGCGAGATCCAGCTGGCGCTCACGCGCGGCGTCCGGCGCGTCCTGGGCCAGCACCGGACCGGCGCACAGCACGAACAGGGCGATAAAGGAAACCAGCAGCCGCATGACACTCCCCCGAGCGGGCGATCATGATCACCCGGCGCCGGTTCAGCCGCAAATGGAATTACGGCGTGACGCGAACGCTTCGCGCGATTTTCGGTGACCTGTGGCCTCAGCCCGGACGGGCGTCATAACGCCGGCGCGCGGTCTCGACATCGCTCATCCGGGTCTCGGCCCAGTCGATCATCGGCCGCAGAGCCGTCACCAGCGTCCGACCCAGCGGGGTGATCTCATAGGTGACGCTGACCGGCACGGTCGGCTCCACATGGCGGGTCGCCAGCCCGTCCCGCTCAATCTGGCGCAGGGTCTGGCAGAGCATCTTCTGGGACACGCCGCCGATGCGCCGCTTCAGGGCGTTGAAGCGCATGGGCTGCGCATCCAGCGTCGTCAGCAGCAGGGTCGTCCATTTGTCCGCGATCCGGTCCAGCAACTGCCGCGTCGGGCATTCGGCGGCATAGACGTCGCCCCGCTCAAATGCCGACGCCGCGTCAGGGGCGGTTCCCCGCAGGTGACCAGATGAGATTTCGGTGCCTTCTTGCATGACCGATTTCCATATCGCACCTGGTACCCATTGGAAACCACCAAGGAACCCTCCCCCATGAACATCGTCGTCCTGGGCGCCAGCGGCCGCGCCGGCTCGGAAATCACCCGCGAAGCCGCGGCGCGTGGCCATACGGTCACCGCCATCGCCCGCAAGCCCGAGGCCATTCCGACAGCTGACGGCGTCACCGCCGTGGCCGGCGATGCGTCTGACGCCACGGCCCTCGCCTCGCTGCTCAAGGGCACGGACGCGGTCATCAGCGCCCTGCACCACGACATCCCCGCCGCCACCCTCCTGAAGGCGCTCCGGACCGCCGGCGTGCCGCGTCTGCTGGTCACCGGAGGGGCCTCGAGCCTGGAGGTCGCGCCCGGCGTCAAACTGATCGACACCCCGGACTTCCCCGAGGAGTGGAAGGTCTTCGCCCGCAACGGCATCATCTTCCTTGACGACCTGCGCGGCGAGACGGACATCGACTGGACCTATTTCTCCCCCGCCGCCCTGATCGAGGAAACGCCGCGTCTGGGCGCGTTCCGCACCGGCACGGACCAGCTGATCACCGACGCCAAAGGCGACAGCAGGATCAGCTTCGCCGACTACGCCATCGCCATGGTCGACGAGCTGGAGCAGCCGAAGCACAGCCGCGCCCGGTTCACGGCGGCGTACTGAGCGCGAACGGGCTCGATCAGCCGCTCCTTCGGCCTCAAGTAGCCGACAGGCGGTAGGCCACAGAAAAAGAAAGCCCCGGAAGATCGCTCTTCCGGGGCCTTCGTCATTTCAGCACGTGGAGCCTATCAGGCGCCCAGCGAGGCCGGGTCGATCTTGAAGCCCGGGCCCATCGTCGACGACAGGCTGATGCGCTTCACATAGGTGCCCTTGGCGCCCGACGGCTTCGAACGGACCAGAGCGTCCACGAAAGCCTTCACGTTGGCTTCCAGGGCGTCCTGGGTGAACGAGGCCTTGCCGATGCCGCCGTGAGCGATACCGGCCTTCTCGACGCGGAACTCGACGGCGCCGCCCTTGGCGTCCTTGACGGCCTGGGCGACGTTCGGGGTCACGGTGCCGACCTTCGGGTTCGGCATCAGGCCGCGCGGGCCCAGCACCTTACCCAGACGGCCGACGAGGGCCATCATGTCGGGCGACGCGATGACGCGGTCGAAGTCCATCAGGCCACCGTTGATCTGCTCGTACAGATCCTCGGCGCCGACGTATTCAGCGCCGGCGGCGCGGGCTTCATCAGCCTTGGCGTCCTTGGCGAAGACGGCGACGCGGACGTCACGGCCGGTGCCCGACGGCAGGTTGACGACGCCACGGACCTGCTGGTCGGCGTGACGCGGGTCGACGCCCAGGTTGACGGCGATCTCGATCGACTCGTCGAACTTGGCCTTGGCGTTTTCCTTGACGAGCTTGATGGCGTCTTCGAAGCCCAGCAGGGCTTCACGGTCGCCGGTACGGGCCTTCTGGGCCTTGGTCAGCTTGGCCATGTCTTAGCCCTCCACCACTTCGAGGCCCATCGCGCGGGCCGAGCCTTCGATGATCTTCGCCGCGGCGTCGAGATCGTTGGCGTTGAGATCCTTCATCTTCTTCTCGGCGATCTCGCGCAGTTGCGACTGCTTGATCTTGCCGGCGACTTCACGACCCACGAGCTTGGAACCCGACTTCAGGCCGGTGGCCTGCTTCAGGTACCAGGTCGCCGGCGGCGTCTTGGTGATGAAGGTGAACGACTTGTCCTGGTAGACGGTGATGACGGTCGGAAGCGGGGTGCCCTTGGCTTCCTTCTCGGTCCGCGCGTTGAACTCCTTGCAGAAGCCCATGATGTTCACGCCGCGTTGACCCAGAGCCGGGCCGATCGGGGGCGAAGGCGTGGCCGAACCGGCCGGCACTTGCAGCTTGATATAGCCGAGAATCTTCTTGGCCATTGGTCTCTCCTAAACGGTGATCCCGAACTCAATCGGGACCGGTGAGCCGTGGTCTGGCATGGCTGCCTCCCACGGATTTACGCAATTGCTTGCGCCGCCCTGTTCAGAGCGAGGCGCGCGTATAGCGGACGAAGGGCTGAATTGCAAACGGCGACCCGAGGGCCGCCGCTGCGAAATCCGTGATGGAGCCGGGGCTTAGGCCGCGACCTTCTCCACCTGATTGTACTCCAGGTCCACCGGGGTCGGGCGACCGAAGATCGACACGGCCACGCGCAGGCGGGCGTGCTCCTCGTCGACGCTCTCGACCTGGCCGTCGAAGCTGGCGAACGGGCCGTCGATGACCTTGACGGTCTCGCCGATGTCGAAGCGGATGGTGGGCTTCGGACGCTCGACGCCCTCTTCCACCTGACCGACGATCTGCTGGACCTCACGCTCCGAGACCGGCAGCGGCTTGGTGCCGCCGGCGGCGCCCAGGAAGCCGGTCACCTTCGGGGTGTTCTTGACCAGGTGGTAGGCGTTGTCGGTCATCTCCATCTTCACCAGGACGTAGCCCGGGAAGAATTTGCGTTCCGAGTTCACCTTGCGGCCGCGACGCACTTCCACGACCTCTTCGGTCGGGACCAGGATTTCCGAGAAATTGTCCTCGAGGCCCTGCTGCTTGGCCTGCTCGCGCAGCTGCTCGGCCACCTTCTTCTCGAAGTTCGAGTAGGCGTGGACGATGTACCACTTGTGGCGCGGGTTGGCGGGCTTGGCGACGTCGGTCATTGGAAGTCGGTCTCTCTTACTGGCCGATCGCGAGGACGACCTGGGACAGGCGCGTCAGGCCGAAGTCGACGATGGCGAAGAAGACGGTCGCGACGGCGACCATGATGAAGACCATCACCGAGGTGATCCACGTCTCCTTGCGGCTCGGCCACACGATCTTGCGCCCTTCGGCGCGGACCTGGCTGGCGAACTGCGGGATGGACGTGCGCTTCTTCGGGGCCGGAGCCTCGGCCGCGACGGCGCTGCCGGCGATGGCCGGTTGAGCGGTCTGGGGGCGGCGTCCCGAAGGAGTCTTGGCCTTGGCCATGCGGCGTCTCTTCAAACAATCGAACCTGTCACAACCAGATGGGAAGTCCCATCCGGTTGCGACAGGGGGAAAATGGCAGGAGTTGGGGGACTCGAACCCACGACCCCCGGTTTTGGAGACCGGTGCTCTACCAGCTGAGCTAAACTCCTGGAGCAGAAAGTCAAAGGCGCCGGGTGTCCCGAACGCGTTTGCTTTCGCCAGAGGCGGGGCTATGCCCCACCCCGGCTGCCTTTTCAAGCGTCGTTACGGCCAAAGAGCCATATCGTCGCAAAGAATGCCCTTATCCCTGCTCGTCCAGATGCGCCGCGACAGCGTCGGCCTCGTCCTCGGGCTTCACCAGCTGCTTGAACAGCAGCTTGTCGATGCGGCGGTCATCCATGTCGATGACCTCCACCTCGAAGCGGCCCAGCTGCAGGACTTCGCCCTCGTCCGGCACGCGCGACAGCTGGTGCAGGACCAGGCCGGCGACCGTGTGGAAGCCTTCGGTCTCGCCGAAGTCCTCGCCCAGTTCGTCCGACAGCTCCTCGAGGTCCGTCTGGCCGTCGACCAGCCAGCTGCCGTCCTCGCGCTGGCGGATATAGGCGTCCGCCTCGTCGTGGCCCTCGTCGAAGTCGCCGGCGATCATCTCCAGCAGGTCGGTGGCCGTGACCACCCCCTCGAAGGCGCCGAACTCGTCGACCAGGAAGGCCATGTGCACCTTGGATGCCTTCAGGATCTCCAGCGCCTTCAGCACCGAGGTCGACTGCGGGATGAAGGCCGGCGTCTGGACGTGCTTCTCGATATTGAACTCGCCGTTGTCCAGCAGGCTGTCCAGCAGGTCCTTCTTGTGGACCACGCCCAGCGGATTATCGACGTCGTTCTCCTTGGCCACGACGATTCGCGAATAGGGACAGGTGCGAACCTCTTCGCGCAACTGCTCCTCGGTATCGTCAAGCGCGACCCAGAAGACCTCGTGACGCGGCGTCATGGCCACCCGGATCGGGCGGTCGCCGAGCGTCAGGATCTCCTCGATCATCGTCTGCTCTTCAGGCTCGATCAGACCGGCCGAGGTGCCCTCGGCGATCATGGTCTCGACCTCTTCCTGGGTCACGTCGGAGCCGTCGCGATCCTTGATGCCGAGCACCTTCAGGATGCCCGAGGTAGAGGCCGTCAGCAGCAGCACGAACGGCTTGAGCACCAGCGCCAACGTCGAGATCGGGCCGGCCATCTTGGAGGCCACGCTTTCCGGGAAGATCAGGGCGATCCGCTTGGGCACCAGTTCGCCGACGATCAGCGAGACGTAGGTGATGAAGACCACCACGATGGCGGTCGCGATGAATTCGGACCAGGGCGCGAGGGCCGGGATCGTCGTTTCAAGAATATGGTTCAGTTCGCCGGCGATGGCGGCCTGACCGTAGGCGCCGGCCAGAATGCCGATGGCGGTGATGCCGACCTGCACGGCGGACAGGAAATGGGTCGGGTTCTCCGCCAGCTTGAGCGCCGCCCGCGCGCCCCGGTCTCCCCGCTCGGCCCGGCTCTGCAGCCTCGATTTCCGGGAGGAGACGACCGCGAGTTCGGTCATGGCGAAAAGGCCGTTGAGCACCACGAGGAGCAGAACGACGGCTATGGCGATGGCTAACATCTAGGGGGAGGAGGACCAGCGCGGCGCAACAAACGGCGTCCGCGCGAAGGATGATAAGGGCGTTTTGGCCCGACCGCCACGGTTTTGCTGAAATTCAGTCCGCGTGCGCGCTTATGGCCACGGCCGGGGCCGCCGCCGACGGTTGCGCGGCGGCGCAGGCGGACATCCCGATCAGGGTGCCGATGAACAGGCCGATGCGGAGCGCGCGGAGCATTTGGTTACCAAATCCCTAACAACCTCTGCCGCACAAAGACCCGGGATTCGCTGTCCGGCAAGGCTCCGCCCCCGCCGGTCGTCCTCTTAACCGCACCTTTCCCCTGACAGGCGAGATCGCAGGAGCGCCAAAGAAAACCCCCGCCGGATCTCTCCGGCGGGGGCTTCAGTCTTCGGTGCTTGGCGGTCCCGCGCTCAAGGAGCGAGCGACCGCGTCGCGAGCGTTAGCGCCCTTCGATCAAGGATTACTCGATGATCTTGGCGACGACGCCGGCGCCGACGGTGCGGCCGCCTTCAC
>NZ_JBHTCY010000006.1:0-182425 GCF_042666595.1 Brevundimonas sp. GCM10030266
CCACCGCTCCCAGATCGGCAAGGCCACCGACCACGACGTCTGGAACTGAGCCGGGGCCAGAAACGACAAGGCCGCCGCCGGGAAACCGACGGCGGCTTTTTCAGGCGCGGAACAAAGGGTCAGCCGCCGGCGCCGTCGGGCGGCGGCATGGTCATCGGCATCGGGTTGGGCGCGGTCGGCATCGGTACGGCGATCGGACCACTGGGCGCGGGCGCGCGCGGCAGTTCATCGTCCGACAGCTGGCCGTCGCCGTTCGCATCCATGCGATCAAAGGCGCGCAGGGCGCCGGCGCGGAACTCGTCCGGGGTGACCCGCGCGTCCCGGTTCGCGTCCGACTGGGACACCATCGCGCGCAGGCGACCTCCGCCCATCGAGGCGATGGGGCCGGAGCTCAGCACCGCCAGCTCGTCCCCGGTGATGGCGCCGTCGCTGTTGGCGTCCAGACGGGCGAACGCCCGGTCGGCCCAGGCCTCGACCTCGCCGCGTGTGCGGGGCAAGGCCATGCCCATGCTCCCCTGACGCACGACCGTCGGCTGCTGCGATCCCGGCGGCGGGGCCTGGGCGGAGACGGCCGACGCGGCGCTGCACAGGGCCAGCGCGGAGACGGCGAACAGGATCGGACGAGGACGCATGGCGGACTTCCGGAAAGCAACGATCAGACAGCCGAGAGTGTGCCTGTCCCGAGCGTCTGGCCAGCGCTTTTTCGCGCCCCGCTTTTTACTTGCCAAATCATATAAGGATATCCTTATATAAGGACATGTCATTGAGCGCTGATCAGACTGTCGAAGCCCTGCGCGCCGCGGGGGAGCCGACCCGGCTGCGGGTCCTGTCCCTGCTGGCCGGCGAGGAGCTGTCGGTGATGGAGCTGTCGCGCATCCTCGAACAGAGCCAGCCGCGCGTGTCCCGGCACCTGAAGCTGATGGCCGACGCCGGGCTGATCGAGCGCTTCCCGGACGGGGCGCGGGTCTTCTACCGCCTGTCGTCGGACCCGCTGGCGCACCGGCTGATCGATACGGTGCTGGATCTGCTGGAGGACAGCGCCGGCGCCGCCGACGACCGCCGTCTGGAAGAGGTGCGCCGCGACCGCGAGGCCGCCGCCAGCGCCTATTTCGAGCGGGTCGCGCCCCAGTGGGACCGCATCCGCTCCCTCTATGTCTGCGAGAGCGACGTCGAGGCCGCCATCCTGAAGGCCGCCGGCGACGGGCCGTTCGAGCGGGTCGTGGACCTGGGCACCGGTTCGGGCCGGATGCTGACCCTGCTGGGCAAGAACGCCCGCATGTCGGTGGGCCTCGACCTCAGCCACAACATGCTGAACATCGCCCGCGCCAATGTGGCCCGGGCCGGACTGGACAAGGTCGAGCTGCGCCACGGCGACATCTTCGCCACCCGCCTGCCGGAACAGAGCGCCGATCTGGTGCTGGTGCATCAGGTGCTGCACTACCTCGCCGACCCCGCCGCCGCCGTGACCGAGGCGGCGCGTCTGACAGCGCCGGGCGGGCGGTTGATCATCGTCGACTTCGCCCCGCACCAGCTGGAGCAGCTGCGCGAGGAGCATCAGCACCGCCGGCTGGGCTTCGCCGACGACGAGATGCGCCGCTGGCTGAAGGGCGCCGGCCTGAACGCCGGGGCCGCGACCACCCTGCCCCCGGACACCGACGGACTGACGGTGTCGATCTGGACCGCCGAACGTCCCGCCGGAACGAAGGCGAAAGCCGCATGAGACCCGCCATCAGCCTGTCCGAAGCCCGCGCCCTGCTGCTGTCGCCGCTGGGCCCTGTCGCCCGCGCGGGCCAGGACGCCTCGCGCCCCCGCGTCTCGTTCGAATTCTTCCCGCCCAAGACCGACGAGTCCGAGGCCAACCTGTGGAAGGCGATCCAGCGGCTGGCCCCGCTGAAGCCGGACTTCGTCTCGGTCACCTACGGCGCCGGGGGGTCGACCCGCGAACGGACCCACCGCACGGTCGAGCGCATCCTCAACGAGACGGACCTGCAGCCCGCCGCCCACCTGACCTGCGTCGAGGCCAGCCGGGACGAGGTCGATGGGGTGATCGAGGCCTACAAGGCCTCGGGCGTGAAGCACATCGTGGCCCTGCGCGGCGATCCCCCCGGCGGCAGCGGCATCGGCGGCGTCTATCAGCCGCGCGCGGACGGCTACGCCAACGCCACCGAACTGACCGCCGCCATCAGCCGGGTCGGCGGCTTTGACATCACCGTGGGCGCCTATCCGGAGAAGCATCCGGAAAGCCCGTCCATCGACCACGACATCGACGTGCTGAAGGCCAAGGTCGATGCGGGGGCGACCCGTGCGGTCAGCCAGTTCTTCTTCGACATGGACGCCTTCCTGCGCTTCCGTGACCGGGTGCGGGCGGCGGGCGTGACCATCCCCCTGATCCCCGGCATCATGCCGGTGTCCAATTTCGCCGGGCTGACGCGCATGTGCGGCGCCTGCGGGACCGCCATTCCCGACTGGCTGAAGGCCCATTTCGACGGGCTGGACGGCGATCCGGAGACCCGCAAGCTGCTGGCCGCCTCGGTCGCCGCCGAGACCTGCGCCCGGCTGCAGGAAGAGGGCTTCCGCGACTTCCACTTCTACACCCTGAACCGCGCCGATCTGGTCTACGCCATCTGCCGGGTGCTGGGCGTTCGCGAACAGGCGTCCGCATGACCTCCCCCCTGACCCGCCCCGAACGCATCGCCGCCCTGCACGCCGCCGCGAAGGACCGCATCCTCGTGCTCGACGGCAGCTGGGGCGTGATGATCCAGCGCCGCGGGTTGGACGAGGCCGACTTCCTCGGCGAGCGCTTCATCGGCCACCCGGGCCAGATGAAGGGCAACAACGACATCCTGTGCATCACCCGCCCGGACGTTATCGCCGACCTGCACGACCAGTATTTCGCGGCGGGCGCGGATATCTCCGAGACCAACACCTTCTCGGCCACGACCATCGCCCAGGAGGACTATCACCTCGACGCCCAGGCGGTGTGGGACATCAATCTGGAAGGCGCGAAACTGGCTCGCGCCTCGGCGGATCGCTGGACAGCGAAGGAGCCGCACAAGCCCCGTTTCGCCGCCGGCTCCATCGGGCCGCTGAACAAGATGCTGTCGATGTCGTCGGACGTGAACGACCCCGGCGCCCGCAGCGTGACCTTCGATCAGGTCTATGAGGCCTATCGCCATCAGGTGAAGGCGCTGAACGAGGGCGGGGTCGACCTGTATCTGATCGAGACCATCACCGACACGCTGAACTGCAAGGCCTGCATCAAGGCGATCAAGGACCTTGAGGACGAGGGCCTGCCGCCCCTGCCGATCTGGATTTCGGGCACCATCACCGACCGTTCGGGCCGCACCCTGTCGGGCCAGACGGCCGAGGGCTTCTGGAACAGCGTCCGCCACGCCAAGCCCTTCGCCATCGGCTTCAACTGCGCCCTGGGCGGCGAGCTGATGCGTCCGTTCATCGCCGAGCTGAGCCGCGTGGCCGACACCCTAGTCGCCGCCTACCCCAACGCCGGCCTGCCCAACGCCATGGGCCAGTACGACGAGCAGCCGCACGAGACCGCCCACTTCATCGAGGAATGGGCGCGCTCCGGGCTGGTCAACATCGTCGGCGGCTGCTGCGGCACGACGCCGGATCACATCAAGCACGTGGCCGAGGAGGTCGCAGACGTGACCCCGCGTGCGATCCCGGAACGACCGGTGGCGATGCGGCTGAGCGGACTGGAACCGTTTGAGCTCGCGTCGTGATGTCGTCGAGCGAACTGACCACGCTGGCCGCGGCCCTGGACGCCACGCCGTCCGACACCTTCATGCGCTGGGACGGGTCCCTTCCGGTCTATGCGCCGATCCTTGATCAGTGGACGTCCGCCCTGTCCGAGCGTGGCTACGGCGGGGCGTCGCCCTTCTATGACCGCCTGCTGTCCCGGGACGCGCCGCCGCTGAACCCCGAGAACATCGCGACCGCCGATGCTGATGCTCTTGTCGGCTATGCGACCTTCATCCTGCGGGGCGAGCGTTTCTGTTACGGCCACATCGGCGGCTGTCATGCGCAGGGCCTGCTGGCCGCGGTGGCCCGCCGCTTCGCAGAGATTGAGTCCGCCTGATGCGTCCCACCTTCATCAACGTCGGCGAACGGACCAACGTCACCGGCTCGGCCAAATTCCGGAAGCTGATCGTCGAGGGCGACTACACCGCCGCGCTGGACGTCGCGCGCCAGCAGGTCGAGGCGGGCGCCGCCATCATCGACATCAATATGGACGAGGGCCTGCTGGACGGCGCCGTCGCCATGCGGACCTTCCTCAACCTGATCGCGGCCGAACCCGACATCGCCCGCGTGCCGGTGATGATCGACAGCTCCAAATGGGAGGTGATCGAGGCGGGCCTGAAGTGCGTGCAGGGCAAGCCCATCGTGAACTCCATCTCGATGAAGGAAGGCGAGGCCATCTTCCGCGAGCACGCGGTGAAATGCCTGCGCTACGGCGCCGCCGTGGTGGTCATGGCCTTTGACGAAGTGGGTCAGGCCGACACCGCCGCGCGCAAGATCGAGATCTGCACCCGCGCCTACAACATCCTGGTCAACGAGGTCGGCTTCCCGCCCGAGGACATCATCTTCGACCCCAACATCTTCGCCGTGGCGACGGGGATCGAGGAGCACGACAACTACGCCGTCGACTTCATCGAGGCCACGAAGGTCATCAAGGCCACCCTGCCCTACGCCCGCGTGTCGGGCGGGGTGTCGAACGTCTCGTTCAGCTTCCGCGGCAACGAGCCGGTGCGCCGGGCGATCCACTCGGTCTTCCTGTACCACGCCATCAATGCGGGCATGGACATGGGCATCGTCAACGCCGGCGATCTGCCGGTCTATGACGATATCGACGCCAAGCTGCGTGAGGCGGTCGAGGACGTGATCCTGAACCGGCCGCAGCGGACGAACGTGTCCAACACCGAGCGACTGGTGGACATGGCGCCCGCCTACAAGGGCGAGAAGGGCGCGGCGCGCGTCGTGGACCTGAGCTGGCGCGAGGCGCCGGTTTCCAAGCGCATTGAACACGCCCTGGTCCACGGCATCACCGAGTTCATCGAGGCCGACACCGAGGAAGCGCGGCTGGGCGTCGAACGCCCGCTGCATGTCATCGAAGGGCCGCTGATGGACGGGATGAACGTGGTCGGCGACCTGTTCGGCTCGGGCAAGATGTTCCTGCCGCAGGTGGTGAAGTCCGCCCGCGTGATGAAACAGGCCGTGGCCTGGCTGGAGCCCTTCATGGAGGCCGAAAAGGAAGGTCAGGCGCGCTCTTCCAACGGCCGCATCCTGATGGCCACGGTGAAGGGCGACGTCCACGATATCGGCAAGAACATCGTCGGCGTCGTGCTGCAGTGTAACAACTACGAGGTCTTCGATCTGGGGGTCATGGTCCCGGCCGATCGCATCCTCGACGAGGCGATCGCCAACGACTGCGACATCATCGGCCTGTCCGGCCTGATCACCCCGTCGCTGGACGAGATGGTCTTTGTGGCGTCCGAGATGGAGCGGCGCGGGCTGGATATGCCCCTGCTGATCGGCGGGGCGACGACCAGCCGGACCCATACGGCGGTTAAGATCGAACCGGCCTATCGCCGGGGCTCGACCACCTATGTCATCGACGCCAGCCGCGCCGTCGGCGTGGTCGCGGGCCTGCTGTCCCCGACCGAGAAGGCGAAGAACGAGGCCGCCACCCGCGACGAATACATCCGCATCCGGGAGCAGTTCGCCCGCGGCCAGGAGGTCAAGGCGCGCGCCGCCCTGCCCGTCGCCCGCGCCAACCGCTTCAAACCCGACCCCGAAAAGCCCCTGCCCGCCAAGCCGTCCTTCCTCGGCGTGCGCGCTTTCGACAGCTGGGATCTGCAGGATCTGGCCGACCACATCGACTGGACGCCCTTCTTCGCCAGCTGGGAGCTGATCGGCCGCTATCCGCTGATCCTCGAGGACGAGATCGTCGGCGAGGCGGCGAAGGACCTGTTCCGCGACGCGCAGGCGATGCTGAAGCGGATCATCGACGAGCGCTGGTTCACCGCCAAGGGCGTGGTCGGCTTCTGGCCCGCGAATGCGCGCGGCGACGACATCGTGGTCTGGACCGACGAAAGCCGCACGGTCGAGGCCGCCCGCTTCCATGGCCTGCGCCAGCAGATCGCCAAGTCGAACGGCAAGCCGAACCTGTGCCTGTCGGACTTCGTGGCCGAGGACGGCGAGGACTACCTCGGCGCCTTCGCCGTCACCGCCGGCCATGGCGAGCTGGAGAAGGCCGCCGCGTTCAAGGCGCAGGGCGACGACTACTCCGCCATCATGGCGACGGCCCTGGCCGACCGTCTGGCCGAGGCCTTCGCCGAGCGGCTGCACAAGGAGGTGCGGACGCAGCTGTGGGGGTATGTCCCGGACGAGCAGACTTCTGTGCAGGACCTGATCGAGGAGAAATACCTCGGCATCCGCCCGGCTCCCGGCTACCCGGCCCAGCCCGATCACACCGAAAAGGCCACGCTGTTCAAGCTGTTGAACGCCGGAGCCAATGCGGGAATGGAACTGACCGAAAGCTACGCCATGACCCCGCCGGCGTCGGTGTCCGGCCTCTACTTCGGTCATGCGGACAGCCACTATTTCGGCGTCGGCAAGATCGACCGCGACCAGATCGAGGATTATGCGGCCCGGAAGAGCTGGGACGTGGCGACGGCGGAGCGCTGGCTGGCCCCGATCCTCAACTATGATCCGGCGAGCGTCGGGCGGACGCAGGCGGCGTGAGCGGCTGGCCCGGATGGCTCGCCGGGCCGGCGGCCGCCCTCACCTTCTTCGCCGTCATGGGCGTTATGGCCTGGGTCGGCGCCCGGGTCGCCGGTCGCATCGTTCCGCCTCGCCCCCGGGCGACCGTCCGGAGCACCGGCGCACAGGTGACGCTCGGCTGCATCCTGATCGCCGTGGCGGTCGTCTTTCTCGGGCTCGGCATCCTTTCAAAAGCGCCGGCGCGGCCCGGTCAGCTGTGGCCGCTGGTCGGACTGGTCGTCTTCTTCTCGGGCTCCGGTCTTCTGATGTGCATGGCCGGTTTCCGGGGAGCCGTGCGCTGGGACCGGAAGGGGCTGACGCAAACCCGGCTGATGCGCCGCCCCCGCACCTTCGCCTGGGCCGAAATCACCGCCTTCGAGGCGCGGGGGAGCAGGATCGCCTTGTGGCGAGACGGCCGCCGGACAGACCTGTGCGCGATCGACGCCGAAGGTATCGGCGGCCTGTTGCAGGCCGCCGAACGTGAGGGCGTAGCGGGTGTCGTCAAGCTGGGACGAAGCCTGCCCCGCGATCGCGGGAACAGGCCCCGTTCCTGAGCCCTACTCCAGCCCGACCTGTTGAGGCGTCGCCGGCGGGGTGGTGATGTTCTCGCGGATACGGCGCGCGGCATGCTCGCAACGGCCCGGCAACCCGAAGAACAGGCCGAAGGCCTGGCTGCGGGTAGCCTGATCCTGCCCCTGCAGCGGGGTCCATTTGGCGGTCGCCTCGGCGGCGGCGGCGGTGGCGGCGCTCAGGGTCGCGGCGTTCTGGCGCCCGCGGGCGCCCGCCAGCGCGGCCCGGAAATCGGACGCCTCCAGACGGCCCAGACGAATGATGTCGTTGTCCAGATCGTCGCGGTTCTCAAGCGTCTCGCCCAGCGCCACATGGCCATTCACCAGCGCCTCGCACCAGGCGACCAGCGGATAGTCGGCCTCCGGCGCGCCGCGCGGCATGGGGTTGGCGTAGGCCACGGCTTCACGCAGGCGCAGGGACTCGCCCGTCTCCGCGACATTGGCCGTCGCGATGGGGCCCTCGTCCTGATCGGCCCGCGGCGCGGTGGCGACGGGACCATCCTGCGCGACGGGGGCGGCGGACAGCAGAAGGACGGCGGCGAGGCTGGCGAACATGAAGGCTCCGGAACGGTGGGCGCGCGGCCCGACTGGACGCAGCAACGCTTGAATCGGCGAATGGTTTTTATGCGGCGGTCGAAAAACTCCGGCCAGCAAAAAGGGCGGCGGTCCCGAAGAACCGCCGCCCCAGTTTGTCTCTCTGGTTTCGAACCTTAGAAGTTCGCCGTCACGCCGAAGAAGACGTAGCGACCCAGGGCGTCATACAGCTGCGGGTAGGTGTTGTTGTTACCCGTGGTGCCGACGCTGTAGGACAGCGGCGGATCGCTATCCAGGACGTTGTTCACGCCGGCGCGGAACGTGACGTTGTCACGCAGCTGCCAGGTGCCGGCCAGGTCGAGGTAGTTCTGCGAGTCCAGAACCTTGTCCAGGCGAGCCGCGCTGTTGTTCAGGCTGCCGTCGGCGCCGAGGACGGCGATTTCCGCCTCCCCGTAGTGACGCCAGGTGGCCGAGACGTTCAGATCCCACGGCGACACCCAGGTCACGCGAGCGCGGTGACGCCATTCCGGGTTCGGAACGCCGCACTGGTTCGCGTAGAAGCCGGCGCAGTCATAGACGCTGTTGGCGAAGCCCAGACCGGTGTCGGTCTCGAGCGACTCCAGCCAGGTCCCGACGAACGAGAAGGCCAGCGAGCCGTAGGACGGCGCACCCCAGTCTTCCAGATCAACGTTGTAGTTCGCGTTGATGTCGACGCCGGAGGTCTTCATGCCACCGATGTTGGTGTTCAGGTCGACGACCGAACCACCGTCAGACCACAGGGCGCCGGTGCCGGGATCCCGGATGACCAGCGAACAGGCCTGGGCGTTGCCGGCGTTGTAGCAGGCGTCCAGGACGTTCAGGGCGCCGATGGAGCCGATCAGGTTCTCGACCTTGATGTTGTAGTAGTCGACCGAGAGGTTGAAGCGCGGCAGGAAGCTCGGCGTGACAACGAAACCGAAGGTGTAGGTGTCGGCTTCTTCCGGCGCCAGGTCAGGGTTGCCGCCTTGCAGGAAGTTATACTGACCGGCCTGGCTGGTCAGGATGCCGCCGTCGCGTTGCTCGGGCGTGACCTGCCAGGGGTTGGTGCCGACGCAGGAGGCCGGAACCGGGCCGTCCGCCGTCGGGCGCTCGGTCGAGTCGCAGGGATCGTAGTCCATGTCGAACAGGTTCAGGCCTTGGGCGGTGAACAGTTCGATGACGTTCGGAGCCCGCACGGCGCGCGAGTAGCTGGCGCGGAAGCGGACGTCCTCGACCGGGGCGTAGTCCAGGCCGACCTTGTAGGTGTCGGCGCCGAAGCTTTCGTACTCCGAACGACGGTAGGCGGCGTCGATCGAGGCCGAGTAGGCCCACGGCTGGTCGTCGGCCAGCGGGATCTGGATTTCGCCGAAGATTTCAGCGACGTCCGTATCACCGGTGAAGCCAATCGTCGGGCCGCCCTGACCAGCGCCGTCGCCGGTGGCGAAGGCGTTGTCGGTGACCGAACCCAGGTAGTCACGGCGATACTCGGCGCCGATGGCCAGCTGGACGGTGCGGGTGGTCGTCGGCAGGGCGAAGCCGGTGTCGCCGGTGACCGAGGCGGTCACGATCTGCTGGGTGGTTTCACCGGTCTGGATCAGCGGGATCTGGAGGTAGTCCAGGGCCGCCTGGGTCACGCCGCCCGGCGAGAAGATGTCGTAGGGCACGCAGCTCGGATCAGTGCCGTCCACCACCGATTGACAGGTCGGGGTGCCGCCAACGTCAACGACGTCCAGAGCCCGGCCGAGGCGGGTGTTCGAGAAGTCGTTCAGATAGGTGCGGGCGAGGCGAACGCGCGAGAACTGCGCGGCCACATCGTAGTTCCAGCTGTCGTTAAGCGCGCCGCGGATGCCGACGACGCCACGGTAGGACTCATAGTTGATCGAGTCCTGGCGACCGCCGCCTTCAGCGTTACGACGACCGATCAGCAGGTTGGCCGTATCACCCGGACCGGCACAGCCGATCGCGCCGCGTTGCTGGGCCGAGAGCAGCGGGTTGTCGCAGCTGATCTCGCGGATCGGGCCGAGGAAGGCGCCCGACGGCGCGATCTGGGCGACCGAGCTGTAGTCCGAGAACATCAGCTGGGCGAAGGCTTCGATCTTGTCGTTGACCTGGTACGACCCGAAGGCGCCCATGGTGTAACGCTCATCCGGGCGCTGGTAGTAGTTCAGCGGGCCGAAGTTGTAGGCGCCGGCGGCGGCGCTGTACGCGGTGAAGGTGCCGTTGCCGACGCCGCTGGCGCCACCGATGGTGAAGCCGGGGGTGCCGGCGACGTCCAGGGCGATGAACTGCCCCGGGAAGGCCGTGCCCGAACCACCGCAGGTGAACTCGGTGCCGGCGCCGTTCATGCCGCCCAGCGAGCAGGACGAGTAGTCACGACCGCCACCCAGAACCGGGTTGTTGTTCCGGTAGCCGGCGTAGGCCATCAGGTTGCCGCGACCGTCCGGCGACGACACACCCATGATGATGTTGACCGACTTGGACTCGCCGTCGATCACATCGTCGTCCGGCAGCTGGAACTGCGACGGGTTGGTGGCGGCGCGACCGGCGATGACGCTGCGCAGGTTGCCCGGGCCGTCATAGTCGTTGTGGTGCTGGTAGAAGCCGTACTGGGCATCGATCTGAATGCCCTCGAAATTCTTCTTCATGATGAAGTTCACGACGCCTGCGACGGCGTCCGAACCGTAGATGGCGGACGCGCCGCCGGTCAGGACTTCAACACGCTCGACCAGTTGTTCCGGGATCTGGTTCAGGTCGGCCGCGTCGTCGTTCGGCGAGCCGTAACCCATCCGGCGACCGTCGATCAGGACCAGGGTCCGCGAGGCGCCCAGGTTACGCAGCGACACGGTCGCGGTGCCCGAGGCGCCGTTCGACACGGTGGAGTTCTGCGCCGCGAAGGCTTGCGGGAGCTGGTTCACCAGGTCTTCGACGCGGGTCACGCCCGCGATGTCGATGTCCTCGCCGGTCACCTGGGTGACGGGGCTGGTGGTGGTGAGGTTGGCCTGCGGAATGCGCGAGCCGGTGACGACGACGTCGTCCAGCTGGCTTTCCTGCGGCGCCGCATCCTGGGCCATCGCCGGCGCGGCGAACGCGAGGGCGGCGAAACCGCCGATCATCGTCGTCGTCAGCAAGCGATTGCGGGTTTTCTGGTTTCTCAAAGGTCGTCTCCTGATGTTGACGCTGACTTTCGAACAGCGTCCGGCCTTGGATGGATAATAGTCCCTTCCCCCGCGGCCAGAATCCCGACCGCAGTTACAGGAGGGTAGGCGCCGCGCGAGAGGTTTCGCCAGCGTAATTACAAGGCTGTAATCAGGAGTAAGCGGGACTGTCGTATTTAGGCCACGATAGCGTCACACCGACCGTTGCATTCACACAGTTGACCCGGCGGACGTCCTGCGGGACTGAATGTGGCGGTCACCGCTCTCCGCCCAGCCAAAGGTTCAACAATGTCCGTGGTTTCAGCCCTAGCGGCGCTTTCTGTCGTGCTTCAGCCGACGCCCCAGGCAGCGGCCCAGGCCGCGCCGTCGCTGCAACAGCGCCCGGAAATGCTGGAGCGGCTGGCCGCGTGCCGCGCGGTCGCCGACAACACCGCCCGACTGGCCTGCTACGACGGCGCCGCCGCCGCGCTGGACACAGCGCAGCGGCAGGGCGAGCTGGTCATCATCGACCGCGCCGCGGTGAATGAGACCCGGCGGGAGCTGTTCGGCTTCAACATGCCCGCCCTGCCCCAGCTGTTCGGAAACGGCGGCGGCGAGGCGGCGGACCTGGATGCGATCGAAACCACCCTGCAACGCGCGTCGCGCAACAGCGAGGGACGCTGGGTGTTCACGCTCGCCAATGGCGCGACCTGGCGTCAGATCGACAGCGAAACCCTGCGCTTCAACAATCGTCCCGGAGAGGCTGTTCGCGTGCGCAAGGCCAGCCTGGGCAGCTTCATGATGACCATCGGCGACAGCCGCGCGGTCCGGGTCCGGAGGCAATAGTCATGCGCGCTCTTTCAGAGACCGTCTGGACCTCGCCCCAGCTGTCGCCGGAATCCCTCGCCGGGCTGGCGGCGGCGGGCATCGGGCGGGTGATCAACAACCGCCCCGACCAGGAAGAGCCCGGCCAGCCTTCGGCCGCGGACATGGAGGCGGCCGCACTGGCCGCGGGGCTGGATTATCTGTGGATCCCGATCTCCGGCATGCCCTCCCCCGCCCAGGCGGAGGCCGTCGGCGCGGCTCTGGAGGATGGAAAGCCCACGGTGCTGTTCTGTCGGTCAGGCATGCGCTCGTCGGCGGCCTGGGCCATGGCCGAGGCCGCGCGCGGCGCGGACGCCGATGCGGTCAGAGCCGCGGCGGCGGCGGCTGGTTACGACCTGAGCCGTCTTCCGCTCTAGCGGATGATCGGCACGCGCGCGGCGTAGGGAGCCGGTTCGGGGGTGCAGGACGCCACGACCAGTTGCGCCGCCATGAGACACAGGAAGGCTCCGGCGATCGGCAGGAACCGATTTGAGACAGCCAGGGCGATGGAAACGGCCATATCAGGCACTCCGGAGAAGGTTTACAAAACCCTAACGCAAAGACCGGGCCGCCCGGGAGAGACAGTTGATCCCCTTCGTTCGTGAGTTTGATTTCGAGTACGGCCGCAGCGACCGGGTCTCGCCGCTGATCCGGCGGGTGATCGCCAACAACCCCGGCCCGTTCACCTTCACCGGCACGGGCACCTACATCATCGGGCGCGACGCCCCAGGAGCGGGTGTGGCGGTGATTGATCCCGGCCCGCTCGACGAGGCCCATCTGGCGGCCCTGCTGGAGGCGGTGAAGGGTCAGACGGTCAGCCATGTGCTGGTCACCCACACCCACCGCGACCACGCCCCCCTCGCCCGCCCCTTCGCCGAAGCCGTCGGCGGCGCGCCGATCCTCGCCGCCCGCCCGCCGCTGCAGACCATCCACGCCTCGGGCGGACTGGACGAGGATGAGGACGAGGCCTTCGCTCCCGATGTCATCCTGACCGGCGGCGAGCGGATCGCGGGCGATGGCTGGACGGTCGAGGCGCTGGCCACGCCGGGCCATGCCTCCAACCACATGGCCTTCGTCCTGACCGATGAGAACGCCCTGTTCTGCGGCGATCACGTCATGGGCTGGGCCACCACGGTCGTCGCGCCGCCGGACGGCGACATGGCCGACTATATGGCCAGTCTCGACGCGGTGATCGCGCGGGACTTCGCCACCCTGTGGCCCACGCACGGCGCGCCGGTGACGGACCCCGCCCCCTTCCTGGCCGCCTATCGCGCCCATCGGCTGGAGCGCGAGGCGCAGGTGATGGCGCGACTGAAGGCGGGCGACCGGACCATCGCCGAGATGGTGCCGGTGCTCTATGCGGCAGTGGACAACCGGCTGTGGCCGGCGGCCTCACTGTCCGTCTGGGCGCACCTCAGGGCTCTTGTTCGGGCGGGCCTCGTTGTCGCCGAGCCCGAAGCGACGCCGCAGGCGCTCTACCGGGTTCTCTGAGTCCTCGACAGCGCAGGTCTGCCTGACCGTGCGCCACTCCTCGGCGGTCAGGGCGCTGCGACCGGGGCGGGCCGCCGCCCGCGCCACCCGCGCCCGACGGGCGGAATCGGGGTGGGAGTTCATGAACTCGGTGGCCTCGTCCACCCCGCTGCGCTCGCCCTTGCCGGCCAGCCGCTCGAAGAAGGGCGCCATGCCCTCGGAGGACAGGCCGCCGGCGTGGAGCAGCGCCTGCCCGCGCGCGTCGGCTTCCGTTTCGGCGGAGCGGCTGTAGCTGAGCTCGGACGCCTGTCCGGCGAGGATGACCGCCTGCTGGCCCGCGCCGGTCCCGCCGCCGACCACCAGATCCAGCAGCATGCCGATGCCGAAATTGCGCCAGACGGCCTGCATCACGTGACGCTGCTCGACGTGGGCGATTTCGTGGGCGATCACCGCCGCGAGCTCATCCGGAGACTCGGCCTCCTGGATCAGTTCGCCGGTGATCATGATCCGTCCGCCCGGCGTGGCGAAGGCGTTGACCATGGGCGCGTCCACGGCCCGGACGCGGATGTCGAAGGGCGTGTCCGCCCGCGCGGCGATGCGGTCGCCGAGTTGGTCCAGAATCCGTTGTCCCGCCGGGTTCTTGCAGGCCGGGAAGAGGGTGGACATCTGGGCGTTGATGTTGTCGCCCATCCGCTCCTCCATCGACACGGGCGTCGCCCGGGCCACGGGACCGGACAGGGCCGGGACGCCGACGGTGATGAACAGGACCACGCCCACAGCGGTGGCGGTCAGGCCGCCGATCAGCCACCACTCGCGGTGACGCCGCGCCTTGACCCTCTCGTTCAGCTGATCGCCGACCAGCGGCGTCCAGTCCCCGATCGGCAGGACCAGACGGGCGTCCGGCTGGCGCCGGTTGGAGACGCGGGCCTGATCGGCCTCGACCTCGACCGAGACGTCCTTGAGTGACCACAGAAATTCGCGCTCGTCGGCGACGATCCGCAGGGTCTCCCCGTCCACCTCGGCTTCCGCCGGATGGGAGCGGGCCGTGACGCCATCGTAGAAGCGGGCGTCCACCTCAGATCGCCGAGAAGCCGAAGGCGTCCGCCAGACCCTCGCCCGTGCCCGGACCGCGCTCGGCCTGCTGGGCCAGATTCAGGCGGGCCGTGCCTTCGGACTTGAGGCGGGTGATCAGGTAGCGGGCGGTGCGCGCCTGCACCCAAGGCATCAGGAAGCCGAGGGTGATCAGCAGCATGAACAGGTTGCTGATCATCAGCCACCACAGCGACAGGGCGCGAACCTCCAGCCGGAAGCTGGCGCCGTCCACGCTGACGCCCGCCGCGATCGAGCGCAGCAGGGCCGCGTGGTAGGGGGCCCAGATCAGAAGGGCGAACGGCGAAAGCAGCAGCATGACGCCGTAGATCACCACCATGGCGGCGACATCGGATTCCGGCGTGGACAGGCTGTTGGGGTCGCTGAAGTCACCGGTCGCCGCCACGATCGCGATGAAGATGAAGGTGACCAGCAGGAAGCCGACGCCGGTGCCGACCCAGCCGATCGCGAACGGACCATAGATGCCCTCGCGCTGCGAACGCGCCATGCGGAAGCGCAGGCGGCGATCGCCGAAGCGGACCTCGTCCCAGATGCGCTCGGCCAGCATCCGCTCGCCGGCGGGCCGGAACCAGCCCATGGTGATGCCGTCCAGGATGCCGATGCCGAGGAACAGCCAGCCGTAGTTCACGGCCGAGCCTTTCAGACTGAAGCGGATGCCGCGCCAGGTCGTGCGACTGGCCATGTAGCGGAAGGCGGTGAAGACCCCGAAGCCCCACAGCCACGGCAGGGCGATGTACATCGGGAGCAGGAACAGAATCATCCACTCGGCGCCGAACTGCACCGCGAACACAACCACGAGGAAGGGGACGCCCAGCACCACCGAGGCCAGCAGGAAGCCGATGAACAGTTCGACCCCGCGGCCGGTGTATTCAAAGGCCTCGCCGTTCAGGCGCACGCCCTTCCAGACCCGGTGACGAACCTCGGTCTTGCCCCAGAAGCGGTAGAGGGTCAGCGTGATCAGATTGAGCAGGCCATTCTTCAGGCTGAGGCCCAGGAAACCGGACGGACGCAGGGTCGTCGTGAAGGTCAGCGCCTCACCCTCGGCCGGAACTTCCGGCGTGGTTTCCGCAAAGATATCCGTCACGTCAGTCCCCCTCTGTACGCCTGACTACTGGCGTAGCCAGCAGCGCTTCCGGTGGCAACGGGGTTCCACAAGCTTGGGCGGAAAAGTGGCGCCGCGGCCACGAAATCCCGCAGGAGGCGATCAGGCGCCGGGTTGCAGCAGGGCGCTGATCTCGGTGACCAGACGGCAGGCCTCGCCGCCGTGCGGACGGCCCTCGCGGGCGGCGACGCGGATGTCGGTGCGACCCGGGCGAATGCGGATGACGACATCGTAGCGGAAGCCGAACCATGTCGACTGCCGACTGCCGTCCGCCCGCCCCACGCCGGCGCGTCCCGCTTCGAACCCGGCTTCCTGCAGGGCCCAGACGGCGTTCTCGGGCGCGACCTGGGTCGGGACCGGCACGGCGCCCGGACAGGCCTCGACGCCGACCGCCGGCTGCAGCCCGCTCATGCGGTCAGGCCGCGACTGGCCGAACCCGGGAACCTCGGTCAGGTCGGTGCTGACATTCTCGACCGGACCCGCCTCGAGCTGGCGCTTCTGCCAGACGAAGCCGCCGACCACCGCGAGCCCGACCACCGCGCCCAGCAGGCCGGGCAGCCACAGGCGGCGCAGGTCTCGCAGCGACAGGATGAGGCCGATCACGCCGGCGAAGGCGCCGACGAAGGAGAGGCGCCACAGCAGGTCCAGCGTCAGCAGATCATAGCCGACCTCGACCGACAGCAGACCGCTGCGCACGCCGACCACCGCCAGCAGAAGACCGACGGGCGCCACGAGGGTGAAGCTCGCCAGAGCCGTGACCAGGCCCCTGCCCTTCACCCCGTCCTTCGCCATGGTTTCAGCCTCCAGCCGTCGGCAGACGATAGTCCTTCATCTGCTCGCGCACGACCTTCTTGTCGATCTTGCCCGTGGGGCCAAGCGGAATGTCGGCCACGAAGACCACGTCGTCGGGCATCCACCATTTGGCGATCTTGCCCTGCAGGAAGTCGAGATGCTCCTGCTTGTCCTCGGCCTCGCCGGGCTTGAGCTTGATGACCAGCACCGGGCGCTCGTCCCACTTCGGGTGGGCCGCGCCGATGACGGCGGCCAGTTCGACCTTCGGATGGCCGACGGCGATGTTCTCGATCTCGATGGAGCTGATCCACTCGCCGCCGGACTTGATCACGTCCTTGGCGCGGTCGGTGATCTGCATGAAGCCGTGTTCGTCGATGGTCGAGACGTCGCCGGTGTCGAAGAAGCCCTCATTGTCCAGGATCTCTCCGCCCTCGCCCTTGAAGTAGGCGCCGGCGATGGTCGGTCCCTTGATCATCAGGCGGCCGTAGGTGTGCCCGTCGTGGGGCATGTCCTGACCGGCGTAGTTCTTCAGCTTCAGCTCGACGCCCAGCGGCGGCTGGCCCTGCTTCACCCGCCACTTCATCTGCTCGTCGTACGGCAGGGCGGCCAGTTCGGGCGTCATGTTCGACAGGGTGCCGATGGGCGAGGTCTCGGTCATGCCCCAGCCCTGCAGCACCTCGATCTGGAACTCGTCATGGAAGGCCCGGATCAGGCTTTCCGGCACGGCAGAGCCGCCGATCAGCACCTTCTTGACCGTCGGGATCTTCAGATTGTTCTCGCGCAGATGGGTCAGCAGCCCCTGCCAGACCGTCGGCACGGCGGCCGAGAAGGTCACGCCCTCGCTCTCGATCAGCTCATAGATGGCCGCGCCGTCCATGCGCGCGCCCGGCATCACCAGCTTGGTGCCGCCCGCCGGACCGGCGAAGGCGATGCCCCAAGCATTGGCGTGGAACATCGGCACCACCGGCAGGATCACCTCGCTCGGCGAGGCGCCCAGCACGGTCGACTGCATGCCCAGCAGCGTATGGATGAAGTTCGAGCGGTGCGAATACAGGACGCCCTTGGGGTTCCCGGTCGTGCCCGAGGTGTAGCAGAGGCCGCAGGCGGTCTGTTCCTCGAACCCGCCCCAGACGACATTCTCGGACGCCCCGGCCAGCAGGGCCTCATAGCATTCCGCGCCCGGCAGCTTGGTCGCCGGCATGGTCATCTCGTCGGTCAGCACCACCACCCGCTCGACCGTCGGGCAGTGCGGCAGGATGGCTTCCAGCAACGGGATGAAGGTCAGGTCGACGAAGATGACCTTATCTTCGGCGTGGTTGATGATGTAGGCCAGCTGCTCCGGGAACAGGCGTGGGTTCAGGGTGTGGCAGACCGCCCCCATGCCCATGATGCCGTACCAGACCTCCATGTGGCGGCCGGTGTTCCAGGCCAGGGTGGCGATCCGTTCGCCGACCTGGATGCCCCAGTCCTGCAGCACATGGGTCACGCGGCGGGCGCGCGAATGGATTTCGGCGTAGCTGGCCCGGACAATCGGCCCCTCGACCGATCGCGTCACGACCTCGCGCTGGCCATGCCAGTTCTTCGCGTGGTCCAGAATCTTGTCGACCGTCAGCGGCCAGTCCTGCATCAACCCAAGCATTACGATCCCTCGATTTGCATCCGCTGAACGGGACACTTGCCGTCACGCTATCCACGTGATCAGCGATAAGCAATCTGCCGCAAGGTCAACGTATGCGCGTAAATCACGCGCCTGCGGCATCCTGTCCCCAACAGACTGGCGGCGGGCGGCGGCTGTCCGTAGAAGGCGCGCATGACCATTCTGATCGCGATCACCGGCGGCTCGGGCTCGGGCAAGAGCACCCTGGCGGAGGCCCTCGTCAGCGCCCTGCCCACCGGCGCCGCCGTGCTGCTGCGCGAGGACTCCTACTATCTGGACGCCGCCGGGATGCCGGACTTCGACGCGGCGACCTTCGATTTCGACGATGTCGCCGCGCGGGATCACGACCTGCTGATCCGCGACCTGACAGAGCTCAAGGCCGGCCGGGCCATCACCGCGCCGATCTATTCGTTCCTGCACCACGGGCGCGAGGCGGGCGGCGAGGCCGTGGCGGCGTCCCAGGTGGTCATCGTCGAGGGCACCCACGTCCTGTGCACTCCGGCGCTGGTGGAGCTGTTCGACATCCGCGTTTTCGTCGACACCCCGGCGGACATCCGCTTCATCCGCCGCCTGCTGCGCGACCAGGCCGAGCGGGGCCGGACGGCGGAGTCGGTCATCGCCCAGTATCTCGGCACCGTGCGCCCGGGACATGAGCGCTGGACCGAGCCCTCGCGCCTGAACGCGGACTTCATCGTCGCCGACGCCACCGCCGCCGTACGGCTGGAGGACGCCCAGGCCGTGGTGCGTCTGGCCGCGCCCGTGCTGGCCCACCCGCTGCTGGCGCCGCTCGCCCATCCCGGCCAGGTCTGACGATCCCTGACAGGCGGCTTGCTGTTCGGGGACAGGTGCGTCAACCTGACGCCTACAAGATCAATGAATTTCAAGATGCCCGGCACACTCGGCGACCCCAGCTCCCTCGACGCCAAGCGACAGATCATTCTGCGGTACGCGCGCGCGGCCTTCATCTCCGAGGGCTACGCCGGCGCCCGGATCGAGCCGATCGCCCGTGAGGCCGGGGTCTCGACCGCCACCCTCTACGCCCTGTTCGCCGGCAAGTCGGAGCTGTTCACCGCCGTCATCGACGACGCCGCCGACCAGTTCTCCCGCCAGATGGCCAGCGTCCGCGCCCAGGAGGGCGACGCCCGCACCCAGCTGACCAGCTTCTCGGAAGCCTATGCCGGCTTCATGGGCGACGGCTTCGTGCGCTCCGTCTTCCGGCTGGTCATGGCCGAGCGCCCGCGCTTCGAGGCCACCGCCCGCCGCTTCTTCGAAAAGGGCCGCACCGAGTTCGGCGCCACCCTGATCGGTATCCTGAAAGACCATCTGGCCCGTGGCGGGCTGAAGGATGTCGAAAAGCCGTCCTGGGCCGCGGGCGAGCTGATGGGGATGATCGAACACCCGGTCTTCTTCGTGCCGCTGGTGACCGGGGACGAGGTCCGCGCCGGACGCACCAACGCCCAGGTCGTCGCCCACGTGGTCGACACCTTCATGGCCCGCTACGGCGCCTGAGCGGCGTCAGGGCTGCAGGCGGCCCGTGGTCCAGCCTTCGCCGTCGCGCGTGAACAGCAGCCGATCATGCAGCCGGAACGGCCGGTCGCGCCAGAACTCCACCTGATCCGGAACCACCCGCCAGCCGGTCCAGCGCTCGGGCCGGGGCACGTCCTGTCCATCAAACCGGGCGGTCTCGCGGGCGATGGCGTCCTCCAGCACGGCGCGGGCCTCCATGGGCCGCGACTGATCAGAGGCCCAGGCGCCGATCTGGCTCTCCCGCGCCCGGCTGGCGAAATAGGCGTCGGCCTCGGCGCTGCTGACCGGCTCGACCCGGCCCCGCACCCGCACCTGACGACGCAGGGACTTCCAGTGGAAGGCCAGGGCCGCCGCCGGATGCGCGGTCAGCGCCTGCCCCTTGGCGCTCTCGCGGTTGGAATAGAAGGTGAAGCCGCGACCATCGACATCCTTCAGCAGGACAATCCGGCAGTCCGGAACCCCATCCCCCGTCACGGTCGCCAGCGACATGGCGTTGGCGTCGTTCGGCTCGTACCGCTTGGCGTCCTCCAGCCACTCGACGAACAGACCGAAGGGCTCGGTGCGGTCGAAAATGGTCTCGTCCCCGTTGGCGGCCAGGGCGGCGGCGTACTGCTCCGCATATTCTTCACGGGTCGGGCTGGGCGGGATCACGGGCGCGGTCATGGGCTCCAGATAAACCCTCGCGGTTCCGAACGGGAGAGGGATCACGGTTAAGCCAGTCTTCACCACGTTGGGCATTTTGTATCAGGATGCGCGCGCGCCCCTCATCCGAAGTCTCCTCGCTCGGCGAAGCCTGGACCCTGCTTGGCCTCAGCGGCCCTGCCGAGGGCGAAGCTTTGACGGCGGCTTTCCGCGCGGCGGTGAAGGCCGCGCGGCCGGATCAGAACGGCGGCGACGAGACCCGATTCCGCAAGGTGATCGCGGCCTGGCGGCTGGTGCAGGCCAGCCCGGTGGCCGCCGCGCTTGAGGCGCCTGCCGCCTCCCCTGCCCCTCAAACCGTCGTCACGATCAGCCCGCGCGACGCCATCGAGGGTGGCTCCGTGATGGTCGAGGTCGGCGGCCGGATGCTGAAGGTCCACGCCCCCGCCGGACTGCGCTCGGGCGAACACCTGCGCCTCAAGGGCGGCGCGGCGGACGGGGCGGACCTGTATCTGCCGGTGCTGATCCGCGCGGCGGACGGCCTCGGCATCATCGGCGACGACGTCTACATGGACTGGCCGGTGCCGCCTCGCGTCATCGAGGACGGCGGCCGGCTCGAGATCGAGACCCATGCCGGAATGCGCTCCGCCTGGATCGTCGCCGGTCAGGAGCCGCTGCGCCTGCGCCTGCGCGGACTGGGCCTGCCGGCGCGCGGATCCCGGCCGCAGGGGCATCTGTTCGTGACCCTGATCCCGTCCGAAGACGCGCCCTCGGCGGCGGAGGATCTGCTGGTTCGCTTCACCCGCGTCTGGACGCCGGACCGCATGGCGGCCTAAGCCTAGCCGCATGTCGCACAACACCTTCGGCCATCTGTTTCGCGTGACCACCTGGGGCGAGAGCCACGGGCCGGCGATCGGCTGCGTGGTGGACGGCTGCCCGCCCAACATCCCGCTGACCGAGGCCGACCTCCAGCCCTGGCTGGACCGTCGCAAGCCCGGCGGCAGCCGCTTCGTCACCCAGCGGCAGGAGAGCGACACCGCCCGCATCCTGTCCGGTGTCTTCGATGACGGCGAAGGCCCGGTCACCACCGGCACGCCGATCTCGATCCTGATCGAGAACGAGGACCAGCGGTCCAAGGACTATGGCGAGATCGCCCGCGCCTACCGCCCCGGCCACGCCGACTACACCTATCAGGCCAAATACGGCGTGCGCGACCATCGCGGCGGCGGGCGCTCCTCGGCGCGGGAGACCGCCATGCGCGTCGCCGCCGGGGCCGTGGCCCGCAAGGTGCTGGGTGAAAGCATCCGCATCCGCGCCGGCGTGGTCCAGCTGGGGCCGCACCGGATCGCACCGGAGGCCGTCGATTTCGACGCCGTCCATGACAACGCCCTGTTCGCCGCCTCGGCCAACGTCGTGCCCGAGTGGGAGGCCTATCTGGACGGCGTCCGCAAGGCGGGCTCGTCCATCGGCGCCGTGGTGGCGCTGGAGGTCACAGGGGTTCCGGCGGGCTGGGGCGCGCCCCTCCATGGCAAGCTGGACGCCGAACTGGCCGCGGCCATGATGTCGATCAACGCCGTGAAGGGCGTCGAGATCGGCGCGGGCTTCGACGCCGCGGCCCTGTCGGGCGAGGACAACGCCGACCAGATGCGTCTGGGCGAGGACGGCCAGCCGGTCTTCCTGTCCAACCACGCGGGCGGGGTTCTGGGCGGCATTTCGACCGGCCAGCCGGTGACCGCTCGCATCGCCTTCAAGCCCACCTCCTCCATCCTGACCCTGCGCCAGACCGTCACCCGCGACGGCGCCGAGACCGAGCTGCGCACAAAGGGCCGCCACGACCCCTGCGTCGCCCTGCGCGGCGTGCCTGTGGTCGAGGCTATGGCCGCCTGCGTGCTGGCGGATGCGATGCTGAGGCACCGGGCGCAGGTGGGCTAGGCGCTTCGGTGGACCCGCTGTTCAGGACGCCGCGAAAACCCTGGAGCCAAAAGCTTCCGCTTCTGGTCGGCGCCGGTTTCGCGGTGCTTATCGTCTTGCTCACCACCGCAACAGGTCCAGCACAGCCGGTGGACGGCGAGGTCAGCGGGTTCACCGTCGGCAACCGCAAGGGCGGCGCTCCGCGCGTGATGCTGGTACGCGTCGATGGGCGGGATATCCGTGTGACGGGCCCCATCATTCTCAGATGCGGGGAAGGCGACCGGGTCCGGATGATGCGTCGGTCGCATTTGTGGGGAACGGGCTATCGGATCAGTGATGAAGCCTATCCCTGCAAAGCTTCAGAAGGGCGCAGTTCAACAGGCTCGTGATGGCGGCGTATCATCGTCCTCGCGGACGACCGCATCAACCAAAGTCGGAACGACTGAGCCACCAGCAAAAACCCCGCCCGGATCGCTCCGGGCGGGGTTCTCGTTTCAGGCTTTGACCGGCCTTAGTGAGCCGCGCTCACAGTGGCGCCGTCGGTCGGCGGGGCGGCGGCGGGGAGCGGTTCGGCTTCCTCGTCCCACTCTACCGGGGTCAGGGCGCCGGTCAGGGCCCATTTCAGGGCCTCGTCGGCGGTCTTGATCGGAACGATCTCCAGCGCGCCCTTCACATTGTCGGGCACGTCGGCGAGGTCCTTCTCGTTCTCTTCCGGGATCAGCACCGTCTTGATGCCCGAGCGGAGGGCCGCCAGCAGCTTCTCCTTCAGGCCGCCGATGGCGGTGACCCGGCCGCGCAGGGTGATCTCGCCGGTCATGGCGATGTCCTTGCGGATCGGGATGCCGGTCAGGACCGAGACCATGGCCACGGTCATGGCCACACCAGCCGAGGGGCCGTCCTTGGGCGTCGCGCCGTCCGGCACGTGCACGTGGATGTCGGTCTTCTCGAACACCGGCGGCTTCACGCCGAAGCTGAGCGCCCGCGAGCGGACGTAGGACGCGGCGGCGGAGATCGACTCCTTCATCACGTCCTTCAGGTTGCCGGTCACGGTCATGCGGCCGCGGCCCGGCATCTTGAGCGCCTCGATGGTCAGGATGTCGCCGCCGAACTCGGTCCAGGCCAGACCGGTGACGATGCCGACCTGATCCTCCTCGTCCGTCTCGCCGTGGCGGAACTTCTTCACGCCCGCGTATTCGGCCAGCTTGGCCTCATCCACGGTGATCGAGGTCGCGCCGGTCTTGGCCATCTCGCGAACCGCCTTGCGGGCCAGTCCGCCGAACGCCCGCTCCAGCGACCGCACGCCGGCTTCCCGGGTGTAGTAGCGGATCAGGTCGCGGATGATGTCGTCCGGCACCACGAATTCCGCCGGCTTCAGACCGTTGTCGGTCGTGACCTTGGGCAGGACGTGACGCTTGGCGATCTCGACCTTCTCGTCCTCGGTGTAGCCGCTGACCCGGATGATCTCCATCCGGTCCATCAGGGGCTGGGGCATGTTCAGGCTGTTCGCCGTGGTGACGAACATGATGTTGGACAGGTCATAGTCGACCTCGAGGTAGTGGTCCCCGAAGGTCGAGTTCTGGGCCGGATCCAGCACCTCCAGCAGCGCCGACGAGGGGTCGCCGCGCCAGTCGGCGCCCAGCTTGTCGATCTCGTCCAGCAGGATGAAGGCGTTGGTGGTCTTCGCCTTCTTCATCGACTGGATGATCTTGCCCGGCATGGAGCCGATGTAGGTCCGGCGGTGACCGCGGATCTCGGCCTCGTCGCGCACGCCGCCCAGCGACATACGGACGTATTCACGCCCGGTCGCCTTGGCGATGGACTTGGCCAGCGAGGTCTTGCCGACGCCGGGAGGGCCGACGAGGCACAGGATCGGGCCTTTCAGCGAACCGGTGCGCGCCTGAACGGCCAGATACTCGATGATCCGTTCCTTGACCTTCTCCAGGCCGTAGTGATCCTCCTCGAGGATGTCCTCGGCCTTCTGCAGGTCGATCGGCTTCTGCTTGGCCTTGCCCCACGGGATCGACAGCAGCCAGTCGAGGTAATTCCGCACCACCGTGGACTCGGCCGACATCGGGCTCATGTTGCGCAGTTTCTTGACCTCGGCCTCGGCCTTGGTCCGCGCTTCCTTGGACAGGCGGGTCTTGCGGATCCGCTTCTCCAGTTCGAGGATTTCGTCGCGCTGGTCGTCGGTCTCGCCCAGCTCGCGCTGGATCGCCTTCATCTGCTCGTTCAGATAATATTCGCGCTGGGTCTTCTCCATCTGGCGCTTCACGCGCGAGCGGATCTTCTTCTCGACCTGCAGGACGGAAATCTCGCCCTCCATCAGGCCGTAAACCTTCTCCAGACGCGACGGCACAGCGACGGTTTCAAGCAGGGCCTGCTTGTCGCCGATCTTCACCGACAGGTGCGCGGCCACCGAGTCCGCCAGCTTGGACGGGTCGGTGATCTGGGGGATGGAGCTGAGGGCCTCGGGCGGGACCTTCTTGTTCAGCTTCACATAGTTTTCGAACTGCTCGATCACCGCGCGCAGCAGGGCCTCGGACTGGGAGGGTTCGCCCTCCTCATCCGCGATCTCCTCGGCCTCGGCCTCGAAATACTCGGTGCGGTCGGTGAATTTCAGCAGGCGCGCGCGGCCCTTGCCCTCGACCAGCACCTTCACGGTGCCGTCGGGCAGCTTCAGCAGCTGCAGGACATTGGCCAGCACGCCGATGGGATAGATGGCGTCAGCGGACGGATCGTCGTCGACGCTGTTCTTCTGGGTGGCGAGCAGGATCTGCTTCTCGCCCTTCATGATCTCGTCCAGCGCCCGCACGGATTTCTCGCGGCCCACGAAGAGGGGCACGACCATGTGCGGGAACACCACGATGTCTCGCAGCGGCAGGACGGGAAGTGTCTTGGTCTCGGTCATAGATGCTACTCCGGGGCCCTTGTTGATCGTGGACCCGCCGCGTCGGCGGCCGGAACGCTATGTTCGGTCGTATCGACTCGGCCCGCCGTTCCGGCGGCCTTCATACGAGTATGTGGTTTTGCAGTCGCGCCATTCAAGCGTGACTGGCAAAGGCGGCTGGGGACCGTTGGAGAAAGGTGAAGCTGCATCGTTCGTGCAGCGGTTCCGGGAAGCCGCCCTGACACCATGCGCCCTGCCCTCCCGGACCGGCAAAACTCACCGGAACGCCCTGTGGCCCTGCCGCCACCCTCGCTTCCAAACGCAACGAAACGGCCAGCGCTGCCGTTCAGCAGGCGGACATATAAGGGAGGAAACCGTCCATGAGAGCTCTTCTGCTGTGCGCCGCCGGCGCCCTGACCTTCGGTCTGGCCGCCTGCCAGCAACCCGAGGAACCTGCGCCGCCGCCCGCCGACATGAGCGGCGCCACGGAGGCGGAAAGCGCCGCCGGCCCCGCCTTGACAGGCACTGCGTCCGGCGCCGGAGCCCGCGCCCCGGCCTCGTCCGCTGCCAGCGGCTCCGGCGCGACGGGCGGCTCGACTGACGCCACGGCCGCGCCGTCCCCCGGCGAAGGCATGATGAGCGGCCCCAGCCCGGCGGTGCGGGACAACGCCAAGACGAAGGCCGAGGAGACCAACCTGCATCCCCGCACCCCCTGAGGCGGGGACGCCGGACAGCAAAAAGGCCGCCCCGTGAAGGGCGGCCTTTTCAGTTTCAGCGGAGCGATCCGGTCAGGCGGCGCTGTCAGGCGTCGCGGCGGCGCTCTTCTTGCCCTTGGTCTCGGCATAGATCAGCAGGGGCTGGGCCTTGCCTTCGATGACTTCGGCGTTGACCACCACTTCTTCGACACCCTCGAAGGTCGGCAGCTCGAACATGGTCTCGAGCAGGATGCCTTCCAGGATCGAGCGCAGGCCGCGCGCGCCGGTCTTGCGGGTGATGGCCTTCTTGGCGACGGCGTTGAGCGCGTCGTCGGTGAAGGTCAGGTCGACATTCTCCATCTCGAACAGGCGCTTGTACTGTTTGACCAGGGCGTTCTTCGGCTCGGTCAGGATGGTGACCAGCGCCTTCTCGTCCAGATCCTCCAGCGTCGCCAGAACGGGCAGACGGCCGATGAACTCGGGGATCAGGCCGAAACGCATCAGATCGTCCGGCTCGACACCCTTGAGGATGTCGCCGGTGCGGCGCTCGTCGATTTCCTTCACACGAGCGCCGAAGCCGATCGAGGCCCCTTCGCCGCGCGCCGAGATCACCTTCTCCAGGCCGGCGAAGGCGCCGCCGACGATGAACAGGATGTTGGCGGTGTCGACCTGCAGGAACTCCTGCTGCGGATGCTTGCGACCGCCCTGCGGGGGCACGGAGGCGACGGTGCCTTCCATGATCTTCAGCAGGGCCTGCTGCACGCCCTCGCCCGAGACGTCGCGGGTGATCGAGGGGTTGTCCGACTTGCGCGAAATCTTGTCGATTTCGTCGATGTAGACGATGCCGCGCTGGGCCCGCTCGACGTTGTAGTCCGAGGCCTGGAGCAGCTTCAGGATGATGTTCTCGACGTCTTCACCAACGTAACCGGCTTCGGTCAGGGTGGTGGCGTCGGCCATGGTGAAGGGCACGTCGATGATACGCGCCAGCGTCTGGGCCAGCAGCGTCTTGCCGGAGCCCGTCGGGCCGATCAGCATGATGTTCGACTTGGCCAGCTCGACGTCGTTGTTCTTCGTCGCGTGGTTCAGGCGCTTGTAGTGGTTGTGGACCGCGACCGAGAGGACCTTCTTCGCGTGACCCTGACCGATGACATAGTCATCCAGGACTTCGCGGATTTCCTTCGGGCTGGGGACGCCGTCCTTAGCCTTGGAGAAGGAGATTTTGTGCTCTTCACGGATGATGTCCATGCACAGCTCGACGCATTCATCACAGATGAACACGGTCGGTCCGGCGATGAGCTTGCGCACCTCGTGCTGGCTCTTGCCGCAGAACGAGCAGTAGAGCGTACTTTTGGCGTCGGTGCCGGCTGCCTTGGTCATAGACCCTTCTCACTCCCGCGGTTCACCCCGATATGAGGCGGAACGCGCTTCCTCCGCGTTGATTCCCGAACATTGGGCGCAAAGGTCTTCAAAAATTGACAATCACCCATCCCAGCGTCCGCCACAAGCCCGCCGAAGCGTGGCCGATGAGGGTTTCGGGACGTTCACTGTTGATGGGGATCACGGCGAATGTCTGACATGGGAAACGTTAAGGACTTTCGCCAGACTCCCGAACCGGGCGTTGCAAGCGGCGTGCCGGTCGTCGCCTTCGACTTCGACGGCACCCTGACCATCCGCGACAGCTTCACCAGCTTCCTGCGCTGGCGCGCCGGGCCCGGCGGCTGGGCCCTGGGCCTTGTGAAGATGGCTCCCGCCGTGGCGGCCTATGCCCGCGACCGGGACCGCGGCCGCATCAAGGCCGCCTCGGTGAAGGAGTTTTTGAAGGGCGTCAGCCGGGCCGAACTGGAGGCCGGGGCCGAGCGCTTCGCCGATCAGATCTGGTCCAGGTTCATGCGCCCGGACGCGCTGGAGGTCTGGAATGACTGGGGAAAACGCGGCGCCCATCGCGTAATCGTGACCGCCAGCCCGGCGCTGACCGTCGCGCCCTTCGCCCGTCGGCTGGGGGCGGAGAACTTGATCGGGACCGGACTGTCGTTTGATTCCGACGACCGGATCACCGGCGGATTCGACACGCCCAACTGCCGGGGCGAGGAAAAGATGCGACGTCTGCGCGCAGTCTATGGCCCGGACATCCGCCTCACCGCCGCCTACGGCGACACCTCGGGCGATACGGAGATGATCGCGGCGGCGGACGAGAAGGGCTTCCGGGTGTTCACCGGTCGGCCCTGAGTCCCCTCATCGGCCCTGTTCGTCCACGTCGAAGCTGACGGCCTTGCCGCGCGAGGTCGGCTCCCAGCCGGCCTCGATGATCGCCGTCACCGCGTTGCGGACGTGGTCGGTGTTGACGAACTGCTTCTCGGTGTCGGGCCGTCCGTTTGGGCGCAGCGGCGGCGGGAACTGCACGATGGCCTCCCGCTTGAAGTCCGCATGGCGCAGGGTGACGGCGATGCCTTCCCACTGGCCGCCGTGCGTCGGGCGCGGCTGGCGGCGCAGTTCCCAATGATAAACGTCGCCGTCGACCTCGACGGTCCCGCTGGAGTCACGTGTTTGCATGGCCGCCTGATAGCACAATCGGGCCTCAGCCCATCATCCGCCCGACAGCATTGTCCTTCCACACATAGCGGTGGACCAGAACCATGCCGATGTGGCCGACGATGGCGGCCAGCAGGACCCAGGCCAGCAGGCCGTGCAGGGCGTCGCCCGGCGCCGTCATCCACGCGATCTCGGGATAGCCGCCCGGCATCAGCGTCAGGCCGAACACCTCCAGCGGACGGCCCGATCCATACTGGCGCAGCAGGGCGAGGAAGGGCACGACCAGCATCAACCCGTACAGCAGCAGATGCCCGCCCAGCGCCGCCATCCCCAAGAGGCCGCCCCCGTGCGACGGGCGCTGACGCAGGTTGTAGAGCCCCCACAGGGCGCGGCTGACGATCAGCACCATCAGCAGGGTTCCGATCGGCTTGTGGCTGCCGACCATGAAGGCGGTCAGCTCGGACCGCCCCACGATCAGCTTCACCGCCATGCCGAGAAACTGCCAGGCCAGCAGGCCCGCGACACTCCAGTGAAGGGCGCGGGTGATCGCGCCGTACTTGAAGCCGTCGTCGCGCCAGCGGATCGCCATGGGTCAGTCCTGTTCCGGTGAAGGTCGCCTGTCGTCTAACGCGATGCGGGGCGGAGACCGTCGGATCTCCGCCCCGCAAATTGTCGCAGTCTGACGGGCGGTGAGCCGATCAGGATCCCGGCGTCTTCACGCCGTCGGCGTCCGCCTGTTCGCGGCGGTCGTAGACGTGGTCCACGATGCCCCAGGCCTTGGCTTCTTCCGCCGACATGAAGTGGTCGCGGTCGAGGGTCTTTTCGACTTCCTCATAGGTGCGGCCGGTGTGCTGGACGTAGATCTCGTTCAGGCGCTTCTTGGTGTAGCGGATGTCGGCGGCGTGCAGTTCGATGTCCGAGGCCTGACCGCGGAAGCCGCCCGAGGGCTGGTGCACCATGACGCGGGCGTTCGGCAGGGCCACGCGCTGACCGGCGGCGCCGGCCGTCAGGATCAGCGAGCCGGCCGAGGCGGCCATGCCCATGACCACGGTCGACACCGGCGAGCGGATGTACTGCATGGTGTCGTAGATCGCGAGCGCCGAGGACACCTGTCCGCCGGGGCTGTTGATGTACATGCTGATTTCCTTCTTCGGGTTTTCCGACTCAAGGAACAGCAGCTGGGCGCAGATCAGCGACGCCATGCCGTCCTCGAACGGGCCGGTCAGGAAGATGATGCGTTCGCGCAGCAGGCGCGAGAAGATGTCGAAGGAGCGCTCGCCCCGGCTGGATTGCTCGACCACCATCGGGACGAGGTTCATGTTCATCAGTTCGATCGGATCGCGCATTCAGGCCTTCTCGGGGATGCCCACCTAAGGGAGTGTCTGGGGCCGCGACTCAGCGGTCGCTGGCCCTGTTGGACAGGATATCGTCTTGAGGAAGGGTTGACGCAAGGCGCGTCGGCGATTGCGCCGCGCATCCGGTCCGAGCGTCGGGCGTCCGGTGGTCCTAGCCGCCGCTTCTCAGGGACCGGGCCATCCGGCGCGCCAGCTCCGTCTCCTGATGCCAGCCGTTCGCCACGTCAGGCCGCGAGGCATAAAGCGACACCAGGAAGTTGGCGTCCCATTCCGTCAGCCTGTCCGGCGCCGTCGAGGACGTGGAGAACAGGTTCATGATCGTATCCGCCTCGCTCACCTCCGCCGTCGGATCGATCTGTGCCAGCGCCAGCAGGGCGACATAGTCCGTCAGGGCGCCGAAGGACGCCGCGCCGGCCTTGTCCACGTCGATGACGATCACCACCCGCGCCAGATCGTGGCGAATGCTGGAGCCGATCCGTGACGATCGGCTGATATTCACTTGGGGCGCCCCGTCGGGCCACAGTGCGATCGCGACCTCTCCGGTTTCGTTCACCACCGGAAGGGCCACGTGCCACCACCGGACCGGGGCGTCCGAGTCGCGGAACCGCTGCAGCGCCGCACCGCCGAGGTCGGTCCCGCCGGTCGACGGACGGAAGGCGTTGATGTTTCGCGTGGCGTCCAGGACCAGGGCGTCGGCGTCGGCGGTATGGGCGGCGACCACCATCACGTTCGGGCGGCATCCCGGCTCCCCCGACCGCACGCCCAGCACGTTGCCGACCACGGCCACCCGGTCAATCAGCACCTGCGCGGCGTCGGCGCGCATGTTGGCCACGCCCACGCACAGCGGACCGTTCCAGCGCGCCAGCGGACGTCGGCCCGGGGCGCGGCTGATCTCGTCGACGAAACGGCGGGTGCGCTCGACCAGCATGCCTTCGACGACAACGTCCGAGAGGGTCGTTTCCGGCATGGCCTGCTGCGGCGCCGGGGGCGTGTCCTGCGCGGTTGCGGGCGAGACGGCCATGAGAAGCGCGGCGACCGCCACGGCGGGCGAAATCAGTCTGGTCATGTTCGCGGCCCTCCCCGGCCACCCTTGGAGCGAACAACGATACCGCGAAATCCCGATCCGGATAAGACCCAAGCGAGCGCAGGGACAAACCGCCGGGTCGCGCAGGAAAAAGGCCCGTCAGGATATCCCGACGGGCCTCGTTCCGTATCGCAGCGTCAAACGACTTAGATGTCGTCTTCTTCCTTCAGCAGCTCTTCCTTGGTGATCGCCTTGTCGGTGACGTCGGCGGTCGAGAAGATCAGGTCGCAGACCTTCTCCTCATAAATCGGGGCGCGCATCTGGGCGGCGGCGTTCGGGTTCTGGCGATAGAAGTCCAGCACCTGACGCTCCTGACCCGGATAGTTGCGGGCCTCGTTCATGATGGCGTTGTTCAGTTCCTGGTCCGACACCGTGACGTTGGCGGCGCGGCCGATCTCGGCGAGAACCAGGCCCAGGCGCACGCGGCGCTCGGCGATCTTCTTGTACTCGGCCTTCAGCTCGTCGTCCGACTTCTTGGCGTCGTCTTCCGGCAGGCGACCGGCGGCCTTGTCAGCCTCGACCTGCTGCCAGATGCCGTCGAACTCGGCTTCCACCATCTTCGGCGGCAGCGGGAAGTCGTGGGCCTTGTCCAGTTGGTCCAGCAGGGCGCGCTTCAGCTTGAAGCGGGCGGCGCCGGCGTATTGCTGGTTCAGGTTGGCCGACAGCAGTTCCTTCAGCTTGTCCAGCGACTCCAGACCGATGCGCTTGGCGAACTCGTCGTCCACCTTGGCTTCGGCCTCGGCCTTGATGGCCTTCACGGTGATGTCGAAGGTGGCCAGCTTGCCGGCCAGGTTGGCGGCCTGATAGTCGGCGGGGAAGGTGACCTCGATGGTCTTCTCTTCACCGACCTTGGCGCCGGTCAGTTGCTCTTCGAAGCCCGGGATGAAGCGGCCCGAACCGATGACCAGTTCGGCGTCCTCGGCCGAACCGCCTTCGAACACTTCACCGTCCAGCTTGCCGACGAAGTCGATGATCAGCTGGTCGCCTTCGGCGGCCTTCACGGTCTTGCCCTTCTTGTCCTCATAGGACTTGGCCTGACCGGCCAGTTCCGTCAGGGCCTCGTCCAGATCGGCGTCCGACGCTTCATAGGTCGGGCGATCCAGCTTCAGGGTCTTGATGTCGACCGGGGTGAACTCCGGCATGACTTCCAGCGACATTTCGTACGTCAGGTCTTCCTGACCGGCGATGACCTTGTCCATGTCCGAGATCAGCTTCATCTCGGCCGGAGCGGCCGGACGGACCTTGGCCTCGTCCAGGGCGGCCTGGCTGGAGGTGTTCAGCGAGTCGTTGATGATCTCGCCCATGAAATCACGGCCGAAGGTCTTCTTGACGTGGGCGGCCGGCACCTTGCCCGGACGGAAGCCCTTGAGCTTCATCTGCGGCGCGACTTCCTTCAGGCGCGCGTCCAGCTTTTCGTTCAGCTCGGCGACGGGGATGGTCACCGCGATCACGCGGCTCAGGCCTTCGGAGGACTTTTCGACGACTTGCATGGTCGGGATATCTGACGCTCTGGGGCGGCGCCAGAAAGGCCGGCGCGCGCGGTGTGGGAAAAGCAATAAGGGCCGCCCCTTCGGAGGGCGGCGCCTTTGAGCCCGCCCTTATGTCGATGACCGCCCGAAAGGTCAACGCAAGCCGTGGTGGTTTCGATTGCGCGTGACCGCCGCTATCTGTGGGGGATGACCGAGTCACCCTCCCCGATCGGCGTCGGCGTCGTTCCCGTCACCCCGCTGCAGCAGAACTGCACCATCGTCTGGTGCCAGAAGACGAAGAAGGCCGCGATCATCGATCCGGGCGGTTCCGTCGATGGTCTGCTGGCCACCGTGAAGCAGAACGGGCTGACGCTGGAGGCGATCTGGATCACCCACGGCCACCTCGATCACGCCGGCGGCGCCGCCGAGATGCAGGAGAAGACCGGGCTGGATATCATCGGCCCGCACGAGGCCGATCGGTTCTGGATCGACCAGATCCCGGAGAACGGCCTGCGCTACGGCATGCCCGGCTGCCGCAGCTTCACCCCGACCCGCTGGCTGGACGACGGCGACACCGTGACCCTGGGCGAGACGACCTGGGAGGTCTTCCACTGCCCCGGCCACACGCCCGGCCACGTCATCTTCTTCAACCGCGAGGCCCGCTTCGCCCAGGTCGGCGACGTGCTGTTCCAGGGCTCGATCGGACGCACCGACTTTCCGCGCAGCGACCATGCCGCCCTGCTGGACGCCATCGTCACCAAGCTGTGGCCGCTGGGCGACGACGTGACCTTCATTCCGGGACACGGCGGCCATTCGACCTTCGGGGCCGAGCGGCGCACCAACCCGTTCGTCTCGGATGAGGCCCTGCGCCGCGCGCCGATCGCGCGCCCGGCGACCGGCCCCTCCTAGCGGGCGGCCAGCAGGCCGATCAGCACGCCGAGGCCCAGCGCATAGAGCGAATAGCGCACTGGCTCTTCCTCGACCGTGTGGCGCAGGGCGCCGGCGCGATTGCGGCCCCAGCTTCCGACGGCGCGGGCGTCCTCGCGGATCGCCCGGCGCAGCGGCCTGACCCCCAGCGAGCGCATCTCGTCGCGCTGCAGGATGGCGTCGGCCTCGCGATCCAGCCGGCTGGCGGGGCTGTCAAACTCATCGGTGATGTCGTCGGCGATGGTCTGGCCGGTATAGGTCTCGGTCATGGGGAGGCTCCCTGGGCTCTGGAGAAATGTCGGTCCCTTCAATCCGTTGGGCGCGAGGGCGGTTCCCCTTGCGCGCCGTGGTCCATCCAAAGCCCCCATCGTGATGAAACGGCGCCGCGACGCCCCGCGTTGGCTTCCCTGAAGGAGCCCGCCATGACCCACACTGATCCCGGCAGTGACCCTGAAATCCCGCCACCGAACACGCCGGGTCCGGACATTGACCCCGGAGGCGCGCCCCCTGAGGCGCCGGGTCGCACCCCCGGTCGCGAACCGGGCATCCTGCCGCCCGATCTTCCGGGTCCGGACATCGACCCCGGCTCCACCCCTGAAGAGGCTCCGCAGCAGGACCCTGGGGGCGCCGTCCCCGACGATTCGCGCCCCTACGGGTAATTCCGGTTTCCGGAAACCCTGTGATTCGTTCGCATTTCCGTGACCGGATGACCGGAACCGGACTTGACCGAGGGGGTTCATTTCGCAACCGCCACCGTCGCCACGAAAGGACCCACCGATGGCTCAAGGTCAGCCCACCCGCGCCTCCGGGGTCTCCAAACGGGGCTTTGCCTCGATGGACCCGGAACGTCAGCGCGAGATCGCCCGCAAGGGCGGCGCAAGCGTACCCAGCGAGAAACGCAGCTTCTCGCAGGACCGCAGCCTCGCCGCACAGGCCGGGCGCAAGGGCGGCGAAGCCTCCCACGGTTCGCGCAACCAGAAAGACCAGCCGGTCGAATAGACCCGCCGACACTTCTGAAAGTCCTGAAAGGGCGACGCCGAACGCGTCGCCCTTTTGCGTTTCCGGGCCTCAGCCTTCCAGCAGGGCCAAGGCCACGGACGGCGCGGCCCCCTCGCGGAACTCGGCCACCCGCCACCCGGCGCTTTCCGCCAGGGCGCGCACGGACGCCTCGGTGAATTTGCGCGAGTTCTCGGTGTGGAGGGTCTCACCGCGGGCGAAGGCGAAGGTCTGTCCAGCCACGTTGACCGTCATCGGCCGGGTCGCCTGCAGGTGCATCTCCATGCGCGCCGACGCCGCATCCCACACCGCCAGATGGGCGAAGGCCTCGACATCGAAATCGGCGCCCAGCTCTCGGTTGGCCCGGACCAGCAGGTTGCGATTGAACGCCGCCGTCACGCCGCTGGCGTCGTCATAGGCGGCGATGAGGGTCGCCGGATCCTTCACCAGATCGACCCCCAGCACGAACAGGGCGTCATCGCCCAGCAGGCGACGCGCGCCGCTCAGGAAGGCCACGGCTTCATCGGGCGTCAGATTGCCGATGGTCGAGCCCGGGAAGAAGCCGACCTTGCGCCCGCGCCCCAGCCCTTCGGGCAGCTCGCCCAGCGCCAGGAAGTCCCCGACCACGGGAACAACCTCCAGACCCGGGTAGGCGTCGCGTATCCGCTGCGCCGCCGCGTCGAGCGCGTCGGGGCTGATATCGACCGGCACATAGGCCGCCAGCTCTGGCGCGGTGTCCAGCACGATGCGGGTCTTCTCGCTGGCCCCCGAGCCGAACTCGACCAGCACCGCGCCGGGTCCGAACAACGGCGCCCAGTCCGGCGCCGTGGCGCGCAGCAAGGCCGCCTCCTGCCGGGTCGGATAATATTCCGGCAGGCGGGTGATATCCTCGAACAGGTCCGAGCCCGCCGCGTCATAGAACCATTTCGGCGAGGTCGACTTCGGCGAACGCGACAGCCCCGCGATCAGGTCGTCACGGAAGGCGGTGTTGTCGTCGTCAGTCACGCTTGCACTTTCACCGGGACGATCCGCCGCCAGCCTCAGCCCCGTGAAGGCCCAGCGCTGGTGCGGATAGAAGAAGTTGCGATAGCTGGCCCGCCCGTGCCCCTCGGGCGTCGCGAAGCTGGAGCCGCGCAGGACGGCCTGGTTGACCATGAATTTGCCGTTGTACTCCGAGGCCGTGCCTTCGGTCGGCCGGAAGCCGGGGTAAGGCGCATAGGCCGAGGCGGTCCATTGCCAGAGCTCGCCGAACACGTTCGACAGCGCATCAGGTCGCATCTGCGCCGCATGCTCCCACTCCGCCTCGGTCGGCAGGCGCCTGCCGGCCCAGCGGGCATAGGCGTCGGCTTCATACAGGCTGATGTGGCGCACCGGCGCCGCCGGATCGACCGGTCGACGTCCCGCCAGCGTCATCACCGTCCAGCCCTCGCCCTCCTGGCGCCAGTACAGGGGCGCGTTCCAGCCCTCGGCCTTGACCGTCGCCCAGCCGTCCGACAGCCACAGCTCGGGCCGGGCGTAGCCGTCATCGGCGATGAAGTTCAGCCAGTCGCCGTTGCTGACCAGATCATTCGACAGGGCGAACGGCTCCAGCCAGACCCTGTGGCGCGGCCCCTCATTGTCGAAGGCGAAGCCCTCGCCGTCGTGCCCGATCTCGACCAGGCCGCCCACGAAAACGGTCTCCCCGCCCCGCCCGGGTTCCGCCGCGGCGGCGCGCGGCTCCTTCGCCCAGGCCGCCGGGTCCAGTGGCGAGCGGGACATCAGGTTCAGCATATCCATGAGGAACAGCTCCTGATGTTGCTGGTCATGGTTCAGGCCGAGGGTGAACAGGTAGCGGGCGCGGGCATCCATGTCGCCCTGCCCCAGCCAGCGGATCATCCGCCGGTCGATCTCGCGACGATAGGCCAGCACCTCATCCAGCGACGGGCGGGTCATCAGCCCGCGCTCGGGCCGGTCCACGCGGGCGCCCAGCGCCTCGTAATAGCTGTTGAACAACACCTGCCAGCGCGGATCGACGGGCCGGTAGTCCGGCTCGGCGGACAGGATCATCGCCTCGAAGAACCAGCTCGTATGGGCCAGATGCCATTTGCCCGGGCTGCAGTCCGGCATGGACTGGGCCGCCAGATCCTCCGCCGACAGGCCCTGCGCGAGCGCGGGCATGGCCGCCCGCACCTGACGGTACAGGTCGATATCCTCGTCAGCGCTCGAGCGGACAGGCGAATGGACGTTCATGCGGACAGGCTCCCCACCACGCCCCGTCAACATGGGGCAGCGTGAACCTAACTGCCACCCGTCGGTCCCGTTCCTGTCAGCAGTCTGGCGCCAGCCCCGATATCGGTCCGACGTCAGAGGCCGCGCATGGCCTCCAGCACCGCGTCCACCGTCTCTTCCCGGGTCGCCCAGGAGCAGACGAAGCGGACCGAGCCGTCATCGAAGCGGTAGCAGGCCCAGCCCAGCTCATTGAGCCGCTGGTGCGCCTCGGGGGGCATCCGTACGAAGACGGCGTTGGCCTCGACCGGGTGGGCCAGGACGAACGGCGTGTGCTGCATGATCCCGGCGGCCAGTCGCTGGGCCATCAGGTTGGCGTGGGCGGCGCCGCTCTCCCAGTCGCCGCTTTCCAGCAGACCCAGGAAGGGCGCGGCCAGATAGCGGCCCTTGGACGCCACCTGCCCCGCCTGCTTCAGCCGATTGTCGATCCGCCGGGCCAGCGACTTGTCGAACATGACGATGGCTTCGGTGCAGTTGGCCCCGGCCTTGGCCCCGCCGAAGACCAGGATGTCGACGCCCAGCCGCGCGATCTGGGTCAGGTCGAAGCCCGCCGCCGCCGCATTGGCCAGTCGGGCCCCGTCCATGTGCACCCCATACCCCGCCGCCTTCACCGGCTCGATCAGGTGGCGCAGCTCTTCCTCGGAATAGACGGTGCCGTATTCGGTGGACTGGGTCAGGCTCAGGGCTGCGGGCGGCTGGCGATGGCCGACCTCCGGCTCCTCCAGCGCGGCCTGAAGGGCGGTCAGCTCGATCTTGCCCGAAAAGCCCGGCAGGCCGATCAGGCCAACGCCCTGGCCGAAGAAGCCCGGCGCGCCCGTCTCGTCGGTGCAGATATGGGCCGCATGGTGGGCCAGCACCGCCTCATGCGGCCAGGCCAGCATCGACAGGGCGATCGAATTGGCCGCCGTGCCGGAGAAGACAAACCGCACCTCGGCGTCGGCGTCCAGCCGCTGGCGGATCTGGTCGGCGGCGCGCGCGGTGACGTCGTCCGCCCCATAGGCCCGGGCATAGCCCTCATTGGCCGCGATCAACCCCTGCAGCGCCGAGGGCGCCATGCCGGCGGTGTTGTCGGACCCGAAATCGTAACGCACGGCTATCCTTCCCCGTCGTTCTTCCCGGCCGCCGGTTCCGGCGGCCCGACCGGCTTCACCAACACCGGAACAACCTCTTCATCGCCATAAGGCACAGCCACCTGATGCGGGAACGGAATCTCGATGCCCGCGGCGTCCAGCGCCTCCTTGCCGCCCTGCATCAGGTCGGCCTGGGTCTGCCACCAGTCCTCGACCTTGACCCAGGCGTGCAGGGTCACCTGCACCGAACTGTCCAGCAGGGCCGTCACCCCCGTCCACGGATGCGGGTCCGGCAGCACCTGCGCATGCGCCACGGCCATGTCGGCCAGGACGCAGCGCGCCTTGTTCAGGTCGTCGCCATAGCCGACGCCGAAATGGATCTCGACGCGTCGGGTCTGCTGGCCGGTCAGATTGGTCAGCGGGTCGCTCAGCACCTTGGAGTTGGGGATGACGATCTTGTGGTTGTTGGCGTTCGACAGCTGGGTGGTGAACAGGTCCAGCCGCTGCACGGTGCCGGACATCCCGCCGACATCGACCACATCCCCGACCCGGTAGGGGCGCAGGATCAGCAGCATGATGCCCGAGGCGACGTTCGACAGCGTCCCCTGCAGGGCCAGACCGACCGCCAGCGAGGCGGCGCCCAGCACGGCGATGATCGACGTGGTCTGCACGCCGAGGCGCTGCAGCACGGCGATCATGCCGATGATGATGACGATGACCCGCACCACCTGGGTGGCGAAGCTGAGCACGGTCGGGTCGTGGCGGAAGCCGCGCATGCGCGACAGACCGTTCCGCGCCGCCCTCGCCGCCCATTTCGACGCAAACAGCGTCACGGCGAAGATCAGGATGGCGACGGTCAGGTTGATCGCGAAGTCGCCGGCCATATCGGTCAGCTTGGCGATCATGGCGGCGTCGATCGCGGCGGCCTTCTGGCCCGCGGCGACCGCCTCGTTCAGGGGAGCAACGAAGATGGACATGGGGCGGGTCTAACGCACGAGTCCCGGAATGGAACCCCGAAGACCGGAATCGAGGGACTTTTCAGGCGAAACGCCGGTCGCTTACGCCGCCGCGCGCGACTGGGCTTCCTGCTGGGCCGAAAGGGCCTGGATGCCGGCCCGGCCGCCGTTGACCCGGTTCATCACCATGGCCAGGGCCGCGAAGTCGATCGGCTTGTTCAGATAGGCGTCGGCGCCCGCGTCCAGACCGGCCTGATGATCCTCGGTCCGGGCCGAGGCTGACAGCACCACCACCGGGGTTTCACAGTTCGGACCGTCCCCGGCGCGGATGGCGCGGGTGGCGGTCAGGCCGTCCATCACCGGCATGTTCACGTCCATGATGATCAGGTCGAAGCGCTGCTCGCCCGCCGCGTCGATGGCGATCTGCCCGTTCTCGGCGGTGGCCGACGTATGGCCCGCCGACGACATCCAGGCTTCCAGGATCATGCGGTTGACCGGATGGTCCTCGACCACCAACACGTTCAGCGAATGGCCGCCCTCGACCTCCGCAACGATGGCTTCGGCCTCCTGCTCCTGCGCCCAGCAGACCACATCGGCCTCGACGCTGAAGGTGAAGGTCGAGCCCTCGCCCACCGTCGATTCCACCGTGATGTCGCCGCCCATGATGTTGGCCATCCGGCGCGAGATGGTCAGGCCCAGCCCCGTGCCGCCGAACCGGCGCGTCGAGGAGGCGTCGACCTGGGTGAAGGGCTGGAACAGGCGCTCCAGATCCTCCGGCGAGATGCCGGAGCCCGAGTCGCGGATCATGAAGTCGAACTTCACCCGGTCGTCGGCCAGACGCCCGGCGCGGACGGTGTAGGTGATCTGGCCTTCGTCGGTGAACTTCACCGCATTGGACAGCAGGTTGTGAATGACCTGGCAGACGCGCAGCGGGTCGCCGCGCACGATGGCGGGCACCTCGCCCTCGCGGACCGCGACGAAATCGAGGCCCTTGGCCTCGGCCTGGGCCTGGAACGGACCGGTGACGCGCTTGTCCAGATCCTCGACGTTCACATCGACGACCTCGAAGGTCATCTTGCCCGCCTCGATCTTGGTCATGTCGAGGATGTCGTTCAGCAGGCTGAGCAGGTTGTCGCCCGAGTTGCGGATGATCGACAGATATTCGCGCTGGGTCGGCTCAAGACGCGTGGCGCTCAGCAGCTGGGCCGCGCCCAGCACGCCGTTCATCGGGGTGCGAAGCTCGTGCGAGATCACGCCGAGGAAGTTCGACTTGGCGTCATTGGCCGCATTCGCCTTGTCGCGAGCCGATTCCAGCTCCTCGATCAGATGGGCCTGATGCTCCTGGAAGGCGCGGATGCGCTCCTCGCGCAGCATGGTCATGGTCACCAGCACGAACAGACCGGCGGCGGTGAACGGCACCACGGCCAGGAACTGCCAGAACTCGGGCGTGCCCCACAGGCTGGCGGCGATAATCAGGGCGGCCACGCCGTAGGGGGACGAAATCATCACCGCCTGACGCGGCGAGCTGCGAAGCTGGGCGAAGACCAGCACATAGCCGGCCACGAGGAAGGCCAGCCCCAGCGACGGGCCGAAGGTCGCGCCGGAGAACCACGCCAGCAGCGGGGCGACGGCCCAGGCGGCGGTGGTGGCGGTGGCGACGGCCGGGAACACCAGGCCCCAGCCCGTGCCGACACGCTGGCTGATGCGCTTCTCGACCGCGCCGCGGATCGTCCCGGCGGCCAGGGTGCCGATGAACCACAGGGTGGCGGCGGTCCAGCCGACGGTGGCCAGCAGGCCGATGGCCCAGCTGGAGATGATCAGATAGCGCAGATACTGGGTCTGCAGGATGGCGCGCAGGGCCTGGGCGGCCTCGCCGGCTTCGGGTTCTCCCGCGGGCTTGCCGATGCCGTCCGATTCAACCATGCCCTGCCCCGCCATGCGATTGCACAACCCGGCGGGGACGCTACGTGGAACCCCCTAAGACGAAGTGAACGCTGACGGTTATATGACAAACCCGGTTCGTCGAATTCAGGCCGCTTACGCCTCGGAAGGCGTCAGGGCCTTGATGGACAGGGCGTGCACCGGTCCGGCCAGTTCATCGCGCAGCAGACCGTTGATCGCCCGCTGTCGCTGGACGCGCCCCTGCCCCTCGAACGCCGTCGAGACGACCACCAGATTGAAATGCGACTCGCCACCCGGTTTCGCATCCATGCCGCCTTCATGGTGATGACCCGCGTGACGCCAGCTGTCGTCCTCGATCTCCAGACGCTCCGGCGCCAGCCCCGCGGTCAGTTTCTCGCGGATAATCGTCGCGATCGGGCCCTCGGGCATCGTCAAGTCCTTGTTGCGGTCTAATTCGGCCCTACACTTCGTGTGATGTCGTCCGCCTTTCAATACACGCCGCGCTTCAAGGACATGCGCATCAAGCCGCCCAAGCCCGAAGAAGAGGCTGCGGAGGCTGATGTCCTGCATCTCAAACCGGGCGAGAAGCCCTGTGACTGGCCCGATTGCCGCCAGGCCGCCACGGCCCGGGCGCCCAAGTCGCGCGAGCGGCTGAACGACTTCTATAATTTCTGCCAACGCCACGCGGGCGAGTACAACAAGGGCTGGAATTTCTACGCCGGAATGAGCGAGGGCGAGGTCCGCGCGGCGCAGGAAAACGAGGCCATGACCGGCGGTCGTCCGACCTGGGAGATGCAGGCCGGCAAGTTCACGCGCGAAGCCGCCGCCTTCGCCGCCAAGATGGGCACGTCCAACAACCAGGGCGCCGGCTCATGGCGCGACAGCTTCGGCCTGTTCGGCCGTCGCACCGCGGAACAGGCCGCCCCCGCGGGACAGGACGACCTGCGCATCGGCAAGCTGGAACGGGCGGCCCTGTCCGATCTGGACCTCGACGCCCGCACCGACAAGGCGGCGGTCAAGGCGCGCTATCACGAGCTGCTGAAACGCTTCCACCCGGACCTGAACCAGGGCGATCGCGGCGCCGAGGCCAAGCTCCAGCGCGTGATCAAGGCCTACAAGACGCTGAAGAAGGCGGGGCTGGCGGCCTAGCCATCGGCCCAATCCCCGCCCAGCAGACGCAGGGCGATCCGGTCCATCACCTGCTGCGACAGGTCGGTGTTGTTCAGCACCACCACCGTGGTCCGCTCGTCGAACAGGTGACCGACCACTGACCGGTAGCCGTCCGTGCGTCCGGTTTCCCAGCCACCATGCTTCACCTGCCCGTCGATATTCAGGGCCGCGACCCGGCCTCCAAGGGCGTAATGCTGTCCCGGGACCGTGATCCGCACCATCTCGGCGCGGGAGGCGGCGGACAACAGCGTCCCGTCGAACACTCCGTGCGCGGCGTTCAGCAGATCCATGGCCGTGCTGTAGAAGCCGCCTGCCGCGGCGGTGAATCCCGGGCGCGGCCCCATCTTCAGCACCGGCGGAGACAGGGTCGCGTACCCCTTTGCCACATCATCGGCCTCCAGGAAGGCGTCATCCGCGATCCCCGTGTCGCGCAGGCGTAGCGGCGTGATCACCAGCCGGTCCATCAGCGCCGGATAGGCTTCGCCGGTCGCCGCCTCCATGATGGCGATGACCAGAATCCAGTTGGTCACGACATAGTCGAACCGCGCTCCAGGCTCGAAGATCGGATCGCCCGAGCAGAAACGCGTCACCGCTTCGGCCGCGCTCATCGTCGAGCGTTTCAGCGACGGGTCCGCCGCCACGGCGTCGTTCAGCCGGTTCGGAATGCCGCTGGTATTGTTCAGCAGATGGCGCAGGGTCACCCGGTCACCGCTGTCCGCGCGATAGTCCGGCAGCCAGGTCCGGATCGGCGCGTCCAGCGCCAGCCGGCCCTGATCGACCAGCTGCAGGATCGCCGTCACGGTCAGCCATTTCGAGACCGAGGCGATGGCGTAGCGGTCGCCAACCGCCGCGGCTCGTCCGGTGGCGACATCCGCCATTCCGTAGGCCTTGCGGAAGGTCGGACGCCCGTCACACCCCAGCAGGATCACGCCGTTGAGCCCGAACTCGGCGGCAATGGCGTCCACCCGCGCCTCTTCATCATGCGCCCTTGCGGCGAAGGCGGGTGCGAGGACCGAAGCTCCGGCGCCCAGCATCAGGGCGCGGCGGACGGGATCAATCATGGATGCGGCTCCGGGAGGACTTTCAACACCCTCGCCGCGCGCTGCCCTGCGTCCCAGTGAATTCGCCGTAAGGCTCAGTCGTTCGCCGCCGCCGCGATCCGCGCCCCGAAGTCCTGCACCTGCGCCTTGAAGGCCTTCAGCTCCGGGACGGACATGCCCGCCTTGCCCAGCAGCGCCTCGGCCAGACAGGGGGTACGGGCGATGATGTCGTTTCCGGCTTCGGTCAGGGACACCTCGACCTGCCGCTCGTCCTTCAGCCCGCGCTTGCGCTGAACCAGCCCGGCGGCTTCCAGCCGCTTGACCAGAGGCGTGATGGTGCTCGGCTCCAGCGCCAGTCTCGCCGCCAGACCGCCGACGGTCAGCGTCCCCTCGTCGTTCAGCGCCGTCAGCACAAGGAACTGCGGATAGGTGATGCCCATTTCATCCAGCAGCGGCTTGTACAGCCGCCCAACCGCCATCGAGGCGGAATAGAGGGCGAAGCACAGCTGGTCGTCGAGCGTCAGCGGCGGGATCAAAGCAGGGGAAGCGGAACGGGCCATGCGGATTGATTATCACAATAATGACTTTCGCGCCAACTTTCCGCTGGACAGTCGCGACCGCCGCGCCTAGATATTCGTTATCGCGATAAACAACTCGCCGACGCGACGGCGCTCAAGGAGAGTTTCTCATGCAGGTTCTCTACACCGCCCACGCCACCTCCACCGGCGGCGGCCGCGACGAAGGCCGTTCGACCACCGACGACGGCAAGATCGACGTTCTGCTGTCCCTCCCCGCCGAAATGGGCGGCAAGGGCGGCGCCGGGACCAATCCGGAACAGCTTTTCGCCGCCGGCTACGCCGCCTGCTACATGGGCGCCCTGCGTCTGGTCTCGGGCAAGGCGGGCACCCCGGTCGGCCCGGACACCAAGATCAGCACCAGCGTCGGCATCGGCCCGAACACGCGCGGCGAAGGCTTCAACCTGGACATCGCCATCACCGTCTCGGACACCGGTCTGGAGCAGTCGGTCATCGACGACCTGATCCAGAAGGCCCATCAGGTGTGCCCCTACTCCAACGCCACCCGCGGCAACGTCGACGTGGCCCTGAAGGCGGTCTGATCGACCGCTTTTCGAAGCCCCGCCGTCACAACGGCGGCGGGGGTCTCGACCACCCCGTGAGGGTGCGGTAATCGCACTGGCATGACCTCCCTCCTCGACTCGACGCCCGATCCCCTGCTGACGCTGGAGCCGCACCGCAACGCCACCGTGCGTGAGCTGTTCGGCATCGACAGCGACATGACCGTGCCGGTCTTCGCCGAGCGCGACAGCCATGTGCCCGAGATCGACGAGGCCTACCGTTTCGACCCGCAGACGACGCTGGCCATCTGCGCCGGCTTCAGCTTCGACCGCCGGGTGATGGTTCAGGGCTATCACGGCACCGGCAAGTCGACCCACATCGAGCAGGTCGCCGCCCGCCTGAACTGGCCGCTGGTCCGCCTGAACCTCGACAGCCACGTCAGCCGCATCGATCTGGTCGGCAAGGACGCCATCGTCCTGAAGGACGGCAAGCAGATCACCGAGTTCCGCGAGGGCATGCTGCCCTGGGCGCTGCAACGCCCGATCGCGCTGGTCTTCGATGAATACGACGCCGGCCGCCCGGACGTGATGTTCGTCATCCAGCGCGTGCTGGAGGCGCAGGGCCGGCTGACCCTGCTGGACCAGAACCGCGTCATCCGCCCGAACAAGTGGTTCCGCCTGTTCTCGACCACCAACACCATCGGCCTGGGCGACACCTCGGGCCTGTATCACGGCACCCAGCAGATCAATCAGGGCCAGATGGACCGCTGGAACATCGTGACCACGCTCAACTACCTCGACCACGACGTCGAGACGGGCATCGTGGTCGCCAAGGCGCCGGAGTATGACACCGCCGACGGTCGCCGCACCGTGGCCGCCATGGTCCGCGTCGCCGACATGACCCGCAACGCCTTCATGAACGGCGACATCTCCACCGTCATGAGCCCCCGCACCGTCATCACCTGGGCCCAGAACGCCCAGATCTTCGGCGGCGACATCGGCCTGGCCTTCCGCCTGACCTTCCTGAACAAGTGCGATGAGCTGGAACGCCCGACCATCGCGGAGTTCTATCAGCGGGCCTTCGGCGAAGACCTGCCGGAAGCGGCGACGCGGGTGAAGGTGGGGTAGCAAACCGCCCGGCCGGAAACTCCTGCCGTTTTCCCCTCCTTAAGCTGCACCGTTTAAACCCCACCACTGCAAGGTGGGGCGCGTATCAGTGACCAAGAGTATCGAGCATGTGCGGGCCTATGCGACCCGCTACCGGGACCTGTTCCTGATCCGGCTGCTGTCGGTGCTCGGCATCTTCGGGATCACCCTGTGGCTGGCGCCCTGGCCGTGGGCCATCAGCTTCGCCATCATCCAGTCCGTGCTCTATGTCCTGCTGTGGCGGGTGGTGGAGCGGGCGCGGCTGCATCCGGAGGATCCGGGCGCCTGGGGCCGGCTGAAGGTCTCGACCGAGAGCCTGACCTTCGCCCTGGCCATGCACGCGGCCCTGTTCGTGCTGGCGGCCTGGAAACTGGAGCCGGAACTGCTGCCGCAGTCGATCATGCTGATCATCGGCAATCTGATGGTCGGCGCCCTGCAGGTCCACGTCAGCCGCCTCAGCTTCGCCGCCGCCGTCGTCCCGCCCTCCATCACCATGGGGATCATCACCTGGGGCGAGTACGGCGCCGACGCCCCCATGCTGCTCAGCGTCCTGCTGTTCATCCTCGGCGTCATCGGCGCCGCCTGGCGTCAGGCCACCAGCGACCGCGATACGGTCGAGCTCTATGTCGACCTGACCCAGCGCTCGGGCGAGCTGCGCGCCGCCCTCGATGACGCCCGCGCCGGACGCGAGGCCGCCGAACGCGCCAACCGCGCCAAGTCCCGCTTCCTCGCCATGATCAGCCACGAGGTCCGCACCCCGCTGAACGTCATCCTCGGCATCGTCGAGGTGCTGCGCCGCAAGAAGCGAGGCAAGGAGGAGGCCGGGCTGGTCGAGGACATGGGCGACGCCGGCGGCATGCTGCTGCGCCTGCTGAATGGCGCGCTGGACCTGTCCAAGATCGAGAGCGGCCAGAGCGAGCCCGAGCTGGCGCCCGTCGATGTCCGCGCCCTGCTGGCCGCCATCGCCCGCGTCTGGCGCCTGCGCAGCGAGGAGCTGGGCCTGACGCTGGAGGTCGAGTGTCATGGCGCGCCCGAGGACTTCATTATCGCCACCGACGCCGGGCGGATCGAGCAGGTGGTCATCAACCTGCTGTCCAACGCCCTGAAGCTGACCCCTTCGGGCGTCATCCGCATCCGCGCCATGGCCCTGCCCCGCGACGGCGACAGCGTGGCCCTGCGCATCGAGGTCGAGGACCAAGGCCCCGGCGTGCCCCCGGCCCAGCGCGACCGCATCTTCCAGCCCTTCGAGCAGCTGGACGCCGGGCGGGCCGCGGGCGGCGCCGGACTGGGGCTGGCCATCTGCCGCGCCAATGTCGAGGGACTGGGCGGGCGCATCGGGGTGACCGACGGCCTGACCGGCGGCGCCCTGTTCCATGTCGACCTGCCGGCATCGCGCGCCCGGATCGCCGAGGCCGCCGCGCCCGCCGCCGAGGTCCGCCCCCTGTCGGTGCTGGCCGCCGAGGATCACGAGGCCAACCGGCGCCTGCTGACGCTTCTGCTGGAGCAGTTCGGCGCCAAGGTGACGCTGGTCGAGAACGGCGCCGAGGCGGTCGCGGCCGCGCGGGCGGACGGCTTCGACCTGATCCTGATGGACGTGATGATGCCGGTGATGGACGGGGTCCAGGCCCTGACCGCGATCCGCGCCGAGGAGGCCGAGACCGGCCGCCCTCGCCTGCCCATCCACATGCTGACCGCCAACGTCTTCGACGAGGACGTGGCCCGCTATCGCGCCGCCGGGGCCGACGGGGTGCTGCGCAAGCCGATCGAGATCGAGGCCCTGCACGGCGCGCTGGCGGCGGTGGCCGCAGGCTGAAGGCTCAGCGCCCCTTGCCGTTGCGCCAGCTGCTCTCGGCCATCTCCGTCACCGCCTGCCGGATGTCGGCCGGCCAGGCCTCGATCGCCGCGTCGAAGGCCGTCCAGTCGCCGGCGAACAGCATCCGCGTCGCCTCCTCATAGCCGGGCCGGTCGCCCGCGACGGCGGTCATGAAGGCGTAGGTCGCGTCCCGGGCGCGACGCGCCTGCGTCGGGCCCTCCGTCTCCCTGAGCGCGGCCTCGACCAGCTTGCGCAGCGCGACCGATGCCCCGCCCGGCTGGCTCGACAGCCAGTCCCAGTGGCGCGGCAGAAGGGTCACCTCGCGTGGGGTCACGCCCAGCTTCGGCCGTCCCGGACCGCGCTTCTCCGGCTCACCCTCCGGCTTGTTCCCCGATAGGGGCGCCAGCCGGGCCAGCGCCTCGTCGGCCGTTCCGCGCAGGTCCAGATCAATGACCTTGCCCGTGGCCGCGTCGAAGACCAGCACGCCCAGCCCGCCTCGCGCGGCGGCGTGAACCACCGGCAGGGCCTCGCCCAGCGGGCCATGGGCCAACAGCAGATCGCCCGCGAAGGCATAGACAGGACGGGCGGGCATGGCGGGCCTCGAGCGACAGGTGGCGGCAGATGTCGCGGGATTTACCCGGGTAAAATATAGCCGTCAATATTACCCGGACATAATTCGCGGGACTGCGACGAAGAAGCCTTCGCCGGGACGGAACTCCGGTCCCGCTTCCGCGCTGTTCCGGTACGCCTCCCCGGCTCCCCATCATCACGAGAGATTCCCATGACCGACCAGCGCATCGAAGGCATCGCCACCCAGGTTGAGGGCAAGGCCCAGTCCGGCCTCGGCAAGCTGACCGGCGACGCCAAGCTGCAGTTCGACGGCAAGTTCAACGAGGTGAAGGGCAAGGCCCTGGACGCCTATGGCCGCGTCATCGACGGGCTGGACGGCCTCGTCGAGAAGGCCCCCGCCCAGTATCAGGACAAGGCCCGCCAGGGTCTCGACTTCGCCCGCCGCAAGCCGCTGCTGACCACCGGCATCGTCGCCGGCGCGCTGGTGGTGCTGGGCAGCCTGGGCGGCCGTCGCCGCTAGTCCGGTCGGGCGCGGGGAGACCCGCGCCCGACTTCTCAGTGTTCGTGATCCCCCTCTGCGAAACGAGCATCCGGCAAGGCTCCGGAAGAGATGTCTTGGGCGGCGATCTTCTGTCGGGTCAGGGCGATGCGTTCGGCGGCCTGACCTTCCTCGGGAAACTCTCCGGTCAGACTGTCCAGCCGCGCGACGGCGCCGGCGAAGTCACCGGACTGACGCTGCACGTTGGCCGTGGCGATCTGGAAAAACCACCAATCGGTCGGCTCGGCTTCCAACAAGGCTGGAAGGGCCGCATCCATGGCCGTCACCGTTTCGGCGGCGTAACGGCGGTAGCGTTCCGGATCGGTTTCGCGCACCTGCCAGGTCGACTGCAGCAGCAGCCATGCGCTCTGCAAGGGATCGAGGGGCTCGGCTCCGCCCAGCTTCTCCTGAACAAAGCGCAGAAGGTAGTATGACGCCTCGTCCTTCATCGCCAGATACTCCGGCGTGAGCACCAGAGCGCGGATGGCCGCCTTCTCCTCATCGGTGAAGGCTTCCTTGTAAACCGGGAACCGGCTCTCCGGGCACTGCGGGATCGTCATCGGGAAGGTCCACGACCCGATGGGCTTGGCGTCGAGTTCGGCGCCCCAGGTCGAGTAGGACGCTGTCGTCGTCCAGGTGAACTTGGCGTCGTCCACCGGGCAGGTCGACTGGACCCGCATCGGAATGCCAGCCGCCGCCGGAACCGAAGCCCCGGTCATCACGCCGAAGACCAAAGCCGCCATTAATACCCTGCGCATCTCTACCTCCCTGTGTGCTGAACACAGGTTGTCGAGCGGCGATGGCGCAACAATGGCAAGGCTTGCTCATCCATTGTCGGCCGCCTGCGCGAACAGGCGGCCGATGTCGTCTGTGACCGCGCCCGGGCCGTCCAGTTCGACCACGGCGACCAGCCGCTCGGACCAGCTTTCAGTGCGCGTCGGGGCGGACAGGCGGGCGGACACCGACGGATCGAGCTTGAGCCCCAGCAGGGCCTTGCCGCCCTTGAGCGGACGGATGGCGGCGAACTGCACGGCGCGGGAGAAGCTGGTGTAGCCCTTGCGCTGACCGGAGATGACGCCCTCGACGCCCGCCGTCCGACGCTCCAGAGCCTCAAGGATGGCCAGCGAGCGCGGCTCGGCCCAGAGAGCGGCGCGCAGGGCCTCGGCGTCGTCCCAGCTCAGCTGATCCGCCGGACGGGCGGCGTTCAGGATGTGGGCGGCGTGGTTGGCGCCGATGCCGTAGGAGGCCTTCAGCCAGGCGGCCTGGGCCTTGGGCCGGGTCTCGGGACAGCCCTTCTTCAGGATATCGACCCAGACCGCCAGCGGGCGTCCGGTCTGGGCCTCGAAATTGGCCTCGACCGTGGCGAACCATTTCTTCTGACGCTCGGTCAGTCCTGCATCGCCCATCTCAGCCTCCTGAAAGCCAGCCGGCGAGGTTGGTCATATACTGGCGCGTCTGGCGCACGCCCTCGGGGTCGCGGACCATGCCGTCGCCGGGCGCCTCGCTGACGAAGGTCGGGCAGCCCAGCCGGGGATCCCAGTTGTAGTCAGCGAAATGGTGGAAGGTGCTCTGGGCCAGTCCCCTGCCCTTGCCCTCCTCCTCGAAGGCGACGGCGATGTTGAAGGGGCGGTCCGAGACCTTGCTGGTCCCCGTGGCGATGACGCGGGCCTGAGCGCCCGGCGGCACGCCGATGCCGCCCTCGTGCGGATGGGCGGGCAGCCGGTCCAGCGTCCCTGCCCCGTCGCGCAGAAGCGGATGGATGTCGCCGTCGGCCCGGACGACCTGCCAGTCGCCATTGGCGCCGGAGTGGTAGTTGGGGAAGTCGATGTAGCCGGTCGCTACGTCGTCGCGGGCGTTGCGGGCCGGGTCCGGGTCCGGGCTGCTGGAGTGGAAATAGTGGGCGGCGCCGACGTCGCCGAGCGAGCAGACGCAGGAACCGAGGTCCATGTGGTCGCGGGTGACCATCAGGCCGCCGCCGCGATCGCGAAAGGCGGTGATGGCGGCGCACTCCTCGGCGTTCAACCCGTCGCCGACGTCGACGGCGAACAGCCAGAGCTGGTCGAAGTCGCTGTCGGCCAATCCGGCGAGGACCGGATCGGTCTGGCCGGCGGGGACGGCCCGGTCGCGCGCGACGACCTGAACCCCGTCCAGCCCGGCCAGATGGGCCTGCAGCTGCGAGAAGCGGCCGATGTGCCAGTCGTCCTCCGTGAAGGGGATGGTGGTCTGCAGCAGGATCTTCGGCATGGCGGGCCTCCCCCCAAGGGTCGAGCGAACGCTTACTGGGTAGCGACGACTTCACCCCTCCACCATGCTTCGCCTTGCGGCTCGCATGGTCCCCCTCCCCAGCTGCGCTGGAGAGGTGAGACTGCGATTCACCTCTCCACGCAGTGGGGAGGTGGCTCGCCGGCGATCAGCTGGCGAGCCGGAGGGGTCAGTCCGCCGCCTCGTCTTCCTTGACCTTGGCGGCCGAGCCGGTCGCCGGGGTGACGTCGAAGTCGATCTTGCCGTCCTTGAGCTGGACCTTGACGTGTCCGCCGCGAGTCAGGCGACCGAACAGGATGTCGTCGGCCAAGGGCTTCTTGATGTGCTCCTGGATGGTCCGGGCCAGCGGGCGGGCGCCGTACAGCTCGTCGAAGCCGTTCTTGGCCAGCCAGTCGGCGGCTTCGTCGGTCAGCTCGATGGTGATGTTGCGGTCGCCCAGCTGGGCTTCCAGCTGCATGACGAACTTGGACACCACCGACTTGATCGTTTCGGAGTCCAGCGCCTTGAACGCCACGATGGCGTCCAGACGATTGCGGAACTCCGGCGCGAACAGGCGCTGGATGGCCTTGTCGTCCTCGCCCTCGACCTTGCCGCGACCGAAGCCGATGGCCGCGCGGGCGTTGTCGGCGGCCCCGGCGTTGGTGGTCATGATCAGGATGACATTGCGGAAGTCGACCTTCTTGCCGACCGCATCCGTCAGCATCCCGTTGTCCATGACCTGGAGCAGGATGTTGTAGATGTCCGGGTGCGCCTTCTCGATCTCGTCCAGCAGGACGACGGCGTGCGGGTGCTGGTCGACGGCGTCTGTCAGCAGACCGCCCTGGTCGTGACCGACATAGCCCGGAGGGGCGCCGATCAGACGCGAGACGGTGTGCCGCTCCATGTACTCGGACATGTCGAAGCGCAGCATCTCGATGCCCAGGGTGGACGACAGCTGCTTGGCGACCTCGGTCTTGCCGACCCCGGTCGGGCCGGAGAACAGGAAGGCGCCGATCGGCTTGTTCGGATCGCGCAGACCCGCGCGTGCCAGCTTCATCGCCGCCGAGACCTGGTCGATGGCCGATTCCTGACCGAAGACGACGCGGTTCAGATCGGTCTGAAGCTCACGCAGGCTCTCGGTGTCGGACTTGGAGACCGACTTGGTCGGGATACGGGCCATCTTGGCGATGACGGCCTCGACCTCCTTCTGGCCGATGACCTTCTTCCGCTTCGACTCGGGCAGCAGCATCTGCGACGCCCCCGCCTCGTCGATCACGTCGATGGCTTTGTCCGGCAGCTTGCGGTCGGTCATGTAGCGGGCCGACAGCTCCACCGCCGTACGAATGGCGGCGTCGGTGTAGCGCAGCTTGTGGTGCCCTTCGTAGCTGGTCTTCAGCCCCTTCAGGATCTTGACCGTGTCCTCGATGGTCGGCTCGTTGACGTCGATCTTCTGGAAGCGACGGACCAGAGCGCGATCCTTCTCGAAATGCTGGCGGTACTCCTTGTAGGTGGTGGAGCCCATGCAGCGCAGCGAGCCCGACGCCAGGGCCGGCTTCAGCAGGTTGGAGGCGTCCATCGCCCCGCCGCTGGTCGCGCCGGCGCCGATGACGGTGTGGATCTCGTCGATGAAGAGGACCGCGTTCTCGTGGTTCTCCAGCTCCTTGACCACCTGTTTCAGGCGTTCCTCGAAGTCGCCGCGGTAGCGGGTGCCGGCCAGCAGCGCGCCCATGTCGAGCGAGTAGATGGTGGCGCCTTCCAGCACCTCCGGCACTTCGTGGTTGACGATCTTGCGGGCCAGACCTTCGGCGATGGCGGTCTTGCCGACGCCCGGATCGCCGACCAGCAGCGGGTTGTTCTTGGTCCGGCGGCACAGGATCTGGATCGAGCGCTCGACCTCGGCGTGGCGGCCGATGAGCGGATCGATCTTGCCGTTGCGGGCCTTCTCGTTGAGGTCGACACAATAGGCTTCGAGCGCCTCGCCGCCGGTCTTGGCGGCGGCGGCGTCCTCGGCGTCCTCGGGACCGACGCCGGCGGCCTTGGCCGGGCGGGTCTCGCCGGCGCCCGCCTTCTTGGCGATGCCGTGGGCGATGAAGTTGACCGCGTCATACCGCGTCATGTCCTGCTCCTGCAGGAAGTAGGCGGCGTGGCTTTCGCGCTCGGAGAAGATGGCGACCAGCACATTGGCGCCCGAGACTTCCTCGCGGCCCGACGACTGGACGTGGATCACCGCGCGCTGGATCACGCGCTGGAAGCCGGCGGTCGGCTTGGCGTCGTCGCCGTCCGAGGTCGCCAGGGCGGCCAGGTCGGTATCGACGTAAAGGGTCAGGGCTGTCTTGAGCGCGGTCAGGTCGACGTTGCACGCCGTCATGACATTGGCGGCGTCGGGGTCGTCGATCAGCGCCAGCAGCAGATGCTCAAGCGTCGCGTACTCGTGGCGGCGCTCGTTCGCATAGTGCACCGCGCGGTGCAGGGTTTCTTCGAGAGGACGGGAAAATGAAGGCATAGGGAGGCTCCTCTCAGTCCTTTTCCATCGTGCATTGCAGCGGGTGCTGGTGACGGCGCGCCGTCTCGATCACCTGGGCGACCTTGGTTTCGGCCACTTCATAGGTGAAGACGCCGCACACCCCGACGCCATGCTGATGCACGTGCAGCATGATGCGGGTGGCGTCCTCGCGGCTCTTCTGGAAGAACCGCTCCAGCACATAGATGACGAACTCCATCGGCGTGTAGTCGTCGTTCAGGATCAGCACCCGATACAGCGAGGGCTTCTGAAGCTTCGGCCTGGTTTCGGTGATCGTGGCGGAGCCGGAGCCCTCGCCCTGATCGCCGATCTTGCGTGACGGCGGCATACTTTATCCGAGTTGGGAGAGTCGGATGGACAGATGGGAACTGTCCGATGGTTTTCCAGATGCGGCAAGTCACACATTAGAGGGGGCCGCGGACCGTCGGCCCCTTCGGGGACCTCCCGACCCGACGCGGGTCATTCTTGCTTGGCCGCGGTCAGAAGGCTCCGCCTTCTCGACCCGACGCGGCCTGGCGCTTCGCGCCGGCTCACCCCGTTGCGGTGGCGAAAAGCGAACACTGCTCCGTCACGCGGAAAAATGTGCACTCGAGAAAAAATGGAGTGCACATAGTGCACATTTTCGCGTGAGGCGGGGTCTCCTGGGCGGCTCAACCGGGATGTCAAAGACCTGAGCGCAGTGTGGCATGCCGATGCGTCAAATTTGGACGTGCGCGCTTCCCTCTCCCATCGGGAGAGGGCGGGGCCCGCCGACGAAGTCGGTGGGAGGGTGTGGGGGTGAGTGGTTGGAGGTTGGGACTGAGTCAGGTGCGGCCAGCCGTTTAACCCCACTCCCTCCCACGCCTGCGGCGTGGGCCGCTCCCTCTCCCTGAGAGAGAGGGCGATGATCGCCCGAATGACCGAAGATTCACGGGACATCGGACGCCGCGCGGGTCAGCGTCAGGCGGACGATGGAGCCACCCGATGCTGTTCCCTGCCCTGCTCGCCGCCCTTGCCTTGCAGATCGCGCCGACGATCCCGGAGCAGCCCGCGTTGACCGAGACCCTGCGGGCGCGCGATGCCACCCTGTTCCGCGTGATGTTCGATGAGTGCGATCCGGCAGCCCTGTCGGACCTCGTGACCGGAGACCTCGAATTCTACCACGACAAGGGCGGCGCCATGCTGGGGCGCGAAGCCTTCGTGGAGGACTACCGCCGGAGCTGCGAAGCGAAGCGGGCGCCGGACGCGTACCGCTCGCGGCGGGTGCTGGTTCCGGAGACTTTCAGGGTGCAGGCCATTCCCGGCTACGGCGCCGTCGCGGAAGGAGAGCATCTGTTTTACGAGCGTCAGGGCGAAGGGCCGCAGAGCCTCGTCGGTCGCGCGCGCTTCGTGGTCCTGTGGAAGCTAGAGGCGGACGGGCAATGGCGGATGGCGCGGACGTTCAGCCTGGACCACGCGGCGGCGAGTGAGTGACGTTTCCTTCTCCCCTCGACACAGCCCGCAAAGCAAAAGGCCCCGGTGTTTCCACCGGGGCCTTCGCAACACTTGAACTGTAGTCAGAGCGCCTTAGCGGGCGGCCTGGAACTTCTCGACCGAGGCGGTGACGCGCTCGTTGATCGGCTGGAAGCTGTCCTTCACCGAAGCGGTGAAGACGTCGGTCATCTTCGACACTTCCGACAGATAGGTTTCGGCGGCCGACTTTGCCCACGAGGTCTGCAGCTCGATGAGCTCCTGGACCGAACGGGCGGCGCTCAGCGACTGGGCGGCGGCGACGCCGTCTTCCCAGCTCTTCTTGCCATAGGCCAGCGAGGCGGCCGACAGGGTTTCGGCGCCCTTCTGGGCGGCGGCGGCCGAGGCGACCAGGGCCTCGACGTTCTTCTTGCCCTCGGCGTTCAGCTCGGCGAAGCCGGCGACGGACTTGTCGACGCCCTCACGGAAGGCCTTGGCGGCGCCGGCCTGGAATTTCTCGGCCTGGGCGGTGGTCTTGTCGACGGTCGCCTTGGCGGTGTCGGCGGTTTTCTTCACGGTTTCGGCGCTGTCGGCCATGGCAGTCACTCCTGAACCTAGTGCGGCGGGGGCCGCGGATGAAATCTGATGCGACAGGTGAGTCCGTCGCGACGTGGCTCATATGGTGCAAGTGCGAAAAGCGGTCAAGGGTTCATTGTGCAGTGCACAAAAGTTTCATGAACCGGCGTTCCAGCTACGCTTCACAAAGTCGTTGACGGCTCGTTTACCCTCATGAAACCCCCGGCGCGTGATGGTAGCCTTTCTGTTCAGCGTCACGCCGGGGGGCCGTCGTCGCGCTAGAGATCGAGGCTCGCTTGCGTCTGACCGAACTGCTCCGCCGCGGATGGCTTTCGATGGTTCTGGTCGCCGTGATGGTGGCGACGCCGGTCAGCGCGCCGGTCATGACCGCCCAGGCCCAGGTGAACCCGACCTACGCCTCCATCGTCGTGGACGCCGAGACCGGCGAGGTGCTGTTCGCCCGCTATGCCGACAGCCGCCGCTATCCGGCCTCCGTCACCAAGGTGATGACCCTGTACCTGGCGTTCGAGGCCCTGGCCGAAGGCCGGGCGCGGCTGGATGACCGGCTGACCATCTCGCCGCGCGCCGCCAGCCAGCCGCCGTCCAAGCTGGGCCTCGCCGCCGGCCAGACCATCTCGCTGGAAGACGCGATGAAGGCGACGGCGGTGCGCAGCGCCAACGACATGGCCGTGGCCATCGCTGAACACATCGGCGGCTCGGAAGCGCGCTTCACCGCCCAGATGACCCTGAAGGCGCAGGAGCTGGGCATGACCCACACGCGCTATGTGAACGCCAACGGCCTGCCCGACGCGCGCCAGCTGACCACCGCCCGCGACCTGGCGGTGCTGGGCCGGGCGGCGATGCGCGACTATCCGCAGTACTACCGCTTCTTCGGCCTGCACGACTGGAGCTACAACGGCCGCAACTACCAGAACACCAACGGCCTGCTGCGCACCAACTCCGGCTATGACGGGCTGAAGACCGGCCTGACCAACGCCTCGGGCTCGAACATCATGGCCTCGGCCGTGCGCGACGGGAAACGCATCATCACCGTGGTGCTGGGCGGCCAGTCCTCGGCCAGCCGCAACGCCCATGTCGCGGCCCTGACCGACACCGGCTTCGAGGTGGTGCGCCTGCGCCGGCAGGGCGAGCGCATCCAGGTGGCCCAGACCTTCTTCGAGCAGCGCGGCTTCGGCAATACGCCCAGCAGCGGTCCCCTGCCCCCCGGCGCCGGTCCGGTCCAGTACGCCCAGATGAACGACGACAACGAAGACGCCAGCATCACCGCCATCCTCAACGCCCGCACCACGACCGCCCCGCCGGCCGCCGCGCCGCCGGCTCGGACACCGCCGCGCGCGGCCCCGGCTCCGGCCCGCCCCGCGCGTGAACCGGCCGGCCGCTGGACCGTGCAGGTCGGCGCCTTCCGCGACGAGACGGTGGCCCGCAACTGGCTGACCGAGGTCGGCCGCCGCTACTCGCGCCAGTTCGCCAACGCCGAACGGACGGTGCAGACCGCCTCCGGCTGGTATCGCTCGCGCTTCACCGGCATGACCGAGGCGGGCGCCCGCGCCGCCTGCGAGGCCCTGACCGAGCGTCGCTGGGACTGCACGGTGATCGGGCCGAACTAGAACAGGCTTTGATCGGGGGGCTGAGCCTTGCTCGCCAGCCTTGCTCGCCATCCTTGCTCTTGGCGCGCTTTTCCCCTATACGCGCCCGCTTTCCAGGGCCTCGGTCCCGGTGCGGAGCTCCAAAGGGTTCGGGAAGTCATCCCGGCCGCCGCCTCGGGAACCATCGTGGAACGGACTACCCGGTCCGCCCGCGCCGGCGCCCACAAGGGAGAATACCGCATGGCTCTTTACGAGCACACGGTCATGACGCGCCAGGATATCTCGGCGCAGCAGGCCGAAGCGCTGAACGACACCATCAAGGGCTTGATCGAGGAAGCCGGCGGCTCCGTCGCCAAGATCGAGTACTGGGGTCTGCGCAACCTGACCTACCGCGTGAAGAAGAACCGCAAGGCTCACTATTCGCTGCTCGCCGTCGACGCCCCTCCGGCCGCCATGGCCGAAGTCGAGCGTCAGCTGTCGATCAACGAAGACGTGCTGCGCTGGCTGACCGTCCGCGTCGAGGAACTCGACCTGGAACTGTCGCCGCTGCTGGCCCGCCGTGAACGCGAGCGCGAGCGCGAGCGTGAACGCGGTCCCCGCGAAGACGCTGCTGTCGAAGCCTAAGGAACCCGGAACATGACCGATACCACCGCCCCGACCCCGGGCGCGCCGGCCGGCTCCGGCCCGGCCCGTCGCCCGTTCTTCCGCCGCCGCAAGGTGTGCCCGTTCTCCGGCCCGAACGCGCCGAAGATCGACTACAAGGACGTCAAGCTGCTGCAACGCTACATCAGCGAGCGCGGCAAGATCGTCCCGTCGCGCATCACGGCTGTCTCCCAGAAGAAGCAACGCGAGCTGGCCAAGGCCATCAAGCGCGCGCGCTACCTGGCCCTCCTGCCCTACGTGGTGAAGTAAGATGAAGGTCGTTCTGCTGGAACGCGTCGATAACCTCGGCGCCATCGGCGACGTCGTCACTGTCAAGGACGGCTTCGCTCGCAACTTCCTTCTGCCGCGCGACAAGGCCCGCCGGGCCACCGCCGCCAACCTGAAGGCGTTCGAACTCGACCGCGCCGCCATCGAGCAGCGCAACGAGAAGAACAAGGCTGACGCTCAGAAGGTCGCCGACAAGATCGACGGCCAGACCTACGTCATGATCCGTCAGGCCGGTGAAACCGGTCAGCTGTACGGTTCGGTCGCCGGTCGCGACGTCGCTGAAGCCGTCCAGGCTGAAGGCGGCAAGGTCGAGCGTTCGCAAGTCGTGCTCAACACGGCGATCAAGACGCTGGGCGTCCACGAAGTGCTGGTCCGCCTGCACGCCGAGGTCTCGGCCACCGTCAAGATCAACATCGCCCGTTCGGCCGACGAAGCCGAGCGTCAAGCCAAGGGCGAGGACGTGATCAAGTCGGCCTACGAGGAAGACCGTGAAGCCGCCGCCGAACAGGCCGCGGACATGGTCGCCGGCGGCGCCGGCCAACAGGACGGTCTGGGCAGCGAAGCCTAACACCGTTACTGGTGCCTGAAAGACACGGCGGCGCGGGGGCGACCCTGCGCCGCCGTACTTTTTTCCGGCCTGCGCTTGACGCATTTATGACGCATCGCAATATCGCATCTGCTCATCGAGACCGGCTGAGGGATAGGCCCTTTGACGTCGGGGCAACCTGCGGACCTCCGTAAGGTGCCAACTCCTTCGGGACCCCTCCCCGGGTCGCGGCAGATGAGAGCCCGGTCGAAGCCGGACTCCCCCCATCTGTCACCGCTGGCGTTCCTGATGATGCAGGAGACGACGATGCGTGCTGACAAGACCAACGCCCTGACCGTTCTCACCGCCGAGGCCCGTGCGCCGCGTACGCTTATGTGCCGCGGCCTTTCGATGCGATGTCGCCGTTCGCTGTAATCGGCTGACCCGCCGGGCGCACCGCCCGAACTGACCAAAGACATCGCCAGCCCGGATCCCCGGCGATCGCTGCGTGCGACGCCGACCGGAGAGCTGCGCCTCATCGAGAACGAGACATCCCCATGACCGCGACCACCCGCTTCCGCTTCACCCTGTTCGCCGCCGCCTCGGCCACCGCCCTGCTGGCCGGCGCCGCGAACGCCCAAACGACCCCGCAATCCGCCGAACCCGAAGCCACCGAGATCGGCGAGATCGTCGTCACCGGCACCCGCGTCCCCAACCGCTCGCGTCTGGACACCCTGGCCCCGGTTGACGTGGTGACCCAGGAAGACCTGCAGAACCGGGGCACGACCGAGCTGGCGGCCGCCCTGGCCCAGTCCGTGCCGTCGCTGACCTTCCCGCGCCCGGCGGTGGTGGACGGCACCGACTCGATCCGCCCGGCCACCCTGCGCGGCCTGTCGCCCGACCAGACGCTGGTGCTGGTCAACGGGACGCGCCGCCACGCCTCGGCGCTGGTCAACGTCAACGGTTCGGTCGGCCGCGGCTCGGCCGCCGTGGACCTGAACACCATTCCGTCCGGCGCGCTGGATCGCGTCGAGGTGCTGCGTGACGGCGCCTCGGCCCAGTACGGCTCGGACGCCATCGCCGGGGTCGTCAACCTTCGCCTCCGACAGGCCCGCGAAGGGGGCGGCGCGACCGTCACCTTCGGACAGTACAACACGACCATCGACACGCCCCGCGCCGGGAGCCGGGATGAGCAGGACGGCGGCACCGTCACCGCCTCGGCCTGGCAGGGCTTCGGCCTGGGCCAGGACGGCTATCTGACCCTGAGCGCCGAATACCTGCAGCGCGACCCGACCAATCGTTCCGATCTGGACCCGCGCGTGACCCCAAACGCCATCACGGCCCGCTTCGGTGACCCGCAGGTCGAGCAATGGACCGTCTTCGCCAACGCCGGCGCCCCGCTGGGCAATGGCTGGGAGGCCTATGGCTGGGCCGGCTTCCAGGATCGCGACAGCGAAAGCGCCGCCTTCCCGCGTCTGGCCTCCAATGTGAACAATGTCGCCGCCCTCTATCCCGACGGCTTCCTGCCCAAGATCGCCGTCAACTCGCAGGACCTGTCCGCAGCCGGGGGCCTGCGTGGCTCGATCGGCGGCTGGGACGCCGATGTGAACCTGGTCTACGGCCGCAACGCGCTGGATTTCCGCACCGAGAACTCGCTGAACGCCACCTATGGCGCGGCGTCGCCGACCAGTTTCGATTCCGGCTCGCTGATCTATGACCAGCTGGTGCTGGGCGCCGACCTCGCCCGCCAGTTCGAGATCGGCCTGTATGCGCCGCTGAACGTGGCCGTGGGTCTGGAGGCCCGCCGCGAGACCTATGATATCCAGGCCGGACAGCCGGAATCCTGGAATCGCGGCCCGCTGGGCTCGAACACGGCGCTAGCCGGCGGCGCCCAGGGCTTCCCGGGCTTCCAGCCGTCCAACGAGGTGGACGAGGACCGCACCGCTGTCGGCGTCTTTATCGATGTGGAGGCCCCGATCACCGAACAGTTCACCGTCGCGGGCGCCGTTCGCTACGAGGACTATTCCGACTTCGGCACCTCGACGACTGGCAAGATCTCGGCCCGCTACGACTTCGCGCCGTCGTTCGCCCTGCGCGGCTCGGTCTCGACCGGCTTCCGGGCGCCGTCGCTGCAGCAGTCCTTCTTCACCTCGACCAGCTCCGTGATCCAGAACGGCGCCGTGGTCGAGACCGGCACCTTCCCCGCCACCAGCGCGGTCGCCAGCCTGCTGGGCGCGCAGCCGCTCGATGCCGAGACCTCGGTCAACTACACGGTCGGGGCGGTCTACCGGCTGGGTGACTTCAACCTGACGATCGACGCCTACAAGATCGACATCGAGGACCAGATCGTCCTGTCGGAGCTGATCAACCGCAGCTTCAGCCCGCAGGTCGCCAGCCTGCTGGACCCGCTGGGCGTCCAGGCCGCGCGCTTCTTCCTGAACGGGGTCGACACCACCACCAAGGGGATCGACATCGTCGGCCGCTATCGCCTGGGCACGGAGCGTTTTGGCGACTGGGACTTCACCGTGGCCGCCAACTTCAACGATGTGGAGGTGAAGCGCCTGCCGACCTCGTCGTCCGTGCTGAACCCGGTGCCGCCGCTGTTCGCCCGCAGCCGTATCCTGACCATCGAGAACGGCACGCCGGACACCAAGATCTCGGGAACGGCGGACTGGAGCTATGGCCGTTGGGGCGTGACCGCGCGGGCCACCCACTACGCCAGCGTGCTGCAGCCCGGTTCGACCGCCGCGGCTGACTACGCGACCGGCGACAAGGTGGTGGCCGACTTCGAGGCGCGCTTCCAGGCCAGCGAGCGGGTCGCCCTGTCGCTGGGCGTGGACAATGCGTTCGACGAATACCCGGACGCCGTGCCGGTCTCGCTGAACAGCAACGGCGTGCTGGGCTTCCCCTTCTACTCGCCGTTCGGCTTCAACGGCCGCTACGTCTACGCCCGCGTGGCCCTGAGCTGGTGATCCGATGAGCGTCAGTCCCACGAAGCGCGCGCTGCTTCTGGGCGGCGGGGTGGCGGTCGCGGCGGCTTCGGTCGCCGCGACCGCGCCCGAGGCCGCGGCCCAGGTCGGTGACGAAAGCCCCCTCAGTCCCTGGGGCGCGCATCCCAAGCCGCCGCCCGACCCCCTGCCCCGCGGCGTCGAGCTTCCGGCGTCGCCGCGGCCTTGGACCGAGATCAGCAGCTACCACGCCCACATCTATTTCGATGAGGACACGGCCTATCGCGCGGCCCGGCTGCGCGACTGGGTCATCCACCGGTTCCGGGTGGAGCTGGGCGAGTGGAACGAGGGACCGCGCGGCTCGCACACCACCCCGTCCTTCTATTTCGGCTTCAGTTCGGATCAGGTCCCGACCGTGATCCCCTGGTTGATGCTGAACCACCTCGGACTGAAGATCCTGATCCACCCGAACACCGACGACCCTTACGCCGACCATCTGATCAACGCCCTGTGGATCGGCGACACCCAACCGGTGAACGCCTTCCGGATGCCGAGGTCTGCGACGGCGGCGGGCGGAGACATCGAACGGATTTACCCGAACACCCGACCGACCCTGCCGCTGGAGACCTGACCTGGAGATCGCCATCTGACGACGCGAAAGCCCCACGCAACGTATGGTGGTTCTTGCACGTCCTGAATAGGATGCAGGGCGGAGGGGGCGAGCCCCTCATTTTGGAGAGGGTGGGATGCGTCTGTCTGTTCTCGGTCTTGGCCTCGCCTGCGTTGGCGCAGCGGGATGTGCGACCACGCCGCCGCCAGCCACATCCCACGTCGCCGTGATCCTGTGGCCGCGCTCCGACGCCGGCTGCGATTTCGAGAATCCGGATCGGGGAATCGCACTGGCGATCAACACCGACAGGACCGACGCGTCGGTCGTTGATCACCGGTCAGACGAACAGGCCAGCGCCACCTACAGGGTCCGGAGCGCCCAGATCCTGTACCGCCCCGTTGCGGGGGACCGCTTCTGTCTGACCGTCCTGCGCGGCCCGACCCTGGGCCACAAGGACGCGGTGTCCGGGTTTGATGTCCGGTTCGTCGAGAGCTCCCGGGCGGAGATCGCTCCCGCCTATGCCCGACTGGACCGACCGTTGTTCAGACAGCGCGGGTCCGGCGAGGTGAAGGTCGGCATCGCCTTAGTCGCGGGCCGCCAGTCGGCAGGCGGACGGCAAACCTTCGGACACGTAAGCTTCGATCTGGGCCCCGTGGGGCGTGGCGCAAACCAACGCTCCGGCGCGCCCCTGATCCTCGACCTGCCCGAGCCCGGCCCGCGGGAAACAGTGACGCTGGGCGCCGTCATCCGGGAGGCAGGCGAGGATCAGTCGCCGGTCATCCCCGCCGATCTTATCGACCGGGCGCTGACAGATCGCGCCGGGTGGGATTGAGCGACGGCGCTTGCGGCCCTGCCCTGACCCACGAAAAGCCGCCCTTCGTGGCGCCCGCTGGAGACCTCAAGTCATCAGCCGTTGAAAACTTCTGGGCGAAGCGTTGCCATGGGTAGGTCGAGACCCTAACTGGACCGTCGGAGACCTCCCCATGCTTCGTCTTGTATCAGCCCTCGGGCTCGCGTTTCTCCTGTCGCTGTTCGCCACGACCGCCGCCGAGGCCATGACCGTGCGCGAGTTCCTGTCCATCGCTGACCGCCTGCCGCAGAACGCCACGGCGGCCCTGCGCCCGGACGGTCGCCGCCTGATCAACGAGGTCTCGACGTCGGTCCATGCGGTCAAGAACGCCCAGTTCGCGGACGAACGGGCCGGTCGGCAGCCCGACTACTGCATCCCCGCGCGCGGCACCGGGATCACGCCGGAAGCCCTGATCGCGCGCTTCCGGGCCCTGCCCCAGAACCGCCGCGACATCACGGTGCAACAGGCCATCCGCGAATGGATGATCGAGCGCTGGCCCTGCGGCGGCTGACCGTTAACTGATCCGTCTGCGGAATTCGGGACTGCCCACAGTCCCCGCGATTTGTCCCCGGCAACCGGTACGACCAGGAATGACGCAAGGCGCGTGTAAGGGCATGACATCATGACCATGAACGCCTTCGCTCCTTCCGCCTTCAACGACGCACCGACCATCGCGTCCCTGCCCCACAACCTCGAGGCCGAGCAGGCGCTGCTGGGCTCGTTGATGTTCGACAATGCGGTGTTCGAGCGGCTGAGCGACCGGCTGCGCGGCAGCCATTTCTACGAGCCCTTCCACCAGCGCCTGTACGATGCGGTCGAGGATCACATCCGTCAGGGCATGCTGGCCGAGCCGACCATCCTGATGGAGCGGTTCAAGCAGGACCCGGCGTTCCAGGAGTTCGGCGGCCTGCGCTACCTCGCGGACCTCGTCGACCGCGCCCCGCCCGCGGCCAATGCGCCCGACTATGCCCGGGTGGTCTATGATCTGGCCCTGCGCCGCGACCTGATCCGCATCGGCGGCGAGATCATCAAGGACGCGCCCGACCCCGAACGCCCGGCGGAAGACCAGATCGAGCAGGCCGAACAGACCCTGTATTCGCTGGCCGAGACGGGCAAGCCGTCGTCGGGCTTCGTCAGCTTCTCCCACGCCCTGTCGGGCGCCGTGCAGATGGCGGCGGAAGCCTATCAGCGCGACGGCAAGCTGGCCGGTCTGGCGACCCAGCTGGATGATCTGGACCAGAAGCTGGGCGGGCTGCACCCGTCCGACCTGCTGATCCTCGCGGGCCGCCCGTCGATGGGCAAGACGGCGCTGGCCACCAACATCGCCTTCAACGTGGCGCGCAGCTATCGCTGGGAGCCGACGCCGGAGGGCCGCAAGACGGTCTCGGGCGGGGTGGTCGCCTTCTACTCGCTGGAAATGAGCGCCGAACAGCTGGCCATGCGTATGCTGGCCGACGCCTCGGGCGTGTCGTCGGACAAGCTGCGCAAGGGCGAGATCGACGCCTCCGACTTCGGCAAGATCCGCGACGCGGCGGTGGAGATCGGCGAAAGCCCCCTCTACATCGACGCCACCGGTGGTCTGTCGATCTCCAAGCTGGCCGCGCGCGCGCGGCGCCTGAAGCGGATGGACCACGGGCTGGACCTGATCATCGTCGACTACCTGCAGCTGGTGACCACCGGCGAGAACAGCCAGAAGAACCGGGTGCAGGAAGTGTCCGAGATCACCGGCGGCCTGAAGGCGCTGGCCAAGGAACTGTCGGTGCCGATCATCGCCCTGTCGCAGCTGTCGCGTCAGGTGGAACAGCGCGAGGACAAGCGGCCCCAACTGTCCGATCTGCGGGAATCCGGCTCGATCGAGCAGGACGCCGACTGCGTGATGTTCGTGTACCGCGAAAGCTATTACCTCGGTCGCGCCGAGCCCAAGGAAGGCACCGAGGAACACCTGCAGTGGCAGCAGGACATGGACCGGCTGGAGCACCAAGCGGAAGTGGTCATCGGCAAGCAGCGTCACGGCCCCATTGGCATCGTGAAGCTGGCGTTCGACGCCAACACCACCCGCTTCGGCAACCTGGCCCATGGGCAGGGCGGCTACAACAGCGACTACGAGTGACACACACCGGCGATTGACGCCGCGAAAACACCCGGCCTAAAGGTGAACCCTGTTGCCCGAGTTGGGCAAGTTGGGGGAATCTATGAGAATTCTGGTCTGCGCGCTGGCCGCGCTGTCTGTTGCCGCGTGCGCGACGGTCGAGCCGTCGCCGAATGCGCGTCCGCTGAACGCACAGCATATCGAAACGCTGGGCGCGACGCCCGTAGTGGTGACCGAGAACAACAATGGCGTGATGAAGAGCTGGTTCCGGCAGGACTCCTCGGCCGCCGCGGCCTCGCAGGGCCTGCTGGGCGTGCTGGTCGGCGCCGCCATCGACGGCATCATGAACTACACCCCGTCGCGCCGCGCCCGCAGCGCCGCCGACGAACTGGCGGAAGTCATGCCCGCCGAGGCGCTGAATGAATCGCTGGTGCGCAATTTCGCGCGCGAGATCGAACAGGGCCAGCCCGGCGGCGTGAGCCTGGAAACCGTGCGCACCGCCCAGAAGCTGACCGCGCCGGGCGTTGTGGATGACGCGCTGGAGGTGACCACCTCCTATCTGCTGTCCGAGGACGCGACGACGCTGCAGGTGTCGGTGACCCTGACCTATGAGAACGCCGCGATCCCGTATGTGACGCCCTACACCTTCGAGAAGACGCCGGAGGCCGAACTGACCGGCCCGCTGTACCGGAACACCTTCACCTACAGCTCGCGCCAGCTGCCGGTGCCGACCCTGACGCCCGAACTGCGCGAGCGCCTGATCGCCTCGATCCGCGAGAACGCGCTGGACGAACAGGGCAATCCGCCGGCCGAGGGCAGCGACGCCTTCAAGGCGATGAACAAGGAGCTGGAGGAAGCCGCCAACGACCGTCTGACGAAGGCCGAAATCTCGATCTTCCTCGCCCGCGAGTGGACCCGCGACAACGGCGCCCTGCTGCGCGGCGAGATCGAGAACGCCCACGCCTTCATCGCCCGCTACGCCGTGCTGGACATGAACCGCACCGCGATCCACAGCCTGACCGGCGTGGACGAGCTGGTCGAGACCCTGCCGGACGGCCGCACCGTTCGTCGCGTCGGTCCGGGCGCCGGAGCCGGTTCCTACGTCTCCCTGCCCGGCGAGGTGTCGGACTTCGTGACCTATGGCAACGCCGCGGCGATCGCCCAGGTCAACGAGACCCGCATCCGCAACCTGCAGGAGCAGGCGCGCGCCGAACGCGCCGGCGCCCGGTGAAGGCCCTGCGCCTCGCCACGGCGGCCCTGGGCCTGACGCTGCTTTCGGGCTGCGTCACGGACCCGGGGTACAGCCCGATGGATGCGTCGAAGAACAAATTCTACGGCTACACCGACGCCCTGAACGGCGCCGGCGGCTACACCATCCGGGTCGCCTTGCCGGAGGGGGTCCAGGACCCCCGCTCGGCCTTCGCCCACTGGGAACGGCGGGCGGCGGAGCTTTGCGGCCCTGCCGGCTATCGCAAGCAGGTCCACACGGCCCGCCGCAACATGCTAATGATGCCCGGCTATTCGCCGACGGGTTTCAGCTATGAGGTCATCGGCGACGCCTATTGCACCGATCCCTCGGTGCTCCGCACCGAACCGGCCGCGCCCGTTGAAGCGCCGGTCGAGGCCGCAGCTCCGGCGGCGAACTAGGCGCCACGGCCGCCCGGCGGGACTGCAGCGCGGTCCCGCCGACGCCGTGAAGCGGCCTAGACAGGCTGACTTGCCAGAACAGCGTCTGCCGCCCGACGACCGATGACGAGCTGGATCGCTACCCAATTCCGAGAGCTGCCCAACTCAGCGTCGTCAAGCCGGCGAACCGCGCGGGCGAAGAGGTCATCGAGACGATCGTCATCCCCGGCGATGGCGGCCAGCATCATGAGCTCTTCCGTCCCGGCTGCGTCCAGAACCGCCGGATCCGCCAGCAGGTGATCGAGCAGGGCGCGGGCGTCCGCGACGGCGCGGCGCTCCAGTAGCTCGGGAACCAGCAGCTTCAGCTGGAAGTCGATCTGGTGACCGGTCAGCCAGCTGGGATCAGGTCGGCGACCTGCGCGAAGCTCAAGGCGGTAGCGATCCCGCCCCGCCAGATAGCCGTTGGACAGGGCTTCCTCCGTAGCGCCCAGCCGATAGAGCTGTTGAACGGGCTCCGTTCCGAAGCCGTTCGCCATCTCGGCGGCGATGGCGGGCGACAAGGCTCCCGCGTCCTGACGATGCTGCAGCCGCTCCGTCACGGCGAGCGGGGTCAACCGCGCCCCCTCCCGCGCCGCCTCCAGTGCAGCCTCCTGATCGCCCGCGACGACCAGAAGCATGGACGCCGCGGCCAGATCGTCGGTCCGGGCCTCGATTTCCCGTTGCGGGTCCCGCCCCTTCGCCAGCAGCGCCTCGGCGGCCCGCTTCGCCTCGCCGGACGCTCCGGCGGCGGCCAGGGCTGCGACCTCGTCCTCAAGCCACAGCGAAACCTCGTCGTCCGCGGTGATGCCGTTGGCGAGGGCGGTCGCCGCTCCGGCCTCGTATCCGGCGAGCAAACGCGCGCGACTGATTTCCCGGCGGATGCCCGGGACGTGATAGCCGCGGGCCCTGTCGCCGCCCGACGCCAGCCACGCATCCGCCGCGTCTGCGTGACCTGACCGGGCAAGCTGGCTGGCGAACGACGCTCTCTGGTCCGCCGTCCAGCGGCGCTCCATCGGGGCCTCGGAGATCAGCCGGCGAACATCCTCATCCCGCCCGCTCCGCGATGCGGTCGCGATCAGGCTCTGGCGACGCTCCAGTAACGAGATCGGAGCGCTCAGGGCGATAGGCCAAAGCCAGTCAGCGCGCGCATCCCCCGGCAAGCCGCTGTCGTAGAACTCAACCTCGCCGAACAGATCCAGCACGGCCTGCGCCTGCGTGGGCGACAGGGCGGGGCGTTCTCCGCGACTGATCCTCGCGGCCAGGCTCACGACATCCCGGTCGCTGCGGGGAGCCGCTTCGGCAGCGGCCTCGACCGCGCCGGCAGCGATCCGGTCAAGCAGATCGATAGACCGGTTCTGGTTACCTGCCATCGCCACCTCAGCGACGCACCTGTTCGGATCGGGCGTCCCGAGACAGGCGCCGTACCGCTGGTCGACGGACGATTGGCTCGCCATCATCGACAGGCTCGCAAAGGCCGCAGTCCAGATCATTGCATCCCCCGGCAACTACCCGGGCAAGCTGCCATGCGGCGCGAAGGCTCGTAAAGCCGAGCTTTGCGGATCAGTCGTTGCTCACCGCATCTCCACCCGCCGCGCGTCCGCCGGGATCGACAGCTCACCATTCACGAACTGCGCCGCGCGGCCGTCGATGCGGACGGTCGTTGGCGCCGTTTCGCCCGTGGGCCATTGCACGACGAAGCCGCCGGGGGGCGTGACGCCAGGCGCGATCGTCAGGACATGGCCGCGACGGTCGGCGCGGAAGCTGTAGGTCAGGGGGCCGTAGGCTGTGCGGACGGCGCGAATGCCGACCCCCTCCCCGGCCAGCCAGCGCGTCGGAACGCCAGCGGCCAGAACCAGCGCGTGGTCGCGATCGCGCTCATAGACCAGCATGTCCATGACCGAGCGGATGTAGTCCGAGCTGATCCACGCATGGGGCATGTCGCCGATGAAGCGGGGCTCGCGTTCCTCGCGGCCCACGACCTCGGCCCAGCCGTTCCAGGCGCGGGGGCGCAGGTCGGCGAAGTAGAAGTCCAGCGCCCGGATCGCCTCCTCGCGCCGCCCCAGCCGGACCATGGCCCCGACATTGCGCAGTTCGTAGGGGGTGTAGTCCTTCCACGCCTGACGGTTCTCCTGCCGGGCGGTGAAGTTGTCCCACCACTTGTCGAAGGTGCCCTGCAGCAGCTCCGGCGGCAGGTCGTCGATCAGGCCGCCGGGCGACAGGCCAATGGTGGTCGAGGTGGCGTCGAAGTCGCCCCGGTCGGCGGCGCCGGCGATCCAGTCGATGCCGTGGACGCTGGCCGTGGCGCTGATCGAGGCCATCACGTCGGCCTTGAACTGGGCCTCCGAGGCGCGGAAACGGGCGGCGGCGTCCGCGTCCCCCAGGGTCTCGGCGATGAAGACGGCGTCGGCGTAACCGCGCAGGCCCCAGAAGTCGTCCCAGTAGCTGTAGGCCGGACGGTCCGAATAGCCTTCGTGGCTGATGGTCGGGGGCAGCAGGCCGAAGAGGTGGCGCTTGTCGGCCGCCTCGAACTCGGCCGTGCGGGTCGAGGCGCGCAGCTCGTCCATGTAGCGGATGGCGCCCTGCACCTGCGGCCAGGTGGCGCGCAGGGCCTCCAGATCGCCGGTGTAGCGATAGGTCTCGGCGGCGAGGAAGACGAACTCGCCGTGGCTGTCGTTCTCGGGCACCGGATCGGCGCCGCGGGCGTCGACGCAGCAGGGCACCTTGCCGTTGTCGAAGACGTAGGGGGCGAACCAGCGCAGATAGTCGGCCGACAGCTCCGCATGGCCCAGCCGGTTCAGTCCCTCGGCCATCATGGCGCCGTCGCGGATCCAGCTGCGGTTATAGCTGCGCGTGCCCGGCTGCAGGATCGGTCCCTGACGCGACATCAGCATATGGGCCAGCGAGGACTTCATCACCGCCTCGACCGGCCCGGCCTCGGGCGGCAGGGTGACGTCGAACCGGTCCAGCTTCTCGCGCCAATGGGCGGCCGTCTCGGCCTGACGGGCGGTGAAGAAGGCGGCCGGGTCGTCCGACCCTTGCGTGTCGTAGACATACAGATGGTCGCGCGTCAGCGGCGACATGAAGCCGAAGGTGCGGGTCTCGCCCGGCGCCAGCGTCACCTCATAGACGAAGGCGCCCGAGGCCAGACCGGTCGGATCGACCACGGTGCGCCCGCTGGTGCGACCGGAGGCGAGCAGGCTCTGCGGGTCGGACCCGGCGGCGAAGGTGGAGGCGACGTAGCGGTCGGGCGTCACGATGGGCCGAACCGTGGCTCCGCCCGGCAGCGGCAGCACTCCGTGGTCCTGCCAGGTCATGCCCTCCAGCGGCGCCACGCCGCCGGGGGTGGTCAGGAACTGGCGCGGTCCGTTGACCTGGAAGGGCCGCGCGGCCAGCGCCAGCGTCAGGGTCCGGGGCCGGTCCGAGGTGTTGCTGAGATCGTAGCGGCCATAGATGGAGGGCGGACGCCGCCCGCCTTCGGTGAAGGCCGTCGTCTTCAGGGTCCAGCCGTCGCCGGTCCAGAGCACCGATGGAATGGGCAGGTCGCCGTCCGCCTGCGACTGGGTGATGTTGACGTCGGCCCAGGTGATCAGCCGCCCGTTCTCGAGGATGAAGGGCTCGACGGTCTGGCCGCCGCGACGCAGCTCGATGGCGCCGTCCTCGCTGATCAGCCCGCTCTCGCCGCCACCATCGAGACCGACCAGCGTCCAGTAGGGCTGTTCGCCGTGGAAGCCGCGCGGATAGAGGCCGCGACGGCTCTCGGCCGCCACCGCCATCATGAAGGTGGTGGGCGTCTCGCCGAAGGATAGGGGCTCGATCTCAAGCCCCGTGAGGGCGTAGGCGTTGGCCGCCGCCTGCCCCAGCCGCTGGCCCGCGCCCGCCTGACCGACGACGCCGCTCTCGTCGAGCGGAGCCAGCAGGTCCAGCCGCAGCCAGCGGGCCGAGGCTTCCGGCGTACGCAGCCAGTCGGCCCCGCCGTTGCCGTCGGTCACCGCCGCCAGCTCGCGCCAGTCGCGACCGTCGGACGAGGCCATCAGGCGATAGGCGGACGCCGCCATCCGGTCGGCCCAGCGCAGGGTCAGGCCGCCGAACTCGCGCTCATAGCCGAGGTCCAGCGTCAGGCTCTGCTCGCCGGCCGCAGTCGTACGCCAGAAGGTCAGGGGGTCGTCGTCCACCGCGCGGGCGGCGAGGTTCAGCCCGTCCTCGCTGGTAGCGCTGGCGACGGGGCGCGGCGGGACCGAGGGCTCGGGCGGCAGCTCGCGCAGCTCCAGCTGGTCGACCTCCAGCCAGCCCTGCCCGCCCTGCCCCGCCGTGACCACGAACTCGATCCGGGCGGCGCCGCGGAAGGTGCGGTCCGGCTCCGGTCCCCACGCCCAGATGATCTGGCGCTTCTTGATGACGTAGCGGGTCCACTCGCCCTGCGCCTCGAAGCGCTGGATCTGGCGCCAGTGGACGTTCTCGCCCGAAGCGTCGGTGAATTTGATCTCGAGCGTATTGGGCAGCATCTCGCCGCGCGCCCAGAAGCTGATCTCGTAGTTCTCGGGCACGCGCAGATCGAGGTCGCGGGCAGCGAAGGCGTAGCCCGAGCGACCGTTGAAATCATAGGTCAGCCGCATGGCCTTGCCGTCATGGCCGGGCGCCTCGGAGACCGCCGAGGAGACGTCGGTGGAGGCGTCGGCGGCCCACGGGGTCAGGGTCTCGAAGGCGTCGAGGGAGCGGACGGTCTGGGCCTGCGCTGCAGTCGCCAGAGCGAGGGCGGCGGTGGTGGCCAGAAGGAAGGTGCGCATATCGATACTCCGCTCATCCCGGCGAAAGCCGGGACCCAGTTCTGTCCAGCGTAACGCCGGCGTTGGGGGATCAGCCTCGGTGCGACCCCGGTCCCGCTCCATCACCCAAAGCACTGGGTCCCGGCTTTCGCCGGGATGAGCGGTTCGTTTGGTTCAGCCCTTCACGCTGCCCGCGAGCATGCCGCGGATGTAGTAGCGTTGCAGGGCGAGGAAGAGGGCCAGCACGGGGGCGACGGTGATGACGGCGCCGGCCATCATCATCTCGGCGTCCTGCACATGCTCGCGGGACAGGGCCGCCAGCGCCACCGGCAGGGTGTAGTTGGACTGGTCGGTCAGGATGATCAGCGGCCACAGGAAGTCGTTCCAGCTGCCCAGGAAGACGAACAGGGCCAGGGTCACGATGATCGGCTGCATGGTCGGCAGAACCACCTTGCGGAAGATCTGGCTCTCGGAGGCGCCGTCCACGCGGGCGGCCTCCAGCATCTCGTCGGGGATGCTGAGCGCATACTGGCGCACCAGGAACAGGCCGAAGATGGACGCCAGCCAGGGCACCAGCGCCCCGGCGTAGGTGTTCACCAGACCCACGGACTTCAGCATCAGAAATAGCGGCAGGGTGCCGATCTGGGCGGGGACGACCAGCGCCGCGACCAGCAGCTGGAACATCCGCTCGCGGCCCTTGAAGCGCAGCTTGGCGAAGGCGTAGCCGGCGGGGACGGTGAAGCCCAGCGCCAGCACTGTCGCCAGCGTCGCCAGGGCGAAGCTGTTCCACATGTAGCGGCCCATGCCCTGGGTCACGAACAGGTCGCGGTAGTGCTCCAGCGTCCAGGTCTTCGGCCACAGCGGCGGCGGGAAGGCGGCGGCCTCTCCGGTCGACATGAAGCTGACTGAGACCATCCAGGCCAGCGGGAACAGGACCGCCAGCGCGATCAGGGCGACGGCGAGGTTGAGGGCGATCGCGCGCGGCTTCATTCGTAGGCCCCCACCTTCTTCGCGACGGCCAGCTGCACCAGGGTGACCGCGAGGATGCAGATGAACAGGACGAAGGCCACGGCGCTGGCGGAGCCGAGGTTCCACCATTTGAAGCCCTCTTCGTACATGAAGTAGAGTACTGTCACGGTCGACTGGGCGGGGCCGCCCTGGGTCATCACATAGGGCTCGGCGAACAGCTGGAAGAAGCCGGCGACCGAGATGATCGAGACCAGCAGCAGGGTCGGCGCGATGGCCGGCAGGGTCACATGGCGGAACTGCTTGAGCGGTCCGGCGCCGTCGATGCGGGCGGCCTCGTAGAGGTCATCCGGCACGGTCTGCAGCACCGCCAGGAAGATCAGCATGTTGTAGCCGAAGGTCTTCCACACCACGAACATCAGGATGGCCGGGATGGAGGTCGAGGGATCGCCCAGCCAGTCCACCGGCGGAATGCCGAAGGCGCCCAGCGCCCAGTTGATGACGCCATAGCGGGTGTGGAGCATGTAGTTCCACAGCACCGCCGTCGCGACCAGGGTGGTGACGAAGGGGGCGAAGAACATCACCCGCCACAACGGCCGCCACTTGATCACACGGGCGTTCAGGATGACGGCGGCGGCCAGCGAAGCGCCGATGGACAGGGGCACGCCCAGGACGGCGAACAGGCCGGTGTTCTTCATCGCCCCCCAAAACAGGGGATTGGCGAACAGCCGCTCATAGTTCTGCAGGCCGACGAAGCGCATGTTGCCGATGTCGGCCAGCGCATAGATGTCGAAATCGGTCAGGCTGAGCAGCAGGGCCGCGAAGACCGGGATGGCGAAGAAGACGCCGATGGCGACCAGCGCCGGGGCGACAAAGCCCCAGGCGGCGCGCTCGCGCTTGCGCAGGGATGAGGTGATGGCCGTCATTGCGCCCTCCCCTGTTCGATCATCCAGCGGCGCTTCTCCAGCAGGCGGTCGACGCGGCGGTCGATCTCGGCGGCGGCGGCGGCGGGGGTGAACTCGCCCCGGACCATGCGTTCGGCGACGATCTGCATCTCGGTCACGATCCGCTCCCACTCGGGCGCCTTGGGCACGGCTTTCGCCCGGGCCAGCTGTCCCTTGAACGCGGCGATATAGGGGTCGTTCGCCACCGTCGGCGCGGCCCAGGCGCTTTCGCGCGCGGGCAGATTGCCGGTGACGCCGTTGAAGACGGCCTGGATGCGGGGCTCGGACAGGTAGCGGACCAGCTTCCAGGCCGCCTCCTGATGCCGCGACGAGCTGTAGACGACCAGCGACGAACCGCCGGGCGCCGAAGCGCCGGGACCGGTCGGACCGGGCACGCCCGCCGTCATCCACTGCACGCCCGGCGACAGGCGATCCCTGAAGTCGCCGATGGTCCACGGGCCGGAGAAATAGAAGCTGAACCAGCCGCGCTCGAACTCGGTCCAGACGTTCGAGATCTGGGTCGAGGAAGCGACGGGAGCCAGCCCCTCATCGAACAGGCTCTTGTAGAACTCCAGCGCGGCGATGAAGGACGGGCTGGCGAAATTGCCCCGCGTGTCCTGATCCTTCAGCAGCGGCTGATCGCCCTGCAGGCCGAAGGTGAGCAGTTGCTCGAACTCGTTCAGCGGCAGCAGGACGGCGTATTTGTCCGGGCCGACCACGCGCTTGACCGCATGCATCGCCCGTTTCCACTCGACCCAGTCGCCCGGCATGGCCTCATAGCCCGCCTGCTTCAGCAGGTCGGTGCGGTAGAAGATCAGCCGAGTGTCGACGTACCAGGGCGTGGCCATGGCCCGGCCATTGATCCGGTTGGTGTCGAGCACCGCCGGGAACTGGTCGGTCAGCAGGTCGTCGGCCTGGGGCGGCAAAGGGCTGATGGCGCCGATGGCGGTCATCTCGGACACCCAGGTATTGCCCACCTGGCTGACGTCCGGCAGCGAGGCGCCGGCGTAGGCGGTCAGCAGCTTCTGGTGGGCGGCGGTCCACGGCAGGGCCTGGACCTCGACCCGGATGTCCGGGTTCAGCCGCTCGAACTCCGGCAGGATCTGGCCGACGTTGGTGGCCTCGGAGCCCATGGCCCAGAAGCGCAGGCGGGTGCGGCCGTCATCGCGCCCGCCACAGGCCGACAGGCCGGTCGCCGCCGCCCCGGCCATCAGGCCGAGCGCCGTCCGTCGATCCGGCCGAAACAGGCTCATGCGTTATCCAGCCAACCGCCGGTGAAGCCGGCGCGCTTCAGGCCGCGGATCAGGTTCGGCTCGCCGTGCATGGCCTTCCAGACGATCTCCGAGCGATGGTTCTCGATCTGGATGACGATGGGGCCCTGATCGATGCCCAGATAGTCGTCGGCGACCCAGCCGATGCCCGGCAGGATCTTGCCGTGCTGGAGCGGGCCGTCGCGCTCGGTCAGGGTCGGGTTGAAGGCGTCCAGGAAGCCGTAGCGGGTATAGACGCCGGCGCCGTAGCGGGCCTTGACCGTGTTCAGCCAGGTCAGGACGTGATCCGGAGCGAACGGCAGCGAAGCCAGGGCGGCGGTCGGGGCGATGGTGCCGTCGTCGCGGTCGCCGGGGCCGCGCGCCGAATAGCTGAAGAACTCGCGCTCGCGACCGTCGATCACCTGACGGAAGTCGCCCGGGCCGTCGCAGGCGGTCAGGCCCCAGACGTCCTGCGAATAGCCGGCCCAGCCCATCGGATTGTCGACGGCGTACTTCCGCTGCGCCTCGACCGCGCGGACGCTGTTCTGGAAGTAGTCGAAGCCGGGCATCTCGGCCTGCTGGTCGCGCATCCACTGGTCGTGGATGCCGCGGAAGTCGATGTACATGTGGCTGAACTCGTGCCCGAACAGGGGCGCGAAATGCAGGTGCTTCGGCCCCCAGCGGTCGGTCCAGCTGTGGTCATAGACGCTGCACCACTCGTCCCAGACCGTGGTCGGGGCCGGATGGGTGGGGCTGCCGATGGCCAGCAGCAGCACGACCATGCCCTCGTTGTAGACGTTCCAGTCGGCCGGGATGAAGCCGGTCTCCGGGTGCCAGCCCATGGTGATGCGGTTCGGACGGACGACGGCCCAGTCCCACTCGACCCGCTCATAGACGGCCTGCGCCCGCTCGCGGATCTCGCGCTCGGCGGGGTGGTCGCCGTCGAACCAGCGGGCGGCGAACAGCATGCCCGCGATCAGCAGGGCGGTGTCGACGGTGGACAGCTCGGTCGTGCCGAAGCGGTGGCCCGTCTCCATGTTGATGAAGTGGTAGAAGAAGCCCTTGTAGCCGCCGTTGCCGGTCGGCTCGGGGCCCTGCGGCAGCTCATGGAAGAAGCGGATGGTGGTCAGGGTGCGCTCGCGCGCCTCCTCGCGGCTCATCCAGCCGCGTTCGACCCCGATGGGCCAGCAGGTCAGGGCGAAGCCGACGGCGGCGACGGACGAGAAGGACTCGGTCGGCCAGCGGTCGGGCGTCAGGCCGTTGCGGCGGTTGGTGACATGGACGAACCAGTCAAAGGTCTTGCGCTGCAGATCCTCGAAGCCGGGGTACAGCGTCCGGCCGACGGGCGCGGCGATGCTGGTCGTGGGCATGGTGGCGCACCCCGCCGCGGCCAGCGCCGCTCCGGCAAGGGTTGATCCCATCAGGAAACGTCTGCGGTTCATCGGGATCACCTCATACTCGGAATACACGGATCATAAAAAATCGGCCGCCCCCGAGGCTGGGCTTGGGGGCGGCCGCTCAGGCTCAGAAGATTGTAATGCCCCTCGGGCGGCCCGGAAGCCGCCCGAGGGTCGCACCCCGGCTTACCAGGAGTAGCGCAGGCCGACCTGGAAGCTGCGGGTCGGCAGGAACTGGGCGTTCCGACGTCCGAAGTTCGGGCTGTTAAAGTCGCCCTCGAAGCCCGAGTAGTTCTCGAAGCCGAACACGTTGATGGCGTCGAAGATCAGTTCGACACGGTCGCCGAACGGCACGTCAAACGCCTTGGTCAGGCGCAGGTCAACCTGACGGAAGGCCCAGGCGTTCGGGATGATGAAGTCGTGCTTCTCGGGACGACCGCCATTCCAGCAGATGTTCGGATTGGTCTGGCTCGGGCAGTTGAAGACGTTGAACGGCAGGCCCGACCCAAGGGTCAGGATGCCCGACAGACGGAAGTCCATCGGCAGGCCGACGATGCCAGTGGCGACGATGCGGTGACGCTCGTCCTGGGCGGTCGGGAAGGTCTGCGACAGTCCGGGGCGGTTGTAGTCGAAGTCGAAGCCGGCGATGCCGCCGTCACGGCTGCCGTTACGCTCGGCCTCGGACAGGGTGTAGGCGAAGGTCATGCCCCAGTTGCTGGCGGTGTCGAACGGCTTGTCGACCGTCAGATACATGGCCTTGAACGTCTGGTGGGCGTCGTTGTTCGCGTAGAAGATCAGGTCGCGGAACTCGGGGTGACCCACGTCCACCGGGCTCGGACCGTCGAAGCGGCCACCGGTCTCGGTCAGGGCGTTGGCGATGTACCAGGCGAACAGGTTCTCGGTGCGGCCGTAAGCGAAGGTCACCGATGTCTGGAAATCGCCGAACTTCTGACGGACGCCCAGGTTGAACTGATCGGTGCGCGGCGGCTCCATGTCGTTCTTGAGCAGGAAGATTTCGCCCGAGCCCGCCACGGAATCCAGCAGCGGCTCGAGGCCTTCCGGCGTCAGGTAGATCGGGTTCCAGGCGACGGTGTTCTGACCACCACGTGGACCGCCAGCTTCCGAGAAATAGATCGTCTTATTGGCTTGGAACGGCTTGAAGCGCTCGTCGAACGAGAAGTTGAAGCCGATCCGGTCATAGTAGCGACCGGCGCCGCCGAAGACGACGGTCTGCTCGTCGCCGAAGACGTCATACGAGAAGCCGAAACGCGGCTGCCAGGCACCGGTGAAGGCGTCGCGACCATCGGTGATGTAGTCTTCCGGATTGAAGTAGGACGGGAAGTCATAGCCCGGCAGCGCCTGGATCGCCCGCAGCGTCTCGCGGATCGAGGCCGGGGTCGAGTAGTCGTTGTTCATGGCATTGTCTTCGTAATCCCAACGAAGACCGAGGTTCAGTTCCAGCTTGTCAGTGATCTGCCAGTCGTCCTGGACGTACAGGCCGAAGACGTTGTTATCGACGTCCGCCGGCGGAACATAGACGCCCAGATCGACCTGGACCGGGATGGCGCGGCTGCCGTTGATTTCCGGACGCGCGTCGACGTCGTAGGTGAACTGCGGGTTACGGCCCAGTTCCTTCTCGACAAACATGTTCTGCGCCGAGAACTTCACGCCCATTTTCAGCGTGTGCGACCCCATCCACTCAAGGTCGGTGAAGGTCAGGTCGTTTCGGAAGGTCCAATTGCGCTGGCGGATGTTCTGGTTGTTGGTGCCGCCGCCGAGCGAGAAGACGGTCGTATCGCGGTTGCCGGAGTTGAACTGGAAACCGGCCGGCGTCGGGCAGGCTGCGGTCGGCGCCTGATCATCCGGGCAGTTGTCCCGATAGATCACATAGTTCTGGCCGTAATCGTCGAAGTTCAGCGAGGTCGGGTTGTAGGTGTACTCGAAGAAGTCAATCGACGCCTCGTTCAGGAAGGTATCACCCTGATACTGGTGGCGAATGTTCAGCGACTTGGTTTCGGCATTGATCTCGTCAGCGCGCGAGAAGGCCTGGGTGCCGCCGCCGAAACGGATATCGGACTCGGTGCGGTAGGTGGCGCTGACATCCAGACGCTGGCGGTCATCGATCGACCACGACAGCTTGCCGAAGAACAGGTCTTCCTCGAACGGGGTCGAGAAGGCCCCAAACTGGTCGGCGAACAGGGGCGCGTACTCGGTGCGATTGATCGAAACGTTGCTCGCGCGGGTCTCGTCCTTGCGTTCGTAGGTGACGAAGTAGTGCAGACGATCTTCGATGATCGGACCGCCGAGCGAGATGCCGTATTGCAGTCGCTCCAGCTCCGGCTTCGCAAAGCCGCGCTCTTCCGAGATCACGTCCTGCTGGATCCAGTCCTGGTTCTGGTAGCTGACGAAGACGTCGCCGGTGAACTCGTTGGTGCCCGACCGGGTGATTGAGGTGATGATCGAGGACGAGGCCTGCTCGTACTCGGCCTTGAAGTTCTGCGAGATGACCCGGAACTCCTGCACCGCCGCCTGCGGGAAGGGGTTGCCGCGGCTGTCGTCCTGACCGGCCACGCCGCCATCGATGATGGTCGACTTCTGGTTCTGACCGTCAATGAAGACGTTGATCGCCGCCGCGCCCTGACCGCCGGCCGAGATGGTCCGCTCGGTCTCGCCTTCCGTCACCCGCACGCCCGGGGCCAAGGCGGCGAAGCTGAGGAAGTTGCGATTGATCTGGGGCAGGTTGTTGATCTGCGCCTGGCTGACGTTGGTCGCCACTTCGGGGGTGCGGACCTCGAACACGCGACGACCGGTCACGACGACCTCGCCCAGTTCGGTCGCGCCGTCGGTGGCTTCAGCGGTGGCGACGGGGGCGACATCCAGATCGAGAGTCGCCACCTGGCCCAGAGCCAGGGTGACGGTGTCGGTCGTGGTCTGGCCGTCAGCGGTGGTCACGGCGATGCGGTAGGTGCCCGGACGCAGACCGGTGAACACATAGGCGCCGTCCGCAGCGATACGGCCGCGCGTGACGTAGCCGGTGGCCGTCTCGGTCGCCAGGATGGTGCCGCCGGCCTCGGGCGCGGCGCCTTCATAGACGGTGCCCCGCAGGGTGGAGCCAGCCACCTGCGCGTTGGCGGCGCCCGCGGCGCCCAGCGCGATGGCGACGGCGAGAGCGGAGGCCGCTCCCATGTACGCCCGGTTCTTGATGCTCATCACAGTTTCTCCCCTTCAAGAGACGGTGTTTGTTTGTTGTCGGATGCCACGCCGGCGGCGCCGGTCGCGATTGGGAAAGCGATACTGGAGCCCCGCACCACCAGCTCCGGGTGCACCACCTCGCAGGCGGTGTCGGCGCTGTCGGTCGCGGGACCGATAAGACGCACCAGCCGTTCCAGGGCGTTGCGGCCCGTCTCGGCGATGTTGATCTTCAGGGTCGTCAGGGCCGGACGGACCAGCCCGGCCAGCGGGATATCGTCGAAGCCGACCATGGCGACGTCTTCGGGGACGCGCAGACCGGCGTCCTGGAAGGCCAGAAGCGCGCCGACGGCCATGTTGTCGTTGGCGGCGAAGACGGCGTCGGGGCGGTCCGCGCGACGCACCAGCGCCTCGCCGGCTTCCTGGCCCGAGGCCTTGGTGAAGCTGCCGTCCACCACCATCGTCGGCAGGCCGGCGGCGGCCATGGCTTCAAGATAGCCGGCCAGCCGGGCCTCGGCCTCGAGGTTGCCCGCCGGTCCGGCGATATGGGCGATGCGCTGGCGACCGCTGGCGATCAGATGCTCGACGGCCGCGACGGCGCCGCCGTGATTGTCCACCACGACGGAGGGACGCCCGTCCGTCGCCGCGCCGCCGTTCATCAGCAGCACCGGGGTCCGCCCGGCCAGACCCGAGGCCAGGTTGGCGGCGCCGAGATGGGGCGACAGGACGATCAGGCCATCGACGCGACCACGCATGGAGCGCAGGGCGGCCGACGCCTCGTCCGCATCATCGTGCGAGGAGGAGACGATCAGGTGATAGCCCAGGGCGCGGGCCGCGACGTCCATGCCGCGGATCAGCTCGGAGAAGAACTCGCCGTACAGGTCCGGCAGGATGACGCCGACCGCATTGGTCTTGCTGGTCGACAGGCTGCGGGCGCCGGAATGGGGGACGTACTGCAGGGCCTCGACCGCGGCCAGCACGCGCTGGCGGGTCGCCTCGGTGACCGGCCCGGCGCCGTTCAGGACACGCGACACCGACGCGACGGACACGTCCGCGCGTTGAGCGACGTCACGGATGGTCGCGGGCTTCACGCCTGACCGTCCGCGCCCGAGGGCTGCGTGGTGGAACCGAGCAAGAAAATAGTCTCCCTGAACGGCTGCTCGATCCCGGCCCGCTTCGCGCGAGTCCGTCCGTTGCTCCGTGTAACCGATTACATGACATATGAGTCACGTGCCTCGCAAGGGCCGGATTTTCGCCACAAGCGTTTCAGGGCTGCAAAATGCAGGAATTTCAGTCGACTGGAGCGCCCGGGCGCTATCGGATGCGACGATAATACGCCTCGATCAGGTCCAGCCGGTCGCTGAACGGGGTCGGTTTCGCCACCGGTCCGTCATTGGTGAACTCCAGCAGGGAATCACCCTCCCCTCCGGCCCTTGGCCACTCCGGGTGCGCCGCGCCGTTGGGCGTCCCGGTGCGGGCGAAGGTCGTCCAGTAGTCGGCCATGGCCGTCGCCTGCCGCTGGTCCATCTCCTCGGTCGGCCAAGACGAGGCCGACATGTTGTCGAAGACATAGGGGCGTTCGGAAGCATGGGTCGCCCCGGCATGGGGCTCCGGCATGGCGGCCGACACGACGTCGAAGCGATAGACATAGGCCGGATGGCCGTTGGCGGCGTGCAGCCGCGCCAGATGGCGGGCGGGCTCGTTGAACACCAGATCGCTGACGACATGGGCGCTGTAGCCGTCCTCGCCGCCGTAGGCCGCCAGGAAGGCCGCCTGCTCGTCCGGCGTCATGGCGTCGTCGATGGCGCCGTAGGGGCTGATTTCCGTGGGGCGGATCCACCAGAACTCGGCGCTGTTGGTGCCGATGATCAGCGGAACGGGCGCCTCGCGCCCCGCGGCGAAGGCGGTCTCGACGTCCTCGGAGATCAGGCCCCCGTCCTTCACCAGCACATCGCCGCCGTAGAAGCTCGGCGCCGGCGCCAGGAACCGTTCGGCCGGAATGGCGCGCAGGTCGGCGGCGGTGGCGTTCGTCAGCCCCTGCCCCGCCGCGAAGGCCACGCCCCGGTCCTGCATCGACGGATCGCCGTTGGGACGCAGTTCGGCCAGCGGCGTGCCCTGGTCCCGGCCCAGGCCGGACTGGACCACCGCCTTGTGGAACAGGCCGCGCGCGCGGGGCGAGATCATCAGCCGGGTGACCAGCGCCCCGCCGGCGGACTCGCCGAAGACGGTGACATTGGTGGAATCCCCGCCGAAGGCCGAGGCGTTGTCGCGCACCCACTCCAGCGCCGCGACCACATCCATGAAGCCGTAGTTGGCGGCGTCCTCGCCCGGCGCGCGCTCGGCCGCCAGGGCGGGGTGGTCGAAGAAGCCCAGCCGGCCCAGACGGTAGTTGATCGTCACCAGCATGACGCCCCGCCGCGCCAGATTGGCGCCGTCGTACAGCGGCGCCGTGCCCGAGCCATTGTTCAGTCCGCCGCCATGGATCCAGACCATGACCGGCAGGGGCGCGCCCGAGTGCTCGGCCGGAATCCAGACGTCCAGGTTCAGGCAGTCCTCGCTGGCCGGCAGGGGACCGACGCCCGGGTCGCCGTTCGACGGCGGCTGGATGCAGATGGCGCCCGGCGTCCCCGCGTCGCGCTCATCGGCCCATCCGGTCGCCGGAACCGGCGGGCGCCAGCGTCCCGCACCCGTCGGCGGCGCCGCATAGGGAATCCCCCGGAAGCTGTCGATGCCGTCCACCTGTCGCCCGACCAGCGTCCCCTGGGCCACCGTCACGCGAGGCTGGAGGCCGGGATCCGGGGTTTGCAGGGGAGCAGACATCAGGGCCGCCGCGAACAGTGAAGCTATCATGGCCGCCAACCTAGCCTCCCCGCCCCGCCCGGCTCAAATGACGAAGAGTTTTCCGATTAACGGTCGCGGAACCCTCGCAGGGTCAAAGCGTTACCGTATCGGAGAGTGTGGGGTTCCGGCTTGCGGGAATTGGTGAAGACAGACGGCGCGGGCGTCGATCTGGCGAGTGCGTTCGACGCCTCGCCCAATCCGTACATGTTGCTGACCCCGGACCTGCGGTTCGCGGGCATGAACCGCGCCTACCTTTCCGTCACCCAGCGCACCCGCGAGGAGCTGATGGGCGCGCCGGTGATGACGGTGTTCGACGCGGGCGGAGACGAGGCGAACGCCGCGCAACTGCTGGCCTCCTTCGAACGGGTGCGCGACACCGGTCTGCCGGACCGCATACCGGTCCTGCATTACGCCATCCCCCTGCCCGGCGTAGGCTATGTCGATCGCTACTGGAGCTGCGAGCACAGCCCGGTGTTCGATGACGCGGGCAGGCTGGCCTACATCCTTCAGCACACCAGCGACATCACCGAGCTGGAAGCCCTGAGGCGCGACGCGGCTGGCAAGGCGAACCGGCGCGGGGGCGCGGCGCTGGACGCTTTCCTGGGCGGGCAGGTCCTGCGTCGGGCCGAGGACGTACAGGCCGACAACCAGCGACTGGCGACCGAGCGCAACCAGCTGGTCGACATGTTCATGCAGGCCCCCGGCTTCGTCGCGGTGCTGGCCGGGCCGGAGCATGTCTTCCAGATGCACAATCCGGCCTACGCCCAGCTGATCGGGCATCGGGCCATCACCGGCAAGACCATCCGCGACGCCCTGCCCGAACTGGCGGGACAGGGATATTACGAGTTTCTGGACAACGTCTTCGCCACCGGAGAGCCGCATGAGGGCCGGGCCAGCCGGGTGCAGTTGCGGCATACGCCCGACGCGCCGCTGGAGACGGTCTATCTGAACTTCATCTACCAGCCGATCCGTGACAGCGCGGGCAAGGTGGCGGGCATCTTCGTGCAGGGACACGACGTCACCGACACCATCCTGGCCGCCGACCGTCAGAAGCTGATGATCGACGAACTGAACCACCGGGTGAAGAACACCCTGGCCACGGTCCAGTCGATCGCCATGCAGACGGCGCGCTCGCACACCGACCCTGCCTCCTTCGCCGCGAGTTTCCAGGCGCGGCTGATGGCCCTGTCGCACACCCACGACCTGCTGACCCGCAGCCACTGGGAAGGCGCCGACCTGCGCGCCATTCTGGAGCACGAGACCGAGGCGCACGGCGCCCATCGCATCAGCCTGAACGGTCCGGCGGTGGCGCTGGGACCGGCGACGGCCCTGTCGCTGGGCATGATCTTCCACGAACTGGCGACCAACGCCGCCAAATACGGCGCCCTGTCCGGGCCGGACGGGCGGGTGCTGGTCGACTGGTCCCTCGCCGACCTGAACGCGCCGAAACTGCATCTGATGTGGCGCGAGCTGGACGGGCCGCCCGTCAGCGCGCCCACGCGCCGGGGCTTCGGCAGCCGGCTGATCGAACGCAACGTCCGCCATGATCTGGCAGGCGAGGTGAAACTTGACTACGCCGCCGCGGGCTTTACCGCGGAATTCATGGTTCCGCTGGACCGGGAGAACACGAATGACTGACGCCCTCTCGGGACGCCGGGTGCTGATCGTCGAGGACGAGTCCCTGGTCGCCATGCTGCTGGAGACCATTCTCGAGGACATGGGCTGCCTACCCGTGGGCCCGGCCTCCAACATCGACGAGGGCCTGGCCCTGGCGACCGGCGACGACACGCTCGACGCCGCCCTCCTGGACGTCAATGTGGCGGGCCGTCAGGTCTTCCCGGTGGCGCAGGCGCTCAAGGACCGGGGCGTGCCCTTCGTCTTCTCGACCGGCTATGGCGAGGGCGGCCTGCCCGACGAATGGCGCGGCCAGCGCACGATCCAGAAACCCTTCACCGAAGCCGCCGTGCTTGAGGCGCTGATGGCGGCGATGGGGGTAGAAAGGGGCTAGGCGCGAGGTTTCGGGTTCCAGGTGAAATCACCCTGAAACCTGGAACCTGGAACCCAGAACCTTCAGAACGGCCCGCGCCGCATTATGCCCCGGCGCGCCCGTCACCCCACCGCCGGGATGGGCGCCGGAGCCGCACAGGTAGAGGCCCGGGACCGGCATCCGGTAGGCGGCGTGGCCCAGCACCGGGCGGGCGCTGAACAGCTGGTCCAGCGTCAGGCGGCCGTGGAAGATGTCGCCGCCGACCAGACCGAAGCGCCGCTCCAGATCGCGCGGCCCCAGCGCCAGCCGCCCAATCACCGAGGCCTTGAAGCCGGGGGCGTGCCTGTCGACCGTATCGATCATCAAATCCGCCACCGTGTCGCGGTGGTCGTCCGCCAGATCGGGCGAAACGTGCTGGCAGAACAGGCTGGCGACATGCTGTCCGGGCGGGGCCAGGCTGTCGTCCAGCGTCGAGGGGATCAGCATCTCGACGATGGGCTCGCGCGACCAGCCGTCCAGCCGGGCGCTGGCGTGGGCGCGGTCCATATAGGCCAGCGACGGCGCGATGATGATGCCCGCCGTCAGGTGATCGCCCCGCCCCGGCAGGCTGGTGAAGTTCGGTAGCGCCGAGAGGTGCACATTCATGCGGAAGGTGCCCGAGCCGGACTGGTAGCCGCCGATCCGGGCGCGGAAATCGGCGGGGACCACGGCGTCATCCACCAGCCGCTCGAACAGCAGGCGCGGATGCAGGTTGGAGACCACGGCGCGGGCGCGGACGATGTCGCCGCCTTCCGTCACCGCCCCGACCGCCCGGCCCTTCTCGGTCAGCACCTCGGTCACCGGTGTGTCGAGCCGGATTTCGACGCCCAGTTCGGCGCAGGCCTTCGCCATGGCCTGGGTGATCGCCCCCATGCCCCCGACGGCGTGGCCCCAGGCGCCCTTCTTGCCGTTCACCTCGCCGAAGACGTGGTGCAGCAGCACATAGGCCGACCCCGGCGTATAGGGGCTGCCATAGGCGCCGACGATGCTGTCGAAGCCGAACAGGGCCTTGATCGGGTCGCTCTCGAACCAGCCGTCCAGCCAGTCGCCCGCCGATTTGGTGAACAGGTCCAGCAGGTCACGGCGCCCCTCGACGTCCAGCGCCAGCCCCTGCCGCGCCAGAGCCGTCGCACTGGCCAGTTCAGGCAACTGGGCCAGCCAGCCGCCCTCGGTCAGGTTCGGCGGGGCCTTCAGGATCCAGTCGCGCAGGATGGCGGCCACGACCTCCAGCCGCCGCTCGTATTCCGGCAGGCGCTCGGCGTCGCGCGTCGAGAATTTCGCCACCTGCGCTTGCGTCCGCCCCTCCCCGGCCAGCAGGTAGCGGCCGTCGTCGAAGGGCAGGAAGTTGGACGCCCGACGCTCGACCACCCGCAGGCCGTGACGCGGCAAGTCCATGTCGGCGATGACCTTCGGATTCAGCAGGCTGACGGTGTAGCTGGCGGTCGAGTTGCGGAAGCCGGGATGGAATTCCTCGGTCACCGCCGCCCCGCCGACCACATGCCGCCGCTCCAGCACCGTCACCTTCAGCCCGGCCTTCGCCAGATAGAAGGCGCAGACGAGGCCGTTATGCCCGCCGCCCAGAATGACGACATCCGTGGTCGTGGTGGTCATGCGCCGTTTCTCTCCCCGCGCAGACGATGGCATGCCCGGCTGACAGGCTCCAGCGCCGTAAACCTCCATGCAACCAGAGATATGGCAGAATGCCGCAGGTTCGGACTACAGTCCGGGTCCAAGGTCCGGGGCGCCTCGTGCATCACGATCATCATCTGATCTATCCGCTGCTGTCGGCTGTCGTCGCGATCTGCGGCTCGTGGACGGCCCTCGACCTGTTCCGGCGCGCCCGCACCCACGACGGCCAGACGCGGTTCCAGTGGATCGGCCTGTCGGCCATCGCCATGGGCGTCAGCATCTGGTCGATGCATTTCGTGGCCATGCTGGGCTTCAATCCCGGGGCGCCTGTCTCCTACGATCCCGCGCGCACCCTCGGCTCCCTCGCGCTCGCGGTGGCCGGCACCGCCTTCGCCTTCGCCTTCAGCGGCGGCCCGACCGCGCGGCTGGGCCGTCAGCTGGGCGGCGGCGCCCTGATGGGAGTCAGCGTCGGCGGGATGCACTACCTCGGCATGTCGGCGATCCGCAGCACGGTGCAGATCCACTACGATCCGGTCTGGGTGGCGGCTTCGGTTGTCGTGGCCTTCCTCGCCTCCTTCGCCGCCCTCGTCGCCGTGCGCCGGAACTCGCGCGCCATATGGCAGGCGGGCGCCGCGGTGCTGCTGGGCGCGGGCGTGGTGGCCATGCACTACACCGCCATGGGCGCGGTTGGCCTGACCCACGACGGCAGCCATCACATGACGCCCGGCATGCCGCCGCTCTATCTGGCCTTCGCCGTCGCCGGCCTGACCCTGCTGCTGCTCTTCCTCGCCCTCGGCGCCAGCCTGATGGACCAGCGCCAGGTGCTGTCCATGGCCCTGCGGGCCGGTCGGCTGGGCTATTGGGAGATGGACATTCCGCGCCGTCGGCTGTCGCTCAGCGAGCAAGCGCGCGGCCTGATGGGCTTTGAACCGAGCGAGCCCTTCGAGCAGTCGATGGTGCCTGCCCGGCTGACCATCGAGAGCGCCGCGCGTCGGCAGGCGGCGCTGGAGCGATCGATCAGGGACGGCGCCGACTATGAGGTCGACTATGAGCTGCTGGACGGTCGCTGGCTGGAGGTGCGCGGCCTGATGACCCTGGACGGCGCGGGCCACCCCCTGCGGCTGGTCGGCACCATCCAGGACGTGACCTCGCACCGGATCGCCTTCCAGGCGCTGGCCCGCAGCGAGGCCCGCCAGCGAATCCTGATCAATGAACTGAACCACCGGGTGAAGAACACCCTGGCCACGGTGCTGTCGATCGCCACCCTGACCGCGCGCCGCTCGGACGACGTGCAGGCCTTCGCTAAGGCCTTCCAGGCGCGGCTGCTGTCGTTGTCGGCGACCCACAATCTGCTGACCGCCGAGGGCTGGCAGCAGGCCCGGCTGAGCGATGTCTTCCGCGCCGAGTTCGGCCACTACAACGACGATCAGGTCGTGCTGGAGGGGCAGGAGATCCTGCTGGGGTCGGAGAACGTCCTGACGCTGGGTCTGATCGCCCACGAACTGGCCACCAACGCCGCCAAATACGGCGCCCTGAGCCGTCCGGAGGGCCGGGTCAAGGTGCGCTGGCGCGTCGCCGGCGACACCCTTTCGATAGAGTGGCGCGAGCACGGCGGCCCGCCGGTGCGCCCGCCCGAACGCAAGGGCTTCGGCTCGCGCCTGATCGCCTCCAGCGCCACCGGTTCGGAGTTCCGCTATCCGGAGACCGGCTTCGAGGCCGACATCACGATGCGGCTGTTCGAACGTCGAACCGACATCCCGGAGTTGCCGGTTCCGGCGCTGGCGGGATTCTAGGCCTGACGCCTCAGACCGCCAGCGCCAGCGCCGGGTCAGCCCGCATCCGCTCCAGATCGCGGCCCGGCGGATGGCCGTAGAGGCGGGCGTATTCGCGGCTGAACTGGGAGGGGCTGTCGTAGCCGACGGCGAAGCCCACGCCCGCCACGTCACGTCCCTGCGCCAGCAGACGATGCCGGGCCTCCTGCAGGCGGATCTGCTTCTGGTACTGCAGCGGGCTCATGGCCGTGACGGCCTTGAAGTGGCGGTGCAGCGAGGTCTCGCTCATCCCCGCCACCTCGGCCAGACGGTCGATCCGCATCGGCTCGGCGTAGTGGTGACGCAGCCAGCGGATGGCCCGCTTCACCTGCGCCTGCCGCCCGTCCATCGCCGCCAGCTGGCGCATCATCCCGGCCCGCTCGCCGCGCAGCAGCCGCCAGACCAGCTCGCGGTGGATCATGGGCGCCATGACCCGCGCCTCCTCCGGTCGTTCCAGCAGGCGGACCAGACGGATCACCACGTCGATCAGGTCCTCGTCCATGTCGCTGACCGCCAGCCCCCGCACCGGGGCGGCCACGGGGATCGCCCCTTCGCTCTCCAGAAGCAGTTCGGTGATGGTGGCCGGGTCCAGCGGCACGCCGATGGCCAGATAAGGCGCTGCGATCACCCGCCCGCTGACCGGCAGGTCGTCCGTCACCACCAGAAACTGCCCGGCGCGATAGGGATAGCTTTCCGATCCCAGCGTCGTCGTCTTGGCCCCGTCGAGGATCAGGCAGACCATGGCCTCATAGACCACCTGCTGGGCCTCGGTGACCGTGGTGCTGGCGATCAGATGGACGCCCGCGCCGGTCATGGGGCCGACGCCCTCGGGCGACTCCTCTCCCATATGGGTGCGGACAAGACTGGCGAGTTCGGGCAAGCGGCTCATGGGAACATTCAAGCCCTGTCTGGACGCACCCGCAAGCACGACCACAGCCGACTGGGAGGATTGTGCAAGAGACTGGTGCGATCCGTCTACGGCTCCGGCGGGGCGGCGGCGCATACCGGGGCTCCCAACCAAGGAGACTTCCCATGACCTCCACTTCTTCTCGCGTCTGGTTCGTCACCGGCGCCTCGCGCGGCCTCGGCGCCGCCATCGTCCGCACCCTGCTGAAGGCCGGCGAGCGCGTCGCCGCCACCGCCCGCAAGCGCGACGCCCTGACCGCCGCCTTCGGCGCCGACAGCGACGCCCTGCTCAGCCTGTCGCTGGATGTGACCGACCCGGCCGCCGTCCAGACCGCGGTCGCCTCCGCCGAGGAGTATTTCGGCCGCATCGACGTGCTGGTGAACAACGCCGGCTACGGCGACCTGTCCCTGTTCGAGGAATCGACCGCCGAGGACGTCCGCGCCCAGTACGAGACCAATGTCTTCGGCCTGATGCATGTGACCCGCGCGGTCCTGCCGGGCATGCGCGCCCAGCGCTCGGGCCGCATCTTCAACGTCTCGTCGGTCGGCGGCATCGTCGGCGGCGCCAGCGGGACGCTGTACTGCGCCTCCAAGTTCGCGGTGGAGGGCTTCAGCGAGTCCCTGTCGCAGGAAGTCGCCCCGTTCGGCATCCACGCCACCATCGTCGAGCCGGGCTTCTTCCGCACCGACTTCCTTGAGGCGACCTCGGTCAAGCACGGCTCCAACCCCATCGCCGACTACGCCGAGACCTCGGCGGCGCTGAAGGCCTTCTACGACAGCCGCAGCCAGAACCAGGCAGGCGATCCGGCCAAGCTGGCCCGGGCCCTGATCACCCTGGCCGACGCCGAAAACCCGCCGGTCCGCTGGTGCGCGGGGACGGACGCTCTGGGCATGGTCCAGTCCAAGATCGACAGCCTGCAGGCCGAGCTGGACGCCTGGCGCGACCTGTCCGCCGGCACCAACGGCGACTTCGAGTTCCGCGAGGAAACCGGCTCGAGCAACTGGGGCTGATCCGGAGGTCCGGGCGGCGGGCGACAGTCCGCCGCCTCAGGGCCGGTCACGCGGCTCCACCTCCGGCCAGCGGACGATGGACACCAGAACGATCGAGATGATCATCAGCAGGAACCAGCTGCCCAGCTTCTCCAGCCCGACCATCTCCCAGCCCGCCTGCTGTCCCGGATAGGTCCAGGCCTGCGCCAGCGTCCCGAGGTTCTCGGCGAACCAGATGAACAGGGCGACCAGCAGATAGCCGAGCAGCAACGGCATCCGGCGTCGTCTCCGGTCGGTGGTGAACCAGAACCAGCCGCGCCCGAAGATCAGGACCGTGGCCGCAAACAGCGCGAGCCGCACATCCGGCAGCCAGTGGTGCGCGAAGAAGTTGATGTAGATCGCCGCCGCCAGCACCGCCGTCAGCCAGAACGGCGGATAGCCGCGCACCCGGATGTGAAACACCCGCTGGACGCGCGCGATATAGCTGCCCACGGCCGCATACATGAAGCCCGAGAACAGGGGCACGGCGCCGATCCGCAGTACCGAGTCCTCGGGATAGATCCACGAGCCGTGGGCGGTCTTGAACAGCTCCATCACCGTCCCGGCGATGTGAAACATCAGGATGACGACGGCCTCGTCCCGCCCCTCCAGCTTCAGGGCCAGCATGCCGATCTGGATGGCCACCGCGCCCACGACCAGAAAGTCATAGCGCGAGATGGGCGCGGTCTCGGGCCACAGCAGGAAGGTGCCCACGATGAGCACCAGCATCAGCCCGCCGAACAGGCAGGCCCAGCCCTGCTTCAGCCCGAACCACAGGAACTCATAGGTGGCCCCGCGCCAGGGCGAGCGGTCGGCCCACGCCTCCGCCCGCGTCAGCCATCGACGGCCGAGGGCTTCGAGCGGAAGAGACGGGGGCGAGGTCATGCCCGCAGGCTAGACGGCCTCAGCGGCGGTCGCCCGTGGAGATTTGGTGCACGAAACGTGCAGCCTCACCCCCGCCCGCGATAGGTCGGCACGCCCTGATCGGGCAGCCACAGGCCGTCCGGGGCCGGGCCGGTTTGCCAGAAGACGTCAATCGGGATGCCGCCGCGCGGATACCAGTAGCCGCCGATGCGCAGCCATTTCGGCTGCAGCAGGTCGGCCAGACGCTTGCCGATGGCCACGGTGCAGTCCTCGTGGAAGGCGCCGTGGTTGCGGAAGCTGGTCAGGTAAAGCTTCAGGCTCTTGCTCTCGACCAGCCAGTCGCCCGGCGCATAGTCGATGACGATGTGGGCGAAGTCCGGCTGGCCGGTGACGGGGCACAGGCTGGTGAACTCCGGCGCCGTGAAGCGCGCGAGGTAAAGGGTGTCCGCATGCGGGTTGGGCACCCGCTCCAGCACGGCGGTTTCCGGGCTGGTCGGTGCGGCGATCTGCTGGCCCAGCTGGTGCAGGCCCGAGGTGTCGGTGGTCATGGCTTGGCTCTAGCGATTTCGGCGGCGTCCGTCACGCCGCCAGCGGGGCGACGCCCCGGAAGGGGTCATCAAGGCTGGGCTGCGGCTGGGTGAACCACTTCGTCCCCTCGGCGGTCATGTGGAAATGGTCCTCCAGCCGGATGCCGAACTTGCCGGGCACCACGATCATCGGCTCGTTGGAGAAGCACATGCCGATGTCCAGCAGGGTCTGATCCCCGCGCACCAGATTGGGCGCCTCATGGATGTCCAGACCGATGCCGTGGCCGGTCCGGTGGGGCGTGCCGGGCACCTGATAGTCGGGGCCCAGTCCGCTGGACTTCAGGAACACCCGGACGGCGGCGTCCACCGCCTCGCAGGGTTCGCCCAACCGGGCCGCATCGAACGCCGCCGCCTGCGCCGCATGCTCCAGCTCCCAGATGCGCCGCACCTCGGGCGTGGGCTCGCCGAAGACATAGGTCCGGGTGATGTCGGCGTTGTAGCCGTCCAGCGCGCAGCCGGTGTCGATCAGGACGACATCGCCCTCCTTCAGCTCGGGATCGCCTTCCCCGCCGTGTGGCAGTGAGGTGTCTACGCCGAAGGAGGCGATGCAGAAGGTGTTGCCGCCGTCGGCGCCCAGCGCCCGGTGTTGCTGGTCGAGGAAGGCCGCGATGTCCGATCCGCGCATTCCGGCCTGCAGGTTGGCGTGGGTCCGCCGGTGCGCCTCCAGCGTCAGGGCCTTGGCGCGGGTCATCAGGGCGATCTCGGTCGCGGACTTGCGCGCCCGCAGCGGGGTGATCAGCGCATTGGCGCCGCGCAGCCGCTCGACCCCCAGCGCCTCGGCCAGTCCCAGCCAGGCGAAGACCGGCGCCTGCTCGTCGACCGCCAGCACCCCGGTCGGCACGGCGTCGGCGACCAGCGCATAGGGGCTCTCATGCTCCTCCCAGGTCAGGAACTCCCCCGGCACGCCGATGGAGCCGCCCACCTTGTCCAGCTCGAAGGCCGGGCAGATCCAGGTCAGCGGCTTTCCGGGCCGGACCAGCGCCGCGATCATCCGCTCGGACCGTCCCCAGATCAGGCCGGTGAAATAGCGCAGGCTGGTGGTCGCATCGATCAGCACCGCCGCCACCCCCTGCGCCTCCATCGCGGCCTCCAGCCGGGCCAGCCGCTGACGGCGTTCCTGCAGGGTGATCGGCGGCGGGTTCATGGGGCGGTCTCACGGGGAACGGAACGGCTTGCCTGTCGCCGCCACGCCGGGGCATGAGGGGCGCAGGAATCTGTCGGGGGACATAGAGACATGGGTCGGGGTTTTCAAAGGCGGGGACTGACCTTGGCCGCGGGGCTGGTCGCTGTGCTGGTCGCCGGAGCGGCGCAGGCGCAGGCGAGAGGCGGCCAGGCCTGGTACATGATCGAGCCGAATGGGCAGCGCTATGTGGTCAACCCGAATTGGGGCGAAACCCTGAGCCTCGACTTCCCGGCTACCGCCCTCGAGGCCGGCGTCAGCCGCGGGCGTGCCGCCATCGACTGCGCCATTCGCCCCGACGGAGGTTTGACCGACTGCCGCGTGACCGAGGAAACCCCGGGCGACCTCGGGCTGGGACGCCTGACCCTTGATGCTGCATCGCGAGCGCGGGTGAACAACCTGGACCCTGAAGGGCCCGGGGATCTTCGCGTCAAATTCGCCGCCAATTTCGTCGCCCCGCCCCCTGCCGTCCGCTTCGAGAACGCCGGCGCGCCACCGGTCATCACCGCCTCGCCCCCGCAACCGGTGGGCATCCCTCAGCCCCGCTTGACCCTTGTCACCATGCCCGCCTGGGCGCGCATGCCGCGTGGAGTCCTGCCGGAGCAGGCGGCGGCCCGCGGACTGACCGACGCCTTCGCCGGTCTCAGATGTCGTCTGGAGCCGAACGGCGCCCTGTCCGAGTGCGTCGTCCTGAGCGAGAGCACGCCCGGCCTCGGTTTGGGTGACGCGGCCCTGGCCGCAGCCCGTGTCGCCCGAGCCTCGCCCCGGACTGTGGACGGCGCCGCGCGCCGCGCCGAAGTCCTCGTCTGGGTGCCGATCGACCGCGCACCGGCAGCCGGCAAATGATCTCCGTGCTTCTGCCGGGCTTCCTCGATCCACGCCGCCCGGAAGCGGACGGGGAGAACAGAACCATGCATCGCTCCCTTCAGGCCGTGATCACCGCCGCGCTTCTGCTCGCGGCGCCCCCCGCCTTCGCCCAGAACGCTCTCGACAAGCCGTTTGACCACCGACTGGAAGCGCCCGCCGCACTGCCCCCAAGCTCGCCGCCGCCGGTCGTCACCGATCCGGAATGGGACACGCCCCCGACGCCCGATGCGCCCTCGGAGTACGAGACCCGGCGCGATCGGGTAGTGTTCAACTGCGGCTTCCTCCCGGATGGCCAGCTGTCCGACTGCCAGACGGTCACCCCGCACCCCTTCAATGCGGATATGGCCCGGATCATCACTGGCCGACGCCGCCTGTCCGCGCGAACGGTCGCAGCGGCCCATCCCGATGCGCGTGTTGTGTTCGAAGCCACGGCCGCCGAACTTTACATGCCGCCTGTGATCACCAGCCCTCCGGTAATGACCCGCCCCAACATCCCGCCGGTGATCACCGTGCCCTAGGGCCACTGAGCGTTTTCCGGTTTGCCTTCCCCGGGGACAGCCCGCTATCCGTAGCGAAAGACAACCCGGGGAAACGTCATGGCCATTCCGGCTTCGCTTCAAAAAGGTCTCAAGCTGCCGGTCATCGCGGCGCCGATGTTCCTGGTCTCCGGACCGGATCTGGTGGTCGAGACCTGCAACGCGGGGGCCATCGGCACCTTCCCGTCGCTGAACCAGCGCACCACCGAGGGCTATCGGGAGTGGCTGCATGAGATCAAGGGCCGGCTGAACCCCGACGCCGCCGCCTTCGGCGTGAACCACATCGTCCACCCGACCAATCCGCGCCTGATGGCCGACATGATGGTCTCGGTGGAGGAGAAGGTGCCGCTGATCATCACCTCGCTGGGCGCGGTGCGTGACGTGGTCGATGCGGTGCACGGCTACGGCGGTCTGGTCTTTCACGACATCGCCAACGTCCGCCACGCCCGCAAGGCGGCGGAAGCGGGCGTGGACGGCCTGATCCTGGTCGCCAACGGCGCCGGCGGCCACGCGGGCATCGTCAATCCGTTCGCGCTGGTGGAAGAGGTGCGCGGCTTCTTCGACGGGACCATCATCCTGTCGGGCTGCCTGTCCACCGGCTCGGACGTCGCCGCCGCCCTGATGATGGGCGCCGACTTCGCCTACATGGGCACCCGCTTCATCAACACGACCGAGAGCACCGCCCAGGCCCAGTACAAGGACATGATCATCGACTCGGGCTCGGCGGACATCGTCCACACCCCGGCGGTGTCGGGGATCCCGGCCAACTTCATGGTCAAGTCGCTGGTCGAGAACGGCATCGATCCGAAGACCCTGCCCGAGCACAAGCTGGACATGGCCGACGAGGCCAAGGCGTGGAAGACCGTCTGGTCCGCCGGTCAGGGCGCGGGCGCGATCCACGACATCCTGCCCGCCGGCCAGCTGGTCGGCCGCCTCCGCGACGAATTCGCTCAGGCCACGGAACGGTTCGCCAAAAAGACCGCGTTCGTCTAGGAACTCCGCGCGCCCGGGACCTGATCGGTTAAGGAGGAATCGCTTCGCGATTCCGCCGATGCCGTGAATCAGGTCCCAATCTTCAGCTGGGACGAAATCTAAGCCGCACTGGACGTTGTCCAGTGCAACCGATTTCGTCCTCGCGCGTCTGGAGCTTCCATGATCCGTACCGCCACGCTCGCCGCTCTCGCCGCCGCCGCCCTCGCCACCCCCGCCGCGGCGCAGGACGCCGGAAACTGGACCGTGTCCTTCGGCGCGGCCACCGACAACCGCTCCAAGGACGCCTCCAAGTCCCAGGGCGACGGCTACGCCTGGGGCGGGGTGGAGTGGGAAAGCGCCTCGGGCGCCTTCTACGCCGGACCGGGCTTCGAGACGATCAAGAGCTCGACGGGCTCGGAGCTGGAACTGGAGATCGGCGGCGGCTGGCGGCCCCAGGTCATGGGTTTCGACCTCGACCTGAACGCCACGTACAAGCACCAGCTGGACGCCGATCCGGGCGCCGATGACGACGCCTGGGAGTTCACCGCCGACGTCAAGCGCTCGATCGGCCCGGCCAGCGGCCGCATCCGCCTGCAGCACTCGCCCGACGGCACCGGCTCGACCGAGGCCTGGACCTGGGTCGCGGCGCGCGCCGGCTGGGACTTCACCAACAAGTTGACCGCCACCGCCGAGATTGGCCGTCGTGAACAGGACAACAGCATCGACTACACCGGCTGGAACGCCGGTTTCAGCTATGCCCTGACCCGCAATATCGAGGCCGATATCCGCTATCACGACACCGATGCGGACGCCGGCAATCCGCAGTACGCGGACGCCCTCGTCGCCGGACTAAGCTTCGCCTTCTAGGAATTCCGGGCCCGCCCCCCTATATCGGGGCATGACTTCCCACCGACCGACGACCCTGGAACGCGCCTATCAACTGGCGCGCGAGGGCCGCTGTCGCACCGTCAGCGACATCAAGCAGGCCCTCGCCTCGGAAGGCTACGACCGGATCCAGGATTCGCTCTACGGCCCGACGCTTGGCGCGGACCTTCGGCGTCTGTGCCGCGAGAACTATGTGGCGCCGGCGGGCGAGGCGGCGGCCGGCTGACGCCGCGCCTTGCTTTCGCCGCCCGAACGATCCACAAGGGCTGACGTCGATCTCTTTGCGAAACGCCACCCCTCTGCTTTCGCCCGAGGTCCAGCCGCTCCTTTCAGACCCGACAGGCTTCAGGCGCTCTTGCCTGCGGCCAATGCCAGAAGGAGGTCTCAAATGGCTACCGGCACCGTTAAGTGGTTCAACTCGACCAAGGGCTACGGCTTCATCCAGCCGGACGACGGCGGCAAGGACGTCTTCGTCCACATCTCGGCCGTGGAAGCGGCCGGCCTGCGCGGCCTGGATGAAAACCAGAAGGTTTCCTACGAACTCGAGCGCGACCGTCGCTCGGGCAAGGAATCGGCTGGTCAACTGAAGACCGAAGGCTGAGGTCACGCGTCGGTTCTGATCGACGCCTGATTTTGAACGGCGGCGGGGCCTCGGGCTTCGCCGCCGTTTTTCGTTTTATGGTTGAGCGCTTGCTATTGCTCCCGAAAGGGCCCACCTGAAGCCCGTCGATCTCTCTGCGAAACGCTGCTGCCCTTTGCATCGCGCACCGAGGTCCAAAGCCGATCCCATTCAGAACCGACAGGCCGTCCGGGACATCCTTCCCGCGGCCAATGCTTGCGGAGGTCCTGAAAATGGCTACCGGCACTGTGAAATGGTACAATCCCACCAAGGGCTACGGCTTCATCGCTCCCGATGATGGCGGCAAGGACGTCTTCGTCCACGCCTCGGCCGTCGAAACCTCGGATCTGGGCATCATCAGCGAGAACCAGAAAATCTCCTACGAGATCGAACGCGACGCGCGTTCGGGCAAGGAATCCGCCGGCCGCCTGAAGGCCGCCGAATAGGTTTCGAACCTCGAAGGGCCGGTCGCGACGCGATCGGCCCTTTTGCCTTCCCGAGCAATTATGGAGTGTCCAGATGACCCCGCTCGCCGACATGATCCCCACCATGAGCGATGCCGACCTCAAGGCCCTTCGCGCCAATGCCGAACGCCTGTCCACCAGCGGTTCGCCGGTTCAGGCCGCAACCGCCACGGACCTGCTGCCCCTGATTGACGCCGAGACGGCCCGTCGCGCGGCCCTGCCCTCAACCACGGTCAAGAAGACCCGCGCACCCGCCAAGAAGAAGGCGCTGCCGGCGTCGGGCCACCAGACCGCCCTGCCCTCAAAGGCCGCCTGAGCCCTCGACACCCTCCGGCGTTGTGAGAAGATGCCCCGCCGGACGGATCCGGCGGGCGACATCGCAAGGACCGGCCCCTCATGCTTCTCATGGCCCTACTGGCGCTCGCCGCCGCCCCCCAGGACGCCGGTCCGCTGGAGCCCGGACGCTCCGGCCGGATGCAGTGCTACGGCCCGGACGTCGCCGCGAAGACTTGCACCGCCATCGGCGCCTATCGCTTCGATGCTGACGGAACGATCTGGAACGACGCCCGCAACATGATCAGCGGTTCGCCCGCCATCGTGCTGGTGGCCACGGGCAAGGTCTATGTGAGGGACGGCGCCGAATGCGCCAACCCGGACAACCGGGCCGAAGAGATCACCGGCGTCGAGGTCAACGGCCGTCCGCTGGAGGGCGCGCAGTTCGAGACGGTCCGGGCCCAGATCGCCGCCAACATGGACGCGGTGCTGGGCGAAGGCGAACTCTGCAGCACCTACGTCCCGAACCCCGACGGAACACTGAAGGCCGCCGTCACGATCGGTGGCGTCGCCCGCCCCGAGTTCGAGAGCGTGGTGCTGTGGATCGAGCCCGACGCCGGCTGGACCCTGGCCCTGCCGGAGAACTGAGGGATCAGGCCAGCGCCTGATCCAGATCGGCGATCAGGTCGTCCAGGTCCTCGACCCCGACCGACAGGCGGATCAGGTTGTCGGTCACCCCGCCCGCCTCGCGCACCTCCTTGGGCACGCTGGCGTGGGTCATGATGGCCGGGTGGTTCACGAGGCTTTCGACCCCGCCCAGCGACTCCGCCAGGGTGAAGACCTGAACCCGCTCCAGCACCTGCCGGGTCCGCGCCAGATCGCCGTCGATGATCGCCGTGACCATGCCGCCGTAGCGGCCGTTCATCTGGGTGGCGGCGAGGCTGTGCTGCGGATGGCTGATCAGCCCCGGATAGATGACCTTGGCGATCCCCTTGCGGGTCTCCAGCCAGCGAGCGACGGCCAGCGCATTCTCATTGTGCGCCTTCATGCGCAGGCCCAGCGTCTTCAGACCCCGGTTGGCCAGGAAGGCGTCGAACGGCCCCATCACCCCGCCGACCGAGTTCTGGAGGAATTTGATCTCCTTCGCGAGGTCGGCGTTTCCGGTCACCAGCGCCCCACCGATGATGTCGGAGTGGCCGTTCAGGTACTTCGTCGCCGAGTGCATGACCACGTCCGCGCCCAGCTTCAGCGGCTGCTGGCTGAAAGGGGTGGCGAAGGTGTTGTCGACCACCAGCAGCAGGCCGTGCGCCTTGGCGATCTTCGACAGGCCGGCGATGTCGGCCAGCTTCATCAGCGGATTGGTGGGCGTCTCGGCCCAGATCATCTTCGTCTTCGGCGTGATGGCCGCCTCGACGGCGTTCAGGTCGCTGAAGTCGACATAACTGAAGTCCAGCCCCATCGACCGCCGGCGAACCCGCTCGAACAGCCGCCACGAGCCGCCGTACAGGTCATCGCCGGTGACGATGTGCGATCCGGCGTCCAGCAGCTCCAGCGCCGTCGAGGTCGCCGCCATGCCGCTGGCGAAGCCGAAGCCGTGCGTGCCGCCCTCAAGGTCCGCCAGACAGGCCTCGAAGGCCTCACGGGTCGGGTTCTTGCCGCGGGCGTACTCATAGCCCTTGTTCACGCCCGGGCTTTCCTGGGCATAGGTCGAGGTGGCGTAGATCGGCGTCATCACCGCCCCGGTCGTCGGGTCCGGCTTCTGGCCCGCATGGATGGCGCGGGTCGAAAAGCCCTGCTCGTTCTTCAACTGGCTCATGGACTTAACGGTTCAGGCTGAGGTGGTTGATCAGGTCGGTGCGGGTGATCAGGCCGACGAAGGTCTCGCCGTCCAGCACGATGGCCACCCGGTCGCGGTCGAACAGCGGGATCAGGGCGTCCAGCGGCTCGGAGACCTGCACCGTGTCCAGATCGCGGGTCATCGCCGAGGAGACCGGCTTGGCGAACCGCTCCTTGCGGGTGATCTCGTCGGTGTTCATCACATGGACCAGATCGCTCTCGTCCAGGATGCCGACCAGACGACCGTCGCTGATCACCGGCAACTGCGACACGTCCGAGCCCTTCATCCGCTTGAAGGCGGTGTCCAGGGTGTCCTCCGGGCCGATCACGACCACATCGCCCTTCGTGTATTTGCGGGTGATCAGGTCCGACAGGTCACCGTGCAGCTCGCGCTCGCCCAGTCCCTGATCCGCCAACCAGGCGTCGTTATAGACCTTGGACAGGTATTTGGCGCCGGTGTCGCAGACGAAGGTCACCGCCGTCTTCGGCTCGGTCTGCTCGCGGCACCAGCGCAGGGCGGCGGCGATCAGGGTGCCCGAGGAGGAACCGGCCAGGATGCCTTCCTTCAGCAGCAGTTCGCGCACGGTCGCGATCGCCTCCGCATCCGGGATCGAATAGGCCTTGTCGATCAGGGTGATGTCGGCGGTGTCGGGGACGAAATTCTGGCCGATGCCCTCGACGGTGTAGCTGCCTTCCGGCGACGGCACGCCCTCGTTGACGATGCCCGCCAGCGTCGAGCCGACCGGGTCCGCCAGAATGATCTGCGCGTCCGAGCCGACGCTCTTCAGATAGCGGGCCGTGCCGGTGATGGTGCCGCCCGAGCCGATGCCCGCGACCATGGCGTCCACCTTACCGCCCAGCTGCTCCCAGATCTCCGGCCCCGTGGTGACGAAATGGGCCTCGGAGTTGGCGTCATTGGCGAACTGGTTGACGTAGAAGCCGCCCGGAATCTGCTGCGCCAGGCGCTCGGCCATGTCGGTGTAGTATTCGGGGTGGCCGTGCGGAACGTCCGACCGGGTCAGGCGCACATCGGCGCCCATGGCCCGCAGATGCTGGATTTTTTCCTTGGACATCTTGTCCGGGATGACCAGCAGCACCTTATATCCCTTGGCCTGACCGACCAGCGTCAGCGCCAGACCGGTGTTCCCGGCCGTCGCCTCGACGATGGTGCCGCCGGGCTTCAGGAAGCCTTCGCGCTCCGCCGCATCGATCATCGACAGCGCGATGCGATCCTTGATCGACCCGCCCGGGTTCTGGGCTTCCAGCTTCAGGAACAGCCGGCAGGGCCCGGTGTCGATCTTCTTCACCTCCACAATCGGCGTCTTTCCGATCAGATCCAGCGTCGAACCGACAGGACCGGACAGAACCGGTTGGGGGGCGAGAGACATCAGAAACTCCGTAGGGGCTTGGGTGCGGAAGCTAGCCCATTTTCGCTTCATGTCGGAACGACATGAATCCAGAAAATGGGCCAGCATCGATTCAAGGGCGAAATCTGGGTTCAGATGCGCGGCTTCTGAACCGATTTCGCCCGGGCGCGGCGCCCCGCCGGAACAACCCGACTGGCGAGAGAAAGGATTTATGGCTATATTTCTGGCCAGAATTGGAGACTGACCGATGGCGAACTACGGCGTCGCGGAAGCCAAGAACAAGTTCACCCACCTGCTCGAGCGGGTCGAGGATGGCGAACGGGTTGTGATTACCCGGCATGGCAAGCCCGTCGCCGAGCTCCGCCCCGTGCCGTCTCCCAGACCCAGGCTGACCGAGGCTGAACGGCAGGCCTGGTACGACGAATTCATCAAGCGACGCGATGCCCGGCCAGCCGCATCAATCCCCGCCGTCGAGCTTGTCCGGGCGATGCGTGACGGCGATCCGGAGTGATCCTGTACGCCGACGCCAGCGTCATCGTGGCCCTGATTGCAAGGCAGGGCGCCAGCCCTCTTGTTGATCCACTGCTGCGTCACAGCGACGGGCAGATCCTGGTCAGCGACTTCGCATTGGCCGAATGTTCGTCAGCCTTGGCGCGGTTGGGGCGTGTGGATCGTTGGTCTGACGCGCTTCAACTGACCGCCTTCGACGAACTGGACACCTGGATCGACTCGATGGGCGAGCGCGCCCAGATCGCACCGGAGGATGTTGCGTTGGCGACCGCCTTCATCCGCCTTCCCGGCGTCACGCTCCGCGCGCCTGACGCCATTCACATCGCCGCCGCCCACCGGCTCGGCGCAACCCTTTTGACGCTGGATCACGGCATGGCCCGCGCGGCCGCCGAAATCGGCGTACCCTGTATCAATCCCGCCGAGGCCGACGCGCCCGGCGACCTGAAAGACTAGATGAAAAACACCCCCAAGAGGCCGCCTGCCGGCCTCCCCGACAAACAAACCCTCCTCGCCTTCCTGCGTGAAGCAGGTTCGGCCGAGAAGACCGATATCGCCCGCCACTTCGGCCTGAAGGGCGGCGACCGCCGCGCCCTGCGCGAGATGATCCGCGAGCTCGAAGCCGACGGCGAACTGGGCAAGCGCGGCAGAAAGGGCTTCAGCCCCTCCGGCGCCCTGCCCCCCGTCGGCGTGGCCGATGTGGTCGAGCGCGACGTGGACGGCGAACTGTACGTCCGCCTCGTCGAGGCTTCGGAAGACGCCCCGCGCGCCATCCTGATGCCCGACAACTCGGGCCGCACCGGCCCTGCCCCCGGCATGGGCGACCGCCTGCTGGTCAAGTTCAGCCGCGGCGGCGAAGGCTGGGAAGCCCGGCTGGTCAAGAAGCTGGACAGCGAGCGCACCCGCGTTCTCGGCGTGATCCGCAAGTCCAACCGCGAGGTCCGGGTCGAGCCCGTCGACCGCCGCTCCAAGGACGTGCTGCTGGTCCCCCACGCCCAGTCCGAAGGACTGAAGGACGGCGATCTGGTGCTGGCCGCCATCGAAAAGGGCGCCCAGCGCTATGGCCCCAAGCGCGGCAAGATCCTGGAGACCATCGGCCGCGAGGACGACGCCCGCGCCGCCTCCCTCATCGCCATCCACTCGCACGGCGTCCCCACCGGCTTCTCCGAGGCCGTGGAGCAGGAGGCCGGGGATCAGGAACTGCCGTCGCTGAAGGGCCGCGAGGACCTGCGCGACATCCCCCTGATCACCATCGACCCGGCGGACGCCCGTGACCACGACGACGCCGTCTACGCCCAGCGCGACGAGGATCCGAAGAACGAGGGCGGCTGGATCGTCTGGGTCGCCATCGCCGATGTCGCCGCCTACGTCCGCCCCGGCACGGCGCTGGACCGCGAGGCGCGGGACAAGGGCAACTCGACCTACTTCCCCGACCGCGTCGAGCCCATGCTGCCCGAGCGGCTGTCGAACGGCCTGTGCAGCCTGAAGGAAGGCGAGAACCGCGCGACCATGGCCGTGCGCATGGTCTTCGACAAGGACGGCAAGAAGACCGGGCACAAGTTCGTGCGCGGCCTGATGCGCTCGCACGCCAAACTCTCCTACGAGCAGGCGCAGGCGGCCATCGACGGCAATCCGGACGAGACCACCGGCCCGATCATGGAGGCCATCCTCTATCCGCTGTGGAACGCCTACCGCACCATGCTGAAGGGCCGTCTGAAGCGCAGCCCGCTGCAGATCGAGAGCGCCGAGCGCCGCATCCGCATGACCGACGGCGAGATCACCTCGATCGAACCGCGCGTCTCCCTCGAAGCCCACCGGCTGATCGAGGAGATGATGATCCAGGCCAACGTCTGCGCCGCCGAGACGCTGGAAAAGCACAAGATTCCCCTGCTCTACCGCGTCCACGACGCGCCCAGTCAGGAGAAGCTGTTCAACCTCGCCGACTTCCTCGGCACCATCGGCAAGCCGTGGACCAAGGGCGAACCGGCCACGACCAAGCGCTTCAACAAGCTGCTGGACGAAACCCGCGAGGGCGAACACGCCGAGGTCGTCAACGAGGTGGTCCTGCGCACCCAGATGCAGGCCATCTACAGCCCCGAGAACGTCGGCCACTTCGGCCTGAACCTGGACCGCTACGCCCACTTCACCTCGCCGATCCGCCGCTACTCGGACCTGATCGTCCACCGCGGCCTGATCCGCGCGCTGGGTCTCGGCAAGGACGGGCTGACGGATCGCGAGATCGCCGAACTGCCGGCCATCGCCGAGCACGTCGTCATGACCGAGCGCCGCTCCATGGCCGCCGAGCGCGACGCCATGGACCGCTACATCGCCGCCTTCCTCGAGGACCGCGTCGGCGCGACCTTCACCGGCCGCATCACCGGCGTGACCCGCTTCGGCCTGTTCATCCGGCTGGACGAGACCGGCGCCGACGGCCTCGTGCCCGTCTCCTCGCTGGGCAATGAGTATTTCACCCACGACGACCGCAGCCACGCCCTGGTCGGCGAACGCTCGGGCCTGCGCTGGACGCTGGGCCGGACCGTCGAGGTCAAGCTGCGCGAGGCCACCCCGGTCACCGGCGGCCTGCTGTTCGAAATGCTCAGCGAACCCGGCCCGCGCGACCCCAACGCCCCCTCGGCCCGTCTGGGCATGCGGGCGCGCGGTGCCAAGGACGGCGGCTATCCGAAGCGCTCGGGACCGGGAAACAAGCCCCGCAACGGCAAGAAGCCCTCGGGCGGCCTGAAGGGCGTCCGCAAGGGCAAGCGGCGGTGACCCAGCCCTTCGACGCCGCCCAGGACCTCAAGGACGCCCCGCGCACCGGTGGACGCCAGCGCCCGAAGGACGCCGCCACCCTGATCCTGACCCGCAAGGGCGCCAAGGGGCCAGAGGTGCTGATGGGCCGTCGCGCGCCGGGGCATGTCTTCATGGCCTCCAAATGGGTCTTCCCGGGCGGCAAGGTCGAGCGGTCCGACGCCTTCGCCGCCTTCGCCACCGACCTGTCGCCCGCCGACGCGGGGCGGCTGGCGCGCGAGGTGACCCGCAGCCGGGGCCGGGCGTTGGCGCTGGCCGCCGTGCGCGAGACCTTCGAGGAAACCGGCCTGCTGCTGGCCGAGCCCGCGCCGGTCGCTTCGGTGGCTGGCGGCTGGCGCGAGTTCCGCGCCCTCGGCGCCCTGCCCGATCTGGCGGCCCTGTCCTACGTCGCCCGCGCCATCACCCCGCCGGGCCGGACGCGCCGCTTCGACGCCCGCTTCTTCATGGCCGACGCCTCGGCCCTGCTGCATCCGGAGCCGACTGCGGGCTCCGGCGAACTGGACGAGATCGCCTGGCTGCCGCTGGACGAGGCCCGCGCGCAGGACCTGCCCGCCATCACCCGCTTCGTGCTGGGCGAGATCGCCGAGCGGCTGGACCATCCGAACCGCCCCCTCCCCTTCGTCCGCATGGTGCGCGGGCAGCATGTGGTCGAGCATCAGGACTGACGCCATCTGACCGGGATGCGCCGTGACTTGCCAGTCGCCGCGGACCGGGGTTCTCTCCCGGCCGGAGGACCTGTCCATGCGCCGCTTCGCCCTGATCGCCGCCGCCGTCGCGACCTGCCTGATCGCCCTGCCTGCATCGGCGCAGGACGCACCCGCCAGCATGACCCTGATCTGGAAGTCGTGGGGCAACCGGCTGACGGAATGGACCATCCCGCGTGGCGGCGAGGGTCGCTACATCAATCGCGAGGGCGAAACCGTCGCCTTCCCCGTCTCCGTTGAACAGTTCGACCGCTTCCGCGCCCTCTTCGCGCCATATGAGGGCGTCGCCTTCCGGTGCGAGCGGGTGCTCACCGACGGCGCCTACGGCAGCGTCATCTGGTCTCGCCCGGGCCAGGCCGACCAGTCCCTGAATTTTGACGCCGGCTGCACCAGCGGCGACGCCAATGATGTCTTCCAGAGACTGGAGCAGGCCGAGACCCTGCTGACCGCTCTGCGTGACGCCCGTTGATGGCCGACACGCCCATCACGCTGCGCCTGACCCTCGCCGACCCGGTCCCCGGCGTCCGCTACAGCCTGCAGTTGGACGACGCCCCGCATGAGCCGGTGACGGCGACCGGGGCGCACCTGTCCTTCGACGTGCCGATCCGGCTGGCCGACGACAACCGGATGCTGGGTCCGTTCGTCCGCCGCGAGGGCAAGGAGCGGCGCTTCGTCTACATCCGTATCGGAACCTCGGCGGGCGACCACGCCTCGGAATGGAGCCGCCGGGCCAAGATCGATATCCACGACATCCCGCCCGCCCTGCTGGACAAGGCCCGCGCGGGCGCCGTTCTGGAGGTCGTCCTGCCGGGCCGGGGCAAGGACGGCACGCCCGCCTGCGCGACGGTGCGGCCCATCAAGGGGTGGGCGGCCCTCTAGTCCGCCACCGGCTTCGTCAGATCGAACTCCACCCGGAAGAAGCGACCGCCCGGCCGGCTGAGCTCATAGGCGAACATCCGCTCCGGATGCACTTCGACGGCCCAGGTGTTGGTGGTCGAGACCTGAGCCCCGCCGGCGTTGAACTGGTTGATCGACTCCTGATCCACGGGGAACTGCTGGCGCGAGGCCGTGCCCGGCTCGGCGGTGTCGCCGCCGTACATGTGGTAGCCGTGGATCTCGCCCTGCGGGTCGCGGTGGTCGTGCTTCAGGCGCAGACCGTCGGCGGTGCGGGTGATGACCCAGCGGCGCGAGCGGTCCTCGCCGACCGCGAAGGGAATGCCCACCTCGTCCGCCGCGCAGTCGCGCACATGCATGACCAGCCGCTTGCCGCGGAAGTCGGCGTCGGCGGCGTCCGTAGACACCACCTGCCCCTCGAAGGTCTGGCCGCACAGGGCGTTCAGCCGGGCCAGGAAGGCGTCCTGCGGATTCGCGGCCTTCTGGGCGAAGGCGGGACCGGACAGGGTGACGGCGGCCGCGGCGGCGGCGAACAGCAGGGTTTTCATCCCGTCACCGTGGCCTTTGCGCGCCTCATGCTCAATGCGGCGTCACGCCCGTTGACTTCCGGCCGCGCCTGAGTATGTTCCGCGCCTCTCATTTCCGCGGCTTTCGCCGTCCGCAAAGGTAATTACTCCGATGGCCAAGCCCGCCTCGATCAAAATCCGCCTGAACTCGACCGCCGACACCGGCTTCTTCTACGTCACCAAGAAGAACGCCCGCACCATGACCGAGAAGATGGTCGTCAAGAAGTACGACCCGGTCGTGAAGAAGCACGTCGAGTTCAAGGAAGGCAAGATCAAGTAAGCGCTTGATCGCCTGACGATTTTCGAAACGCCCGGTCAGCGATGACCGGGCGTTTTTCGTTGCCCCTCCCGGGCATGGTAGACAGCCTCATGACCGACCAGCCCGACCCAGCCGCCGCGACCATTCCCGCCGACGAAACCCCGGCCCAGAAGGCGCTGCGTCTGAAGCAGGCCAAGATCGCCGCCAAGCCGCAACCGCCGCGCGGCGGAAAGTTCCAGCGCGAACAGGCGGCCCGCATCGCCGCGGGCAAGTCCAAGCCGTGGATGACGCGCTAGGCGATCAGCCCCTCAGGCGAGCCAGTTCCAGCTCACGCCTGCGCAGAGCCTGCGTCTCCAGCTCCAGTTCTGCGTCGAACGCTGTGATGACGTAGTGGTCGCGAGCCAGAACTTCGCAGCACGTATCGCCGCCACACAGCAGGTAGTGGACAAGACCGTCGCGTCCGAGCTCGGCCATCCGGTCGGGTTCCCCTGACGTCTCGATGATGTTCAGGAAATGCTGTGGCCGCCGGGTCTCTTCCGCGAAGGACCAGTAGGCGGTTTCGCTGTAGCCGCACACCGAAGCCACGTCGGCGTACCTCGTTCCCGATCACCCGAAGCGTCAGCGAGCCTTCGGCGCTGCCGTCGTTGAACAGGATGGTGGGGAAGAACAGGGCGTCGCCCGCAGTCGGGACGCCTCGCCAGACCGTGCCAGCGGAGGTGTGCATCAACCTTCCCGCCCCCGCGTCGGCGGCAGGCCGCGCCATGAGCGGCGCTTCGCCTGCACCTTGAGAAACTCGCCCAGCGGTTCATCCGCAGCCTTGGTCCAGCCGCCGACGCGTTCGATGTCGTGCTTCAGCGAGCTTTCGAGCACATCCAGCGCCGCTTCATCCAGGATCTCGACCACGCCAAGCGCCTGCACGGCTTTGCGCCGGCTGTTGCGGTTCTCCCCGGCCTTGCGGGCCGGGATCGCCTTGCGGGAGGCCTTGTCGCTCTCACCGTAGGTGTTCCGCCGGTCGTGAGCGTAGCTGAGCGCTTTGTTCTCCTGCGGTGATCTCGGCGACTTCCGGGTCATCGTGAAAGGCTAGACCACCCCCGGTCCTTGTCAAAGCTGGAGAGCCCCATCTCCCCGTTCGCGTCCGACTGGAACCCCGCCTTGCCGTCCGCGAGGATGCAGCCGCGCCAGCCGACGCTGTGCAGGTCCCCAAGCGCGCGATCCGCAATCTCGCGCCATTGGGCGTTCGACAGCAAGGCCCCCGCGCCGGGGCTGAAGTCGTCGCGGCGGAAGGTCAGGTACTTGCCTTCTGATCGAATGCCGACTGTCTCGTGGTAAAATCCCATGGGCACAGGCTGGCCGCTGTCCAGAGCCTGCTCAAGGCGTACGAAATAGGCCTGTGCCGCGCCCGGTTTCAGGGCTCCCCCGCAGAAGGGAAAGTCAGCCGCCGCCGGGGCGACTTCAGGCGTTGGATTCGGAGCCGGTGCCTCCCGGTCGCACCCACGAGCGTCAGCACGGACAGAAGCGCGACGCCGACCGCCCTCATCTTACGCCGCCCGTGCGATGACCTGATTCCGGCCCCGGCTCTTGGCCTCATAGACGCCTTCGTCGGCCCGCTTGAGCAGGGCGTCGGGGGTGTCGGTGGCGCCGGTGGAGCAGGCCACGCCGACCGAGACGGTGATGGTCAGGCTCTCGGCCCCGGACATGATCGGGAAGGGCTGGTCGGCGACGTCGCGACGGATGCGGTCGGCCACGCGGGTGGCGTCGTCCAGCGAGGCGCCGGGCATGACCACGACGAACTCCTCGCCGCCCAGACGGCACGGCAGGTCGATGGCGCGGACATTGGTGGCCAGACGGACGGCGAACTCGCGCAGGACCTCGTCGCCGGCGTCGTGGCCGAAGCCGTCATTGACCGATTTGAAGTGGTCGATGTCCATGACCAGCACGGCCACGGGGTCGCCCCCCTGCCCGGCCCGGCCCATCAGGGCCTGCAACTGGCCGGCCATGTAGCGGCGGTTATGCAGGCCGGTCAGGGCGTCGGTGACGGCCATCTCGAGGCTGTAGTCGAGCTTCTGCTTGAGGAAGTCGGCGTAGCGCTTGCGCTTGATCTGGCTGCGGGCGCGGGCGTCCAGCTCCTCGGGATCGACCGGCCGGGGCAGGATGTCATTGACGCCCAACTCCAGCGCCTTGATCAGGCGCGGCCGGTCGGCGGGCTCCACCACCGCCAGGATCGGCACCCGGCGAGAGGCCTCGGTCGAACGGGCCTGGGCGACGAAGCGCAGGCCGTCGAACCCGGCCGCCGAAACGTTGACGATCAGCAGGTCCACCGGACCGCGCGCGGCGATCAGGGCCGCGGCCGGATCAGGTTCGTGCACCGGGCGGTGCTCGTCCGACAGCTGCTCGACCATCTTGGCGGCCTGAAGCTCGCTGTCATCGACGATCAGCACCCGGCCGCCGGAGCCGCGCAGGCGACCCGCGCCGTCGGTGTCCACGCCGAAGCGGCGACCGCTCTCCTCGCGCTCGCGCAGCTCGTCCATGACGGCCTTGAGCCGCACCAGAGACTTCACGCGGGCGAACAGGATCACGTCGTCGATCGGCTTGGTGACGAAGTCGTCGGCCCCGGCCTCAAGGCCGCGGATCTTGTCCTCGCGTCCGTCCAGGGCGGTGACCAGCACCACCGGGATGTGGCGGGTGACCGGATCGGCCTTCAGCCGTCGACAGGTCTCGAACCCGTCCATGCCGGGCATCATCACATCCAGCAGGATGATGTCGGGCCGCTCCGCCGAGGCGATGTCGATCGCCGTCTGGCCGTCCATGGCGGTCAGGACCTCGTAGTATTCGAGGGTCAGCTTGGCTTTGAGCAGGCGGACGTTCGGTTCAACGTCGTCCACGACAAGGATGCGCGCCGTCATGCCGCCCCTATCCCAGATGCTTCCGGACGACCTCGAGGAAATGCATCACCGAGATCGGCTTGGAGATATAGGCCTCGCAGCCGCCCTGGCGAATCCGCTCCTCGTCGCCCTTCATGGCGAAGGCGGTCACGGCGACCACCGGGATGTGGTTCAGCTCCTCGTCGTCCTTCAGCCATTTGGTGACCTCCAGCCCCGAGATCTCGGGCAGCTGGATGTCCATCAGGATCAGATCGGGCCTGTGCTGGCGCGCCAGGGCGAGCGCCTGCAGGCCCTCGCGGGTCTGCAGGGTCTCGTACCCCTGGGAATCGAGCAGATCATGAAAAAGCTTCATGTTCAGCTCGTTATCCTCGACAATGAGGACCTTCTTCGACATCACCACCCGGCCATTTCACCCCTCTCAGGACGCGTCCGCGCCGGGGGCCTGCCTTCTTCCGCTACAGTCTCACCACGGTTCTCTTAAGTTGGGGTGAAGCGGCGGTTTTCCAGCGGTTAACGGGATCGGGTCCGAGCGCGTCATCCCGATAGCTTGCGGTCCGGTCGTCAGGCACAATCTCCGCTGTATGAAGTCCATCTGCCGCGACTGTCTGACGACCGACGAGCGCAAGCTTGATCGGTGCGGCGCGTGCGGGTCGCGGCGGGTGGTCAGCCATGACGAACTGGCCGATCTGACCATCGCCCATCTGGACTGCGACGCCTTCTACGCCTCGGTGGAGAAGCGCGACCGGCCGGAACTGCGGGATGTCCCCGTCATCGTCGGCGGCGGCAAGCGGGGCGTGGTCTCGACCTGCTGCTATGTGGCGCGGATGTACGGGGTGCATTCGGCCATGCCGATGTTCAAGGCGCTGAAGGCCTGCCCCGAGGCGGTCGTGCTGAAGCCGGATTTCCGGAAATATGTGACCGAGAGCGAGCGCATCTTCGGCGCAGTCCGGGCGCTGACGCCGCTGGTGCAGACCCTGTCGCTGGATGAGGCGTGGATCGACCTGTCAGGGACCGAACGGCTGAATGGCGGCCCGCCGGCCTTCCAGCTGATCCGGCTGCAGAAATACATCGAGGAGGAGATCGGCCTGACCGTCTCCATCGGCCTGGCCCCGAACCGCTTCCTGGCCAAGATCGCGTCCGAACTGGACAAGCCGCGCGGGTTTTCCGTGATCGGCGCCGAGTCACAGGCGCTGCTGGCGCCGAAGTCGGTGCGCATCCTGCCGGGCGTCGGGCCGGTGTTCGGCAAGACGCTGCAGAGCGACGGCTATGCGACCGTGGGCGATCTGGCGAAGGCGGACCTGCGCGATCTGGTGAAGCGATACGGCGAGACGGGCCTGCGCCTGCACGATCTGGCCCATGGTCGCGACGCGCGGGCGGTGAAGCCCGAGCATGACCGCAAGGGCATGAGCGCCGAGACCACCTTCAACGAGGACCTGACGGCGGTCGCGGACCTTGAGAACGAGCTGTGGCCCCTGTGCGAGAAGCTGGCCTCAAAGGCGCGGGCGGACGGGGTCGCCAGCCGGGTCGTGGTGCTGAAGCTGCGCAAGACTGATTTCAAGATCATCACGCGCCGGATCAGCCTGCCTGAACCGGTGCAGACGGCCCGCGCCCTGTTCGCCGCCGGGCGGGAGCTGCTGGCGCCGGAACTGGGCGTCCCCTACCGCCTGATCGGCATCGGCATGGGCGAGGTGGTGGATGCCGTCGAGGCCCCCGCCGCCCTGTTCGAAAGCCCCGAGGCCCGTACGCTGAAGACCGAAAAGGCGATTGATGCGCTGCGGCTGAAGTTCGGCAAGGCGGCCGTTGTGGCGGGGCGGGCTTTGAAGTGAGGGATTAGGGACTAGGGATTAGGGATTAGGTCGAGCCAGTCTGTGGCTCCGATCGCGCCGCGAACTCCGGCCCGCTAATCCCTAATCCCTGATCCCTCCCCTACTCCATCCGCTCCGCCCGCGCCGTCAGGTAGCCATGCAGGTCGGCGATGTCCTGATCGGTGAAGTGCGAGAAGCGGCTGCGGGCGACCTCGGTCATGAGGCCCTTCTCCTTGCCATCGGCGGCGAGGCCCGTGCGCATCAGGCGGGTGAAACCCTCCAGATCGTAGGACGCCCCCATCAGCAGATCCGGGGCGTCGCCGGGGCGGCCCTTCAGGTTGGAGCCGTGACACTCGGAGCAGGCGGTGTCGGCCAGATGGCGGCCCCGCATGAAGGCCGGACCGGCATCGAAGGATGGATTGGCGCGCGCCTCGGCGACCCATGCGGTCGTCGGCGTCGTCTCGCGTGTCAGGACACGCCAACGGCCCAGAGGCCCGAACCGGGTCGAGGGCGCATCCCGTCCTGCCGGCTTGAGGGTGCGAAGATACCCCAGCAGGTCGGCCATCTCCGCGTCGGTGACCCGCACCCAGCTTTCGGACGGCATGCCCCACATCAGGGAGCCGTCAGCCTTCACCCCCGACCGGATCGCCCGCGCCAGCTGGGCGTCCGTGTACCGGGGCATGGCCCGCGTCAGGTTGGAAGTCCAGAGACGGCCTCTCCAGACGCTGTCCTCCCATTGCTCCCCCTGCAGATTGGCCCCGTGACAGCCGGCGCAGCCGTAGAGACGGGCCAGTTGCTCGCCGCGCGCCACCGCCTCGGGACCGGTCGCGGCGCGAATCTGGACCAGAGGAACCTCCGGCCGGTGACGGATCATGGCCTCGCTGACGCCGTAGAAGGCCAGCACGCCTACGGCGATCAGGGCCGCGAGGCCCGCCACTACCCGCACGATCCATTTCCGCATCGTCACCCCTCCGGCGCGACTGGAAGATCATTGGTTTTTGGAAAGATGTCGAGCGGCGGGTGCTCAAGTCGGGGATTAGGGATCAGGAGGCCCCGGAGCTTCCTGCGCGGTCGGAGCCACAGGCTGGATCAACCTTAGTCCCTAATCCCTAGTCCCTAATCCCTCACCGCGCTAAACCGCCCCCAAATCCATCCGGAGAATCCCATGACCGTCGCCGCCCGTCTCGCCGAACTCGGCATCGAACTGCCCGAACCGGCCAAGGCCGTCGCCAACTACGTGCCCTACGTCCAGACCGGAAACCTGCTGCACATCTCCGGCCAGCTGTCGAACGACGCCTCGGGCGGGCTGAAGGGCACCGTCGGCGCGGACGTGTCGCAGGAAGACGCCGTGAAGGGCGCCCGCATGTGCGGCGTGAACCTGCTGGCCCAGATCTCGGCCGCGCTGGACGGCGATCTGGAGCGCGTGGTGCGCGTGGTGAAGCTGGGCGGCTTCGTCCAGGCCGCCGGCGATTTCGAAGCCATCCCCGCCGTCATCAACGGCTGCTCGGACCTGATGGTCGAGGTGTTCGGCGACAAGGGCCGCCACGCCCGCTCGGCCGTCGGCGTCTACAAGCTGCCGCTGGGCTTCGCGGTCGAGGTTGATGCGATCGTGGAAGTCCGCTGATCCTGAAAACGGCCCTCACATCCCGCTCATCCCGGCGAAAGCCGGGACCCAGTCCTGTCCAGCCTGACGCTGGCGTTTCAGGACTGGCGATCGCGCACACCCGGCAAGGACGGATCACCCAAAGCACTGGGTCCCGGCTTTCGCCGGGATGAGCGGAACGGGGTTCCAGATCCGCGTCCACAACACCGTCGCCGAGATCGGCCGGGAGGCTTGGGACGCCTGCGCCGGGCCGACCGGCGATCCCTTCGTCAGCTATGACTTCCTCGACGCCTGCGAGGCCTCGGGCAGCGCGGTTCCGCGCGAGGGCTGGGCCGGGCGGCATCTGGCGCTGGAGGACCAAGACGGACGTGTCATCGGGGTCATGCCCCTCTGGCTGAAGGCCCATAGCCAGGGCGAATACGTCTTCGACCACAGCTGGGCTGACGCCTATGAGCGCGCGGGCGGGCGGTATTATCCCAAGCTGCTGGGCGCCGTGCCGTTCACGCCGGTGACCGGGCCGCGCTTCCTGAGCCATCCCGACGCCGATGCGGCGACGGTGCGCGAGACCCTGATTCAAGGGGCGCTGACCCTGACCGAGCGGCTGGGCGCCTCCTCCCTGCATGTGACCTTCCCCGACCGCGCCGACTGGGAGGCTATGGGCGAGGCCGGGCTGCTGAGGCGGCAGGACATCCAGTATATCTGGCGCAACGGCGGCTATGCGACCTTCGACGACTTCCTCTCCGCCCTGTCGTCGAGCCGCCGCAAGACGGTCAGGCGCGAGCGGCGCGAGGCCAATACGGGGCTGGATATCCGGGTGCTGACCGGGGCGGAGATCCGCGAGGAGCACTGGAACGCCTTCTTCCGCTTCTACATGGACACGGGCGACCGGAAGTGGGGGCGGCCCTATCTGACGCGGGACTTCTTCAGCCGGATCGGGGCGACCATGGCCGACCGGATCGCGCTGGTCATGGCCTTCCGGGACGGGGAGCCGCTGGCGGGAGCGCTGAACTTCATCGGCCGCGACGCCCTGTACGGGCGGCAGTGGGGCGCGCTGGACGAGGTGCCCTTCCTGCATTTCGAGCTCTGCTACTACCGGGCCATCGACTTCGCCATTGAGCACGGCCTGTCGCGGGTCGAGGCGGGGGCGCAGGGGGACCACAAGATCGCGCGCGGCTACCTGCCGTCAGCGGTGTATTCAGCGCACTACATCGCCGACCCGGCCCTGCGCGGGCCGGTGGCCGACTATCTGGAGCGGGAGCGCCCGGCGGTGGAGGCCGAGATGCACGCCATGGCGGAGGAGCTGTCGCCCTTCCGCAAGGATGTGACCTAGCGGACCGGCTCGGGCCCGATGAACCAGCCGGCGATCCAGCTGACGATGCCGGTGACGATGGCCGCGCCAATGCCGGCGCCGAGGCCTGCGACAGCGAACCCGCCCAGCAGCCAGGCGACCAGACCGATCACCGCGGCGTTCACCACCAGCAGGAACAAGCCGAAGGTGATCATGGTCAGGGGGAAGGTCAGCACCGTCAGGATCGGCCGCACCACGGCGTTGGCGATGCCCAGCAGGATGGCGGCGAGGGCCAGGGAGCCGTTGTCGCTGAACGACACCCCCGGCACGATCCGCGCCGCCAGCCACAGGGCCAGACAGGTGACGAGGAACTGGACGATCAGGCGGATCATGGCGAACTCCGTGGGTGAACCTTGACCATAACACCTGAAGGCCGCGAGGGCTCCCCTCCCCGCGCGCGGATTGCTAGCCTGTCGCAAGACCGGAGCCCGACATGACCCTTCACGCCCCCTACGACCCCGACAACATCTTCGCGAAGATCCTGCGCGGCGAGATTCCGTCGGTGAAGGTGTGGGAGGACGACGACGTCCTGGTCTTCATGGACGTCTTCCCGCAGTCGGAAGGCCATACGCTGATCATCTCCAAGACCTCGACCGCCCGGAACCTGCTGGAGATGGAGCCGGAGGTGCTGGCCAAGGTCGCGGCGGCGACCCAGCGGACGGCGAAGGCCATCGAAAAGGCGCTGAAACCGGAAGGCTTCCAGATCGTGCAGTACAACGGCGAGGCGGGCGGCCAGACCGTCTTCCACCTGCATTTCCACGTCATCCCGCGCTGGGCCGACCGGCCCATGAAGGGTCACGGCCATGCGCCGATGGCCGATGCGGCGGTGCTGCGCGGACTGGCGGACCGGATCGCGGCTGAGCTTTAAACGCTAGCGTCATCCCGGGGGCGCGAAGCGAACCCCGGGACCCGGCGGCGCCGCGACGGCGGCGAAACACTGACGATCGACGTTCACGCGGCTGTGCTCTCGACAGCTTCGCGCTCTCGCGCGCCGCTGGGTCCCGACTTTCGTCGGGATGACGATAGCAGTGGGGGTGGTCGCAGCTACAGCGGCCCTCTGAAAATGAACCAGGCCCCGGCGATGATCAGCACGAAGCCGACCGCATGGTTCATCGTCAGCTTCTCGCCGAGGAAGGTGACGGAGAAGACGGCGAAGACGATCAGGGTGATCACCTCCTGCATCGTCTTCAGCTCTGCCGCCGAATAGACCTGATGGCCGATGCGGTTGGCGGGCACGGCCAGGCAATACTCGAAGAAGGCGATGCCCCAGCTGACGATCACCACGATCCACAGCGGCTTGGATCCGAACTTCAGGTGCCCGTACCAGGCCAAGGTCATGAAGATGTTGGACGCGACCAGCAGCAGCACCGGCGCGATGTGAGGAATCGAGATCGGCACGAGAGCCCCCGCTTGCGTATCGCCCCATGCGCCAGCATAAGGACCGCCCGTCAAGCGGGACGCCGGCTTAGCACAGCGGTAGTGCAGCGGTTTTGTAAACCGAAGGTCGGGGGTTCGATCCCCTCAGCCGGCACCATCCCCCTGCAGAGCCCCGTCGCTGTGTGCGTTCACCACGATGGGGCCGGAACGGAAATCTTACCCGTCGATTAAGGAAGGGCTCTGAAAGCGCCCTCTCATGATCGCACTCGTCCTCGCCTCCGCCCTGCTTTTCGACCCCGCGACCGTGGCTCCGGTCGCCGTGAAACCGGTTCGCCCGGCGCCGGCCCGCTCTCTCACAGCCGCTCCTCCGATCCTGAGCAGCGTGATTGTGACGCTGGAATGTACGGCGCGCGCGAATGGCCGGGTCGAGAACTGCCAGGTGCTGGAAGAGACCCACCCCGGACTGGGGTTCGGCGAGGCGGCTATCGCGCTGATGCGGGATGCCGAGGTCGCCCCCGGTCCGCGCGACGTTCAGTTCGCCCGCACCATCCAGTTCACGCCCTGATCGCGGTCTGTCAGCCCCCGCCCAGCGCCACCGCGACCCGGTAGGTCACGAAGGCGGCGAGGTAGGCCAGACCGAACATGTAGACGATCATGATCCAGGTCCAGCGCAGGGAGTTGGTCTCGCGACGGACCACGCCCAGCGTCGGCAGGCACTGGGGCGCGAAGATGTACCAGGCCAGGAAAGCCAAGCCGGTGGCCAGCGACCAGTTGGCGGCCAACACACCGGCCATGGCGCTGGTGGCGTTCTCGGCGTCGGCGACCGAATAGACGGTGCCCAGGGCGGCGACGGCCACCTCGCGCGCCGCCATGCCGGGCACCAGCGCCACCACCATCTGCCAGTTGAAGCCGATCGGGGCGAACAGGGGCTCCAGGGCGTGACCGATCATGCCGGCGAAGGAGTAGTCGATGGCCGGGCCGGTCGCGCCTTCCGGCGGATAGGGGAAGGTCGACAGGAACCAGACGGCGATCATCAGCGGCAGGATGATGCGGGCGGCGCGGTTGATGAAGATCTTGGCCCGGAGCCACAGATTGAACAGGACGTTCTTCAGGTCCGGCATCTTGTAGGCGGGCAGCTCCATCATGAAGGGCTCGGTCGAGCCCCTCCAGAAGATCTTGCGGATGACGAAGGAGACGGTCAGGGCGCTGAAGATGCCCGCGGCGTACAGGCCGAACATGACCAGACCTTGCAGGTTCACGAAGCCCCAGACGGTCTCGTTCGGGATGAAGGCGGCGATGATCAGCACATAGACCGGGATACGCGCCGAACAGGTCATCAGCGGCGCGACGAGGATGGTGGTCAGGCGGTCGCGGCGGTTGTCGATCACCCGCGTGGCCATGATGCCGGGGATGGCGCAGGCGAAGCTGGAGAGCAGCGGGATGAAGGCGCGGCCGTGCAGTCCGGCCCCGCCCATGATGCGGTCCATCAGGAAGGCCGCGCGGGACATGTAGCCGAAGTCCTCCAGCGCGATGATGAAGGCGAAGATGATCAGGATCTGCGGCAGGAAGACCAGCACGCTGGCCACGCCGCCGATCAGGCCGTCGACCAGCAGGCTCTGCACCAGACCCCACATCCCCTCGTCCGGGATGAGGGCGGCGACGCCCGTACCCAGCAGGCCGATCCCGGCCTCAATGCCGTCCATCGCGGGGGCGGCCCAGGCGAAGACCGACTGGAACATGACGAACAGGATGCCCAGCAGGATGATCAGGCCGGCCACCGGATGCAGCAGCACGCTGTCGATCTTGCCCGTGATCGTGTCCGGCCGCTCGGGCGGCAAGACGTAGGCCTTCATGATGCGCTCGGCCTCGCGGGCCTTGCCGCGCAGGGCCTCGGCGTCGGGGGCGACCCAGTCGCTGTCGCCGAAGGAGGCGTTGGCGGCCAGCGTGTTTTCGACCTCGGCGACCAGATCGCCGATGCCCCGGCGGCGGGTGGCCACCGTGGTGATGATCGGCACGCCCAGTTCGGCGCGCAGGCCTTCGAGGTCGATGCGCAGGCCCTGACGCTGGGCGATGTCGAACATGTTGAGCGCCAGCACCATCGGGCGCCCGATGGCCTTCAGCTCAAGGATCAGACGCAGGACGAGGCGCAGGTTGGTGGCGTCGGCCACGGCCACGATCACGTCCGGCGGCGTCTCGCCCGCCAGCCGGCCCAGAACGGCGTCGCGGGTGACTTCCTCGTCAGGGCTGCGGGCGCGCAGGGAATAGGTGCCCGGCAGGTCGAGGACGGAGATCGACCGCCCCGAGGCCGAGCGGATGAAGCCCTCCTTCCGCTCGACGGTGACGCCGGCGTAGTTGGCGACCTTCTGGTGCGAGCCGGTCAGGGCGTTGAACAGGGCGGTCTTGCCGCTGTTCGGATTGCCGACCAGGGCGATGCGGGCGGTCTTCAGCGCGACGTCCATCAGGCGGCGTCCAGCTGAATGATCAGGCTGGCGGCCTCGTGGCGGCGCAGGGCCACGCGCATGTCGTCCACCTTGATGGCGATGGGATCGCGGCCGAACAGGCCCTCATGCAGCAGTTCCACCCGCGCGCCCTCGACGAAGCCCAGCTCGATCAGGCGACGCTCCAGCTCGACCGCATCGTTCTGGTGATGGCAGTGCTCGCCGACCTTGAGGATGACGCCGCGGTCGCCCTTGCGGGCGTCGCTCAGTTTGAGGGTGTCGGACATGGAACTCATTCGGTCGTCGGCGCGAGGAGCGCTCTAATTTGGTGACAGTGATTATCAGGTGCGAAGCGTCAGCGTCCACCCCGCACAAGCGTCGCAGGGAGTTGTTCCGGCAAGCCATTGGTCTATCACTGGCGCGGAAATCCGGAGCCCGTCCATGCGCCGCCACGTCCCCCTGCCCCTCCTCGCCGCCGGCGCCCTGCTGGGCCTGTCCGCCTGTGGCGACGGCGGCGCCCCGAGCGCGCCCGCCCCGGTGAAACCCGCGCTTACGCCCGAGCAGAAGGCCGTGCTGCTGGCCGCCCTGCCCGCCCCCTACAACAGTGGCGATCTGGAAAGCGGACGCCGCGTCTTCGCCCGCTGCAGGTCCTGTCACACGGTCGCCGAGGGCGGCGCCAACCTGACCGGCCCCAACCTGTACGGCGTCTTCGGTCGTCAGGCGGGCGGCGTGGAGGGCTACAACTATTCCAACGCGGTGAAGTCGGCAGGCTTCGTCTGGGACGCGGAGAAGCTGGATCACTGGCTGGAGAACCCGCACACCTTCCTGAAGGGCACGAAGATGAGCTTCGCCGGTCTGGATAGTCCGGACGACCGCCGGGATGTGATCGCCTGGCTGAAGGTCGAAACGGGATATGTACCGGAAGGTGCGGCGGCGGCGGCTCCGGTGGCGGCGCCCGCTCCCGCGACGGTTCAATAACCGCAGGCGGTCGTCGTTTGTCGACGTCCGCTATCGGCGCATCGGCTAATAGCCGCTTTCGACCCACTAGCGACTTACGGACTGTCCGCTTTGGGCGAGGGGTGTGGCGGCGTGAGAGTCCCAGAACGCCTCCATGAATGAACGAAACCACCCGCTGTCCATCCCCATCGACCGGATTCCCTGATGGGGGGCGGCGAATACCAAGCCCCACGGCGACAGGGGGCCGAACCCATGCTCGCAGTAGACGATCAAGGTATCTGACTCCGCTTCGTGGTCGAACACGACCCACCCCTCAAACTGCTGTCCGCGAATTCCGTAATCCCAGCCGAGGGTGATCGGGCGGGGATCGACAAGCCCATGAAGAACTGCCTGCTTTACGTTGTCGTCTGTGAGGACGGACAACTCGCTGGCGATCAGCGTGGCGATATCGGCTGGTGGCGTCGGCATGTTTGGAGGCTAACTCCGCTCGATGCGAATGTCTCCTTTCCACCCTTAGGCGAACTTCGTCTCCCGACCCATTGCGGACGTTGCCGTCTCGCACGGCCCATTTGTGTCGGACGCTTCGCCGGTCTCACCGGGCGGCGGCACAGCCTGTAACTTCTTCGAAGTCCACTTCAGGCGATCGGTAGGCCTTCGTGTAACAAACACGGTCGCCAATTCGGCGTTCAGGTTGCCAACCGCTAGCATCGACTTCGATGGTGACGATCTCTCCCGGCAGCAGTGCCCGACACGAAGGTCCTCTATAACCAATAAATGGGTAGGCGCTGTTTCCCGGGACCTCTCGCGCCCGCCGGCGCACGCTAATTGACCTAACATCGGTGAGGCGTTCCGAAACGCAGATGCTACTGGAGGACCGATTGCGGAGGTCCACCTCGATGATGCCGGTTTCCGTCCAATTCTCGATGCGTAGATCGATAGTCAGGGCGGGCGGTGTCAGCGCCAACGTAAGGAGGGGTAACATCGTGACAATCGCGGCAATCATAGTCGGCACGATACCTGATCTCATCGGATATGTCCGCTAACCACCCATGGCGGACATCGCTGACGTCCGGGCTCAGCGGGCTCAGCTCCATACCCCAAATGCTATCATCATCCCGGCGAAGGGACCCAGCGGCGCGCGAGAGCGCGAAGTTGTCGGGAGCGCGGTTGATCAGTCAGCGAACTCTATCCGGAGGCGCCGGTGTTTCGCCGCCGTCGCGGCGCCGCTGGGTCCCGGGGTTCGCTGACGCGCCCCCGGGATGACGATAGCGATGGGGCTTCGCCCTACTCCGCCGCCGCCAGCTTGTCGTTGGCCGTGGCTTCCTGGGCTTCCCATTCCTCGATCTTGCGGGCGGTGTATTCCGGCGACTTGGTGAAGCGCGCCAGGACGCCGTAGATCACCGGCACGATGAACAGCGTCAGCACCGTCGCGAACATGGCGCCCGAGAAGATCACCACGCCGATGGTCTGACGGCTGCCGGCGCCCGCTCCCTGCCACAGCATCAGCGGCAGGGCGCCGAAGGCGGTGGCGATGGAGGTCATGATGATCGGGCGCAGGCGCAGGGTCGAGGATTCGATGATGGCGTCCCGGATCGAGCGCCCCTGATCGCGCAGCTGGTTGGCGAACTCGACGATCAGGATGCCGTTCTTGGCCGCCACCCCGATCAGGATGATCAGGCCGATCTGCGAATAGATGTTCAGGCTGGAGCCCGCCATCACCAGACCGAACAGGCCGCCCGCCGCCGCCAGAGGCACCGTCAGCATGATCACCGCCGGGGTGATCCAGCTTTCGAACTGGGCGGCCAGGACAAGGAAGACCAGCAGCAGGGCCAGGGCGAAGGCCCAGACCACCGCGCCGCCGGCTTCCTGCTGGTCGCGCGCCGCGCCGCCCCACTGGATCGTGCCCACGCCCTGCGGCTGTTCGGCGACGACGCCGTTCAGGAACTGGACCGCATCGGTGATGGTGTAGCCGGGGGCCAGGTCCGCCGCGAGGCTGATGGACCGCTGGCGATCCAGACGGCGACGGTCCGGGGTGTCGCCCGAGGTCTGGGTGGTGACCACCGACGACAGCGGCACCAGCTGACCCGAGCCGGTATTCACATACAGGGCCTCGAGGTCTCCGACCGAGCGACGGTTCTCGCGATCCGTCTGCAGGATGACGTCATACTCCTGCCCACCCTTCAGATAGGTGGTCGCGGTGCGCGAGCCGAACATGGTCTCCAGCGTGCGGCCGATGGCTTGCGACGACACGCCCAGCACGGCGGCCTTCTCCGGATCGACATCGACCAGCAGGCGCGGCGAGTTGGGCTCGTAGTTCAGACGCGGGCGCGACAGGTTCGGGTTTTCCAGCGCCGCGGCCAGAACCGGCTGCAGCCAGTTGTAGATTTCCTCATACTCCGAGCCGGTGACGACCATCTCGATGGAGTTCGAGCTGCCGCCGCCGCGCTGGAAGGCGCCGGGGGTCGAGGCGTTGACCTGGGCGTCCGTCTGGCCGCGCAGCTTGCGGTTCAGGTCCTGCGCGATCTCGTCGGCCGAGCGGCTGCGCTCGGACCAGTCCTTCAGCGTCAGGGTGGCGTTGCCGGAGTTGAAGCTGCCGCCGCCGAAACCGGGCGCGGAAACCAGATAGCTCTCGACCTCGCCGCCTTCCGCATACTCGGCCAGGATCGGCTCCATGCCCAGCATGATGCGGCGGGTGTAGTCGAAGCCGGCGCCCTCGGGGCCCTGCACACGCACGGTGACGCGGCCGCGATCCTCGGGCGGCACCAGTTCGTCCGGCAGGACCGCGAACATGACCACCGCCCCGGCGGCGACCAGCAGGATGACGCCGATCACGCCGATCAGGGCCACCCGCACGCCCAGCAGGGCGGACAGGGAGTTGCCGTAGGAGGTCTTGAGCCGGTCCATGGCCCAGTCAACGCGACGGGCGAGCCAGCCGCCGGTCTGGGCCGGCTTCAGGATCTTGGAGGCCAGCATCGGCGACAGGCTGAGCGCCAGGAAGGCCGAGAAGGCCACGGCCGCGGCGATGGCCGCCGCCAGCTCGACGAACAGACGACCGACGTAGCCGGGCAGGAACAGCAGGGGCGCGAACACCGCCAGCAGCACGATGGTGGTGGCGACGACGGCGAAGAAGACCTGACGCGCCCCGCGCTCGGCGGCGACCAGAGGCGGTTCGCCGTGGTCCAGGCGACGCTGAATGTTCTCGACCACGACGATGGCGTCATCGACGACCAGACCGATGGCCAGAACCAGCGCCAGCAGGGTCAGCAGGTTCAGCGAGAAGCCCAGCGGGGCCAGCACGATGAAGGTCGCCAGAAGACAGATCGGCGCCACGATGGACGGGATCAGGGCGGCGCGCAGGCTGCCCAGGAAGATGAAGTTGACCAAGGCCACCAGCGCCATCGAGATGCCGATGGTGATCCAGACCTCATCGATGGCGTGCTTGGTGAAGACCGAGTTGTCCGATCCGACCACCAGCTCCGTGCCCTCGGGCAGGCTGGGGCGGATCTCCTCGATCATCTGGTTCACGCCCTCGGAGATGGCCAGGTCGTTGGACTGGGCCTGACGGGTGACGGCCAGACCGATCTGGTCCAGCCCGTTGCCGCGGAACAGGCGACGGTCCTCCTCCGGCGCCTCCACGACGCGGGCGACGTCGCCCAGACGGGTGACATAGCCAGCCTGGCCCTGGATAGCCCCCGTGGCGCCGCTGGGCAGGCCCGCGCTGTTCGAGGCCTGACCGCTGGTGTTGTTCGAGGCGGCGGCGTTGGAGGCCGAGCCGCGCGTGCCGATGGGCAGCTGGCGGAAGTCCTCGGCGCGGGCGTAGTTGCGCGCCACGCGGACGGTGTAGTTCTTCTCACCGGACTCCAGCGCGCCGGCGGGCAGCTCGACGTTCTGGGTGGTCAGGGCGGTTTCGATGTCGGTGACGGTCAGGCCGCGCGCGGCCATGGCCGCCGGGTCCAGCCAGACCCGCATGGCGTAGCGCTGCTCGCCATAGATCTGCACCTGGGCGGCGCCGGGCACGGTGGCCAGACGGTCGATCAGATAGCGGTCGGCGTAGTCCGTCAGCTCCAGCCGGTTCAGGCTGGTCGAGCGCAGGAACAGGATGATGATCGGCTGGCTGTCGCTGTCGGCCTTGGCCACTTCGGGCGGATCAGCCTGATCCGGCAGGCGGCCCAGCACGCGCGAGACGCGGTCGCGCACGTCATTGGCGGCGTCGTCGATATTTCGGTCCAGCGAGAACTCGATGCTGACGCTGGAGCGGCCGTCGCGGCTGGTCGAATTGATGCGCTCGACGCCCTGGATGCCGGCGATCTGCTGCTCGATTGGCTCGGTGATCCGGCTTTCGATGACCTCGGCGGAGGCCCCGGCATAGCTGGTGTTGACCGAGACGATCGGCGGATCGACGTCCGGCAGTTCGCGCACCGGCAGGAAGAAGAAGGCCGCGGCGCCGATCACGCAGAGCACGATCGCCGCCACCGCCGCCATGACGGGGCGGCGGACGGAAACGTCGGACAGCATCATTGGGCGGCGCCCCGCTGGGCGGGCTGCTGACCGGCGGGCTGACGGGCCGCTTGCTGACCGCCGACGGTGACGGGGGCGTTGGGCTGGATGCGGTTCAGACCCGAGCCGACGACACGGTCGCCGTTGTTCAAGCCGCTGAGGATCTCGACATAGCCGCCCTCGACGGCGCCGGCCTCGACCTCGACGCGCTGGGCGACGGTCCCGCGCTCGCCATTGGCGATGCGATAGACGAAGGCGCCCTGCCCTTCATACTGGATGGCGGCCTCGGGCACGGCGACGGTGCTGCGCTGACCCTGCTGGACGGCGACGCGGACGGCCATGCCGGGGCGGATGCGGCCGCCAGGGTTGGCGATCTCGGCGCGGGCGGTGACCGACCGGCTGGACTCGTTCACGCGGGTGTCGATCAGGGCGATCTGGCCGGTGAAGACCTCGTCGCCATAGGCGTCGATGGTGGCGGTGATCGGCACGCCGGGGCGCAGGACCGACAGGTAGCGCTCGGGGATCGGGAAATCGACGCGGACGACGTCAATGTCGTCCAGGGTGGCGATGACGGCGCCCGGATTGACCAGGGTGCCGGCCGTGACGGTGCTGAGGCCCAGCACGCCGGCGAAGGGCGCGCGGATGGTGCGGTCGCCGGCGCGGGCCTGCGAGGCCTCCAGCGAGGCGCGGGCCGATTCCAGCTCGGTCTCGTACTGCTCCAGCATGGCCGCCGAGGCGAAGCCGCGCTCGTTCAGCGTCTTGTAGCGCTCGTACATGGTCTGGGCACGGGCCACCTGGGCCCGGGCCTCGGCGATAGCGGCGTCTTCCTCGCGTGCCTGCAACTGGACCAGCGGCGTGCCGGCGGCGACGCGCTGGCCGTCGGTGAACATGACGCGGGTGATCAGTTCGCTGGTCGAGGAGGTGATGTTGACCGAGCGGCGACCCCGGGCCACGCCCAGAACCCGGATCTGGTCGCTGAATTCGCGCGGCGCGGCGACGGCCTGGGACACGGCCTGGCCGCGCGCGCCGCCGCCCGGGCCACGGCCGCCCCCCTTCTCGTCGTCGGCGAAGGCCATGCGAAGCACCAGGGCGACGATCATCAGACCCAGCACGGCTGCGGCGGCGATGAGGAAGAAGTGACGCTTGATCACGCGGCTGACGCTCCGAATCCAGGGACGAGCCGACTTAGCGGCTGCCGCCGTCGACGCAACTAAAGTTCATGTAACGGAGGCGGTTTCGATTTCCGTCGCGGCGGATCGGGGCGACATGTCGCAGCTCAGAACCGGCGCCAGAGGCCCACTACCAAGCCCGAGGCGTCCGGCGTTTCACGCCCGGCCAAGGTCGTGCGCCAGCCCAGCTGGGCGCTCCAGTCGCCGAAATGCCGGACGAGGGAGTTCTCCAGCGAAGCCCAGCGGGCGCCGCCGTCGTCGGTCTGGCCCGCGTAGATCTGGTTGAGCACCATCCAGCGGGGGCCGAAATGGGCGCCGAGGGTGGCTTCCAGCCGGGTTTCGTCCGGCAGGCCCGATCGCATCCGGCGCGCCGCCTCGAAGGTCGCGAAGCCACCCGTGGTCTTCGGGCCGAGCACGCGCCATTCGCCGAACGAGCGCCCGACGGCGATCCGCGCCTCCCAGTCCTGCGCGCCGACGCCCGGGGCGGCATAGCCGGCGTTGCGCCCCTCCCCGCCATCGGCGACCGCGCCGTACAGGGCCACGACGGTTCGGTCATCGCGCCAGACCTGCCAGTTGAGGCCGATCTCGACCGGTCCGCGGCCCTCATAATCGACAAAGGCGTCCTCGCCCGACTGCCAGTCGCCCTTCAGGCGCAGGGTCAGGTCGCGCGTCAGGCCATATTCGGCGAAGACCGAGACCGTCGTGTCGCGTCGCTCGGCCGGAAGGGGCAGGAGGACGCCGTCAGGATCGTAGCCCTGATCGGCGCGCATATCCTCGAACTTGACGATCACCTGCCCTTCGCCCCGGGGCATGACCCACGGACCGGCGGCGGCCGGAGCGGCGACCGCGAGGGCCGCCAGCGTCAGAAGCAGCCCCCCGGCCCGCTTCACGTATCGTAGCCAGGTAATTTCCTGTCGAGCATACGCAACGCGCCCGGCCAGGCGAGGGAGGAGATCGCGCCGACCCCCATGCCCTGTTCCTTGGTTACTTCCTGCGCCGCATCCGGCGCGAACAGCACATGCTCGCGACCGCCGGACAGGGCGGCGACCTGCTGGGCGCAGGCGCGCTCCAGGAAGAAGATGCCGATCCAGGCCTGCGCCGCCGTCTGGCCGACGGCCAGGGTGCCGTGATTGCGCAGCAGCATCAGCGGCTTGTCGCCAAGGTCCGCCACCAGCCGCTCGCGCTCGTCATGGTTCAGGGCCAGCCCTTCATAACCGTGATAGGCGACCTGATGCTGCAGCAGGCAGGCATTCTGGCCGATCGGCAGCAGGCCCTCCTTCTGGGCCGCCACGCCGACTCCGGCGACGGTGTGCAGATGGATGACGAATTTCGCGTCTTCACGCGCGGCATGGATCGCCGAATGGATGGTGAAGCCGGCCGGATTGATGAAGCTCTCGGTCTCCTGGACGACGTTGCCGTCCAGATCGACCTTCACCAGCGATGAGGCGGTGATCTCCTCGAAATACCAGCCGTAGGGATTGATGAGGAAATGATGCTCCGGCCCCGGTACGCGGGCCGAGATGTGGGTGAAGATCATGTCGTCCCACCCGTGCAGCGCCACCAGCCGGTACAGCGCCGCCAGTTCGACGCGCGTCTTCCACTCCGCCTCCGACACCTTCGACCGGATCGTCGTGATCGCACCGTCAGCCATGATCGTTTCCTCTGCCCTGCTTGTTGTTGGGCCTGTTCTGGACCGGCACGCTCGCGCTTACGTTGATCTGCGTCAAGATTCAGGTTCCGTTAACCGCGTCTTAGCTAGCGAGCGTTACGGTAAACGGCGTCGAATTCCGTCGACGCTCCGGAGACGTTCGTGACCGTCCTCGTCCAGCTTGATCCCTCCCGGATGCCCGACCGCGCCCCGCGCGCGCAGGATCTGCTGGCCCTCGCCCGCGAGCAGAGCCCGGACGCCCGCCAGCGGCTGCTCCTCGGCGTCATGGCCTTGTGCGACGCCAGCCCACCGGACGGCCAGCTGTCCCCCATCCTGGGCGAAATCTTCCTGTCGCTGGCCCGTCAGGCCGAGCGCGACATCCGCAAGGCGCTTTCGATGCGCCTCGCCCACGCGGACTGGGCGCCCGCGGCCCTGGTCAATGTGCTGGCGCTGGACGAGATCGAGATCGCCGCGCCGATCCTGGCCTCCAGCCCGGTGCTGCAGGACGAAGACCTGCTGCGCATCCTCATCGAGGCCTCGCTGGACCACCAGATCGCCGTCGCCCGCCGCCCGCAGCTGAGCGGCCGCGTCTCCGACGCCGTGATCGAACGCGGCGTGCCCGCCGTCATGGCCGCGCTGGCCACCAATCGCACCGCCCAGATCAGCGGCGACGGCTTCCGCCGTCTGGTCGAACAGTCTCGCCGCGTCGCCGCCCTGCGCGGGCCGCTGCTGCGCCATCCGGGGCTCGACAAGGCCCTGGCCGAACAGATGTACCAGTGGGTCGGCGCCGCCCTGCGCGAGTCGATCGCCACCCGCTTCCAGGTCGATGAGAGCAAGCTGGGCTCGGCCGTCTATGACGCCGTCGAGGGCGTGATGAAGAAGCGGCTCGACGAAATCCTCGAGGACACGCCCGAGCGGGAGGAGATGGAGCGCCGTCTCGTCGCCAAGCTGCAGGCCGCCGGCCAGCTGAAACCCTCAATCCTGATCCGCGCCGCCCGCGAAAAGCGCTACAGCCTCGTCATCCACAGCCTGTCGGCGCTGGGCGGGTTCACGGTGAAGCAGGTCCAGCAGGCGCTGAATTCGTCGACGCCGGAAGCCTTCTACTACGCCTGCGCCTCGGTCGGCATCGACCGGGCGGTCTTCCCCACCCTGCTGGCCGAAGTGCGCAAGCTGAACCGCGGCCTGCCGGGCGATCAGGGCCAGGCCATCTGGCAGCGCGGCGCCCTGTCGCCGGCCTCGGCGGCCCGCGCCTTCCGCGCCCTGGTCGAGCCGGACACGCCCGACCAACGCATCGCCGTTTGACTTCACCGTCCCGCTCGGCTTGCGTAGCCCGGTGAGCCCGCCTTCCGAACCCGTCCTGCGCATCGCCTTCACCGCCTCGGATCGTCCCGAGGCGATCGAGGCCCGTGACCGCCTGATCGCCCGCTACGGCGCCGCGCCGGAAAGCGAGGCGGATGTCATCGTGGCGCTCGGCGGCGACGGCTTCATGCTGGAGACCCTGCACACGGTCATGGAGCGCCGCACCCCGGTGTTCGGGATGAACCGGGGCTCTGTCGGCTTCCTGATGAACGACTATGAGGAAGAGGGCCTGCTGGAGCGGCTGTCGGACGCCGGGCGCGCCGTCATCCACCCACTGCAGATGGACGCCTGGACCGAAAGCGGACAGGTCCACAGCGGACTGGCCATCAACGAGGTGTCCCTGCTGCGCCAGACGCGTCAGAGCGCCAAGGTACGGATCAGCGTCGACGACCGGGTGCGGCTGGAGGAGCTGTCCTGCGACGGCTGTCTGGTGGCCACGGCGGCGGGATCGACCGCCTACAACCTGTCGGCCCACGGCCCGATCATCCCGCTGGATTCCCGCGTCCTGGCCCTGACCCCGATCAGCGCCTTCCGGCCCCGGCGCTGGCGCGGCGCCCTGCTGCCACATCAGGCGAAGGTCTGTTTCGAGATTCTCGAGGCCGACAAACGCCCGGTCAGCGCCACCGCCGACAATTTCGAGGTCCGGCGAGTGGTCAAGGTCGATGTGCGCGAGCGGCGGGACATCGCCCTGACCATGCTGTTCGACGCCGGGCGCTCGTTCGAGGAGCGTGTCCTGGCCGAGCAGTTCGCGTCCTGATCGCCTGAAATTCAGACCGTGCACGGCTTCTTAAGGTCGTTTGTGCGACCTTGACCGTCAGTCAGTTACGGGAGCGCCCGGTGAGCAATTCAGCCCAGGTCATTCGTCCGCCCAACACCCTTCGCATGAAGGTCGGCGGCGCGTTCGGCGGCATCGACGCCAACGCCATCGCCAAGGCCGAGGAAGCCCTGAAGGCCATGTCGGCCCAATTCGGCCAGTGGCTGAAGGACGAGATCGTCAAGCTGGACAAGGCCCAGTCGGACATCCGCGCCCAGGGCTATAACGCCCAGACCGCCGAGACCCTGTATTTCCGCGCCCACGACCTGAAGGGCCTGGGCACCACCTACCAGTATCCGCTGGTCACCCGTCTGGCCGCCTCGCTGTGCAAGATGATGGACGATCCGGCCAAGCGCATGGCCGCGCCGCTGATGCTGATCGACGCCCACATCGACGCCATCAAGGCCGTGGTCCGCGACCAGATCCAGACCGACGACCACCCGACCGGCAAGATCCTGGCCGAAACGCTGGAAGCCAAGGTGGCCCAGCACTTCGCCTGATCCCAGTTTCGGATCCAAGAGATTGAAACGCCCGCCCTCACCGGCGGGCGTTTTGCTGTGCGGCGATCAGGCGGCGACGCTGCCAACGCCGCGCGGGGCGGCGGGCGCCTGATCGAGGCGCTCCATCAGATAGGCCAGATCCTCACGCGGGGCGTTCGGGCGCTGGGTCAGGAAGCGCTCCAGCATCTGCTGGCGGAAGGCGTCGTCCGTGGTGTCCACGCCCTCGGCCTGAAGATTGCGCCAGGTGTCGACCCCGGCGCGGAAGGCCTGGAACAGGCGCGGCGGCAGGCCGGCGCGGTCGTAGATGGCCTTGAGGCCCAGCGGACCGGCGTCGTGGATCATCAGCCAGGCGCGCTGGTGCGGTGTCCCGGCCAGCTCGGCCAGTCCATGCTCGAACAGGCCCATCTGGCCGCGCGCCAGCGCCCGCAGCAGCAGGGAGCCGGTCAGGGCCCGGCGGGCGTTCAGGCCGGCCACGAACTGGGTCAGGTCGGCGTGGCTGGAGGCCTGATCGACCAGATCGACCGTCGCCCGCTCGCGCGCGAAGGACGCCAGACGGATGGCCGTCTCGGGCGCCACGGCGTGGCGGGTCACCAGATGCTCGCGCACCGCGTCCGAGGCCAGTTCGACCAGCCGCTCGGTGACGGACAGCGGCAGGGCCTGACGATAGGCCAGGGCCGCGACGATCTCGGGCGCATCGCCGAAGCGATCGACGCAGCGGCCCAGGGCGGCCTCGGCGATGTCGGCGTTGTCGTTGGCGGCCAGTGCGCGGACGGCGGTCTCGGCCCCGACCTCGGCCACGGCGTCGGCGACGTCACGGCTGACGCGCGGGCGTCCGGCGACGGCGGTCTGACGCAGGGCCGACCCGGCCTGGACGATCTCGATCAGATCCTCGTCCGAGAAGGCCGGCGAGAAATGGATCATCGGCAGAGCCACGCTGTCGACGTCGGCGGCCAGACGGCGGGCCACGTCGCGCGGGATCAGGTCCGAGGATTTCAGCGTCACCGCCATGGCCCGGCGCACCAGTTCGGCGGCGTCATTGGCCAGCAGGCGCAGGATCTTGTGGGCGGCGGCGCGATCTTCCTCGTCCAGCTCGGCCCGGTCCATGCTGCGGCACAGCTTGTGGGCGGCGGCGGCGCGTTCGTCTTCATCGTCCGCCTTGATCAGACGGCGGATGTCGATCTCGGTGAGACGGGCGCGGAAGGTGGTCATGGAACGCTCAAGGTCTGGCTTCGGACCACCATCGTCCGACCATCGTTAACGGGCGGTTCACCATGACCGGATTCGGCCTCAGATGTCTGATCGGCTTCCGGTTCCGAAGGCGCCGCCGAAGCCGCCGCCCTTGCCCTCCCCGTCCTGGCCCAGCAGCAGGGCCAGCAGGCTTTGATCCTGCTTCAGGCGATCCAGCCGGGCGGCCAGCATCTGGTCGCGCTCGGACAGCGGCGGCGCCGCGGACTGGATATCATTGCTGCCCGCGCCCGAGGCCGGGGAGCCCTCGCCCGCCGAACGCTGCAGATTGGCGTGGACCTCGGCCACCGTCGCCGGACGGCCGTTGCGGTAGAAGATCGAGCGGTTCGCCGCCGCCGCCTCGGGGAAGATCGAGGCCGCGCTGGAGCCCGGACGGCGATCCATCGCCTCCATCAGCTGGGCCGCGCCCGCCGGACCGAGGAAGTGGGCGGCGTAGAGGTCGCCGGCGCCCGGTTCACGCCCTGTCCGGCCGCGCAGATAGGCGGCGTTCTGGGCGGTCAGCTCCGCCGCCATGGTCGAGGCTGCCTGCGGATCAAAGCGCAGGTCGAGCACCACATTGCGCGCCGAGCCCTCGACCCGCCAGCGCCCGTCCGAGCCGCGATAGATCAGGTCGGCGTACTGGCCGTAGCCATGCTTGGCGCCGTGCTGCTTCACCGTCGCCAGCCAGGTCTGCTCGATGAACTGAAACAGACCCGAGGCGGACGAGGTCGACGCCCGCGCATTCGGGTTCATCGCGCTTTCCCGCCGGGCGGTGCGCACGAGGAAGTCGGCGTCCACACCCGTTGCGCTGGACGCACGCCGGATGGCCGCCTCTACCCCGCCTGACGATGGAATCGCCCTGATGGTCATAATCGTTAATGCTGGTGAACTCTGGTTAACGAGGCCTTAACGTGACTGAAAAGCCACGTTCTGCGAAGCGCCAAATCCCGCCTGATCCTCGCCGCAAACCCGCCCCAACGGCAGCGCTCCATTTCCGTCAGGGAAAGCTGCGGGGGCAGCAAGACAGGGATGAAGGCCATGATGATCAGAACCGCAGGCGGCCCCGGACTGGTGAGCCCCCTCGACTTCCACGAACGCAAGAGCCCGGGGCTGTCACGCTCCAGCTGGATCGCCATCGGCATCGTCGCCATGGCCCACGTCGGGGTCGGCATAGCGCTGTATTATCAGCGTTTTGAGATGCCCCAGCCGATCACGCAGAGCGAACCGCCGATCACCGGCACGGTGATCGAGCTGCATCGGCCGGAGCCGATCGAGCCCAAGCCGGTGGAGCAGAAACCCGCCGCGCCGAACCCGCCGGTGAACGACACTCCGCTGCCGACCACGCCCACGGACGTGATCCATGCCGTGCGCAATCCGGACGCTACGCCGACCACCGGCCCGACCATCAGCATCTCGCAACCGGTCGACAAACCTGTGGATGTGGCGCCGCCGGCGGACACGCCCCAGCCCAATCCCCCGGCGGCCCGCGTGATTCGGGATCCCAGCTGGATCAGCCAGCCGAACGGCGATCAGATGATGCGGGCCTATCCGCCGCGCGCGCTGGACCGGGGCCTGGCCGGTTCGGCGTCGCTGAACTGCATGGTCGAGGCGAACGGTCGGGTCTCGGGCTGCAACGTGACGGGCGAGAGCCCCGCCGGAAACGGTTTCGGCCGCGCCGCCCAGCAGCTGTCGCGCTACTTCCAGATCAATCCGCGCACCGTCGACGGCGCCGCGGAAGGGTCGCGGGTCTCCATCAACCTGCGCTTCGTGCCGCCGGCTGAATAAAGACCCGCAGGGGCGAGAGGGCCGCCGCGTCCGCCCGAGGCGCGCGGCCCTCAAGTCCGTCGGCGACGATGCCGCCGACCATCGGCCCCAGCAGCCAGCCGTTGCGGCGCGGGGCCAGGGCCAGATGCAGGCCCGGCGTTCCTGAGGGTCCGGCGATCGGCAGGCCGTCCGGCGAGGCGCCGCGAATGCCGACGCGCGGCTCGCCCGCCTGCCCTTGCGCGCCGGTCAGGGACAGGCCGTTGGCGATCTGCCTGGCCGTGATGTCCGGATCCGCCACCGGCTCCCGCTCACCCGACTGCATGGTGGCGCCGCACAGCACGCCGTCCGCCGTGGGGGTCGCATAGCCGCCCGGCCCGCGGATCACCCGGCCCGGCGCCACACAGGTCACGGGCGTCAGTTGCCCGCGGATCGGCTCGATGGCGTTGACCAGCGCCGCCACGGGCTCCGGCAGCCCCTCCAGCGCCGTCGCCGCTCCGGTCGCCAGCACCACCGAAGGCGCGGACCAGCGGCGCCCGTCCCGGGCGGTCATCGTCCAGCCGTCGCCGTCGTTCGACAGGCGCGCGACGGTGGCTTCGATCCGGCTGACGCCGGAAACGTCGGACAGCTGGTCCAGGGCGATCCGGGCCTCGATGCGCCAATCATCCGGGGTGAACAGCGCCTCCCCCGCCCGTTCAGCGGCGAAGCCGAGGGCGTGAAGGCGGGCGACTGCGCCGTCAGGGTCGGTCCCTCGCCACTCAGCGCCGTCCAGATACAGCGTCAGGCCAAAGGCGCTGGCGAAGGCGGGCCACAGGTCGCGCCCGCGCTTCAGCAGGGCCGCATGATCCAGCGACAGGCCGTCGATCAGGCTCTCCATCGCCGGCGCGATCATCCCCGCCGCCGCCGAAGAGGCGTTGGGGCCGCCCGGATCCAGCACGGTCACCGCATGGCCGCGCGCAGCCAGTTCGGCGGCGCTGGACAGACCCAGCACCCCCGCGCCGATGACAATCACATCCGGGGAAGAAGACACGGCGGCTCAAATCGACCCGCCGCGCCTCTTTTGCAAGTGGACGCTATGTCCCCGCGCCTACTCCGCGGCGATGGCGGCCGCGCGGTTCGCTTCGATGCGGGCCGTCAGGGCCGCATGCTGGTCCCACAGGGCCTTGGGCAGACGGTCGCCGAAGGTCTCGTAGAAGGCGGGGATCAGGGCGGCTTCCTCGGCCCAGACCTCGGCATCGACGTCCAGCAGGGTGGCCAGATCGGCGTCCGACAGGGTCAGGCCCGACAGATCCAGCGCCTCGACCGAAGGCACGCGGCCGACCGGGGTGTCCACGGCCTCGGCCTTGCCGTCCAGTCGCTCGGAAATCCACTTCAGGACGCGGGCGTTGTCGCCGAAGCCCGGCCAGATGAACTTCCCGTCCTCGTTCTTGCGGAACCAGTTGACGAAGTAGAGGCGCGGCAGCTTGGCCGCGTCCGTCTTGCCGCCCATGGCCAGCCAGTGGGCGAAGTAGTCGCCCATGTTGTAGCCGCAGAAGGGCAGCATCGCGAACGGGTCGCGGCGCAGCTCTCCGACCTTGTTCTCGGCGGCGGCGGTGCCTTCCGAGGCGACCGACGAGCCCATGAAGACGCCGTGCTCCCAGTCGAAGGCCTCCGTCACCAGCGGCACGGCCGAGGCGCGGCGGCCGCCGAACAGGATGGCGTCGATCGGCACGCCCTTGGGATCTTCCCACTCGGGCGCGATGGTCGGGCACTGGTAGGCGGGGGCGGCGAAGCGGGCGTTCGGGTGCGCCGCGGGCTCGCCCGAGGCCGGGTCGTGGACCGCGCCCTTCCAGTTGGTCAGGCCTTCCGGCGCTTCCTTGGACAGGCCCTCCCACCAGACGTCGCCGTCATCGGTCAGGCCGGTATTGGTGAAGACGGTGTTGGAGGCCAGGGTCGCCAGGGCGTTCTGGTTGGTGTTGCGGCTGGTGCCCGGCGCCACACCGAAGAAGCCCGCTTCCGGGTTCACAGCGTACAGGCGGCCGTCGTCGCCGAAGCGCATCCAGGCGATGTCGTCGCCGACCGTCTCGGCCTTCCAGCCGGGAATGGCGGGCTGGAGCATGGCCAGGTTGGTCTTGCCGCAGGCCGAGGGGAAGGCGGCGGCGATGTATTTGGCCTGCCCTTCCGGGTTGGTCAGCTTGAGGATCAGCATGTGCTCGGCCAGCCAGCCCTCATCGCGGGCCATGACCGAGGCGATGCGCAGGGCGTAGCATTTCTTGCCCAGAAGGGCGTTGCCGCCGTAGCCCGAGCCGTAGGACCAGATCTCGCGGGTCTCGGGATAGTGGACGATCCACTTGTCGTCATTGCAGGGCCACGGCACATCCGCCTGACCGTTGGCCAGCGGAGCGCCGAGGGTGTGGATGGCGGGCACGAAGACGCCGTCCTCGCCCAGCACGTCCAGCGCCGGCTGGCCCATGCGGGTCATGATGCCCATGGAGACGGCGACATAGCCGCTGTCGGTGATCTCGACACCCAGGGCGCTGATCTTCGAACCCAGCGGGCCCATCGAGAACGGCACGACATACATCGTCCGGCCGGCCATGCAGCCGTCGAACAGGCCGCTCATGCGAGCGCGCATCTCGACCGGATCGGCCCAGTTGTTGGTCGGGCCGGCGTCGATCTCATTGGCCGAGCAGATGAAGGTGCGGCTCTCGACGCGGGCGACGTCGCGGGGGTCCGAGGCGGCGTAGTAGCTGCCCGGGCGCTTGACCGGGTCCAGCGCCTTCAGCGTCCCCTTGTCGATCAGGTCGGCGACGATCGCGGCCTTCTCGGCTTCGGAGCCGTCGCACCAGTGGACGCGGGCGGGCTTGGTCAGGGCGGCGATCTGCTCCACCCAGGCGATGAGACCGGCATGGCGGGTCGGGGCCGGCAGAAGGCCGGGGATCGAGTGGGTCACGTGAGGTCTCCTGAACCGTCTGGCCCGGAGGTCTTGCCGCCCCCGTGACCGCTCCCTGATGCGTGTTTCATCACGCAATGTTTCAGCCGGAATGACACCGAACCCGGAGCGTCGTCAACCGGCGCAAGTTTCAACCTCGGCCGTGAACCGACCGCGATCGCCGTCGCACTTTCCGGTCGCGATCCGGGCCTCGCCGGGGTATCGGGCGGCATGCAGACCATGGACGCCCTGACCGCGACTCCCGAAGGCGGGCTGAACTCCCCCGCCTCGCTCCGCAACGCCGGGCCGATCCTGGAAGTGCTGAAGGCGCACATGCCCGCGCGCGGCCGGGTGCTGGAGATCGCGGGTGGCTCGGGCCAGCACTCCGTCGCCTTCGCCGGCGCCCTGCCCGGTCTGGACTGGACGCCCAGCGATCCGTCCGCCGAGGCCCGCGCCAGCATGACCGCCTGGGCCGGTCAGGCGAAACTGCCGAACCTGAACCCGCCGGTCGCGCTGGACATGTTGGACGAAGGCGGCTGGCCGACCGGGCCCTATGAGGCGATGGTCTGCATCAACATGATCCACATCAGCCCGTGGGCGGCGACCGAAGGCCTGATGCGGCTGGCGGGCCGGTCGCTGGTCCGTCCGGGCGGCCTGCTGGCGGTCTACGGCCCCTATCGCGAGGCGGAGATCGAACTGGCCCCGTCCAACGCCGACTTCGACGTCAGCCTCAAGAGCCGCAACCCCGACTGGGGCCTGCGCGACCGGGATGCGGTCGTGGCGGAGGCGAAGACGGCGGGTCTGGCCCTGACGCTCAGGGTCGAGATGCCGGCCAACAACATCATGCTCCTGTTCCGGGCGGTCTGAGATGGCGTGGACGAAGACCTATGACGGGGCCGAACCCGTCCGCATCAACAAATGGCTGGGCCAGTCGGGGGTCTGCTCGCGGCGCGAGGCCGACGCCCTGATCGCCGACGGGCTGGTGTCCATCGACGGCGAGGTGGTCCGCGACGCGGGCCGCAAGCTGGAGACCGGCCAGACCCTGACCCTGAGCGACGGCGCCACCGCCGAACTGGCGCAGGGCCAGACCCTGATCCTGCACAAGCCGGTCGGCTATGTCTCGGGCCAGCCCGAGCCGGGGAAGATCCCGGCGGTGCGGCTGATGACCATCGCCAACCGCATCGGCGACGCCGAGCCCCCGGGCCGCGCCTCCCTGCCCCCGATCGGGCGGCTGGACGAGGACTCCCGCGGCCTGCTGCTGTTGTCGTCAGACGGCGTGGTGGCCAAGGCGGTGATCGGGCCGGAGTCCGATCTGGACAAGGAGTATCTGGTCCGGGTGCGCGGTCAGGTGACCGAGGCCAAGCTGACCAAGCTGCGCCACGGACTGGAGCTGGACGGTCGCAGGCTGAAGCCCGCCCGGGTGACCGTGGTCGAGCCCCAGCTGCTGCGCTTCATCCTGAAGGAAGGCCGCAACCGCCAGATCCGCCGCATGGCCGATCTGGTCGAACTGCGCGTCATCGACCTGCACCGCATCCGCATCGGCCCCCTGCATCTCGGCGACCTGCCCGAAGGCAAGTGGCGCGCCCTGACGGCGGCCGAGCGCGAGGCGCTAATCAAGGGTGGTCAGGCCGGTTCGTAGGTCAGCAGGATGGCCTCGGCTCCGATCCGCTGATGGCTGACCAGATGCAGCGGCGGGCGAGGCCCGGCGAAATAGGGCGCGCCGCCGCCGGTGACATAGGGGTGCAGATAGATGCGGTACGCATCGATCAGGCCCATCTCGCCCAGGCTTTTGGCCAGCTTCGGCCCGCCGACCTCGATCTCGCCCTCGACCTCGGCCTTGAGTTTGCGAACCGCCGCCTCGACGTCGCCGGAGATCAGGGTGGTGTTGGGGCCGACGGACTTCAGCGACTGCGACACCACCCATTTGGGATGGGCGCGCCAGGCCGCGGCGAACTCCTGCTCGTCGGCGGTCCATTCGGGATGGTCGTCGTCCCAGTAGGCCATGATCTCATAGAGGCGGCGGCCGTACAGCCCGCCCGCCTGCCCCTTCACTTGATCGATGAAGTGTCGGAACAGGGTCGCGTCGGGCGCGAAGGCGTCGTGGTCGACATAGCCGTCCAGCGACTGGTTCATGCCGAAGACCAGACGGGCCATCTCAGGCGGCGCCGCCGGTCAGGGCCGGGTTCTTCGCCTCCGCCGCCCTGAACGGCTTCAGCTGGTCCTCCAGCGCGCGTTTGAAGGCGGGGCGCCCCTCACAGCGGGCGACATAGTCCGTCAGCGCCGGGAAGTCGGCGAGAATGTCGGTGTGGCGCAGGTCGCGCAGGACATGGGTCATCAGGATGTCGGCGGCGCTGAACCGGTCATTGGCGAACCAGCGGCGGTCGCCGAGCGCCGTCTGCAGATCGCCCAGCCGCTTGCGCAGGAAGGCCTCGACCTCCGGGCGGCGAGCCTTCGCCCAGTCCTTGTCGGCGTTGAACAGGTCGATGATGGCCAGCTCGGCGACATGGGGCTCGACGCTGTTCATGGCCGCGAACAGCCAGGTCAGGACCATGGCCCGGCCCGCGTCATCGGCAGGCATCAACTGGTCCGAGCTCTGGGCGATCCACAGGACGATGGCGCCGCTCTCGAACATCTCGACCCGGTCATCGCGATAGGCCGGCACCTGACCGAAGGGCTGCATCGCCCGGTACTCGGGCGTGGCCTGGTCCTCGAAGCCGATCAGCCGGTCGTCATAGCCCAGCCCCGCCTCCTCCAGCGCCCAGCGCACCCGGATGTCGCGCACCGAGCCCTGGGCGAAGGGCGGCACCCATTTGAAGGCGGTGACCTGGATCATGGGGGCGTTCCTTCCACGCGGGCCCGGCGCCGTCCGCGCCAGATTCATTGACGAATAGGTTGATATCAAACTATCCAGATCGGCATGTCAAACGTGCCCGAGCCCTTCGCCACCACCCTGCACATCCGGGATCACTGCCTGTGTCTGGCGACCCAGCAGGCGGCGCGGGCGCTGTCGCGGCGGTTTGACGAGGTGTTCCGGCCGCTGGGCCTGACCAGTGGCCAGTTCTCGCTGCTGAACAGCCTGAACCGCCCGGCCCCGCCGACCGTCGGTCAGGTGGCCGAGACCCTGGCCATGGATCGCTCGACCGTGACCGCCAACCTGAAGCCGCTGGAGCGATCAGGCGTGGTCATCAGCACCGTCGACCCGGACGATCGGCGGGGCCGTCGGGTGGCCCTGACCGCGGTCGGGCGGGATCTGCTGGCCAAGGCGACGCCGATCTGGGTCGAGACCCACCGGACGGTCGAGGCGGAGCTGGAGACCGGCGGCGGCGACCGGGTGCGGGGCGACCTGCGCCGCCTGCTGGGCCGCTGATCAGACCACCGCGCCGTCGTGGTCGTCCCGTCGGCGGAACAGGCCCCGGACGCGACGGCCGACGGTCATCAGGCGGCTGGAGCAACCGTCCTTGAGCCCCCGCGCCGGCAGCGGCGTCTCGCTGCGGCACAGGCACATGTAGCAGGTGAACGGTCGCCCGCTGTCCAGCTCGATACGGGTGCGCCAGTCGGCCTCGCAGCACTCGGGGCAACGCACGCGCACCGCCCCCTCCAGTCCTCGCATCCACATATCCGGCCTCGCCTGACGGGCATAGAAACCGCGATTACTCGCTATACGTGCATACTTCGTGCGCTGATTCCCGCGTCACGTCACCTCATCGAACGTCAGTGCATGACCGCCAGCATCCAGACCGCCATGGCGATCATCATCAGGTTCTCGGTCAGGGAGACGAAGCCCAGCGGGACATTGGTCGAGCCGCCGACGCAGGCGCATTTCAGATGGCGCTTGTCGACATAGACCGCCTTGAACACCGAGACCGCTCCGATCCCCCCGATGAACAGGGCCACGGGCGCCGACAGCCAGGTCAGCACGCCCGCCAGCATCAGCACCCCCGCTCCCAACTCGGCGAAGGGGTAGATGTAGCCGTACGGCGGCCATTTCTGCGCCAGCAGGTCGTAGTTGAGGAACATGGTCGAGAATTTCTCGACGTCCTGCAGCTTCAGCATGGCCAGCAGGCACATGGCGATGGAGATGAAGGCGGGCGGCAGGTTGGCCAGCACCGGCCCGTCCATCCACCAGACCACCACCAGCGCCAGCAGCAGGGCCACGGCGAACACCGCCAGCACGGGGACATAGCTGGTCGCGCCGGCCTCCGGGACCTTCTGGCCGAAGAAGCGGCGCAGGTCGTCGTAGCCGCCGATCCGCACACCGTCGATGAAGGTCTGGGGCGTGGTCTTCACGTCGTGTTCGGCCTTGAAGGCGTCGGTTCCGGCCCGCGTGGTCAGGTGGCGATCCTCGACCGCATAGCCCTTGCGCTTCAGCAGCCACACCGCTTTTCGCCCATAGGGACAGACATGGTCGGGCATGACCATGCGGTAGAGGATAGCGGTCTTTCGCGGCTCTGACATCGGGATCTCCGGCTTGTTCACAACGGCCCGCGCCCTATCTGGGGTCCGTACCATGGTACGGAGTCAAGGGATGCGCGATCTGACCATTTCAGGTCTCGCCCGCGAAGGCGGCGTGGGGGTGGAGACCATCCGCTACTACCAGCGGCGCGGCCTGCTGGAGACGCCGCGCGGCGATGGCGTGCGCCGGTACGGCGAAGAAGCGATGCGCCGCCTGCGCTTCATCCGCTCGGCCCAGACGGCGGGGTTCACCCTGGAGCAGATCAGCGAACTGCTGGCGCTGGACGCCGGGCAGGACCGGGCGCGGGCGCGTGAACTGGCGCAGGCGCGGCTGACGGAACTGGACGCGAAGATCGCGGAGCTGGAGGCCGCGCGGGCGTCCCTGCGCCGGCTGGCGAAGGCCTGCGGCGACGGTGGCGCAGGGCCCTGCCCGATCATCACGGCGTTCGAGGGCTAAGGGCGGCGGCCCCGATAGACGGTCGAAATACACCGTCTATGCCGTCTATCCCGTCTACGCCCGACCTGATTTTCAAAGACCCGAAAGCGGCATTCTAGCGGGCCGATGCGTCAGGATTGGACGTATGGCCTAACCCGTCTCCCCGCCGGAGCTCCGGTTCGCTAGGGTGGCGCCATGTCCGCCAGCTTCACCTGCGCCGTTTGCAATGAGCCGCACGAGGGATTTCCCGCCCTTGCGTTCGTGGCGCCCGATCCCTGGGACTGGGCCTCGGAGGCGGAACGCGCCGCGGACTGGTCTCTCGACAGCGACTTCGCCGAGTACCGCGAGACAGACTTCTATGTCCGGGGCGTGCTGGATATCCCGATCATCGGTCGGGACGACGTGCTGTCCTTCGGCGTCTGGTCGACGGTCAGCCGCGATAATTTCGCCCGTTGTCAGGACGCTTTCAACGACGAGGACCAGTCGAAGCTGGGGCCGATGTTCGGATGGTTCTCGAACAACATCCCCGGGTATCCGCAAACCCTGCTGCTGAAGTGCAACCTGCTGCCCCGCGATGGACGACTGCGCCCCCTGATCGAGCTGGAGCCGACGGATCACCCGCTGGCGGTCCAGCAGCGCGAAGGCGTCTCACTGGAAGCGGCGGCGGAGTATTTCCACGCCTACGGACTGGGAGATCGGGACTGAGCCCTCGATAATCGTCGTCAGGGACCGGTTCATGTTTCCCTGCAAGGCTCACCCCGCTCCGGGAGACCCGCCCATGTTCCTGACCATCCTGCGTTCGGTCGAAGAGCTGCTCTACGAGGTCATGTCGTGGCTGCTGTTCTATCCGCGGACGCTGTTCATGACGCTGCGCCATCCGCTGAAGACCATGCGCTATTCGGACAGCGAACAGCGCGACAAGCCCGAGAAGCAGTATCTGGAGACCCTGAGCCCGCCGATGTTCCTGGTGCTCAGCATCCTGCTGGCGCACGGGCTGGAGATGATGCTGGGGTTCGGGGTCGAGCAGCACCGGAACGGCATCGGCGAACTGGTCACCTCCAGCGACCAGAACCTGCTGATCTTCCGCGCCCTGATGTTCAGCCTGCACCCGCTGATCTTCGCCTGGGCCTGGCTGAAGCTGTCGGGCCGCAAGGTCGACCGCGACACCCTGCGCCCGCCCTTCTTCGCCCAGTGCTACCTGTCCGGCGCGACGTCCATTCTGGTCAGTCTGGGCAGCATGGCGGTGCGGGATCCGGCGGAATGGACGACGCTGGCGGGGGTGCTGGTGATCGTGATCAGCACGATCTGGTACATCGCCATCCAGCGCCGCTGGCTGATGTCGGTGGAGGGGATGGGCGGCTGGAAGGCCGGCCTGTGGGCCGTGGGGCTGTTCGTCCTGACCACCGGGGTGGTGGCGACGGTGAATGTGCTGGTGGAGTGAGGGCTTGCGGCCGATGGGCCGGCGGGCCACCGTGGCGCCATGATCCTCGCCCTGCTCGCCGTCGCCCTGTTCCCGCTGCCCGAAGCCGCACCGCAATCCGCGCCTCAGGCCGCGCCGCCCGCAATGACCCAGGCCGCACTGGATGTCTGGATCGAACAGACCCTCGAGCTTGACGGCTGGACCGTCCTCGCCGCCGACCAGGTGGCCGTGGCGCTGGGAGAAAGCGCTGGCGTCACCCGGGACGGCGACATTGTCACCGCCCTGATCCGGCACGAGTACTATGCGCCGCTCGAGATCGGCGGCTACCGGAGCAGTTCCAACCTGCAGCGGCGCGAACTGGATTGCGTGAACCTTCGCCACCGTACGCTGGAGATGACGCTCTACCGCGACAATAACCTGAAGGAGCAGTTGGCCAGCCGTCGTATGGACGACGCAGAATGGCAGGCGACCTCTCCGAACTCGGTCGCCCGGACGGTGATGGAACGGGCCTGCTCCGGAACCCGCCTGCAGTAGTCAGGGCAGATACGCCCCCACCCTCTTCTCCAGCAGGGCGACCAGTTCCGGCTGCATGAAGGCGTAGTCGTCGGGGATGTCGAGGCAGATCACCCGGGCATGCTTCAGGTGTTTTCCGAAGCGGCGCTGCAGCTTCGACCGGTGCGCCTTCTCCATGACGAAGATGATGTCGGCCCATTCGACCAGCTCGACCGAGCATTCCTCCTCCGCGTCCGGCGCCAGCCCGGCGGAGGCGGTCTCGACGCCGGGGCGACTGGCGAAGAGCTGCTCCGCCGTGGGTGAACGCAGGCGGTTGCGGGAGCAGAGGAAGAGGAGGTTTTTCAGGGCTGGCGCGCCTTCAGCCAGCTCCGGAAGACGGCGTCATCCTCCGGTTCGTAAGCTTGCTCATCAGACCGCGCGGCGCGCACGTTCGTCCCGCCCTCGGGCAGGGCGTCGGCGAAGGCGGTGCGAACAGCGGGGGTAATCAGGTTGCGTCCGGTCGGTAGGGCAGTTCCGGCATCGGCGGCCTGTGGCAGTTGGTCCGGTTCGGTCCGCAGACCATCATCGGGCTTTCCCACACGATACGAACCGCATCCGACGCATCGCATTTCACCCGATAGTTCGCGGTGGCGGCATCGACACAGATGGCGTTGGTGTCCGGGGTCGCCCACGCGAAGCGCCAGAGTGGCCCCTCTCCCGCGTCCTCAGCGATGAGAAGGCCGATGCAGGTGTTGGCGCCGACGGCGTCCAGACACTCAGCAGGCACCTCGGCCTTGTTGCGCAGCGCCGCCGCCGGGTCCGAATGGGACTCATCCGCGAAGCCCAGAGTCTCCGCCCCCGCCCCGGTGGACAGGAACGCCGCCATCACTGCGATGCCGAACAGGCCATACCTCATGCTTTCCCCCTCAACTCCCCAAGTGACCTGCGTAAAAGCGCTCTGTCGCGATGGCAAGCCGTGGGCCAAACCTACCCCCCAGCCAGCCTCTGCAGCTCCGCTACATGGGCCCTGAACGCCAGCTTTCCCGTCATGGAGAAGCTGATCCAGGTCCGTTGCCGCCCGTCCTGCGCCGCCTTGGTCAGCTTGATGTAGCCGGCCTCCTCCATCTGTTTCAGGTGTTTGGACAGGACCGAGTCCGAGACCTTGATGGCGTCGCGGATCATGGCGAACTCGGCCTCGTCGACGCGGGACAGGATGGCGCCGATCTGCAGGCGGCCCGGGGCGTGCAGGATCGGATCGAAGACAGGGACGTCGCTCATGCGTCCGTCTCCGCCAGCTCCCGGCGGTAGACGATCATCCAGACGCGGCTGCCGATGCCCATGATGATCCAGGCGAGGACGGCGTTGACCAACGGCAGCCACCAGGGACCGTCCCCGAGACTGGTCCACAGGCACGCCAGCATCAGCGGCAGGATCAGGGCGATCATGGCGAAGGAGACCCAGCGGGCCCTCTTCGGGCTGTAGCCGTTGACCCACCAGCCGTAATGGGCCTTCCAGGCGTTCATCGACCAGACCACGCCGAGAATGCCGAACACCACCGTCAGGGTGCTCCACGGCGGCGGCAGGCCCTGCCCGCCGACCATGATGGCGACCGGGATGCCCGAAATCAGGTCCCAGACCGGGTGATAGTCCAGCGATCGCCCCACCTCGCCGCGCGCGGCCTTGATGGCGGCGAGCGCTTCCTCGGGGGTTGGGTTCTCCGTCATGGCGACCTCCTCACTTTCCATGTTGGAAAGCTAGACGTCACTTTCCATGATGGCAAGTGACAATTTTCCAGATTGGAAAGTGAGGGGGCGCGTCACCCCTCCACCACCCTTCGGGTGGTCCCCCTCCCCGGCTTCGCCGGAGAGGTGAGGGTTCCCGTTCACCTCTCCACGCAGTGGGGAGGTGGCTCGGAGGCGAAGCCGGAGAGACGGAGGGGTTCGGTCAGCCCAGCGCCCGGAACCACCGGTCGAACAGCACAGCCTCGGCGCGGCGGGCGGCGGTGCGGGCGGCGTTTTCCTCGTCGACGCCCCAACGGGATTCCTGGAAGGCCTCGTCGAGGCGGGACAGGTCGAAGGCGGCCTCACCGGTGAGGGCGCCGCGCTGGACCGCCAGACCCAGCACGGCCGAACCCAGCAGGGGGACGGCCGCGGCCAGGCCGGTCAGGGCGAAGTCATCCAGTTCCAGCGCCAGTTCGCGCACGCGGGCGACGGCGGCAGGGTCCTGCGGCTTGTGGGTGATGCCCTCGGCGACCGCCAGCGGCACGCCCAGATCCCCGGCCCAGTCGCGCCACGGGCCCCATTCGCGGGCCTGCTGGGCGACCAGCGAGCCGGGCGCCTCGGCGGGATAGCAGAGCAGGTCGGTCCCGGCGTAGGCGGCGACCTCGTCGGCCACGGCCTCGCGCACCTGACTGACCCGGTCGATGGCGGTGGAGGCCAGACGGGTGGCGGGCATGGTCTCGGGCGCGATAAACTCGCCCTGCGCGGCCCATTCGTCGGCGACCAGACGCGCGGCGGCTTCGGTCGGCAGGGTCAGTTTCGCATGAGCCGGGGTCTTGGGCGCGCGGCCGTCGAGCAGGACGGTCCATTCACGCCCTTTGGCCCCCTCACCTTCCGCCACATCGACCGTCTTCCAGAAGCGTTTCAGCCGCTCTTCGGACTCGCGGAAGCCCTTCTTCGCGGCGACCATGGGATCAAGCGGGGGGATGTGGGACATCGGGTCTCTCAGGTCAGGCGGTGGCGCGGGCGAAGCCGTCCAGCACCACATTCAGCTCGCCGAAGCTCTTCGACACATGGCGGGCGCCGCCGGCGATCTGTTCCTCGGCCGTGTGGAAGCCCCAGCCGACGCCCAGCGGCAGGACACCGGCGTTGACGGCCATGGTCGCGTCATGGGCGGTGTCGCCGATCATGACGGTCGAGGCGGGCTCAGCCCCGCAGGCGGCCATGGCGGCGTGCAGCATGGCCGGGTCCGGCTTGCCGGGGCCATCCTCGGCGCAGTGCGAGGACAGGAAGATCTCGGCCCAGCCCTGACGGGCCAGATTGCGGGCCACGCCCCGGCGGTTCTGGCCGGTAGCCAGGGCCAGACGCCAGCCGTCGCGATGCAGGCGACGCAGGTGGTCCATGGCGCCGTCGTACAGCGGCTCCTCGTGCCCGGCCTCGTACATCCGGCGGAAGCTGGCCTGAAAACCGGCGACGAAGTCGGCCAGCTCGGCGTCGGTCAGCTGAGGCTCCAGCGTGTGCAGGGCCTTGTGCAGGCTCAGGCCCACGATCATGCGGACCCGGTCATACTCGGGTTCCGGCAGGCCCATGGCCCGCGCGGCGTCACAGGCCGCACGATGGATGGAAGCGCGGCTGTCCACCAGGGTGCCGTCGATATCGAAGACTGCGAGGGGACGGGTCATCGCTGGCGGCGGACTCCCTCGAACGGGTCCTCGCCGTCGGCCTCGTGCGGGTCGAAGCCGAAGTGGGCGAAGCCGGCCTTCATCTCGGGGCTCAGCGGCGCCTCGACGATCAGCTTGCCGCCCGCGGGGTGGTCCAGCTCGATGCGGCGGGCGTGCAGCTGCAGCTTCAGCGGGCCGGACAGTTCGCGGGACTTGTCGTCGCCATACTTGGGATCGCCGAGGATCGGGTGGCCGATGGCGGCCATGTGGGCGCGCAGCTGGTGGGTCCGGCCGGTGAAGGGGCGCAGGGCCATCCAGGCGGCGCGATGGGCGGCTCTGGAGATGGTGGTGAAGGCCGTTTCGGCCGGTTCGGCGCGCGGGTCCTTGCGCTCGGCCGGGCGCATCATCTCGAAGTCGTTGATGCCGGTCTTCTTCAGCGGCATGTCGATCTGGCCCGCCGAGGGCTTGGGATTGCCGATGACGATGGCCCAGTAGGTCTTCTTGGCCTGACGGCGGGCGAAGGCTCCGGCGAGGCGCTTGGCCGCCTCCGGTCCCTTGCCGAGCAGCAGCACGCCCGAGGTGTCGCGGTCGAGCCGGTGCACCAGACGCGGGCGCTCCATCCCCTCGCCCCAGGCGCCCAGCAGGCGGTCGACGTGGCGGCTGGTCTTGGTGCCGCCCTGCACGGCCAGACCGTGCGGCTTGTTCAGGGCGATGACCATGTCGTCCTCATAGAGAACGAGGGATTTGGCGAAGGCGATGTCCTTCTCGGACAGGGTGTGGGCGTCACCGGCCTGCCGCGAGGTGTCGTCCGGGATCGGCGGCACGCGCACGGCGGCGCCGGCGGTCAGGCGGCCTTCGGGCTTGATGCGGGCGCCGTCCACGCGGATCTGGCCGCTGCGGGCCATCTTCTGAACCTGAATGTTCGACAGGTGCGGCCAGCGGCGGCGGAACCAGCGGTCCAGCCGGATGCCGTCCTCGGCCTCGGCGACGTAGATCGTCTGGACCTCGCGCTTGGGGGCGTCTTTCGGCGCGTCGTCCGGCTCGCCGTCAGCGGGATTATAGGCTTCGTCAGTCAAATCGCGGCTCCGAAAGCGCGGCGGGCCAGGATCAGGCCGATAAACAGGGCGATGACCGAAGCGGCCACCGAAATCGCGACATAACCACCGGCCATGGCGAACTGACGGCGCTCGATCATCAGGACCGTCTCCAGCGAGAAGGCGCTGAAAGTGGTGAAGCCGCCCAGAACGCCGACAGCGGCGAACAGGCGGATCGTCTCGCCGTTCGTCCCGCCCTTGAAGGCCAGCCAGCCGGTCAGCACGCCCATCAGCAGCCCGCCGACCACATTGGCCGCCAGCGTCGGCCAGGGCCAGCCGCCGGTCACGGGCAGCAGTCGTCCCAGCCCGTAGCGGGCCATGGCGCCGAGCGCGCCCCCGGCTGCAACGATGAGAAAACGTGTCATGGTGCGGGCTTATAGCGCCGATTGCGGCATTGCGAAGGGAACCCGATGACAGGCCTGATCACCGGTACACTGGCGGCGTTGATCCTGATCGCACCGCAACAAGCACCCGCCACGCCAGAAACACCTTCGATCGAGCAACTCATCGCGCGCCTCTCGATTCCCTCCGCTGAGCGCGAGCGCGCCGTCTATGAGGATGTCCTGGTCCTCGCCCGAGGGGACAGTACGCAACAACCAACTTGCGGCGTCCTCGATTCAAAAGTCGCTGTTAAGGGGCGGCTTTCGTCAGGCGACACCACCTTTTTCTACGTCACCTGGTGTGCCGCTGGTCAGGCGATGCCACCGGTTTCGGGACGGTGCCGGTTCGAGGTGGTGCTGATGCAGGGGCTCGATGCATTTGTGTCCGGGGAACACGACATGCCAGCGGCGGACGCGCCTTTGCAAAGCAAGCTGGCCTACGTTGGCAAGCAGGTTGAACAGTTTGACTGCACGATCTCATCCAACAGCCCTGTGGTTGAGCCGCCTGAGATCTCTCGGTGGGACTTCTCCTCCTGACCGAAACTTCACTTGCCCCAAAGCAAGGTTAACGGCGATAGCTGAACGGCGGCGCTTCGCGTCGTGAGAGAACGTCGTCGGCCCGGCGGCGTGATCTGCCATAGTCGCGTTCATCGAGACTCAAGGGACCGCCGAAGCGCCATGTCGCACGACGATCACAACCACGCCCCCAACCCGAACGCGCATCCGCACAATGCGCCGGAGCCCGAGCCCTTCGGCGCCCTGAACGACGGGGGACACGGCGGCCATGGCCACGACCAGCGCCTGCAGGCCGCGCCGAACCCGCCGCCGCCGGGCGGTCAGGACAGCGTCGATCGCGCCGCGCCGCCGCCGACCTCGCAGGTCGAGGCCCCGGCGCTGCGCAGCGCCGACGGCATCCTGCGCCCGATTCAGGACAGCGAGTATTTCTCCTACGACCCGGCCTCGGTGGCCGCGGTGTCGAGCCATATCGACGAGTATTTCAACCAGCCGCTCGACATCTTTCCCTTCTGGGAGAGCGAGGGGAAGCCGGACCGCTTCCACGTCCTGTTCAGCCGTCAGATCGAGGAGCGTTTCCCGGTCGACAGCGACATCCGCAAGCTGATCCATGACTATGGCCGCCGCGTCTTCAAGGCGCTGATCGTGCACGTGACGGTCAAGCGCGGCAGCCAGCTGGCGGCGCTGGTCGCCTTCACCCTGCTGGCGACGCTGGGGCCGACCTGGTTCTCGACCTGGACCGGCTCGCCGCCGATGGGGCTGGGCCTGGCCTTCGCCGCCATGCTGGCGACGGTGGGGATCTTCTGGGCCGCGCAGGCGATCCTGTTCATCCAGTACCGCTTCCAGCTGGAGAACGACTCCTATGAGCTGTCGCGCGAGATCGTGACGCGGACGCGCGAACTGCAAAACCTGTTCACCAGCGCCCGCGCCATGGCCGATCAGGCCGAGACCCAGTACCAGATGGACGGCAAGGGCTGGGGCCGCCGCGCCCTGTATCTGACCCGCCTGACCATGTGGATCGGGGCGCGGATGGAGTACCTCGAAAAATACGTCCAGATGGAGCTGTGGCGCGTCCGGCGCGAGCGCTACTGGATGCGCTGGGCGCAGCGGATCATGACGCCGCTGGTCTTCGTGGTCTGGCTGGCCCTGTTCCTGCTGGAGCCCGCCCCCGCCGACGCCGGCGCCTTCCGCGCCCTGCAGGCCTTGGCCATCATCCTGGGCGCAGGCGTCAGCTGGCTGTCCTACTTCCGCTGGCGCACCCCGGTGGCCGCCGTTCAGGACAAGCTCGGCGTCGACGGCTGGGTCCGCTACGCCTCGCTGGACGTCGACAACGCCGTCGCCGATCAGGTCCGCCGCGACAAGGAGCGGCTGGTGGAATACCGGGCGCTGACGCGGGGAAGGTAGGTTCCAGGCTCTAGGGGTTCAGGTTCCAGGGACAGATGCAGGAAGGCCTGAGCCTCGTCCTCGGAACCGGTAACCTAGAACCTGCAACCTAAAGCCTAGAACCTCCCCAGCGCATCCCGCACGCCCCGCGCATCATAGGCTTCGGGCCGATCCGGCTTGGCGCCGCGGCCCATGACGACTTCAAGCGAGGTCGAGGTCGGGGACGGGCCGCTGAAGTTCAGGCCGACGCCCAGACCCACGCCGGAGCTGGAATAGCGGCCATAGGGGCTGGAGTAGCGACCGCCGCCATAGCTGACGCCGACGCTGGGCCGGACGCCGCCGGCGCTGTCGGGGCGGCCGTCGGTCCAGCGCTGGGTGACCTCGAACCAGTCATAGCCCTGCGAGGTGGTCAGCTCGGCCGCGCGCAGCAGGGCGTAGTCGGCCACCGGCCCGGGCGCGCCGACGCCGTTGTAGGTCACCCGATAGCGGTTGCTCTCGATTCGCTGCTCCGAATAGCCCTGCCCGTTCGGCCCGGCCTGGGCGCCATAGGGGGCGAGGCTGGCGCAGGCCGACAGGCCCAGACCGGCGGCGAGGATCACAGGCAGGACAAGACGTTTCATGACGGCGCTCCGTGTTCGGGAGAGTAACCGTAGCGGCGGACGGGGGTTCCGGCGAGTAGGCGTGGGAGGTGCCAGGTTCTAGGGGGCAGGTTCCAGGTGCACGGCTTCACGGCGAGTCCCGCACATGCCCTGAAACATGATCCCTGGAACCTAGAACCTTGCGCCTAGAACCTCACAACCCCGCCGCCGCCTTCAGCGCCAGAAAATCCTCGGGCAGAGGGGCCTCGACGGTGACGTAGCCGCCGGACGGATGCGGGAAGACCAGCCTGGAGGCATGCAGCATCAGGCGCGGCGCGGCCCTGCCCGCGAACGTCAGGGCGCCGCCATAGCGGACGTCGCCGGCCATTGGCCTGCCGATGGAGGCCATGTGGACGCGCAGCTGATGCATGCGACCGGTGGCGGGGTCCAGCTCGACCAGAGCCCCCTCCTCCGACGCCGACAGGGTGCGATAGCGGCTCAGGGCGGCCTGGGCGCCCGGCGTGTCGGCGGTCACGGCGCGGGTATAGCTCTCGCGCCCGATCTCCTGCCGCATCAGCGGAGTGTCGATGGTCCCGGCGCGGGGCTCGGGCGCCGCCGACAGCAGGGCCTGATAGGTCTTCCTGAACCGCCGCGCCTGCATCGCCTTGCCGAGGAAGCCCGCGGCGGGCTTGGTCCGGGCGGCGATGATGACGCCGGAGGTGTCGCGGTCCAGCCGGTGCACCAGCTCGGGCCGCTTGCCGTTCGAGCGCATGAAGGCCCACAGCAGGTCGTCCAGCGTATGCGCCTGTATCCGCCCGCCCTGACTGGACAGGCCCGACGGCTTGTTGAAGGCCAGAACGTGCTCGTCCTCGTGGATCACCCACGCGCGGACGGCGGCGATTTCTTCGGGCGTCAGGGATACGGGCGCGCGTTTGGTCATGGTCAGGCCTGCGGCTGTCCGGGGCGACGCCCGAAACGCGCGATCAGGATCGTGACAATGCCGGTGGCGACGCCGGCGAGTGGTCCGATGAACCATGTCGCAGCGACTTGGCGAAGACCACTCCACGAATACGCGCCGCCATGGCGAACATAGAGCGTGGTCGCCCAGCGCGTGTTCAGATCCACCGCCAGAAACATCAGCACGAGAGCCAGCAGTCCGGCCAACAAGGCGTGCTTGCGTCCCAGACGGACGCAGATCAGGACGATAGCGATCGCATACGCGAGCCAGGCCAGCATCTCCGCGGCTCGCCCCGCTTCACTACTGACACGGAAGCCCGCCAAGGCCTGCCAGGCCAGCGCCACCCCGACCAGAACGGCGGGAACGACGAAGGCGGACCAACGGCTTCGGCCCTCGGCAGCCTCGCTCACGACGCGGCCCTGGGCGCAAAGCGGATGCGCTCGGCGCGGACCAGCAGGCCGCTGATGATCCCGACGATCAGCCCGGCGAACGGCGCCGCGAACAGGGTGGCCAGCAGGATGCGGTGGGCGGCGATGACGTCGCCCCCGGCCTCGGTCTCGAGGAAGACGGACAGGCGGGCGTTCAGATGCACCGCCCAGCACATCAGGATGAAGCCCAGCCCCGCGCCCATCAGCGGCCGTCCCCGCGCCTGCGGCGCGACCATCAGGATGATGGCGGCGCCATACAGGACCAGCGCCACGATCTCGACCATCGGCGCCGAGGCCGGGTTGAGGCTGTAGCCCAGCAGCCACTGGATCAGCACGCCCGCCCCGATCAGGCAGGCGGCGGCGAGGATCAGGGTGCGACGGGGAGCGACGATCTGCATGGCCGACCGCTTAGCACGATCCGCCGCCAACCCTAGCCGTCACTTCAGCGCAGCACGCCCTTCTTCGCCATGCTCCAGGCGTACCAGAGCAGGGCCGCGGCGATCAGCAGGATGACGAACGGCATCCAGACCATAACCTCCATGCCCGGCGAGGGCGGCGGCGGCGGGCTGATGAATTTGCCGTAGATCAGGCTGACCAGCGCGCCGAGGAACGACAGGGCGAAGGCGTGGACCGCCCATTTGCGGCGCACCAGCAGCAGGATCGAACCGATCACCGCGCCCCAGACGCCGAGCACCCACGGCCCGTACATCCACGTCGGCATGGCGTTGAAATAGTCGATCATCGGCTGATCGAACCCGACCTCGCGCATATAGGTCTCGCCGCGCGTGGTGGTCTGGATGAAGTCCCATCCCCCGTAGGCATTCCACAGCAGCGACAGAACCCCCACCACCCACAGGTGCCAGGGTGTGCGGACGGTCATCGTGTTGGTATCGTTCATGGTCCCCTCCCAAGGTCATGTGACGCGGTGAAGCTAGGCTGAGCCGGCGCCGGGAACAATGAACAGCGTTCAGCCTGCCCCCCAGCTATCGTCATCCCGACGAAAGTCGGGACCCAGCGGCGGCGGCATAGCCGAAGTCCGCCCAGACCCATTTGGACGTGCGGTACTGGCTCTGGAGCTCCTTGAACGCCTCACTGGCCGCACTGAAATCCGGTGTCTCGCTATAGAGACCTTCCCGTATCGCACCGAGCCCGGCGAAGTAGGCGTCGCTGTCGGTATGCCACGGTGTCGTCGCCGCGACCGCCAGCAGCCCGGCGCCGATCAGCATCAGCACCCCCGCAATGATAAACAGCCCCCCGCGTCCCATCAGCCGCCCTGCTTCCGCGCCCTGAGCTCGGCCCAGCGTTCCAGCCGCTCCTTGACCTTGGCTTCGTGCCCCTCGCCTTTCGGCTTGTAGAAGGTGCGGCGCTCCATGCCTTCGGGGAAGAAGTTGGCGCCCGAGAAGCCGTCCTCTGCGTCGGGGTCGTACTGATAGCCCTCACCGTAGCCGAGCTGTTTCATCAGCTTGGTCGGGGCGTTGCGGATATGGGCGGGCGGCATCAGGGAGCCGGTCTCGGCCGCCGCGCGCTTGGCCGCCTTGTAGGCCTCGTACACCCCGACCGACTTGGGCGCGGTGGCCAGATGGACCACCGCCTGGGCCAACGCCAGCTCGCCCTCGGGGCTGCCGAGGAAGTCGTAGGTGTCCTTGGCGGCGTTGGCGACGAGGATCGAAAGCGGGTCGGCCTGACCAATGTCCTCGACCGCCATCCGCACGATCCGGCGCGCCAGATAGAGCGGGTCCTCGCCCCCGTTCAGCATCCGCGCCAGCCAGTAGAGGGCCGCGTCGGGGTCCGAGCCGCGAACCGATTTATGCAGCGCGGATATGAGGTTGTAGTGCTCTTCTCGACTCTTGTCGTAAGCAGGCGCGCGCTTCTGGAGGATGCCGGCCAGCGCCTGCACATCGAGCGGCTCGACGCCCTGAAGGTCGAACAGGACCTCCGACATGGTCAGCAGGTAACGCCCGTCCCCGTCGGCCAGGGCCAGCAGGGCGTGACGGGATTCCGGGGTCAGGGGCAGCGGCTTGCCCTCCATCGCCTCGGCCCGGATCAACAGTTGATCCAGCGCCGCATCGTCCAGCCGCTTCAGCACATAGACCTGCGAGCGCGACAGCAGGGCCCCGTTCAGCTCGAACGAAGGGTTCTCGGTCGTGGCCCCGACGAGGGTGACGATCCCCTCCTCCACGAAGGGCAGGAAGCCGTCCTGCTGGGCGCGGTTGAAGCGGTGAATCTCATCGACGAACAGCAGGGTGCTCTGACCGGCGGCCCGGCGCATCCGCGCCTGCTCGAACGCCTTCTTCAGATCGGCCACGCCCGAGAAGACGGCGCTGATCTGCTGGTACTGATAGCCCGCCGCCTTCGCCAGCAACCGGGCGATGGTGGTCTTTCCGGTGCCGGGCGGCCCCCACAGGATCATCGAGCCCAGACGACCCGCCTCGATCATCCGCCGGATCGGTCCGCCCTCGCCCAGCAGATGGTCCTGCCCGACCACATCCTCGAGCGTCTGCGGCCGCAGACGGTCGGCCAGCGGGGCGTCGGGGGGATGGATGCCGGAGGCTTCGAAAAGATCGCTCATGTGCGCCCAGAGATAGGCGTAACCGCCCCGTATTTCACGCGTTAGTGTGTGCAGGATTCGAGGAGAATGAGATGGCCGAACCGCATCAGGTCCCGCCCGGCGGGGTCATCCCCTATCTGACCATCCCCTCGCGGGGCGGACAGGCCGCCGTGGAGTTCTATCGGGCCGCCTTCGGCGCCGAGGAGCTGTTCCGGAATTCGGCGGAGGACGGCGAGCGGCTGATGCACAGCCGCCTGCTCATCAATGGCGGCCTGGTCTTCCTGTCCGACGAGTTTCCGGAGTACGGCCACCCGACGGACATCGTCCCCACAGGGGTGGTCATGCATCTGCAGGTCGATGACGCGGACGAGTGGTGGAACCGCGCCATCATCGCCGGCTGCGTGCCGGTCACGCCTCTGGCCGACCAGTTCTGGGGCGATCGCTACGGCCGCATGAGCGATCCGTTCGGCCACACCTGGTCGATCGGATCCCCCAGCCGCAAGTGACGCCCTAGCGGACGACCAGGATCCCGCGCTGCCCGCGCCGCTCGACCGTCAGGCGGGCGCCGCGGGGCACATTGGTCAGCTGGCTCACCGCCGTCACCGGACGATCATTGAGGGCCACCAGAACGTCGCCGGACATCAGGCCCACGCCACGGCGCGCATAGCCGCGACCGTCGATGCCGCCGATGATGACGCCGCTCAGGAACGGATCGCCGCCCAGCCGGTCCGCCAGCGCCGGGTTCAGCACCAGCACCTGGGCGCCGGACAGGCCGCCCTGCTGGATCACCGTCGCCTTCTCCACGTCCGGATCGCCCGGCAGGGGAGAGACGCGGGCGTTCAGCGTCTGGCGACGGCCGTCGCGCAGCAGGGTCACCTCGACCGCCTCGTTCGGGTCATGCAGGCCGACGCGGAAATTCAGCCCGCCCTGATCATTGACCTCGGCGCCGTCGATGGCGGTGATCAGGTCGCCCTCGCGGATGCCGGCGCGCTCGCCGGGGCCATTGTTCCAGACCTGGGTGACGATGACGCCCTGCGGCCGTTCGAGACCGAGGCTGCGGGCGATATCGGCGCTGATGGTCTCGCCCTTCACGCCCAGCCAGGGTCGCACGACCGTGCTGGCGCCGCCGACGGCGTTGTCCACCACACGCCGCACCATCGTCGCCGGAATGGCGAAGCCGACGCCTGACGAGGTGCCCGAGCGCGAAAAGATGGCCGAGTTGATGCCGATCAGGTCGCCGTCCATGTCGACCAGCGCCCCGCCGGAGTTGCCCGGGTTGATGGCCGCGTCGGTCTGGATGAAGGAGCCGCTGTCGGAAATGTTGGTCTCGGTCCGGTTCAGGGCCGAGATGATGCCGTTGGTCACCGTCTGGCCGACGCCGAACGGATTGCCGATGGCCAGCACCAGATCGCCGACCTGCTGCTCCTCGCGGTCGTCGATGTTCAGCACCGGCAGACGCTCGTTGACGCCCTCCAGCTGAAGCACGGCCAGATCGGAGCGCTCGTCGCCCAGCACCACGCGGGCGTTGAATTCCCGGCGGTCGTTCAGCACGACGCGGATTTGCTGCATGCCGTTGACGACGTGATAGTTGGTCACCACCACCCCGTTCTCGCGCACGATCACGCCCGAGCCGACCGAGCCGGTCTGGCGCTCCGCCGGGGCGCCGAACATCCGGAAGAAGGGGTCGTTGGGCTGCACGCCCCGGGCCGAGATATTGACCACGGCGGGGGCGGCGGTGCGCACCACGGGCGCGAAGCTGGACTTCATCGCCATCGCGTCGCCGGGCACGACCCGGTTGTCCGCGAAGACGCCGTCCTGGGCCTTTGAGTTTCCGGGTTGCCCGCAGGCGGCGAGGGTCAGGGCGAGTGCGATCGCGAGAGGGGCAGTCTTCATCATCGTCCGTAAAGCAAAGGCAGGAGAGACGTTCCCATTACGGCTACGTCTTTCGGGCCGGATCAAGGCGGCGAAGTTACGCGCCCGCGGCCTCTTCACGCCCCGCCTCTTCACGATTGGCCTGCCGACCGACGCGCCAGCCGATCACCGCCGCCAGCAGCAACACGACCGCCGCCAGATAGAAGGCCAGCCCGGGATCATAGAGCCCGCCGACCAGCAGGCGCGACAAGGGCCCCTGCCCCGCCCAGCTTTCGATCCAGCGCGCGACGCTGCTGAAGTTTCCGCCGGTGGAGTGGGTGTAGATCCAGCCGAAGAACAGCGGCGACAGCACCCCGGCGATGGCCCCGACGCTGTTGTTGGCACCCTGCAGCTGGCCCTGCTCGTCCTCGCCCACGCGGCGGGTCATCAGGGCCTGGATGGTCGGCATGGCCAGGCCCCACAGGGCGTTGGGCAGCATGGCGGTGATGAAGGCCCAGCCGGTCGGCGCCCAGCCCATCAGACTGATCCCGACAGTGCCGCCGATCAGGCCGACGACCAGCGTCCTGCGCTCGCCCAGCTTCTTCGAGACAGGGCCGACCAGCAGCCCCTGCACGATCATGTCCAGCACGCCGACCAGCGCCAGCAGCAGGCCGACCTGCCACGGCCCCCAGCCGTAGCGCAGGCCCGCATAGAGCACGAAGACCGCCGAAAAGACGTGGTGCGAGAAGTAGAGCAGGAAGTTCACGACCGCGAGGCCGGTCAGTTCGGCGTGACGCTTCAGCAGGATCAGGGCGCCGATCGGGTTGGCCCGCTTCCAGCTGAACGGCATCCGCTTCTCCGGCGCCAGGCTCTCGGGCAGGACGAACAGGCCGTACAGGAAGGCCACGCCCGACAGGACGGCGGCGAACCAGAAGGGCGCGCGCGGGCCCAGCTCGCCGAGGAAGCCACCCAGCACCGGGCCCAGCACGAAGCCCAGCGAGAAGGCCGCGCCGATCAGCCCGTAGGCCCGCGCCCGTTTCTCCGGCGCGGTGATGTCGGCCATGTAGGCGAAGACCGTGGTGAAGCTGGAGGAGGTCAGGCCCGCGATGATCCGCCCGGCGGCCAGCCACCAGAGGTTCGGCGCCACCGCCATCAGCACATAGTCCAGCGCCAGCCCGGCGCAGCTGATCAGGATGACCGGACGCCGGCCGAACTTGTCCGACAGCGACCCGATGATGGGCGAGCAGAGGAACTGCATCCCCGCCCACAGGGCCACGAAGACGCCGTTGATCCATCCCGCCTCGGCGTTCGAGCCGACGAACTCCTCGATCAGATGCGGCAGCACGGGGATGATGATCCCCATGGCGATGATGTCCAGCACCGCCGTCACCAGGATGAAGGCGATGGCCGCGCGGCGGACTTTCAGATCGGACAGGGCGTTCATCGGCGGGCTTTCAGGCGGACGCGCCTTCTAGCCCGCCGTACGTCAGCGCGCCATCGCCGGAAGAGTGTGCTCGGCGCGGCCGTCGCCCGGAAGGGCTTCCACCCCCAGCAGGCGGGCCAGCAGCGGGTTCACATCGACGCTGTCCATGTTCGCCAGCCGGCCGCCCTGCACGAAGGACGGGCCGCGGGCGATGAACAGGGCGCGCATCTCGGGCGCTTCATTGTCGTAGCCGTGGGCGCCGCCGCGGATGCGGGCCGGATCGGTGCGGTCGCGCGTGCCGATGGTCCAGCCGGTCTCGACCAGACAGACGATGGCCGGAACGCGCGGATGGGTTCCGTAGGCCAGACGCGCCGGCACCTCGCCCTTGCGCCAGCATTCCATGTGCGGCTTCACGCCCAGCAGGGCGGCTTCCACCTCGGCCTCGCGGCCCGGGACGGGGTCCAGGGTCACGACCGCGCCCGCCGCCGTCACCCGGATCGCCGTCGGATCGACCAGATCGTCAAGGAAGGCGACCCGCTCGCTCGACAGGGCCGCCATGCCGTGGTCGGCGACGATGACCAGATCGGCCTCGATCCCCCGCGCCTCCAGTCCGGTCAGCAGGGCCGCGACCGCACCGTCCACCTCGGCGGCGGCGGCCCTGGCCTCGGCGGAGTCCGGGCCGTGGCGGTGTCCCATGGTGTCGACGACGTCGAAGTAGAGGGTGGTCAGATGCGGCCGCTCCTCGACCGGCAGGGTCATCCAGCCCAGCACCATGTTCACCCGCGACATCGAGGGCACCGACTGCTCGAACGGCAGCCAGTAGGTCGGGCGCACGCCGTGCACGGGCGCTTCCGAACCGGGCCAGAACAGGGTGGCGCTGCGCAGCCCCGCCTTCTGGGCGGTCACCCAGATCGGCTCGCCGGCGTCGTACCAGACCCGATCCATCACCTCGGTGCGGTTCGACAGGGCGAAGGTGCGGCCCGGCAGGTCCGGATCGGTCATCCGGTTATAGACCAGCCCGTGATGGTCCGGATGCAGGCCGGTCGCCAGGGTGTAGAAATTGGGGAAGGTCACGCTGGGCCAGGACGGCTTCATCCCGCCCTCGGCCTGCACGCCCTCCTGCGCCAGACGGTACAGGGTCGGGGTGTTGGTCGGATCCAGATAGTCCGCGCGGAATCCGTCGACGCCGATCAGGATGACCGGCCGGGCCGGCGTTGCGTTCGCCTCCCGGGCCGCCACGGGGGCCACGGCCAGCGCCGAGACGGCGGCGACGGTCAGGAACAGGGCGCGAAGGAACATGGCGAACTCCGTACTGGGTGCGCCTGCCTAGCCCGGAAGCGCGACAGAAGCACGACGCGCGGCGAGGCTGCGACGATGCGGTTGCAAAACCTTAATGCGAAGCCGGGTTGCCAGCGGCGGCGACGCACGTTCAACCTGTGCCTTATGAGCGCTGTTATCGAAACTCGAGGCCTGACCAAGACCTATGGCGCCGTGCGCGCCCTGGACGGTCTGGACCTGACCATTCCCAAGGGCGGCGTCTACGGCGTGCTGGGACCGAACGGAGCGGGCAAGTCGACCCTGTTCCGCATCCTTCTTGGGCTGATCAGTCCAACGGAAGGCTCGGCCACCATCATGGGCGGCGCCGTCGGCGACGTGGCGGCCATGCGCCGGATGGGCTCGATGATCGAGACCCCGCGCTTCCCGCCCTACATGACCGCCCGGCAGGTGCTGACCTGGCTGGCGAAGGAACACGGGCTGGGTGACGAGGCGCAGATCCCGCACTGGCTGGAGCGTGTCGGCCTCCGCCAGGCGGCGGACCGCAAGGTGCGCGGCTTCTCGGTCGGAATGATGCAGCGTCTCGGCGTCGCCGCCTCGCTGATGAGCCGCCCCGATCTGGTCATCCTCGATGAGCCCACCAGCGGCATGGACCCGCCCGGCATCCAGGAGATGCGCGGCCTGATCCGCTCGCTCGCCAACGACGACGGCGTGACCATCGTTCTGGCCAGCCACCAGTTGAGCGAGGTCCAGCGCATCTGCGACCGCGTCGCCATCATGAACAAGGGCAAGCTGGTGCGCGAAGGCGCGGTCAGCGAGCTGACCGCCGCCGGCGGCGAGCGGCTGCGCCTGATCGGCGCGCCGATCGAAAAGGTTCTGGGCCACCTCAGCGTCCGCGCCACCCGCGACGGCGAGGCCGTTCTGGCCGAGATCAAGCGGTCCGAGGCCCCTGCCCTCATCCGCGCCCTGGTCGAACAGGGCGTCGACATTCACGAAGCCAAATGGGTCGGCGCCGACCTCGAAAGCATCTTCTTCACCGAAACCGGCGCCGTGCAGGAGGCCGCCGATGCTCGTTGATGCGCTGAAGGCCGAGGCCTACCGCTTTTCGCTGAACCGGGTGCTGGTCTTCATCTCGGTCCTGTTGACGCCTCTGCTGTTCGCCCTGGGCGGCGTGCTGTTCCACTGGATCACCAAGACCAATGGCGACAAGGCGGCGCAGGCCGCCAACCTGCCGCTCGACATGCCCGCCGAGGCCGTGAACCTGGCCGACGCCCTGGGCTTCGCCGCCGCGGGCTGCGCCAACGGCTTCGTCCTGATCTGCGTGCTGATCGCCGCCGCCACCATCTACGCCGGCGACTACCGCTGGGAGACCTGGCGGCTGATCAGCGCCCGCAACGACCGTATCTCGCTGATCCTGGCCAAGGTCGGGGTGGTGAAGATCATCGCTATCGTCAGCAGCCTGTTCTTCCTGATCGCCAGCTTCATCTTCATGCTGACCCAGGCGATGGTCTATGACCGGAGCCTGACCTTCGCCATCGAGGGCAAGGAGCTGGGCGGGGCGGCCCTGACCTGGCTGCTGTCCTATATCCGCATCGTCCAGTTCACCCTCGTCGGCCTGCTGGCGGCGGTGTTGACCCGCTCCCTGCTGGCCGCCCTGATCGTGCCGTGGGGACTGGGCTTCATCCAGAGCCTGCTGGGCGGCGTCGGCCCGGCCCTGCTGGGCATGGACCCCACCGGCTGGACGCTGCAGCTGCTGCTGCCGGGTCTTGCCTATGACACCCTGAAGGCCGCCGTCGCAGGGCCGCTGGAGGCCCCGATGACCGCCGCCGTGGTGTGGAAGTCGATCACCGGCCTGGCCCTGTGGACCCTCGTCCCGCTGGGCGGCGCGCTGGTCTGGTTCAAGCGGCAGGACCTGTCTAAGGAATAGGCCAGCCCTCGCGGGCGCGGGCGATCGCCGGCGACAGGTCCGGCGCCACCCCGCCCGCCGCTGCGCACGCCTGTATCAGGGCCGGGTTCGCCGTCCAGGTCGCCGGATCGTCCAGCAGCCGGGCCAGCTCGCCCGGCCAGTCGACCTCGCGCCCGCCGGTGTGCATCAGGCCTCTTGGCACGAACACCCGCGGTGCGGCGGCCTCGACGGCGGGACGAGGACGAACGCAGGCGAACGCCTCAAACCGCGCGCGAACCTGTCCGGTGAGATGCAGCCTCCGTCGCGTGCTGACCGCATAGGCGTACTCCTGCCCCAGCCGCATCAGACAGGCCCCGTCCAGTTCGGCGCGACGGCGATAGAGGTCGGCGCGGATGATCTGGTCCGACGGCCAACTTCCGTCGCCCTCGCGGCGGACGGAGGCGATGCAGGGATTGTAGAGCGCCGGGACATCCGCCGCCCAGGGCGCGGTGAAGGTCTGCGGGCCGCCGGTCAGGGCCCTCTCCAGCCCCTCCGCCGCCTCATTGGCCAGCACGATCGGCGTGAAGGGCGCAGCGACCGCATAGCCCCACCAGGGCGTGTCCGGAACCTCCCGAGTCTCCAGCCTCACGACGCTGGCGGCGGACAGGCAGGCAGGCGACAGGGTCATCGAACAGATCAGCCCGTCCGCCGTCACCGCATCCTCCAGAAGCACGCTCCGGCCGTCCGGGAGTTCGCCCCGGACCGCCTCGCCCTTGCGCACATGCTCCAGAACCTGACGGGGTTCGGGCTGGTGATACAGATGGGGTTTGGCCATCGCGCAGCCCCCCAGCCCCAGCAGGGCGATCAGGGCGACCAGTCCGTTGCGCATCCGGAACCTCCTGTTTTCCTCAACCTGACGGATGGCGCCGGACAGGCAAGCGCACCGGCGTCGCGGTCAGGTTTCATCAGGCCCGCGCGATCGAAAAAAACACCCCTGACTTGCAGAACTGAACAACCACAAGCATGCTCAGCGGATACAGGCGTTCGAAGGGTCATGAAGATGCGGCTCCCCTACCGGCTGGTGTCCTGCCTTGGCCTTGGCGTCGCAGGCCTGATCGCTTTCGCGCTGATCTTCCCCTCGCCCCTGCTGTTCAGCGCGACGGTCCGAACGGGCTGGATGCTGGCGCTCGCGGCGGGCGGCGCCGGAGCCCTTCTCGGGTGTGCCGGGATCCTGCGGTCCCGCGCGATGGGCCGCCGGAAGGTCGCGGCGGCGATGGTCAGCGTCGGGGTGGTTCTGCAGTTCGCCGTCAGCCTCGCGGCCTGGAACGACCTGCCCGCGACGCCCGGACTGGCGCAGGCGCTGCTCTATCTCGAATGGGGCATCGTCGCCCTGTTGCTACTCGGGAGTGTCCTGTTGAGCCGGGCCCCCGACGCGCAACAGCCCGCGCCGGCGCCCGTCTGAAACGCCCGTCGGGATCACACCGCGCCGGACGGGGTCCGCAGGGCCTCGCTCATCGCAGCGCTACGGAAACGAGAAAGGGGCGACCGGTTCTGCACCGGCCGCCCCTCTTTGCCCCAACGAGCGAAGCCTTAGGCTTCGTCGTCGCCCTCGATTTCGTAGACCGGACCCGAGTCCTGGCCCTTGGCGTCCACGTCGCGATCGACGAACTCGATCACGGCCATGGCGGCGTTGTCGCCGTGGCGGAAGCCGGCCTTCATGATGCGGATGTAGCCGCCGTTACGTTCGGCGTAGCGCGGGCCGATCGTTTCAAACAGCTTGCCGACTTGCGGCACGTCACGGACCTGGCTGATGGCCTGACGACGAGCGTGCAGGTCGCCCTTCTTGGCGAGGGTGACCAGCTTCTCGACGAAGGGACGCAGTTCCTTCGCCTTCGGCAGGGTGGTCGTGATCTGCTCGTGCTTGATCAGCGAGGCAGCCATGTTGGCGAACATGGCCTGGCGGTGGCTGACCGTACGGCCGAGCTTGCGATAGGCGGCGCCGTGGCGCATCGGGGTCTCTCCTACTCAACCCTGGTTTCCACGATACGGTGTGGACCTGGGGCTCTCTCATTCTAACCGCTCCGCGATCCCGAAAGGGTCATGGGCGGAGGGTTGAAACTAGATCTGGTCGTCGAACTTCTTGGCCAGGTCTTCGATGTTTTCGGGCGGCCAGTTCGGCACGTCCATGCCGAGGCTGAGGCCCATCGTCGCGAGAACTTCCTTGATCTCGTTCAGCGACTTGCGGCCGAAGTTCGGGGTGCGAAGCATTTCGCCCTCGGTCTTCTGGATCAGGTCGCCGATGTAGACGATGTTGTCGTTCTTCAGGCAGTTGGCCGAACGGACCGACAGCTCCAGCTCGTCCACCTTCTTCAGCAGGGCCGGGTTGAAGGGCAGGTCGGGCTTGCCGTCCGACTGCTCAACAGCCTTCTTCGGCTCGTCGAAGGTGATGAAGATCTGCAGCTGGTCCTGCAGGATGCGCGAGGCGTAGGCCACCGCGTCAACCGGCGAGACAGCGCCGTTGGTTTCGACTTCCAGCACCAGCTTGTCGTAGTCCAGCGACTGGCCCTGACGGGTCGGCTCGACGCGATAGGCGACGCGCTTGACCGGCGAGTACAGGGCGTCGACGGCGATCAGGCCGATCGGGGCGTCTTCCGGACGGTTGAACTCCGAAGCCACATAGCCCTTGCCGTTCTGGACGGTCAGTTCCATGCGGATCGAAGCGCCGTCATCCAGAGTGCAGATGACGTGATCCGGGTTCAGCACCTCGATGTCCGCCGGGACGTCGATCTGGCCGGCCGTCACGACACCGGGGCCCGTGGCGCGCAGGGTCATGCGCTTCGGACCTTCGGCGTGCATGCGCAGCGCCAGTTGCTTGATGTTCAGCACGATGTCGACGACGTCTTCCCGCACGCCTTCCAGCGACGAGAATTCGTGGACGACGCCGTCGATCTGGATCGCGGTCACCGCGGCGCCTTGCAGCGACGACAGGAGAACACGACGCAGGGCGTTGCCGAGCGTCACGCCGAAACCGCGTTCCAGGGGCTCAGCGACCAGGCGCGCCTTGCGCTGGGGGTCGGAGCTCGCCTCGATCTGCGGCTTCTCGGGACGGATCAGCTCTTGCCAGTTTCGTTCGATCATGGATGTCCCTCGAGTCGGTGTTCGCCGCTCCCCGCCTCGTCAGGCGTCTCGGGAGCGACGGAGAATAGAGTCGGCGGCGGTACGCTTAGACGCGGCGGCGCTTGGGCGGACGGCAACCGTTGTGCGGCATCGGGGTGACGTCGCGGATGGTCGTGATGGTCATGCCCACGGCCTGCAGGGCGCGCAGGGCCGATTCACGGCCGGAACCCGGACCCGACACGTTGACCTCGAGGGTCTTGACGCCGTGTTCAGCGGCTTTCTTGCCGGCGTCTTCAGCAGCCATCTGGGCGGCGTACGGGGTCGACTTGCGCGAACCCTTGAAGCCCATGTGACCCGCCGACGACCACGAGATCGCGTTGCCCTGGGCATCCGTGATCGTGACCATCGTGTTGTTGAACGAAGCATTCACGTGGGCGACGCCCGAGGTGATGTTCTTGCGCTCGCGCTTCTTAACGCGACCCGGTTCCTTGGCCATGTGTCAGCTCTTACTTCTTCTTGCCGGCGATCGGCTTGGCGGGACCCTTGCGGGTGCGGGCGTTGGTGTGCGTGCGCTGGCCGCGGACCGGCAGGCCCTTGCGGTGACGCAGGCCGCGGTAGCAGGCCAGGTCCATCAGACGCTTGATGTTCATCGAGGTCTCACGACGCAGGTCGCCTTCCACGGTGTGATCGCGGTCGATCGTCTCGCGGATCTGCAGGACTTCAGCGTCCGTCAGTTGGTTCACGCGACGGGCGGACTCGATGCCGACCTTCTCGGTGATGTCCTTGGCGGCCGCGGGGCCGATGCCATGGATGTACTGAAGCGCGATTTCAACGCGCTTGTTGGTCGGGATGTTGACGCCAGCAATACGGGCCACGAAGCTCTCCAGATACGCGTGTGCGGACGCAATAAACGCTCCGGTCAACAGACCAGGAGCGTGTCGCGCCCTTCGCGGAAGCGGGCCTTATACAGGGGATTCAGTTTCCGTCAACGCCTGAGACGCGGCGTCACCCCACATGGCGGCGGTAATCGACGGAGAAGGTGATGACGTGCCCCTCCACCGGTCGACCGTCCCGCATCGGCGGCTGATACCGGTACTCATTGGCCAGCGTGACGGCCGCCTCACCGAATCCATGGCGTTCAGGGGTCTCGCGCAGAACCCGGCAACTCCTCAACTTCGTGTCGCTCCCGATGACGCAGGAGATGACCGCCTGACCGTTCAGCCTGCGCACACGCGCCATGGCCGGGTAGGAGCGGTCGATGTCGATCTGGGTCGGACGCCGCAGGAGTTGAGGGCCGACGAAACTGCCGCCGGTCGCCCGTTCTCCACCACGCCCCGAGCCGACCCCGGCTCCGATGCCGGATCCGCTGCCGCCGCCTACGCCCGTCCCGGAGCCGCCCGAGGCGGAGCCGGAGCCGGCCTCCTCCGTCGCCGCGCTCACAACCGTCGTCGCGGGGCCGGGCTCCACCGCGCCCAAACCGACCAGCAGTTCCGACGGCGAGGCGTCGGTCCGGGCCGGCGGCTGGTTGTCCCAGGGCTCTACAACTTCGGGAATCCGGGCGGACGCAGGCGCGACACTCCCCGTGGAGGCCTCGGTCCCGGCATCCGCGGACGCCGGGGCGCCGCCGCCACCGGGCGGGAACAGCCGTATCTCGATCGTCGGGACCGTCAGCGGTGGCTGAGGCTCGACCAGCCCGCGCGTCATGGCCATCCACACAATGAGCGCCAGATGCAGAAGCAGGACGACCATGATCGCCAGCAAACGTCTGGACGGCTCCACCCGAACGGGGCGGTGTTCCACGATCAGCATGCGCGGCCTCCTCTCCGGAGGCCATCATGTAACAGCATTCCGCGAATGGAAAGCCGCCAGGATCAGGGCCAGATCACCCCGATGGTGATGCGGCCGCCCGGGATCGGCCGGCCCGAGGCGGTCATGGGCGGGCGGACGCGGAAGCGGCCCTCGGCCACCCGCACGGCCACGGCGCCGAACCCCTGCCCCGGCGGACGTTCCTCCACCACGCGACAGCCGCTCAGTCGTTCATCCAGCCGGATCTCGCAATTGACCGTGACGTCGACATTGCGGGCGCGGCGACGCAGCTCGCGCGGGGTGTCCTCGAAGATCTCCCGCCCGTTGGCCCCGCGCAGGATCAGGGCGCCGGAGCCCGAACCGGGGCCGTCGCCCTCCCCGGCCCCGGTTCCGGTCCCGGTCCCCTGCCCGCCCTGGCCGAAGCCCGGCTCGGGCGAGGCGATCGGGGACACGCCCACGGTGAGGGCCGGCTCGGGGGCCTGGACCACGGGCGCGGGCGGGCTGTCGGGCGGCGGGACGGGCGGCGGCGGCGGCGTATGGATGCGCGACGGGGCGGCGGGCGCCCCTCCCCCGGCCACGGGCGACGGATTGGGCGGCGGCGGCGGTGGCGGCGGCGGCTCCGGCGGATTGATCAGCACCACCTCGAACGCCGGTTGCGGCAGGGCCGGCGGTCCCGCCGGTCCGCCCCGGCCGATGACCGCGAACACGACCAGATGGACCGCGACGATGCCGACGGCCAGACCGGCGTTGCGCAGCCGGCGGTTCTTCAGGATCGGATGGCCCGTGTTCACCTGCGCCCTCTGCCACATGGCAGATGAACGCATGCTGTCGGGGAAGGTCCCCGTCCGCCGGTCAGCGGACGGGACCGGAAATCAGGCGGCGGCGCCGTTCAGGGCGGCGTCCAGACCGGCGGTGACCTCTTCGATCGAGCCCATGCCGTCGATCTCGGTCAGCTTGCCCTGGGCTTCATAGTAGGGAAGCAGCGGGGCGGTCTGCTTGTTGTAGACGGCCAGACGGTCGACGAAGGTCGCCGGATTGTCGTCCGGGCGGCCCTGTTCGGCGAAGCGTTTGGCGATCCGCTCGGTCAGGGCGGCGTCGTCGACCTTCAGGCGGACCACGGCGTCGATCTGGGCGCCGCGCTTGGCCAGCATGGCGTCCAGCGCCTCGGCCTGGGCCACGGTGCGCGGGAAGCCGTCGAAGATGGCGCCGCCGGCGGCCTCGGCCTCCGGCAGACGGTCCTCGATCAGGGCGATGACGATCTCGTCGGTGACGAGGTCGCCGCGCGCCAGCACGTCCTTGACCTTCAGGCCCAGCTCCGAGCCCGAGGCGATCGCGGCGCGCAGCATGTCGCCGGTCGACAGCTGGACCATGCCCCGGGTCTCGACCAGACGCTTGGCCTGGGTGCCCTTGCCGGCGGCCGGCGGGCCGAACAGGATCAGGTTCATCGCTTCCCCCCTCAGGTCAGCTTAGCGGCGGGCGGGCGCGGTCACGCCCTTGCCCTTGGTCTGGCCCTTGCCTTGTCCGCGACCACGCAGCTTGGCCTTCTTGATCAGGCCTTCGTACTGGTGGGCCAGCAGGTGCGACTGGATCTGCGCCACGGTGTCCATGGTCACCGAGACCACGATCAGCACCGAGGTGCCGCCGAAGTAGAAGCTCTGGCCCAGGTTGGCGACCAGGATTTCCGGCAGGATACAGACGGCGGTGATGTAGGCGGCGCCGATCACGGTCAGGCGGGTCAGGACGTAGTCCAGATACTCGGCCGTACGCTTGCCCGGACGGATGCCCGGCAGGAAGCCGCCGTACTTGCGCAGGTTCTCGGCCGTGTCCTCGGGGTTGAAGGTGATCGAGGTGTAGAAGAAGCAGAAGAAGATGATCAGGACCGCGTACAGCACGGTGAACACCGGCTGGCCGTGGGTCAGCTGACCAGCCAGACCCGGCAGCCACGACAGGTAGGCGGGCAGGTTGGCCTGGTTGGTGAACTGGGCGACCGTGGTCGGCAGCATCAGCAGCGACGAGGCGAAGATCGGCGGGATGACGCCGGCGGTGTTGACCTTCAGCGGCAGGAACGAACGCTCGCCCCCGGCCATGCGGTTGCCCTCCTGGCGCTTCGGATACTGGATCAGAAGGCGGCGCTGGGCGCGCTCCATGAAGACGATGAAGACAACGACGGCGACGGCCATGGCGACGATGGCGATCAGGGCGAAGGGCGACATCTGACCCTGCTGGGCCAGGCCGAACATATTGGCGATGGTGCCCGGCAGGACCGCGACGATACCGGCGAAGATGATCAGCGAGATGCCGTTGCCGACGCCGCGCGCGGTCACCTGCTCACCCAGCCACATCAGGAACATGGTCCCGGCGGTCAGGCAGGTCGTGGTGGTGATGATGAAGAACAGGCCCGGTTCGTCGATCAGGCCCGGCTGACCGTTCAGCTGGGTGGCGATGCCGAAGGCCTGGGCCAGGGCCAGGACGACCGTCAGGTAACGGGTGTACTGGTTCAGTTGCTTGCGGCCGCTCTCGCCGCCTTCCTTGCGCAGCTTTTCCCAGGGCGGATACACCGCGCCCATCAGCTGCACGATGATCGAGGCCGAGATGTACGGCATCACGTTCAGCGCGAAGACGGCCATGTTCTGCACGGCGCCGCCGGAGAACATGTTCAGCATGTCCAGGATGCCGCGCTGGCCATCCGGATCCTGGAAGAAGGCCAGGAACTGTTCGTTGTTGATGCCGGGGATCGGAATATAGCAGCCCAGGCGGAACACGATCAGCGCCAGCACCGTGAAGAGCAGGCGTTTGTGCAGCTCGGTCGCCTTGGCGAACGAGCCCATGTTCATGTTTGCTGCGAGTTGTTCGGCGGCCGAAGCCATAGTGTCACCCCGACTGATCAGAACGCGGCGCATCGGACGACGAGTCCGCGCCTGCGTCCAGATAGGAGAAGGGCGCCCTCATGGCGAGGGCGCCCGTCCGTCTTTTTACTTCGCGGCCGTGCGCTTGGCGCGGGCCGAGACCTTGTTGGCGTCGCCCTTCGGCGCCTTGGGGGCCGGAGCCTTGCCCTTGGCGGCGTTGCGCTTCTCGACGCGGGCGGCGGCCTTGGCTTCCGCTTCGATGCGTTGCTCGACGACCGAACCGCCGGCGGCTTCGATGGCGGCCTTGGCGCCGGCCGATGCCGACCAGACGACCAGGTTCAGCTTGCCCTTGATCTCGCCGGTGCCCAGCAGACGGACGCCGTCCTTGACGCGGCGGATCACGCCGGCGGCGACCAGGGCGTCGCCCTTGATCTCGCCCTTGATGTCCAGCTTGCCGGCGTCGATCGCCTCTTGCAGGCGCCACAGGTTCACTTCAGCCAGCTTCAGCGCGTTCGGGTTGTTGAAGCCGCGCTTCGGCATACGCATGTACAGCGGCATCTGGCCGCCTTCGAAGCCGCCGATGGCGACGCCCGAACGGGACTTCTGACCCTTGACGCCGCGACCGGCGGTCTTGCCCTTGCCCGAGCCCGGGCCGCGGCCGACGCGCATGCGCTTCTTGTGGGCGCCTTCGTTGTCGCGAATTTCGTTCAGTTTCATGTGCCTGATCCTTTCGGGTTCTAGCGCCCGGAGTGATCCGGACTCGGCGGTTATCTGTTGTCTCCCTCCCCGCTCGGAGAGGGTGGCCGCGAAGCGGCCGGGTGGGGGCGGCCAAAGCAACCCCCGAACGCAATGAAGGGCGGCCTATAGCCGCCCCCACCCGATCACCGCAAGCGGTGATCTTCCCTCCCCCGTCGGGGGAGGGAGATTCAGTTACTTCTCGACCACTTCCACCATGTGGTGGACCTTGGCGATCATGCCGCGCACCGAGGGGGTGTCCTCGAGGGTCGATTCACGACCCACGCGGTTCAGGCCCAGGCCGACCAGGGTGGCGCGCTGGTCCGACTTGCGGCGGATCGGCGAGGCCGTCTGGCGGATGGTGACGGTGGCTTTCGATTCGGTCTTGGCCATGTCTTAGCCCTCGATGGCTTCAGGCGACGAGGCGCCGTCGTTGCGGCGGCCCATCAGGTCAGCGACCTTCTTGCCACGCTTCGAAGCGACCTGACGCGGCGACGACTGGACCTTGAGGGCCTCGAACGTCGCACGGATCATGTTGTAGGGGTTCGACGAACCCGTCGACTTGCCGACGACGTCCTGGACGCCGAGGGTTTCGAGCACGGCGCGCATCGGACCACCCGCGATCACGCCGGTCCCGGGAGGGGCAGCGCGCATCATGATCTTGCCGGCGCCCCAACGGCCGTTGCCGTCGTGGTGCAGGGTGCGGTTCTCGCGCAGCGGAACCTTGATCATGGTCTTCTTGGCTTCTTCGGTCGCCTTGCGGATGGCTTCCGGCACTTCGCGCGCCTTGCCGTGACCGAAGCCGACGCGGCCCTTGCCGTCACCGACGACCATCAGGGCAGCGAAGCTGAAGCGACGGCCGCCCTTCACGGTGGCGGCGACGCGGTTGATGTGCACCAGCTTCTCGACGATGTCCGAATCCGGGCCGTCGACAGCGGGAGCGTTGCGGTTGTCGCGACGATTGCGGTCGTTGCCGCCGCCGCCACGTTGGGGTGCTTGCGCCATGTGTCGCGTCCCTTAGAAGTTCAGGCCGGCTTCACGCGCGGCTTCCGCCAGCGCCTTCACCCGTCCGTGATAGATGTAACCGCCGCGGTCGAAGACGACGTCCTTGACGCCCTTCTCGATGGCGCGTTCGGCGATCAGCTTGCCGATGGCGGCAGCTGCGGCGACGTCCGAGCCCTTCGAGCCCTTGCCGCCTTCCAGCGACGAGGCGGCGGCCACCGTGACGCCCTGGGCGTCGTCGATGATCTGGGCCGAGATGTTCTTGTCCGAACGCGACACCGACAGGCGCAGACGGCCGTTGGCGACAGCCTTCAGGCGGCGACGGTTGCGCTCGGCGCGGCGCTTGGCTTGCTGTTGAAGAGAAAGAGCCATGACTTACTTCTTCTTGCCTTCCTTGCGACGCACGGTCTCGCCGGCGTAACGGACGCCCTTGCCCTTGTAGGGCTCCGGCGGACGCAGCTTGCGGATGACCGCGGCGACCTGACCGACGGCTTGCTTGTCCGGGCCCGAGATCTTGATCTCGGTCTGCTTCGGAACAGCGAACGAAACGCCGGCCGGCGGATCGATGTCGACGTCGTGCGAGAAGCCGAGCTGCAGCGACAGGGCGTTGCCCTTCATCGCGGCCCGGTAACCCACGCCGACCAGCTCCAGCGACTTCTCGAAGCCGGTGGTGACGCCGGTGACCATGTTGTCGACCAGGGTGCGCGACAGGCCCCACATCGCGCGAGCGCGCTGGGTGTCCGAACGCGGGGTCAGCGACAGTTCATCGCCTTCCTGCTTGACTTCGATCTCTTCCGCGACGGTCCAGGAGCGTTCGCCCTTCGGACCCTTGACGGTGATGTTCTGGCCGTCGAGCGTGACAGTCACGCCCTTCGGCACTGCGATGGTTTTCTTGCCGATACGGGACATATTAGTAGACCCTGCAGAGGACTTCGCCGCCGACATTGGCGTCGCGGGCGGCAGCGTCCGACATGACGCCCTTGGACGTCGAGAGGATCGAGATGCCGAGGCCGTTCTTGATCGGCTTCAGGTCGCTGATGGCCGAATAGACGCGGCGGCCGGGCTTCGACACGCGGGCGATCTCGGCGATCACCGGCTGGCCGTCGAAATACTTCAGCTCGATCTCGAACTGCGGGAACTCACCCGGGTTTTGCACCAGGCTGTAGCCGCGGATGTAGCCTTCGTCCTGCAGCACGTCCAGGACGCGCTGGCGCAGGCGGGAGGCCGGGGTCAGCACCTTCGAACGCTTGCGGGTCGCAGCGTTCTTGATGCGGGCGATCATGTCGCTCAGGGGATCGTTGATCATCATATCTGTTGCTCCCCTTACCAGCTCGACTTGGTCAGGCCAGGGATCTGACCCAGGTTGCCCAGCTCACGCAGGGCGATCCGGCTCATCTTCAGCTTGCGGTAATAGGCGCGCGGGCGGCCCGTCACTTCGCAGCGGTTGCGGATGCGGTTCGGAGCCGAGTTGCGCGGCAGTTCCGCCAGCTTCAGGCGCGCCTCGAAGCGCTCCTCCAGCGGCAGGGACTCGTCGTTTGCGGTCGCCTTGAGGGCGGCGCGCTTGTCGGCGTACTTCGCGACGAGGGCCTTGACCTTCTCGTTACGGTTTACAGCGGACTTCTTTGCCATTGTTCTTTCCCTTTCCCGCTCAGTTCACGAACGGGAACTTGAACTCGGTGAGGAGAGCCTTGGCTTCCTCATCGGTCTTGGCCGTGGTGCAGACGATGATGTCCATGCCCCACATCTGGTCGATCTGGTCGTAGTTGATTTCCGGGAACACGATGTGCTCCTTCAGGCCGGTGGCGTAGTTGCCACGACCGTCGAAGGACGTGCCCTTCAGACCGCGGAAATCCTTCACGCGCGGCAGCGCGATCGTGATGAAGCGATCCAGGAACTCATACATCTGGGCGCCGCGCAGGGTGACCTTGCCGCCGACGACCATGCCTTCACGCAGCTTGAAGCCGGCGATCGAGTTACGGGCCTTGGTGGCGACAGCCTTCTGACCGGCGATGGCAGTCAGGTCCTTGAGGGCCGCGGTGGCCTTCTTGGAGTCGGCGACGGCTTCACCGATACCCATGTTCAGGACGATCTTGTCCAGCTTGGGGATCTGCATTTCGTTCGTGTAGCCGAACTTTTCCTTCAGGGCCGCACGGATCCGGTCCGTGTACTCGGTCTTGAGGCGCGGGGTGTAGGTGGTGTCAGCCATTAGATGACGTCTCCCGTCGTCTTGGCGAAGCGGACCTTCTTGTCCCCCTCGACCTTGAAGCCGACGCGGGTCGCCTTGCCGTTGGCGTCGGCGATCGCGACGTTCGACAGGTGAAGCGAGGCTTCCTTGTTCTTGATGCCGCCCTGGGGGTCGCCCTGGGTCGGACGCGTGTGGCGCTGCACCATGTTGATGCCTTGCACGAGCACGCGGTTCTCGGTCGGAAGGACCTTCAGGACCTGGCCGGTACGACCCTTGTCCTTGCCGGTCAGGATGACGACGTTGTCGCCCTTTTTGATCTTGGCGGCCATGGTTACAGGACCTCCGGAGCCAGCGAGATGATCTTCATGTGGTTCTTGGCGCGCAGCTCGCGCGGAACCGGCCCGAAGATACGGGTGCCGACAGGCTCGTTTTGCTTGTTGACGATGACGGCGGCCGACTTGTCGAAACGGATGACAGAGCCGTCCTTGCGCATGATGTCCTTGGCGGTGCGCACGACGATGGCGCGAACGACGTCGCCCTTCTTCACGCGGCCGCGCGGAATCGCTTCCTTCACCGAGGCGACAATGGTGTCGCCCACCGAGGCGTAGCGGCGCTTCGAGCCGCCAAGCACCTTGATGCACATGACCCGGCGAGCGCCCGAATTGTCGGCCACCTCCAGGTTAGTTTGCATCTGGATCATGGGATCCGATCCTTCTTCTTACGAGGCCGAGGCGGCCGAGGCGTCCGACAGGACTTCCCAGCGCTTCAGCTTGGACTTCGGGGCGCACTCGACGATGCGGGCCAGGTCACCGACCTTCAGGGCGTTCGCTTCGTCGTGAGCGTGGTACTTCTTGGACAGACGGACGGTCTTCTTCAGGACCGGGTGCAGCAGGGTGCGCTCGACCTTGACGATGACAGTCTTGTCGCCCTTGTCGGAGACGACCACGCCTTCGAGAATTCGCTTCGGCATCTTCGTTTCCTTAAACAGCCGCGCGCTTCTCACGCAGAAGCGTGGAGATGCGGGCGATGTCCTTGCGCACTTCCGAGACCCGGTGGGTCTTTTCCATCTGGCCGGTGGCGGCCTGGAAGCGCAGGTTGAACTGTTCCTTCTTGAGCTTCAGCAGCTCGTCGGACAGCTGGTCGGCGGTTTGCGACCGGAGATCGGCGATCTTGGTCATCAGGCAGCAGCCTCCACATGAGCGATGCCGGCGTCGAGGCGGGTGACCACCTTGGTGCGGACCGGCAGCTTGGCGGCGCCGAGGCGCAGCGCTTCACGCGCCACATCGTCCGGCACGCCGTCGATTTCGAACAGGATACGGCCCGGGTGGCAGCGCGCGGCCCAGTGGTCCACGGCGCCCTTGCCCTTGCCCATCCGGACTTCAGCCGGCTTGCCCGTGACGGGCAGGTCCGGGAAGACCCGGATCCAGACGCGGCCCTGACGCTTCATCTGGCGGGTGATCGCGCGGCGGGCCGCCTCGATCTGACGCGCAGTGATGCGTTCCGGCTCGACCGTCTTCAGGCCGTACGAGCCGAAGTTCAGCGAGAAGCCGCCCTTGGCCGAACCGTGGATCCGGCCCTTGAAGGCCTTGCGGTATTTGGTCTTTTTCGGTTGCAGCATGACTTAGTTCTCACCACGTCCGCGGTCGCGACGCGGGCCGCGATCACCGCGGGGGCCACGTTCACGGCCTTCGTTCGACGACGGACCCGAGGCTTCCTGGGCCCAGCGCTTGTCCTGGGCCATCGGGTCGTGCTCGAGCACCTCACCCTTGAAGACCCAGACCTTCACGCCGATGATGCCGTAGGTCGTCTTGGCTTCGATGAAGCCGTAGTCGATGTCGGCGCGCAGGGTGTGAAGCGGCACGCGACCTTCGCGATACCATTCCATACGGGCGATTTCAGCGCCGCCGAGGCGACCCGAAACGTTGATGCGGACGCCCTTGGCGCCCAGGCGCATGGCCGACTGCATCGCACGCTTCATGGCGCGGCGGAACGCGATACGGCGTTCCAGCTGCTGCGCGATGTTTTCAGCGATCAGCTGCGCGTCGGTCTCCGGCTTGCGGACTTCGACGATGTTCAGGTGAACTTCGCCTTCAGTGCGGGCCGAGATGTCCTTGCGGAGCTTCTCGATGTCGGCGCCCTTCTTGCCGATCACGACACCCGGACGGGCGGCGTAGATCGTCACGCGGCACTTCTTGTGCGGGCGCTCGATGATGATGCGCGACACGCCGGCGGCTTGCAGGCGCTCCTTCAGCCACTCGCGCAGCTTCAGGTCCTGGTGCAGCAGGCGGGCGTAGGAGGCGCCGTCGGCGAACCAGCGGCTGTCCCACGTGCGGTTCACGCCGAGGCGGAAACCGATCGGATTGATTTTCTGACCCATCAGGCGGCCTCGCCGGCTTCACGGACCACGATGGTGATCTCGCTGAACGGTTTCAGGATGCGCGACGAGCGACCACGAGCACGGCTCGCGAAACGCTTCATCACCAGGTTCTTGCCCACGAAGGCCTCGGCGACGACCAAGTTGTCGATGTCGAGGTTGTGGTTGTTCTCGGCGTTCGAGATCGCCGAGTACAGGACCTTGCGGACGTCGGTGGCGATGCGCTTACGGCTGAATTCCAGCTCGTTGAGCGCCTTCTGCACCGGCAGACCGCGGATCGAGGCGGCGACCAGGTTCAGCTTCTGGGGGCTGATCCGGACGTTCACCAGCTTGGCGCGGGCTTCGGTCTGACCGACCCGGCGGGGGTTCTTGGTCTGGGCCATGGATTACTTCCTCTTGGCCTTCTTGTCCGCCGCGTGGCCCGGGAAGTTCCGGGTCGGGGAGAACTCGCCGAACTTCATGCCGACCATCTCTTCCGAGACGGTGACCGGCACGTGCTTCAGGCCGTTGTGGACGCCGAACGTCAGACCGACGAACTGCGGCAGGATGGTGGAGCGGCGCGACCAGGTCTTGATCACGTCCTTGCGGCCCGACGATTGAACAGCGTCGGCCTTCTTGAGCAGATACCCGTCGACAAACGGGCCTTTCCAGGAGGAGCGGGCCATCGGTTAGCGAGCCTTCTTAACGTGACGGGTACGGATGATGTACTTGTCCGTCGACTTGTTCTTGCGGGTACGGGTGCCCTTGGTGTCCTTGCCCCACGGGGTAACCGGGGTACGACCACCAGAGGTCCGGCCTTCACCACCACCGTGCGGGTGGTCGATCGGGTTCATGGCGACGCCGCGGACGTGCGGGCGGAAGCCCATGTGACGCTTGCGACCGGCCTTGCCGAGGTTCTGGTTCATGTGGTCGGGGTTCGAAACCGCGCCCACCGTGGCCATGCAGCCGTCCAGGACCATGCGAAGCTCGCCCGAGCCGAGACGGATCTGGGCGTAGCCCTGATCGCGACCGACCAGCTGGGCGTAGGCGCCGGCCGAACGGGCCAGCTGGGCGCCCTTGCCCGGCTTCATTTCGACGTTGTGGATGATCGTGCCGACCGGGATCGAGCGCAGCGGCATCGCGTTGCCCGGCTTCACGTCGACCTTTTCACCAGCGACCACCGTGTCGCCCGCCTTCAGGCGTTGCGGCGCGATGATGTAGGCCTTTTCGCCGTCTTCATAGACGATGAGGGCGATGAAGGCGGTGCGGTTCGGATCGTATTCCAGGCGTTCGACGGTCGCCGAGGCGAACTTGCGACGCTTGAAGTCGATCTTGCGGTACAGGGTCTTGGCGCCGCCGCCGCGGAAGCGGACAGCGATGCGACCGCCCTGACCACGACCGCCCGACTTGGTCAGGCCTTCGGTCAGCGACTTCTCGGGACGGCCCTTGTGGAGCTCCGAGCGGTCGATCAGCACCAGGGCGCGACGGCCCGGCGAAGTCGGATTGTAGGTCTTCAAAGCCATGTGCTTAGAGCCCCGTGGTGACGTCGATCGACTGGCCTTCAGCCAGCGTCACGATCGCTTTTTTGATATCGACCCGACGGCCCATGATGCCGCGGAAACGCTTGGTCTTGCCCTTCTGGACGAGGGTGTTGACCTTCAGCACGTTGACCTTGAACAGGGCTTCGACCGCAGCGGCGATCTCGTCCTTCGAGGCGTTGTCCGCGACGCGGAAAACGACCTTGTTCTGTTCCGACAGGATCGTGGCCTTCTCGGTGATCACCGGAGCCAGGATGGTGTCGTAGTGACGCGCGGTCGGTTGAGCGCCGGCCATTACGCGGCCTCCTTCTTCGCGAAGCGGGCTTCGATGGCTTCAACAGCAGCCTTCGTGAGCACCAGCTTGTCGGCCCGCAGGATGTCATAGACGTTCAGGCCGGCGTTCGGCAGCACGTCGATGTGCGGGATGTTGCGAGCGGCCAGACCGAAGTTGGCGTCAACTTCCGGACCAGCGATGATCAGGGCCTTGGTCCAGCCCAGCTTGCCGAAGGTTTCGCGCAGGGCGGCGGTCTTGGCTTCCTTCACCGAGACGCTGTCGACAACCACCAGGTTGCCGGCGACGATCTTCGACGACAGGGCGTGACGCAGGGCCAGGGCGCGGACCTTCTTGGGCAGGTCGTAGGCGTGCGAGCGAACGACCGGACCGAAAGCGCGCGAACCACCGACGAACTGCGGCGCACGGCGCGAACCGTGACGGGCGCCGCCGGTGCCCTTCTGCTTGTACATCTTCTTGCCCGTACGAGAGTTCTCGTTGCGGGTTTGAACCTTGTGGGTGCCGGCGCGGCGCTTGGCCAGCTGCCAGTTGACGTAACGGGCCAGCAGGTCGCCGCGAATGTCGGTGATGCCGAAGACGGCGTCCGACAGTTCAACGTCGCCCGAGGCCTTGCCGTCGAGTTTGATGACCGAGAGTTTCATTACGCTTCACCGCCTTCGGTCGCTTCAGCCGGGGCTTCTTCAGCCGGGGTTTCAGCGGGTTGAGCAGCCGGAGCGGCCGACGACTTCACGCCACCGGGGAACGGGGCTTCAGCCGGGCGGGCCTTCTTCACGGCGTCGCGGATCTTGACCCAAGTGCCTTCGTGACCGGGGACAGCACCCTTGATCAGGATCAGGCCGCGTTCCGCGTCAACGCGGAAGACGGTCAGGTTCTGGGTGGTGACGACTTCCTGGCCGAGGTGGCCGGCCATCTTCTTGCCCGGGAACGTACGGCCCGGGTCCTGACGGTTACCCGTCGAACCGTGCGAGCGGTGCGAGACCGAAACACCGTGCGTGGCGCGCAGACCGCCGAAGTTCCAGCGCTTCATGGCGCCGGCGAAGCCCTTACCGATCGTCTCGGCTTGAACGTCGACCTTCTGGCCGGCGACGAAGTGATCGGCCGAGAACTCGGCGCCCACATCCATCATGGCGTCCGCATCGATGCGGAATTCAGTGACATAGGCCTTCGGTTCCACTTCCAGCTTCGCGAAAGCTTCGCGTTGAGCCTTGTTGGTGTTCTTGGCCTTCTTGGTGCCAGCGCCCAGCTGGAGAGCGACGTAGCCGTCACGCTCCTGGGTACGTTGGCCGACGACTTGGCAGCCGTCGAGCTGCAGCACAGTGACCGGAACGTGCGCGCCGTCATCGGCGAACACGCGGGTCATGCCCAGCTTCTTGGCGATCACGCCCGTGCGCATCGGATCCCGCCTCTTTCTTCTTAGATCTTGATTTCGACGTCGACGCCGGCGGACAGGTCGAGCTTCATCAGCGCGTCCACGGTCTGCGGGGTCGGATCGACAATGTCGAGCACGCGTTTGTGCGTGCGGATTTCGAACTGCTCGCGCGACTTCTTATCGACGTGCGGAGAGCGGTTCACGGTGAACTTTTCGATCAGGGTCGGCAGCGGGATCGGACCACGAACGGTCGCGCCCGTGCGCTTGGCCGTGTTGACGATTTCGCGCGTCGAAAAGTCGAGGACGCGGTGATCGAAGGCCTTGAGCCTGATGCGGATGCTTTGATCCATATCGGTTGCTATTCCCAAGCAGGCGAACCTGCGTCCCTGTGAACCATTTCAAAGACCGGAGTCTTCAGGCCAAGAGGCCTTCAGAGTACGCACTTCGCAAAAACGATCGGCCCACGCAGTCCCCCGCGAAGGCCGTTTAAGTCCCAAGAAACTGCAAAGAACAGGCACTCAGGTCGTTCCTGCGAACCGCGTCTGCACCCGGGGGTGCACAGCCGGTCCAACAAGAGTTGGCGCTTATGCCGATTGAGTCCCCGTTCGTCAAGCGGCGAAAACGTGGCGGAGCCTGATTTCGCGGGACGCGAGCGGCGCCGTCGCCATCAGCCCGTCGCCCGCCCCTATTCCTCCATATCCGTCGCCGCGGGAACCGCGATCACGGCGACGGGCGCGGCGCCCGGCGGGTGCTCCCGCAGTCGCCCCGCCTGCTTGTCCCAGACCCACGCCCGCCGACACGGGTCCGAGCCATCCTCGCACTCCAGGGCGTGCAGCGTCGCCTCCACCCGCCGCCCGGCGCCGACCCCGCTGATCCCGAACGCCAGCGCCTGCCGGTCGAAGGCGCGAACGAAGCCGTCCCCGTCGCTTATATATAGAGAGACGCGACAGCCGCCCGTGCCGCAGAACGCGATCGCCTCCGGCCAGCGGATCAACCAGTCAGCCCGGCCGTCGTCATTGACCTCCATCGGCTCCAGCACCCCCTGCGGGATTTCGGTGACCAGCGGCGGCCGATTGGTCGGATCCTCGATATCCAGGTCGGCGCTGTTCAGGGTGTTCAGCACATACCAGACGAAGCCTTCGGGCGGCGTCTCGTGCGAGGCCGTCTGCGCCGCGGCCGTCCCCTGCCCCATCGCCAGCACCGCCAGCAGCGCCGCCAGACCGGATCGTGTGAGTCTCATCGCATCCTCCCGCCGCGAACCTGCGTCATCAGGATGGAGTAGGAAACCAACGCTTTCTGACGATCAGAACAGATTGCGCCGCTATCCGCCCTCAAGGGCGCCGCACCGGCGCCACAATGCGTGGCGCATCCGCCACATGACAGCCAAGCCACTGGTTTGTGACGGGTTTGTAATAGCCTCGCCGCAACCCTGACTGTTAGGCCCCGTCCCGCAGCGCGCACGACGCTGCCCTATCAACGGGAAAAAACAATGAAGTCTCTCTTCCTCGCCACGGCCGCTGTCGCCGCCTTCGCCGCCGCTCCGGCGTTCGCCCAATCGGGCCCGGTCGGCTCGGTCGGCGTGACCTACTCGAACGTCGAAGCCGATTTCGGCGGCCTGACCGGCGACGCTGACGTCTACGCCGTGGACGGCGTGGTCGCCGTCGACGCCTTCCAGGGCTGGACCGCCACCTTCGCCGGTTCGATCGGCCACAACGACGACGCCAACGACACCTCGGTCGCCGGCACGGCGCACCTGACCACCGTCGTCAACTCGGACCTGCGCGTCGGCGGCTTCGTCGGCGCGGCTGACGCCGGCAGCGAAACCGCCTGGACCTTCGGCGGCGAAGTCCAGAAATACCTGGCCAACGCCACCCTGACCGGCTCGCTGGCCTACACCACCGCCGACGACATCGACGTCGACGCCTGGACCGTCGGCGTCGACGCCGCCATCTATCCGATGACCAACCTGCGCCTGAACGCCGGCGTCAGCTATTCGGACCTGGACATCGCCGGCTTCGGCGCTGACCTGTGGACCTACGGCGTGGGCGCCGAGTACGAAATCGCCAACACCCCGTTCTCGGTCGTCGGCGGCTTCACCCGCGGTGACGTGGAAGACCTGACCGTCGACACCTGGAGCCTGGGCCTGCGCTACAGCTTCGGTGGCGGTCTGCAAGCCCGCGACCGCGCCGGCGCCGCCCTGCCGGGCGCTGGCATCTCGAGCATCCTGGGCGCCCTCTAAGCACCCGGCGATCTTGATCGCATGAGAGAAGCCCCGGCGGAGCGATCCGCCGGGGCTTTTTGCTGGCCGGACGCCGGGGCCGAACGGCGGACATGAAAAAAGCCCGGGGGGTTCCACATCCCCGGGCCTTCTCGTCACGGTCACTGAAGCGGTCAGTTCCCGATTCTCACATCGCCTCCGCCCATGATCGAGCGGCTGACCGAGCCGGTGGCCCGGGCGATGGTCACGTCGCCGCCGCCGAAGATGGACACGTCCACGTCGCCGGCCACGCCGCCGAAGTTCACGTCACCCGACCCGGCGATGCTGATATCGACCTTGGGCGCGCTGCCGGAGCGGACATCCACGTCGCCCGAACCGCCGATGGCGACCTCCAGATCCCCGTCCAGACGGGCGACCCGCACATCCCCCGATCCGCCGATGGCGACGTTCAGATCGCGGGTGGCGCCGGCCAGGACCGAGCCCGAACCGCCGATGGACACATCCAGCGCCCGCGAGCTCCCGGTGCGGATATCGCCCGAGCCGCCGATGGCCAGGGTGACGGGGCCGTCCACATTGGCCACATCCCAGCGACCGCAGCCGCCGTGGTTCAGCTCCACCGACCGGGCGCCGCGGCCGACCGACCCGAAGATGGCGCCCGAGGCGTCCACCTCCACATTGCGCGGCACCCGCACCAGAATCAGCGGCGCGTCCGACAGGTCCACCCGACCGACGTCGCGCACCTGAACCGACGCGCCCTCTCCGGGCAGGCTGCCGGCGCGACCGTTGTCGCATTGTCGGATGCCGTCATTGCCGCCGCCGAACAGCCCCCCGCGGCGCAGACCGCCGTCGATGCGAACCTCGTCGCCCCGGCGCGACACCTGCACCCGCGGCAGACCGGACGAGCCGTGCTCGACCTCCACGGCGATGTCGTTGCGGTCCTCGACCACGACCGAGACGCGCGCCACGGCGCTGCGGATCTCGACGCTCGGTTCCTTCGCCATCGCCGGCCCGGCCACGACGGCCAGGGCGAGGGCGGATACGGCGGTTACGATTGCGGTTTTCATGGATGGCCTCCCGGTCCTGTATGAGGAAAGGGTGGGACCGCCGACCGCCTGAGTCACTTTAATACGAGGTCATGACCCCGTTGTAAGAAAGCCGGCCCGAAGGCCCGCCCCGCCTGGGTTCCGGGCGCGGGACAGGGCGCGCCTTTCCGGAAATTCAGGCGCAGCGTGCCCGCGCCATCGGCGACGCCGACTTCCGGCTCGAAGTCGCGCTCGAAATGCTCCAGCCGGCTCTTCAGCGCCCCGGCCTTCTTCAGCGCCAGCGAGGCGGCCCAGCGCGCGGCCAGTTCGGGAGTCGCCATCCGGTCGGTCATGCGTGGCTGCCCGCCCCGGCTGCGCAGCACGGCGTTGGTGTAGAGCGCCCCGTTGCGGAACCGCGACGGCCAGGTCTGGAAGTCCATCGAAAGCGAGACGCAGAACCGGTCCAGATTCTCCACCCGGTGCGGCGCATAGATGGGCCAGGTCAGGGCCTGACCGGGCTCCAGATCCATCACCTGCGCATCCTGCTCGAAGGCGAGGGTATAGGGCAGTTCCTCGGTCGTCTGGCGCGCGACCACCTGCTCCATGTTCTTCTCGGGCAGATGCGCCTCATCGCCCGGATAGACGAACACCCGCTTGCGGCCGCGCATGTGGAACAGGACCACGCCGGCGGCGTCGAAATGATAGGGCACCCGCGCCTTGGGCGAGGACAGGATCAGCTGGCCCGCGTTGCGCACGGCCCGCATCCCCGGATAGGTCGCCTGCACCCTGGCGAACTCGGCCATGGCCGCGGCCCACAGCTCGGGCCAGCCGGTCTCGACCTCGCGCATGTTCACCCACAGCCGCCCCTGCTGGATCGCCGCCAGCAGTTCGCCGCCGTCCAGACGACCGCGCGCGCCGGTGCGCAGGGACACCTGCCCCTCGTCGTCGTAGTCATACAGGTTGATGTCGAACAGATGGGCCGGGTAGCGGTCCAGGATCGCCGCCAGCGCCTCATCCGTGGCGAAGCCCTGCTCGACCAGGGTGTGCGGATGGGCCTCGGCGCGACGGATCGGACCGGAATAGCGGGTGCGGGTCGAAAGCGTCTCTTGGGGCATCTTGATCCTCAGGCCGTGGCGCTGTTCGAGCGCACCTTGTTCAGCGCGGCGCCCGCCGCCTGCATGGCGCCCCTGAAGCGGTTGGCGGGGGTGACTTCACAGGCCTCGATGGCGGCCCAGCGACGGCGGACGCTGGCGCGCAGGCGCTCGCCCTTGCCCTCGCCCGCCAGATCCAGCGCCTTGACCGCCGCCTGGCTCATCGCCGCGCCCAGCCCCGGACGCACGATGATCGCCTCGCGCACGGTCCGCGCGCCGTTGCAGAAATATTTCTTGTAGTGCTCGCCCTCGAAGCCGAAGTCGAAGGTCCGGTAGCCCAGCTCGGCCGCCAGCCGCATCGTGTCCATGCTCAGCAGGATCCCCGGCGAGCAGCGCGCCAGCGACGGCTCATAGCCCGGGAACCAGAAATGATACTGGTCGCCCGCGTGCAGCGAGAACTCGATCGCCGTCAGCCGGTCGCCCCCCCACAGCCCGGCCATCGAGGCGCCGAATCCATTCTCGCCCTCGGTCTGCAGCAGGGCGTGCAGCAGGTCGGCGGTCCAGCCGCAGGCGAAGATGTCGTGCCGGTTCGTGCGCCGGTACTGATCGCGCTTCAGGTCGATCAGCCAGTCCAGCAGCTTCGGATCATGCAGGCCCCGCTCGACCCGCAGCGGCCCCAGCTCGGCCTCCATGCTGCGACGGGCGCGCTCCTTGTCCTTGAAGAATTTGCCGAAGGTCTGGCGGCGCTCGGCGTACCAGCCGTCATAGCCGTCATCGCCCAGCTCGACCTGCACGGTGTTGCGCGGCTCGCCCCGGTCGATGTCGCCGACCCAGGCGGTGACGTTCAGGCGCGATCCGCCCAGCAGGTCGGCGACCTCCTGCAGCGTCGGCCCCTCGCCCGGCCGGGCGATGACGCCATGATAATCGTTCATCGGCGCGCCCAGCGGCTGGATCGCCGATCCGCGCTTCTGGTGCGGGAAGAAGCCGGCGATCTGGCCGGCCCGGCTGAACACGGCCACCGCCGCATCGGGGCTGACCTGTCCGGCCACGCGCGTGAAGCTGGGCCGGAAATAGGGGCTGTTCAGCGCCGGGTTGCCCGCCAGGAAGGCGCGCCAGGCCGTCCACTCGGCCTCGCCCAGCTGGTCCGCCTTCACGATATCGACCTTGAATCCGGTCATCGCCGTCCTTCCGCCCCGGCCCACGGATCGGGCCATCGCAGCGGATCTCATGCCATAGACCCCGTTTCGGCCCGGTGAGCGTTCGTCGTTAACGCTTTGTGTTCGGGAGCCGGGCGCCCGGCCGCACGTTGACCTTGCCCCACCTTCAGGAGACCTGCGATGACCCAAGCCCGTCCCGATAGCCGCGAGACCGAGAACGAGAACCTGCGCCCCGGCAAGGATGGCGAGCCGCCCCGGCCGGCCACCGAACCCAGAGGCTCCGAAGGCTCCTCGAACCCGGGCGAAACGGCCACCGACCCCGCCACCGGAAGGCCCAACCCTTGAAGTCAGCCGCCTCGATGCTCGCCGCCGTCGCCCTCATGGCCGGGGCCGCCCTGCCCGTCTCGGCCAAGGCCCAAAGCGTGGCTCAAACCCCGGTTCAGGCGCGCCCGCCGGTCGTCACCCTCGGGGCCCCGGTCGCCGTCTGCCCGCTGGAGACCGGCTTCGTCTCGGCCAACGGCGGCCTGACCCGCGCGCGCGCCGCCGTGCGATCGGGCGCCCTGCGCATCCTCGCCGTCGGCTCCTCCTCCATCGAGGGCATCGGGGCCAGCCGGCGTGAGCTCGGCTTCGCGCCCCTGCTGGAGCTCGGGCTGGAAAGCCGGATGCCGGGCGTGGACGTCACCGTCTTCAATCGCGGCATCGGCGGCGAGACCGCCAAGGAGACCGCCGACCGGCTGGAGCGCGAACTGGCCGCCGGGCGCGTCGATCTGGTGATCTGGCAGCTGGGCACCAACGACGTGCTGCGCGACCGGCTGGTCGAGGACGTCTTCGCCGACTTCCATCGCGGCGAGGCGGTGCTGCAGGCCGCCGATGTGGATGTTCTGCTGATCGACCCGCAGCGCCTGCCCGAGGAGACGCTGAACGCCTCCTTCCGTGGCCGCAACCCGGCGCTGGGCGACATGGCGCGACGCATCTCCGAGGAAGGCCGTCGTGGCGGCTATGCGGTGCTCCACCGCTTCGACGCCATGGCCGGCTGGAGCGGTCTGGATCGCGGCGGCGTCGGGCCCGACGACCTGCATCTGAACGACGCCGGCTACGCCTGCTGGGCCGAGGTGACGGCCGAAGGCCTGGCGCCCCGCCTGCTCTAGATCCGGGAACAAGCTCTGCCGGGGCGGGTTGCTTCCGGACCTGTAAACGGTCCGGAGTCCACATGTCCTTCCGCCTGATCCTCGCCTCGACCAGCCTGATCGCCCTCGCCGCCTGCGGTCCGTCCGATCGCCCCGCAGATGGCGCCCCTATCGAGGCTTCGCAGGCGCCGGCCCTGACCGCCGACCAGATCAACGAGGCCCGGATCACCGCGCCGGTCGCCACGCCCGCGCCGGACAGCAGCCCGGCCGCCGCGCCCACCGGACCGGTCCAGCCCGATCCGGCCCTGATCCGGCTTCAGGTGCTGCTGGACCGCTCGACCTTCTCGCCGGGCATCATCGACGGCATCCCCGGCTCCAACCTGCGTCAGGCCGTGGCGGCGTATCGTCAGGCCAATGGCCTGCAGGGCGACGCCATCGACGCGGAACTGATCGACACGCTGACCCGCGCCGACGACCGCCCGGCCATGACCACCCACACCCTGACCGCCGCCGATGTCGCCGGCCCCTTCAGCCCCCCGCCCGGCGAACTGGCCGAACAGGCCGAAAACGGCGTCCGCTACACCAGCGCCCGCGAGCGCATGGCCGAGCATTTCCACATCACCGAAGACCTGCTGCAAGCGCTGAACCCCGGCGTCGACTTCCGCCGCGCCGGTCAGGAGATCGTCGTGCCCGCCATCGGCGCCGCCCCCCTGCCCGCCGATGTGGACCACATCATCGTCGACAAGGCCGAGGGTTCGGTCCGGGCCTTCGCCGAAGACGGCCGCCTGCTGGCCTACTATCCCGCCACCATCGGCAGCGGCGACAATCCGACGCCCAGCGGGACCGTCCGCGTCAACGGCGTCGCCCGCAATCCCGACTATGTCTACGACCCGGCCAAGCTCAGCTACGGCCCGGGCGGCGCGCGGATAGTCGTGCCCGCCGGCGCCAACAACCCGGTCGGCGTCGTCTGGATCGACCTGAACAAGCCCAGCTACGGCATCCATGGAACGCCGGACCCCGAGAAGATCGGCAAGACCGCCTCCCACGGCTGCGTCCGCCTGACCAACTGGGACGCCTGGCAACTGGCCGCGGCGGTCAAGCCGGGGGTCGAGGTGCGGTTCGTCTAGGCTGACGCCCAAAAGAAAACGGCCCCCGGATCGCTCCGGGGGCCGTCTCTTTAGTCAGTCCGTTTAGACCGTCGATTACTCGATGATCTTGGCGACGACGCCGGCGCCGACGGTGCGGCCGCCTTCAC
>NZ_JBHTCY010000007.1:0-72221 GCF_042666595.1 Brevundimonas sp. GCM10030266
GAGTGAGTCCGCAAATGGTCGGGAGACGAAGTTCGCCTAAGGGTGGAAAGCGGACATCAAACCTGCGACCCAGACGCCTTTGAGGACAAGGTGCGGCGGGTGGCTACCGCGCCGAAGGTCGAGTCAGAAATTCCCGAAAATTGATCCATGTTGTCACGGCATAGCGGCGTTTTGTGGCAGGGACCATCACGCTTGCAGCATCTAGCTCCGAGTCTAGAGCCCAATATGCCCCGCTTCTTCTTCGATATCGCCGACGGTCCTGATTACATCGACGAAGAGGGTGTCGTGCTTGAGGGGCTGAACGCGGCCCGAATCGAGGCGGTGCGCCTCTCAGGCGAGCTGCTCAACAGCTACCCGGACAGGTTCTGGAGCGTGGGCGACTGGAGCTGCACGGTGAAGGACAACAAGGGGCTTATCCTCTTCGTCCTGCACTTCTACGCCCAAGAGGCTTCTGCGCTGCAAGGAGCCCGGCCCTAAGCCGGCTTCCAGGCGCCAAACCTATATCATGCTGACTCTCTCGCCCCTCGCTCCCTGGCACGGGGCGTCTGATGGTCGATGTGGAGATAACGCCCGTCGAATCCGCCGATTTCTTTGAGGCGTGTCCACGACTCGAAGGCGATACCTCGCACCTTTCGAACAATCAGGCCCTCCGCGGCGAGAACCTTCAGGATGCGGTTGATATGGACCGTGGTCAGGCCCGTGGTGTCCGCGAGTTGTTCCTGGGACATGGGGAGCAAATACCCCTCCGGCCGCGTCAGTCCGGACCGATCCAGTCTCATCGCAAACTCGCAGAGGAGGTGGGCGATCCTGGTGCGGGCGTCACGCCGACCAACATTCAACACCCACTCCCTGAAGATCGAAGCCTCGATCAACGTAGCCCGAAAAATTGCTTCCGCCAGGTCAGAGTGGGCCGTCATCAAGCGCTGTAGGTGTTTATGGTCTATGTAAGCGACCTCTCCATCCGTGAGCATCCTTAGGCTGTGATCAGCCGTCACCAGCGCTAGCTGCTGAAGGTCAAGCGCTTCGCCCGGATTGTGAAGGGAGACGATCTGACGCTTGCCTGTGACCGTCTCTTTCTGGCGGTAGGCAAAACCATCGACCAGAACCGCGCAGGCGACCGGCGTGTCGTCTTCGCGAAGGATGTAGTTCCCGGCCTCCACGGCGACCGTATGAAAGGGTAGCGCCAAGACTGCGTCTTTCGCCTCCGCGCCTAGCTTTGAGTGAAGTTCGAGCTGACGCAGGAATAGTCTCAGGGGGTGACGTTCAGCGCTGGAAGGAGGAACCGTGGCCATTCAGGACTCGTTAGCCGCCTCGTAGTGAACAACATATGTTGCGAGAAGGCGTAGCGCGTATGACCTACTTCTGTTTCGTTGAGTCCGAAATTCTTTCAGTCCCCCACATGGAGCCGTTGGCGGCTTGCAGCCTGGAAGAGGCGAAGCTGGAGGCCAAAGCGTTGCTAGAGCAGCACGCCAGCGGGTTTGCGGCCCATATATTCAAGGATGACAAGCGCGTGGCGAGTATCCGCCAAGGTGACGCCTGCGGGCTGGAGCGTTCAAAACAGCCGCCCTTTGACTGATCAGCCGCTCGAGGTGCGTCTGGAAGATCCTGCTGCGGGAGCGACCTCGCGATGACGCCACGAGGAGGGAAGGCCCATAGAGTACCTAGTGCCGGACGACAGAGGATTGGAAGGGAATGTCCGCCATGGGTCGACAGGCGACAGTCGCCTGCCGGTGGAACGCGGACGCTGCGTGCCGAACGGCGCGCGATGATTGCGGCATGTGCACCGGCATCAAGGACTGGGCAGGAGTGAAGCGGGCTGTCGCTGAGGCGGTAGCGCTCGACCGGCGAGTAATGCGACATCGGTCTTCGGCAATCTGGCTATTTGCCGGCCACATTCAGAAGTCTCGTCGACCTTTCTCGTCGCACTTGCCAAGCTATTGGCCTACCTTCAGTTGACGGCGATCTGCCGCCCAGGTCAGGTGGGAGCGCCTTCAGGTTTCCGCACGAGCTCCGATAGCTTTGCTGCCAACTCGGACTGTCGAAATGGCTTCGTCAGGCGTGCGAGGTTTGGGTCGACCCCTTCCGCGTCTGCGTAGCCGGAGATCAGCAGCACCGCCAGATCCGGCCTCCGCTGGCGCGCCTCGTGAGCGAGTTCGGTGCCCGTCATCACAGGCATGAGGTGATCCGACACAATCGCGTCGATTCCAGGCTGCTGCTCGAGCAGTCTGAGCGCCTCATGGGCGGAGGCCGCCTCGATGACCTGATAGTTCAGGTCAGTCAGCATGTCCGCTGTGGTGGCGCGCACGAGTGCTTCATCGTCAACAAGCAGCACAAGACCTGATCCGCGAGCGGTCGACGGTGGAAGGCTATCCTTGGGCACCCCCGCCTCTCCGGCCGACACAGGCAACCAGACCTTGATCGTCGTGCCGGTGCCGACTGTGCTTTGTATACGGAGCGCGCCGCCGAGTTGGGCGGCGAGGCCGTGGACCATCGACAAACCGAGGCCGGTGCCGCGCCCCACCCCCTTGGTGGAAAAGAAGGGCTCCGTCGCTTGCATCAGCGTTTCTTCGTCCATGCCGGTCCCCGTGTCGGTCACACAGAGGCGCAGATAGGTTCCGGGTTTTAGGCCGTCGGGGTTGCCTGAGGGCACCGCATCACCCGACAATGCAATGGTCAGGGTTCCCCCGTCGGGCATCGCGTCGCGCGCGTTGACCGCCAGATTGAGCAGCGCCATTTCCAGCTGATTGTGGTCTGCGACTGCCGGGGGAAGGTCAGCGGGCACATCGAGGACGGTTCTCACCCGGGGACCCAGGGTGGTCGCTAGGAGTTCCTCAATCCCCCGCACCAAGGTGCTCACATCGACCGGTTGAGGCTGGAGGGGCTGGCGTCGGGCGAAGGCTAGCAGGCGCTGCACCAACGTCTTGGCCCGCTCTGCCGACTGAAGCGCTCCGTCGATCATCCGGTGGGCGCGGGCATCCCCCAGACCGCGGCGCTGGATCATGTCCAAGCTGCCGATAATGGGCGTCAGCAGGTTGTTGAAATCGTGAGCGACGCCTCCCGTGAGCTGCCCCATGGCATCCATCTTCTGGCTTTGCCGCAATGCCTCGCGCGCATGTAGCAACTCGGACTCACGCGTCAGCCGCTCGGTGACGTCGTAGACGAACTGGTAGGCGCCTATGGTTTGACCTTCTGCGTCCCGCAGCACGTTGAACTTCATTTCGTAGTACCGACGATCCCGCTCGTGATCCCCAAACTCGTCGATCAGGGTGAAGCCCTCGCCTGCCAGTGCCCGGGCCCAGACCGCCTTGACGGCGGCTTGTTCATCCGGGCGGTCGGCCAGTATCTCAAGCATCGACATGCCTGCCGACGGCCGGACTCCGAAAATCCGCTCAAATTCGGCGGCGCTGGCTTGGTTGATGGCGAGCCAGCGATAGTCGAGATCAGCCACTTGAATGAAGGCATCGGTGGTATCGAACACTTCCGCCAGCACGCGTCGCTCAGCCAACGCTTCGGCCACACGGCTCTCGAGCGTCACGTTCAGTTCGCGGAGGCGCCTGTCATTCTCTTCCAGAGCCAGCTGCGCTGTCCGGATCTCCGTGACATCGTGGCCCTCGCAGAAGATGCCCGTCACCCGCCCCGCTTCGTCGAGTACAGGTTCGTAGATGAAGTCCAGAGTCCGCTCTGTCTCGGGGTGATCCGGATGAAGTCTGAACCGGGCTGATACACCGCTGGCAATGTAACGTTCGCCGGTCGCGTAGACTCGGTCCAGCCAATCAAAAAAGTCTTGTCCGATCAGATCCGGGAAGGCCTCCCGGACAGTCTTGCCGATGTAGGAACGGTCGCCGAACAACTTCACGTATGCGTCGTTCACGAACTCGAACACGTGGTCTGGCTCACGCAGGATGGTAATGAAGCCAGGAGCCTGCTGGAAGAGCCGTCGCTGCCGTGCGATCAGCTCGGCCTCTTTGCGATCAGAGAGGACTTGAGCGGTCGTTTCCGTGCAGGCGCAGAAGAAACCGGCGACAAGACCTTCGGTATCCCGGATCGGCGTGTAGGAGAATGCGAAGTGAGCCTCCTCGAGGTATCCACGCCGGAGCATGTGAAGCTCAATATCAGCCATGTGAACCGGTTGCCCGGCGTAGGCTCGCTGCACTATCGGGATGAGGTCTGATTTGATCTCGGACCACACTTCGAGGAACGGCCGACCCATCGCAGCCGGATGCTTTGCGGCAAGGATCTCGCTGTAGGCGTCGTTGTAAATGAGGGCGCCGTCCGGGCCCCACACCACGAACATCGGCTGAATTGAACCCAGAACGATGCTGACCAACGTCTGGAGCTGTTGCGGCCAGGCGTCTGGAACGCCGACCGACGATGTGGACCAATCAAAGCGGTCCATCAACGCGCCGGCCTCTCCGCCATGCCGGAAGCTCTGTTCCATCGAGTGCGTAGACATCAATCCCCCAAGGCTCCTGACCCGCTTCATTGCGTTTGGTTCGCACGGAACCCGACGCCTCGACCACAGCGCAGCTTCACGCACTCGGTTCCTCACAGCAGTGTCCCATCCAGTTCATTAGCGACCCGCGGCCACTGGCGGTCGAGTTGACGGCAGATGCCGCCGAGATCTCGGGGTTGCGACTGCTGGACGCTGCCGATAAGGCGCGCAGATAGCACTGACTATCTAAAGCCGGGCATCTCATTTAGGCTGAGCAATAATCGGACTTCCGGTAACCGAAAGCTTCTACGTGAACGCCCCAATATCGGATTTGATCAGAGAAAATGAACCGCAGCGCATGGCCGCCGTGCGCCGTTACGATATTCTCGACACCCCGCCGGACGGAGCGTTCGACCGGATCACCGCGATGGCTGCCCGGCGGTTCGCCGTTCCCATCTCAATCGTCAGTATCGTCGACGAAGACCGTATCTGGTTTAAGTCGCACCACGGCTTGCGGATCAGCCAGATTGATCGGAAGCCGGGGCTGTGCGCCTCTGCTGTCTTGGGCAACGCGGCCCATGTGGTCACCGATGCTAGCGTTGATCCCCGCACACTGGCCAATCCATTGGTGGCAGGTGACTTCGGCCTGAGATTTTACGCCGGCGTGCCTCTCACCACTTCAGACGGTTACAATCTCGGGACCTTGTGCGTAATCGATTTCGAAGCGCGGCCGGTGGAGCAAAGCCAGCTCGACGATCTGACTGAACTTGCGTCGATTGTGATGGATCAACTCGAACTTCGATTGTCGGCCCGGAAGGCGATCCAACAAGCAGGGCTGATGGCGCGTGAGATAGATCACCGCGTTATGAACAGCCTACAGTTCGTTTCCACCCTGCTAAAAATGCAAAGCAAGTCCGTCGTGATCACGGACGTGGCGAGCGAACTGAAAATCGCAGCTCAACGGATCGAAGCCGTCGCTCAGGTCCATCGACATTTCTATTCGAGAGAGGGCACCAGTGGTGCTTGCCTGGCCTTTCTGCAGCGCCTCTGTTCGGACCTGTCTGATGTGTTGGATACGCCCGTTCGAGTATCCGGAGAGGAAACGTCGGTCCCCGAAGACTGGGTCCAGCCGATTGGCCTGATCATCAATGAGCTCGTCACCAACGCTGCCAAACATGGGGCGGGTATCGTTCAAGTGGATTGCCGCCCTGCGGGAGGGAATATCGCGTTGACGGTGACTGACGATGGCCCCGGACTTCCCAAGGGATTCGAAATCGAAGCTGCGACACAGAGTTTGGGGATGCGTGTTGTGACCGGTCTCGTTAGCCAGCTAGGCGGCCAAGTCCAAGCCTCAGGTCACGACGAGAGCAACGGCGCTAGGTTCAGTGTCGTCCTCCCGCCCCCGCCTCAATAAGCCGGTCTGTTCAAGAACCCGCGGCTTTCACCAGAGGCATCCGAGGCGCTACCGCCCCCAGGATCTCGAACGTCCTGTATGGGTCGGACATGGTCTTCCGCATAGGGCCCAAAAACAGACCTTCCCAGCCCGTCTGAATGTCGCGTTTTCGGCGTGCCGCCAATGTCTGATCCTGGCGCAGGCCTGACGCGACGGGAGTAAAATCAGCAGGGCAGGGAGGCCATCTCCTGGGAGGTTAGCCATGCGCCAGTCTGACCTTTTCATCATACCTAGGCGACCTTGGAACGCGGGTTCTCATCGGGCCCAAAGCCCCGCTGAAGCCGAAGCACATCTGGGCAGGGCGTCGGACCGTCCGCATTCGGCGACAAGCAAATGTCCGCTCCTAGCGCGCAATTGCCCTGGCGACGCCAGCCTGAACGTCCGACCCGTCAGGCGCGGCGGTTGCGAGCTATGGAAATAACTCCAGTCTTCATCTTAATGCGCCCATGAAGGCGGCAAAGGAAAGCTGATTGCGCACGCCGGTCTTGGCGTAGACGTTCCGCACGTGGACCCGAACCGTGCCGACCGCGATCCCCAGACGCTCTGCCGTTTCCTTGGGCGACAGGCCAGCGAGGAGGTCTCTCGTGACCGCTTCTTCCGCCGGTGTAAAATCCATGACCTGCGCGCCCAGCCGCGCCAGACGCGCGGCCCCTCGGGTCGCGTCAAGCTCACGCGCCACCACCAGGGCTACTGAACCACCCCAGAGGTCTGAAGCGGCCGGAGGAACCGGGATGGTCTCGACGACCATAGGACGCTCGCCCCGAGGGTCGTGCACGATGATTGGATGCGCTGCATCCGCGCCGCCGCCAGCACAGGCGCGCCTTATCGCTTCGGACAAGCCGATTGCGGCTTTTCGCGTGCGCGCCGTCAGGCGGCCAGAAGTCAGCATCAGCCTGTCACCGGCAACCAGCAAGTTTTCGCCCTGCGGTGAGCAGGTGAGCACCTTTCCGTCCGGGCCGCAGGCGAAGGCCGTTTGCGTCATCTGGTCCAGCGTAGAGATGAGCCGATCGAGTGCATTCGATCTCAGCATCTCCTGCATCTTCATCGCGAGCCGAACGCGCTGCCCCAAGGCCGTGAACAGTCGCTTGCCTTCCGCGCTCAGCCCGCCCGCCGACGCGCCCCGTGTGACGCTGAGCGTGACTGTCAGATCAGGCGAGCGGACCAGCGGGATCGCGCAGATATAAGAATAATCACGGCGGCGAAGAAAATCCCCGTAAGCAGGATGGCTCAGGCTGTCGCCCTCGGTATCGAAATCATTTTCGTCCAGCAGCGTCATGACCGGCATGGTCGCGCACGCACGGCGGCGCGAGTTGACGCGAAGATCGGCAACGCCAGCCTCGACGAGCTCCTGCGCCTCCTCCGCGTCAGCAACCGTGGTCCAATATGGGGAGGCTTGGCTGGTTGCTCCGATGCCAACCAGCTGGCTGACCTTTGACCCGGTGAGGTCCCGCACCAGCGTCAGCGCGGTGGGCCAGGACTCAAATCCCGCTCCCGCGGCGTCAATGGCCTCGAAGGCATTGTTGAGACGGTCAGACAGGCCACTGGCTCGATACACTTGATCACTCCTGAGCGGTCAGCGCCGACCCTGAAAGACGCTGCTCTGGTCAAGCGGGCATATACCTAATCTTGCATATGACATCGATCGGCGAAGCTTTCATCACTTCCTTCGGCAGCTCCCTGGCCGGACTGCATGACCGTCGAAGCGGAGGAGCGATGTCGAACAGTCGTGGGATCGCGATGGCCGCGATGGGTCCGGTAGGGGCCCTGCTCGGAGCTATTGGCAGGACGGGCAGCAACTACGAAGTGGCGGATGCTGCGCAGCTCAACGTCTTTACCAAATCAGGAACGGTGACTGCCGTGCAGGGCCGTACCGTGCAGTCGACGACCACGCAGTATTCATCGGGCAGCGTGAACACGAACTTTGGCGGGCGTGTCACGAGCGTGACCCCTGCCACCGCCCATGTCCAAACTTCCTCGACCCACCTCCAGCGGTTCTTCGTGCGGGAAGACGATGGCAGCGAGTTCGACGTCGAGCTGCCCGACGTGTCGTTCGGCGTGCGCGAAGGCCAGCGTCTCACCCTCGTTTGCGCCGGTCGCATAGGCGAGACCGGCGCCCCCGTCGCGCTGATCAACCATGACACCGGTCGGCACGAGATTTTCCCGCGCCGTGTTGATTGGCTCTACAGACGGCCATCCGGCTTCCTGCGCTTCGCCATGCTCCTGTCGCTCCCTGTCGCGCTCTGGGTGATCGCCGCCTTCGGTTTCAACGTGCTCTCATGGCGGCCCATCATCTACGGCTTTGTCATTGGCGGCGGTGTGCTCGCCTGGCGGTATTGGGCCGCGAGCCGACTGCGTGCAGCCATCCTCGAAAAACTGAATGCAGCAGTCGCCACTGCAATCAGAAGCACGAAAGAGGCCAGCCGTGCGGCATAAAGCAGTCAAGACGCGGCGAGACCGTGCCCCTGCCGCGATCGTCATAATCGCCGCCTTGGCGGCGACAGCCTGCGGATCGGAAACGTCGGCCGCATCGGCCGAACGCGATGCAGCCGAAACATCGGCCAACGTCGCATCCATTCAGCCCGCACCAAGGGCGCAAACGGCAACCGCAGGTCCCGTTTTGCCGATCGAGCGAGGTGTCTACGCTGAAGCATCACGGGGCTGCGGGCGCGCCACGGAGGTTATGTTCTACGACGGGGCGAGCGTTGGCGAGATTCAGACCAACGAGGAGTGGGACGGTAATGATGGCCCCAGTTCGGGCGCCGATCTCATCGCCCGCGTCGGACCTCCCCGGCGAGCGCCCGATCGAGATTTTGCGGCCGCCAGCCGTGGCTTCACGTTGGGGTGGAGCGCCGACGGCGACATGGGGGATTTTCCGACCATCGCCCTGCGCCCTGCCGGGCCTGGAATGTTTGTGCGGCTTGTGATGGGCGGCAATTCCATCACCTCCTATGATGAAGTCCCCTATCAGAAATGCAGCTTCACGCAGCTATCCGCCAACATGCAGGTAGCCGTTCGATCGCAGCGGCCACAACTGGCAGAGGGAACAGCCGCTGCCAGCCGCGTTGGCGCTCCGGCATCCCTTCCACCCCCTGTTGCCCCATTCAGTATCCGTCCCGGCCACTACGTGCCGGTTCAAGCCGCCTGCGGCACGACGAGCGAGATGATCTTCTACTACGACGGCCGCCGCGCGGGATGGATCGACCTGTCGCCTTTCAACGCGAACCGCATGGAGTCGGTCGCAAGCGCGCGACGGCGCGGTGCGGATTGGGTGGTCGATGCCACGACGGGTGAAACCCTGCACGTGCAGGGGGCGGACAGGATCACCGTTGGCGATCCCAATACCGGCGTCGAGACGATGCGGTGGTGCCCGGCCGCCGAGGTGCGCGCCTCGGCGCGGGCGCGATAGGCTAACCGAAGCGACAACGCCATGCCGTTCGCCAACGTGGATCACCGCATCCACGGAGACTTCAGGAAGTTGCGCGCGCGAAACCGGGTGCGCAGGCGTCGGACCGACTTTGGTTTGGTCGTGGTCGGGGTACCAGCGGCGGTGCTATGAACATTGACCAATAATCGCCGTGATCCGGTGCCGCGTTCGGGCCACTGTCGGAGGTCGAGAACAAGCTTCCTTGATCGTACGCTCAGAATCGCGGGCGTGATGCTCATTACACGGCCGTGTTGCCTCTTGAGGTTAGGTCGGCAATGGATCGAGAGCGGACCTCGGCCTTGTGGGAGGAACGCCTGCTTTCCGCCTGGCGCAGAAAGTCCGCTCCTGGCGCATTCAAGCCAGCGAGAGAACTGGGTTCTGACAAACCGCCTCCTGAGCGGTGAGCCTGCTTAAACAAGGCGGATTCGCGATGGTCCGGGGCGGACGGAGCCTACCGCCACCATGTCCGTAAAAACATTCGCGGAGCGCATCCGAACCCGGGGGTAGACGCCTCTTACGGCCAAGGTCGTCGCAACGGGACGGCACCTATTCGGAAAATCGCTATGAAGATCCTCCCCCTGCTCACCGCCGTTGTGTGGGCCGTAGGTTCCCCATTCGCCCACGCCGGTTCGGACGATCAGGCGGCGGCGGATATCGAGGCCTTCATTCGTCGGACGATGGCGGACCTAACAACTATCCTTGGGGCGCGCGCGAGTTGCACGTCGAAGATCACGACGGCAACGTCATCCGCTTTGGGTCTGACGCGACGGACGAGCCGATTGGCGAATGGCTGGACATCGAGGGCGTGAGTTGGACCTATAGCCCGGATGGAACCTGGAACCGGATCGGCTGACTGCGTCCCCACGCCGCTGGCTCTGGCTGCTTGAAATTGGTTTGGCGTCCGCTGACCTCAATCGCCTGAACACCTTCCGAGAGCGCCGAACTCCAGCGCGATGCAACGAGCGGGACCGTGTCGACATCGTCGGCCCGTGTCCTGGGCGATATCCCCGTCCGACGCTGGAAGCGAACCCGCGTCCTCGACTGCTTTGGGCATCCTGCTCTTTGGCTGTCGCAGCGGTGTTGTCGCTGAATGAATAGAAGACGGTATGCTGATCCGGCTTAAACGCCTGCTCTGCCGCCATGTCTGGGGCTGGAACGAACGCCACCAGTGCGAAGTAGTCGCCTTGCAGCCTTAGTGAAGCACCTCACCGCCCATTGGATCGACCTGCCGCAACTGACCGGCCGCGTCCTGGACGAACACTTCAACCCGTGCGCCTTTGTCGATCAGCGTCGTCGCCCGAACGAGCGCGGATTCGATCGCGTCGACGCTGTAATCGAACTGGCCGAAGCTCTGCCCGTCGCGAAGGACGCGCCAATCGCCGTCGCCGCGGATCACCGTGAATTGGATGGTTTCAGGATGTGTCGCCAAGGGATTTCTCCTTCCCTCGCCGCCCGAGAGCGCGGACGGTCAACATCAATCTATCGACTTCTCGGGGCAGGTTCAAACAATGACCCTGCGCCATCGGCTTGACGACAGCTCATCCCGTTGCCGAGATGGCGACATGGGCAAGTATGGTCCCAGACATCGGGCGACGCCGAAACCGAAACCGCGCCGCAGAAGCAGGCTTGGTTCTCGGCGCATTTCGAGGCCGAAGTTGATCTGAAATCAGAGGCGGTGAGGTTCGTCCGCAGAGCGGATGATCCAGCGTAGGCAGGACGCGCTGGTGATTGCTGGACCGGATCTTCGGCGCGTCGTTGGCGGTGCTCTACGTCTGGACCAGCCGGTTGAAATCGTGGCGGTCATCGCGGCCGCGAGGATCGCCGGCCGATTCTTCTCTGAGTCTAGGCATAGAGGGCGGCATGCTTTGGGCGAAGGCAGGATGTCGATCACCGGACAGCCGCCCGTTGCCGGATGACCGAGGCGCCGAGGGGGCGGCTCTCCTGTATCGGGCTCAGCCTTGCGCGGCCTCTCAATGGGCTTGATCTGACCGAAAGCCGGTCGCCTTCCGCAACCGGGCGGAGCGAGTTTCTTCCCCGGCCTGTCGGCCTCCTCGCGCAAGCCAAGAAACGCGCTCCGTCCGGTCCTTCGCGTGCGCTTCGGGGTCCCTCCCGCCTGCGGCGCTCCGACCTGCGGGTCGCCCGTCTCCCGGTCCGCCGATCGCCATCGAGGCCGCGGCAGGCGTGGCCCGAGATCAGCAAGGAGAGACGACCATGGCCACCATCGGCACCTTCACCCAGCAAGCGGACGGCAGCTACAACGGTTCGATCAAGACCCTGACCCTCAACGTCAAGGCGGCCCAGCTGCGGGCCAACGAGAAGACCGACGACAAGGCTCCCGACTTCCGCATCTTCTCCGGCCAGACCGAGTTCGGCGCCGCCTGGAAGAAGACCAGCCAGCAGAACCGCGAGTACCTGTCGGTCAAGCTCGACGATCCCAGCTTCCCCGCGCCGATCTACGCCTCCTTGGTCGAGATGGAGGGCGGACACAGTCTCATCTGGTCCCGCTGACAGGGCTGTGGCGGCGCGGAGACCGCGCCGCCCCTTCTTCCTTCATTCGGATTTTATGCATGTCGACCGCCGCCCGCTGGGGAACTCGCGTCGTACGATGATGACGAGGCTTACCGGAGCCGGACCGGTTGCCCGTCGGACATCGTGTAGACGCTGTCGGCGGCGTCGATGAGCGCGGGACGATGGGCCACGATGATGCGCGTCACCGGCAGGGCCTGGATAACTTTCACGATCCGAGCCTCCGACTCGGGATCCAGGTTCGCCGTCCCTTCGTCCAGGATCAACACCTTGGGTCGGCGATAGAGCGCTCGGGCGAGCAGCAACCGCTGGTGCTGCCCCGCCGACAGGGTCGAGCCCATATCGCCGACCGAGGTCCGATATCCCATGGGCAGGCTCATGATGTGGTCGTCGATGTCGGCGGCCCGGGCCGCCTCGCGGACGCGTTCAAAATCAGCCGAACGGTCGAAGAAGGCGATGTTCTCGCTCAAGGTGCCGGAGAACAGGCGGTCGTTCTGCATGACGGCCGCCGCGTCGGCCCGCCACGCGCTTACGATCGGTCCCGACAGCGGCCGGCCGCCGACTAGGACATCGCCGCCCGTCGGCTGGAGGAGGCCCAGGATGATGCGGACGATGGTGGACTTTCCCGACCCGGACCGGCCGGTCAGCGCCACGAAGCTCCCGTCCTCGATGACCAGATCCGCCTCGCGCAGGACATCGGGCTCCCCGGCGCCATAGCGGAAAGAGACCTGCCGCAAGGCGATGGAATGGGAGCCGACCGGAGCGGCCGCCGGCCCGTCCCAACCCACATCGAGGGGCGAATGAATGATATCCGCCAGGCGGCCGAGGTGGACCCTGAGCAGACGAAACTGGACGAACTGGACGAAGAAGCCGTTGAGATGACCTGTCAGAATCTGGCTGTAGGCGACGAGGGCGGCGATCGCGCCCACGGTCAGTCGGCCTCCGAGGACCTCCTGCACGCCGATCAGGATCACCGCCAGCCCCTGGACCGCCATGATCACTTCCTGGACGAAGCGCAAAGACAGCGAATAGCGGCCCAACCGGATAGACTGGTTGACGACGTTGACGTAGCGCCCTTCCCAGGCGCCGACCCGGTCCGCTTCCTTGGCAAAGAGCTTGATGGTCGAGGCGGAGCGGATGGACTCCATCATGTGCGACTGCTCGGAGGCCGTCGCGGCGATCGCTTCCTCCTGAACCACGCGCATGCGCCCGGACACGACAAGGTTGATCGCGAACAGCAGACCCGAGGCGATCAGGATCACGGCGCAGGCCGGAAGGCTGTAGACAGCGATGGTCACGATCAGGATGAGGCCGAGCCCGACGTCGATCAGCCCGGACGCGAACCCTTCGGTCATCGTGGCCTGCAGCGTGCGGGCCGACCCCATTCGGCTCATGATGTCGCCGACATGCCGGGTCTCGAAATAGGCCGGAGGCAGCCTCAGCAGTCGGCTGAAGAGCCGTTTGAGCATCTGAAAGTTTAGGAGGTTGCTGTAGTAGAGCAGCGTCCATCCGCGTGCGGCTTCGGCGAACGCCTTGATCAGGAAGACGCCCCCGAACGCCATCGCCAGGGCGAACAGAACGCCATTGTCCCCTTGTCCCGTCGCGCGGTCGACAGCGATCTGGAGGAACAGGGGCGCGGCCAAGGCCAGGACCTGAACGAGCAAGGACAGGCCGATCACCTGGGCGACCGCGGCTCCGCCGCCTCGGATGGGTCCCCAGGCGTCGCGCAAAGAGACATGCGCAGTCGTGGACTGCGGTGCGAAATCCTCGCGCGGCTCCAACTCAAGGGCGACGCCGTCGTAGGATCCGCCGAGCGCGGCGAGGGGAATGCGACGCACGCCCGAGACCGGATCGTGGATGATCGCGTGTCGTCCAGCGACCCTCTTGAGCACCACGAAGTGGCGCGCGTTCCAGTGCAGTATTGCGGGCGTCTTCAGGTAACCGATATCCTCGGGGGGCGCCCGCACAGCCCTGGTCTGCAGTCCAAGTTCGCCCGCGAACTCGATCAGATCAGAGAGCCGGGAGCCCGCCATGGACACCGGGAACCGGCCGCGCATCCCGGCCAGATTCACATCGTGACCATGGTAGCTCGCGATCATGGTCAGGCAGGCTAGGCCGCATTCCGATCCCGCCGCTTGAAGAACGACCGGAAGAGGGCGGGAGGACCGGATCATCGCGCGCCTCCGGACGTCCCTGCGGAACCGTCGAGCGCCTGCAGAACCAGTCTCCAAAGCGGCGCCCGTTCGGTCCGGACGATGGCGGCCGCTTCCATGCCGGGGTTGAGGGCGACGCCGCGCGCGGCGAGATCGGCCCGTGACCGCGTGAGGCGCACCGTCGCGACGTAGACGCGGTCCCGGCCGCCGTCGCCTGGACGAGGGTCAGGCACCGGCGCGCCGCTGACAGCGCTCACGGTCCCAAGGACCTGTCCGTATCGCTGACGCGGGAAGTCGGCGAACCGGACCTCGACGGGCGTGCCGACGGAGACGTGCCGTCTCGCTTGCGGGGTCAGGTAGATCTCCAGTTCGAACGCCGACGCGCCCGTGCTCAGAAAGACCAATGGCGCCTGCGCGTCGACCTGGGCGCCGACGCGCGCGGCCACGTGGGACACGACGCCGCTGATCGGCGCGCGAAGGGACTCCTCGCCCTCGACCCCCGCCTGGGTCAGCCGGCCTCTCAGTTCCGAGAGCGTGGCATCGATCAGCGCCAGTTCGCCTTCGGCTTCGGCCTCTATGGCGGATGCCTGAGCAGCCGCGCGCATCACCGACGACGTCGCGGCGGCCAGCCGCGCCTCGGCCGTTTCGAACTCCTGCGCCGCCAGAAGCAACATTTCGTTGCGCCGGTTGAGCTCAAGACGGGAGGAATAGCCGCGCTCCACCAGGGACTGGATCTGGGCGACCTGGTTCTCCACCAACTCCCGACGCTGCAGCGCCAGGGCGCGAAGTCGCTCGGCGCTCGCGACCTCGAGCCGAGCCGCTGCGGTGGCCGCTTGCGCCTCGGCGCGCCGGCCCTCGAAAGCCGCCTCCAGTCGATCCTTTCGGAGCGTGAGCGAAGCGAGTTGTTGATCCAGCGCCTGCCCAAGAACGCCGGCGAGACTCTCGCCTGTCGAAGTGCTCCGATCGCCGGACACCTCAAGCAAAACCTGACCGGGGCGAACGCTCTGACCGTTGCGGACATGGACTTGCGTGACGACTCCAGAGCTGCGGCTGGCCAGTTCGATCTCGCCTCCGGCGGGGACCACCTTGCCCTCAAGGCGCACGGTGGTGTCCAGAGACACGAAGACGAGCGAGAAAACCGCGACCGCGATACCCAGACCCAGAATGGTTCCGTAGGTGCGCAGACCCGGGGGGCGGGCGAGGACAATTTCTCCAAGCCACGGCTGTGCCGACTGGCGGGCCGTCTCATGACCTTTGGGCGGCTCTCTGGGCGAAGCGAGGCTCACGTCGATCCCGCGACGAACGGGGCCTTGTCGCTGCGACGAGGCGGCGTTGAAGACGGCGAGCGTGGTTGAGCCAAGCCTTACCCCTGTGGTCGGTGTCTCCCGGACCACCTCACGATAGTCTCGCTGCGCGAAGGCGTTCAACCTCCGGCCTCTGGTGTGGACCGATGCTCGCCACCCGAGCACATTGGCGGCGCGGTGTCGCGCGTGTTAATCTACAACGGCTGGGCCGAGGATTTCTGCAATGATCATCACGTTGGTCCTGATCGCCGGCGTTGGAGGTCTGGAACCTCCCGGGACCGAGCCGCCGGCTCCCGTCCGATCGCTTCAAGTGAGGCCCGTCATGCCAGAACGACGTCCGGTGATGCGGCCGCCCGAGATCTATGTCAACGGCCCGGAGGACCTCCTGCCGCCTCATGAACCGGAGCCTCATGAACCGGAGCCTCATGAACCGGTGCCGGCTCCCGTACCGGAACGACGTCCAGTAATGCGGCCGCCCGAAATCTACGTCAGCGGCCCGGAGGACCTCCTGCCGCCCCCTGAACCGGCGCCCGACACGGGGACGCGACCAGACGCCGCAGCTCCCGCGGTGCCGACGGCTCCGTCTCCCGACCGCCGACCTCCCGCGCCCGACGCGGTTCAAGAAGACAGCGGCGATCCCGTTGATCCGAAACCGGAAGCGACCCGACGTGGGCCCGTCGGCGACTGATCCGGGTCGCGACGCCTGCATCCCTCAGGTTGCGGTTACATTCGCGTGAGCTTGGTATCTTTCGACAGATCGCGATGGTAGCGTCACGGCGTTTTTACAGCCTTGGAGGGACCTTGTTATGAGTGCTCTGAGTCGCGTATTCGCCTGGCATATCGCTCCTGGCGTTCAGGATGTGCGAGCGCCGCTTCCGGAACTGACGCCCGACGAAGTCCGCGCCATCGGCGGCGGCAACGACCACGTCATCATGTACGATTCCGACGGCTGCAGCACCTACACCCAGTCGGCCTCCGCGGGTCCCAACGGGCCCGCTTGGTGGGATGAATTGGACGTCTGAGTCCGCCGGACGTGAAAGTCCTCATCGACACCATACCCTTCGATGAACACGCAGCCGCCATCCGGTGGCTGCTTGAGCAGCGGGGGCATTCGGTGGACTTCCTGTTCCGATCCGACTTCCCGGCGTCGCAGTCGATCTCGCTGCGCGCCGGGAAGGACGGTTGCGAGGCTTGGGCGCCGGCGGTCTCGGCCGGGCCTTTGAGAGGCTATGACGCCGGCGTCATGCGCCGCCATCGCGGTCCCACGATCTCCTCGAGCATCGCCGACATAGATCGCCTGTTCGCCCTGCGTCAGGCCCGGATCGTCGACGCCGCCCTGAACGCCTTCATCGACACGAGCGGATGGTGGGTCAATCCGGTCGCGGGCGCCGGGACCTACGCCAGCAAACCCCTCCAATTGAAGTGTGCGGTCGATGTCGGGTTCGATGTTCCCGAAACCCTGATCTCCAATGATCCGGCGGCGATCCTCGCATTCGTGAAGGATGCGCCTGGCGAAGTCATCTCCAAGCCGCTCCAGCCAGCGGCCTGGAATACAGCCCGGCAGACCCGGCTGACCTTCACCGCCAAGATTTCAGAGGCGCTGGTCGCCGAGCATCTGGAGAGCCTCGCGCTGACTCCGGCGATCTTCCAGCACTATGTCGCCAAGGCCGCCGAGGTGCGCGCGGTGTTCATGGGGCGAACCTGCTACGCGGTGGAGGTGGCCTCGGGGACATCCGAGGAAGTCACCGACTGGCGGCTCTGCTACACCGATGGTCGGGGGTTGAAATTGCGGCCGGTGCAACTCCCCGCCGAGGTTTATGACCGGGCGCTGGCGTTCATGGATCGCATCGGCCTGGTCTTTGGAAGCTTCGACTTCTGCGTCGGCCGCGACGGCCGCTACATGTTCCTCGAGGTCAATCCGATGGGCCAGTTTCTCTGGCTCGAAAAGGAGCCGAGCGTTCCGCCGCTCCTGAGCGCCTTCTGCGACTTTCTGGAGGCGGGCGACCCCCATTTCGAGGCTGGCCCCGCGCCCCGGGACGCCTTCCGATTCAGCGACGCGCGCGTGACGCCGCGCTTCGCCGAGATCTTTGCGTCGTATGATGACCACCGGGCGGAGAATAATGGCTGCTTCACCTACTCTGACGACGACTGGTCCGCGGATGTCCAGGAAGCGCGCTCTGTCATGGCCTAGCCTCGCCGGCGCCCTTTTCGCCTGGCTGCTTCTCACCCAGTCTGCGGTCGCCCGGCCCTGCACGCCCATCGAGGGCGCGAGCGCCCTGGTGTCTGACAGGTCGGTCCAGTATCTGATCGTTGGCGACTACCACGGCACCTCGGAAATCCCGGTCTTCTTCGCCGATCTGATCTGCGCGGCGCTCGAGGAAGGTCGCTCGGTGAACGCCGTCCTGGAGTGGCCGGCGACCGCCACCTCCGCGATCGAAACCTACCTCGCCTCCGCTGGAGCGCAGCAGGATCGCCTTGCCCTGGTGTCGGCCCTGGGGGCCTCGACCGATGGCCGCATGAGCATCGCCATGCTCGACCTGGCTGACGGCTTGCGCGGACTTCGCGCCGAGGGACGGACGATCCGGGTCAGTGCGATCCAGCCGTCCGAGGTCGAGGCCGGCGGTCAGGAAGTCGCGATGGCGGCCCTGCTGCAGGCCGCCTCACAGGCCCATCCGGACGATCTCAACCTCGTGCTCGTGGGGAACGTCCACGCCATGAAGGCGCCCAATCCCCGGATGCCCGACTTGAGGCCGATGGCGGCCTTCCTGCCTGCCGCCAACACGATCACCATCAACACCGTCGGGTATTTCGGCGAGGCCTGGAACTGCCGGGGGACGCCCGGAAGCGAAGCGCCGGTCTGTCAGGCCTGGCCGCTTCGCCCCGGTGAACCCGGACCGCGACGCATCGAGCTGACGCCGGGCGACTCCTTGTTCGACGGTCGCTATTCCGTCGGCCGTCCCTTCACCGCGTCCAGACCTGAAGTCGGGGAAAATCCCGCGGATCGATAAGGCACGCCGCCTAGCTGGGGCGCCCTTCAGGGCGGCGGGCGAGCGGCCGGCTTTGGTCGCCGAGGGGAGGGCGGGCGGCACCGAAGGCCTACGGGGCGAAGGTGATGACGGTCTAGGGCAGGATAGGCTTTGCGCCGGCAATGTCTGACAGACCCGCTCTCCGATGGACCGCATCACCCTTCGCCTCTCGCCCGATCTGACCCGCCGGTTCGACGCCGCCGCGGCCGGTCAGGGCGGACGCTCGCGGCTGTTGCGGCGGCTCATGGAAGGCGCCGCCCAAGCGCCCCGGCCGGCGCCGGAGGAAGGGCCGCCCATGGCCAGGTCGGGCAAGCTGACCCTGCGCCTGGACGAGGCCGACCTGCGTCTCCTGGAGGTCGAGGCGGCCGCGACGGGCCTGTCCCGAACCCAATGGAGTGTGGCGCTCATTCGCCGCCGGCTGCACGATCGGCCGCAGTTCAGCCGGCCCGAAGCTCTGGCTCTGATCGAGGTGCGTCGCGAGCTCAGGCGGATAGGCGTGAACGTCAACCAGATTGCACGGGCCCTGAACACCGCCGTGATGGACGGCGCGGTGCTGGATCTGGAGCTGGCTCAACTCGGCGCCTTCCAGGCGGAAATCTCGGCTTGGGTCGACGCGCTCGGCGAGGCCTTCGAGGGCAATCTCGCCTACTGGGCGCCGGCCTCGTGACGGACTTCCGGTCATCACGCGGGTTCGAGGAGGTGCTGCGGCCGCCCGTCGATATCCGTCGCGCCCGGATCACGCCCGCGGTGCTGCGGCCGGCTCGAGGGAGCGGCGGCGACCCATCCGCCCGGTTCGCGCGGGTGGCGCGGCGAGCGCCCGAGGTGATGGTGAAGATCACCGGCCGGACCCGGAACGGCGTCCATCTGAAAGCGCATCTGGACTACATCAGCCGCAACGGCGCCCTGGTGCTGGAGGGTCCCGATGGGGAACGGCTGGAAGGCCTTGGACAGGTGCGGAATCTGGCGCGCGACTGGGCCGAGGAGTTTGCGCTCGAGCCGGGGCGCAGACGGGACGCTTCGATCAGCCTGTCGATTGTGCTGAGCATGCCGGCCGGAACCGACGCCGTCCGCCTGCATGACGCGGCGAGAGCCTTCGCGGCCGAGACATTCGGCGAACGCTTTCCCTATGTCTTCGCCCTGCATGACGAGGGCCGGCACCCGCATGTCCATCTGACGGTGCGACGGCTCGGGCGGGACGGCGAGCGGCTGAATCCGCGCAAGGCGGACCTGCAGGCCTGGCGAGAAGGGTACGCCCGCGCTCTTCGTGACCGATCCGTCGAGGCCGAGGCGACGTCACGGCGGACGCGGGGCGTGACCCACAAGGCCGAACGCCTCCCGGTGCGCAAGATGCGTGAGCGGTTCGCGGCGGGGCAGGGGCCGTTGCCCGAGGTGCTCGCCGCCGCCTATCGGGCGGCGCTCTCCACGGGCGGAGGCGAAGCGCCTTGGCTGGAGGCGATCCGGACGCGTGAACTGGCCATCCGGCGTGTCCTGGTAGCCGAGGCCCTGCGTCTGTCGCGGTCGGAGCGGGCCGGGGATCGCGCCCTCGCCGCGCTGGTGGAGCGGTTCGTGCGGGAGCGACCGGCGCCGATGACGCGGGATCAGGCGCTGCGACAGAGAGGCGAGACTCAGCGGGACCCCGGTCGGACCCGTGACCGCTAGGTACGCCTTCATCGAAGTCGCGCCGTCGTGTTTGCGAAGTGTCAGAAGTCGTCCTATATTTCTGACACTGAGGTTATCATGCAAGTACTCGCCGATCAGATCATGGAGCGCGCCTCGACGCTGCCGGAGGGCGCGCCGATCGCCGCCAAGTCGCTGTTGCACCTGGGCACCCGCGCGGCGGTGGACCAGGCCTTGTCGCGGCTGGTTCGCCGGGGCCGGCTCATGCGCGCGGGTCGCGGCGTCTATATGCGCCCGCTCGAAAGCCGGTTCGGCTCCCGCGCCCCGTCTGTCGAGACCGTGGTGCGCGCCGTGAGCGAGCAGCGCGGCGAGGTCGTCGCCTCCAATGGCGCTGCGGCGGCCAACGCCCTGGGCCTGACCACCCAGGTGCCGATCCGGATGGTCTATCTGACCAACGGGAGAAGCCGCACCTTCAGCGTCGGCAAGCAGATGGTGGAGTTCCAGCACGCCCCCGCATGGCAGCTCCTCCTGGCCGATCGTCCGGCCGGCGAGGCGGTTCGCGCCCTGGCCTGGCTGGGGCCGGAGAAGGCCGGAATGGCGCTCGAAACCCTGAAGCGAAAGCTGGGGCCTTCGGCGTTCGGCGAACTCGTGTCCGTCGGACCGCGTCTGCCGAGCTGGCTGGCGCGCTCGGTCAGCCAGGCGGCGCATGTTTGACGTCTTCCTGCACCTCTCCGCTGAGGACCGGGTCGACGCCCTCGCGACGGCGGCGGCCGAGTCCGGACGTCCCGCCCATCTGCTGGAGAAGGACGTCTGGGTCGTCTGGGCGCTTCGGGCCCTGTTCGAGGTGCCGCTGGGCGAAGGGCTCGTGTTCAAGGGCGGCACCTCCCTGTCCAAGGCGTATGACGTCATTCAGCGGTTCTCCGAAGACATCGACCTGACCTACGACATCCGCCGGCTTCTCCCGGACTTGGCGGGCGCGGCCGAGGACCCTGTTCCGGAGACGCGCGCCGAGGAGCGGCGTTGGACCCGCGAGGTCGAGCGGCTGTTGCCGCTGTGGGTCGAGGGCGAGGTTCGGCCGATGCTCGAAGCGCGTCTGGCCGCGGACGGCGTCGCCGCCGCGATCCGGATCGAGGGCGCCAAGGCCTTCATCGACTATGCCCCGACGAGCACGGGAACAGGCTATGTCTCGCCCAGCGTCATGCTTGAGTTCGGCGCCCGCGCGACGGGCGAGCCGAGCGCGCCGCGCCCGGTGGTCTGCGATGCGGCCGCCCATCTGGCAGGCGTCGAGTTCCCGACCGCCATGCCGCGCGTGATGGCGGCCGAGCGAACCTTCTGGGAGAAGGCCACCGCCGCCCACGTCTACTGCGCGCAGGGCCGACTGCGGGGAGACCGTTTCTCTCGCCATTGGCATGACCTGGCCCGTCTGGACGCCGCCGGCTTCGCCGAGACCGCGATCGCGGATCGCGCCGTGGCCGAGGCGGTCGCGCGGCACAAGGCCATGTTCTTCCGCGCGACCGCCGACGGCGAGGAGATCGACTACGGTCGGGCGATCGCCGGCGGCTTGCGGCTGAAACCGGAAGGCGCGTCCCTGGAGGCCCTCGGAGACGACTATCGCCGGATGGTCGAGGACGGCCTGCTTGAGGCGGACGCCGAGCCGTTCGAGGCCTTGATGGCGGCCTGCGCGGATCTCGCCCGACGCGCCAACGCCGGGGCGGCGGCCTGACGTTCAACTACGCCAGGGTCGAGCAAGAGCCGATCCTTTAAGGCCGTTTGGGCCAGAGCCTTCAGGGTAGATCGACCCGTTCGACCGCGACCCAATGGCCCCTGCGCTTCTCCACGATGAACCAGGCCTCCGGTTCGTCGAAATGGGGCATGTGACCGTCCTTGAACCAGATCCAGGGTCTCGAACGGGATCCGGGCCGCACGAAGTAGGACCGGCGCGGCCCCGCTGTTTGCCACTCGACGAGGACTTTCTTTCGGACAGGCATGATAAGAACAAAGAACGAACATTGAGTCCGGTCAATCGGCATTGTCCGATATCAACAGATCTGTCGTTCGGTCACCGGGTTCGGGTTCGCTGCTCGCGGACCTGCTCCGGTTGGGGAGCCCGCTCGGCGGCCCGGGCCACGGCGCGGGCCATCAGCCGGGCTTGCGCGGCCGGATCGGCGATGAGCGCGCGCACCACGACGGCGGCGCGGTCGAGCCGCGCGCCGAGGTCTGGCGAGGCCTGGCGGCGCGGCTCGCCGGCGGCCTGCCGATCGCGCTCGCGCGGTCGATGGCCCTGCACCTCCATCCCCAGGGCCTGGGCCTGGATCCAGACCTCGCGTCGGAAGGCGGGATCGCCGGACACCCGAATTTGGTCCCAGCCGCGATGGCGAGCGATCTTGAGCATGTCGATGACGGCGTCCGGATAGGCCTGATTTGAGACGAGCGAGCGGCCGCGATCGCGGAACATCGGCTCGGCCGCGCGATGATCGCGAAAGAAGCGTTCGGGCCGTCCCCGCAGGTCGCGCTCGACCAGATAGCGGTCCATCACCGTATCGGGCACGTCGCCCTTGGCGGTGGAGCGGCGCGACCCGGCCGGGCCCGGCGCGGGTCCGAGGCGGTTGGACGGCGGGGCTGCGTCAGGCGTCTTCACGGCTCGCGCTCCAGCACGGCCGTATCGACGACGCGGTCCAGCCAGGCGCCCACGGCGTCTTCATCCGCCCCCGGCGGAGGAGGCGGCAGGCCTTCGGCGGCGAAGGCGCGCGCGATGACGTCGAAATCCATGGGATCCTCCTCCAGAGCAGGGGGCGGCGCCGGTGTGGCGACCGGAGCCAGATCGGGCGCGGGCCGCAGTCGGCGCTGAAAGACGCGCTCCCGGAAATAGGCGATCTTCCGGCCCCGGATCGGGGGCAGGCCGGCCTTCAGCACGATCAGGGCCGTCTGACGGAGCTGCATCAGCTCCTGGGGCAGCATCAACGCCCGGCGCTGATCTGAGACCGTCGTGCTGCGCCGGCCCGGGCTGAGCCCCGTCGGCCGGCTGCGGCTGCGGCCCTCGGTCGTATAGGCGCCGAGCCGATCGCTGAGCTCCTGGGCGATCTTGAGCTCCTTGGGCGCGAAGACGATCTCGACCCCGCAGTTGGTCATCACCTCCTCGGCGACGTCCGGGCCGTAGAGGGCCGATGCGCCATCGAGCAGCACGTCCGCGCGGGCGATTGCGCTGCTGGGAAGATTGGAGATGTCCGAAAAGTCGCCGGCGCTTCCGGTGCCCGCGATCCGCCGGCCGTTGACCAGAACGAGGGTCGCGTCCGCCCGGAGACCCCGCAGGTTAACCCCGGTCGCATAGGCGGAGTTGCGGCTTGTGCGGTCGGCCCCCGTGCCGGCCGAGCCCTCATAGGCGGCTCCGGTGAAGTTCTGCGGCAAGGCGGCGAGCGTCTCGGCGACCGTCGCGCGACCCTGCCGCGCCACGTCGTCCTGGGTGATCACAGTGACCGGCGACGGGCTCTCCGCCCCCCGCAGATAAGTGCCCGTGACGACGACTTCCTCAAGCTGCGTCGCTTCCGGTTCGAGTTCGGCGCGGGCCGAGGGATCAACGAGCACGAAGACCGTCGGATGGCTCTGGCGATAGCTCAGGCCGGTCCCGCGCAAGAGCTCCGCGAGCGCGGCCTCCGGGGTGTAGTCGCCGGTGAGGGCCCGAGCCTGGCGGCCGGTGACGAGTGCGCTCGGATAGAGGATCTGAAGGCCGCTCTGCTGGGCGAACACAGGCAGGCTGCGCCCAAGCGGACCGGCTCCGATGCTGAACGTCCGCGCGGCCGCGGTCGATTGCGCGATGACCGGCGTCGCGACACCCAGCATGAGCGCGACGAGCGCGGTTGAAGTGAATCTGTAGCCCATGATCTCCCCCTCTTTTCTACCCGCGGCTTTGCGGGGCGGGGAGGAGACGTTGGGTCGCGGGGCGTCCCCTAAGTCCGGACGCAGATTATTTTCGAGCCGGCGCGGAGAGGATCACGTGACCGTCGGCTGAGGTCACGGCCTCGAGGTGATAGAGATCGCGCAGGGCGGCGACGAAGCCATCGACGTCGCCGGCGTTGAACACGCCGCTGACGCGGATCGACGAGATGCGTTGATCGCGAAGCTCGATCGGCTTGGAACTGTAGCGGTTCACCTCCGCCACGGCTGCGGCGATTGGCGTGTTCTCGAAGGTGAGCCGTCCGACCGTCCAACTGGTCTCGGCAGGGACATTGACCGCAACGACCCGGGGCGTCGACGCCGACGTCGTAACTTCCTGGCCGGGCGCAAGGGTCCACTGCGCATCGGTCGAAGAGGACTTGTGGACATCAACACGCCCTTCGACCAGGACGACACGCGCCCCCGAGCCCGATCGCCGAACGTCAAACCGGGTCCCGACGGCGGTGACTTCGGTGTCACCCGCCTGCACGAGGAAAGGCCGCCCGGCGTCACCTTCGACCTCGAACATGGCGCGTCCGGAGGTGAGCGTGACCAGGCGACGGGCGTCGGTGAAGCGAACCGTGATCCGGGAATCCGTGTCCAGGACGACGCGGGAGCCGTCCTCCAAGCGTACGGTGCGCTGCTCGCCGATGGCCGTATCGTAGGCGTGGGGCCGCTGGACGGACCACCAGGTCAGGCTCCCGCCTCCAATCGCCAAGGCCAGCGCACCCGCGATCCCGAGCGGGATCAGGCGACGGGTGTCGCCTGTCCGGCCACGGGGGCGCGCCCGTTCGGCCCGGCCGAGGGCCTCATCGGCGAGACCCGCCATTGCGGGGCTTTCGGCGAGCGTTCCGGCCGCTTCCCACATCGCCTCGAGTCGACTGAAGGCGCGGGCGTTCTCGGGATCCCGCCGCCAGTCGCTGAATTCCTTGATGTCGGCGGTCGTGACTTGGCGCTGGTTCAACTTGCTGAACCATTCCGCCGCTTCCGTGCGCCTGATTTCGGCTTCAGCCTCGATCGTCATCCGTCTTGCCTACAGGTCCAGCCGAGACGCGCAGTACTCGAGCGCCTTGGACATTCGCCATTCCACCGCTTTTACGCTGATCCCAAACGACTGGGCGATCTCCGGATAAGTCATACCGCCAAAGCGGCTTAAGACGAAGACGTCGCGGTAGAGTTGCGGCATGGACCGGATCACCTGTTCCAGCAGAACCTGATCGAACTGGGGCGCGGCCTCGGCTTCGGTCGGTCGTTGAAACGCCCGATCTCGCCGTCGCCGTCCTTCTTTCCGGCTCTCGTCACGGACCAGGTTCAGGGCGATCTTGAGCAGAAACGCCTTCGGGTGGCGGATGTCATCCAGCGCATAGGGCGCGGCGCGGATGTAGGTCTCCTGGACGACGTCGGCCGCCGCCTCGGCGTCGACATGGGCTCTGAGGCGCCGATCCAGCCAGGCGGCATAGCGCCGATAGAGACGGTTGATACCGTCCTGCGCCTCCGTCCCAAGCTGCTTCGTATCGGTCACGACGGTTCTCCGGCCTCTCGACGAGAGGGTCCGGAACCCAGACGCGTCCACACGGCCCGGGACAGGCGCGCAGGCGCGCACCGTCAGGCGTTGGGAACGGGCAAACGCGCGATGCGCGACGCCGTCGATGATTTGATATCGCACAGGGGATTCCAGGCCCCACCAACGCAAGCGTCGGCCTCGCCAGCATGAATCAAACGGAATCCCGGCGCAAGCCGGAGGGGTCGGGCGTTGGAATCCTCTGCGATCGCGAGGCCCGCTGCTTCGGATCACAGCGGCGCCCCTGTCGCTAGGACAGACCCCGGCTCAAGCTGTGCGCCTATCTCACGGCGCCCGACCTGGGCGGTCTATTAGGGCGTCTACTCGACGGCAAGCGCGTCAATTCGCCCTACGGAGCAGGCGGCGCCGACCGCAAAAAACTGGCGGGCGTCCCGCAATTCACTGTCGTTGCCCGGCTGCTGATTCCCGCTCACCGTGCATCAGGATCAACAAAAGCCGAGCCCAACATGGAGCCCAATCGTCACGCGGAACGCCGCCCTGCCATCCTTCTGAGCGGACGCGAGGCCGAGTGTCTGCTCTGGGTCAGCCGCGGGAAAAGCTCTGCTGACATCGGGCAGATCGTTGGGCTCTCCCCGCGAACCGTCGACAGCTACATCGAGAAGGCCTGTGCCAAATTGGGTGTACGAACGCGGATTGAGGCGGTCGCGGTCGGAGTTCGCACTGGCCTCATCGACCCCGAAGACGGCTGAGCCCGGGGGAACTGTCTGGCCGGCTCGTGAAGGGGAGGGGGCGGGTCTGGAACTTCTGTACAGAAGCCCGGAAGTTTCGGCCCTGATCGCCGCCGACGCATTGCGTCCCCTGGCTCAAGACCAGCGCCTATCCGTTCCGGAACCCGCCGACCTCATCTTGTCGGTCGTTAGCCTGGTTGTCGATTGCGCTCGCGAGGTCCGTCCGTTGGCTTGTTGGAATCTGCGGAAGCACCAAGGCTCTTGGTAGTCCGTCTTCTGCAAGAATGACGGTCAATGATATTTAATGAACTCGAAGTGGATCGGTGCAGATGCGGGCGTCATGCGGTGAAACGCCGACGCGCAGTTACGGGGCCACCAAGCCTGGACTGGGTGGCGTAGGCTGTGAAGCCTTCGCCCTCATGAGGCGGCCGGTTCGAGTGGGAAGATCAGCAAGGTCGAGGTCGCTGTCGCGCACAGCCGTCCTTGGCGGTCGATCAGACGTCCTTCGGTGTAGGCGACGCGACGCCCCAGAGAAACAAGCTTGCCCTCGCAGCGGACCGGGCCGCTGGCCTCGGTCAGGGCGCGATGATAGGCGACCTTCAGTTCGAGCGTCGTGAAGCCCTGTCCGGCCTCGAGGCAGGAATGGGCCGCGCCGCCGCATGCGGTGTCCAGGATGGTCGCGGCGTAGCCGCCGTGCACGGTTCCGAGCGGATTGAAAACCGCACGGCTGATGCGGCCTTCGAACTCTACACGACCCCGTTCGACGGTGATGAGGTCGAAATCCAATGTCCGCCCGATCGGGGCGTGGAGGTCCCCATTAAGGATGGCCTGCATTTGAGCCAGGCCATCCTGGCCGAGAAGGTCGCTGGCGATCAGGGTCAATGGGTCGTTCCTGTGGATTTCAATCCGTCGAGCACGACGGGGGCGAACATGAGGGTGGCCAGGGCGCAGCCGCCGGCGATCACGATCGCACACCCGGTGACAGGTCCAAACGGAAGAAGGCCGATGAGGGCGGTGCCGACGGCCGCGCAGGCCATCTGCAAGAAACCCAGCAGTGCGGACGCCATGCCCGCGTGGGCTCCGAACGGTTCCAGCGTGATCGCAGTCCCGATCGGATTGATCAGGCCCATGCCGAGCAGGAAGATCGTCACGGCGCCCATGAAGGGAAGCGGAGACATCGCTTCCGCGCCGGCGAGAAGGCCGAGGCCGCCCGCCAAGGCGATGACCACCCCGGCCATCCCCGCCTTGGCCGCGCCCCAGCGACGCGCCAGGCGCGGACCCGCCAGACCGCTGCCGAACACCAAGAAGACGGTGGCGGCGAAGAAGACACTGAGGCCGGCAGCGCTGAGCCCCACCTCCGCCATCAGAATAGCCGGCGCCGCACCGAAGAAGGTGTAGAGGCAGCCGATCATCAGGCTGACGGTCAGGGCCGGGGCGATGAAACGGCGGTCGCCGAGAAGCGCGCGATAGGTGCGGACGATATGCCCTGGACGAAGGGGCCGCCGGAGATCCTGCGGCAGGGTTTCGCCGGACCGCAGGAGAAAGTGAGCCGCCAGCAGCAGAGCCGCGCCGAGCACCAGAACGAAGGTCGCGCGCCAGCCGAACCAGAAGGTCGTAGCGGCGCCGAGCATGGGCGAGAATCCGGGCGCGGCGGCCATGGCGATCATGACCAGCGACAGGGCGTGGGTCAGGGCCGGTCCCGCATAGAGGTCCCGCGCGATGGCCCGCGCCAGGACCGCCGTCGCACACGCGCCCAAGGCCTGGATGACCCTTCCGACGATGAGAACGGGCAAGGTCGGCGCCAGGGCGCAGACCAGACTGCCGACCGCGAAGACGCCCAGACCGACCAGGACCGGCGTCGAGCGGCCGATGGCGTCCGTAACCGGTCCGACGATCAACTGCCCCAAGGCAAAGGCGATGAAGAAGCTGCTCAGGGTCCAGGCCAGATCACGCGGGCCGACGTCGAGCGCCTTCGCCATGTCCGGGAAGGCGGGCAGCATGATGTTGGTGGCCAGGGCGCCCAGCGCAGCCAACCCGGCCAACAAGGCCAGGCGGCTGGCGCTGACACGCTCCGACATCGGCGGGACCCGTCCGGTCATTCTTCGAGGAACTGAATCGCGTGTTTGAGGAAGCGCTCGGGATACTGGAAATGAGCCCCATGGCCGGCGTCCGGGTAGACGATCAACTGGGCGTTCGGGATGTTCTGGACCATGTGCCAGGAGTTGATCGTGGCGATCATGACGTCGCTGACGCCGTTCACGATCAGGGTGGGTTGGGTGATTTCGGCCAGGTGGGCGAACGGTCGTTCCGGATCCAGCGGGGTGACGAAGGCGGTGTTGGCCTCGATCTGACCCATCATCAGTTCAGGTGAACTCGGCGGATCCTGATCCACCCGCTGGTGGCGACGGTCCCAGAACGCTCGACCGGCCTGTTTGGCGGCTTCGGACGGGCCGAAGAACAGGAACAGGAAGTCTTCTACGGTCGGAACGGGTCGCGGTGCGACCTCGAAAATCCTGGGGTTGGGGTCGGGATCGCCGCCGCGCGGCTGGGTGCCCAGAAGCATCAGCTTGCGCACCCGGTCCGGGTGGCGGCGGGTGATTTCCTGAGCGACCATCCCGCCCAGCGAGAAGCCGACCACATCGACCTGCGCCAGCCCGAGGGCGGCTATCACCTTGGCGGCGTCGTCGGCCATGTCCTCGATCGTGGTGCGGGGAGCCCCGGAGGAGGAGGCGCAGCCCCGATAGTCGTAGAGCATGACCTCGCGGCCGGCGGCGAGGCCGTCCGTCATCAGCGGATCCCAGTGGTCCATTCCGCCGCGGAAGTGCTGGAAGAAAAGCAGGGGCGGCTGGCCCGTGCCGGACGCGCCCCAACGGCGATAGGCGAAGCGGTCGCCATCGATGTCGATATGGCGGGTCGGGGCGGTCAGATGGGTGTTGGACATGGTCGGCTTCCTTGAAGGAGGGAGGCTGGCGTGGGAGGACGACTCAGTTGTCGAGGAACTTCAGGGCCTTGGGCACGAAGACCTCATGATACTGGAAGATGCCGCCGTGCCCGGCGTCGGGGTAGAGGACGAGTTCCGCGTTCGACAGGCGGTTCGCCATGTCGATGGAGTTGGCGCTGGGGACCATGATGTCGTGATCGCCGTTGGCGACCAGGACGGGCTGCTGGATCGCGCCCAGATCCTGGGGCGGTAGGTTGCCCCAGGCCTCGATGGCCCGCAGCTGGCGACGGAAGGCGGCGATGGTGATCGGCTTGTCCCGATCGCGGCGGCGTTCCTTCAATCGCTGCAGGAAGGCCTTGGCGGCGCCGCGGCCGACCTTGCTGGAGGTGAAGAACAGATAGGTCTTCGGGTCCTTCAGGGTCAGCATGCCCTTGAGGATCAGCGGGCCGGATACGGCCCCGACCTTGTTGATGCCCGGGCCGCCCGCCGGGCCCGTGCCGGTGAGGATGACCTTGCGCGCCAGATCGGGCGCCTGGCGCAGCATGTCCTGCGCGACGAAGCCGCCCAGCGAAAAGCCCATCAGATCGATCCGGGCAAGCCCCAGGGCCTTGAGGACGGCCAGCACATCGGTCGCCGTCTCGGCCACTGTCAGAGGGGCGTCTCCGCCGGAGGCGCCGACGCCTCGATAGTCGAGGGCGAAAAGGGTGCGGTTCTGCGCCAAGCCATCGAGGATGCGGGGGTCGAAATTGTCCAGCGTCGCGCCCCAATGATTCAACATCACCAGAGGCAGGCCGCCGCCCGATCCGAGGCGACGATAGGCGAAGGTGGTTCCCGCCGCCTCGACCGTCCGGCTGGGGGTGGTGCTCCAGGTCTCTGCGACCGAGGCCGAGGCGTTCGAAAGGGCGGCGTTCACTGTGCATCCTCCCTGATCGTGACGACGACCTTCCCCTTCGCCCGGCCGGTTTCGATGTAGGCGAGGGCGGCGTTGAGATCGGCGAAGGCGAAGGTGCGATCCAGCACCGGGCGGATGTCGCCGGCCTCGATCAGGGCCGTGATCCGTCGCAACTGGTCGCCGTCTGCGCGCATGAACAGGAAGGAATAGTCGATGCCCTTGGCGGCGGCCTTGCGCCTGATCTTGCGGCTCAACAGGCGCAGGACCAGCTTCAGGATCGGGTTCAGACCCTGAGCCCTGGCGAAGCCGGGGTCGGGCGGACCGGAGATCGAGATCAGCTTGCCGCCGGGCTTTAGAACGTCCAGCGAGCGTTCGAGCGTGTCCGCATCCAGGCTGTTAAGAACGGCGTCGTATCCCGATAGCAGGGCGGCGAAGTCCTGGGTCCTGTAGTCGATGACGACATCCGCCCCAAGGCTCCGGACCAGGTCGGCGTTGGCCGCGCTGGCCGTGGTGGCGACCTGCGCGCCAAGATGTTTGGCCAGCTGGATGGCGAAGATGCCGACCCCGCCCGAACCGGCATGGATCAGCACCTTCTGGCCTGGGCTCAGCCTGGCGCGCTCGACCAGAACCTGCCAGGCGGTCAAGGCGACAAGGGGAATGGAGGCCGCCTCCACCATCGTCAGCTTGGCGGGCTTCGGCGCGACATCGGCTTCATCGACGGCGATGAACTCGGCGAAGGTTCCTATCCGACCGTCACGAGGGCGGGCGTAAACGGCGTCGCCGACCTTGAACCGTCTGGCGTTCGGTCCGACACGGACGACCCTGCCAGCAACATCGTGGCCGAGCACGAGGGGAAGGCGATAGGGCAGGATGGGTTTGAACTCGCCGTCGCGGATCTTGGTGTCGAGCTGGTTGAGGCCGGCCGCATGCACTTCGATCAGGACGTCCGTGTCGCGCAGGGCCGGGTCGGGACGCTCGCCCGGACGCAAGGCGCTCTTCTTGGCGTAGCGGTCGAGAACATAGGCTTTCATTCGAGGTTTCCTTCGCTGCCCGGCAGCCGGCGCATCAGGCTTGGGCGGCGTCGAGCGAGGGATAGTCGGTGTAGCCCTCGGCGCCGCCGCCATAGAGGGTCGCCGGATTGAGGTCGGCCAAGGCTGCGCCGGTCTTCAGCCGTTCCACGAGATCGGGATTGGAGATGAAGCTTCGGCCGAAGGCGAACAGGTCCGCCGCACCTTCCTCCAGTCGCGCCGCGGCGAGCGCGCGGTCGTAGCCGTTGTTGGCGATGTAGGTGTTCTTGAAGCGGCGGCGCAGCGATCCATAGTCGAAGTCGGCGTTGTCGCGCGGTCCGCCGGTCGCACCCTCGACGACGTGGATATAGACCAGCCCCAGCGCGTTCAGTCCGTCGACGATATGGTCGAACTGGGATTGCGGGTCACTGGACGCGATCGCGTTGGCAGGCGACGCAGGCGAAAGCCGGATCCCTGTGCGGTCAGCGCCGATTTCCTCGGCGACGCCTGCGGCGACCTCCAGCATCAGCCTTGCGCGGTTCTCGACCGATCCCCCGTAGGCGTCTGTGCGGACATTGGCGCCGTCCTTGGCGAATTGGTCCAGCAGATAGCCGTTGGCGCCGTGAATCTCGACGCCGTCGAAACCGGCCGAGATCGCGTTCGCGGCGGCGTTTCGGAAGTCCTGGACGATGCCGGGAAGCTCTTCCAACTCAAGGGCGCGCGGCTCGGACACGTCGACGAAGCCGTTGTTGACGAAGGTCTTGGTTTCGGCCCGGATCGCCGAGGGGGCGACCGGCGCTGCGCCGCCCGGCTGAAGGTCGACGTGCGAGATGCGGCCGACGTGCCAGAGCTGCAGGACAATGCGACCGCCCGCTTCGTGAACGGCCTCGGTCACTCGGCGCCAACCCTCGATCTGGGCAGGGCTGTAGATGCCAGGGGTGTCCTGATAGCCTTGGCCCTGTTGCGAGATCTGCGTCGCCTCGGTGATGATCAGACCGGCCGTTGCGCGCTGGCGATAGTATTCCACGGCGAGGTCGCCAGGGACGAAGCCCGGTCCCGCCCGGTTGCGCGTCAGCGGGGCCATCACGATGCGATTGGACAGGGTGACAGGGCCGAGGGCGTAGGGCTCGAACAGGTTGGCGTCGGTCATGCGAGTTCTCGTGGTTTGGTCTGGGGGAAAAGTCGTGTCAGGCCGGATCGCGGTAGCGCTTGGCGGGAACCGTGGTCCCGAACCCGGGCAGCATGGCCTGGCGGGCGCCCTGGAAGGCGTCCCACTGGGCGGCGTCGTGGAGGGGAGGGATGGTGACGGGCTCGCGACGATCGAAACCAACCAGGGCGGCGTCGACGAGATCGGCGGCCTCCATCAAAGGCGGCAGGGTGTCGAGGTCGGCGCCCGAACGCCCCCAGATTTCGGTGCGTGTGCCCGCGGGCAGCACGGCCTGGACGTAGACGCCCTTGGGACCGAGTTCGAGCGCGAGGCCCTGGGAGAGATAGAGGACGAACGCCTTGGTCGCGCCGTAGAGCGTCAATCCGAACTCGGGGGCGAGGCCGACGACGGAGCCGATGTTCACGATCGCGCCGGTTCCGGCCCGGGCCAGACGGGGAGCGATCGCGTTGGCGAGGCCGGCGACCGCCGAAATGTTCAGGGCGATCAGGTTCTGGACGTCAGCACCAGACTGTTTGGCGAAACCGCCGCCGAGACTGGCGCCGGCATTGTTGATGAGGACGCCGATGCGGTCGTCCTCACGCAGACGACGGGACACCGCGTCCAGATCCGAAGCATCTGTCAAGTCGGCCTTCACGACGTCGATCGACACGCCGGTCTCGGCGCGCAGGGTCGAAGCGAGGGTTTCCATTCGCTGGGCGTCCCGGGCGACGAGCACCAGATCATGGCCTCGACGCGCGAAGCGATCGGCGTAGACGGCGCCGATGCCGCTGGAAGCGCCGGTAATCAGAACGGAGGGAAGATCAGGCATGGGATGGAACTCCTTGCGGGCTTTATTCATGATGGGCGTCATCTGTTGCCAAATATGATGTCTGTCATGTATAAGTCAACAGAGAGTTGGAGAGTTTGGAAATGAGAGTGACGCGCGAGCAGATGCAGGCCAACCGGATCCGGATTCTGGACGCCGCCGGTCGCCTGTTTCGAGAGAAGGGGTTCGAGGCCGTCAGCGTGGCCGAGGTGATGAAGGCGGCGGGGCTGACGCACGGCGGCTTCTACGGCCACTTCGAATCCAAGGACGATCTGATCGCCCAGGCGATTGCTCACATCTTCAGCGGGGATCCGCAGGGTCCCGAAGACCTAGCCGGCATGCTGGACGCCTACCTCGCCCCACAACACCGCGACAGGGTTGCGCAAGGCTGCCCGACCGCAGCCTTGGTCGCCGACGTCCGGCGTCAGAAGCCGGCAGCGCGTCTCGCCATGACGGCGGGCTTCAAGGCCCAGGTCGATCGCATCGCCCTGGCGATGGCGAAGACCGAGCCGGTCCAGGCCAGACGGGCGGCGATCGGCGCGTGGACGTCAATGGTCGGCGCCCTCGTGCTGGCGCGCACCATTGATGACGCCGCCTTGTCCGACGAAATCCTGCGGGAAACGCGGAACTGGCTCCGCGACGCGACAGATTCAGTCCGCGAGGGCGATGACGCCCTGGTGGCGTCTCCGGCTCGAGTTCGACGATAGGTCGCGGCTCGATCGGAGCCCACGGAGGTCCGGGCCGCGCGCCGCGGACTCGTTTCGACGGCTCGGTGCGACACCGCGGCCCGATCGGGCCGGGTCACAGAGGCGATCACGGAGACAGTTTGGCCAACAGGAGGCGATGATGGAGTATTTCGAGGACGTTGTGATCGGTGACACGGCCCGTTTCGGGGCCTATGCCGTCGAACGTGGGGAGGTCATCGCCTTCGCCGAAAAGTTCGATCCGCAGCCCTTCCACCTGTCCGACGAGGCGGCCGCGGAAACGCCGTTCAAACGGCTGGCGGCGAGCGGTTGGCACACCTGCGCCATGACCATGGCGATGACCGTCGCCTATGGCCAGGAGCGCAAGCAGGCGCTTCTCGGCTCGCCTGGCATTGACACCCTGCGCTGGCTCAAACCGGTCTACCCCGGGGACACGCTTCGCTGCGAGACAGAAGTGGTCGAGACGCGACGGTCGCAAAGCCGCCCGTCCATGGGTCTGATCAAGACGTCCGTCACGGTCTTCAATCAGGACGACGTCGCCGTCATGACGTTCATCGCCAATATGATGATGCAGGCCCGGCCGGCCTGAACACGGGCGAGTCTCGAGGCGCTCCGCTCGCGGACCGCCTCGCGGCCTAAAGCCGGCGCCGATTCACAGCGAGGTCAATGACGGAGCCGATCTGCTCTCCTGTCATCCCGTCGCGCGCCTGGCTCGACAGCCCGGCGAGCAGGCCGCTTATATAGAGCGAGAGTTGCGCCGCAGTTTGAGGGTCGACGAAGCGTTCCAGGCTGGCGGACAACCGACTGCGCAGGTTGTTTCGACTGTCTCTAAGCCGCTGGACGATCGGGTCGCACATCGGGCCGGCTTGCAGGGCGCCGTTCCAGATCATGCAGCCCCGTTCATGAGGACGGCTCGTCCACCGTCCGGCGGCGTCGTGGAGGAAGGCTCGGACCCCGGCCTCCAGATTCGGCGCGGCCGTCAGAATTGCGAGATCCACCGACCCGATTGTCGTTTCGTAGTGGCGCAGGGCCTCGTCGAACACGTCAGACTTGCTGGCGAACGCTGCGTAGAAGCTCGGAGAGGAAATCCCCATGGCCCGGGTCAGAGCGGCGAGCGAAACGCCCTCGTAGCCATGACGCCAGAAGAGGCGCATCGCCACCTCCAAGGCGGCATCCCGATCGAATTCCCGCGGCCTGCCCTGCCTTCTTGCGCCAGTCTTCTTCTCGCCTGCGAGTGCGCTGGCCGAATCGTCAGGGCCAGCCATGGCCGCTCATCGGAAGGGACGGAGGGGCGAACACGCGCGTTATGTCCCACCTTAAATGACACTGATCATCCAGCGCGCCAAATATGACGATGGTCATCTATATGTCAATCGGGGACGAGTATCAATTTGCCAAGACCGACTCTAAACGGGCGAGGCTCCGGGCGCACCGGACCGTGGATGAAGGCGGCCAGACCAGAGCTTCGGGCCAGGCACCAGACGGCCGGACTTTTTTAGACTTTCGATCTTGAGGCGAAACGCCGATGTCAGCTTCCCAGCCGAGGGCCTATCGGATCCTCCAGAGCGGTGCCTCCCGGTCCGACCCACCCTTCGTCCCGGCAAGTCGGTCTCGATCTTGTCTTCGAGCGAGAACTGATCTGCTCTACGTCTTGGGCCGATCCGGGCCTGGTTGTCGTCTTAAACGACAATTTGGGCTGTCCGCGCCTGGGGTGCGGCTAACCTCGCAGGAGCCGCGAAGCTCACGGCTCCTGCTGAAGCATAATCAGAGCCTTCCCTGTGCGATCAACTCGCGCGTCCGTGCCAGTGTCGACAGGAGGGCGGCTTTGTAGCCCTTGTCGCTGTCAAACCGGACCTGCTCGGCCTGTTCCAAAGGGCTGCCCGGCAGGCCGTCGCGCAGGCCCAGGAAGCAATAGAAACGAAGCTGCAGGTCGCCGTTCTGGTCCTCGAACAGTTCGTTGACGATGGCCCCTTCGCGAGGGCCGGTCGCCTGGAAGAAGGTCACCTTTCGCTCCGGTTCGAGGGTGATGATTTCGCGCAGTTCAGCACCGGCGATCGTGGCTTCCCGCACGAAATGGGTCGCGCCTTCCTCGATCACCTCGCAGCGGGTGCAAAGACCGTCGGGAAGGAAGAGCCGTGCGTCGCGCGCCTTTAGTTCAAGGCCGGCCCACACCTGGGCACGGGTCAGTTCGGGTTGTCCGGCGGCGTTCACCGGAACGGTGGCGGTTGAATAGATCATGGTCCTGATTCCTTGAGGGTCTGCGGCTGCGATCAGGCAGCGGACGTTGCGTCGGCGGCGATGCGGGCCGCGAAATCGCGGTAGGTGTGGAGCGGGCGGCCGAGGAGGGCGGTCAGGCGCTCGACATCGCCGGTCCCCGGGATCATGCCGTCGCTGACGAAGCGCTCGGCCATCAGCCGCATTTCATAGGCCATCCATCCGGGCACGAAATTCGCCAGGTTATGCTCGAATCGGGTGGGATCATCGCCGCCATAGACGACCGGGCGGCCCAGGGCGTCCGACCAGACCGCCGCCACGTCCGATCCCGTGAGCGTATCAGGGCCGACCAGATTGATGGTTTCGATCGGCAGCTTGCCCGGGGCCTGATCGCGGCGGATCAGTTCGATGGCCGCAACCTCGGCGATGTCGCGGATATCGACCATGGCGAGACCCTTGCCGCCGATCGGCATCGGATAGACGCCGTGGTTCAAGATGACGTCCGTGATCGTCAGTTCGTTGTCGATGAAGTAGGCGGGACGTAGGATCGTGGCGCTGAAGCCAATGTCCTCGATCATCCGCTCGGCGCCGGACTTCACTGCGAAGTGCGGCACGTTCACGAAGCGATCGGCGTGGATCACCGACAGATAGACAACCCGCTCGACGCCGGACTGCCGGCCGACGTTCAGGGTGATGAGCGCCTGGGTGAATTCGTCTGCCGCCACCGCGTTGAGAAGGAACAGCGTGCTGACGCCGGCGAAGGCGGTTCGCAGCGTGTCGATATCGAGCAGGTCGCCTTGAACGATATCGACGCCGGCCGGGAAGTCGGCCTTCGAGGGATCGCGAACCAGGACGCGCACGTCGGCGCCGCGATTGATGAGTTGCTGGACGACTTGGCGGCCGATGCGGCCGGTGGCGCCGGTGACGAGGATGGTCATGGAAATCTCCGGGGTTTGAGGGAACAGCCGGGAAATTAGAGATCCACATGATGGTCGGTAGGCCCTAGATTGGGACGCTACGTCTCACTGGTGGAACGCATGGACCTGCTCGCGCTCGCGGACTTCAATCTGGTCGCCCGCCATGGAGGGGTCGGCCGCGCCGCCCGCGCCGCCGGGCGCCCCAAGGCGACCTTGTCCCGCAGGGTCGCGAACCTCGAGGCCGGCCTAGGCTTGCGTCTGTTCGAGCGTGGCGGGCGGACGCTGAAGCTCACCCAGGAGGGACGGGCGCTCTACGAGCGGACGGCCGCCCTGCTTACAGAGCTCGATGAGACCGCGGCGGGGATTGTTTCCGGCGGGAGCACCCCTCGCGGTCTGCTGCGGATCAGCGCGCCGTTGCTGTTCTCGCAGATCGCGATGGGACGGCTGGCGGCCGGGTTCGCCATGGCATTCCCGGACGTCCGTCTGGAAGCGACAACGGAAGATCGGGCCGTCGACATGGTCGAGGAGGGCTATGATGTGGTGATCCGCGTGAACCCGGATCCAGACGAGACCCTCGTCGGGCGCGCCTTTCTGCGCGACCGTCTGGTCGTGGTGGCCAGCCCCGATCTTGCCCGGCCCAAAGACGGATCGGCCGTCCCCGCCATCGCGCGCGGCACGGCGTCCGGAACCCAGGTCTGGTCGGTGGCGAACCCAGCCGGACCTTCGGACATCCTGATCGACCCGGTCCTTGGCCTGTCATCGATGATCATGGTCCGCGATGCGGTTCGGGCAGGGGTCGGCGTCGCGCGACTTCCGGTGTCGCTCGTCAGTCGCGACATAGCGGCTGGCCGCCTGGTGCATTGGGGCGACGTCGACGGGCCTGAAATCACCCTGTGGGCCCTGTACCCGTCGCGTCGCCTGCTCAGCCTCCGGGTTTCGGCGTTTCTTGATCACCTCAAGTCCGCATTCCCCACCGGCGAACCGGACGAATTGGCCGCTTTTATCGACGTGTGAGGATAGCTGGGACGACGCCTCGACAAACCACCCGGAGCCGCGAGGTCACGCAGGACGAACATGTCGGCGTGTTCTCGACCTCGCCCATCTGCGAGTCCCCGGCGTCCCCGGCAAGAGGTGAGCCTGCGCCAGCGGCGCGGTCGCCCTGGCATCGACGCCGAACGGCGTCGGTTGGCTGCGCGGGGCAAGCTCCATTCTCGAAATCAGGCGCCTCGCCGGGGAACTACGGGATGTTTCCCGGGTGTTCCTGGTGGAGATGCGACAACCCGGTCAGGCCGCGATCAAGGGTCTATCGCTGATCCGCCGAAGCCGCCCGGACTGTCTTCGCCCGCTGAGCCGGGGGCGGCGGCAGCCCCACCCAAGACGAGTGCTGCAGCGAGGCGTGTCGCCACGCGCTTCAAAAACGCTCCATGGTCTTGTTTCGCCTGGCGGTGATGCCCCATCCCAGCGCTAGATCGTCCGATCGACGATCGGATCGTGCACTGCGTCCAGCCACCCGCCCAACTTCGATGGGGCGCCGTCGACCCGCATGCCCCCCTCAGCGATCGCGCGATCTCTTGCCGCCACGTATGCTGGATCGTCGCTACGCAGCAGGTTCAGCTCGCGCGCGACGGCAGCGGTGACCTCGACAATCGCCTCGGCGCGCTCGTCGCGGCCCGCACCGATCCGGAAGGTTGGTCGGCCCTCCGCGATGTCGAAGCGGATGCCCTGCACCAGACCATCGCCGAGCTCGGCGCGATTGCACCGGCTAGCACGCGGTGTCGGCACACTCCCGACCTCGGGTTCGGTCGGGTGGGCATCGGGCCGCTCATTCCTTCAAGATTGGGGGAGAGCGACGCTGTGATCAAATTAAAGTAAGTCGTCAATATGTGATGTTAGTGCAACTAACTTCGGGGGGGGGATTGACGGTTAGAAACCCCGCTATCACTGTCATCGCGGGGTGCCGGCGCACTTTTCACGACCGATCGCCGAGGTCGGACGATCGATCAAAATGCGCTCAGATCGTGCACCGGAGAGAATTCATGTTGCGAATGCGATTTATATGTTATAACCAATAACATCATGACCGGCACACGCACCTACAACTCGGGTCTTCGTCGCGAACAAGCGGAGGGTACGCGGATACGAATCCTCGATGCCGCGGCGCGGATCCTCGAGCGCGATGGCGCCGACGCGGGCATGACGAACCGCAAAGTCGCCGCAGAAGCCGGCGTGACCGAGATGACTGTGTACCGCCACTTCCCAAGCCGAGCTGTGCTCGACGAGGCGCTTTGGCGTCACATCAACGACAAGCAGGGCGTGGCGGGCGGTTTCCCCGACCGCTTCGAGGCGATGATCGAGCGACTCCCCGAGCTCTTTGCGTCCTTCGACGCCAACCCTGCTCATATCACGAGCACCGTCACCACGCCGACTGGCCGCGAGATGCGCGCCAGCCAGGATGAGGTCCGGCGTGCCGCCTTCCTTGCGGCGGTCGCTCAGGGTGCTCGTGATCTCCCTGTCGAAGATCAGCGGCGAGCCGCCGCTGTCCTTCAGCTGCTGTATTCCGCCTACGCATGGATCTCACTGCGCGAGCAGTGGGCGCTTGAAGGGACCGACGCTTCTGCCGCGGTCCAGTGGGCGGCGCGTACCCTTGTGAACGACCTTCAAGAACGCGGCTCCACGCCGCTGCTCCCCCCGCACGAAACCTAGAGACCTTCCATGATCGCCCACTTCTCGCTCCCCGCCCGCGACCCCCAAAGCGTGGCGGCGGTTTTCGCTGACCTCATCGACGGCGTCGCCATGCCGTTCCCGGTCGTTCCCGGCGCCTGGGTCGCCATCGCCAAGGACGGGTCCGGGACCGGTATCGAAGTGCTGCCCGAAGCGTCCGCTCACAATCAAGGTGATGGGGATGCTGACCCCTCGGGTAAGGCCAACGGGCCGGAAGTCATGCCGTGGGAAGTGCAGATCCGACAGGACGGCGCCGCGCAGGACGCCAGCGGTTTTCACGTTGCGCTGACGAGCCAACTGTCCAGCGAGGAGATCGTGACGGTCGCCCGCGCCCAAGGTTGGCGAGCCGTCGCCTGCGATCGCGGCGGCGTGTTCGACTTGGTCGAGGTCTGGGTCGAGAACCGCTTCCTCGTCGAAGTGCTGCCCCCGGCGGGCACGGATCGCTACCTCGCTTTCTACAATCCGGAAGTCGCGGGGCGGATGTTCAACATGGCGCCGCCAGCATGAGCGCTCTTCCCGCCGCTCTCTGGCTGATGCTGTTGGCGTTTGCCGCCGCGGGCCTTGCGATCGTTTCGATCAAGCTCCGCTAGATTCCCTTTAAAAAACTGGCGCGCCATCAACGCTTGTTCGCAAGCGAGCGATGGCGCGCGCCTGAAAGGCGCCTCCAATGAAGTACCCCGCCCTCGCCACCGTCGCTGCGGCAGTTGTCAGCGCGTCCCTCTGCGGCGCGCAGCCTGCATCAGCTCAGGATTTCGGCCGCATGCTGGGCAGGCTCGCCGAGCGGACTGCTGAACGCGCCGCGCGGAATGCTGCTGACGAGCTGACCCGTCCACGTGATGACAGCGACGCACCTAGCCGACCCGACAGCAGGACCGCCGCTCCCGCCCCTCAGGATCGTGCCGCCCCGGCCGTGACGGCCGCGCCTCAAGGCGTGGAGCCTTGGCCGATCAATGCCGGACACCGCGCCGTCGTCCGGCCGACCCAGTTCGCCTTTTCGCCCGAGATGATCGCCCAGAAACAGCGGTTCACGGATGCAAGTCGGTTCCCTTGCAACACTTGCGAGGGTTCGGTGGACATCGACTCCTGGCGCCGAGCTCTTCAGCCGATTCCGGACACCTACTCCGCGTGGTCGGAAGTGATCGCGCCCTGGACGGTCGGTCGCGTAATCGACTGGCGCGGTACGGTCGTTGATGGTCGGATCACCGTCTTGAGCGAAGTCCCGGTCGGCGGTTTCCAGTGCCGCCAACTGCGTCACCGCATCAGTACGCGAGGCCCCAATCCGGTCGTGACCGAACGCCCGGGACTGGTGTGCCTGGGCAAGCGTGACGCCTACTCGGGTGCCGAGACCTGGCACGAAGTGTTCTGATGAAGCTTCCATATTTCATCATCGGGGCGATCTTCGCCATCGGCGTGTCCTTCGCAGAGCCGGCGTCTGCACATGACACTCGCGCTGGCATCGGCCGGTCCAAAGAGACGCCTGTGGGACGACCGCTTGAGTTGCCCGACGGGATTGTCGTCCGCGAGCCCATCGGGGCCTACATTGAGGATCACTGCTTCCCAGAGGAACAGGAAGTAAGGCCGCAGGAAGGGCATGGCGCGAACATTCAACTGTGCCTTGGCTTTACGAATACGCTGCCGACGCCTGTCACGATTAGCCTCCCCGCCGGATTGATCTTCGTCAGCTTCGATACGCGCAGTCAGAACGGTCTGCTCATTCAAACCGAGGCCTTTGAGGTTCCACCGGGTGAGAACCCATACTTCGTGAGCTTGTCCCTCCAGTGCCTCAATGCGAGCCGGAGCACAGGGCGAGCACGCGACACCTACCATGTGGGTCCGATCACGCAGGACGAACCCATCACTCAACTTATCCGAATGCTTGATGGCAAAGCGCTGGCCGACGAGCACATTCCCGCGGTGCAGAATGCGCTGTGGTCAGTGACGGATGGCGACGGGCTGCTGCCTCGAGACCGGGATGCCCTGGAGGCCATACATTGACGCTCTTAAGGGCACTGCTGGCTCTACTTTTTAGTGTCGCCATCTCTGGCGCGGCGCTGGCGAGCCCAAGCGATCCTCGCCCGGGCGTAGGTCGCTCAGACGAGGATCCCGTCGGCAAACCGTTCGAGCTGCCCGCCGGTCTGGTACTGCAGGAACCGATTGACGGTCATGACCGCGATCGCTGCAAACGTGAGGGCGAAGCGACCGATCTCAAGATTGGCCATGGGGTCAACGTCGACGTTTGCCTCAGTTTCACCAACACCACGCCGGAGCCCATCCAAGTCAGTTTGCCCGCCGGCCTGATCGTGGTTTCGATCAGCGACGAGACGCAGAACGGCTTGCTGATCATCACCGAGACGTTCGAAGTCCCCCCCGGAGACGATCCGTATTTTGTCAGGCTTGGACTTCACTGCCTCAACATCGGACGTGCGCCGGGAGGCGCGCGCGACTTCTTCAAGCTCGGCCCGGTCACCGAAGATGAGCAGCTCCTGAGCGTCATCGCACTTCTGGATGGTCTTAAGATCAGAGACGATCTCGAGGATCATATCGGAGTGCAGGACTACGTCTGGAACGCCTCAGACAACCAGCGTCTGTACGACCACGATCGAGCCTGGTTGGCGAGCCTCCAGAGCCGCTGAGCCTCCTAAGTCTTATCGGGACCGCGCTGACCCGACGACACTCGCTGTGCCCCCCCCGCAGCCTGTGATTTCCCGCGCCCAACACCTTCATCGAGAAAAACTATGAAATCCCTCTACCTCGCGACCGTCACGGTCGCGGCCCTTCTCGCCACGCCTGCCCTAGCTCAGGACCGGGCTGGTTCTGTCCGCGCCAACTTCAGCAGCGCCAATCTCGCAATCGAGGACAGTGATACCGATGCCGACATCTGGACGGTCGATGGCACGGTGGCTCTCCCCGTCTCTGACTGGACGGTCACACTGGATGGCGTCGTCGACAAGGCGGACTCGGATGCCGGCGACACCACATTCGGTGGTGGAGCCGTTCACCTGACCCGCACCTTCGGATCGGACATCCGCTTGGGCGGTTTCGTCGGCGCCGATGGCCTAGGCGATGGGGACCAGTCTTGGCTGGGTGGCCTGGAGGCTCAGAAATACCTTTCCAAGGCGACGCTGACTGCGCAGACCGCCTATACGTCGGTCGACGACCTGGACATGGATGTCTGGACGCTCGGCGGCGAGGCCGCCTTCTATCCGATGGCGCGACTGCGTCTGCATATCGACGCAGCCTATAACGGCGTCCAGATGGCAGACGAAGACGTGGATGCCTGGTCCTACGGGGCCGGCGCCGAATACTGGCTCCCCAACACGGCATTCACGGTGGTCGGCGACTTCAGTCGCCTCGAATGGGAAGCGGTCGAGATCGATACTTGGACGATCGGGCTGCGCTTCAACTTCGGGGGCGACCTCAAGGAACGCGACCGAAGGGGCGGAGCCCTTCGTTTCAACCCGATGATGCGCACCCTGAATGCCTTCGGCAGTTCGGGCGGCGATGACGACACCGAGGTTCCCGAAGGCCCCGGCGGTCCGGTCTAGCGACCTGGAGATCCGGGCGGTCTCTGACGCCCGGATCATCCCTTCTTCAGCACACGAACCTTTCAACCAACTTTTCGGAGGAGCTCTCCATGGCCCCCATCATCGATCACCTTTTCAATCCTGCAGGCCGGATCGGCCGCAAGACCTTCATCGTTTCCGCGGCGGGCTTCCTCCTGCTCGGCGTCGTCTGCGCAGTCGTCCCTGTCGCGGGACAGATCGTGTCGCTCGCCATGCTGTGGCCGTGGACGGTCATCGCCATCAAGCGACTGCACGACATGAACCGCAGCGGGACGCTAGCGATTGTGATGGCAGTCGCCAGCGCCTGTCTTGGTGCGGCTGGCTCACTCGTCGCCGTGCTGGCCCTAAACCCGGCACTGTTCCTCGCCGTCGCCTCGGTGATGGCAATCGCCGGTCTCGTCGTCGGGTTCGCCGCTCTGGCGTTCATTATCTGGCTGGCGATCGGAGTCGGCAGCCAAGGCTCCAATCGGTTTGGCTAGCCCTCCCAGCCTTCCGGCCGGATCACCTCGATCCGCAAACCGGTGAAGTCCTTACTGTTGAGGCTATCCCCGTCAGTCAAAGTCGACATCATTCGTCCGGCTCTGCCGATCGAAAGCTCGGCAACCTCTGCTTGCCGTTGGCAGACACCCAACTCTGGATCAAGCCATTCAAGAACGATGCGGTAATAGGGATGGTCCACTCCAACACTCCTTGCTGCGGCGGTCGATTCCAGAGACGCCCGACAACTGCCCTCGGACGTGGACGTCCACAATGGGTCGGCAGCAAATCTCGCTGAAGTCGTCAGTTCCCCTCTCTGCACCAGACCGAGCATCGATCCAGCCAATCTTCGAGCTGCGACAGTAGTTCACTGTAGGAATCGGTCTTGAGCGTTCCTACGACTTCCTCGTTCATGTCGAAGGCGAACGGGATATCCTTGCGCCGTCGACCTCGCTCACTTCGTGGCCAGGGCTGGTAGAACACCGTCAGGACAAAGCGTTCTGCGGTGTCGAGTTCTGGCCGCCACTCAACATCAATCCTGAAACGTCGGCCTTCATTCCACGCAGTGAACAAAACCGAAGCACGGGCAGGTCCGGCGCGCCCATTCCCTCGTAGAGCCCGTTGATGCCGATCATCCAGCCTGACGGAATGCGTAACCGGGCGCGTTGAAGCATGCGGTGCGACCAATCTCAGCGCCGCTCGACCACCAACTCGTAACGTCCGCCTTGACCTGCGCGGTAGGCGTTCGCGCGGAACGAATGAGCGCCTGGACCCAAAGTCATCCGGATTTGAGCATCGCTGCCGCCCGCGCTGTCGTCGTCGGTCCCAAGAGCAACCGGATTAGTGCAGTCGGTACCGCCTGTGATGCTCAAATACGCGTCGAACTCGCTTGATTTAAGGGTGATGACGACGCTCTCGCCCGCAGCGGCTAACAGTGTGAAGCAGTCGTAGCGGCTGCCGTCGGCGAGCGTTCGATCGGTCGCGTCGAGGACGCCTTGGACACGCTCGCCCGGCCGGATTGAGGTCTGGGCGGTGGCGGACGAAGCAATCAGACTGAACGCGAAGAGCGCGCAGGCGACCCGTTTCATGTGACCTTCCTGTGAGGTGAATAAGCAGCGTTATCCCAGACAGTAGCCGACCTCGAAAATGACCGCTACGGGTCGCCAGCAGACTATCAGCCACCGGTGGAAAGCTCACGTTGTCGCTATAAGCCTCAACCATCGAGGTCCCTAATCCGTTCACGACTTGCGCGCGTCTCGAAGATGCAATACGCGCGCCCGTGGGCTTGCCTCGCACAATGGCGACGTTCGCTCCTCGCTCTGAAAGAAAACGTCGAAGCCGCTTGCCGTTCCTTCGCCCCCAAACACCGACGTAGCTGATGAAAAGGCCTCGCCGATAGACCACGTGCCCACTGAAAGCAGCAGAGATTTCCTTTGGCGACATGAACGCTTTCAGAGCGTCACGTTCAACGATGCAGACGTGCGTATCGCCTTCTGGACTGAAAGCCCGTTCTCGGAAGGAATAAGCCGCAAGCGGTGCCATACGTGACAGTTTGATCGTCAAGGCAAACGTCCGCAATGGGTGGAAAGCAGACGTTGCGACGTCGCCCAACCGCAGCCTGACGCCGCTTTCCGGCCTGATCGACGTTGTGATCGGCGGCCGACGCACGTGCTCTCTAAGAAACCGGACCATCGCCGCTTCAACCGCTTGGACGGAAAATGCAGCCTAGTTTCTCAGCCATCATGGCCTCCGGACCCCTGGTTTGAGATAGGTGGATGAGCGTGAGAGTGTTGCCATCCCTGGGATCCGAGCCCGGGCGCGGCGGGGTCGAAGCCGGTATTACAAAAGTGTAAGTAGGAAGCAGGCGACGGCGGGGCTCACTTGCTGAGCTTCGCTCAGGAAAGCAGGAGACCGCTTAATGGCCCTCACCCGAACCGTGTTTTCGGCCGCTGCATTGTGCATGATCTTCTTTGCGCCGGCGCGCGCTCAGGAGGCGGCGAACCCGTCTATGTCGGCTGAGCGCGACTGGTCCGTCACCTTGGCGCGAGACGCTAAGGCCGTGCATGATATCATCGCCGAGAACCATCCGGGAATGCACGATACGCTGAACCCCGGTTTTCGCGCAAAGGTGGACAATGGGCTGGCCGTGGCGCTGCACCGAGCAGAAACGACGACCGACGCCGGAGGGTGGTGGTGGGCGTTGAGGTCCTATGTCGCAAGCTTCGACGATGGCCATATGCAAGTCGGTATGACTGACGGTTCCTACGGCTTTCCGGCCCGCTGGCCAGGTTTCCTGACGATTTATCGAGGCGCGGACCAGGTTGTCGCGGATAGGCTGACGGACGACCCTTCCACCCCGCCGCTAGGCGCGCGCCTGATAGACTGCGACGGCGTTGCTGCCGACCGGCTGGCCGAGACACGCATAGGCGAGTTCCGTGGACGTTGGTTCCTGGAGTCCCAACGTGCTCAGCTGGGTGATTGGCTATTCCTGAACGGGTCAAATCCCTGGATTGCCGAGATGGGCGAATGCCGTTTTGAGCGCAACGGACAAACCCGCTCATACGCTCTGAACTGGCGGTCGATTGAAACCGCCGACTTGTCGGCCCGCCGCAGACGGCTGAGCCCACGCGCGTCCTCCGAGTTCGGTCTGAAGACGATGGACGACGGCGGTCTGTGGCTCTCAATGCCTTCTTTCGACAGCGAGCCGGGCAGCGACGCCTATGTCGCCCTTACCAACCTGCTCGCCGAGGCCCAGACGAAACAAGATGTTCTGAGAAAAGCCCCTTGGGTCGTGCTGGATCTGCGCGGTAACGGCGGCGGCTCTTCACATTGGAGCGACCACCTTGCCACGCTGCTTTGGGGCTCCGATTGGCGCCGGACGCATGACCTGCCCTCCAGCGATGCGGTCGACTGGCGCGCGTCGGATGACAACATCGCCGAGATCGTCTCATTCATCGACCAGTTGAAGGCAGGAGGAGGCGACGCCGACCTGATCACCTGGGGTGACAAGGCGATCACAGGAATGCGCGCCGCCAAGGCTGCGGGGCAGGACTACTGGCGCGAAGATGATGGCGCACCCACAGCTACGCCTGAAGCCCCAGCTCACACGGCGCCGGCCCCGGTGAACCCGATGCAGGGCCGGGTCTTCGTGCTTACAGATTCCGGGTGCGGTTCAGCCTGTCTGGATGCGGTCGATATCTGGAAGGCCGCTGGCGCGGTGCAGATCGGTCGCGAGACAGCAGCGGACACCGTTTACATGGAAGTTCGCAACGCTGCCCTGCCCAGCGGCTTGGCCGGCATCGGAGTGCCGATGAAAGTCTATCGCGGCCGTGCTCGTGGCAACAACGAGCCGCAGCGTCCGGCCCACGAATTTGACGGCGCCATGAACGATACGGCGGCGCTGCAGGCCTGGATCCAAACCTTGATCCCGCCTCGGTAGAGGGAGCCTCCGCTGTTAGGCACGATCGTAAAGTCTGCAATGGGTCGGGAGCGGACCGTCGCCTATGGGTGGAAAGGCGACCTACAGGCAGGCAGGCCAGTGCTCGCCATCAATGTCTGTGATGTTGCCTTCCGCATCGACTTCCCAAGCCGCCTCAAGGGAGTGATCGCAGACGCCCTCGGACCACTTCAGCTTGGCCGTTCTCTTTCCCTGATCAACGGTAAAACCCTGCGACTGTAGGGTGCTGATGACCTTGGATTGAGGGGTGCCGGTCGGAAACTGTTGGGAAAGTCTCGCAGGCCATCGCTGGCTGGTGCCGATCCCGAGGTTCAGGTCTTGCGCGATGGCCGGTGGCCCACCGTCCCCGCAGGCGGCCAAAACCAATGGCAAAATGACCCACAACCATCTCATCATCTGACGATTGCAGACATTCCGTACGGCAGCAACGGGTCGAGGGCGGCGATCTGTTTCCTCCCCGGAAGCAGACGATGCCGACTACGCTGGGGGTGGGAACTGATCTTGCCGATCAGGCGGGCGTGGGCGCTATGTCTCTTACTCTCTCACGCTTCCCGCGCGTTTCGAAGGACGCGATGCGCGCCCCTGTTGGTCTGCTGCGAACAATGGTGACGGCGGCTCCCCGCTCCGTAAGAAAGCGCCGTAGACGCTTTCCATTCCTTCGCCCCCAGACGCCGACGTAGCGAATAAGGAGACCCCGCCGATAGACGACGTGCCCGCTGAAGGCTGCGGCTAGCGCGCCTGTATTATGTTGTCCGGGACGAGTCCGTCGCTTCGTTCGGCGATTCCGTTATCGAGCCCCGCCCAGGAGCGGTTGGGGCGAGGGGTGGCGCGCCCCTGTTTTCAAAGAATGGCCGTCGGGACTCGAGCTCCATGTGCTGGCGCCTGTAAGGGGACTAAAGTTTGACCGGGACCTTTTGCGACTGCTGGTCCGCGGTGAGGTCAACCTGGGCTACGTGCATCAGGCCGACGTGCGGACGGCGGTGATGGGTTGGGCCGGCCATCATATTTACGTGGTCAATGACGACCTCGCCCCGCAGCGCATTCCCATGGACAAACTAATACCCGGAGAGCTTCGGGGCGGTGTCGATGTAGGGCTCACACTTGTCGACGTCCGCGAGGCCGAAGTTTTCGAAATCGATACAGCAGAGGCAGACGACTGAGGTTCTCGCTCCGCGACGGTTGCCTCATGACGCCTGGCGGCTCAGTGCTTTTCGACTGAGACCAAACTAGATCAATGGCGGCCAGCCCGTTGCGGTCGGCATACCCCAGGGCCCGCGCCCGGTGCGCCGGAGCCGAGACGCGCTGACGGAAGCTGATTGCTGGTTGCTATGACGAATGTGCTTGCCAACATTAATGACAGGAAAAACAAGCGTGGGCCATTAGGATGATCTCGGACGACGAAGAGGCGACGGCTCTCTACGCCGAAGCGCGGGATCATCACCTAGACGGCTGTTACGACGTCGCGCGAGTCGGGTATCTGCGCGCGGCTCGCCTAGCCGACGCGGCCGGGGCGCTGGAGGTGCGCGCCGATGCGCTAACGGGCCTAGTCGAGATCGACCGTGCCATGCAGCGTTACGAGGAGGCGTTGTTCGGTGCGGATGAAGCGATCGCGCTGTGCAAAGCCTTGGGCAAGGCGGCAAGGCTGGCCTCTCTCCTCGAGTGCAGGGCCTATTCGCTGACGCAAACCCAACAATGGCTAGACGCGCGCATTGCCTGGCGACAGGCTAAGGCGGCTATGTCGGCGGCGGGCTGGCGAGGATGGCAAGTCGACCTCTGCGACAGTCGGATCGCTGAAGCCGCCGAGCAGATCCACAAGGCTGTTCGGGCCGAGCGGCGCGCTGCAGGTCCAGATGTTTCCCGTAGGCCGCTCTTCGGCCGACACTGGGTTCGGTGACGGCACTGAGACTGCGCCGTTGGAGCTAGGGTGTTCCAATAGGCCGGAAGCCGACGACGGCTCCTGACGGAACCGCCACGTTCCCCAACTGGGGTTTCAACACTCGTTCTCCATCTTCGTGAGCCAGCTGGGGGATGACGTCGATGATCTCCGGTTTTCTGGCTCTATTCCGCAACGGGCGCGCGGCGCGTTGTCGGTGGCTGCACTGGCGACGTTTCACGGCTATCTGAAGATGGACATCGCCTACGTCTGCGCTGGCTTGGATGAGCCGGTCATCCTGGAAATGGTCGTCCGGAAGCCGAAGCGGATATTCGCCGTCTGCGAGTCGCTGGCGGGCTGGACGACGGACGGGGCCATTGGTTGGCGGGCTGTCGCCACGGCTGACATGGACCGTGCCCGGCGGTTGAGCGTCGAACCGGCGTAGCAAGCCTCTGCAATAGCTCTGGCGGACCGGGTTCAAGGGCACCAACTTTCGCGACCCGTCAGTGCGCGCGCTGTGCGCTATGGGTCGGAGGCAGACCTCGCCTAAGGGTGGGCTGCGGACGTTCTGGCGAAGCCGAAGCCATGATTGGAGAGCAGTCGCCTTGCGTTCAGAGCTGAAGTGCGCCGGGCAGCAACTCGTCTGGCGAACAAAAGTTGCCGTGGTGCACGCGTGGCCCAGAAACGGTGAGCTTCCGTCAGGGGACGCCGACCGGCGAACCTGAGTAAGTTGCCGGAGATGATGCGCCTCCTCCTTTTCGCTCTGATCGCCTGGCTGGTTTCAGCCGCCGGAGCCTCGGCTTGCCGTAGGCCTATCGCTGGCGCCGAAGAGATTATGGCGCGAGACTTCGTCACCGTCGCCGCGGCAACGGTGTTGTCCGTAGAAGCAGCAGACCCATCCCGACCCAATCGCGAGTTTGTCGCCAGCCTGCAGATCACCAGCACGATAGAGGGCTTCACCCAGACGGGCCGTGTGATCCTCCGGCACCGTGAAGTCACTGAATGTCCCCGACGCCTCCCAATGCCGCAGGTCGGAGAGGAATGGGTCGTCTACCTTGAACGGGAGGCGGACGACGGCGGTCCTGTGTCCTACGCTTGGCCCAAAAGCTGGGCAGAGAGGTTGGACGCGGGGTTCGAGGGAAACCCTCGAGTCCACGCCGAGATTCCAGGGATCGCCCTAGATGATCGATGAGTTGACCCCGTTGAAGGATGCAGCCTGCGCGCTATCCTCCGGTGTATGACGTTCCGTATCGAAGACGGCTTCCCGGGGTCCAGGGCTTTTCTCAATATGCCGGCAATGCGCATCCCATCGGGCTGGCGAGTCGGCTGGAACGTCCTCTGTTCGGAGATGGAGGACGACCTCACGGGCATCGGAGGCTCTACGCTCTACAGCGCCACCAATGAGGGCAGGCGCTTTACCATCGACGTCGCCTTCCGGCCCGAGTTCGATCCCGAGGGCCACTTCGAGCTCACCGTCGTCTACTGCCCCTGGCCGCGCTCGGAACGAGGTCGGCGCATCAAGGATCAGCCGCTGTCCTTCCTGGACGGGCAGGTCGTCCATTCGTTCGAGACCCGCTCCTACAGCCAGTTGCTTCAGGAGCTCGAGCAGTGGATCGCTCGCTGCAGCGTCTGGGAGATCGAGGGCCATTGACAAGAGGCGCGCCCGTCTAGCCGATTTTATAAGACCACGATCCGCTCGGAGCCGCCTTCGCTTGGCGCGTCGGTAATTTCCAACGCGCAGGCTATCGCCTGGATCAACGCCTCGGAGGTGACGGGTTTGGCGACATGTCCGTCCGCCCCCGCCGCCTCGCTCGCCGCCTTATGTTCCGCCATGGCGTTCGCTGTCAGCATGAGCACCGGCGTTCGGGGTTCGTTGCGATCGGCCTCCCAGGCGCGAATCTGCCGCACGGCGCTCAGTCCATCGAGGACCGGCATCTGCATGTCCATCAGAACGAGGTCATAGGGTCTCACCTTGAACGCCGCCACAGCCTCGGCACCGTTCGACACGGTTGTGATCTCCGCGCCGAACTGGGCGAGGATCAGTTGGACGACCTTGAGATTTGTCGGGTGGTCGTCGGCCGCGAGAATGCTGATCTGCCGGAAATCCTCCGGCTCGGCCGCGTTGGTGGCGACCGTTTCCTGGGGGGCTGACACAACGAGGGGGAGGTCGGCCCAAAAGTCCGATCCAACGCCAACGATGCTGGAGCAATCGAGCGAGCCGCCCATGAGCTCCGCGAGGTCACGGGAGATGGCGAGACCGAGCCCGCTGCCGCCGAAGCGCCGGGTGATCGTCGCATCGGCCTGCTCGAAGCGGCGGAAGACATTGCCCGCCTGGACGTCGAATCCCACCCCTGTGTCGCGGACCCGGAGGCGGACCCCGCCATCCGGACGCGCGCCGACGCTGACCGTCACCTGGCCCAAGGCCGTGAACTTGACGGCATTTGAAATCAGGTTGGACACGATCTGTCGAACGCGGCCCTGATCGCCTGTCACGACTCCATCGGTTCCCGGTTCGACGTCCACGACCAGGGTGACGCCTTTTTCCTCCGCTTTCAAACGAAGCAGGGCCGCTGCCGCGCGAACGGTGTCGCCCAGATGGAAGGGGGCCATCTCCAGCGCGATTTCGCCAGCTTCGATCCGCGCGACATCAAGGATATCAGAGAGGAGCTGTTCGAGGGTCTTTCCCGAGTCGCGGATGATCTGGGCGATCTCGCGGTGAGCCGGCTGCAGATCGCTGCGGCACAACAGGTCCGCCATTCCGACGACCCCGTTCAAGGGCGTCCGGATTTCGTGGCTCATGTTCGCCAGAAACGACGTCTTCGCCTGGCTCGCGCTCTCAGCCGACTGCTTCGCGCGCTCGAGCTGGAGGGCCGTTCGTCTGAGAGTGGACTCCCGACGCTTGTGGACGGTCACATCGAAAGCGATCGAGACGAGGCCCCCGTCAGACAGTCGGCGATCTTCAAACCTGAACCAGCGGCCGTTCGAGAGTTTCTGTTCGTGGGCGCCGCTCGCTGTTCGGCGCGCCTCCAGCCGCTCCTCAAGCCAGGCCGCTTCCCGCCCCTTCGCTTCCGGGTGCCGTCCATCGGCGAGGTCGAGCTTCAAAAGATCACGGAACGAACGCCCGACCCGAAGGTGGCTGCTGGCCTCATCGCAGCCTCCCGCCAGGACGTACTGCGCGTTCCACATGACAAGCCGATCCTCGGCGTCGTAGAACGCCAGCCCGGCGGGAAGAGCGTGGATCGCTTCGCGCATATAGTTGAGGTAGGCCTCGCGGGCCTGCTCGGACTTGCGGGCCCTGGCAAGGGCCTTGGACAAGCGCTGTTCGCGGCGGCGCTCCGCGGTGATGTTCCGGGAGGTCGCCAGAAGTCTGACGACCGTCCCGTCCTTATTTAGGACAGGAGAAACCACAGTCGACCACCAGCGAGCCTTGCCGCGCGCGGTTGGGCACGCGGCGATGAAGGTGGAGGGCGTACCGGCCCTGGCGCGCGAAAGAGCCCGTGAAAGGCTGCGGCGAGATTCGAGAGGCCAAAGGTCCGACCAGTGCTTTCCCCGGTTGCTCTCAAAGTCTGCTATCTCCAGAAGCTCGATCCCGCGGGCGTTCATATATTCGACGCGACCGTCGAGGGTCAGTATCCTCATGACGTCCTGGCTGGCGCGCGTCACGGCCGAGAAATAGCTTTCCGGGGGGATACAGTGCTGCACTGGACACTCCTTCCCGGTCAGCCTGCATCGGTTCAGAAAATATTTCGATAACAAGGCCCTACCAGCAGCGCGATTGCTTGAGGAACGCGTTGAGCCGGCGGTCGATGCTTGCAGCTGGATGTTCGTCAGCGAGCCCAGACCGCTCGACTGGCGGTCTGTCCCCAATGGTTTCGCCCCAAAGGTATGAAGGGTCCACTTAGGTGTTCCACCTTCACAACCCGGACGGGCTCCGATGAGAAGGTCGAAGCTCACGAGGCTGCGGAGGCCCGCGCCTTTCCACATGCGAGGGCAAACGGGACGGGCGACCAGTGTCTCGCCTAGAATGAGGCAGGCAGGAGCGCCGCCCCAACGACGGCGGCGGCGGTCGAACCGCATGCCAGTTCCGCCACGCTCGCGGCTACCGGGCCAGTGGAATCGCACGCTCCGGACCGACGCCGAAAGGCGACCCGACGCCAGAACGCCGGCCCCGCTAGGGGCCGGCGCTTCCTTGATAACGTCGGCGACACCCTAGCTTCGCGGTGTCGGATACACCTTGTGAGGTTCGTCGCGCTCGCCTGAGACTTCACGCGCAGCCTCGGGAACCGTTCGCCCTTCCAGGCCCGCCTTGGCCATCCAGCGGTGGTTGCGTGTTCCGTAGAGGCCGCCCAAAACGGCGGCGATCCCGCTCAGGAGCATGGTCAAGAAGCCCCACAGCGCCAGCGTCGCGGCGCTGTCGGCGGTGTTCTCGGCTTCAGCACGTTGGGTCGGTGCAACGACCAGTTCCCCGTCGGCCACCGGGCGATCCGGCGACAGGGCGTCCCCAACGATGGTCTCGCCAGCAGCGGCGCGCGTGGCTTCACCGCCTGCGACCCCGGCGCTGTTCACCGCCGCCGAGCCTGACGCGATCAGGATCGCCAGAAGGAAGGCGACCGCCCAAACACTGAGGCCGTGCAACGCGCCCTTGTGGTGGTCAGCGTACTTGGCGGCCCGGCTCGCCACGGCTCCGCCGACAAACAGAGCGATGGAATTGGCGACCACCGCCCACATGCCGGCTGCGGCGGCGAAGCCCTCGGCGTCGCCGCCGTCGAGATCATAGGGATTGAACGCGCCGGCCCCGAGCGCGACCCCGAGCAGGTTGAGCATGGCGCCGACTGCGACCGCCACGACAGCCCCGGCGATAACGGCGGGCCATGAAACGAGCACGTGCAGAGGGTGAGCGTGTTGGGTTCGGTCGAGATAGTCGGTCATGTGTTGCCCTTCCAAAACAGCGAGATCTAGAGAAGGGTCTGCCGTGCGAAGAGTTCCGACGAAGCGGTTCCGCGGAATGACGACAAGGGACGCGCGGGCACCAGCGGCTGCGCCGGGGCGCAGATTCGAGGTCGGAATTGACGGGCGAGACTCTGCGTGCGCCCCAGGCCTGCCGCGCGGGCGGCGGCTCGGGCGCCGTTCCTGGGGCACGCGTCTCGCCATGACGGCTTGCCGTCGTGGGCCAAAGAGCCCGGCCGGGGCGGCGCGCCTCGGCGGAGCCGTTCTGGCGCTCAGCTCCAGCTAGAGCCGGTTTGGGCCTGACGGGCCATGAACCGGCCTAGCATAAGGGCGTCGGCCTGCGCGCCGACGGGCACGGAGCGCAGGGTCCCGCTGACCGCCACGAAAGTGTGGCACGACCGGTTTGGTTGCGGCTGATCTCCGCGACTGTTCCCCAACAGGGCGCCGTCAGAGCCGCCCGACGCGGCGCGCCTTGGAGGGCGGCGGGCTTCTAATGTCCGTCAGATCGGGTGCCGCCCAAGGCCGGCCAGAATGCAGCCGGTAGCGGCCAGGGGGTCAGCTGATTTTCGCCGTCCCCTCGTCAAGGACGTCCCGAACCCGCGCGGCCAGGTCCGCCGCGGTGAATGGCTTGGTGATCAACTGCACGCCCTTGTCCAGCCGCCCATGATGAATGATCGCGTTCCTCGCATAGCCTGTGGTGAACAGGACCCTGAGCTCCGGTCGAAGCTCGCGCGCCTTCGCCGCGACCTGGGCGCCGGTCATCCCGCCGGGCAGGACGACGTCGCTGAACAGCAGATCGACCCTGGCCTGTCGTTCCAGCAAGCGCAGCGCTGAGGGCCCGTCATGGGCTTCCAGGACTCGGTAGCCGAGGTCGCGCAGCGACTCCACCGAATATGTCCGCACGTCGTCGTCATCCTCGAGGACCAGGATCGTCTCTTCCTCGCTCCCTTCCGGAACGAGGGTCGTTTCGTCGGGCTCGGGCGGGTCCGCTTCTGAGTTCAAGCGTGGGAGATAGATTTTCACCGTCGTTCCCTGGCCCACCTCCGAGTAGATTTTCACATGGCCGCCTGACTGCTTGACGAAGCCGTAGACCTGGCTCAGGCCAAGCCCGGTCCCCTTGCCGACCGCCTTGGTTGTGAAGAAGGGCTCGAAGGCCTGCGCAATGGTGGCCTCGTCCATCCCTACGCCGGTGTCGGAGACCGACAGCACGACGTATTGGCCGGGCAGCACCTCGGCGTGGGTCGCGGCGTAGGCTTCGTCGATGTGAGCGTTGGCGGTTTCGATGGTCAGTCGGCCCCCGTCCGGCATGGCGTCACGCGCATTGACCGAAAGGTTCAGGACCGCGGCTTCCAGTTCGGCGCCGTCGACGTCCACCTTCCACAAGCCCGCGCCGAGCACGGTCTCGACATGGATCGTCTCGCCGATCGTGCGGTGGATGAGATCCGAGATATTGCCGACGAGCGTGTTGGCGTTCGTCGGCCTGGGGTCCAGGGGCTGGCGACGTGAGAAGGCGAGCAGCCGTTGGGTAAGTGTCGCGGCTCGGCGGGCGCCCGTGAGCGCATGACCAGCGGCCCTCTGAAGCCTGGGCGAGTCTTCGGGAAGGTTCCGTTGCAGGGTGTCGAGGTTGCCGATGATGATTTGCAGCAGGTTGTTAAAGTCGTGGGCGATGCCACCGGTAAGCTGGCCCACCGCGAAAGGGCATCCTTTATCTCGCCTGCGACCCGACCTTCACGCTCGTCGGGCAGGAAGATGCGATCGAGCGGAGAGCCGATCATCTCCGCCTCCGTCCAGCCCAAGATGCGCGCGGCCCCCGCGCTCCAGCTGGTGACAAGCCCGGCTGTATCCAGGGTGATGATCGCCGTATCCGTCGCACTGTCCACGACCTGGCGCCAGTCCGCCACGCTGAGCTGGGGAGAGCCGTTAGCGGCGATGTCCGTCGATCCCATGCGTCCGTATACCTTCAACCTACGCCAGAGTGGCCTTGACGCCGCAACACGGCCCGCCCAAAGCGCCCCCGGCCGAAAACCGTTCCGCGACCCGCCGACAGACAGCGACGCGGTCGTGAGGGCGAACTGCGCCCTTGATAGTATCCACGTCCGAGTTCACGTCAGCCAGCCGGCGCTGGATCCGGTTCGTCCAGCAACCGCCGCACCCTCTCGGCCAGTTCCCGGTAGGTGAAGGGCTTGCTTATGAGGTTCACGCCCGGGTCCAGTCGCCCGTTGTGAACGATGGCATTGCGGGTATAGCCTGTCGTGTAAAGCACCTTGATCCCCGGTCGTCGGCGAACCGCCTCCTCGGCGAGCTGACGTCCGTTGAGCCCGTCCGGCATCACGACATCAGTGAACAGCAGCGCGACATCGTTGTTGGCCTGCAGAAGCTCCAGGGCCACCCGCCCGTTGGCGGCGTCCAGCACCTTGTAACCCAGCTCGCGCAGAACGCCGGCCGTATAGGTACGCAGATCCTCATGATCCTCGACCAGCAGGACGGTTTCCGAGCCGCCTTCAGAGAATGAGGAATCCACGACTTGCTCCGCGGCGACCGATCCACCGACCAGGCGCGGCAGGTAGATCTTGATGGTCGTTCCGAGCCCCACCTCGCTATAGATGCGGATGTGGCCTCCGGACTGCCGCACGAAGCCATAGACCTGGCTCAGGCCCAGGCCGGTGCCCTTACCGACCTCCTTGGTGGTGAAGAACGGCTCGAACACCTGGCTCATCGTCGCCGCGTCCATGCCTGTCCCGGTGTCGCTGACGGCGACGAGCACATACTGACCTGAACTTACCGGCTCAGGTATCGCGCTGACATAATCTTCGTCGAGGAAGGCGTTGCTGGTCTCAATGGTCAGGCACCCCCCGCCCGGCATGGCGTCGCGCGCGTTCACAGCCAGATTGACCAGCGCGTTCTCCAGTTCGCCCGCGTCCACATTGGTCAACCACAGACCCGCCCCGGAGACCGTCTGGAATTCGACGGCCTCTCCCAGCGTCCTTTGGAGGAGGTCCGCCAGGCCGGTGACCAGTCGGCCGGGATCGACCGGCCGGGGATCGAGGGGCTGGCGTCTGGCGAAGGCGAGCAGCCGGGCGGTCAGGGTCGCGGCCCGCTCCGCGCCATGGGTCGCCATCGCGACCGCGCGCTCGATCCGTCGGATGGCGTCAGGGGGGAGGGGGTCACGCCCCAGTTGGCGCGTCACTGATTCCAGCCCGCCGATAATAACCGTCAGGAGGTTGTTGAAGTCGTGCGCGACCCCGCCGGTCAGCTGGCCGACCGCTTCCATCTTCTGGGCTTGCCGAAGCGCCTCCTCCGCCTTCAGCCGTTCGGCGACCTCTTCGGCGACCCGTGCCTCAAGCGTTAGGTTGAGTTGCTGAAGTTCCGAGGAGGCCGCGTCGGCCAGCCGACGCGCCTCAAGCAGTTCGCGCTCATAGCGCCGGCGATCTTTTGCGTTGAAAATGGTGATGACGATCCGCCGCGAGCCGTCCGCTGACGGCCGTTCTGCGGCGTTGACGAGAACGGGAAGCGGGTCGCGGTCCCCGCGCGCGAGATCCAGGGCGACTTCGTTGAAGAAGCCCTGCATCCGCACAAGCGGAGCGAAGTGGGTTTCGTAATAGATCTTGCCGGCGACGTTGAGGAGATCGGAAAATCGCTGCCCCGTCAGGTCGGTGGGTTCACTATCGAGCCAGGCTGAAAGCGTGTGGTTCGCCCGCATGATACGGCCGGCGGCGTCGGTGATGACGTAGCCGCAGGGGGCGTTCTCAAAGAGATCCTCGAGATCGTTGCCGAGCTGACCCGTGCCGCTTTCAGACAAAGGATCGGATCGCGGCTGTGGTTTCTTCCGGCGCGCTCAGATTGGGACAATGCCCGGTGGCGGCCATGAGTACGAGCTCGCTGTTCGCGAGGGAGCGGTGAACGTATTCGCCCACGCTCTGGGGTGCGATGACGTCGTCAGAGCATTGTAAAATCAACGTCCGGGTGGTGAAGCCGTCCAGATCAGCCCGGTTGTCCGACAGGAAGGTGGCCCGGGCGAACCGCTTCGCGATCTCAGGATCCGTCCGGCAGAAGCTGTTGGTCAATTCGTCGCCGAGGTCGGGGCGATCCGGGTTTCCCATGATCACCGGGGCCATAGCCTGCGACCAGCCCATGTGATTGCTGTCGAGGAAATCCAGCAGTTCGTGGATCTGGGCTTCGGTGAAGCCTCCGGCGTAGCCGGTCTCCGGATCGTCGATGTAACGGGGCGACGGACCGACCATCACGAGTTCAGAAAACAGGTGCGGCGCCTTTCTCGCGGCGAGAAGCCCGATCATTGCGCTGACAGAATGGCCGACGAAAACCCCGTCGCGCACCCCTAGCTCATCGGCGAGCTCGACGAGATCATCCGCGTAGCCGTCGAGGCTTCCATACCGCGCAGGGTCGTACGCGCCGAGGTCCGAGCCGCCAGCCCCGATTTGATCAAACAGGATGACCCGGAAATCATCCTCGAACTCGGGGGCGACGAAGCGCCACATCTGCTGGTCGCAGCCAAACCCGTGCGCGAACATCATCGCGCGGGTCCCGGATCCGCTAATGTTCACATTGTGACGCGCCGAAAGTCCCATTGAACCACCCATGCTTGCCGATCAGCCCGGTACCATTGTTTCAGCAAACCCGAAAAGCCCGATGCGGAAACACAGGCGCTGAACGCTTTTACAGACCAGCGCCAGCGGAGCGGCACGTGCTTGATCAGGCGAAGATGCGGGAGAGCTTTCTCTCGAGCTGGGCGGCCTTGAATTCGTACTCGTCAGCCATCGTGTTAAGGGCGCCGAGCGTGAGCGGATCATTGACACCCCGAGCCAGACGGGCCGCGCGCCGCGCCTGCGATCGGAGTTCAGCGATCTGACGGATGTCGGTGACGTCCAGCAGGAGGTTGACCGCGCCGATCATCGTTCCGGCGCTGTCCAGGAGGGGGGTGGGGAAGGGGGTGAAAGCGACCCGACTGCCGTCGGGACGCTCCGCGATTGCCGTAATGCCGCGGACCGAGCGCCCTGACGTCAGTGCGACGGCCATGGGGCATTTGTCGTGAGGGAGAAACTCGCCGTCTTCGGTGTAGAGTTTCCAGGTGACGCACCAGCGGTCCTTGCCGACTTCGGGACGACGGCCGGTGAAGGCGATGCAGGCTGTGTTGAAGAACGTCACGACACCGGACGGGTCCGTCATATAGATCGGCGCGGGCAAGGCCTCGAGCGCGCTGTGCAGCTCAGCTTCACCCCGCTCAGCCTCGGTGAGCGCCGTGCGGAGAAGGTCTTCGGTTTGCGAATGGAAAGGGTGCATTGAGGCCTGCCAGTCCTTTACGCCGTCTGCTTGAAGCATGACAGCGAATACTTTCCACAATCGAAAGTTTGCGATCGACAGGCGCCCAAAACAAAGCCAGATCTAATGGCCCCGCATCGAAAGTCGACGTCGCGCTGCACACACGGAGGCGCCCAACGTCTGCTTTCGGCGGGTGCTGAGCGTTTGCGTCGAGTGCTGACAGGATCTCAACGGCGCAGGTGCAGGAGAGGGTACGGCCGAGCCTGGCTGTCGAGATCAGAACGCCCGACGGTCTGAAAGCCCATACGTTTGTAGAACCCCAGCGCTGGGGAGTTCGCTTCGTTTACGTCCGTCGTGATGCCGTCGTGCTGGCTTATCACGCTCTGAAGCAGCGCCCTTCCAATCCCTTGTCCGTGGCGATCAGGGTCGATGAAAAGCGCTTCCAGGTGGGCGCCGTCCATCAACATAAGCCCCACAGGTACATCGTGTGCATCGCACGCGACAACAAACTCAGCGGCGGGGAAGAAGGCTCTAACCTCCGCCTCGATGGCGAGACGGTCCTCGATCGTAAGGAAGTGGTGCGTCGCGTCGACGGCGCGCCGCCAGATATCCACGAGGCGATCGACCTCGTCCGGTCGGCTAGGGCGAATGTGTGGGCTCATGAAGTTCACATAACCCAGCCGTTGCTGTGCGCACAGGCGGCGAGGCGCCCTTCCGGGCCAGCTGAACATTGGTTGACAAACCCCGCCGGTTGGCGCCGGCGGGGTCCTTCGGTCTGCTATGAGGACGGTATCAGTCGTCGCGGGCCGAGCTGGCGCCGGCGTCGGCGCCGACCGAGGCCGAGGCACCGCTGCGGTCGGCCGAGGCTGAGCCGTTGACGCCGCCGTTCGCGTCGGCGCGGCGACGGCGGGGTTCGGTCGCGGGCGAGGCGTCGGAGGCCTGTTCGGCCGGACGCGAGGCGGAGCCCTGACCCGAGCCGACGATCGCGCCGGTCAGACCGTTCCGGTCGGCCGAGGCGGCGCCGTCGAGCAGCCCCGAGGCCTGACCCTGGGTCGAGCCAGCGGCGGCGGATCCCGCGCCCTCGGCCGACGCCGAGGCGCCGGCGGCGGTGGAGCCGATGGTGCTCACGGCGCCGGAGGCCGTGTCGCGGGTCCGGCCGACCGCGGCCGAGGCGCGCTCGCGGTTGCGCTCGGCTGTGGCGGCGGCGCGGGCCCGGGCCTGTTCGGCGCGGCGTTCAGTACGGGCCAGGGTTTCGGCGGCGCGGTCGCGGATCATGCCTGTATTGGCCGAGCCGGTCAGGCCGCCCGTCAGCGAACCGTTTCCGCCCAGCGAACCGCCGAGGCCGCCGAGGCCGCCGACCTGACCGCCGATGCCGCCGGTGAGGCCGCCGGATCCGCCCAGGACCTGGGCCTGGGAGGCGCCGGCGAGAGCCAGGCCGAACGCGACGGTCGCCATCATCAGGGTCTTTTTCATGATCGTTTACTCCTGCAGATTGGTGGGCTTGCGCCCTCACAGGGTCCAACGACCGGTCGGCCGGGTTTCATCCCGGCGCTCTAAAAAACTTCAGCGGGACAGGCGGCCGCGCGCGCCGACCGCGGCGGGGGCGACGCGGAGGTCGGCGCCGACGAGGCCCTGACCATAGACCGGGTCGCGGCCCCGGGCGCCCCTGTCGGTGGCGGACCGGGCCAGCGCCTCGACCGAGGCCGGGCCGCCGCCGCGACGGGCCAGCAGGCCGGCGACGAGGGGGGCGGCGAAGGACGAGCCCCGGACGCTGGTCCAGCTTCCGGCCTGACCGGCGGCGGCCATGTCGGCGCCGGGGGCGGCGAAGTCGACCTGGGGGCCGCGGCCGGACTCGGGAAGGATCTGGTTTCGGCTGTTCACGGCGCTGACGCCGACGACGCCGTCATAGGCGGCGGGATAGAGGGCGGAGGCGGCAGGGCCGTCGTTCCCGGCGGCGGCCACGATCACGACGCCGCGCGATTGCGCGCGGGCGACGGCGCGCTCGACGAGGGGGTTGCGGGGGCCGACGAGGCTGATGTTCACGACGCGGACCCGCTGTTCGACCATCCACGCCAGCGCCGAGGCGAGCCCTGTGGAGGACCCGCCCGTCGACTGGCCGCCATAGATGTCCGCCACCAGCAGGCTACCGCCGGGATCGGCCCCGGAGAAGGCGCCGCTGCGGCCGACCATCAGGGAGGCGACGGCGGTGCCGTGGGCGCCGAGACGGGGCGGGCCGGCGAAGCCGCGCTGGATGATGGCGGACCCGGTCAGGGCGGGATGGGTGGCCTCGACGCCGGTGTCGATCAGGCCCAGGCGGGCACCCAATCCCTGGGGACCCGGCGGCGCGGGGCCGGCCGAGCCCGGGGCGGCGGTCTCGATCCCGGCGGGGGAATGGATGTGGTTGAAGGTGACCTCAGCAGCGGGATCCAGCGCCTTCAGCCGCTCCACGGCCCGCGCGAGCGACAGGCGGCGCGGCGGGGCGAGGACGACGGCGGCCAGATCCAGCGCCTCCAGCCGGTCCTCGCGCACGACGGTGAAGCCGGCGCGCAGGGCCTCGGCGCGGGCGGCCTCGGACAGGTCGACGGCGACGATCTCCGCGGCGGCGACGGGCCAGCCGTTGGGATCCGCCTCCAGCGCGCCGCCCGAGCGCCGGACCAGCCCGGTCAGGCGCGATGGGGCCTGCAGGGCCCGATCCAACGTCTCCCGGCCCAGGGCGTCGGCGCGTCCGACGGCCGGCAGCCGGTCGGTGACGCCGGACGGCAGGGCGGGCAGGCCGGGCGTCTGCGGCAGGCCGATCTGGGCGCAGACGGGGGTGGCCGCCGCGAGAAGCAGCGCCGCCGTCCATCCCGCCAGGGCCGTTTTCATCGACACCGTATTCTCCCTGCTCCGCTCTTGCGTCAGACGGCATTCGTCCTGTGTATGCCATGGATGAAACGTTCGGGTCCGGTCGTTTCATCCCGTATGGACGAGGATTGCGCTTGGACGACTTTCAAACGGGGCTGGTTGAGCTTCTTCCACGCCTTCGCCGGTTTGCTCGGGTGCTGCGGCCCCGTGATGCGGACGCGCAAGATCTTGTCCAGCAGACGGTCGAGCGCGCGCTGGCGGCTCGGTCGAAATTCAGGGCCGGGACCCGGCTCGACAGCTGGACCTTCACCATCATGAGACGCATCGCCATAGACGAGGGCCGCTCCAGCCAGAGGTGGAGCCGGGTGGTATCGCCCGAGGACGAGGAGACTCCGCACGTGGCGGATGCCGGTCAGGCGGACGAGGGCCTGAGGGCGGAAGCCATGGCGGTGCGGGATGCGATCCATAGTCTGCCGGAAGATCAGAAGCATGCGGTGGCGCTGGTCCTGATCGAGGGCCTGTCCTACGCCGAGGCGGCTGGAGTGCTGGGCGTGCCGGCCGGGACACTGACCAGCCGGCTGGTGCCGGGGGCGCCAGTTCCTGGTTGAAACCCTGTCCGCCCAAGGAGTGACGGGATGACCCGCTATGACGACGAGACCCTGATGCGGCGCATCGACGGCGAGCTGACGCTGGAAGAGGGCGGGCGGATCGATGCCGAGGCTCTGACGGATGCGGAACTGGCCGGGCGGCTGCAGGCGATGCGATCCCTGCGGACCGTGGCGCGTGAGGCCTTTACGGTGCGGCCGGATCCGCGAGACGAGGCCCTAATGCGGCTGATCGCCGGGGCGGATCACGTGCGGGTCTTGCCGTGGGCGGGGTTCAGCCGGGCTTTGGCCGAGGCGTTCGCGCCGAGGCGGGCGGCGCTCTGGGGCGGGCTGGCCGTGGCGGCCTTTGTCGGGGGCGTCGTCATGGGGCCGCTGCTGAAGGCGCCAGCGCCGGCCTTCGTGCTGGCTCCGGGTGGTGAAATCGCGGACGCCGGTTTGGTGCGGGTTCTGGATCAGCGACTGGCGTCCGAAGGGCCGGATGCGAACGGTCGCGCCGTAGCCCTGACTTATCGCGACAGCAACGGAACCTGGTGCCGCACCTTCCGGGCCGGTAAGGCAGGAGTGGCCGGGCTCGCGTGTCGGGAGGAAGGCCGGTGGGGGATCCGGGCGGTCGCGCCGCTGGCCGATGCGTCTGCCGAGATCAGGACGGCCGGGGCGGATATCCCCTTTGTCATCCTGGCAGCCGTCGACGAAGGCCTCACGGGCGAGACGTTGGACGCCGCCGCCGAGGCGCGCGCCCGGGACTCCGGCTGGCGGTAGGGTTCCTGCATTATCCAACCAGCGTTTGCGGCTGGCGGTCTGGATCCCGGTTCCGGTTGGGCAAGGAGTTACTCCAGCTTCCAGAGATTAGCCGCACGAGCCGCCGACGAGGATCGACACGGGCCATAATGTACCGCTCGACCACGTAACATCCGGAACTTTCAAATAAATCAACCACAGGATCAATCAGCGCTTAACTCAACCTGGATTATGCTGGCTTTGGAGGGGCCGGATGATCCAGATGCCTGACCTGACTGAAGAACGTCGTCGCTTGGCCATGCTGCAGTCCCTCGGACTTGCGGACGCACCGCCGGACCAGAGCCTGCAGGCCCTCGCGGCCTTGGCGGCCGACATCGCCGGTGCGCCGACGGGCCTCGTCTGCCTGATCGAGAGCGATCGCATCTTCGTGGCCGGCTCCGTCGGCTTCGACGAGCCCCTGATCGATCGATGGGACTCGTTCTGCAGCCAGGCGCTCTTCAATCCCAGGGAAGTCCTCTGGGTTTCTGACGCGCGAGCAGACCTGCGCTTTAACAACATCCGCTACGTCGTCGGCGAACCGCGGGTTCGCTTCTACGCCGGCGTGCCGCTGTGCGTGAACGGCTGCATGGTCGGCACTCTCTGCGTGCTGGACCCGGATCCCAGGCCCTTTGATGAAGCGTTGGTCGCCCGGCTTCGGCTGGTAGGCCAGGCCTGTGCGGCTGAGCTGGCCGAGCGGCATCGCACCGGGGTGGTGCGCCAGGCCTTGGCCGCTTCGGCGGACGCCTTGGTGGACTGCGACGCCGAGGGACTGGTGGTGACCTGGTCCGAGGGGGCGGAGCGACTTTTCGGCTTCACCCCGGAGGAAGCTGTCGGGGCGGATATCGCGATGATCATTCCCGAGGAATATCGCCAAGCCCATTGGATGGGGATGCGGCGCTGGCGGGAAAGCGGCGCGGCGCGTCTGGGTCGCCGCCTTGAGCTTCCGGCGAAACGGAGGGACGGGACCGATCTCGACATCGAGCTCTGGATGTCCGTGTCCCATGACGACGGAAAGCCGCGAGTCCACGCCAACATACGAGACATCTCGGAGCGTCGGGCGCAGGCCCGGGAACTGGCCGACGCCGTGGCCAGAGCCGAGGACGCCAGCCAGGCCAAGACCGCCTTCCTCGCCAACATGAGCCATGAGCTGCGTACGCCGCTGAACGGAGTGACGGCCTGCGCCGGACTTCTTGCGTCTTCGCCGCTCAATCCCGATCAAGCCAGGCTGGTCGACATCGTTTCCGGCGCGGCGGATCAGCTGGGTCGGCTGATCGCCGACATTCTCGACCTGGCGCGGATCGAGGCTGGCGAGCTGAAACTCAGTCCATCGCCCACGGACCTCGGCTCTCTGGTTGAAGGCGTCGTGGACTTATGCCGGCTCAAGGCCGACGAGAAGGCCGTGGCCTTGCGACTTGATCTGGACCCCGCCGCGCAGGACACTGTGCTTATCGACGCCCCTCGCATGAAGCAGGTCCTCGGCAACCTTCTTTCGAACTCCATCAAGTTCACCGAAGACGGGGAGGTGGTGCTGAGGGTCAACCGCTCGGGCGCGACCTTCAGTTTCGAAGTCCAGGACACGGGCATCGGTTTTGGACCGGAGGTGCGCAAGGTCATCTTCGACCGGTTCCAGCAGGCAGACCCGACCATCACCCGCCGCTTCGGCGGGACCGGGCTGGGTCTGGCCATCTGCCGCGACCTGGTCGAAGCGATGGGCGGCGTGCTGGAATGTCGCTCCACGCCGGGCGAGGGCTCGACCTTCTGGATCAACATCGATCTGCCGACCGCCGCTCCCGAGGAAGAGCGACCGTCGCCATGCGATGGCGCCGTGGCGGGACTGGCGGGCGCGCGAGTGCTTGTCGCTGACGACAATGCAACCAACCGCCAAGTGGTTGGCCTCATCCTCGATACTGCCGGGATCGACACGGTTTTCGCGGAGGACGGGCGCGAGGCGCTCGCCGCCCTGTCGAAGGAGGCCTTCGACCTCGTCCTGATGGACATGATGATGCCGGAGATGGACGGGATGGAGGCCACCCGCCGGCTGCGTGCGGGGGACGCGGGCTATATCGCCCGGGAGACTCCCCTCCTCATGCTGACGGCGAACACCTTGCCCGAGCACGTCGCCCAGAGCGTCGCGGCGGGTGCCGATGGTCACCTCGCCAAGCCGATCACGCCAGCCAGGTTGTTGCAGGCGGTGGCCCAGGCGCTGTCGAGGGGCGCCGAAGATCCCCTGGAAGGCGAAGCCTCGACAAGTGTGGCGGCGGGGTAGCCGCTCGAGGTAACGCTGGGTTCAAGCATCGCCGTCGAGGCCATCCCCGCCGAGGTGGCCCCGACCCGTTTCCCACAGGACTAGGCGTCAGCCTGGCGCCGATGCCTGGATATCCTCGAGGCGCCCCATGACCGGAAGGCCGTGGCTCGACGCTTCTGTGAGCTCCATGCTGGCGCCGACCACCGCCCTCGCAGGGGCTGACGAGTACAAGTGACCGTCAGTGGTTGCTGCGCCGACAGACGTCATGTTGTCGGCGATCTACCGATGTCCCTTCTGCGCAGCGCCGACGCTCGCTGCGTCCACTCACCCCCGGTACGGATTAAAGTCGGAAGGGCTCTTTGACCCTGTCATTGACCTAGGCAGCGGCGTGGGGGGTCAGTCAGAACCCGTTCGGCCATGGGGCGCTCCAACGGGCTTGGACTCCGGCGAGCCGCGCTCGCGAAGATAGATGGCCAGGACGATGAGCACCGCAGTGGACAGGAACTCGCTCTGCCAGTTCTGGAAGCTTTCGAACCAGAAATCCGCGTCGCCGACGTGACCCAGGACGCCGGCGGGGGTCTCTCCATGCAGCCGGGCCTCATCCGCATGGAGGCGGGCGCTGTTGAACAGGTGCATCGTGAAAGAGAAGGCGAAGAGCAGGAACAGGGCGATGCCAAGGGAATGGGAATACAGAGTTCGGGCGAGACCGCCGAGCCGCACCGGCAGAGGCGCCTCCGCCTTGCGGGCGTCGAGTGCGGGATCCCGATCCTGCGGCGCCGGCTCATCCGGTTTCCTGGATTCCGGCGAGCCGCGCTGAACCAGATAGGCCGTGAGCATGACAAAAGCCCACATCTGCAGGAACTCGCTCTCCCAGTTTTCGAACAGGGAGGAGAGGAAGGCCCCGCTGCCGAGATAGCTGGCGAGATTCATCGCCGATCGTCCATGGGTCAGGCGTTCGGCGTTTTCCACTGCGAAACCGGTCGCGGCCTGGCCGACGACGCTCGCAGCGAACAGCAGCAGGAGAACGAGAGTGAGGCCATTGTCCCGGAATAGACGTCTCATCGCATCCCCCCATGGTCCGGGCGTCGGCCTACATCGGACCCGTGGAACGCCCGGCGCCAGCCTTAACCGATTGCGTCGGGGCTCGTTCCCACATTCCCGGAGGCGGCTGAGCGTTGAGTGGCCAGCACGAGAGCAAGACATGAAAATGGTCCGGCGCGGAGCGCCGGACCATCCGTGCTCGTGGTGCGAAAGCCGGCCGGTGTCTACCTGTACCGCGCCCGTTCCTGCGCGATCTGTTCCGAGCTGTAGGGCTGAGCATCGGGATCGAATGCGGACCAACCGGATTGCCGGTAAGCTTCCCCACGGGTCGCCGCGTCGAAGCCTCTCCGGCCATTGAGGATCGCCTCCAGACGGTCCTTCTCGTCCCCTTGGGCCTTGACGCTGACCAAGGTTCCGCCGCGCCGGCGGTCGGTCTGGTCAAAAATCGAAGCTGAGCGGAACGTGGTTGAAACCGTGGTGCGGGCCCTGATCGTGCAACCGTCCGCCCAGCAACCGGCGGTGACCGCGGCGCGAGAGCGGATCGCTGGATGGCTGGAACGAGGCGCGCGATTGGACCCGATGCCGATTTGCGCATCGGAGGGAGCGTAGCACCGGAAATAGCCGCGAGCGGCAGCGCGGACGGTAGCCTCGATGTGACCGCGGTTCTGCTGACCGACGCAGCGCCGCGATGAGCAGCCAAGGAGCCGACCTGAAATACAGTGTGACCCGGTTCACGCTGGCGGCCGGTCGGCGCCGTTCCCAGTTCCGCTTGGTGCATTCGCCTGGATCATGAGCCCTATGTCCCCGCCGGGAGTCGCAGGTCACTGCGATGGCCACGGGTCCAGTCGGCTCTTTTTCGAAGTTCAGCAGTTCGCCGCAGTGGTTGATCGTCGGCCAAGGCGGTCTGCTCCCCGAGCCATAAGGTACCGCTATGATCACCGCCTGGAAGGACATCGCCGTCTTCCTCGACGCGACCGAACAGGGCCAAAAGGTGGGACGTCATGCCGCCGGTCTGGCCCAGCAGCACAAGGCTCACCTGGTAGGCGTCTACGGCGCCTTGAGGGAACGCGGCCATCCTACCGAGAGCTACGCGCGAGGCGCAGCGGTCACCCATGTGATCGAGCGCCATCGGCATGCCGAGGCAAGCCTGGTGGTTGCGGCCGGGCGGATTTTCGCCGACCTGGCGGACGCCTTCGCCGTCAGTTCAGAGTTTCGCGTGGTCTGGCGGGAGGCAGCGGATGAAGACGCCCCCCTGCGGTCGTTGCATTGCGACCTGATCGTCGCCGGCCATCCCAAGCCCAATGACCTGCCGGAGCGATGGACCGCCGAGCACCTGCTGCTGGTCAGCGGAATCCCGGTGCTGATGATCCCGCGGGACTGGAGCGACGCGCCGATCGGCCGGACGGTGGTCGTCGCCTGGAACGGCAGCCGCGCGGCGCGCCGCGCCGTCAACGACGCCTTGCCCTTCCTGACCTCGGCGGACCGGGTCATCGTTCTGGTCGTCGACGGCGAGCGGAACCTCCAGCGGCCGGGCGATGATCTCGGCGACGAAATCGTTCGCCATCTCGAGCGACATGAGGTGACCGCCGAGTTGATGCGGATCGAGTCGCAAGGGGCGCCGGTCCCGGACGTGATCTCCGGGCAATGCGCCACCCTGAACGCCGATCTCCTGGTCATCGGCGCCTACAGCCATCCTCGCACGAGCGAACTGCTGTTCGGTGGCGTAACCCGCTCACTGCTCGCGGAAGCGAACTTGCCGTTATTCTTGTCGAGATAGGTCCGCGCATAGTAGCTCCGGTCCATGGAACGACATCTTCAGACCGGTCGCGGGTGATCGGTGTTCTGGGCCGGGTCACACCAGCGCTGCTGGAAATAGCGTTCCAGCTAGACTGTGTAGAGCGCCCGCCTGTGGGCCTCTGAGCGCGCAAACCCCGTCACGGCCTGACCGCGCCGTCGTGCTGACCTATCAGACACCGGACTTTTTCAACGGTATCGGCGCGCTGGCGACATCGACCGAAGGACGCAGTTTGACTCATAGCGGCGGTTGGCGTGGTCCGCTTTCAAGCAAGTCGCCGAATATGCGTGCTGTCACAAAGCGGAGTGGTGCTGTCCGCGCGCAGCCGGTGTCGCACTCAGACTTCGGCAGGGCCGAAGCCCAGATCGTAGGCAATCCGCCTGATATAAAGCCGGTTAACGCAGGTGACCTGCAGACGTCCATCGGCGATCGGCGGCAATCCGATCGCACGCTTGCCCTCGCTCACCGCGACAGCGATCACCGTCTCTAATGTCGCGCTCACGAGTTTATCGCCAACCGTTTTCAGGGCGCGCTTCCAAACAGCATTATCGCGCGTCGCGGCGATGAAACGGTGACCTCCATAAGTGACCGATTGAGGTACATGCCATGTGAAGTCGAGATCCTCATCATCAGGCAGCGTATCGACCACCAGATAGCCGGCCTGCTTCAACGCTCGAACGTGGTAGCTCACCACTCTTGGGTCTCGTCCAGGCAGTTCGAGATTGATGTATTCGTCCGTGCCAGTGTCGGCGTCCTCACACGCTAACATTATGTCTCGGCATAGGTCCCAGTTGAGTTTCATTCGTTGTCTCGCTCATTTGCGGCACCACCGCTTTCGCAGCAATCACCGCCCGGCTTCGAGAGGGTCAGACGCCGTCTTTGTTTTCGTGGCGACTAGCTTCGGCTGCCTCGATCAGGTCGTCCAGTTCGGCAAGGAGGATCAAGCCGGCGTCCCGGAAACGTAACGCCTCGGCAAGGCTGAACTCCACTGCACTGTGCGAGTGAACAGCCGAGTTCCGCACGCTGCGCAGATCCTCGACGATAGATGCGAGATAGATGGGCATTGCATCGCTGGCTTTCAGGAAGTTCAGGACCGCCTTCAGATTGCCTTGGGGAACAGGCAGCTCGTAGGCTCGGGCGAGGTCCAGCAAGCGCTCCTCAATGTTGCTCCACATGTATTGGATGGCGGACCGCGGATCGGCTGCCGCGATCCTTTCAAAAGATGACGCCTTGGCACTGGTCGTCGGAGTCGGGGCGTCAGGAGCGACCCGAGGCGCTTTCGGGTGAAGTGTGCCCTCCGCTTCCCAACTATCTGGCAGATCTGAGCCATCGAATTCGCCGCGGATTTCACGCGCTTTCGCCAATGCGTCAGCGAGCAGCAGCTTTACGCCGAAGGCTTCGACGGTCGTCGCCTCGTTGAGTTTGGCCCGCAGAGGTACGCGGAACCACCAGACAAGAAGGCAGATCGCAAATGGCCAGGCGACCGCTCCGATCAGCGTCGAAATTGCGATCGCAAGCTCGATCCAATCCGCGCCGTCGTCGGGCGTGGGCACTTGAAGCACTACGGGCTGGATATGAAGAGGCGGGCTAGGTTGTGTGTGAACGACGATGCTTGGGGCCATTTCCAATCCTGACACCGGACAAGGATCAGATTGCCATGCGCACCGCACTTGTCCAACTATAGGCTGTGGCGAGCTGGGCTGGTTGCCGCCCGTTCCGGTTAGAGGCTGGAATGATCCTGACGATCGCCATGGCGCTGGCCATCCAGCAAACCACCACATGCAGCACGATCAGCTCCATCACGACGTGTCACACGTCGGCCCCGCCTGCACCGCCGGTTCAGGGCAATCCGAATGCGTTTCCCGACGGCATTCGAAATGGCCAGCAGATCATCGAGCAGCTTGACCGCGCCCGGCGCCTTCCACTCCAAGGGCCTAAGCCTGCCGTTTCCCCAACCACCAGCTGACCCCCAACGCCGCCAGCGCCCCGACCGTCAACCCATGCTCGACCCACTTTGGTCCCTGCAGCCCCTGAACGAAGAAGCTTCCGCATATTAACAAGACGGCCAGGGCGACGAACACCTTGGCCGACTTCGGCATCTTTGGCCCGCGGCCTTCGTGTAGATCGGTCACCGCGCCCTCCACTCCCAAGGCCCTCTGCATCAGTCGCCTTGGTTCGGGTCTTTGAAGAAGACCATGACCTTGTAGCGCCGGCCACCGTCCAGCCAGGGCGGGGTGCGGCCGATCCTATGGGCCTCCCCTACGGCGTACTCGCCAAGCCCTCGGCCTTGGGGCATCTCAGCGAGCGGGCGACAGTCCGTGAGCGAATGGTCATCGTGCGCCATACACTCCATCTCGACCCTACCGAACCGCTCGGCTGAATGCGGGGAGATGATGTAAGGGGCATCGCCGAAGATGATGGGGACCGCCGCGTCGGGGCCGTTCGCTTCCACGAAGCGCTCATATCCCGACGGCGGTTCTTGCCAGTCAATCATCTCGACCTCCATTCCCAAGGCATTTGAAACTCGCCGGCCCACAGCCCGGCTTTCGCTAAACGCGCCAGAGCCTCATCCTCGCGGTACTCCCCGCCAGAGTAGCGGTCGTAATTCAGCGCCCAGCCGTTGCGGACGATCTGTCGGTTGAGGTCGGCCCATTCCCAACCGGCCTCTCCGCCGTCCAACTCCCACTTCACCGAGCAGCGGGCGACGATCCGGCGGTAGCGGTCAGGGCGCCCAACCGGCTCGCACTTCACCTCTCGGTCCATGATCATCTGGACGACGTGGAAGGTCGCGACCTGGCCGCAGTCCCAATGCTCGCCGTCGCGTATGCAGGACTGCCGACCTTCTGGCGCATCAATGCCCCAGAGCCGGATCCGCTGGCCGCCGATCTCGATGGTGTCCCCGTCTACGGCGATGGCTTCGCCGATGATTGCTGGGGGATCAGGCGGGAGGGCGTGGATCATTGAACAACTAGCGCATCATCGACTTTCTACAGCAAGAGAACATAACAAGAACATAAAGCTTGCGCGGCGGTCTGTCCGGAGTCACGAGTCCGCCCCCGGGTCGGATGGCGCTGAACGGGTGAACGACATGACCGACGACCAGCGACTGGCCACGCTCCTGGCCGAGTGCATCGCCGATCTGGACGCGGCTAGCGCCGAAGGTCGCGCGGGGCTGACATACCTTCTGCGGCAGATCGAGGATGCGTCGCCCGGCGCCGTCGAACAGATGGCGGCCCGGATCCAGCTGGCCCGCCTGCCGCGGACGACGGCGCACTGACATGCCGACCGAACGCATCCTGCATTACCGGCGCTCAAGGGCGCGGCCGGAGGACGGAGCCTACACCCTGTTCTGCGTCGTCACCTGGCACGGCGAGGTCGCCCCGGCGCTTGCCTTCCGCCGGCCCGACCAGTTCCCCGACTTCGAGGGCGAGGAGGCGTGGTTCCGCGTGCGCTGGTTCCGAAAGGGCCGGTTCGATGTCATCGAGCAGGTCGCCGACCGTAGCGGCGCGCCTCTGCCGGCGAGGACGGAAAGCGCAACCTGGCCGCCGTCGGGGAGCTCGATCAGGACGACGCCGGATCGGCCGTCAGCATCGAGGGGTTCAGTGTGGACTTCGACGTCTGCCGTACTCAAGGCGGGGTTGCTCGATATGCAAAGAAGCCCCGGCTATCGGGGGTGAGCGAGCCGGGGCTTCCATCGATGGGAGACGTTTGGAAACGATCCGGTCGTCGAACCAGCGCGGTGGGACTGGGTTCCGAAGCGGACGTCAGGAATGTCTGAGAGGGGTGGGAAGCAGACTTCGCCGTATAACCATCGCTGGTCTGGAGGCCAGATCAGG
>NZ_JBHTCY010000008.1:0-1647 GCF_042666595.1 Brevundimonas sp. GCM10030266
TCGAGCCGTTGCCGTACATCAGCCGCTCCATGCTGAGCACGAAGGTCGAGCCGTCCCGGCCGGCGACGTTGTCGACGATGCGGTAGCCCGCGCCTTCGGCGGTGATGGTGTAGTCCGCCCGCAGGCCGCGCAGGTACAGGGTGTCGATGCCCGCGCCGCCGTCGATGGTGTCATTGCCGCCCATGCCGCGCAGATAGTCGTTCTGCGACCCGCCGGTGATCTGGTTGTCCAGCGCATTGCCCCAGCCGCTGAAGCTGGCCGGGCCGGTGTAGATCAGGTTCTCGACATTGGCCGCCAGCGTATAGGTGCTGATCCGGGCCTCGACGGTGTCGATGCCTTCGCCGGCGTATTCGATCACCGTGTCGGGGGCGTCGAGGATGTAATAGTCATTCCCCAGCCCGCCGTGCACCTGGTTGGCCTGGATCTGGCCGCCCATGATGATGTCGTCGCCGGCGCCGCCCATCAGCACATCGCTGCCCAGGCCGCCGATCAGGATGTTGTTCCCGGCGTCGCCCACGATCAGGTCGTTGTAGTCCGTGCCGGTGATGTTCTCGATCGAGTTCAGATAGTCCTGACCGCCCTCGCCGTCATCGAGGGTGATGCGGGAATCCAGCCGCACCCGGATCGCCGCCGTGGCCTGGCTGTAGTCGGCCGTGTCGGCGCCCAGCCCCCCGTTGAGGGTGTCATTGCCGCCGCGACCGCGCAGCACGTCATCGCCGGCGCCGCCGGTGATGATGTTGTCCAGCGCATTGCCGGTGCCGGTGAAATTCCCCGTCCCGCCATAGACCAGACGCTCGATATTGGCGCCCAGGTTGTAGCGGTCGATGCGGACCTCGACCGTGTCGATGCCTTCGTTGGCGAACTCGACGACCGTGTCATTGGCCTCCAGCACGAAATAGTCGTTGCCCAGGCCGCCGTAGAGCTCGTTGCCCGCGCCCGAACCGCCGTACAGGGTGTCGTCGCCCGCCCCGCCGATCAGCAGGTCGGAGCCCAGGCCGCCGCGGATGATGTTGTTCCCGGCGTCGCCGACGAGGGTGTCGTTGAAGGCCGAACCGGTCAGGTGCTCGAAGCCCGAGATCGTGTCCGAGCCGCCGTCGCCGTTGTTGACCGCGGTCCCGGTGTTCAGCTGGGCGCGCACGCCCGACGAGGCCTGGCTGTAGTCGAGCAGGTCGATGCCCGCGCCGCCGTTCAGCACATTGACGCCGCCGCCGCCCATGATGATGTCGTCGCCGGCCAGGCCGAGGATCACGTCGTCCCCGGCGCCGCCCGACAGGACGTTGTTGCCGCCCGAGCCGGTCAGTTCGTCGTTGAAGGCCGAACCGACCAGGTTCTCGATGCCCGACAGGCTGTCGGCGCCGCCGAAGCCGTTGCTGGAGGCGGTCCCGGCCGTCAGGCTGGCCACCACCCGGGCCGTGCCCGTGCTGTAGTCGGCCGTGTCGATCCCGGCCCCGCCGATCAGGGTGTTGGAGCCCGCGCCGCCGCGCAGCAGGTCGTCTCCGTCGCCGCCGTTCAGCGTATCCGAGCCGCGCCCGCCGATCAGGACGTCGTCGCCCGCTCGCCCCTCGAAGGTGACCGAGACGCCGCCGTCATCGCCCTGGGCGCTGACCTCGAAGCGGTTGGCCCCGCCGTTGCCGCGCACGGTGTGCG
>NZ_JBHTCY010000009.1:0-1578 GCF_042666595.1 Brevundimonas sp. GCM10030266
GAGGCCGTGTAGAAACGCGCTGAGCTACAGGGGCGCGGATGTGGCGACGAGGCGCGGAGCGCTTGCCCTCACGCCCTGATCGCTTCCATCAGGGGCTTCGTTCCGAGCACCGCCATCACCCGCTTCATGTTGTAGGCCAGGATGTGGAGGCTGATCTCGGTCTTCACGTTGGGCAACCGCTTCATGAGGAAGTGGGTGTGGCCCATCCAGGCCTTGATCGTTCCGAACGGGTGCTCAACCAGCCGCCGTCGGGTGCGCATGGCGCGGGGCGCGAGGTCCATCCGGGTCTGGAGCGCATCGATCACCGCCTCATGCTCCCAGCGCGTAACTCGACGCTCGATGCTGGGCGTACACTGAGGCTTGAGGCGACAGCCGGTGCAGCTGGCCCGGTCCCAGTAGCGGTGCAACGTCAGTCCTTTCTCGACGGTCGTCATGTGACGCGGCAGCAGCGCACCGGCCGGGCAGCGATAGGCGTCCTGATCGGGCTGGTAGACGAAGTCCTGCTTGCCGAACCGGCCAGCCGCCTTCGCGCCAGAGGTCTGAGGCTTCGGTAGATAGGGCGTCACGCCCATGGCCTCGCAGGCCAGGATCTCCTCGCCGGAGAAGTAGCCGCGGTCGGCCAGCACATCGAGCGCCTCCACGCCCAGAGCGTCCTTGGCCTTCTGCGCCATGGACGCCAGCTGATGCTTGTCCAGGCCGGTCATGACCACGTCGTGGGCGACGATCAGGTGATGCTCGCCTTCGACGGCGGACTGGACGTTGTAGCCGACGATGCCGCTGCCTCGACCCGACGTCGCCATGGCCCGTGCATCGGAATCGGTCAGGGAGACCTGGCCGTCAGGTGACGCCTCGACCTCTGCCTCCATCGCCTTCAGCATCGCCATCTGTCCGCGGAGCCGATCGATCTTCTCGACCAGTCGCACGGATCGCGCTTCGGCCGCTTCGCCTTCCTGCCGGTCCGCCGTGTCCAGGTCCTGCAGATAGCCGGCGATGTGCTCGGCGACCTGCTCGATCCGCCGCTTCACCTTGTAGGCGGTGAAGTTGCGGTCGCGGGTGTTCACCGCTTTGAACTTCGAGCCGTCGATGGCGACCAAGGCGGCGCCGAACAGCCCGAGCTGCCGACACAGCACGACGAACTGGGCGCACGCCGCCTGGATCGCCGAACCGTTCTCGCGGCGGAAGTCGGCGATGGTCTTGTGATCCGGCGCCAGCCGTCCCGTCAGCCACATCAGCTCGACGTTGCGTTGCGCCTCGCGCTCCAGCCGCCGGCTGGACTGCACCTTGTTCAAATAGCCGTAGACGTAGAGCTTCAGCAGCATGGCCGGGTGATAAGCCGGCCGGCCCGTCGCGGCGGGCGTCATCCCCTCGAAGCCCAGCCCCTTCAGATCCAGTTCGTCGACGAAGACATCGACCACCCGGACCGGATTCTCCTCGGCCACATAGTCGTCCAGACACTCAGGAAGCAGCGTCTGCTGCCGGCGATCGGCACCCTGAACGAAGCGGCCCATACCCACCTCCTGCTGACCTCGGGAGGCTACCCTAATTCGCTCGAACCGAAGGCGTTTTCACACAGCCTCG
>NZ_JBHTCY010000010.1:0-1193 GCF_042666595.1 Brevundimonas sp. GCM10030266
GATTACTCGATGATCTTGGCGACGACGCCGGCGCCGACGGTGCGGCCGCCTTCACGGATGGCGAAGCGCAGGCCCTGGTCCATGGCGATCGGGGTGATCAGCTCGACGCTCAGCTCGGCGTTGTCGCCGGGCATGATCATCTCGACACCTTCCTTCAGGTGCACGATGCCGGTCACGTCCGTCGTACGGAAGTAGAACTGCGGACGGTAGTTGGTGAAGAACGGCGTGTGACGGCCGCCTTCTTCCTTCGTCAGGATGTAGGCTTCGGCCTGGAACTTGGTGTGCGGGGTGATCGAACCCGGCTTGCACAGAACCTGACCGCGCTCGACGTCTTCACGCTTGGTGCCGCGCAGCAGCACGCCGACGTTGTCACCGGCCTGACCTTGATCCAGCAGCTTGCGGAACATTTCCACGCCCGTGCAGGTCGTCTTCTGGACCGGACGGATGCCGACGATCTCGACTTCCTCACCGACCTTGACGATGCCCTTCTCGACGCGGCCCGTGACCACGGTGCCGCGGCCCGAGATCGAGAAGACGTCTTCGACCGGCATCAGGAACGGCAGGTCGACCGGACGTTCCGGCTGCGGGATGTAGGCGTCGACGGTTTCCATCAGGGCCAGCACGCGCTGTTCGCCGATTTCCGGGTTCACGCCGTCGGTCGCGGCCTTGGCCGAGCCCTTGGTGATCGGAATATCGTCGCCCGGGAACTGGTACGAGCTCAGCAGCTCGCGCACTTCCATTTCGACCAGCTCGAGCAGCTCTTCGTCGTCGACCAGGTCGACCTTGTTCATGAAGACCACCAGGGCCGGCACGCCGACCTGACGGGCCAGCAGGATGTGCTCGCGGGTCTGCGGCATCGGGCCGTCAGCGGCCGACACCACCAGGATCGCGCCGTCCATCTGCGCGGCGCCGGTGATCATGTTCTTCACATAGTCGGCGTGGCCCGGGCAGTCGACGTGGGCGTAGTGACGGTTGGCCGTCTCATATTCCACGTGAGCCGTGTTGATCGTGATGCCGCGGGCCTTTTCTTCCGGCGCGGCGTCGATGTCGGCGTAGTTCATCGCCTTGGCGCCGCCGGCCTTCGCCAGCGTCATCGTGATCGCCGCCGTCAGCGTCGTCTTGCCGTGGTCAACGTGACCGATCGTGCCGATGTTGCAGTGCGGCTTGGTGCGTTCGAACTTTTCCTTGGCCAT
>NZ_JBHTCY010000011.1:0-924 GCF_042666595.1 Brevundimonas sp. GCM10030266
CCTGATCTGGCCTCCAGACCAGCGATGGTTATACGGCGAAGTCTGCTTCCCACCCTTAGCAGACGTTCAGGGACGTGTTTCGGCTTCTCGGATCATTTGGTCGAGGACTTCGCGGGATATTTTCTTGAGGTCTTCGAACGCCGGGGCCGTGGCCTCCTGGTCGCCATTACCCTCGCCACTGATCCGGACGCCCCCATCAGTCGTGGATAGCGTGAACACGAACGGCATGGCCGGGTTGCCCGGAGCCGAGACCACGATCAGCGTCCGCCGGTCTGCGCAGCCGTAAGTCAGCCACTCAGTGCCACCGAACGAGCGTTGTATCGGTCCCGCCGTGCATTGAAGCGGTTCCGGCGCGGCTCCATGATCCTGGTTGATCGGTGAAGTCAGCAGGGCGAGTGCAAGCAATGGCGTGATGATCGTCATGGTCGGATTTCCCTCCGCATCCTCATTGCTTGATGTGGAGTCCGCTTTCCACCCATTGCGGACATTCAGGGCGCACCCCAAGCTGTGGCCATGACGCGCGCCGACCTTCTCCGTACCGCTACGCCACATCTGATTGCGGACGTTCGTATGTATGCGACAGCAGACGGCGGTCGGAAAACCCCAGCTCTCCCGGGCTGGGGATGCCCATGCCTGGTGTCCCTGACAAAGCCACTCGTGGGGTGGGACGCTTGGCCAGTCTTACACGACGAGCCCCTGCGGCCAGGTGATAGGCGACGGGTAGGCTTGGTCTTCCTGTCGGGCGACGAAGCGGCAGGGGTGATGCGCGATGCGGGTCGGTTCTTCCTTTGGGAGGGGCGAGCTATCGGCGAGGCCGAGGTGATTAGCTAGTTCCGCTCCCGGGCCTTATCCGTTTGTCGGCTTCCGACCGAGGCTGTGTGAAAACGCCTTCGGTTCGAGCGAATTAGGGTAGCCTCCCGAGGT
>NZ_JBHTCY010000012.1:0-528 GCF_042666595.1 Brevundimonas sp. GCM10030266
GTCCGCTTTCCACCCTTAGGCGAACTTCGTCTCCCGACCATTTGCGGACTCACTCACCGCCGTATGGTAGCGTTCAAGCGCAATGACATTGGCGCTATTGACCGTGACGCTTCTCACTGACCCGCTCGGGGCGGGACGGTACTGCGCCTACGACGCCGCCGATCTGGTTTCCCCTCCCGGTGAGGTCATAACCGTCGTCGAGGTCGGCCCGGGACCCCAGCCGCACGTCAATGTCTCTGTGAAATGGCCGCACACTGACAAAGTCTTCGAACTTGATGGACAGGCCAACGTGGATAACGACGGGAAGCTGCGTTTCCCTGCGGAAGACGGTTGGGGCAATCGCTCGACCGTGATCCTGTCGCCATCGGGAGAGTTGGATTACGACCTTGCTCCCCACCCAGACAGCTGGGCCGCAAGTGTGACCTACTTCTACAGCGGAGCGATGCTCGGCCCCTGTCGAACGGAGAGTTCCTCCTGATCTGGCCTCCAGACCAGCGATGGTTATACGGCGAAGTCTGCTTCCCACCC
>NZ_JBHTCY010000013.1:0-505 GCF_042666595.1 Brevundimonas sp. GCM10030266
GGTGCTCCGTCTCGAGGTCGATGGTGCGCCAGCCCAGTCGGCCCTGCTCGTAGTCGAAGTACCGGTCGATGGGGCCGGTGTACACGACGGGGAGGTTCCCGCGGGTGGCGTCCTTGTTCAGCGGCTGCGAGGTGTCGAAGTAGTCGGTCTCCAGCTGCACCTCGATGTCGGGATGATCGGCCATCCGCTCCAGCCACGCCGTGTATCCCTGCGCGGGCAGGACTCGTACTTGTCGTTGAAGTACCGGTTGTCGTATGTGTAGCGCACGGGCAGGCGGGAGATGATGGAGGCGGGCAGGTCCTTGGGATCCGTCTGCCACTGCTTGCCGGTGTAGTTCTTGATGAACGCCTCGTACAGCGGGCGACCGATGAGGGAGATCCCCTTCTCGTCGAGGTTCTCGGGATCGGTGCCGGCGAGCTCACCGGCCTGCTCGGCGATCAGCGCCCGCGCCTCGCCGGGCGAGTAGGCGGCCTGGAAGAACTGGTTGATGGTGCCCAGGTTGATC